>NZ_CALSBS010000010.1 GCF_943590815.1 Pseudocitrobacter vendiensis | reverse complement strand
TCTCCCTCTCTCTTAGGATGAGGGGACCAACCGAACCGATTTTGCAGATCTGCGCTGGTTTTCTCCCTCTCTCTTAGGGTGAGGGGACCGACCGAACCGATTTTGCAGATCTGCGCTGGTTTTCTCCCTCTCCCTGAGGGAGAGGGCGGGGTGAGGGTGCTTTACTTCGCCGTCTGCACCGGCGCATCCGGCACCGTATCGCATGGTTTCTCTTTCGGGCAAATCAAATCCAGCATCTTCAGCGTCACGCCGTTGGTCCAGCCAAAGCCATCCTGCAACGGATATTCACCGCCACCACCGCCCGTCCCGGTGGAGGTAATATCATATTTTTCCACCAGTTTTTTCTCTTTATCGTAAGTGTGCTGAACGTTGCTCAGGAAGCGCCAGGTGACATCCATTGCCACTTTCTCCTGACCATAGTTCTGCAACCCTTCTACGGCGACCCACTGCAATGGCGCCCAACCGTTTGGCGCATCCCACTGTTGCCCGCTGTTAATGGTGGTAGTGGTAATGCCGCCAGGTTTTAACAACCGGCTATTCGTCACCGCTGCCATCTTCGTCGCTCGCTCATGTGAGGCGGCATTCACGTACAGCGGGAACAGGGCGGCAGCAGTGAGCTGATTACGCACCTTGTGCGACTTCAGATCGTAATCGGCGTACCAGCCCTCTCTATCGTTCCACAGATATTTTTCGATAGCCTTCTGGCGTGCGTTAGCTTCCGTATCATACTGTTGACTTTTCGCCGTATCGCCCGCGGCTTTACTCCCCTCAGCGATCAATTTTTCCATTTTAAACATCAGCGCGTTCAGATCGACGGGCACGATGCTGGTGGTACGAATGGTGTCCAGTTGTTGCGGGTTATCCATCCAGCGTGAGCTGAAATCCCAACCTGATGCAGCGGCGGAGCGCAGGTCACGGTAGATTTCCGTAGCGGGTCGATTCGGGTTTTTCTTCGCGGTGGTCACATCATCAAGCCACGATTCTGGTCGGGGTGTATCGTTATCATCCCAGTAGCGGTTGAGCAGGGTGCCGTCGCGCAGTTTAACCACCCGCTTATTGGCGTCGCCAGGCTGAAGACTTTCCGCGCCGTCCATCCAGTACGCGTGCTCTTTTTCCATCTGCGGCAGATAGGTTTTCAGCGCGTCGCTGTCATGTTTTGCCAGTAACTCAACCATCAACGAGAAAAACGGCGGTTGTGAACGGCTTAAGTAGTAGCTGCGGTTGCCATTGGGGATATGCCCCCAGGTGTCGATTTCATAAGCGAAGTTCGCCACCATATCGGCCACTTTATCCCAGTGCCCGCTCTCCGCAAGGCCAAGCATGGTGAAGTAACTGTCCCAGTAATAAACCTCACGAAAGCGCCCGCCGGGCACGACATAGGGTTTTGGCAGCGGCAGCAGGGAGCTCCACTTTTCCGCCGTTTCACTGGTGCGGGTCAGCACCGGCCAAAGGCCATCAATGTGCTGGCGCAGCGTTTGCCCTTTGGGCGGCACATAGGTTTCGCCCGCCTGCGGTAGCGCAAAGTTCATCTCTACAAAGTGGCGCAGATCAAAGCTGGTCTGGCTCTTCTGCATGCGGTAATCCGCGAGGATCATCAACGGGTCGCTTTTAGGCACCGCGTCGGCGAAGGTTTTTTGATCGGGAAAGAGTTTCGCGCTTTGCACATCATTAAACAGCGGCCCAAGCAGAATATCAGGGGAGGCCGGGTACTCCTCCTGCGCCTGGACGGCAAAGGCCAGCAGCAGAGCGCTTAAGGTCAGGGTATGGCGCGCAACAGGATGCGCAGCAACGTTCTTCATCGGTTTTCTCCATTTCGACAAACAGCAGGAGCGCTGAAATCAACCTGATGAAAACCTTAGTTGAAATTCCTCTTCACCGTGGCGGTTTACGTGATTAATTGCGGTTTTTTCAGCGCGGATCGCATTGCGTCAGGTTAATAAGGTGAGCTCTTTGCTCATTGGAATATCTTTTCGCTGCCCGTATTGGTCATTATTTTTACTGATGAATATTTGCACAGTTATCGCTCGTGGATGTTCTGAAAAGGTGCAGCTAATTCTTATAAACAATAAAGAAAATTATTTAATTTGTTTTAAAACAATGCATTAATTATTTGGCATGCCAGTTGCTATATGAATTCCATCTTGTATACCAACAGGAATTCCAACATGGCAGTGATGACCGGAAAAACACTTGGCGAATGGCAACAGGCCATTGCGCGTAATAGTGACAACGTATTTGCCTTATTAAATGACCATCTTCAGTCGCTGACTGCGCAGGATAATGCGTGGATCGTGCTTGCCAGCGAAACGCAGCTTCGCGAACAAATTGACGCCCTGTTGCCGCATTACCAACAGCAGCCAGAACGGTATCCGCTGTTTGGTATTCCCTTTGCGATTAAAGACAACGTTGATGCCGCGGGGTGGCCAACGACAGCCGCCTGCCCGGCGATTGCCAACGTCGCAACACATGACGCCACCGCCGTAGCGAAACTGAAAGCGGCGGGCGCGATTCTGATCGGCAAAACGAACCTGGACCAGTTTGCGACAGGTCTGGTGGGCACGCGCTCTCCCTACGGGGCCGTCGCGAATACATTTAATCCGGCTTACGTGAGCGGCGGTTCCAGCTCTGGCTCTGCGTCGGTGGTAGCGCGCGGGCTGGTGCCGTTTTCATTAGGTACCGACACTGCCGGTTCAGGCCGCGTTCCTGCCGGGTTTAATAATATTGTCGGCCTGAAGCCGACCAAAGGCTGGCTCTCAGCGACCGGGGTATTCCCGGCCTGTCGTCTGAACGATACGCTTTCGGTGTTTGCCCTGACAGTAGATGACGCCTGGCAGGTCGCCACGATCGCCGGAGGGTTCGACGCCGAGGATGCCTATTCCAGAATCAACCCGGCCACTGCGCCTGCGACTTTTTCGCAAAATCCGGTACTCGCCATTCCGGATGCGCTGGTGTTCTTTGACGATTGCGCGGCAGAGCAGGCGTGGCAGGCGGCGCTCGGCGCGCTGCGCGAAAGCGGCGTGACCCTAAAGCCCATCGATTTCTCGGCGTTTTATCAACTGGCGGAACAACTTTACCAGGGCCCGTGGGTGGCCGAGCGCACCGCCGCGGTGGGTGACACGCTGAATCATCCCGACCAGATGGACCCTACGGTTCATACCATCATCGCCGCTGGCCTGAACTACAGCGCTGTTGAAGCTTTTAAAGCCGAATATCTGCGGGCAGAGCTGGCACGCAAAATTCAGACCGCGCTCGCCGGGGTTGATGCACTGGTGGTGCCGACGTCACCGACCATACACACCCTGGCGGATATGGCGCGCGAACCCATTCGCTTTAATTCGCAGTTTGGCACGTACACCAATTTCACCAACCTTGCCGATCTCAGCGCCCTGGCGCTGCCGGCCCCGTTCCGTGCGGATGGCTTACCTGCTGGCATCACGCTGCTCGCCCCGGCCTGGCATGACCGTGCACTGGCCGATTTTGGCCGCCGCTGGCAGCAACAGCTGGCTCTGCCGCTTGGCGCAACCGGGCATGCCTTCCCGGCTATCTCTCCATCGTTGCCGCCGTCCGCGCATCACGTTCGCGTTGCTGTTGTCGGCGCACATCTGCGCGGCATGCCGCTCAACTTCCAGTTGACTCAGCGCGATGCCGCCTTTGTTGAGGCGACAGAAACCGCCGCTCGCTACCGACTCTATGCACTGGCCAACACGCAGCCGCCAAAACCAGGCATTGCGCGTGACGCCGACGGCGCGGCGATTCAGGTGGAACTGTGGGATATCCCGCTGGCGCGCTTTGGCGAGTTTGTCGCTGAAATTCCCGCCCCGCTAGGTATCGGCTCGCTGGAACTGGCCGATGGGCGCTGGGTGAAAGGCTTTATCTGCGAACCGGCGGCGTTATGTGACGCCATCGATATCACTGAATTTAAAGGCTGGCGCCACTGGGTTGGCCGCAAGGAGACGCATCATGTTTAACACCGTCCTGATTGCCAACCGGGGGGAAATTGCCTGCCGTGCGATTCGTACCTTAAAGCGGCTCGGCGTGACCAGCGTCGCGGTCTATTCCGATGCGGATAAAAACGCGGAACACGTTAAACAGGCGGATATTGCGATGGCGCTGGGCGGAGAGAAAGCCAGCGACAGCTATCTGCGCATCGACAAAATCATCGCCGCCGCGCAGGAAAGCGGGGCGCAGGCTATCTGGCCGGGTTACGGTTTTCTCTCGGAAAGCCTGGCGTTTGCTGATGCCTGCGAGCAGGCGGGTATCGCGTTTGTCGGCCCGACGGCGCAGCAGATTGGCGAGTTCGGGTTAAAGCACCGGGCGCGTGAACTGGCAGCACAGGCGGGTGTGCCAATGACGCCCGGTACCGCGTTGCTGGACACTATTGAAGAGGCGCTAAACGCGGCGCAGAAAATTGGCTATCCGGTGATGCTTAAAAGCACGGCGGGCGGCGGCGGTATCGGCCTGACGCGCTGCGCTGATCGCGAGGCGCTGGTACAGGCGTGGGAAAGCGTGCGTCGTCTTGGCGAACAGTTTTTCAGTGATGCAGGCGTGTTTATTGAGCGCTGTATCGATCGCGCTCGTCATATCGAAGTGCAGATTTTTGGTGATGGCAACGGTAATGTTGTCGCCCTGGGCGAGCGCGACTGCTCTCTTCAGCGGCGCAATCAGAAGGTGGTTGAAGAGACGCCTGCGCCGAATTTGCCGCAGGCCACGCGCGAAGCATTACTGAAGGCCGCCGTTGAGCTGGGCAAGCTGGTGAATTACCGCAGCGCAGGTACGGTGGAGTTTATTTACGACCCCGAACAGGACGCGTTCTACTTCCTCGAAGTGAACACCCGTTTGCAGGTGGAGCATCCGGTAACCGAGTGCGTTACCGGGCTTGATTTGGTGGAGTGCATGCTGCGCGTCGCCGCGGGCGAAAGCATCGACTGGGCTCGTCTGGCGCAAGCCCCGCAGGGCGCGGCGATGGAAGTGCGCATCTATGCGGAAAACCCGCTGAAAAACTTCCAGCCGAGCCCCGGCGTGCTGACCGAGGTGGTCTTCCCGGACGGCGTTCGTATCGATAGCGGCGTGGCGACGGGCAGTGAAGTCTCAGCATTTTACGACCCGATGATCGCCAAACTGATTGTGCATGCGGATACCCGCGAGGCGGCGCTGGCGAAACTGACGCAGGCGCTGAATGCCACGCGGTTGCACGGTATTACCACCAATCTTGATTATCTGCGTCAGATAACGTCAAGCGTGGCATTCACGCAGGGCAGTGTCTGGACTCGCTGGCTTGATAACGTGGCAGCAGAATCGCCGGTGATTGAAGTGCTGCAACCGGGCACCTGGAGCAGCATTCAGGATTATCCGGGACGCCTCGGTTACTGGGATATTGGCGTACCGCCGTCCGGGCCGATGGATGATTATGCCTTTCGACTGGCGAACCGCATTGTCGGCAACCATCATACCGCCGCCGGGCTGGAGTTCACGCTTCAGGGGCCGGTATTACGTTTCCACACGGACGCGGTGATCGCCCTTACCGGGGCAGATTGTCAGGCTCTGCTTGACGAGACCCGCGTGCCGCTCTGGCAGCCGGTCACGGTTAAACGTGGACAAACCCTGAGCCTTGGGCGCGCCAAAGCGGGGTGTCGTGCTTACCTCGCGGTGCGTAACGGTTTTGATGTGCCGGAGTACCTGGGAAGCCGTTCCACCTTCGCCCTGGGGCAGTTTGGCGGCCACGCCGGACGCACGCTGAAAGTTGCCGATCTGCTGCCCGTTTCGCGCCCGGAACTGACTGCCTGCACTACGCCTGCGCCGGTGAGCGAACCGCAGGCGCTGGCGGCGTCGCTGGTGCCAGAGTATGGCGATAGCTGGCGTATCGGCGTGCTATATGGCCCGCACGGCGCACCGGATTTCTTCAGTCAAAAGTCGATTGATGACTTTTTCGCCAGTGAATGGCAGGTGCATTACAACTCTAACCGCCTTGGCGTGCGCCTGGTGGGGCCAAAACCGGAATGGACCCGCCCGGACGGCGGCGAAGCCGGGCTGCATCCCTCCAATGTGCATGACTGCGAATACGCCATTGGTGCGATTAACTTTACCGGCGACTTCCCGGTGATCCTGACGCGCGATGGACCAAGCCTGGGGGGATTTGTCTGCCCGGTCACCATTGCCAAAGCGGAGCTGTGGAAAGTGGGGCAGGTGAAGCCGGGCGACACGATTCGCTTCTACCCGATAAGCGTGGCCGATGCCGTCGCACGGGAAAAGGCGATGGATCGCACGATCGATACACTCCAGTCCAGCCAACAGGCGACATTTGCCGTGCCATCGCTGGCCGCGCGTGATGGTGTCTCGGCGGCGGCGCTGGTGTCGCTGCCTGCCAGCGCGACCACGCCCGCCATTGTCTATCGCCAGGCGGGGGATAATTACATCCTGATTGAATACGGTGACAACGTCCTCGATCTGGCGCTGCGCCTGCGGGTGCATCTGCTGATGGCGCGACTTAACGATTTATCACATCCGGGCATTAAAGAACTTTCGCCGGGCGTGCGCTCATTACAGGTGCGCTACGACAGCCGTGAAATCAGTCAGCAGGCGCTGGTGGCGATACTGCTGGAGCAGGAGTCGCACATGGGCGATGTCAGCGAAATGAAAGTCCCGTCGCGCATCGTCTGGCTGCCGATGGCTTTTGAAGACACCGCCACGCTGGATGCCGTCAGCCGCTATCAGGATACGGTTCGCGCCAGTGCGCCGTGGCTGCCGAATAACGTTGATTTCATTCAACGCATCAATGGGCTGGCGAGCCGCGAGGCAGTGCGTGACACGATTTTCGATGCCAGCTATCTGATCCTCGGGCTGGGCGATGTTTACCTCGGCGCACCTTGTGCGGTACCGATTGATCCGCGCCACCGCCTGTTGAGCTCGAAATACAACCCGGCGCGCACCTTTACCGCTGAAGGTACGGTCGGCATTGGCGGCATGTATATGTGTATCTATGGCATGGACTCTCCCGGCGGTTATCAGCTGGTGGGGCGCACGCTACCTATCTGGAACAAATTCCTCAAAAACCGTCAGTTCGCGGCGGGCGAACCGTGGCTGCTGCGCTTCTTTGACCAGGTGCGCTTCTATCCGGTCAGCGAAAGCGAACTCAATCAACTGCGTGATGATTTCCGCGAAGGCCGCGCCGCCGTGCGCATCGAAGAGAGTGAATTCGATTTTGCTGAACATCTGCGCTTTCTCGACGTCAACGCCGAAGCGATCCGTGACTTCCGTGAGAAGCAAGCACTGGCCTTTGAAAGCGAAGTGGCGCGCTGGCAACAAGATGAACAGATCACCGAGGCGGAACGCCCACGCCAGCCCGTCAGTGAGGACGCCGATGATGATGCGTTTGCCGTGACTGGCGATATGAACGGCAACATCTGGAAAGTGCTGGTGAAACCGGGCGATGAGGTAACGGAAGGGCAGCCGCTGATCATCGTCGAAGCGATGAAAATGGAACTGGCTATTCACGCACCTCAGGCGGGAACCGTGAAACGCATCGGTTGTCAGCCGGGGCATCCGGTGAGCCCCGGTGATGCGCTGCTGTGGCTGGCGTAAGGAGGCGTCATGGACAGCAGCAAACGTAGCCCCGGCCTGGGCGAGCGCATTTATCACGCGCTGAAAAACGACATCTTCGATTTTCGCCTGATGCCCGGTGAGCATTTCAGCGAAAACGAAATTTCAGAGCGAATGTCCGCCAGCCGTACACCGGTGCGCCAGGCCCTGTTTCGTCTCGAGCAGGAGGGCTACGTGCAGGTGTACAGCCGGAGCGGTTGGCAAGTGAAGCCGTTTGATTTCGCGTGGTTCGAGGCGCTGTACGACTTTCGTATCGTACTGGAGTGTGAAGCGGTAAAGCGCCTGTGCGACATGCCGCTCGCGATATGCAAGGACCACCTCGCGCCGCTGGTGGATTTCTGGATAGACGCCCCGCGCATGGCGCCGGGCAAAACCCTTTCACGTCAGGATGAAGCTTTCCACACCACGCTGGTGCGCGCCAGCGGCAATGAAGAAATGGTGCGCGTGCATATCGAGCTGACGGAAAAGATTCGCATTATTCGCCATCTCGACTTCACCCGCGAGGACCGCGTAGAGGCCACCTATCAGGAGCACGCGCGCATTTTGCAGGCGGTGCTGCGTCAGCAAAGGGAAGAGGCGCAGCGGCTGCTGACGGAACACATTTCACAGAGTAAAGCCGAGGTCAGGAAAATTACCCTGCACCGGCTCCAGCAGGCCAGGTTGTAAGACGTTCCCGCTCCGCATATGCGGAGATATTAATCAATATTATTTAGGGGTTTAGTGATGAAAAGACGTTCTTTACTGAAAGCTTTTGCCCTCTCCGCGACTTTTTTGAGCATGGGCTTCTCGTTACAGGCATACGCAGCAGACACCATTAAAGTCGGCATCATGCACTCGCTCTCCGGCACGATGGCGATTTCAGAAACGCCGCTGAAAGATATGGCGCTGATGACCATTGATGAAATCAACGCCAAAGGCGGCGTGCTGGGTAAAAAACTGGAACCGGTGGTGGTTGACCCGGCGTCTAACTGGCCGTTGTTCGCGGAAAAAGCGCGCCAGTTGCTGAGCCAGGATAAAGCTGCCGTGGTGTTTGGCTGCTGGACGTCGGTGTCGCGTAAATCGGTGCTACCGGTATTTGAAGAACTGAACGGCCTGCTGTTCTATCCGGTGCAGTATGAAGGCGAAGAGATGTCGCCAAATGTGTTCTACACCGGGGCGGCGCCGAATCAGCAGGCGATCCCGGCAGTCGAGTACATGATGAGCGAAGATGGCGGCGGAGCGAAGCGCTTCTTCCTGCTGGGCACTGACTACGTTTATCCGCGTACCACCAATAAAATTCTGCGCGCTTTCCTGCATTCAAAAGGTATTCAGGATAAAGACATTGAAGAGGTGTATACGCCGTTTGGTTACAGCGACTATCAAACCATTGTCTCCAGTATCAAAAAATTCTCCGCAGGCGGTAAAACGGCGGTGATCTCTACCATCAACGGCGACTCCAACGTCCCGTTCTACAAAGAGCTGGCAAATCAGGGCATTAAATCTACCGATGTGCCTGTGGTGGCTTTCTCCGTCGGCGAAGAGGAACTGCGTGGCATCGACACCAAACCGCTGGTGGGCCACCTTGCCGCATGGAACTACTTTGAATCGGTCAGCAACCCGGTGAACACCAAATTCGTGGCGGATTATCGCGCCTATGCCAAAGCGCATAAATTACCGAACGCCGATACCGTGGTGACCAACGACCCGATGGAGGCGACCTATGTCGGTATCCACATGTGGGCGCAGGCGGTGGAGAAAGCGGGCACAACCGATGTCGATAAAGTGCGTGAAGCGATGGCGAACCAATCCTATGCCGCGCCGAGCGGTTTCACCCTCACCATGGATGCCACCAACCACCACCTGCATAAACCCGTGATGATTGGTGAAATCGAAGATAACGGGCAGTTCAATGTGGTGTGGCAGACCGAACAACCGGTGCGCGCGCAGCCGTGGAGCCCGTACATTCCGGGCAATGATAAAAAATCGGAAAGTCCGGTGAAGACGGGCGGTAAATAATCGCAGCGGCAGGGGCGGATGGCGCCTCTGCCAACGGTTGGCTGGCCCGATGCAGTCGGGCCACAAAAGAAGACACCGACACGATGAAAATTTTAGGCTCTCTTTTTATTAGCTGTCTGTTGATAGCAACCTCGGCGCTGGCCGGTCCCGCCGAAGATTACGGCAAGGCGAACCGCAGTCAGCAGGCGCAATTGCTGCAGCAATGGGCGCAAACGCCGGACGCCTCTCGCCTGACGCTGTTACAGGCGTTGAGCCGTGAAACGGTGGTGATGGACACCCAGGGGCAGCTTTTTTCACAGCGACAGGGCAAGCTTACGCCGCTGGAGGGCGATGCGGTGCCGGTAGGTAATACGAAAAAAGTGTTCATGAATAACCGTCTGCGTGGGCTGGTTGCCAGCGCGCTGTCGGCACATCAACTGGTGAGCCCGGACGATAACGTGCGGCTACAGGCAGCGCAGGCGTTGCAGACCAGCGCGCAGGCGGATCAACTGCCGTTCCTCAGCCAGCGTCTGGCCGCAGAGAAGAATGACGATGTACATCAGGCGCTGGGGATCGCGGTCGCCGGATTACAGTTAACCGATAGCCGCCCGGCTCAGCGCTTACAGGCGGTGAAATTACTGGGCGAGGCCAGCGACCCGCAGGTACAGGCGAGTCTGTATCGTCTCACGCAGCCAGAAAACGAACCGGATGCGGCGGTACGCGATGCGGCGGCCGATAGCCTGAAACAGATCCAGCAGCGCCTGAAATGGGGCGAGTGGCTGGGGCTGGCGTTTAGCGGCTTATCGCTGGGCTCAATTCTGCTGCTGGCGGCGCTGGGTCTTGCCATTACTTACGGCCTGCTGGGCGTCATCAATATGGCGCACGGAGAAATGCTGATGCTGGGCGCATACGCGACCTGGCTGGTGCAGGACGTGTTTGCCCGTTACGCACCGGACTGGCTGGCGCTTTATCCGCTGGCGGCGCTGCCGGTGGCTTTCGCCATCACCGCCGTCATGGGGATGCTGCTGGAGCGCACAATTATTCGCCATTTATATGGGCGTCCACTGGAAACGCTGCTGGCGACGTGGGGAATCAGCCTGATGCTTATCCAACTTGTGCGCGTGATATTTGGTACGCAGAACCTGGAAGTGGCGAACCCGGCGTGGTTGTCCGGTGGCTGGAACGCGCTACCGAATATGGTGCTGCCGTATAACCGTATCGCGGTGATCATTTTCGTGGCGGGCGTGCTGGGGCTGACCTGGCTGCTGCTCAATAAAACGCGTCTCGGGATGAACGTGCGTGCGGTCACCCAGAATCGTCGGATGGCAGATTGCTGTGGCGTGCCGACCGGGCGCGTGGATATGCTGGCGTTTGGGCTGGGTTCCGGCATCGCCGGGCTGGGCGGCGTGGCGTTATCACAGTTGGGCAACGTGGGGCCGGAGCTGGGGCAGGGTTACATTATCGACTCTTTCCTGGTGGTGGTGACCGGCGGGGTTGGGCAACTGGCGGGCACCGTGGTAGCCGCGCTGGGTCTGGGCGTGTTGAATAAGTTTCTCGAACCGCAGCTTGGAGCGGTGCTGGGGAAAATCGCCATCCTGGTGATGATCGTGCTGTTTATCCAGAAGCGTCCACAGGGGCTGTTTGCCTTCAAAGGGAGGGTGATTGACTGATGTGCCAGCCACTGACACTGACTTTAGCCCGCCGCGCGCCGCGTGTGTCGGGCGCACTCGGCGCGTTGATTTTCATCGCGCTGCTGATTCTGCCCTTTCTGGCGCTGTTGCCTGCGGCACATCCGCTGGCGGTTTCAACCTACACCCTTACGCTAATAGGCAAAATTCTGTGCTATGCGATTGTCGCCGTGGCGCTGGATCTGGTGTGGGGCTACGCCGGGCTTTTGTCTCTCGGGCACGGGTTGTTCTTCGCCCTGGGCGGCTACGCGATGGGCATGTACCTGATGCGCCAGGCCTCGGGCGACGGTTTACCCGCCTTTATGTCGTTTCTCTCGTGGACGGAACTGCCGTGGTTCTGGGCCGGTACGCAGCATTTTGCCTGGGCCCTGTGCCTGATCATTCTGGTGCCTGGCCTGCTGGCGCTGCTGTTTGGCTACTTCGCTTTCCGCTCGCGTATCAAAGATGTTTACTTCTCGATCATGACCCAGGCGCTGACCTACGCTGGAATGTTGCTGTTCTTCCGTAACGAAACCGGTTTTGGCGGCAATAACGGCTTTACGGGATTCACCACTCTCTTGGGCTTTCCGGTATCGGCGACGGGCACGCGCATCGCGCTGTTTATCGCCACCGTGTTGCTGCTGGCGGGAGCGCTGGCGATCGGTGTGGCGATCACCCGCAGCAAGTTTGGCCGGGTGCTGACCGGCGTGCGCGATGCGGAGAATCGCCTGATGTTTTGCGGATACGATCCGCGTGGATTCAAATTGTTTGTCTGGACGCTGTCTGCGGTGCTGTGTGGCCTGGCGGGGGCGCTGTATGTGCCGCAGGTGGGCATTATCAACCCCAGCGAAATGTCGCCCACTAACTCTATCGAGGCGGCGATTTGGGTGGCGCTCGGCGGACGGGGTTCGCTGATTGGCCCGGTACTGGGCGCGGGCATCGTAAACGGCGCGAAAAGCTGGTTTACCGTCGCATTCCCGGACTACTGGCTCTTTTTCCTCGGCCTGATGTTTATTCTGGTGACGCTATTTTTACCGCGCGGCGTGATTGGCCTGCTCAAACGGAGGAAGCATGACTGATTCCCTTTTTACCCAGCCGCTGCCACAGGACCGCTATCGCGAAAAAACCGACCCGGTGCTGCAACTGGAAAAGATCAACGTCACCTTTGACGGCTTTCGTGCGTTAACCGATCTCTCGTTGTCCATCGGCGTGGGTGAGCTGCGCTGTGTGATTGGCCCTAACGGCGCGGGAAAAACCACGCTCATGGATGTTATCACCGGAAAAACCCAGCCTGATAACGGGCGGATTTTTTACGATCAGACTATCGATCTGCGCACCTTATCCCCTGTTGAGATTGCCCGTGCGGGGATTGGCCGCAAGTTTCAGAAACCCACTGTTTTTGAAGCGCTGACGGTGCTGGAAAACCTCGAAATCGCGCAGAAAAACGATAAATCCGTGTGGCACAGCCTGCGCGCTAAACTGAGCGGCGAGCAGCGGGATCGCATCCATGAGGTGCTGCATCTACTGCGTCTTAACGACGCCAGCCAGCGCGCCGCGGGGTTGTTATCTCACGGGCAAAAGCAGTTTCTGGAAATTGGCATGCTGCTGGTGCAGGAGCCGCATCTGTTACTGCTGGATGAACCCGCCGCCGGGCTGACGGATGCGGAAACAGAGTACATCGCCGAACTGTTTCGGACGCTGGCAGGAAAGCATTCACTGATGGTGGTTGAGCACGATATGGGGTTTGTCGAAAGTATTGCCGACCACGTGACGGTGCTGCATCAGGGGCAGGTGCTGGCGGAGGGATCGTTGCGTGACGTGCAGGCCAACGAGCAGGTTATCGACGTTTATCTGGGGCGCTAATATGTTGCAGGTTCAGGATCTTAATCAATATTACGGCGGCAGCCACATTCTGCGTGGCTTATCGTTCGACACCACGCCGGGGGAAATCACCTGTCTGTTAGGGCGAAACGGCGTGGGCAAAACCACGCTACTGAAATGTCTGATGGGCGTCATTCCGGCAAAATCTGGCGAAATCCGCTGGAAAGGGAAGGTGATTAACGGGATGAGGCCTCATCAGCGCGTGCAGCAGGGGATTGCGTATGTGCCGCAGGGGCGCGAAATCTTCCCGCGTTTGACGGTAGAGGAAAACCTGTTGATGGGGCTGGCGCGTTTCTCCGGGCGTGACGCAAAAGCGGTACCGGAAGAGATCTATGCGCTCTTTCCTGTGCTCCGTGAAATGAAGCAGCGACGCGGCGGGGATTTATCTGGCGGGCAACAGCAGCAGTTGGCAATTGGCCGCGCGCTTGCCTGTCGCCCGGAACTGCTGATTCTTGATGAACCTACCGAAGGGATTCAACCGTCGGTGATCAAAGAGATTGGCACGGTGATCAGAAGTCTCGCCAGGCGCGGTGACATGGCGATTCTGCTGGTGGAGCAGTTTTATGACTTTGCCGCTGAGCTTGCAGATAACTATCTGGTGATGTCTCGCGGGGCGATTATCCAGCGCGGGCGCGGTGATGAAATGGAGGCGCAGGGGGTTCGCGGGCTGGTGGCGATTTAGCGCGCCTGTTCCTCTTTCAGCCGTCGCCAGAAGGTGGTGCGGCTGACCCCCAGATAACGCGCGGCGGCGCTGCGATCGCCGCCACACTGCGCCAGTGCGTCAATGGCTGATGGTGAAACTGTGAGCGTATTTTCCGCGTCATACAGTTCTGGCAGAAGTGCGGGAAGGTCCCGCTCATCGCCGATCATGTCACTGCTGAGCAGCAGCGCCAGCCGCTCGCAGAGGTTGCGAAGTTCGCGAATATTGCCCGGCCAGGCGTAGCGCAACAACGGCGGCAGGCAGAGCGCGATGCGTCGCTGCAGGGCGTCGCTCAGCGGTGCATCCAGCGCCGCCAGCGATTGCGTCAGGTAGCGCCGCGCCAGCAGCGCGATATCGTCGCCACGCTCGCGCAGGGCGGGTAAGCGCAGACGCAGAGCGCTGAGGCGGAAAAAGAGATCGGCGCGGAAACGACCCTCGGCGACGGCTTGTTGCAGGTCGCAATGCGTCGCGCTGATAACACGAAACTCAACGTTCAGCGGCTGCTGCCCGCCGACGCGCGTCACCCGTTTTTCCTCCAGCACGCGCAGCAGGCGCGTTTGCAGATGCAGCGGCATTTCGCCGATTTCATCGAGGAACAGCGTGCCGTCGTTGGCGGTTTCCAGCAAGCCGCTGCGTCCGCCGCGCCGTGAGCCGGTAAATGCGCCTTCTTCATAGCCAAACAACTCAGCTTCCAGCAACGACTCCGCTATCGCCCCGCAGTTAATCGCCACAAAGGGCGGCGAGCCACGGCCCGCGCGTGGGCGATGGTGAGCAAAATACTCCTGATGCAGTGCCTGCGCTGCCAGCTCTTTCCCGGTGCCGGTTTCGCCTTCAATTAACACCGCCGCCGGGGATCGCGCATAAAGCAGAATCGTTCGGCGAAGCTGTTCCATTATCCCTGATTCACCCACCAGATCGCCCAGGCCGTAGCGGGTACGCAGGGTGTCGCGTTGAGCGCTGCTGCGGACGGTAGCGGAAAATCGGGTCATATCCAGCGCATCGCTGAACGCCTGGCGCACCGTGGCAGCAGAATAGAGAAAGACCGCCGACAGCCCCGCTTCTTCGGCGAGCTCTGTGACTAACCCTGCGCCGACCAGCACGCGGATCCCGGAGGCCTTCAATTCGGTTATCTGGCTACGGGCATCTTCTTCAGTGACGTAGCTGCGCTGTTCAAGCGGCAGCTGAAAACTTTTCTGAAACTCCTGTAGCGCAGGCAGCGGCGCTTTGTAAGTAATGACGCCGATCCGGTCGGCTACGCGGCGTGCTTTGCCCAGCGCCTGCAACAGATCAAACCCGCCGGGACGGATCAGAATGACCGGCACCGAGAGGCGGCTTTTCAGATACGCGCCGTTCGAACCGGCGGCAATAATCGCGTCGCAGTGTTCGGTGAGCAGTTTCTGGCGAATGTACTGCACGGCTTTCTCAAAGCCGAGTTGAATCGGCGTAATCGTCGCCAGATGGTCGAACTCAAGGCTGATATCGCGGAACAGATCAAACAGGCGCGTCACTGAGACGGTCCAGATAACCGGTTTCGCAGCGGGCGTGAAGTTATCGGTCATGATAACGCACTCAAATGGGGGAGACCTGATCTGTTGTAGTTGTGTTTCATTGATGTTTCAAAAACAGAGGGTGAAACAATCTCTTAAACGTTAGCTGAAGCGCTTTACCCTCATGCTTAAGCGATATGGCGAGAAAGAATATATTCAACGGCATGATTTTATTATCAATATTCTTCTGTTTTTATTTTTGTGAACTGACGCGGTCGTTCTGGCACATCGCTTGCTCTTTTGTTGTTACGCAAAAATAACATTTAAACAACAAAGAGGTGTGCATGAGCACTCAATCACCGGGTCAGGCATTCCGACAGGCGCTGAGCAAAGAATCCCCGCTACAAATTGCAGGCACCATCAACGCTAACCACGCACTGCTGGCGCAGCGGGCCGGGTTTCAGGCGATTTATCTCTCCGGCGGCGGCGTGGCGGCGGGATCGCTTGGCCTGCCTGATTTAGGCATCACCGGGCTGGACGATGTGCTGACCGATATCCGGCGTATTACGGATGTTTGCTCGCTGCCGCTGCTGGTGGACGTCGACAGCGGGTTTGGCGCCTCGGCGTTTAACGTGGCGCGCACGGTGAAATCGGTGAGTAAAGCCGGTGCGGCAGGGCTGCACATCGAAGATCAGGTGGGGGCGAAACGCTGCGGCCATCGCCCGAATAAAGAGATTGTCTCAACCGAAGAGATGGTCGATCGCATTAAAGCCGCCGTGGATGCCCGTACCGACCCGGACTTTGTGATTATGGCGCGCACTGACGCCCTGGCGGTGGAAGGCCTGGACGCCGCCATTGAACGCGCCCGTGCGTATATCGAAGCCGGGGCTGACATGCTGTTCCCGGAAGCCATCACCGAACTGTCGATGTATCGCCAGTTTGCCGATGCGGTGCAGGTGCCGATTCTTGCCAACATCACCGAATTCGGCGCGACGCCGCTGTTCACCACCGACGAACTGCACAGTGCGCACGTGGCGATGGCGCTCTATCCGCTGTCGGCGTTTCGCGCCATGAACCGCGCCGCGGAACAGGTCTACAACGTACTGCGTCAGGAAGGCACGCAGAAGAGCGTTATCGACATCATGCAAACCCGCAGCGAACTCTACGAAAGCATCAACTACTACCAGTTTGAAGAGAAACTCGACGCCCTGTTTGCCAGCAAACGCGGCAAGTAATCGGTTTTACCCTACACATCCATAATAAGACGAGGCCAGTATGAGCGAAGCGACCATTTTGCAAAACACGACTGCCACAAAACCGAAAAAATCCGTGGCGCTTTCCGGTGTGCCTGCCGGAAATACCGCCCTTTGTTCCGTGGGCAAAAGCGGCAACGATCTTCACTATCGCGGCTATGACATTCTCGACCTCGCGAAGCACTGCGAGTTTGAAGAGGTGGCGTATCTGCTGATTCACGGCAAACTGCCCAATCGCGATGAGTTGCATGCGTATAAGACACGGCTGAAAGCATTACGCGGTCTGCCTGCCAACGTGCGCATCGTGCTGGAATCGCTGCCGGCGGCATCGCACCCTATGGATGTACTGCGCACCGGCGTCTCTGCGCTGGGCTGTACATTGCCAGAGAAAGAGGAACACTCGGTTTCCGGGGCGCGCGATATTGCGGACAAGCTGCTGGCGTCGCTCGGCTCTATTCTTCTCTACTGGTATCACTACAGCCACAACGGCGAGCGGATCCAGCCGGAAACCGATGACGACTCCATCGGCGGCCATTTTTTGCACCTGTTACACGGCCATAAACCGCCGCAAAGCCAGGTGAAGGCGATGCACGCGTCGCTCATTCTCTACGCCGAACATGAGTTTAATGCCTCAACGTTCGCCTCGCGGGTGATTGCCGGAACAGGCTCGGATATCTATTCCGCTATTATCGGTGGGATTGGCGCGCTACGCGGGCCGAAGCACGGCGGGGCCAATGAGGTGTCGCTCGATATTCAGCAACGTTATGAAACGCCGGACGAAGCCGAGCAGGATATTCGCCGTCGCATTGAAAACAAAGAGGTGGTGATCGGCTTCGGTCATCCGGTGTATACGATTTCCGACCCGCGCCATGAGGTGATCAAAACCATAGCCTATCAGCTCTCCCGTGAAGCAGGCTCCATGAAGATGTATGACATCGCCGACCGCCTGGAAACGGTGATGTGGGAAACTAAGAAGATGTTCCCCAACCTCGACTGGTTCTCGGCGGTCTCCTACAACATGATGGGCGTCCCCACCGCGATGTTCACGCCGCTGTTTGTGATGGCGCGCGTGACGGGCTGGTCGGCCCACGTCATTGAACAGCGCCAGGACAATAAAATCATCCGCCCGTCTGCCAACTATACCGGGCCGGAAGATAAACCTTTTGTCACGCTGGAAAATCGCCAGTAATTCATCTGCTTACCTCTGACAATAACCAAAACAGGAAAACAAACATGTCTCAGCCGATTACCCATCTTCGTGCGGAATTCGATCAGGAAATCGTCGATATCGTGGATTACGTGATGAATTACCAGATTGATTCCACCGTGGCGTGGAACACCGCGCATTATTGCCTGCTCGATACGTTGGGCTGCGGGCTGGAAGCGCTGGAATATCCGGCGTGTAAAAAAATGATGGGGCCGATTGTGCCGGGAACGGTCGTGCCCAACGGCGCGAAAGTGCCGGGCACGCAGTTTCAGCTCGACCCGGTGCAGGCAGCATTCAATATTGGTGCGATGATCCGCTGGCTGGATTTCAACGATACCTGGCTGGCGGCAGAGTGGGGGCATCCTTCTGACAATCTGGGCGGTATTCTGGCGGTGGCCGACTGGCTGTCGCGTAATGCCGTGGCGACGGGTAAAGCGCCGCTCACCATGCAGAAAGTGCTGGCTGGCATGATTAAAGCGCATGAAATTCAGGGCTGCATCGCGCTGGAAAACGCCTTCAATAAAGTTGGGTTAGACCATGTGCTGCTGGTGAAAGTGGCCTCGACGGCGGTGGTGGCAGAGATGCTTGGCCTGAATCGAGAAGAGATCTTAAATGCCGTTTCTTTGGCGTGGGTTGACGGGCAGTCACTGCGAACCTATCGCCATGCGCCCAATACCGGCACGCGTAAATCCTGGGCGGCAGGTGACGCCACGTCGCGCGCGGTACGGCTGGCACTGATGGCGCAGACCGGTGAAATGGGGTATCCCACGGCACTGACTGCCAAAACCTGGGGCTTCTACGATGTCTCCTTCAGGGGCGAGACGTTCCGCTTCCAGCGTCCTTACGGTAGCTACGTGATGGAGAACGTGCTGTTTAAAATCTCCTTCCCGGCAGAGTTCCACTCGCAGACGGCGGTTGAAGCCGCGATGACGTTGCATCAAAAAATGGTCGCTGAGGGGAAAACGGCGGCGGATATTGAGCGCGTGAGTATTCGCACACATGAAGCCTGTATTCGCATTATCGACAAAAAAGGGCCGCTCACCAACCCGGCCGACCGCGATCACTGCATTCAGTATATGGTCGCCATCCCGTTGCTGTTTGGCCGCCTGACGGCGTCGGACTATGAAGAGAATATCGCCAGCGACCCGCGCATTGATGTTCTGCGCGCCAAAACCCATTGCCATGAAGACCCGGCATTTACCCGCGATTATCACGACCCGCAAAAACGCTCAATTGCCAATGGCTTAACCGTCGAGTTTTCGGACGGTAGCCGCTTTGAGGAGGTGGTGGTGGAGTACCCGATTGGTCACGCGCGTCGCCGCGAAGAAGGGATCCCGCTGCTGATTGAGAAATTTAAAACCAACCTGGCACGCCAGTTCCCGGCCCGTCAGCAGCAACGCATTCTGGAGGCCTCCCTGGACAGACAGCGCCTGGAGCAGATGCCGGTAAACGCGTTCCTTGATCTGTTCGTCATCTGATCCGTTCAGAAGGAGACTTCTATGTCTTATGAGACGTTCTATCAGCGGTCGATTAACGACCCGGAGGCATTCTGGGCCGAGCAGGCCCGGCGCATCGACTGGCAGATGCCGTTTACGCGTACGCTCAACTATGACAATCCACCGTTTGCCCGCTGGTTTTGCGGCGGCACGACCAACCTGTGCCATAACGCTATCGATCGCTGGCTAACGACCCAACCTGAGGCGCTGGCGCTGATTGCCGTGTCGGCGGAAACGGGCGAGGAGCGAACATTTACCTTTCGCGAACTGCACGCCGAAGTGAATCGCACAGCAGCGATGCTGCAAACGCTTGGCGTCTCGCGCGGTGACCGGGTGCTGGTGTATATGCCGATGATCGCCGAAGCGCATATTACGCTGCTGGCCTGCGCCCGCATTGGTGCGATCCACTCAGTTGTGTTTGGCGGTTTCGCCTCGCACAGCCTGGCGGCGCGGATTGATGATGCGCGCCCGGTGCTGATCGTCTCAGCGGATGGCGGATCGCGCGCCGGGAAAGTGATCCCTTACAAAAAGTTGCTCGACGATGCGATTTCGCTCGCAGAACATCCGCCGCAACGGGTGCTGCTGGTTGACCGTGGGCTGGCACCGATGCAGCGCGTAGCTGAGCGTGATGCCGATTACGCGATACTGCGTGAGCAGCATCTTGATGCCCGGGTGCCGGTTGTCTGGCTGGAGGCGAGTGAAACCTCCTGCATTCTTTATACCTCTGGCACGACGGGAAAACCGAAAGGCGTTCAGCGCGATGTCGGCGGTTATGCCGTGGCGCTGGCGACGACGATGGCGACGATTTTTGGCGGTAAAGCGGGCGGCGTGTTCTTCTGCACCTCCGATATCGGCTGGGTGGTGGGGCATTCGTATATCGTTTATGCGCCGCTGCTGGCGGGGATGGCGACAGTGGTTTTTGAAGGCACGCCGACCTGGCCGGATTGCAGCGTCTGGTGGAAAATCGTTGAAAAATATCAGGTCAGCCGGATGTTCTCCGCGCCGACTGCCATTCGCGTGCTGAAGAAATTCCCCACCGCGCAAATACGCAATCATGATATTTCATCGCTGGAAGTCCTGTATCTCGCCGGAGAACCGCTGGATGAACCGACCGCCAGTTGGGTGACCGAAACGCTGGGCATCCCGGTCATCGACAACTACTGGCAGACTGAATCTGGCTGGCCAATTATGGCTATCGCCCGCGAGTTGAGCGATCGCCCGACACGCCTCGGCAGCCCTGGCGTGCCGATGTTTGGCTATCACGTCAAACTGCTCAATGAACATACCGGGCAGCCATGCGGTGCGAATGAAAAGGGCATGGTCGTGATTGAAGGGCCGCTACCGCCGGGCTGTATTCAGACCATCTGGGGCAATGATGAGCGTTTTGTGAATACCTACTGGTCACTGTTCGAGCGCCCGGTATACGCGACTTTTGACTGGGGCATTCGGGATGAGGACGGCTATTACTTTATCCTTGGGCGCACGGACGACGTGATCAACATCGCCGGGCATCGGCTCGGGACGCGCGAAATTGAAGAGAGCATCTCGGGCTACGGTAACGTCGCGGAAGTGGCGGTGGTCGGCGTGAAGGATGCGGTGAAAGGGCAGGTAGCCGTGGCGTTTGTTATCCCCAAACAGGGCGACAGCCTGCTGTTGCGCGATGTGGCGCAGGAGGAAGAACAGGCTATCCAGCATCGGGTGGATGACCAGATTGGTCACTTCGGGCGACCGGCGCGGATTTACTTTGTTTCACAGTTGCCGAAAACGCGATCCGGCAAAATGCTCAGGCGCGCGATGCAGGCGATTTGTGAGGGGAGAGACCCGGGGGATCTTACGACGATTGAGGACCCGAATGCATTGGTGGAGATCAGGCGGGCACTGGGGGAATAGGGTTAGTTTGCGAAAAATCCACGTGGTGGCGTGGATTTTTTACAGTGAGATTTTCCCTCGGTCTGACGTGCAATATCTGAAAGTAGACAAGAAGCTCTATACATATCTTTACAGTTAAGAAGTTTTAGGAATACTATCTTAAGATGAGATTAATACGATCACTTTCAATGGAAGAAATATGAATATATTTGAACAGACTCCACCAAACCGTAGACGTTATGGCCTCGCTGCTTTTATCGGTTTGATTGCCGGTATCGTGTCAGCATTCGTGAAATGGGGGGCTGAGGTGCCATTACCTCCACGCAGTCCTGTTGATATATTCAATGCTGCGTGTGGCCCTGAATCATTAATTAGAGCGGCGGGGCAAATTGATTGCTCACGCAATTTCCTTAATCCTCCTTATGTTTTTCTTCGTGACTGGGTGGGGCTTGCGGATCCTAATGCGGCAGTTTATACCTTCGCCGGTCATGTATTTAACTGGGTTGGTGTCACGCATATTATCTTTTCAATTGTATTCGCTTTGGGCTACTGCGTCGTTGCTGAAGTTTTCCCGAAAATTAAACTCTGGCAGGGGTTATTGGCTGGTGCATTAGCGCAGCTTTTTGTGCATATGATCTCTTTCCCATTAATGGGGCTGACTCCTCCATTGTTTGATCTTCCCTGGTATGAAAATGTCTCTGAAATTTTTGGGCATTTAATCTGGTTCTGGTCTATTGAAATTATCCGTAGAGACCTGCGTAACCGAATAACGCACGAGCCTGATCCGGAAATTCCGCTCGGCACTACTCGCTAATACGTTTCTCAAAATGAAAAACTGGCGTTGAAAAGGCGCCAGTTTCCTTAAAGCACGGCTAATGTTAAACCTCAATGTTGCGCTGTCACTTTTCTCGCTCAGCCGCAAACAAAAAAATCCACGCAAATGCGTGGATTTTTTATTGTGTTCATTGAGACCAACAGGCCTGACAAACCACCTTACACGTTAAACAAGAAGTTCATCACATCGCCATCTTTCACGATGTACTCTTTCCCTTCTGCACGCATTTTACCGGCTTCTTTCGCGCCTTGTTCACCCTTGTAGGTGATGAAGTCTTCAAACGCGATAGTCTGGGCGCGGATGAAGCCTTTTTCGAAGTCGGTGTGGATTTTACCGGCAGCCTGCGGTGCGGTCGCGCCGACAGGAATGGTCCACGCGCGCACTTCTTTCACGCCTGCGGTGAAGTAAGTTTGCAGATTCAGTAGGGCGTAACCGGCGCGAATCACGCGGTTCAGACCTGGCTCTTCAAGTCCCAGTTCCTGCATAAATTCGTCACGCTCTTCATCGTCGAGTTCGGCGATATCAGATTCAACGGCAGCACACACCGGAACCACCACGGAACCTTCGGCGGCGGCGATTTCGCGTACTTTGTCCAGGTATGGGTTGTTCTCGAAACCGTCTTCATTGACGTTAGCGATGTACATGGTTGGCTTCAGGGTGAGGAAGCTCAGGTAGCGGATGGCGGCCTTGTCTTCTTCTGTGAGATCCAGCGCGCGCAGCATACCGGCGTTTTCCAGTTGCGGCAGGCATTTTTCCAGTGCAGCCAGTTCAGCTTTCGCGTCTTTATCGCCGCCTTTGGCTTTCTTCTGCACGCGGTGGATAGCGCGTTCGCAGGTATCAAGGTCAGAGAGCGCCAGTTCGGTGTTGATGACGTCGATATCTTCTGCCGGATCAACTTTGCCAGAAACGTGGATGATATTGTCGTTTTCGAAGCAACGAACGACGTGGCCAATGGCTTCGGTTTCGCGGATGTTGGTCAGGAACTGGTTACCCAGACCTTCACCTTTGGACGCGCCTTTTACCAGGCCTGCGATGTCCACGAATTCCATGGTGGTTGGCAGGATGCGCTGCGGTTTAACGATTTCAGCCAGCTGGTCCAGACGCGGGTCGGGCATGGGTACAACACCGGTGTTCGGCTCAATGGTACAGAACGGGAAGTTCGCCGCTTCAATACCTGCTTTCGTGAGCGCATTGAACAGGGTGGATTTGCCCACGTTAGGCAAACCGACGATACCGCATTTAAATCCCATGTTTAAATCACCTTAATCTTTTGATAATCAACCTGTTATTGATAACAGGTATCAGAAAAGTAAATAACTCTGCCTATTATACACGGCATGCGGAAAAAATGCCGCAGTTCAACGGTTATTGCGCCTTAAAGGCGTGCAAACGGTTGGTGGCTTTGGTTAAGCCATCCTTCAGCCAGATCTCGGTACAGCGCGCCGCTTCGTCTACCGCTTCGTCGATTAGCTTCTGTTCAGAAGCCTGCGGTTTGCCGAGAACGAAACCGACAACTTTGTTTTTATCCCCCGGATGGCCAATTCCGATGCGTAAGCGATGAAAATTGGGGTTATTGCCCAGTTTGCTGATGATATCTTTAAGCCCATTATGGCCGCCATGACCACCACCCAGCTTAAACTTTGCGACGCCTGGAGCCAGGTCGAGCTCATCGTGCGCCACCAGAATTTCATCCGGATTAATACGATAGAACGTCGCCAGCGCGGCAACCGCTTTTCCACTCAGGTTCATAAAAGTGGTGGGGACCAGCAGGCGCACATCTTCACCCGCCAGATTAATGCGCGAGGTGTAGCCAAAAAATTTACTTTCTTCTTTCAGCGGCGCACGGGCGCGCTCCGCCAGCAAATCGACATACCAGGCACCCGCGTTATGGCGCGTCGCAGCATACTCTGCGCCGGGGTTAGCCAGGCCGACAATCAGTTTAATCGTCACGTTATTATTCCTGAACAGGTCGTATTTCTGGCGCGTAGTTTACGTGGTGATCGCGCACTTGACAAAAATAAGCGCCCAAAGGGGCAAAAACCGAATAGTTCATTCGAGTGACCATTTGGACTTGATGTAATTCAGTAACTTAAATGTAAAGTTTTGTTGCGTTAATGTTCGTAATTGCGATCGCCATCGCACAAATTGCCAAAAGTGGTGTCTATACTTTACACACAAGGAGAAGGGATATTTCCCTTAAGCCCAAAAGCTCGGAGGTGACATATGAAACGTAAAAACGCTTCGTTACTCGGTAATGTGCTCATGGGTCTGGGCCTGGTCGTAATGGTGGTCGGCGTCGGCTATTCTATTTTAAACCAGTTGCCACAGTTCAATTTGCCACAGTTTTTCGCGCACGGTGCTGTCTTAAGCATCTTTATTGGCGCAATCCTCTGGCTTGCCGGGGCGCGTGTCGGGGGACACGAACAGGTCTGCGACAAATACTGGTGGGTACGCCACTATGATAAACGTTGTCGCCGGGACAAACGCACCAGTCACTGATATCTGACGAAAAAAATGGCTCCCGCAGGAGCCATTTTGCTATTTGATATCGTCCAGCGCCGCTTCTTTATTCGGGAAGAAGGTCAGGCGGCCCGGAATCGGTTTAATTCCGGCGCGTGCCATCGTGCGCAGCGGCTGGAATTCCATATTTGACACTCGCAGTTCACATCCTTCCGGTAGCTTACTCACAAATCGCTGGAACGCATCCAGCCCACCTGCATCGAGCACCGGTACGGCATCCCACTTCAGCACTACGATACGCTTGCCTTCGATACGTGATTCAAGGTCAGTAAACAGATTTTCGGCAGCGGCAAAGAACAGCGGGCCAATCACGCGTAGCACCAGCACGTCATCCGGTACATCCACATTGACCGGTGACAGGCGGGTCATTTGCGCGATACGGCGCATAAACAGCAGCGATGCGAGTACAATCCCCACGCTAATGGCGATAACCATATCGAACAGTACCGTTAGCGACATACAGATAAGCATCACGATGATGTCATCTTTCGGCGCGCGGCGAAGCAGGTTAACCACTTTATGCGCTTCACTCATGTTCCAGGCCACCATCAGCAGCAGTGCGGCCATTGCCGAAAGCGGCAGCCAGGAGAGCAGTGGCGCGAGGATCAGCAGCGCCAGAATAACCAGGACCGCGTGGATGACCGCAGAAACCGGTGAAGTCGCCCCGGCACGCACGTTGGCGGCGGAACGGGCAATGGCGGCGGTCGCGGTGATGCCACCAAAGAACGGCGCGGCAATATTTCCCAGACCCTGACCAATCAGCTCACTGTTGGCTTTGTGTTTGGTGCCGGTCATGCCGTCCAGCACCACGGCGCAGAGCAGCGATTCAATTGCTCCTAACATAGCCATGGAGAACGCGGCGGGTAGCAGAGCGCGCAGCGATGCCCAGCTCAGTGTGAAGTCGGAGCCCGGCATATCCCATGGCAGCACCAGTTGCGGTAGCAGTTGCGGAATACCGTTACCCTGCGAGCCGTCCGCCAGCACGTAGTGGAACTGAGAGCCAATGGTGGCGACGTGGCCGCCCAGCATATTAACAATAAACATCACCACGCAGCCTGCAATCAGCGCGGGCAGGTGACCCGGCAGGCGAATGCCAAGGCGAGGCCAGAAAATAAGCGTGCCGAGGGTGACGATACCAATCGCAGCATCGCCCATATTGATGGTCGGCAGCGCCATCACCAGCGCCCCGACTTTTTGCAGATAATGTTCCGGCACGTGCGTCAGTTGCAGGCCAAGGAAGTCTTTAATCTGCATCGTCCCGATGGTGATACCAATACCGGAGGTAAAGCCCAGCGTGACGGAGAGGGGAATGTATTCAATTAAGCGGCCAAAACGCGCAAGGCCAAAAAGAATCAAAAATACCCCGGACATCAACGTGGCGACCAGCAACCCGGCAAGGCCAAACTGTTGTGATACAGGGTAAAGAATGACGACAAAGGCGGCCGTCGGCCCGGAGACGCTAAAGCGTGAGCCCCCGGTCAGGGCGATAACAATCCCCGCAACGGCAGACGTATACAGACCATACTGCGGAGCGACGCCGCTGCCGATCGCCAGCGCCATCGCCAGCGGGATAGCAATAATACCGACAGTGATCCCGGCGATAACGTCGCGAGTAAAGCGGGATACGGTGTACTTCTCTTTCCAGCACGCGTCGATGAGAGCGCGGAAAGGCATCACCTGTGAGGAGAAGATCTTATTCACAATAATGTTTCATCCGTGAGCGCATCATCTGTCATGTGAATGGCAGGTGAAGGAGGCATAGGTCATACAAATAGTTACTATAGACAAAAAAACCCGCCGCAGCGGGTTTTTTAACCAGGCTCGATTAATGCTCGAACATGGCGGAAATGGATTCTTCGTTGCTGATACGACGAATCGCTTCGGCCAACATCCCGGACAGCGTCAGTGTACGAACGTTAGGCAGCGCTTTGATTTCATCCGACAGCGGGATGGTATCGCAGACGACCACTTCGTCGATGACTGAATTGCGCAGGTTGTTTACCGCATTGCCAGAGAAGATCGGGTGGGTTGCGTAAGCGAATACGCGTTTTGCACCACGCTCTTTCAGGGCTTCAGCTGCTTTGCACAGTGTGCCGCCGGTATCGATCATGTCGTCAACCAGAACGCAGTCACGGCCAGCAACGTCACCGATGATGTGCATCACCTGAGAAACGTTCGCACGCGGGCGGCGTTTGTCGATGATAGCCATGTCGGTATCGTTAAGCAGTTTAGCGATGGCGCGAGCACGAACAACGCCGCCGATATCCGGGGAAACCACAATCGGGTTGTCCAGATTCAGTTGCAGCATATCTTCGAGCAGGATTGGGCTACCGAATACGTTATCTACCGGTACGTCGAAGAAGCCCTGAATCTGTTCAGCATGCAGGTCAACGGTCAGTACGCGGTCAACGCCGACGCTGGACAAGAAGTCAGCGACAACTTTTGCCGTAATTGGCACACGCGCGGAACGCACACGGCGGTCCTGACGGGCATAACCAAAGTAAGGGATAACGGCTGTGATACGGCCTGCGGAAGCACGACGCAGAGCATCAACCATAACAACCAATTCCATCAGGTTGTCGTTGGTGGGAGCACAAGTGGACTGGATGATGAAAATATCACCACCGCGTACATTTTCGTTAATTTGTACGCTGACTTCACCATCGCTAAAACGACCGACAGCGGCGTCGCCAAGAGAAGTGTACAGGCGGTTGGCAATACGTTGTGCTAGTTCCGGGGTGGCGTTACCAGCAAAAAGCTTCATATCAGGCACGAGAAGAACCTCAGGCATGCGTCCATTGGTGGAAAGAATCAGCCAAAAACTGTGCGGGCCAGGCTATATTCTTCCCAGGCGGTGTATTAAAGAGCGCGATGCAACGTCTGGAACAGGGTGACGTTGTCACCGAAACTCAGCTTGCCCGGCTAAAGCATGGATTGATGGAGTGGAGAGAGGTTTACACCCTTAGCCACAAAGCCATTAAACCATTCCGGGGCTTGCTCCAGCACCTGACGAGCAGCGAGTTCTGTGTCAAATTCAGCAAAAACACAGGCCCCTGTGCCAGTCAGGCGCGACGGCGCGTATTCTAACAGCCAGGAAAGCACCTCATCAACCTCGCGAAAACGTTTTCTTGCGATAACCTCGCAATCATTGCCAAATTCACATTTTAATAACGTGTCTATTGACCTTTTTGGCGTATTTCGGGGCAAGTCAGGATCGTTAAAAATCACCGGCGTGGGAATGCTGACGCCAGGATGAACCACCAGGTACCATTTTTCAGCCACATTTATCGGCGTGAGCTGCTCGCCAACGCCTTCGGCAAAGGCGGCGTGGCCGCGAACGAAGACCGGCACATCGGCGCCCAGCGTTAAGCCAATCGCTGCCAGCTCATCTTCCGATAAACCACACTGCCAGAGCTGATTCAGGGCGACCAGTACCGTAGCGGCGTTAGACGAACCACCGCCCAGGCCACCGCCCATCGGCAGCCGCTTTTCGATACTGATGTCGGCGCCGCTGCCTTTTGGCAGGCGCTGCGTTTGCGCCGCCGCTTTCATCAGCAGACGCGCGGCACGTACAATCAAATTCTCTTCGTCCGGCACGCCCTCAAGCGGCGTTAACAGGCGTAGTTGCCCATCCTGACGCGGTTCGATGGTTAACGTATCGCCGTAGTCAAGAAACTGAAACAGGGTCTGCAACTCATGATAACCGTCAGCGCGTTGCCCGGTGATATATAAGAACAGGTTCAGCTTTGCGGGAGAGGGCCAACGGGTCATCATTTCACGATCCAGTTATCCATTTTCAGCTTGATGCGCTGGGAACCTTCGGTCAATTCCATATTCGCAGGCAGCGCCGGTTTCTGGTCGTTATAGCCGCCGTACACCACTTTCCAGGTTTTGCCGTTTTGCGTGTAATTCACTTCGCGCAGGCGATACTGGTCGTCAAGTTTGTAATCGGTCGCGTCGCCTGGCAGGCCTAAAATCCACTGACGCAGGCTGTTAAGCGGAATCGGCATACCGGTGAGCTTGCCAATCATCTCTTCGCCGTCCACGTCGGTGTAGGTTTTGCCCTGGTTATCGACTAACTGCGCCGAGCCTGGCTGCGCGGTGAGCGACAGTTCGGTACTGCCCAGCGGGTTAGTCAGCAGCAGTCGGTAATGATCCTGACCGGTCTGCTGCCAGAAGAAGCGTGCATAAACTTTTTGTTCATCAGAGAGATAGGCGAATGCGCCGCGGGTTTGATACTGGTTCAGCTTGCGAATTTCCTGCTGATGCTCACGCCACTGAGGCGAGTCCGGGCTTTTCCCCGGGCCTTGTGGTGTCGTGGTCACACAGGCGGTTAGAACGAGGCTTGCCAGCGGCAGCAGACGAATCAGGCGAAAGTCAGACAGGGTCATGATAATGACAATCCTTGCGATAGGTAGCAGTTATAACCCTTAATGCTAGCGTCGCGGCGAAGCAGCGTCTACGCTCAAGTTGTCTTAAATCATTAAATTATCTTGGCTAACCGTTTGTTCACAAGGTGAGCGATGGCACTACCCCAAAAGGGGAGCGTCTCTTTTATTGATCTCGCGCATCCTGTATGATGCGCTCAGACTAACCTTATCAACGCTGGTACTACTCCCGCAACATGACCCTTTTAGCGCTTGGCATCAACCACAAAACAGCTCCGGTAGCGCTGCGAGAACGTGTTTCGTTTTCGCCGGATACGCTTGACCAGGCGCTGCAGAGCCTGCTGGCTCAGCCAATGGTGCAGGGGGGCGTGGTGTTGTCGACCTGTAACCGCACCGAGCTATATCTGAGTGTGGAAGAGCAGGACAACCTACACGACGCCATCGTGCGCTGGTTATGCGACTACCATCAGTTGAACGAAACCGAGCTACGTGAAAGCCTGTACTGGCATCAGGATAATGATGCCGTCAGCCACCTGATGCGCGTGGCCAGCGGCCTCGATTCGCTGGTGCTGGGCGAGCCGCAAATTCTCGGACAGGTTAAGAAAGCTTTCGCGGATTCCGCGCAGGGGCATCTGCATGCCAGCGAACTGGAGCGCATGTTCCAGAAATCGTTCTCGGTCGCCAAACGGGTGCGCACCGAAACCGATATCGGCGCCAGTGCGGTGTCTGTGGCATTTGCGGCCTGTACACTGGCGCGACAGATTTTTGAATCACTTTCTACCGTTACCGTGTTGCTGGTTGGCGCAGGCGAAACCATTGAACTGGTGGCGCGTCATCTGCGTGAACATCACGTCAAGAAAATGCTGATTGCTAACCGTACCCGCGAACGTGCGCAGGTACTGGCGCAGGAAGTGGGCGCGGAAGTGATTGCTTTAAGCGACGTCGATGAGCGCTTAAAAGACGCGGATATCATCATCAGTTCTACCGCCAGCCCGCTGCCGATTATCGGTAAAGGGATGGTCGAGCGTGCATTAAAAGCCCGCCGTAATCAGCCAATGCTGCTGGTGGATATCGCCGTACCGCGTGACGTCGAGCCCGAAGTGGGCAAACTGGCGAACGCCTATCTGTACAGCGTGGATGATTTGCAAAACATCATTCAGCACAACCTTGCCCAGCGCAAAGCCGCTGCGGTGCAGGCTGAAACCATTGTTGAGCAGGAAACCAGCGAATTTATGGCCTGGCTGCGCGCGCAAAGCGCCAGCGATGTCATTCGCGAATACCGTTCACAGGCCGAAATGGCGCGTGAAGAGCTCACCGCAAAAGCGCTCGCTGCGCTGGAGCAGGGCGGCGACGCCCAGGCTATTTTGCAGGACCTGTCGCGTAAGCTGACCAACCGCCTGATCCACGCCCCAACCAAATCTCTTCAGCAGGCCGCCCGTGACGGGGATGATGAACGCCTGCATATTCTGCGCAACAGCCTCGGGCTGGAGTAGCACAACTCTTTTTATTACAAGGTGCATTTACGCCAATGAAGCCTTCTATTGTTGCCAAACTGGAAGCTCTGTACGAGCGCCATGAAGAAGTTCAGGCGCTGCTGGGCGATGCGGAGACTATCGCCGATCAGGAGCGATTCCGGGCGCTGTCGCGTGAGTATGCGCAACTGAGCGACGTTTCACGCTGTTTTACTGACTGGCGTCAGGTTCAGGACGATATTGAAACCGCCCAGATGATGCTGGACGACCCGGAAATGCGCGAAATGGCGCAGGAAGAATTACAGGACGCCAAAGCGCGGGAAGAGGAGCTGGAACAACAGCTTCAGGTTCTGCTGCTGCCGCGCGACCCGGATGACGAACGTAACGCCTATGTTGAAGTGCGTGCCGGTACCGGCGGCGACGAAGCTGCGCTGTTTGCGGGTGATCTCTTCCGGATGTACAGCCGCTATGCAGAAGCGCGCCGCTGGCGTGTGGAAATCATGAGCGCCAACGAAGGCGAGCATGGCGGATTTAAAGAAGTGATCGCCAAAATCAGCGGCGAAGGCGTGTATGGCCGTCTGAAATTTGAATCTGGCGGGCACCGCGTGCAGCGTGTTCCGGCAACGGAATCGCAAGGGCGTATCCACACTTCGGCGTGTACCGTTGCGGTGATGCCGGAGCTACCGGAAGCCGAGCTGCCCGATATCAACCCGTCAGAGCTGCGTATCGATACTTTCCGTTCCTCAGGCGCGGGCGGTCAGCACGTTAACACCACCGACTCGGCAATCCGTATTACCCACTTGCCAACCGGTATTGTGGTGGAGTGTCAGGACGAACGTTCGCAGCACAAAAACAAAGCCAAAGCGCTGTCCGTGCTGGGTTCGCGTATTCGTGCCGCTGAAATGGCCAAACGCCAGCAGGCGGAAGCGTCCACGCGTCGTAACCTGCTGGGTACGGGCGATCGTAGCGACCGTAACCGTACCTATAACTTCCCGCAGGGGCGCGTGACCGATCACCGTATTAACCTGACGCTCTACCGTCTGGATGAAGTGATGGAAGGCAAACTGGACATGCTGATCGAACCTATCGTTCAGGAATATCAGGCTGACCAGCTTGCGGCGCTATCTGACTAGGAATGATGAGTTACCAACAGTGGCTGAAACAGGCAATTGCACGGCTGCGGGAGAGCGAAAGCCCGCGCCGTGATGCCGAGATCCTGCTCGGGCACGTCACCGGCAAAACGCGAACGTTTATCATGGCGTTTGACGAAACAGTATTAACGCCCGCCGAACTGGCGCCCCTTGATGCGCTGCTGACGCGCCGCGAGCGCGGTGAACCGATCGCGCATTTAGTGGGTATGCGCGAATTCTGGTCGCTGCCGCTGGCGGTGTCTCCCGTCACCCTGATTCCTCGCCCGGACACCGAATGTCTGGTCGAGCAGGCGTTAGCTCGCTTGCCTGGAGAACCCTGTGAGATCCTCGATTTAGGCACCGGCACTGGCGCGATAGCACTGGCCATCGCCAGTGAAAGACCGGATTGCCGTGTGACGGCTGTCGATTTTATCGCCGATGCCGTCGCCCTGGCGCAGCAGAACGCGCAAACGCTGGGCATAGACAACGCTACCTTTCTGCAAAGTGATTGGTTCAGCGCACTGGCCGGGCGACAGTTCGCCATGATCGTCAGTAATCCTCCCTATATTGATGAACAGGATCCGCATCTCTCTCAGGGCGATGTCCGCTTCGAACCAAAAACGGCGTTGGTTGCCGCCAATGAAGGGCTTGCCGATCTCGCGCATATTATCCGTGAAGGCCGACAGGCGTTGTTGCCGGGTGGCATCATGCTACTGGAACATGGTTGGACGCAGGGTGACGCGGTACGTCACCTGTTTACCGACGCAGGTTATCTTCAGGCGCAAACCTGCAAGGATTACGGTGGAAACGATCGTCTGACGCTTGCCATCTGGCCAGGAGCCGCGCAATGAGCCTGTTTAGCGTTATTCTGCCGATACACGTCGTCAGTGCTATCTTTTCGGTCGCACTATTTGCGCTACGCTACTGGTGGACGTGGAACAATGATTCACGTCTGAAATTGCGTTGGGTGCGTATATTACCGCACACTATTGATAGCGTGCTGCTGCTGAGCGGTATCACGCTGATGGTAATGGCCCATGTTTATCCATTCACCCCACAAGGTACGTGGCTGACGGAGAAACTGTTTGGCGTTATCATCTACATCGTTTTGGGTTTTGTTGCGCTCGGACGTCGCTGTCCGCGCAGTCAGCAGCGAGGCTTTATTGCCTTTCTACTGGGGCTGGTGGTGTTGTGCATCATCGTTAAACTCGCCATCACTAAAGTTCCGTTGTTGGGGTAAGGTATGAAGTCATTGGCTGATTTTGAATTTAATAAAGCGCCGCTGTGCGAAGGCATGGTCCTGGTGTCAGAGTTAATCCGTGATGATTTCCCGACACAGCGCGTAAATGAGCAACTGGAGTGCCTGCTGGCGCTGGCGCAGGAGGAGATCAGCCCTTCCTGGACGCTGACCCGGCAGATGGAGCGCTTGATTGAACTCTTCTACCACGAATGGCATTTCAGCGATTCCAAAGGCGTGTACCGTCTTTCGGACGCGCTATGGCTGGATCAAGTATTGAAAAATCGCCAGGGCAGCGCCGTCTCGCTTGGCGCAATTATGCTTTGGCTCGCCGAGCGCCTTTCCATTCCCGTGGTACCGGTGATTTTCCCGACGCAGCTGCTGCTGCGGGCGGATGTCGACAACGAAGAGTTATGGCTCATCAATCCGTTTAACGGCGATACGCTGGATGAACACACGCTGGAAGTGTGGCTGAAAGGCAATATCAGCCCAATGGCTGAACTGTTTAATGAAGATCTCGATGAAGCCGATAACGCAGAAGTGATCCGCAAACTTTTGGATACGCTGAAATCGGCATTAATGGAAGAGCAGCAGATGGAACTGGCGCTGCGTACCAGTGAAGCGCTGTTGCAGTTTAATCCGGAAGATCCGTATGAAATTCGCGATCGCGGGCTTATCTATGCTCAACTTGAATGTGAGCATATTGCATTGAATGACCTGAGTTATTTCGTCGAACAGTGCCCGGAAGATCCGATTAGCGAGATGATTCGCGCGCAGATAAACACTATCGCGCAAAAACAAATTACCCTTCACTAAAATCCAGGGATTCCGGTTATACTCGCGGGCAATTATGTAACGTCATTATTGGCAGGACTGCCTGGACGCATCCCGAGATAACTGGAGTATTTACCCTAATAAGGCGATCTTATGAAACAGAAAGTGGTCAGTATTGGTGATATCAACGTAGCAAACGACTTGCCGTTCGTGCTGTTTGGCGGCATGAACGTGCTGGAATCGCGCGACCTGGCAATGCGCATCTGTGAGCACTACGTTACCGTTACCCAGAAACTGGGTATCCCTTACGTCTTCAAAGCGTCGTTTGATAAAGCTAACCGTTCCTCCATTCACTCTTACCGTGGCCCGGGCCTGGAAGAGGGGATGAAAATTTTCCAGGAATTGAAACAGACCTTCGGCGTAAAAATCATTACCGACGTACATGAAGCCAGCCAGGCGCAGCCGGTTGCCGACGTGGTGGACGTGATTCAGCTGCCTGCATTCCTCGCTCGCCAGACCGATCTGGTGGAAGCGATGGCGAAAACGGGTGCGGTTATCAACGTCAAAAAACCGCAGTTCGTCAGCCCGGGTCAGATGGGCAACATCGTCGATAAGTTCATCGAAGGCGGCAACGACAAAGTGATCCTCTGCGATCGCGGCGCGAACTTCGGTTACGACAACCTGGTCGTTGATATGCTGGGCTTTGGCGTGATGAAAAAAGCGTCTAACAACTCTCCGGTTATTTTCGACGTTACCCATGCGCTGCAGTGCCGCGACCCGTTTGGCGCAGCCTCTGGCGGTCGCCGCGCGCAGGTCGCTGAACTGGCACGCGCCGGTATGGCGGTCGGTATCGCCGGTCTGTTTATCGAAGCGCATCCGGATCCGGACCACGCTCGCTGCGACGGCCCGTCCGCGCTGCCGCTGGATAAACTGGAACCTTTCCTGAAGCAGATGAAAGCGATCGACGACCTGGTGAAAGGGTTCGACGAGCTGGATACCAGCAAGTAATCACGCTGTACTGCATTTTATCGAAGCCTTACCGTTGTGCGGTAAGGCTTTTTTGTTTCTGGCACGAACAAAAAAGGCCGCAGGCGATTACCCCTGCGGCCTGTTTCGGGCGCATGTTGTCATCACGACAGCCTGACGCCCGCCTTCACGTTACTTCCTGTTACGCTACCAGCCAACAATCGCTGCGGTGATAATACCCGCAAGAATTGGGGCTGCCAGGTCGTGCCAGAACATCACGCTAAACTGCACGAGCGTCATATAGCCGCCTATTGTCATGACAACGTTTCGCGGCTATTCTTGACTTGTCTGGGTTCAAGATTAGCCCCCGTAATGTTGTCAGGTTTACGCCTTACAACGTGCGGGGGTTTTCTCTTTCCAGCAACCAACGCCGCCGGGGATCAAGCCCCCGCAACATTGCGCCTCACCGGAAGAGTCCGGCTTGGTGCGGATTCTACGTCGCCTGCTTTATATTCTTCACTGGCGAAATACGGACGCTGCGTGACGTCTTCCGATCTTTCGTCATTTTTGCAGCCGTTTCGGTCGCATTCTCGCTGATGGTCGCAATTACGGCTGCCGACATGCTTATCAGGCGAATATGGTCATCAGATAGGCGGCAAACAGCGCCAGATGCGCGGCTCCGTTCAGCACATTGGTACGCCCTGTGGAGAACGAGATATGGCACAGCACCAACGAGGCGACCATCACGATCATTTCTGGCGCGCCGAGACCAAACACCAGTTCATTGCCCGTCATCCAGGCGATCAGCGTCACGACCGGAACGGTCAGTGAAATGGTGGCCAGCACGGAACCAAAGAACAGGTTCATCGCACGCTGCACCTGATTATTCAGTACCGCTTTCAGCGCACCCAGGCCTTCAGGAGAGAGAATCAACAGAGCCACCAGGAAACCGGTAAATGCGACAGGCGCATTCATTGTGGTGAGCAGCGTCTCCAGCGGGTTAGCGTTCATCTTGGTGACCGCAATAACGGCAATCAGATGCACAATCAGCCAGGCAGCGTGCCAGGCGTTACTGTGAGCGGACGGTTTACCGTGGTGCGGGTCATCGTCGTCGCCATCGTCTTCATGTTCGTACACAAACAGGCTCTGGTGCGTTTTGGTCTGAATCAGCAGAAACACGCCGTACATCGCGGCAGAAATCAGCGCCACCAGCAGAGATTGACCGATAGTGAAATTCGCTTCAGGCAGCGCCATCGGGAACACCAGTACGATAATCGCCAGCGGGAAGAGGGCAATCAGATACTGTTTGATGCCGAACAGATTGACGTACTGCGTCGCAAATTTGCGCCCACCCAGCAATAGCGAGAAGCCTACCAGGCCGCCGGTCACAATCATAATGATGGAGTAGAGCGTGTCGCGCATCAGCGTAGGGGCGGCATCGCCCGTCGCCATCAGTGCGGAAATCAGGCTCACTTCCAGAATGACCACGGAAAGACTTAAGATAAGCGAACCGTAGGGTTCGCCGAGGCGATGCGCCAGCACGTCGGCGTGGCGAACAACACTAAATGCGCTGCTGAGAATACCGATAAGCGCCAGGATATTAATCCCGACAACAACTGGCAATGATTGACTACTTCCCCAGAAGAACAATATTGCCAGTGCAATAACCGGGAAAATGAGAGAAGTCTCCTTATGGCGGGTTTTTACCGCCTCTTGTACATGCGTCATGTCCATCTCCGTTAGTGCAGGTGTTTATAATTATATACTTAGAATATTTCTAATCGTCACAGCATAAGTCTATAAATTAACAGATTGTGGCTTATATATAACGATTTTTTACTAAAGTTTACCCTGATTGATAACTTTTATATGAAGCTATTGAAAAGTGTTGTTATGTTATTTTATCCATTAATTAACATCATGTTATGTGTTGAAGGTGAGTAATATTCTTAATTAAGTTTTGTCTGCGGTTCAGTGAGCCATACTTATCATGAAGCCACTAACAGGAGGACTTATGCCCTATAACAGCAAATCTGATTTACCCGACAGTGTGCAACATGTTTTGCCAGCTCACGCCCAGGAGATATACAAAGAAGCCTTTAACAGTGCGTGGGAACAATACAAAGATAAATCTGACCGTCGGGACGATGCCTCCCGCGAGGAGACTGCTCACCGTGTGGCCTGGGCCGCAGTGAAACATGAGTATGAAAAAGGTGACGATGACAAATGGCATAAAAAGAAATAGGCCAATAGCACGATTATCCTAAAGCCCTTTGTCACGGTTTAATACTCTTGCCGTCAGATGCGCAATTGCATATTGCTTAATAAAGCTGGATAATATTTAAGCAATAAAAACTCAGGGAAAGGCAAATGCAGATGAGAATTTGCCTGGTTCGCTATTAGCCAAAACCAGAGGTCTGAATAATACGCACGGACGTGATGTAGTGGCGGAGGTTGAGAGTGATTACACGTGATTTCTTAATGAAGGCAGATTGTACAACAGCGTTTGGCGCTATTGAGGAATCGCTGCTCTGGTCTCCAGAGCAACGCGCGGCATCCCTGGCCGCTACGCTTGCGTGTCGGCCAGATAACGGGCCGGTGTGGATATTCGGCTACGGCTCGCTGATGTGGAATCCGGCGCTGGAATTTACCGACTCCTGTACCGGTACGTTGGTCGGCTGGCATCGGGCATTTTGCCTGCGCCTGACCGCCGGGCGCGGGACGGCCTGCCAGCCAGGCCGCATGCTGGCGTTGAAAGAGGGCGGGCGCACCACCGGTATCGCCTATCAGTTGCCCGAGACGACGGTTGAAGATGAGCTTTCGCTGTTGTGGAAACGTGAGATGATCACCGGCTGCTATTTGCCCACCTGGTGCAAGCTGGAACTCGACGACGGGCGCAAGGTTAACGCGCTGGTCTTTATTATGGATCCCCGCCACCCGCAGTACGAAGCTGACACCAGCGTACAGGTGATAGCACCGTTAATTGCGGCAGCGAGCGGCCCGCTGGGCACCAATGCGCAGTATCTTTTCTCGCTGGATGAAGAGTTACAGAAACTCGGTATGCCCGATGAAGGGCTCAATGAATTGATTAAATATGTTCGCGGTTTACTGGGGATCAACCCACAACCGGGGCTGGCATAAAAAACGCCCGGAAGTTTCGGCTTCCGGGCGCTTAATCAGGCTGCAACATAGCTGATTGAGTGTTCAAGCGACTGGCTGTGGCTGTCAATCAACACATTCCAGGTACCGCTGTAAGGCACCGTAAGATAGGCGCTCTCTCTGTTTTGTACGCTCAGAATATCGCTGTTGCTGCTTTGTGCGCTCATTAAATGAATATGGCAGCGCTCTGAGCAACGCACCACCACCGTATCCCCACCAAATAACGTCAAACTTGCCTTAACCATCGCCATCTCAACCCCGAATCTTTCTGTGAATGCACTCCCTGCGACGGATATCCTGCATGTGATGTTGTTCACAAATCACTCATTGATAACACCAAATAGGGAGGGGGAAGATGATGATTTCGATCAACAAATCTGACAACGATTCAACAAAAGTGAGAATTCTCCTGAAACCATTCAGCCTGGCGCGTGATTGACCAGATAACGCGCGCCAGCCGGGAAGAATCTGCGGCAATCGACGGTAATTTCAGTAAAGTCGACTAAATAAACGCTTAAAACGTCAGCACCTTGTCAGCGGCCAGCGTCCATTGGGCCAGTTCGACCAGCGTACCAATTTCCACCCCATCAATCAGCGGCAGCGCGGTAATGCCCCGGCCATCGGTGCAGGTTTTACACAGTTTTACGGGGACGTTTTGCGCGGTGAGGATCTCCAGCATCTGCTGAATGTTGTAGCCTTCCGCAGGTTTTTGCCCACGTAACCCGGCGGTGACCGCATCAGACATTAAAAACAGTTTCAGGTCGAGGTCACCCTGCTGTTCGCGCAGGGCAATGGCCAGGCGCAGGCTGTTGAACAGGGATTCACTGCCGTAGGCGGCACCGTTAGCGACGATCACAATATGTTGCATCTCTACTCCTTCAAAAAGGCACGTTTATTGCTTTGGTTAATAAAAGAGACGTTACCGGGAGGGAGCATGATCAATCGTGCTGACACGACACCCGGCGCAATCGAGTGGTTTCGTTATGCGCGCCAGGTTCAGAAAGGTAAGCTTCAACAGCTGGCGCAGCAGGGCCAACTGGTAAGCCAGTTGAGCCATCTGGTACACATGTTACAGTGCGAACGCGGCGCGTCCAATATCTGGTTATGCTCGGGTGGACGTTTATATGAACCTGAACGCCGGGCGAGTGCGGCACTGGTGGATGAGCGGGTGCGCGAATTCTTGCAGTTGCTTGACCCGCAGGCGGTACCTGCCGCATCCGGGCTGTGCCAGCGCATCGCCAGCGCCGTCTGGTCTCTGGAGCAGTTGCCCGATTTGCGCCATGCCATTAACACCCAACGTGTGGATGCCGGTACCGCTACCGCCCGTTATAGTCGGGTGATACGTCATCTGCTGAGTATTATTCCCCAACTTAATGACACCATCGACAACCCCGCGCTGGTCGGGCGACTCGTGGCACTTTACAGCTTTATGCAGGGCAAAGAGCTGGTGGGGCAGGAACGTGCGCTGGGGGCGCTGGGCTTTACGCTCGGGCAGTTTAGCGACGATCTTCGCCAGCAGTTGGTAGACAGAATTGATGGTCAGCAGCCCTGCTTTGACGGGTTTATAAGTCTGGCAAGCCAGACATTGAAAACGTTGTTCAATGAACACGGGCAGGCGGGCATTGCTATTGAACAGTTGCGTCGCATCGCCTGCACGCGTCAGCCCGCGCCTGACGGCGGCGAGGCGGCACTGCGTTGGTTTAGCCTACAAACTCAGCGTCTGGAGCAACTTCGCAGCCTTGAGGAATCACTGATAAGCGATCTCATTGCGGAGGTCGTGATATTGCTGCGCGACGATGACGCGCAGGCGCAACACGCTGCACCGCTCGATGATCCTGCCAGCGATAACCTGCTATTCACCCTGGATCGGCAACTGCTGCCGTTGGTGCGCCAACAGGCGCGAGAACTGGAAGTACTCACCGGGCAACTGGCGTCGCTAAAAGAGATGCTCGAAGAGCGCAAAGTGATCGATAAAGCGAAAAGTGTGTTGATTGCGCATCAGCAAATGAATGAAGAGCAGGCATGGCACTGTCTGCGCAAAATGGCGATGGATAAAAATCAGCGCATGGTGGAAGTGGCGCGCGCTCTGTTAACGGTCAGTGCACTCTGGCAGCGCGATCTTTCTGCCTGATTGCACTCTTCGCGAGCAGAGCATGCCTGCTGAAAGTGCATTGAAGGCAGTCGCTCAGCCACGTCAGGCCGATTTCACGGTCATTTACGACCTGGCATCTGAATTGCATTATCACCTGTAAATCATCGGTAGCGGGCCAACGGCGGCCTCAAACCATCAGGATAACGGCGTCCCGCAGTGCGTAAGCACTGCCGGGCGCTTTTTTTTTACATGTGGGAGCAGCTATGGGCGATGCATTTTCACTCTCTCGACGGCGTTTATTGCAGGCCGGGGCGGCATTGGGGGGCGCGATGTTGCTGCCGGGTTTGATGCATTCGGCGTGGGCGGCGGGCTCAGACAAGCCCGAGCAGGAGACGGTAAGAGTGGGATTTATCCCGCTAACCGATTGCGCACCGCTGGCAATTGCCTCGCTGAAAGGCTTTGACAAAAAGTACGGTATTACGCTGGTTCCCAGCAAAGAGGCGAGCTGGGCGGCAGTACGCGACAAACTGGTCAATGGCGAGCTGGATGCGGCGCATGTGCTTTATGGGCTGCTTTACGGGCTGGAACTGGGAATCGCCAGTAAGCCGCAGGCGATGGCAAACCTGATGACCCTCAACCGCAACGGGCAGGCCATTACGCTTTCTGCTGAGTTACAGGAGAAAGGGGTGACTGATCTTCCTGCGCTGAAAAAGCTGATAGGTCAGAGCGCGCCGGGCGCTTATACCTTCGCCCACACCTTCCCGACCGGCACCCACGCCATGTGGCTCTATTACTGGCTGGCGAGCGGCGGTATTCATCCCTTTGACGATGTGCGCACCGTAGTCGTACCGCCGCCGCAGATGGTGATGAACATGCGTATAGGCAACATGGTGGGCTTTTGTGTCGGCGAGCCGTGGAACGCGCGGGCGATTAATGACCGCATCGGCTTCACGGCGGCCACCACGCAGGATATCTGGCCGGAGCACCCGGAGAAAGTGCTTGGCACGCGTCGCGAGTGGGTTGAGCAAAACCCCAATACCAGTCGCGCGTTGGTCGCGGCGCTCATTGACGCCGCCCGCTGGATTGAAGCGTCAGCGGAAAACAAACGTGAAACCGCACAGATCCTCTCGCGTCGTGGCTGGCTGAACACCAAAGAACAGTACCTCACAGGCCGCATGCTGGGTGAATACGATAACGGCATCGGTCGTCGCTGGCAGGATGCACATCCGATGCGTTTTTACGCCGAGGGCGAAGTGACCTTCCCGTGGATCTCTGACGGGATGTGGTTCTTAACCCAATTTCGCCGCTGGGGACTCCTCAAAACGGAGCCCGATTATCGGGCCATCGCGCAACGCATTAATCGCACGGATATCTGGAAAGACGCGGCACAGGCGGTCGGCGGCATTACGCCGCCTTCCAGCCTGTTTCGCAGCAGCACACTGATGGACGGAACAGTGTGGAACGGAAGCGACCCGGAAGGGTATGCCCGCAGCTTTGCCATTCAACGTAGAGGAGCCTGAGATGAAACAGACGCAAAATGTCAAACCGGCTGCCGCACCGGCTGTTCCGGGTGAAGTGATTACGCTGCCGCCGGTACAGGTGCGCCGACGTGCACCTGCTTCGGGGCGCATGCTGCGCAATATCGCCGAATGTACCATTCCTGCGGTGCTGGGGCTGGGGTTGTTGGTGCTGGCCTGGCAACTCGCCGCCATTAACAGCAAAGGTTTCCCGACGCCGCTTAGCACACTGGATTCCGCGCTGACGCTGTTTGCTGACCCGTTCTATAACAATGGGCCGAACGATGTGGGTGTGGGTTGGAATGTGCTGGCCTCTCTTCAGCGCGTGGCGGTGGGTTTTGGCCTCGCGGCGCTGGTGGGTATTCCTCTTGGCTTCCTGATTGGGCGCTTTGTCTTTTTTTCTCGCATGTTTTCGCCGCTGATTGCGCTGCTGCGCCCGGTAAGTCCACTTGCCTGGCTGCCGATTGGCCTCCTTCTGTTCCATAAAGCGGAGCCTGCGTCCAGCTGGACCATTTTTATCTGCTCGATCTGGCCGATGGTTATTAATACCGCGGAAGGTGTGCGTCGTATTCCGCAGGACTACCTCAACGTCGCGCGCGTGTTACAGCTCTCAGAATGGACGGTAATGCGCAAGATCCTGTTCCCGGCGGTGCTGCCAGCGGTACTAACCGGCGTGCGTCTCTCCATCGGTATTGCCTGGCTGGTGATCGTCGCCGCCGAAATGCTCACCGGTGGGCTGGGGATCGGTTTCTGGATCTGGAATGAGTGGAACAACCTCAACGTCGAAAACATTCTCATTGCCATCGTCATTATTGGCGTGGTTGGGCTGGTGCTGGAGCAGGGGTTGATGCTCATCGCCCGCCGTTTCAGCTGGCAGGATAAATAAGGAGCGCATGATGAAACCCTTAATTCAGGTTCAGGCCGTCAGCCAACGATTCCATACCGCCAGCGGTGAGTTTCTGGCGCTGCAAAACGTGTCATTCGATATCCACGAAGGTGAAACGGTAAGCCTTATCGGTCACTCCGGCTGCGGTAAATCGACGCTGCTTAATCTGATTGCCGGAATAACGCTCCCGACAGAAGGTGGCCTGATTTGCGACAACCGTGAAATTGCGGGCCCGGGCCCGGAGCGCGCCGTCGTTTTCCAGAACCACTCACTGCTGCCGTGGTTAACCTGCTTCGACAACGTGGCGCTGGCGGTAGATCACGTGTTTCACAAAAGCATGAGCAAAGCCGAACGCCGCGACTGGATCGTACACAACCTTGAGCGGGTGCAGATGGGCCATGCGCTGCATAAACGTCCGGGAGAAATCTCGGGCGGGATGAAGCAGCGCGTCGGCATTGCCCGCGCGCTGGCGATGAAGCCGAAAGTGCTGTTGATGGATGAGCCGTTTGGCGCACTGGACGCGCTTACCCGCGCACATCTCCAGGACTCGGTAATGCAGATTCAGCAGGCGCTGAATACTACCATTGTGCTGATTACCCACGACGTTGACGAAGCGGTACTGCTTTCTGACCGGGTGTTGATGATGACGAATGGCCCGGCGGCGACGGTCGGTGAAATTCTCGATGTCAACCTTGCGCGCCCGCGCAATCGCGTACTACTGGCCGATGACAGTCGTTACCACCATTTGCGCCAGCAAATTCTCCATTTCCTTTACGAAAAACAGCCCAAAGCGGCGTAAGGGGACGCGTGATGCGAAAACTGGTGATGATTGGCAACGGCATGGCGGCAACCCGGCTGGCTGAGCGGTTGGTGAAGGTCGCGCCCGGGGCGTTTGCCATCACCATAATCGGTGATGAACCCTGTCAGGCCTATAACCGCATCCAGCTTTCACCCGTGCTGAGCGGCGAAAAAGCCTTCAGCCAGACGCTGCTGCAATCGCCTGCCTGGTATACGGAGCACGATATTCACGTGCGGCAGGGCGAGACGGCGCTGCAGGTCTGCACGCAAACGCGGCGTGTAGTTACCACTCATGGTGAGTTGCCGTGGGATGAGCTGGTTTTTACCTGTGGTTCGCTGCCGTTTATGCCGCCGTTTCCGGGCATTGCTTTGCCGCATGTCCACACTTTTCGCACGCTGGCGGATGTGCAGGCCATGCTGGCGACACCCGGTGATACCGTGGTCATCGGCGGCGGTGTGCTGGGCGTGGAAGCGGCGGCGGCACTGGTGCTGAGAGGTGACAACGTCACGTTAGTGCATCGTGGCGACAAATTAATGGAACAGCAGCTCGACAGTCAGGCGAGTCAGTTACTGGTGCAAAACCTGCAAGCGCGAGGGATCCGCTGCGAACTCAACGCGAACGTACGCGCGATTCGCGAGCAGTTTGTTGAACTTAATGATGGCCGTTGTCTGCCCGCTGTGCGCGTCGTTATTGCAGCCGGTGTCCGTCCTAATATTGCCCTGGCAGCACGAAGCGGGATGCATTGCCAGCGTGGGATTGTGGTCAATCGCCAACTGGCAACGGCGGTGCCAGGTGTGAGCGCTATCGGTGAATGTTGCGAAATCGACGGGCAAACCTGGGGATTAGTCGCACCTTGTTTGCGACAGGCCGAGGTGCTCAGTGCGCGTCTGGCGGGCACTGAGCAGGCGGATTTTCACTGGCAGGATAACGGTACTCGCCTGAAAGTGACCGGTATCGATCTCTTTAGCGCCGGCCCGATAGAGGCGGTTGAAAATGACGACGTCTGGTCTTCATTTGACCCACAAAGCGGCCATTATCGCCGCCTGCTGCTGCGCGATGGCAGGCTTCGCGGCGTATTACTGATGGGCGATTGCACCGCTGCCGCCACGTTTACCGATCTTATCCAATCTCCCCAACCCGCACAGCCGGGCTGGATCTTCGACCAATTCACAGCGCAGCCAACGGCTGAAGGAAGACAAATAATGATCAAACCAACGCTTGCGGTAGTAGGGCACGGCATGGTCGGCCACCATTTTCTGCAACAATGTGTGCAGCAAAATCTTCATCAGCGCTATCAGATTGTGGTTTTCGGCGCTGAGCGTTATGCCGCCTATGACCGCGTACATCTCTCTGAATACTTCTCCGGGCGCGATGCGGCGTCATTGTCGCTGGTGGAAGACGATTTCTTCACCGTAAACGGTATTGAATTACGCCTTTCGCAGGCGGTGACGGCCATCGACCCGCAAACGCACCTGATTCGTGATGCGCTGGGGCATGAGCTGCACTGGGACAAACTGGTGCTGGCGACCGGCTCCTGGCCATTTGTTCCGCCGATCCCCGGCAATGATTTGCCGGGCTGCTTTGTCTATCGCACGCTGGACGACCTGGACGCGATTGCTGCGCACGCAAAAACAGCGACGCGGGGCGTGGTGATTGGCGGCGGGTTGCTGGGGCTGGAGGCCGCCAATGCGCTGCGTCAGTTAGGGCTGGAAACGCACGTGGTTGAGTTCGCGCCTAATTTGATGGCGGTACAGCTCGATAACGGCGGTGCGGCGATGCTGCGCGAGAAAATCAGCGAACTCGGCGTGGGCGTCCACACCAGTAAGACGACGACCGCGATTGAACACACGGCGGAGGGCCTGACCCTGCGTTTTGCCGACGGCGAAACGCTGCTGACCGACATGGTGGTTTTTTCGGCGGGCATTCGCCCACAGGATACGCTGGCCCGCAGCGCGAACCTGAGCGTGGGAGAACGCGGGGGCATTATCGTGGATAACCACTGCCGCACCTCGGACGCTGATATGTTTGCCATTGGTGAATGCGCGCTGTGGGAGAACAAAATCTTCGGCCTGGTCGCGCCCGGTTACCAGATGGCGCGCACCGTGGCGGCGGTGCTTGCCGGTACAGAACTGCCGTTTACTGGCGCGGATATGAGTACCAAACTGAAGCTGCTGGGCGTGGATGTGGCGTCATTCGGCGACGCGCAGGGGCGCACAACGGGTTGCCAGTGCTATCAATGGGTAGATGGCCCGGCGCAGGTGTACAAAAAAATTGTGGTGAGCGCCGACGGCAAAACGCTGCTCGGCGGTGTGCTGGTGGGTGACGCCAGCGATTACCCTACGCTGCTGCAAATGATGCTTAACGCGATTGCCCTCCCGGCGCAACCCGCATCGCTGATTTTACCGGCGCAGGAAGGCAGTGCGCCGAAAGCGTTGGGCGTAGCGGCATTACCGGATAGCGCGCAAATATGCTCCTGTCATAACGTCAGTAAAGGTGATATCTGCCATGCGGTCGTGGCGGGCGCAACGGAGATGGGGGCCATCAAAAGCTGCACTAAAGCGGCAACGGGCTGCGGCGGATGCAGCACACTGGTGAAACAGGTGATGGAATTTCAGCTTGCACAGCAGGGTGTTGAGGTTAAAAAAGATGTTTGTGAGCACTTTGCGTATTCACGACAGGAGATTTATCACCTGGTACGGGTTAACCGTATCCATACCTTTGAGCAACTGATTATCCGCTACGGTCATGGCGACGGTTGTGAAATCTGTAAACCGCTGGTGGCCTCTGTTCTCGCCTCTTGCTGGAATGACTATTTGCTGAAACCGGCACACTTACCGTTGCAGGATACCAACGATCGTTACTTCGCAAATATCCAGAAAGACGGTACCTATTCCATTGTGCCGCGTATGGCGGCGGGCGAAGTCACGCCGGATGGGCTTATCGCTATCGGAGAGGTGGCTAAACGTTATCAGCTGTACAGCAAAATTACCGGCGGCCAGCGCATTGACCTTTTCGGCGCACGGCTTGAACAGTTGCCCGCCATCTGGCGCGAACTGATTGATGCCGGATTCGAAACCGGTCACGCCTACGGGAAATCCTTACGCACGGTGAAATCATGTGTGGGCTCGACCTGGTGTCGCTACGGCGTGCAGGACTCAACTGCGCTCGCCGTGACGCTGGAGCATCGCTATAAGGGGCTTCGCGCGCCACATAAGATCAAAATGGCGGTGTCGGGATGCACCCGGGAATGCGCGGAAGCACAGGGTAAAGATGTGGGCGTGATTGCTACCGAAAAAGGCTGGAATCTCTATTTGTGCGGCAATGGCGGCATGAAACCCCGTCATGCCGACCTCTTCGCCAGCGACCTCGATGACGCCACGCTGCTGCGCACCATCGACCGTTTTCTGATGTTCTATATTCGCACTGCCGACCGTTTGCAACGCACCAGCACCTGGATGGATAACCTGGAAGGGGGAATCGACTATCTGCGCGAGGTGATTCTTAACGATAGCCTCGGTATTGCCGACGATCTGGAACGGGAAATGGCGCGCGTCATCGACAGTTATCAGTGTGAATGGCGTACCACGCTGAACGACCCACAGCGGCTGGCGTTGTTCCGCTCATACGTTAACAGCGACATGCCGGATGAGGCCGTACAGCGCCATGATGTGCGTGGGCAGTTGCAGCCGGTACAAATGCCGGTTATGCCGACGCTTAATGTCAGCACAAAGCCGTGGCAGGCGATTTGCGCGCTGACCGCGATCCCCGCTCAGGCCGGGATTGGCGCGCGCCTCGGTGAGATGCAAATTGCGTTGTTCCGCTTTGGCGAAAACGTCTATGCCCTTGATAATCTTGAGCCCGGTAGCCAGGCTAACGTCCTGTCACGCGGCCTGCTGGGGGATGCGGCGGGCGAACCCATTGTTATTTCGCCGCTCTACAAACGGCGTATTCGTCTGCGTGATGGCCGACAGTGCGATAGCGGCGAAGCCGTGGTGCGCGCCTGGCCGGTGAAAGTGGAGAACGGCACCGTGTGGGTCAGTAATCAGCCGTTACTGCTGCGTGCGGAGGCCTCATGACTGAAACCCGAACCACATGCCCCTACTGCGGCGTAGGCTGCGGGGTGATTGCTAGCGAAGAGGTGGGCGTGGTCAGCGTGCGCGGCGATGACGCGCATCCAGCCAATTTTGGTCGCCTGTGTGTGAAGGGGGCGGCGCTTGGTGAAACGACGGATCTTGCGGGAAGGTTGTTGCACCCGGAAGTGGCAGGGCAGCGCGTCAGTTGGCAGCACGCGATCGATGAGGCGGGGGGACGACTGCGGACGATTATTGAGGAACACGGGCCGCAGGCGGTGGCGTTTTATGCCTCCGGGCAACTGCTGACGGAGGATTATTACGCGGCAAACAAGCTGATGAAGGGATTTATCGGCGCGGCCAATATCGATACCAACTCTCGTCTGTGTATGTCCTCGGCGGTGACGGGCTACAAACGCGCCTTCGGGGCGGATGTGGTGCCGTGTAGCTATGACGATGTTGAAAACAGTGACCTGGTGGTGCTGGTCGGCTCAAATGCCGCGTGGTCGCATCCGGTGCTGTATCAGCGTCTGGCGAAAGCAAAGCAGGCCAATCCGCAGATGCGAGTGGTGGTTATCGATCCGCGCCGCACGGCGACCTGTGATATCGCGGATAGTCATCTGGCCATCGCACCCGGTAGTGACGCCGGGCTGTTTGTGGGTTTGCTGCGCGAAATTGCGCAGCAGGGGAAATTCGCCCGGCAATATGCGGATGCGCAGGCGGCAAGGGATTCCGCCGAACCCTGGACCGTGGCGCGGGTTGCGGCATTTTGCGGCCTGACGGAGCAGGAAGTTAACGATTTTTATACGGCGTTTATCACCGCACCGCGCGCCATTACGCTCTACACGATGGGCATTAATCAGTCCGCCAGCGGCAGCGATAAATGCAATGCAATTATCAATGTCCACTTGGCCTGTGGGAAATTCGCTCGCCCCGGATGTGGGCCATTTTCGCTGACCGGGCAGCCGAATGCGATGGGCGGTCGGGAGGTTGGCGGCCTGGCGACGATGCTGGCGGCGCACATGAACTTTGAGCCCGACGATTTGGCACGTGTTGCCCGCTTCTGGGGAACGGAACGGTTGGCGCAAACGCCGGGGTTGATGGCGGTCGATCTGTTTGCCGCGATTGGGCGCGGTGACGTCAAGGCCGTGTGGATTATGGGGACTAACCCGGCCGTTTCGTTACCCGATAGCCACGCGGTCTGTCAGGCGCTGGCGGCGTGTCCGCTGGTCATCGTTTCTGAGGTGGCCGCCGATACCGACACCTCGCGTTACGCGCATGTTCGTTTTCCAGCCCTGAGCTGGGGCGAGAAAAACGGCACGGTGACCAATTCAGAACGACGCATTTCGCGTCAGCGTGCGTTTCTTCCTGCTCCCGGCGAGGCAAAAGCCGACTGGTGGATTATCGCCCAAATGGCGCGCGCGCTGGGCTATGGCGATGCGTTCCGTTGGCAGCATCCCCACGCGGTATTTTGTGAGCACGCCGCACTTTCCGGATTCGAAAACCATGGCAAGCGCGCGTTTGATATTAGCGGTCTGGCGAACCTTACCCGCGCCGAGTGGGACGCACTGGCCCCTGTGCGTTGGCCTGTGCGTGCTGGCGGTGACTCACTGGATCTCCAGCAGGGCTGGCGGGCGGATAAGCGGCTGCGAATGGTGCCCGTGGAACCGCAAACGACCCGGGCGCGCATCGGGCCGCTTTATCCTCTGTTGCTCAATAGCGGTCGTATTCGCGACCAGTGGCACACCATGACCCGCACAGGCACCGTGCCGCGTTTGATGCAGCATATCGCGCAGCCGACGGTCGATGTTTCCGTGCAGGATGCGGAACATTTTCAGCTTCGCGAAGGTGGTTTCGCCCGAATCACCTCGCGACAGGGGGTCATGGTGGCCAAAGTGTCGATTCAGGCAGGACAGCGGCCGGGCGCGCTGTTTGTGCCAATGCACTGGAATGCCTGCTTCGCGCGTCAGGGAAAAGTGAATGCGCTGGTTGAAGCGGTGACCGATCCGCACTCCGGGCAACCAGAAAGCAAACAGGTTGCGGTACGCATTGCGCCCTGGCAACCGGTGTGGCAAGGGGAATTGATTTCCCGTGAGCCGGTTCTGTTACCGAATCACGTGCAGTGGTGGCGTAAGGCGATCGACGGCTTACATCACCTGACGCTATGCGGCGATAAGGTTATCTATGATGAGCTGCTGCTGTTTTGCCAGCAGCGCAACTGGCAGGTGCATACCGCGCGGGCAGGAGCACTTTGTCATTTTCTGGCATGGCATGAAGGCAGATTGATGCTCGGGCTGTGGAGCGCTGAAACTTTGCCTGTTATCGAACTGGCGCTGATTACGGCGGCATTTGACAGCGCGCCACAAACGCCAGCCGATCGGCATGCGTTATTAAATGGCCGCGTCAATGGGCAACCCGCGCAGGGGCGAATTGTCTGTAGCTGCTTTAGCGTGGGGGAGACGCGAATTCGCCAAGCCATCGCCGGGGGATGTACGTCTGTCGATGCATTAGGGCAAAAGCTGAAGTGTGGGACAAACTGTGGGTCATGTGTGCCGGAGTTGAGAGGGTTTATTGGTGATGTGAGCGGACACCCTCACCCCGGCCCTCTCCCTGAGGGAGAGGGAGAAAACGATGCAGATCCTAAACATAAGTGCGATCGGTCCCCTCTCCCTCAGGGAGAGGGTATAGAACCAGAATTTTCCCGAAATCCCCCTTAAAGCTGAAATGGTTAAGCAAACGCGATAAACTAAAAAAATGCTTTTAGTCTCACGTTTTCGTTCTCCATTCTGGTTGTTATTGCTGCTGGCGAGTGCCAGCGGCGCTGCACGTTCATCTTTTATCCAGCAGGCTGAAAACCCTTTCAATAATAATCAGGATAACCTTCCCGATCTCGGGATGGCGAAAGAGAGTAACGAGGGCGAAAAGCACCTTGCCGAAATGGCGAAAGCCTTTGGTGAAGCCAGTATGGTGGACAACGGGCTGGATACCGGCGAGCAGGCGCGAATGTTTGCGCTGTCTAAAATCCGCGATCAGGTGAGCGGTGAGGTGAATCAGGCGCTGGAAAACTGGCTGTCGCCGTGGGGCAATACCAGCGTAGCGCTTCAGGTCGATGATGACGGCGGGTTTACCGGTAGCCACGGCAGCTGGTTTGTGCCGTTGCAGGATCAATGGGATTACCTCACCTGGAGCCAGCTTGGTGTGGCGCAACAGGATGAAGGACTGATCGGCAATGTGGGCCTGGGTCAGCGCTGGGTGGCCGGTAAATGGTTGCTGGGGTACAACACCTTTTATGACAACTTGCTGGATGAAAATCTCGATCGCGGCGGATTAGGCGCGGAAGCCTGGGGCGAGTATCTGCGTTTCTCCGCGAACTACTACCAACCGCTGCGTACATGGTCCAACACAGAAGAGACGCTGCAGCAGCGCATGGCGCGCGGCTACGATGTCACCGCGCAGGCGTGGATCCCCTCTTATCATCACATCAACACCAGCCTGAGTCTGGAGCAGTATTTTGGCGATAATGTCGATCTGTTCCACAGCGGTACGGGGTATCACAACCCGGTCGCTGTTTCACTTGGGCTCAACTATACGCCGGTGCCGCTGGTCACTTTCAGCGCCCAGCATAAGCAGGGCGAAAGCGGCGTCAGACAGAATAATCTGGGGATGAAACTCAACTACCGTTTTGGTGTGCCGTTGAAGAAACAGCTTCAGGCGGACGAAGTCGCGATGACGCGCTCGCTGCGCGGTAGCCGCTATGACAGCCCGGAACGTAATGCGTTACCGGTGATGGAGTCGCGTCAACGCAAAGATTTAACTGTGTACCTGGCGACACCGCCGTGGGATCTCAGCGGTGGCGAAACGGTGCAACTTAAGCTGCAAATCCGCAGTCTGCACGGGATTAAATCACTGAGCTGGGAGGGCGATACCCAGGCGCTGAGTCTCACGCCGCCAGCCTCACGCGATAGCGCGGATGGCTGGAGCATTATCATTCCCGCGTGGGATTACAGTGAGGGCGCCAGCAACCGCTGGCATTTGAAAGTGGTGGTTGAGGATAAACACGGTCAGCGTGTGTCGTCGAATGAGATTACTTTGTCACTGACCGAGCCGCTTGTCAGCTTCCCTGAAGAGGGGAACAGCTGGCAAGCAAATCCTTAGAAAATACGTTCCTGATGCACCCAGACGGCCGCTTCGACGCGTGATTTCAGCTTCATTTTCTTCAGCATATGCTTCACGTGAACCTTTACCGTGCTTTCGGTAATGTCGAGGCGACGGGCGATCATTTTATTGGGCAGACCCTGCGCAATCAGTTTCAGGATATCGCGCTCGCGTGGGGTAAGCTGATTGATGTCGCGGTCTGACGTGGCACGGTTAGCACGAAGGCTGGCAGCCAGCACTGGCGTTAAGGCTTCGCTTAATACCATCTCACCGGCTGCGGCCTGTTGCAGCGCTTTCAGCAAGTCTTCCGGTTCCATATCTTTTAGCAGATAACCATCTGCGCCGCGCTTCAGGGCGGTGACCACATCTTCTTCATGGTTTGAGACACTGAATACCACCACGCGGCCAGAAAGGCTTTTCTCGCGCAGTTTGTCGAGTGTTTCCAGACCATTCATGCCGGGCATGTTGAGATCGAGCAGGATCAGATCGGGATCGAGCGCTTCAGCCAGTTCAATGCCTTGCTCGCCATTGCTGGCTTCGCCAACGACCTGAATATCCGGCGCCATACTGATGAGCTGTTTTACGCCAGTACGGAGCATCGGATGATCGTCAATTAACAGGATAGTTGCCCGTTCCTGATTACTCATGGATATCTCCTTCTTGAGTTGAGAGGGGTTTTTCAGGGATAAACGTGACCACCACTTCAGTGCCGCCGCTTTCGCGACGTCGTACCTGGCAGTCGCCGCGCAGGCTCTGCGCGCGGTCACGCATAATAATGAGTCCATAATGGTTGCTGCGCTCGGCGTGAACCGGTACGCCGCAGCCGTTGTCCGCCACCACCAGTTTGACCTGATTATCCTGCTGCGTGACGGTCACTTTAACGTCACTGGCCTGCGAATGCTTAAGGGAATTACTCAACGCTTCGCGGGCGATTTGTAAGACGTGGATCGCCTGGTGAGACGGTACATAGCGCGGTGGCAGCTGATAATCGAGCTGCACCGGGAAACCAAAGTGCGCGCTGTATTCCTGACAGCTGGCTTCCAGCGCCGGGCGTAAACCTGGCTCGGTGAGCTTTAGTCGGAATGTGGTGAGCAGTTCACGTAATTGCGCCCACGATGTGTTCAGTTCGTTGCGGATTTGCCCCAGCAGCTCGCGGCTCTCTGGCGTCAAATCTGCGCCCTGCATTTGCAGGCAGCTCACCTGCATTTTCATACAGGAGAGCGATTGGGCGATGGAGTCATGCAGTTCGCGGGCGATGGTGGCGCGCTCTTCCATGACGATAAGCTGTTGCTGGCGCTCCTGGTGTCGGTCGAGCGCCAGCGTTGCGGTCAGCTGTTCCAGCAGTGTGTCGACCAGTTGTTGTTGATCGTGACTGAGCTGGCGGCCATGCGGCAGCGTCGCCAGTAAAATACCGTATTGATTATGGCTATCGGTTAAGCGCCATTTCAGCGTGCTGCCGCCGTCCGGCGTCAGGAGATCGTCACGCGGACACAGATAGCAGCCTTTATCATCGCAGGCCATACCGGAATGGCAGCTGAATTCCTGATGATTCTCTTCATCTTCAATATCATATACCCGTACTTCGATTTCGCGCAGCGGCGTCAGGCCCTGCAAACCATTCAACACGGGAGAAATGCGTTCACACAGTGGGGCATTGGCGTGCAGGCGGCGATTGGCCTGCCACAGGAACGCGAGAATGGCATTTTTCTGTTCCAGCCCGGCGGTTTTTTCCTGGACCCGGCGTTCGAGCGAAGCGTAACTTTCCGCCAGCTCTTCCGACATATTGTTCAGCGCCATGCCGAGGGTCGCCATTTCATTGCGGCCGCTGATTTGCGCGCGCTGGGTAAAATCGCGATGACTTACCGCGCGCGCCATGCTCAGCAGTTGCTGCCACGGACGCAGCAGGCGGGCGCGCAGCCAGATAACGGTAAACAGCAGCAACAGCGCCATGATCGCCGCCATCGCACGGTGAACCCAAACCACGTGGTGAATACGTTTTTCAGTGGTGTGGTCAAACGCCGTCACCAGTTGGTCGATACGGCCAACAAAATTCGCCACTTCTCCCGCCACGACATCCTGGCTTTGCGCCTGGCGAATCCCCGGGGCGAGGCTGGATTGCCAGTATTGCTGCAGCGCGATCAATTGCTCCTGTTGACCATCGCGGCGGGCGGCTTCTATCAGTTCCGGGCTGAATACGGTGGTGCGCATCTCATCAAATAGCGCGTTGTCATTCTCATTAATGGGAATCGCAGCAAGCAGGCGATAGCTCTGCATACGCAGCGAGCCGGCTTTATTAATGGCGTGCGCGCTGCCCTGGACGCCGTCAACCAGGCGACCAGAGGTGATCATGCCCGCTACGCCAATGGCGGTAGAAAGCAGGACAATGAGTGCCAGTTGATTAACCAGCGTCAGTGGTGTAAACAGACGTTTAAACATATACAGCAGGATCCCTGACGGGGTGGCTCCCCAAGCGGCGCTGTTATTACTGAATGGCGCCCGGAAGATCCCGAATTTTGGCAGTCGCGCGGTCACCGTGTCGCCAGCCGAAATTTATGGATTTCCGTCCCGTGCTTGCTGTTGGCGTTCTGTGTGTGGATGTTGTTTAGTGCCGTGGCGGTGAATCTACCGAAAGTCGGCTTCCAGTTTACTACCGATCAATTGTTTATGCTGACGGCGCTACCCTCGGTGTCGGGCGCGCTGCTGCGTGTGCCTTACTCCTTTATGGTGCCGCTGGTGGGCGGTCGCCGCTGGACGGCGTTCAGTACCGGGATCCTGATAATCCCTTGCGTGTGGTTAGGTTTTGCGGTGCAGGATACTTCTACGCCATTTAGTACCTTTATCATTATCTCTTTGTTGTGTGGTTTTGCCGGCGCGAACTTCGCTTCCAGCATGGCGAACATCAGCTTCTTCTTCCCGAAAGAGAAACAGGGCGGGGCGCTGGGTATTAACGGCGGCCTGGGTAATATGGGCGTGAGCGTCATGCAGTTGGTTGCACCGCTGGCGATCTCCCTTTCTATCTTTGCGGCGTTTGGCAGCCAGGGCGTTGAACAGCCGGATGGCACTCAGCTTTATCTGGCGAATGCGGCGTGGATTTGGGTGCCGTTCCTGGCAATCTTCACCCTCGCGGCCTGGTTTGGCATGAACGAGCTGGCGGCGTCGAAAGCGTCTTTGCGCGAGCAGTTACCGGTTCTGAAACGCGGCCACCTGTGGATCATGAGCCTGCTGTATCTGGCAACCTTCGGCTCGTTTATCGGTTTCTCTGCCGGTTTCGCGATGCTGTCGAAAACCCAGTTCCCGGAAGTGCAGATCCTGCATTACGCCTTCTTCGGTCCGTTTATCGGCGCGCTGGCACGTTCTGCGGGCGGGGCGATTTCCGACCGTCTGGGCGGGACGCGCGTGACGCTGGTTAACTTTATCCTGATGGCGGTCTTCAGTGCGCTGCTGTTTATGACCCTACCTGCTGATGGTGTGGGCGGTAACTTCACCGCGTTCTTCGCCGTCTTCCTCGTGCTGTTCCTGACGGCCGGGCTGGGTAGCGGTTCCACCTTCCAGATGATCTCCGTTATCTTCCGTAAGCTGACGATGGAGCGCGTTAAAGCGGAAGGCGGTTCTGAAGAGAAAGCGATGCGTGAAGCCGCAACCGATACGGCGGCTGCACTGGGCTTTATTTCAGCGATTGGCGCAATCGGCGGCTTCTTTATTCCAAAAGCCTTCGGTACGTCTCTGGAATTAACCGGTTCCCCTGCTGGGGCGATGAAAGTCTTCCTCGTGTTCTATATTGCCTGCGTATTTATTACGTGGGTGGTATACGGGCGTAAAACTAAAAAATAAGTATGACTTTTTGATTATCAGGCGCGAGGAATCGCGCCTTTTTTTTGACCAGATAAAAGGCGGTATGCCGACGGATAAAAATCATCTACCCCTTAATACCATTAACATCTCTACATGGGATGTTAAATCGCAAAATACCCATAAAAATACTTATATAACAGTAAGTTAAAAAACAAAAAATACTACCACCAAGGTGGTACATGTAAAATTTCGTGTGATTATTAAGCCGATTCATCTTGATCCCTATCAATTCCCTTCCTCTTTCAGAGCGTTAATTTCGCTGCAAATTCAGCAATGTCGATTTATCAGAGAGCCGACAGGCTCCAAACAGGAGAGACCCGATGAGTAAATTCCTGGACCGGTTTCGCTACTTCAAACAGAAGGGTGAAACTTTTGCCGATGGGCACGGACAGATTCTGAATACCAACCGGGATTGGGAAGATGGATACCGCCAACGCTGGCAGCATGACAAAGTTGTACGTTCTACCCATGGGGTGAACTGTACGGGTTCATGCAGTTGGAAAATCTACGTAAAAAATGGCCTGGTGACCTGGGAAACCCAACAAACCGATTACCCGCGCACTCGCCCGGATTTGCCTAACCACGAGCCACGCGGCTGCCCTCGCGGCGCCAGCTACTCCTGGTACCTCTACAGCGCCAACCGCCTGAAATATCCGTTGATGCGTAAACGCCTGATGAAAATGTGGCGTGAAGCAAAAGTGCAGCACAGCGATCCGGTTGATGCATGGGCGTCCATCATCGAAGATTCTGATAAAGCCAAAAGCTTCAAACAGGCGCGTGGTCGCGGCGGTTTCGTGCGCTCCTCCTGGCAGGAAGTGAATGAGCTGATTGCGGCGTCTAACGTCTATACCGTCAAAACCTACGGCCCTGACCGTGTAGCAGGCTTCTCGCCGATCCCGGCGATGTCGATGGTTTCTTACGCCTCTGGCGCGCGTTATCTGTCGCTGATTGGCGGTACCTGCCTGAGCTTCTACGACTGGTACTGTGACTTACCGCCAGCGTCTCCGCAGACCTGGGGTGAGCAGACGGACGTACCGGAATCGGCCGACTGGTATAACTCTAACTACATCATCGCCTGGGGCTCTAACGTGCCGCAGACGCGTACCCCGGACGCTCACTTCTTCACTGAAGTGCGTTACAAAGGGACCAAAACCGTTGCCATTACCCCGGACTACGCTGAAATCGCCAAACTGTGCGATCTGTGGCTGGCACCGAAGCAGGGTACCGATGCCGCAATGGCGCTGGCGATGGGTCACGTGATGCTGCGTGAATTCCACCTCGACAAACCGAGCCAGTACTTCACCGACTACGTTCGTCGCTATACCGACATGCCAATGCTGGTGATGCTGGAAGAGCGTGACGGTTACTACGCGGCGGGCCGCATGCTGCGTGCCGCCGATCTGGTTGATGCGCTGGGTCAGGAAAAGAATCCGGAATGGAAAACCGTCGCCTATGATGAACAGGGTGACATGACCGCGCCGAACGGCTCTATCGGTTTCCGCTGGGGCGATAAAGGTAAATGGAACCTCGAACAGCGTGACGGTAAAACCGGTGAAGACGTTCAACTGCGTCTGAGCCTGCTGGGCAGCCACGATGACATCGCACAGGTTGGTTTCCCGTACTTTGGCGGCGAAGGCACCGAGCACTTCCAGAATGTTGAGCTGGAAAATATCCTGCTGCACAAACTGCCGGTCAAACGCGTTCAACTGGCCGATGGCAGCACCGCGCTGGTAACCACCGTTTATGACCTGACGCTGGCGAACTATGGCCTGGAACGCGGTCTGAACGATGAAAACTGCGCCACCAGCTACGACGACATGAAGGCTTACACCCCGGCCTGGGCGGAGAAAGTGACGGGCGTTTCTCGTGCACACATCATCCGCGTCGCGCGTGAGTTTGCAGATAACGCCGATAAGACCCATGGCCGTTCGATGATCATCGTCGGTGCTGGTCTGAACCACTGGTATCACCTGGACATGAACTACCGTGGCCTGATCAACATGCTGATCTTCTGCGGTTGCGTGGGTCAGAGCGGCGGCGGCTGGGCACACTATGTGGACCAGGAAAAACTGCGTCCGCAAACCGGCTGGCAGCCGCTGGCGTTTGCCCTTGACTGGCAGCGCCCGGCGCGTCACATGAACAGCACCTCGTACTTCTATAACCACTCCAGCCAGTGGCGTTACGAAACTGTTACGGCGGAAGAGTTGTTGTCTCCGCTGGCGGATAAATCTCGCTATACCGGCCATATGATTGACTTCAACGTGCGCGCCGAACGTATGGGCTGGCTGCCGTCTGCACCGCAGTTAGGCACTAACCCACTGCGTATTGCCGAAGAAGCGGAAAAAGCGGGCATGAATCCGGTGGATTACACCGTGAAATCCCTGAAAGAGGGCTCTATTCGCTTTGCGGCAGAACAGCCGGAAAACGGTAAAAACCATCCGCGTAACATGTTCATCTGGCGTTCTAACCTGCTGGGCTCTTCCGGTAAAGGCCATGAGTTCATGCTGAAATATCTGCTGGGTACCGAGCACGGTATTCAGGGGAAAGATCTCGGCAAACAGGGCGGCGTGAAACCGGAAGAAGTGGAATGGCAGGACAACGGCCTCGACGGCAAACTGGATCTGGTGGTAACGCTGGACTTCCGTCTGTCGAGCACCTGTCTCTACTCTGACATCGTGCTGCCAACCGCGACCTGGTATGAAAAAGACGACATGAATACCTCGGATATGCATCCGTTTATTCATCCGCTGTCTGCCGCGGTTGACCCGGCCTGGGAGTCCAAAAGCGACTGGGAAATCTACAAAGGTATCGCGAAGAAATTCTCGGAAGTGTGCGTGGGGCATTTAGGCAAAGAAACCGACGTGGTGACGCTGCCAATCCAGCACGACTCCGCTGCCGAACTGGCGCAGCCGCTGGATGTAAAAGACTGGAAAAAAGGCGAGTGTGACCTGATCCCAGGGAAAACCGCGCCGCATATTCTGACCGTTGAGCGTGACTACCCGGCAACTTACGAGCGCTTCACCTCTATCGGCCCGCTGATGGAGAAAATCGGTAACGGCGGTAAAGGCATTGCCTGGAATACCCAGAGCGAGATGGATCTGCTGCGTAAGCTCAACTACACCAAATCGGACGGCCCGGCGAAAGGTCAGCCGATGCTGAATACGGCGATTGATGCGGCAGAGATGATCCTGACGCTGGCGCCGGAAACCAACGGCCAGGTTGCCGTGAAGGCATGGGCCGCACTGGGTGAGTTTACCGGTCGTGACCATAAACATCTGGCGCTGAATAAAGAAGACGAGAAGATTCGCTTCCGCGATATTCAGGCGCAACCGCGCAAAATCATCTCCAGCCCGACCTGGTCAGGCCTTGAAGATGAGCACGTTTCTTATAACGCCGGTTACACCAACGTTCACGAGCTGATCCCGTGGCGTACGCTCTCTGGCCGTCAGCAGCTGTATCAGGATCACCAGTGGATGCGTGATTTCGGGGAAAGCCTGCTGGTTTACCGCCCGCCGATCGATACCCGTTCGGTAAAAGAAGTGATGGGCCAGAAATCTAACGGTAACCCGGAAAAAGCGCTCAACTTCCTGACGCCGCACCAGAAGTGGGGGATCCACTCCACCTACAGTGACAACCTGCTGATGCTGACTTTGGGTCGCGGTGGCCCGGTGGTATGGATGAGCGAAGTTGATGCTAAATCGCTGGGGATTGCCGATAACGACTGGATTGAAGTCTTCAATAGCAACGGCGCGTTAACTGCCCGTGCGGTTGTCAGCCAGCGTGTGCCGGAAGGGATGACCATGATGTACCACGCGCAGGAACGTATCGTGAACCTGCCGGGTTCAGAAATCACCAGCCAGCGCGGCGGTATTCATAACTCGGTAACGCGTATTACGCCGAAACCGACGCACATGATTGGCGGCTATGCGCAGTTGGCCTACGGCTTTAACTACTACGGCACTGTCGGCTCTAACCGCGATGAGTTTGTTGTGGTACGTAAGATGAAGAACATTGACTGGTTGGATGGCGAAGGCAATGACCAGGTACAGGAGAGCGTAAAATGAAAATTCGTTCACAAGTCGGCATGGTGCTGAATCTGGATAAGTGCATCGGTTGCCACACCTGTTCAGTCACCTGTAAAAACGTCTGGACCAGCCGTGAAGGCGTGGAGTACGCGTGGTTTAACAACGTGGAAACTAAGCCGGGCCAGGGCTTCCCGACCGACTGGGAAAACCAGGAAAAATATAAAGGCGGCTGGATCCGCAAAATCAACGGCAAAATCCAGCCGCGCATGGGTAACCGTGCATTGCTGCTGGGTAAAATTTTTGCTAACCCGCATCTGCCGGGGCTTGATGATTATTACGAGCCGTTTGATTTTGATTACCAGAATCTGCATACCGCGCCAGAAGGCACAAAAGTGCAGCCTATTGCTCGCCCGCGCTCGCTGATCACCGGTCAGCGTATGGCGAAAATCGAAAAAGGCCCGAACTGGGAAGATGACCTGGGCGGCGAGTTTGAGAAGCTGTCGAAAGACAAAAACTTCGAAAACATGCAGAAAGCGATGTACGGCCAGTTCGAAAACACCTTCATGATGTACCTGCCGCGTTTGTGCGAGCACTGCCTTAACCCGGCCTGTGCGGCGACCTGCCCGAGCGGTGCTATCTACAAGCGTGAAGAAGACGGCATCGTGCTGATCGACCAGGACAAATGCCGTGGCTGGCGTATGTGTATCACCGGCTGCCCGTACAAAAAAATCTACTTCAACTGGAAGAGCGGCAAGTCTGAGAAGTGCATCTTCTGCTACCCGCGTATCGAAGCCGGTCAGCCGACCGTGTGCTCCGAAACCTGCGTGGGGCGTATCCGCTATCTGGGCGTGCTGCTGTATGACGCGGATGCGATTGAACAGGCGGCAAGTACGGGAAGCGAAAAAGATCTCTATCAGCGTCAACTGGAGGTGTTCCTCGATCCGAACGATCCGAAAGTGATTGAGCAGGCGCTGAAAGATGGCATTCCGCAGGGTGTGATCGAAGCGGCACAGCAGTCACCGGTTTACAAAATGGCCGTTGACTGGAAGCTGGCGCTGCCGCTGCACCCGGAATATCGCACGCTGCCAATGGTGTGGTACGTGCCGCCACTGTCACCGATTCAGTCGGCTGCCGATGCGGGCGAGCTGGGCAGCAACGGTATCCTGCCGGATGTCGAAAGTCTGCGTATTCCGGTTCAGTATCTGGCGAACCTGTTGACTGCTGGCGATACCCAGCCAGTACTGCTGGCACTGAAACGTATGCTGGCGATGCGCCACTTCAAACGTGCGGAAAACGTCGATGGCGTAGTAGATACCCGCGCGCTGGAAGAAGTTGGCCTGACCGAAGCGCAGGCGCAGGAGATGTATCGCTACCTGGCTATCGCGAATTACGAAGATCGTTTCGTGGTGCCGAGCAGCCACCGTGAGCAGGCGCGTGAAGCCTTCCCGGAAAAAAGCGGTTGCGGTTTCAGCTTCGGCGACGGTTGCCACGGTTCAGACAGCAAATTCAACCTGTTCAACAGCCGCCGCATTGATGCTATCGATGTGAGCAGCAAAACGGAGCCGCACGCATGATTGAGCTACTCGTCATTTCGCGTCTGCTCGAATACCCGGATGCTGCCCTGTGGCAGCATCAGGACGAGGTTTTCGAGGCTCTCGCGTCTTCAGCAAAACTCGATAAAGAGGATGCCCAGAAACTGGGCGTTTTCCTGCGCGATTTGACCGCGCAGGATCTTCTCGATGTCCAGGCGAACTACAGCGAGCTCTTTGACCGTGGTCGCGCCACTTCGCTGCTGCTGTTCGAACACGTTCACGGGGAATCCCGCGATCGCGGTCAGGCGATGGTTGACCTGATGAACCAGTATGAGCAGCACGGTTTGCAGCTGGACAGCCGCGAGCTGCCGGATCATCTGCCACTGTATCTGGAATATCTTGCTCAGTTGCCGGAAAGTGAAGCCATTGGTGGATTGCAGGATATTGCGCCGATTCTGGCGCTGTTAAGCGCGCGTCTGACGCAACGAGAAAGCCATTATGCGGTGCTGTTTGATACGTTGCTGAAAATGGCGCACAGCGAAGTGGACAGCGACAAAGTCGCCGAAAAAATCGCTGATGAAGCGCGCGATGATACCCCGCAGGCGCTGGATGCTGTCTGGGAAGAAGAGCAGGTGAAATTCTTCGCCGACCAGGGCTGCGGCGAGTCTGAAATAGCGGCTCACCAACGCCGGTTTGCGGGGGCTGTCGCGCCACAATATCTGAATATCTCTAACGGAGGAGAGCGATAATGCACTTCCTGAATATGTTTCTCTTCGATATCTATCCATACATTGCGGGTTCGGTATTTCTGATTGGTAGCTGGCTGCGTTATGACTATGGCCAGTACACCTGGCGAGCGGCATCCAGCCAGATGCTGGATCGCAAAGGAATGAACGTGGCGTCGAACCTGTTCCACCTCGGCATTTTGGGGATCTTCGCGGGTCACTTCCTCGGAATGCTGACACCGCACTGGATGTATGAAGCATGGCTGCCGATTGAAGTGAAACAGAAAATGGCGATGTTTGCTGGTGGCGCAAGCGGCGTGCTGTGTCTGATTGGCGGCGTATTGCTGCTGAAACGCCGTCTGTTTAGCCCGCGCGTGCGTGCAACCTCTACCGGTGCGGATATTCTGATTCTGACACTGCTGGTGGTGCAGTGTGCGCTGGGTCTGCTGACCATTCCGTTCTCTGCGCAACATATGGACGGTAGCGAGATGATGAAACTGGTCGGCTGGGCGCAATCGGTGGTGACCTTCCACGGCGGTGCGTCTGCGCATCTGGATGGCGTGGCACTAATCTACCGCGTTCACCTGGTGCTTGGCATGACGCTGTTCCTGCTGTTCCCGTTCTCGCGTCTGGTACACATCTGGAGCGTGCCGGTAGAATATCTGACGCGTAAGTATCAGATTGTGCGTGCGCGTCACTAAGCGCGTTTGCATTGACGACAAACCCTGCTTCGGCGGGGTTTTTTTATGGGTGCGGTGTGAAGTGTCGGATGCGCTTCGCTTATCCGACCTACGGGCGGTGTGTATGTCATGTTAACCACAAACCCGGCATCGGCGGTTTTTATGGGCATGGTGCGGTGTGAATTGTCGGATGGCGCTTCGCTTATCCGACCTACGGGCGGTGTGCATGTCATGTTAATAACAAACCCTGCTTTGGCGGTTGTAATGGGCACGGTGCGGTGTGAATTGTCGGAAGGCGCTTCGCTTATCCGACCTACGGGTAACGTGCATTTGTAGGCCCGGTAAACGCAGTGCCACCGGGCAAAAATCAGCTCGGAGTAACAGGTTTTGAGTATTTAAGAAAGTGATGGTGGTGGGGGAAGGATTACTCAGCGCTACGCGCTTCGCCCTTCGGGTCGTTGCCTGCGGCAACGCTTTCTCGCTACGCTCGAATCGAACCTTGGTCGAAGCTTCTCATCCTTCCCGCATGGGCAGAATATGAAACGATATCGATAAGTTTAAATTAGGCTTTATCAGAAAGTGATGGTGGTGGGGGAAGGATTCGAACCTTGGTCGAAGCTTCTCATCCTTCCCGCATGGGCAGAATATGAAACGATATCGATAAGTTTAAATTAGGCTTTATCAGAAAGTGATGGTGGTGGGGGAAGGATTCGAACCTTCGAAGTCGATGACGGCAGATTTACAGTCTGCTCCCTTTGGCCGCTCGGGAACCCCACCAGGGGTAATTCTAATTTTGAGGTAATGCTTGAGATGGTGGTGGGGGAAGGATTATTCGTCGCTTCGCTCCTCACCCTTCCCCGATGAGTGCAAACATTAACAATCTCACCGAAGTTACCACATCGCTGTGGTGAATAATGGTGGTGGGGGAAGGATTCGAACCTTCGAAGTCGATGACGGCAGATTTACAGTCTGCTCCCTTTGGCCGCTCGGGAACCCCACCACGGGGTATTGCTTGGTACTGGCCTGCTTCCTTGTGGGGAAGCGGGGCGCATCATATCAAATGACGCGCCGCTGTAAAGCTTTCGTTTGAATAAAATGAACCGTTTGCGTACTTTTCATCCGTAACGCGTTAAAGGCAACCAGTTCATTTTGTTAGTGATTAAAGAATAATCGTCCGATTGCCGTACACGAATACGCGCTGGGCCAGCACCTGGTACAATGCGCGGCTTAATACATTCTTCTCGACGTCGCGACCGGCGCGCATCATATCTTCCGCTGTATAGGTGTGATCAACGTGAATCACGTCCTGCATGATGATCGGGCCTTCATCCAGATTATCATTCACGTAATGCGCGGTGGCGCCGATGATCTTCACGCCGCGCTCATAAGCCTGGTGATAAGGACGAGCACCAATAAAGGCCGGCAGGAATGAGTGGTGAATATTGATAATTTTATTCGGGAAACGTGACACAAAGTTTGGTGTCAGGACGCGCATATATTTCGCCAGCACCACGTAGTCCGGCTCGTATGCATCGATGGCATCTGCCATCTGCTGGTCATGTTCATCGCGCGTCAGCCCTTCGTGGCTTACCAGTTGGAACGGAATATCAAAACGTTCAACCAGCGTGCGCAGGGTTTCATGGTTGCCAATCACGGCGGCAATTTCCACATCCAGACCACCGTAATTCGCTTTCATTAGCAGATCACCCAGGCAGTGCGCCTCTTTGGTGACCAGAATAACAATACGGCGGCGACCTGCCGGGTTCAGTTCACGGATAGAACCTTCCGGTAATGCGCTGTCTAAATCTGCCAACAGCGTAACATCGTTAAATATGCCTTCCAGTTCGGTACGCATAAAAAAGCGTCCGGTACGGTGATCAACGAATTCATTGTTCTGCACGATATTCAGTTCATGCTTGTAACAAATATTGGTAATTCGTGCGATCAGGCCTTTTTGATCGGGGCAGATTGTGCGGAGAACTTTTCGTTGTAATGAGTGCATTGCCGGGTAAATCCTGTTGATGATGTTTGCGAAACTGAGCGGGGCGAATTACTGCCCGCAGCATTTTTTAAATTTTTTCCCTGAACCACAAGGGCAGGGGTCATTGCGGCCAAATACGGGGCGTGTGCCATCAATATAGTACCATTGACCGTTTTCTTTTAAGAATCTTGAACGCTCAATGATAGCGCCATTCTTGTTATGGTCGTGAAAACGCGCCACGAAGCTCACAAACCCTTCGTCGCCATGCGCGCCGTCTTCGGTCGCGAAGACGGTAAGCCCAAGCCATTGCGTTGTGGTAAAGCCGTTTTCAATATCCTGGCGATAATCGCCAGCCTGACAAGACGGATGCCAGGTTTTGATTAAATAATCTGCGTTTTTCATCACAAAAGCGCTGTAACGAGAGCGCATAAGGTGTGACGGTGTCGGTGCAACCTGTGCACCAGACAGATAACGTTGGCAACATGCGCTATACTCGACAGCGCTGCCACAGGGGCAAAGTTCAGACAAAATCGTCTCCCTGTACAATAATGAATGGCGCGATTGACGCCGGGTGGCACTATGTTAACCGAGCGGTGGCAATGTTGCCACGATGAAGCGAGAGGATGTCCACCGGTACGAATGAGAAAAGTTAAAATTGGTTTGGCTTTGGGATCGGGCGCAGCGCGTGGCTGGTCTCATATTGGTGTCATTAAAGCACTACAGCAAATGGGAATTGAGGTCGATATCGTCGCGGGATGTTCCATCGGCTCGCTGGTGGGCGCCGCCTACGCCAGTAATCGTCTCCCCGCACTCGAAAAGTGGGCCTGCTCCTTTAGCTACTGGGACGTGCTACGCCTGATGGATCTCTCCTGGCGTCGCGGCGGATTGTTGCGCGGCGAGCGTGTGTTCAGTCACTATAGACAGGTGATGCCCAACGATACCATTGAGCGTTGCGAAAAACGCTTTGCCGCCGTTGCGACAAATCTCAGTACCGGAAGAGAGCTGTGGTTTACCAAAGGCGACCTGCATATGGCTGTGCGTGCATCCTGCAGTATTCCTGGTCTGATGTCACCGGTGCTACATAATGGCTACTGGCTGGTGGATGGCGCGGTGGTTAACCCCATTCCCGTTTCGCTGACGCGCGCTCTCGGCGCAGATATCGTGATAGCCGTTGATTTGCAGCATGATGCGCATCTGATGCAGCAAGATTTAATGTCGGTCAATATTCAGCCCGACCCGGAGGAGAGCGATAATCCTGATACGCTCTCCTGGCGTGAGAGACTGCGCGTGCGTTTAGGCCGGGTAGCATCACGCCGCACGTCCGTGACACCCACGGCGATGGAAATCATGTCCACCTCGATTCAGGTGCTGGAAAACCGTCTGAAACGTAACCGTATGGCGGGCGATCCACCGGATATCCTGATTCAACCGTTTTGTCCGCAGATCTCGACACTTGATTTTCACCGAGCCTCTTCTGCAATTGCCGCAGGTCAGTTAGCGGTAGAAAAAAAGACAGATGAGCTCTTACCCTTAGTTCGTGCCTCAATTTGAGACACTTTTAAGACTACTTAAGCAAAATCTGACAGGCGATTGTGTGAATAGCATGCCACTATTTATTTATCGTCAGCCAGGGGAGATATCATGACGCAGCCATTGGCGGGAAAACAGATCTTGATTGTTGAGGACGAACCCGTTTTCCGCTCCCTTCTGGATTCGTGGCTCACATCGCTGGGCGCTGAAACCTCGCTCGCTCAGGACGGCGTGGCGGCGCTTGAAATCCTGGCGACGCTTCAGCCTGATTTGATGATTTGCGATCTTGCCATGCCGCGTATGAATGGCCTCACGCTGGTAGAGCACGTGCGCAACGGCGGGGCAAAATTACCTATTCTCGTCATCTCGGCCACAGAGAATATGGCCGATATCGCCCGGGCATTAAGGCTCGGAGTCCAGGATGTTCTGTTAAAACCAGTAAAGGATCTGAACCGGTTGCGAGAAACCGTTTTTGCCTGCCTCTATCCCAATATGTTTAATTCTCGGGTAGAGGAGGAGGAGCGATTATTTGAAGACTGGGATGCCCTCGTGAACAATCCGTCTGCCGCGGCAAAATTGCTTCAGGAGTTGCAGCCACCTGTTCAGCAGGTTATCTCGCATTGCCGTATTAACTATCGTCAACTGGTGCTCGCCGATAAACCGGGTCTGGTACTGGATATTGCACCGCTCTCCGATAACGATCTCGCGTTTTACTGTCTTGATGTGACGCGGGCAGGAGATAATGGTGTATTGGCGGCGCTGTTATTACGTTCGCTGTTCAATGGCCTGTTGCAGGAACAGCTCGCCCATCAGGGTCAACGACTGCCAGAATTGCGTAGCCTGCTTAAACAAGTGAATCAGCTTTTGCGTCAGGCTAATCTGCCCGGGCAATTTCCTCTGTTGGTGGGTTATTATCATAGTGAGTTAAAAAATCTGATTCTGGTTTCTGCCGGGCTTAATGGCACATTAAATACCGGAGAGCATCATATACAAATAAGTAATGGTGTACCTTTAGGCACGCTGGGCAATGCATACCTCAACCAAATTAGCCAGCGCTGCAGTTCCTGGCAGTGTCAGATTTGGGGAAATGGGGGGCGATTGCGTTTAATGTTGTCTGCAGAATGAGCAAACGCATTTTTCCCGCAGGATAGCTTTAACGGCTTATCTTTCACGGTGGTACTATCAGCAAGTCTGATACGTATAAATCTTAATTCAAGGTCAGCGCGTCCTTTTCGGAGCAGCCCCACCTGGCTGTGATGATATACTCAACGCGTTATTAATTAACGAGCAAGTTCAAAGTTTGAACAGTTCAGGAGATTTGAATGGCTGCCCTAAATTCGAAAGTGACTAAGGCCGTTATCCCCGTGGCGGGATTAGGTACCAGGATGTTACCTGCTACGAAGGCAATTCCTAAGGAAATGCTGCCGCTGGTAGATAAACCATTAATTCAGTATGTGGTAAATGAATGTATCGCCGCAGGTATCACTGAAATTGTGCTGGTCACTCACTCTTCCAAGAATTCGATTGAAAACCATTTTGACACCAGCTTCGAACTTGAAGCTATGCTGGAAAAACGCGTTAAGCGTCAGTTGCTGGAAGAAGTGCAATCTATTTGCCCGCCGCACGTAACCATTATGCAGGTACGTCAGGGCCTGGCGAAAGGTCTGGGACACGCTGTATTATGCGCGCATCCAGTTGTGGGTGATGAACCCGTCGCGGTTATTCTGCCAGACGTTATTCTGGATGAATTTGAATCCGATCTGTCCCAGGACAACCTGGCAGAAATGATCAAACGCTTTGATGAAACGGGTTCAAGCCAGATTATGGTTGAGCCGGTTGACGATGTTACCGCTTACGGCGTGGTTGACTGTAAAGGTGCCCCATTGGCACCGGGCGACAGCGTACCGATGGTTGGCGTGGTTGAGAAACCGAAAGCTGATGTCGCACCGTCAAACCTGGCCATTGTAGGGCGTTATGTCCTGAGCGCTGATATTTGGCCGCTGCTGGCAAAAACACCTCCGGGAGCTGGCGATGAAATTCAGTTGACCGATGCTATTGATATGCTGATCGAGAAAGAAACGGTTGAAGCCTATCATATGAAAGGCAAAAGCCATGACTGCGGTAATAAACTGGGTTATATGCAGGCCTTCGTTGAATATGGCGTTCGTCATAAGACACTCGGTGAAGAATTCACTGCATGGCTTAAAGACACGCTGGGCGTAGCGAAGTAATTTTTCGTGTGACCCTGAGCCGGGATACCGACCGTTCGGTAACCCGGCTTTTTTATTGCTGTGATTTGACTAATGCATAAAAAAACAGCAGGGCAGTAACGTACCCATAAAAAAAATCCCGCCGGAGCGGGATTCTTAAAGCAATTTCGGGATTAGTCCTTAATCAGGAAATCATCCAGAGATTTACCTTGCTCGTCCATTGCTTTTTTGATTACTGCAGGAGTACGACCCTGGCCGGTCCAGGTTTTCGTTTCGCCATTTTCATCAACATAGCTGTATTTAGCCGGACGCGCAGCGCGTTTTGCTTTGGTGCCGGTTTTAGCAGCTGCAATGCTGTTCAGCAATTCGTTCGGATCAATGCCGTCAGCAATCAGCATTTCACGGTATTGTTGCAGTTTACGAGTACGTTCTTCAACTTCAGCCGCTGCCGCGTTTTCTTCTTCACGACGCTCGTTAACAACAACTTCTAATTTTTCCAGCATTTCTTCAAGCGTTTCAAGGGTGCATTCTCTTGCCTGCGCACGAAGAGTACGGATGTTGTTCAAAATTTTAAGTGCTTCGCTCATTGTAGTATTCTCAAACTTATATTGGGGTGGTTTGTTGAAGTAATAATAGAGCGTTAATTTCAGTTGTGCAATAGGGAGGAATGTAAGGAATTCAAAATAACGTGTTATTTGGTGCTTTTATTAATATCTAAAAGTTAAATTTTTAGTGCTGCTTCACAACTTTACCCGTTCTATTGTCGAGGAAGTCTGAACTATAACACGCCAGAGAATGCAGCACGTCAGGACTGAAAGGCAGGTGGCCTATACTCCGTATGGATAAATATCAACCTTATGTATTAGTTGGTCCGTATCAATTTTATGCGCTTCTTTATAGGTTATGAATGGTTACTATGCTAAATCAAACCTGACGTGATACAGGGTGAACCGTTGTCCTTAGGTGATAGTAACATTGCCGACCGGGCGATAGAGCAGGGATAATAACGAACCTATGCTGCTTTATGCCTTCATCCCTTACAGAAGAAACCTGGGCGTTATTACCCCTGGCTTTCCTATTAAACCCATAGTTATGACGATGTTATTTACATGCTATTCAAATTGGCAGCCAGGTTGCTGTAAGCCGTTGAGGTTACTGAAGTACGGTGTGCGGATTTTAACGATATTTCTTATTTATTGATGTCGCTGTTATTTTTGCTGCACAAAGCCCGGAGAAAATTGGTTGACGGGTTAATGCGGCGAAGGCCCATCTGTCGGGCTCTGCAAGCCAATATAGACAATTTGTAACCTGATAAATCGTGTTTTAAGCAACAATTCATCATTCTTAATGTTTATGGTAGTTATACAAAAACCGCATGTTTTGTATGTGCGAGCGTAGGGCAGGATAAAATATGGTACACTGCCGGCGTCTGAAAACGTATTGATTAGGGTTTCGCGGCCAATGGCACAACTTTATTTCTACTATTCTGCAATGAACGCGGGTAAGTCTACGGCGCTATTGCAGTCATCATACAATTACCAGGAACGTGGGATGCGTACCGTGGTTTATACCGCCGAAATTGATGACCGTTTCGGTGCAGGCAAAGTCAGCTCGCGTATTGGGCTCTCCTCGCCAGCAAAGCTGTTTAACCAGGGTAGTCAGCTCTTTGATGAGATAAGCGCTGAGAACGCGCGTGAGGCGGTTAACTGCGTGCTGGTGGATGAATGCCAGTTCCTGACGCGTGAACAGGTCTACGCGCTCTCAGACGTCGTCGATCAGCTCGATATTCCTGTTTTATGCTACGGCTTACGTACTGACTTCCGCGGTGAGTTATTTGGCGGTAGCCAGTATTTGCTGGCGCTCTCCGACAAGCTGGTGGAATTAAAAACGATTTGTTTCTGCGGACGTAAAGCCAGCATGGTGTTGCGTCTTGATCAAGAAGGCCGCCCTTATAATGAAGGCGAGCAGGTGGTTATTGGCGGAAATGAGCGTTACGTCTCTGTCTGTCGTAAGCACTATAAAGAAGCGCTGGAGGAGGGCTCGCTGGCCGTCATTCAGGCTAAACATCGTCACTGCCGTCACCCTGCCTGATTGCGCTCTCGCGCATTCTCCGCTCACGTCTGCTGCTAATCTGGCGTGAGTGGAGCCCTTACTTTGCTCCATATTGTTCCTTCTTTGACGCACGCCTGTGAGCTAAATCGGAAGTAAAAAAAAGCCCCATCCTGAGATGGGGCTTGCTATCAGAGCGTTAGCTCAGCGGCTGATTAAGCAGATTTCTTCGCTTTTTTCTCAGCTTTTGCTGGTGCAGCTTCTTTCTTCACTTCAACTTCGCCTTCGTGGTACTCACGTCCATAGAAGGTATCCAGCAGGATTTGTTTCAGTTCAGAAATCAGCGGGTAGCGCGGGTTAGCACCGGTGCACTGGTCGTCAAACGCATCTTCAGACAGTTTGTCGACGTTCGCCAGGAAGTCAGCTTCCTGAACGCCAGCTTCACGGATAGATTTAGGAATACCCAGTTCAGCCTTCAATTCTTCCAGCCATGCCAGCAGTTTCTCGATCTTAGCAGCAGTACGGTCGCCCGGTGCGCTCAGACCCAGGTGGTCAGCGATTTCAGCGTAACGACGACGTGCTTGCGGACGGTCGTACTGGCTGAATGCGGTCTGTTTGGTCGGGTTGTCGTTCGCGTTGTAGCGAATAACGTTGCTGATCAACAGGGCGTTCGCCAGACCGTGAGGAATGTGGAACTGAGAACCCAGTTTGTGCGCCATGGAGTGACATACACCCAGGAAGGCGTTCGCAAACGCGATACCCGCGATAGTTGCTGCACTGTGAACGCGCTCACGTGCTACCGGGTTTTTAGACCCTTCGTGGTAGGACGCCGGCAGGTTTTCTTTCAGCAGTTTCAGCGCTTGCAGAGCCTGACCGTCGGAGAACTCAGATGCCAGTACGGAAACATATGCTTCCAGGGCGTGAGTGACAGCGTCAAGACCACCGAAAGCACACAGGGATTTCGGCATGTCCATGACCAGGTTGGCATCGACAATCGCCATATCCGGGGTCAGCGCGTAGTCTGCCAGCGGATATTTCTGACCTGTAGCGTCGTCGGTTACAACCGCAAACGGTGTGACTTCAGAACCGGTACCGGAAGTGGTAGTGACGGCGATCATTTTCGCTTTCACACCCATTTTCGGGAACTTGTAGATACGTTTACGGATGTCCATAAAGCGCAGTGCCAGTTCTTCGAAGTGAGTTTCCGGATGTTCGTACATAACCCACATGATTTTCGCAGCATCCATCGGGGAGCCGCCGCCCAGCGCGATGATCACGTCTGGTTTGAAGGAGTTCGCCAGCTCTGCGCCCTTACGAACGACAGTCAGGGTTGGGTCTGCTTCAACTTCGAAGAACACTTCAGTTTCAACGCCAGCCGCTTTCAGAACAGAGGTGATCTGGTCTGCATAGCCGTTGTTAAACAGGAAGCGGTCAGTCACGATGAGCGCACGTTTGTGGCCATCAGTAATCACTTCATCCAGCGCGATTGGCAGTGAGCCACGGCGGAAGTAGATAGATTTCGGAAGTTTGTGCCACAACATGTTTTCAGCTCGCTTAGCAACGGTTTTCTTGTTGATCAGGTGTTTTGGACCAACGTTTTCAGAGATGGAGTTACCACCCCATGAACCACAACCCAGAGTCAGGGAAGGTGCGAGTTTGAAGTTATACAGGTCACCGATACCACCCTGAGATGCCGGGGTGTTAATCAGGATACGCGCGGTTTTCATCATCTGACCGAAGTGAGCGACGCGTTCCGGCTGGTTGTCCTGGTCGGTGTACAGGCAAGAGGTATGACCGATACCGCCCATAGCAACCAGTTTTTCTGCTTTCTGTACAGCGTCTTCGAAATCTTTGGCGCGATACATTGCCAGCGTCGGAGACAGTTTTTCGTGTGCAAATGGTTCGCTTTCGTCGACAACTTTCACTTCACCAATCAGAATCTTGGTGGTTGCCGGTACGGTGAAGCCTGCCAGTTCTGCGATTTTAGCCGCAGGCTGACCTACAATTGCTGCGTTCAGTGCGCCATTTTTCAGGATGATGTCCTGAACGGCTTTCAGCTCTTTGCCCTGCAGCATGTAGCCGCCGTGGCTGGCGAAACGTTCACGAACGGCGTCGTATACGGAATCAACCACAACAACAGACTGTTCAGACGCACAAATTACGCCGTTATCGAAGGTTTTAGACATCAGTACGGATGCAACAGCACGTTTGATATCAGCGGTTTCATCGATAACAACCGGGGTGTTACCTGCGCCTACGCCGATTGCTGGTTTACCGGAGCTGTATGCTGCTTTAACCATGCCAGGACCACCGGTCGCGAGGATCAGATTGATGTCCGGGTGGTGCATCAGGGCGTTAGACAGTTCTACTGACGGTTGGTCAATCCAGCCGATCAGATCTTTCGGCGCGCCAGCAGCGATAGCCGCCTGCAGGACGATGTCTGCTGCTTTGTTCGTTGCATCTTTAGCGCGCGGATGCGGGGAGAAGATGATGGCGTTACGCGTCTTCAGGCTGATCAGTGATTTAAAGATAGCGGTTGAAGTCGGGTTGGTCGTCGGGACGATCCCACAGATAATGCCGATAGGTTCAGCGATGGTGATGGTACCGAAGGTGTCGTCTTCAGAGAGCACGCCACAGGTTTTTTCATCTTTATAGGCGTTATAGATGTATTCAGAAGCAAAGTGGTTTTTGATCACTTTATCTTCAACAATACCCATGCCGGATTCGGCAACAGCCATTTTTGCGAGAGGAATTCGAGCATCTGCGGCAGCCAGAGCGGCAGCGCGGAAGATTTTGTCGACTTGTTCTTGAGTGAAACTGGCATATTCACGCTGGGCTTTTTTTACGCGCTCGACGAGTGCGTTAAGTTCAGCGACATTAGTAACAGCCATAATGCTCTCCTGATAATGTTAAACTTTTTTAGTAAATCATCTGCTCGACAAGTCAGTATAGACAGAGCGCTACCTGCTTGCTTAGACCTTAAAGGAACAATCCGCAACCCGTTCCCGATTCACTGATTTACTAAAAGAGCTTTGAACTCAAAGAGCCTTGCCTGAACGGCTTTCAGAGAATTTCCCTGAAATCTGTCGGCGTCATCAAGATTACTCACTTCTGAGTATGAAATATGTGATCGGCGTCAAAAATATGCCAAGCTGACACCTTTCAGCAGCCCCATTTTAGTAAAGATTGTAAATTGTTAACTATGGGTTGTGGTGATTGATATGCACATTAGCATAATTTAAATTAATATATAACATTCTGTATTTGCGTGATTTTTGCAGAATTCTGGTGAAGTATGCCGCCAAACAGCGTATCTTCTGCAGAGTTTTTGTATTCATTTTTCGTCAACTACCACTTTTTATGGTGTTTCGGAGTTCACGTGACTCAGGCTCTGTTTGATTTTCCGATTTTTGTGAAGTTTTTTATTGGGCTATTCGCGCTGGTCAACCCGGTCGGGATTATCCCCGTCTTCATCAGTATGACCAGTTACCAGACGGCGGCCGCGCGTAATAAAACCAATATGACGGCGAACCTCTCCGTCGCCATTATTTTGTGGACCTCGCTGTTTCTCGGCGATGGCATTTTGCAACTCTTCGGGATCTCCATCGACTCCTTCCGTATTGCGGGCGGTATCCTGGTGGTCACCATCGCAATGTCGATGATCAGCGGTAAGCTGGGGGAAGATAAGCAGAACAAACAGGAAAAATCGGAGACGGCGATTCGCGAAAGTGTTGGCGTCGTACCCTTAGCGCTGCCGTTGATGGCAGGGCCTGGCGCAATCAGCTCCACTATCGTATGGGGGACGCGCTTTCATACGCTTCCTTATCTCGCCGGTTTTACGGTGGCCATCGCGCTGTTTGCTTTCTGTTGTTGGGGGCTCTTTCGCATTGCGCCCTGGCTGGTACGCTTATTAGGGCAGACAGGTATCAACGTCATCACCCGTATTATGGGTTTATTGCTGATGGCGCTGGGGATTGAATTTATTGTGACCGGAATAAAAGCCATTTTCCCAGGGCTTGTGAACTAACCTCCTTCCTTAGCTGGCAGGGTAGCAGACTCTGCCAGCTGCTTCATTATTCGCAAATCATATCAAATATAGTGCTAATGGCATGAACGATAAGTCTTAGTGATGATAGATAAAATACAATAATATCATTGCGTTAGTGATATATCCTCTGTCGGGCATGGCCATCTCTTATGTTATTTCTCTCACACTATACTGTTACGCTTGCTGTCGGATTATCGAAATGATATTAGTAATTTTGACCATCCGACAGATTAATGTACTAAATAATGAACAAATGTTAATTGTTTGTATATAAAGTGAGCTGGTGTTTCATTGATACGCTGATTGTCTGAGATAACGTCGCTATCTCTTTGAACAATAACGAGTTGTCTTAAATCAGCTGAGCGTTGAATTCACTGGTAAAGCGGCCGGATGTCGATGAAAAGAGAATTGCTTAACAAATTTGCAAATTATATTGGCGGCGAAGAAGGGCATTTGGTACTTTCCGGCCTTATACCGTCGCGGGTAATGAAGAGATAACCCAGGTGGCTCGACAGGGGAGACACCTTGAATGAATCGACGACAGGCTGCCAAAGAGCGGCCGTAATAAAAAAGTCGGTGATAGCAAGCAGTACCCAAAAAACTGGCAGACGCAAAAGCTCCTGCGCTGTACAGAGACCCCAAAGGGGATAACAGGCTGGCAAGATCCAGTAATTATAATGAGCGGAGTATCAACACAATGTCCATCATCACGAAGAAAAGCGTAATCGCTGCGGGAATTTTCACGGCGCTATTGGCAGGGAATGCAGCAATGGCTGCTGATGTGCCCGCAGGCGTACAGTTGGCAGAAAAACAGACGCTGGTGCGTAATAACGGCTCTGAAGTACAGTCTCTTGATCCGCACAAAATTGAAGGCGTTCCTGAATCGAATATCAGTCGCGATCTGTTTGAAGGCCTGCTGGTCAGCGACCTCGATGGTCACCCGTCTCCGGGCGTGGCGGAATCCTGGGACAATAAAGATTTTAAAGTCTGGACCTTCCATCTGCGTAAAGATGCAAAATGGTCGGATGGCTCTCCGGTAACTGCACAAGATTTCGTCTATAGCTGGCAGCGTTCGGTTGACCCGAAAACGGCATCCCCATACGCCAGCTATCTGCAATATGGCCATATCGCCAATATTGATGGCATCCTCGAAGGGAAAAAACCGATTACCGATCTGGGTGTGAAAGCCGTTGATGACCACACCTTAGAAGTCACCTTAAGTGAACCGGTTCCGTACTTTTATAAACTGCTGGTGCACCCGTCAACCTCTCCGGTTCCTAAAGCCGCCATAGAGAAATTTGGGGAGAAATGGACCCAGCCTGCGAACATCGTGACCAACGGCGCTTATAAATTAAAAGACTGGGTGGTCAACGAGCGAATTGTACTTGAACGTAGCCCCACCTACTGGGATAACGCCAAAACTGTCATTAATCAGGTTACCTACCTGCCTATTTCTTCTGAAGTGACCGACGTTAACCGCTATCGCAGCGGTGAAATTGACATGACCTATAACAACATGCCGATTGAACTGTTCCAGAAACTGAAAAAAGAGATCCCTGACGAAGTTCACGTCGATCCGTATCTGTGCACCTATTACTACGAAATTAATAACCAACGGGCGCCATTTACCGATGTGCGCGTACGTACCGCGTTGAAGCTGGGTATGGACCGCGACATTATCGTCAATAAAGTAAAAGCGCAGGGCGATAAACCGGCATTTGGCTTCACTCCGCCATACACCGATGGCGCGAAATTAACGCAGCCAGAGTGGTTTAGCTGGAGCCAGGATAAACGTAATGAAGAAGCGAAAAAACTGCTGGCGGAAGCGGGCTATACGGCAGACAAACCGTTAACCATTAACCTGCTGTACAACACGTCCGATCTGCATAAGAAACTGGCTATTGCCGCCTCTTCAATCTGGAAGAAAAATATCGGCGTCAATGTTAAACTGGTCAACCAGGAGTGGAAAACCTTCCTCGATACACGTCATCAGGGAACCTTTGATGTAGCGCGTGCGGGCTGGTGTGCCGATTATAACGAACCGACATCCTTCCTTAATATGATGCTTTCTAATAGCTCGATGAATACCCCGCACTATAAGAGCCCGGCATTCGACAGCATTATGGCGGAAACGCTGAAAGCTACCGACGAGGCACAGCGTACGGCGCTGTACGATAAAGCAGAGCAGCAACTGGATAAAGACAGTGCGATAGTTCCGGTTTATTACTACGTGAACGCCCGTCTGGTGAAACCGTGGGTTGGCGGTTATACCGGCAAAGACCCAATGGATAATACGTATACTAAAAATATGTACATTGTGAAGCACTAATGGCAATACGTGAGGCAGGCTCGTCCTGTCTCACGGTGTCTCGCTTATCGCATTATTGAAGGCACTGGCCAAAAGGTACGGGCAATGTTGAAATTTATACTTCGTCGCTGTCTGGAAGCGATTCCGACGCTATTTATTCTTATTACCATTTCATTCTTTATGATGCGCCTTGCGCCGGGAAGTCCCTTCACCGGTGAGCGCACCTTACCGCCAGAAGTCATGGCGAACATTGAAGCGAAATACCACTTAAACGATCCCATCACCACGCAATACTTCAGTTACCTGAAGCAACTGGCGCACGGCGATTTCGGACCCTCTTTTAAATATAAAGATTATTCGGTTAACGATCTGGTGGCGAGCAGCTTCCCGGTATCGGCGAAATTAGGAGCAGCCGCCTTTATTCTGGCGGTGGTATTAGGCGTTACAGCGGGTGTGATTGCGGCGCTTAAACAAAACACCAAATGGGACTATTCGGTAATGGGTATCGCCATGACCGGAGTGGTGATACCCAGTTTTGTCGTTGCGCCGTTGCTGGTGATGATCTTCGCGATTACGCTGAAATGGCTTCCCGGCGGAGGCTGGAACGGCGGGGCGCTGAAATTTATGATCCTGCCGATGGTGGCGTTGTCTCTGGCCTATATCGCCAGTATCGCGCGTATCACCCGCGGCTCGATGATCGAAGTGCTGCACTCCAACTTTATCCGCACCGCGCGCGCCAAAGGCCTGCCGATGCGGCGGATTATTTTTCGTCACGCCTTAAAACCTGCGTTGCTGCCGGTGCTCTCCTATATGGGGCCCGCGTTTGTCGGCATCATCACCGGTTCAATGGTCATCGAAACCATATATGGCCTGCCGGGGATTGGGCAACTGTTCGTCAACGGGGCGCTGAACCGCGATTATTCGCTGGTGCTGAGCCTGACCATTCTGGTCGGCGCGCTGACTATCTTGTTTAACGCGGTCGTGGATGTGCTTTACGCCGTGATTGACCCTAAAATCCGTTACTGAGTCTGGAGTTCGCCATGATATTGAGTAAGAAAAATAGCGAGGCGCTGGAGAACTTCAGTGAACAACTGGATGTTGAAGGTCGCAGCCTGTGGCAGGATGCGCGCCGTCGCTTTATGCATAACCGTGCAGCGGTTGCCAGCCTGGCGGTATTAGTGCTGATCGCTCTGTTCGTCAGCCTGGCGCCGATGTTGTCGCAGTTCTCCTATTTCGATACGGACTGGGGCATGATGTCGAGTGCGCCAGATATGGAGTCCGGTCACTACTTTGGTACTGACTCCTCCGGGCGTGACCTGCTGGTGCGTGTGGCGATTGGTGGACGTATCTCTCTGATGGTCGGAATTGCCGCGGCGCTGGTGGCGGTGATTGTCGGCACACTATACGGTTCGCTGTCCGGTTACCTTGGCGGCAAAGTCGACTCGGTCATGATGCGCCTGCTGGAAATCCTTAACTCCTTCCCGTTTATGTTCTTCGTTATCCTGCTGGTGACCTTCTTTGGTCAGAACATCCTGTTGATTTTCGTGGCTATCGGTATGGTCTCCTGGCTGGATATGGCGCGTATCGTCCGTGGGCAAACGCTCAGCCTGAAACGCAAAGAGTTTATCGAAGCCGCACAGGTCGGCGGTGTTTCTACTGGCAGCATCGTAGTGCGCCACATTGTGCCGAACGTGCTTGGCGTGGTGGTGGTTTACGCATCGCTGCTGGTTCCGAGCATGATTCTGTTTGAATCTTTCCTTAGCTTCCTGGGGCTGGGTACCCAGGAGCCGCTGAGCAGCTGGGGCGCGTTGCTGAGCGACGGCGCCAACTCGATGGAAGTGTCTCCATGGTTGCTGCTGTTCCCGGCGGGTTTCCTGGTGGTCACTTTGTTCTGTTTCAACTTTATCGGCGATGGCCTGCGTGATGCCCTCGACCCGAAAGACCGTTAAGGAGAGCCGTGATGAGCGTAATTGATACGGCTAAAGCGCCGCAAACGCAGGCGCAAACGGGCCTGCTGCTGGATGTAAAAGATCTGCGCGTGACGTTTAAAACGCCCGATGGCGATGTGACGGCGGTGAACGACCTCAACTTTAATCTGCACGCCGGGGAAACTCTGGGCATCGTCGGTGAGTCCGGTTCCGGCAAATCGCAAACCGCCTTTGCCCTGATGGGGCTGTTGGCGGGCAATGGGCGAATTGGCGGTTCGGCCACCTTTAACGGTAAAGAGATCCTTAACCTGCCTGAACACGCGCTGAATAAACTGCGTGCCGAGCAAATCTCGATGATCTTCCAGGACCCCATGACCTCACTGAACCCGTATATGCGTGTCGGTGAGCAGTTGATGGAAGTCCTTGTGCTGCACAAAAACATGAGCAAGGCCGAAGCGTTTGAAGAGTCGGTCAAAATGCTTGATGCAGTAAAAATGCCGGAAGCGCGTAAGCGCATGAAAATGTATCCGCATGAGTTTTCTGGCGGCATGCGCCAGCGCGTGATGATCGCAATGGCATTACTGTGTCGGCCTAAGCTGCTGATTGCCGATGAACCCACTACTGCGCTGGATGTTACAGTACAGGCGCAAATCATGACGCTGCTCAACGAGCTAAAGCGCGAGTTCAATACCGCGATTATCATGATTACCCACGATCTCGGCGTCGTTGCGGGTATCTGCGATAAAGTGCTGGTGATGTACGCCGGGCGCACCATGGAATATGGCAACGCGCGTGATGTGTTCTATCACCCGGCGCATCCTTACTCTATTGGCCTGCTGAATGCGGTACCGCGCCTTGATGCCGAAGGCGAATCGTTGCTGACCATTCCGGGTAACCCACCGAACCTGCTTCGTTTGCCGAAAGGGTGTCCATTCCAGCCACGCTGCCCACATGCTATGGAAATTTGCAGCAGCGCGCCGCCGCTGGAGCCATTTGCGCCGGGTCGCTTGCGCGCCTGCTTTAAGCCTGTGGGGGAACTGGTATGAACGCCGTCATTGAAGATAGAAAAATTCTGCTCGAAATCGCCGACTTAAAAGTCCACTTTGATATTAAAGATGGTAAACAGTGGTTCTGGCAACCGTCCAAAACCCTGAAAGCCGTTGATGGTGTGACGCTGCGATTGTACGAAGGGGAAACGCTGGGCGTGGTGGGGGAGTCTGGCTGCGGAAAATCGACCTTTGCGCGTGCGATTATCGGCCTGGTGAAAGCCACCGATGGCCGCGTGGCCTGGCTTGGGAAAGATTTGCTGGGCATGAAGCCGGAAGAATGGCGCGACGTGCGTAGTGATATTCAGATGATTTTCCAGGATCCACTCGCCTCGCTCAACCCGCGCATGACCATTGGTGAAATTATTGCCGAGCCGCTGCGCACTTATCATCCGAAAATGCCGCGCCAGGAAGTGCGCGATCGGGTGAAAGCGATGATGATGAAAGTGGGGCTGTTGCCGAACCTGGTTAACCGCTATCCGCATGAATTCTCCGGCGGTCAGTGTCAGCGCATTGGCATCGCGCGTGCGCTGATCCTTGAACCAAAACTGATTATTTGCGATGAACCCGTTTCGGCGCTGGATGTGTCGATTCAGGCGCAGGTGGTGAATCTGTTGCAGCAGTTGCAGCGCGAAATGGGCCTGTCGTTAATTTTTATCGCCCACGATCTGGCGGTGGTGAAACATATTTCCGACCGCGTGCTGGTGATGTATCTGGGTCATGCGGTGGAACTGGGGACCTATGACGAGGTGTACCACAATCCGCTGCATCCTTATACCAAAGCGCTGATGTCGGCGGTGCCGGTGCCCGATCCGGATCTGGAAAAGCAGAAAACCATTCAGTTGCTGGAGGGGGAACTGCCGTCGCCGATTAACCCACCGTCGGGCTGTGTCTTCCGCACCCGCTGCCCGATAGCCGGGCCGGAGTGTGCGAAAACCCGACCGGTGCTGGAGGGCCGCTTCCGGCACGCGGTTTCCTGCCTGAAGGTAGACCCGTTATAATCGCAAGGGCTGACAATTGTCAGCCCTTTTTCTTATGAGGTTAAAACGTGTTGGTTATGCAAACATTTCGTCGACGGATATATCACGCGCTATTCGACCATAATCGGCGTTCTGCCCGGCGTTTTGAAGCGCTGTGCGGGTTATTTGCCCTGTTAAGCGTATTGGTGATTTTTATTGAATCAGGCGTCGGAACCACTTATCACCTGACGTACGATGAATGGCACCTTTTTGTATGGGTGGAAGTCTTCTTCACGCTGGTATTTACCCTCGAATATTTGTTGCGTGTATTCAGTTGGCCGCAGCCTGCGCGCTATGTTTTTAGTCTCTGGGGGGTTATCGACCTTGCCACTATTTTACCGTTTTACGTGATAATGCTCTGGCCGCAAATTGGCATCGATTACCTTTTTGCCTGGCGAGCAATGCGCGTTATTCGCGTGCTGCGTATTCTGAAATTATTACGCCTGATGCCCGCATTAAGTGGCATCTGGGGAGCGATTGTAAAATCGCGTCATCAGCTCATTCTGTTCTACGCATTTATCTCGATTGTGATGGTTGTCGCGGGCGCATTAATGTACGGCATTGAAGGGCCGGCGAATGGCTTCACTACCTTAAGCACCTCGGTTTACTGGGCTATTGTTACTGTAACAACCGTAGGTTACGGTGATATCACGCCGCATACGGCGCCTGGTCGGGCCGTCGCATCGCTGCTGATTTTGATTGGTTATTCCGTTATTGCGATTCCGACTGGCATTATTACCTCGCAAATGAGCGGTGAAATCGCTAAACGTCAGTTGGCAAGAATTTGCCCGGATTGCCAGCAGAGTGGGCATGAAACCGCCGCGAAATATTGTAAAGCATGCGGTGGGAAACTACCGGAAGCATAAAAAAGGGGCAGCGCTGGCTGCCCCTTCACACATCTTATTCGCGCCAGAGAATGTGGCACAACTTGTGGTCTTTCTCGCGACACAACAGGACGCGCGCAAAGATATCGTTAATTTCGCCACCGTCGGTATCGGCAAGGCCAATGACCACTTCGGCGAAGAAGTCCGGATTCAAATCGAAATCAACGTGATCCTGCCAGTCTTCTGACGGGTCAAATAACTCTGCACCGCCACGCTCTTCAAACTGTAAGTTAAACAGAATGACATCCGCGGGATCGAGGTTATCAACCGCCAGTTCGAGAAAAATATCGTAAGCCTGTTCGAGCGTTTCGTCTTCGGTCAGGCGATTGTTTAAATCCATATCCATGATGATTACCTGTTTAACATCTGATGGGCACGTTTTACAGCAACGGGCTAAAGAAGTAAAACAGTCGCTCGGCGATGCGGTGCCAGAACGGGCGTTTTACCCATAAACGGGCATCCAGCAGGCGAGAGCGGGAGATATAATCATCCTGTACCGCCGCGAGATCGCCACCGAAACCGGCGTCATCGATCACCAGCGTAATTTCGAAGTTAAGCCACAGGCTGCGCATATCCAGGTTAACGGTCCCCACGAGGCTTAATTCGCCATCGACCAGCACGCTTTTCGTGTGCAACAGGCCGCCTTCAAACTGATAAATTTTAACGCCAGCCGCCAGCAGCTCGGTAAAGAATGCGCGGCTGGCCCAGCCGACAAGTACCGAGTCATTCTTACGCGGCAGGATAATGCTGACGTCCACACCGCGCTGTGCGGCGGTACAGATAGCATGCAGCAGGTCGTCGCTCGGCACAAAGTAGGGGGTGGTCATAATCAGATACTCGCGCGCCGCGTAGGTGGCGGTGAGCAGCGCCTGGTGGATCAAATCTTCCGGGAAACCCGGGCCAGAGGCAATGGTGTGAATCGTGTGCCCGCTGGCTTCTTCGAATGGCATGATATTGGTATCGGGCGGAGGAGGCAGAATACGCTTGCCTGTTTCGATTTCCCAGTCGCAGGAATAAACAATACCCATTCCGGTGGCGACCGGGCCTTCCATTCGCGCCATAAGATCAACCCACTGACCCACGCCGGAATCTTGTTTAAAGAAGCGCGGATCGACCATATTCATACTGCCGGTGTAGGCAATGTAGTTGTCAATCATGATCATTTTGCGATGCTGGCGTAAATCCATGCGGCGGAGGAAGACACGCATCAGGTTAACTTTCAGCGCCTCAACCACTTCGATACCTGAGTTTCGCATCATTGCCGCCCATGGGCTGCGAAAGAAGGCGACGCTGCCCGCAGAATCGAGCATCAATCGGCAGTGAACGCCGCGTCGCGCCGCCGCCATCAGTGATTCCGCAACCTGATCGGCCATGCCACCAGGCTGCCAGATGTAAAAGACCATCTCAATATTGTGGCGTGCCAGTTGGATATCGCGGATCAGCGCCTGCATTACGTCGTCCGAACTGGTCAGTAGCTGAAGCTGGTTTCCCTTCATGCCCGCAATGCCCTGGCGACGTTCGCAAAGCTTAAATAAAGAAGAGGCGACCGGACTGTTATCTTCCGCGAAAATATGTTTGCAAGCCTTGAGATCGTTCAGCCATTTCGCGGTGGAAGGCCACATCGCACGTGCGCGCTCGGCCCGGCGTTTCCCAAGATGAAGCTCGCCCACCGAGAGATAGGCGATAATACCGACCAGCGGTAGAATGTAGATGACCAGCAACCATGCCATTGCCGAAGGAACCGCGCGGCGTTTCATCAGAATACGCAGCGTTACCCCCGCAATTAACAACCAGTACCCCAGAATAGCCAGCCAACTCACGACGGTGTAAAAGGTTGTCATAGTCAGAAAGTCCTTTTGAAAGCGTTTGTTATGAGTTTACGCATCAGGATTCATCTGGCAAATAAAAACGCGAGGGAAAAGCGCTGGTAAGCCGATTTACCGGGGGTATAATGACGGCTCTTCTTCGATAAGAGCGGTAGAAATGAAGCGTAGTAGACCGGAAGTGGGGCGTTGGCGAATGTTGCGTCAGGCGAGCCGCCGCAAAGCCCGTTGGCTGGAAGCGCAATCGCGCCGTAATATGCGTATCCACTCCATCAGAAAATGCCTGGTCGGGCGACAGCGTAATTGCTTGCTGTACGCCATATACGATCTTTAATGGCAAAAAGGGCACCGCTTGCGGTGCCCGATGTTTTTCTGGACTCAGAATACTTTTTTGTACGGACGCACGGTCACGCGTTCATACACGCCCGCCGCCACATACGGGTCGTCCTGTGCCCAGGACTGCGCCGCTTCCAGTGATTCGAACTCAGCAATGACCGTTGAGCCGCTGAAACCTGCAGCGCCAGGATCGTTGCTATCAACTGCAGGCATCGGGCCCGCTGTCAGCAGACGACCTTCATCATGCAGCAGTTGTAAACGGGCCAGGTGAGCCGGGCGGACGGACAGACGTTTCTCAAGGGTGTCGGCGTAATCTTCAGCGTAAATGACGTAAAGCACGGGCAGAACTCCTGTTTTAGTTAGCTGTAAATTACGGTAAGTGAAAGCGGCAACGACTGCAATGCAAAGTTAAAACAATGATAAAGCAGGGTGGACGGGCGTGCTTTTTTTCAGCAAAAGCGGCGGAAACTTGACGGAAGATAAGATGCCTTATTGAATATGATTGCTATTTGCATTTAAAATCACACTCATCATTTTTCAACAGTAACGATTATGACTTCAATGACCCTTGATTTACCTCGCCGCTTTCCGTGGCCAACATTGCTGTCCGTTGGTATTCACGGTGCCGTCGTGGCGGGCCTGCTTTACACCTCGGTACATCAGGTTATTGAACTGCCCGCACCCGCTCAGCCGATTTCCATTACTATGGTTGCGCCTTCCGACCTCGAGCCGCCTCAGGCCGTTCAGCCGCCACAACCCGTAGCCGAACCTGAACCCGAGCCCGAACCGGAAGTGGTTCCCGAACCGCCAAAAGAAGCGCCGGTGGTCATTGAAAAACCGAAACCTAAGCCGAAGCCAAAACCGAAACCTAAGCCGGTGAAAAAGGTTGAAGAGCGTAAGCCGGAAGTGAAGCCGGTTGAAAACCGTCCATTATCGACGACCACCAACGATGCGCCACCAGTACGCTCTGTTGCCAATAACCAAACGGGCACCAGCAAGCCGACGATCACGGCACCGGCGGGGCCGAAAGCGTTAAATCGCTCACAGCCAAGCTATCCGTCTCGCGCACTGGCGCTACGTATTGAAGGTAAAGTCCGCGTGAAATTTGATGTGACGGCAGATGGTCGAGTGGAAAACGTTGAAATTCTTTCCGCGCAACCGTCGAATATGTTCGAACGTGACGTGAAAGCGGCGATGCGGAAATGGCGCTACGAAGCCGGCAAGCCAGGTAACGGTTTGATCATGAACATTGAATTCCGTCTCAAAGGCGTACAGATGAACTAATCATAAAGCCCCCGATAATCGGGGGCTTTCGCTTTTGGGTCTACGCGGCCAGTACGTTATCCAGCGCTTTCTGTGCAATCACCAGATGCTGCCCTCCGAACAGAATTGCCCGGTTGAACAAAGTATAAAGTTGATAGACCGACTGGCGTTCAAGAAAATCGGCCGGCAGCGGTGAAACGGACTGGTAGCCGTCATAGATTTGCGGCGGCTGCTCCGGATGCAGCGGCAGCATCGCCAGGTCGCATTCACGGTCACCCCAATAGCAGGCAGGATCGAAGATATAAGGGCCGTTCGGGCCGAGCGCGCAGTTGTTGGACCACAAATCGCCATGCAATAACGCAGGCTGCGGCTGATGTGAGCTCAGGCGTTGCTGAACGTGATCGACAATGGCATCAATATCGCCAAACTCCATCCCTTTTTCCGCAGCCAGTTCCAGCTGCCAGCCAATTCGCTGCTCGGCGAAAAAGGTCGACCAGCGGCGCTGCCAGGCGTTCGGCTGTGGCGTGGTGGAGAGATCGTTATCAAAGTCGAGGCCAAACTGCGGCTGGTCGCTCCATTGATGGAGGCGCGCTATTTGTTGCCCCAGTAAGAATGCGTTGTGTGCGTCTAGCGGACGGGGAGGGAGATATTCCATCACCAGGAAGCTGTAATCGCGGTCTGAACCGACGGCGTAAACTTTCGGCACCGCCACGGTTTTACTACGGGACAAGAGTTCGAGCTGATCAGCTTCCGCCGTGAAGATGGGCAGTAGCTCGCGTTCATCGCATTTTACAAAGAGATCGCGGCCTGCGTAGCGAATATGCCATGCGGCGTGGATTTCTCCGCCTGGCAGTTCGTCGCGCTGCTCGATTTCACCTTTGCCGAGTTGTTCACTTAACAGGTTACCGATCGCTTGCCACATGATGTCTCTCCCCATGTTTTCTGCCAGATCATAAGGTTAGCGCACAAATGCGGTGCAAAAACTCGAACTAACGCACAACCAGGAGTTAAAATGCCGCAACAGCATTTATTGATCTTTCAGCCACTGCTCGAATGTGATTACGTCAATATCAACAGGTTTGTCGATAGCCGCATCGGCAAGGCCGCTCACTAACTCCTTAATTTCCTGATCTTTTAGCGGGCTAACCAGTCCGAATGTGTTGGTGCCCAGTTCATGTACTTTTCCGTCATCATCCGTGAGTGTAAGCGTAAATCCGGCTCGGGTCAGATGATTATTGAGTTCATTAAGCTCAGTCAGCGTCTCTTCCTGAAATTTAATCGTCACGACGTAACGGGCGATATCACCGCTCATAATTCACCTCATTGTTAACAATAGAATTTTTTTAGCATAGTCGATTGGCGCGATTTCGCGACCCGGCCGGAGATTCCGGGCCGGATGCTATTATTTATTCTGCGACAGATAATCAAAGATTCGCTGCGTGTTTTCATGAGAGCAGAGACGCGTGCCCTGATTAATCGTGGCTGCACTCCCGGCGGCAACGCCGTAACGCACCATCTCCTCAAGCCCGGCATTTTCCGCCAGTTTTAATACCATTGCACCGACCATGCTGTCACCCGCGCCAACGGTACTCTGACTCTTTATCGGCGGCGGTACGACCTGAACGCAGTTTTTTGCATCGACGGCAAGTGCGCCCTGAGCGCCGAGGGACACGACTACCCGTGCAGCTTTTCCACTACGAATAATCTCTTCAGCTGCTTTGCGCACATCATCTGGCTGAGTTAAATCGCGTTGCACCAATGCGCTAAGCTCTTTCTGATTCGGTTTGACTAACTCAATGTTGCCGATATCCAGCGCGGCGGCCAGTGCATCGCCGGAGCTATCAACAACGCAACGTACGCCATGCTGTTGTGCTGACTTAATTAATGCGACAAAGCGTTCAAGGCTAACGCCGGGGGGAAGGCTGCCGCTTATCACTAGCAGTGAACCGGCTTCAATTTGGGTGACTTTCTCTTCGAGCTTACGAATTTCGTCCTCATGCAGCGTAGCGCCAGGCATGACGAAGCGGTATTGCTCCCCGCTGGTGTTCACATGGACGTGGAGATTCTGGCGTGTCCATTCTCGCGCCTCAACACATTCTACCGGAACGTGTTCTTCAGTTAGCAGGGTGGCGAGATGTTCACCCGTCGCGCCGCCTATGGGAAAAATCGCCGTAGCCTTTCCACCTAAAAAAGTAATCGCGCGGGCGACGTTAATTCCACCGCCGCCAGGTTCAAAGACCGGTGAGCTACAACGGAGTTTCCCTTCTGGGTAAATTTGCGGCGTCTGAGTGGCGCTGTCGAGAGAAGGGGCGAATGTGAGCGTATAAATCTTAACCATTACTATTACCTCCCTTTATGACCCTAAGGCCAGACTTGTCTCAGCAAGAATGTAAGTCTGGCACCGAACAGGCGAGAGTGAAAGTTACAACACTATAATTTTCAATAAAATGGAAAGCTTTACGTGCGAATATCTATATGAAATAAAGCACGTTTTGAGATCGTTCTTATTCAAAAAATGAAAGAAGAATTCATTGCTATGTTATGCGGCGCTTTTTATAATTTGTTACCTTTCAATGGACCGCCTGTCGTTGATCCTCACGAAAGTTTCCGGGACCGTAAAGGTCTCTTTTTTTGTTGTACGGACTCTTAATAAATGAAGCTTTTGAAGACAGTACCCGCGGCTGTGATGCTGCTGGGTGGCGTGTTTGCGTCAATGTATGCAGCTGCCGATGATTCCGTTTTTACTGTCATGGATGACCCTTCCTCCGCGAAGAAGCCTTTTGAAGGCGCTGTTAATGCGGGCTATCTCGCCCAGTCGGGTAACACCAAGAGTTCCTCACTGACCGCTGACTCCACTTTAACCTGGTATGGTAATACCACCGCCTGGTCTCTGTGGGGGAATGCCAGCAATACCTCTTCTAATGATGAGCGATCTTCTGAAAAATATGCTGTAGGGGGACGTAGCCGTTATAACATGACGGATGCAGACTATTTATTCGGACAGGCCAGCTGGCTGACCGACCGCTATAATGGTTATCGCGAGCGCGACGTGTTTACGGCCGGTTATGGTCGTCAGTTCCTCAATGGGCCAGTGCACAGTTTCCGTTTTGAATTCGGTCCGGGTGTTCGTTATGACAAGTACACCAATGATGAAACTGAAACCCAGGCCTTAGGCTATGCTTCAGGCTCTTATGCCTGGCAGATGACCGATACGGCGAAATTTACGCAGGGTGTTTCTGTGTTTGGTTCAGACGACACAACGGTGAACTCTGAAAGCGCCCTGAATGTCGCCATCAACGAGCACTTTGGTCTTAAGGTTGCCTACAACGTTACCTGGAACTCAGAGCCACCAGCGACGGCGCCAGAACACACAGACAGACGGACCACGCTTTCCCTCGGTTATAAAATGTAATTTTAAACAGGCCGGGTTCCACCGGCCTGTTTGCCAGAAATATCGCCCCTCTGTATTATTAAATTATCAACAGCGTTTTAAATTTAATAAAAAATAAGATTTCTTCATAATATCTCCATAATTAACCTTGTTGATATATTTTTACCTGATTTGACACGAAAAGCTAAATAATGGGGCTGGTCAAAAATGTGATCTGGATCTACACTTGTTAACAAGGGCGATAATGACGCCTGGATTCAAAAGTGCTAATCAAACCAGAGAATAACCATTATGAAAAATATTAAAATCGCAACAGCAGCAGCTGTGCTGTCTGCACTTTCATTCGGTGTATTTGCCGCTGAACCTGCAACGCCTTCTGCCAGTACACCTGCAACCCAGCAAATCGGAATCACTTCCGCACACGACGTTGAAGCCGGCTCAAACATCGCGCCAGGCTCTCAGTCCACTGGCCATTCAATGGATGATGCTTTCAATGTGCATACCCTGGTCGCGGGTGAGTGGTCCTGATAACATCACGCCTTATTAATAAGCATTCCTTATTATTTGGTGGTCTGAAAAAACCGGGTAGAGATGTACCGGTTTTTCTTTTTTTTGAGTTTTAGCTTATCTGTGGTTAATCTTCAGAGTTATCCGTAAATAAAGGTTTGCTAAATTTTTTATTCCCAACCATTAGTCAGCCAGGGTTATTACTCCGATTGAAGTGTTAATCGCGCGCTTTGCCAGCAGTACCGATCAGACCAATTTATGACGCATTAAAGCCGTTGTGTTGAAGTGATGCCTGAAACCGCCTGGAAAAATCCTGTTTTTTTCAAAAATCATGCAATTTTCATTTTGTGTGCCAGAATTATTTTTTTGACCAAATCACTGGGGATAAATGATGAAAATTTGGATTGTGTTAACGCTTGTGGCTGCTGCGAGTTGTTCGGTTATCGCTGAACAAGGTGGGTTTGGCCCCACTACACAGGAAAAATCATTTAATGTCTCTCCTGATTAAAGTGAGCATATCAACGCTGTAGTCATTAACAATCTCAATTTTTGCTCAGGAGAGAACGGGCATTGGTATAAGCTCAACGAGTTACGTCACGGCACTCTTTTGGTCCACCGCTTCCTGCGAAGTTTTGGTATGCATGAAATGGCAGTGAGTTGTGTTCCACAAAGAGAACATACTGCACCATGAGGTTGGTTTGAATCAGCTTTAAACGTGGTGAACAAGAACGTTTTTCCTGAGCAAACCGGACACTTAAATTTGATGTCGGGGATAACCCCTCCAGTCAGGCGAGTTGGGACGTAATGATAACGCATTCATATCGGAAAGTATATTTCCCAACATAAAATAAACACATTCGCAATGTGAAAATGTTGTCAAAGGAACGCATTACGCTACAGCAATAAAACGATTATTACTATAGTGCCTTGTTTTTGTTGTAAAATCTTAATCGCGCCGCCATGCAGCGGCAGGGAAGTGTTGATGATGAGAGAAAGCCGGGTATTGATTTCACTTGAGTTGTTTCCACATTTGCAAACCTTTGCTTGTGACGAAAAACAGACTCATTAAGAAACATGGATCTCGTATGCACTGCCATATATCGTCGCTTTTTGAAACATTTGCGTTCTCGTTATGTAAATTTTTAGTTAATTCTTCTCAGATTTTTCAATGTAGGTTACAGTTAACTAAAGAAGCATAAAACTGACTGAATGTACTGCTTCCATTCACCTTGAGAGGGAAGCATGAAAGATGTCACGAATGAGTATCTGCTGTTATCTGCATTGCGACATTGTATTGACTTACGTGATTCGTTAAATGCAAATGGTTTGGGTGATGAGTCTGGTGCCCTCGTCTCTGTCGAGCACCTGCTCGATCTCCTTAGCGTTAAAAGAAAATATGGTATTTCTAAAGTCATAGAGATGAAATCATATCCCTATGCTGAAAGGACTGTCGGTGTCACCTGTGCAATAAATGCGGGTAATCCTATCCGTGTCGAGCACGTCAACCAAACTCGCGCGTGGACGCTATCTTTTATAAAAAAAGTTCATAGCGGCTTGAGTGGCGATGAATTACTTGGTTTTATTGATAATAACTATAGGTTAATATTGGTTACGCTTCTTCAGTCTCGCGCGTTAAGATGTCATTACGTTACAGGCATTGGGATTGAAAGATTTGATTACATTGGCTTGAGAATTGACTCAATGCATAACTACTTATCTTTTTCTAACAAATACTCTATTCATTAATGCGGCTAATTTACCATGCATAATGTGCTAAGGGATTATTGATTTTCTTGTTCAGATAGAAATGTATAGAAGCTTTTTCGAAATAAATAAGAGGTAAAGGTTAACTCTCACCATTCAAATCTCATTTCCCAGGCTCTCCGGTCCATCTTTTTTCTCACGGCTTATCAAGAGTTTCCTATAATTTCAATCATGACAAATAAGTATCTTTCGCAGAAGGAATTCACAGGTGCGTATAGCTACCATTACTAACTGGGCTTACGGCGCGACGGTCTGTCTAACTCTGGCTTCAGGGATAGTAATGTTCATGGCCTCCTCCGCAGACAATCGAGAGCGTGAAGCGGTTGCGCAAAGGCAATTGTTTGATCAGTTAACTAACGAATTAGCTGTTGATGTCTGGTCACTGTCCGACTTAGCTCGATTATATGTTGTCGCCAAAGATCCTGATGCCCTAAGTGCCTATAATAAAAAGAAACAAACGGAAGTAACGGTTCAGGATCGTCTGGCAAAACTTAGGGACGTTGGCGCATCAGGTGAAGAATTGACGCAACTCCATGAGGGGCTTCAAATCATTAACTCGCTCAAAGATGAGCAGCGAACGGCTCTTGATTACATGGACCGAGGTGCAGAGCCGCAAGCGGTTGCCTTGCTGTACTCCAAAGTCTATGAACAACAATTGGACCGGGCACAAGACAAAATCGATAGATTCAGGCAGATGATAGACAATCGCGCGATAGATGCCATAGTCGATGCCACCCAGATTTCCCGCACGTTACGCGTCGTATCAGAAGTCATGGTGGGATTAACGGCTCTCCTTTTTTTATTCGTACTCGGCTTTATCTTGAAATATCGCGTATTACGCCCGGTTGTGCGGCTTAGTGACGTAGTCAATCGTCTGGCATCCCAGGATTATGCCGTTGAAACACCTGACTTCAACCAGATTGATGAAATCGGCGATATGGCACACGCTATTCGAATTTTTCGTGAGAATGGACTTGCGCGGCAACAATTAGAGAAGGAACGCGATGCCAACTGGGCGATAAGAGAATTACTTGCTCGCATGACTCAACGTTTACAAGGTTGCGAGAACTTTGCTGACGTTATCAATGTTGCACAACGCTTTGCGCCTAACATCGCGCCAAATGTCCCTGGGCGTCTATATATTCTTAAACCAGAGTCTCGCCAGACTCACTGTGTAGCCGAATGGCTTTCACCTAATGGTAAGGCCAGTGCTTTCCATCCGGACCAATGCTGGGCGATACGCCGCGGACAGAGTCATCCGCCAGTGAGCGGAGGGCCGGATATTGCGTGTTATCACCTGCAAGGCGCTTGTCAAAATGACAGCTTATGTATCCCATTGATTGCTCAGGGTGAGGCTATAGGCCTGCTTTCTTTCCAGAATATCGACGCTGGAACCGCGCCTTACCGTGCGTATCTTGAGTTGATGGCTGAAGCGCTCGCACTTGCGCTTGCGAATCAACGTTTACGCGATGAGCTGCTTGAGAAAGCACTCTACGATCCGCTCACCGGTTTACGTAATCGACACCATCTCGATGATACATTGCGTACCCAGATTAGCGCGGCTGTTAACAATAAGGCGCCTGTTAGTTGTTTGATGATAGATATCGATCATTTCAAAAGCATTAATGATCGATTTGGCCACGAAGCGGGCGATGCGGTCATCAGGAGTGTTGCCTCAGTCATTAAACGCGTTATCAATGATAACGGTCTGGCTTTTCGTTACGGTGGTGAAGAATTTTTGGTGCTGCTGACGGGTATAGATGAAGATGGGGCTATAAAGGTCGCAACAGAAATTTTCAATGGCGTTCGCGAGCAGTCATTGCGTTCCGGTGTCACAGATCTCGGTCATGTAGATGTATCGATAGGTATATCCAGTTATCCGAAACATGTCCAGAGCGACAACCTGCTGCGTGCTGCTGATGTGGCTCTTTATCGCGCCAAGGAACTCGGTCGTTCGCAGATAGTGAGCTTTGGTATGCTGGAATCGAGTTGTGGAGGATGTATTAAGCAGACCTGAGCTTATTACATGTGCCTTTTAGCCGGATGAGAAAAAGAGAACCGTGTGGATTTCACAGATACTTCAGGGGGGAGGGTTGAAATTGGTTAATATGGCAGCATATAGATTAACCACGTGAAATGTATGCGGTAGATAGCTTCACTGCGCTTTTACAAATTATCAATGGCGTGTACTATTGAGGCTCGTTATCAGCAGGTGATGGTAGGTACATTTTGGATGTTGTATACACCGATGTACACAGTTTGCAGAGTGAAGCAAATAAAGCCATCTAACTTGCTGATATAGTTAATTTATTTAATTTTGTATGTGCTCTTTCGTGTGGGGCACCACTGCAAATAAGGACATAACATGCCTGTAATTACTCTTCCTGATGGCAGCCAACGCCATTACGACCACGCAGTAAGCCCAATGGATGTGGCTCTGGATATCGGTCCAGGGCTGGCAAAAGCCACTATCGCCGGTCGCGTTAATGGTGAACTGGTCGATGCGTCTGATGTGATTGAAAACGATGTAACCCTTTCTTTGATTACCGCGAAAGATGAAGAAGGGCTGGAGATCATTCGTCACTCCTGCGCGCACCTGCTCGGTCATGCTATTAAGCAGCTCTGGCCGAATACAAAAATGGCGATCGGTCCGGTTATCGACAACGGCTTCTACTATGACGTTGATCTTGACCATACCCTGACCCAGGAAGACATCGACGCGCTCGAAAAACGTATGCACGAGCTCGCCGAGAAAAACTACGATGTCATCAAGAAGAAAGTCAGCTGGCATGAAGCCCGCGAAACTTTCGTGAAACGGGGTGAAATCTACAAAGTTTCCATCCTTGATGAAAACATTGCGCATGATGACAAGCCTGGCTTGTATCATCACGAAGAATACGTCGACATGTGCCGCGGTCCGCACGTGCCGAATATGCGTTTCTGCCATCACTTCAAACTGATGAAAACCGCAGGCGCGTACTGGCGTGGCGACAGCGACAATAAAATGTTGCAGCGTATCTACGGTACCGCGTGGGCAGATAAAAAAGCGCTGAACGCGTATCTGCAACGTCTGGAAGAAGCGGCGAAACGCGATCACCGTAAAATCGGTAAGCAGCTCGACCTGTATCATATGCAGGAAGAAGCGCCGGGTATGGTCTTCTGGCACAACGACGGCTGGACTATCTTCCGTGAACTGGAAGTGTTCGTTCGTTCGAAGCTGAAAGAGTACCAGTACCAGGAAGTAAAAGGTCCGTTCATGATGGACCGTGTGCTGTGGGAAAAAACCGGCCACTGGGATAACTACAAAGACGCAATGTTCACCACCTCTTCTGAGAACCGTGAATACTGCATCAAACCAATGAACTGCCCAGGCCACGTTCAGATCTTCAACCAGGGTCTGAAATCCTACCGCGATCTGCCGCTGCGTATGGCAGAATTCGGTAGCTGCCACCGTAACGAGCCGTCAGGCGCGCTGCACGGCCTGATGCGTGTACGTGGGTTCACTCAGGATGATGCGCATATCTTCTGTACTGAAGAGCAAATCCGCGATGAAGTGAACGCCTGTATTCGTATGGTCTACGATATGTACAGCACCTTTGGCTTCGAGAAAATCGTCGTCAAACTCTCCACTCGCCCGGAAAAACGTATCGGTAGCGACGAGATGTGGGATCGTGCTGAGGCGGACTTAGCGGTTGCGCTGGAAGAAAATAACATCCCGTTTGAGTATCAACTGGGTGAAGGCGCTTTCTATGGTCCGAAAATTGAATTTACCCTGTATGACTGCCTCGATCGTGCATGGCAGTGCGGTACTGTACAGCTGGACTTCTCCTTGCCGTCTCGTCTGAGCGCTTCTTATGTAGGCGAAGACAACGAACGCAAGGTTCCGGTAATGATTCACCGCGCAATTCTGGGGTCGATGGAACGCTTTATCGGCATCCTGACTGAAGAATTCGCTGGCTTCTTCCCAACCTGGCTCGCGCCAGTGCAGGTCGTCGTCATGAATATTACTGATTCTCAGGCTGAATATGTTAACGAATTGACCCGTAAACTACAAAATGCAGGCATTCGTGTAAAAGCAGACTTGAGAAATGAGAAGATTGGCTTTAAAATCCGCGAGCACACTTTACGTCGTGTCCCTTATATGTTGGTCTGTGGTGATAAAGAGGTGGAAGCAGGCAAAGTGGCCGTTCGCACCCGCCGCGGTAAAGACCTGGGCAGCCTGGACGTAAATGAAGTGATCGAGAAGCTGCAACAAGAGATTCGCAGCCGCAGTCTTCAACAACTGGAGGAATAAGGTATTAAAGGCGGAAAACGAGTTCAAACGGCACGTCCGAATCGTATCAATGGCGAGATTCGCGCCCAGGAAGTTCGCTTAACAGGTCTGGAAGGCGAAGCACTGGGAATTGTGAGTCTGAGAGAAGCGATCGAAAAAGCTGAGGAAGCTGGAGTAGATTTAGTTGAAATCAGCCCTAACGCCGAACCGCCAGTTTGTCGTATTATGGACTACGGCAAGTTCCTTTATGAAAAGAGTAAGTCTTCTAAGGAACAGAAGAAAAAGCAAAAAGTTATCCAGGTTAAGGAAATTAAATTCCGTCCTGGTACCGACGATGGCGATTATCAGGTAAAACTCCGCAGCCTGATTCGCTTTCTGGAAGATGGCGATAAGGCCAAGATCACGCTGCGTTTCCGCGGTCGTGAGATGGCCCACCAACAGATTGGTATGGAAGTGCTGACGCGCGTTCGTGACGATCTGAGTGAACTGGCAGTAGTCGAATCCTTCCCTACGAAGATCGAAGGCCGCCAGATGATCATGGTGCTCGCTCCTAAGAAGAAACAGTAAGGCCATCAAGTAATCATTCCTGTGGGCCTCGGCTCACAGGGTGATTCGCCTTTGTTTCGTTTATTAACAATGCGAAGTGGAAGTTATTAAAATGCCAAAAATTAAGACCGTACGCGGTGCTGCTAAGCGCTTCAAAAAAACCGGTAAAGGTGGTTTTAAGCACAAGCACGCTAACCTGCGTCACATTCTGACCAAAAAAGCGACCAAACGTAAACGTCACCTGCGTCCGAAAGCCATGGTTTCCAAAGGCGATCTGGGCCTGGTAATCGCGTGCCTGCCGTACGCATAAGTCGTTAACGTTTTTTAACTTTTTAATTAGAATAGATACAGGAGAGCACATATGGCTCGCGTAAAACGTGGTGTAATTGCACGTGCACGTCACAAGAAAATTTTGAAACAAGCTAAAGGCTACTACGGTGCGCGTTCTCGCGTATACCGCGTTGCCTTCCAGGCTGTTATCAAAGCAGGTCAGTACGCTTACCGTGACCGTCGTCAACGTAAGCGTCAGTTCCGTCAACTGTGGATTGCACGTATCAACGCTGCAGCACGTCAGAACGGTATTTCTTACAGCAAATTCATCAACGGCCTGAAAAAAGCCTCTGTTGAAATCGACCGTAAGATCCTGGCTGATATCGCCGTATTCGACAAAGTAGCGTTCACCGCTCTGGTTGAAAAAGCGAAAGCAGCTCTGGCTTAATCTGAGTCCTTCAGGTTAAGAAAAGGGGGATAAGCCGAAAGGTTTATCCTCTTTTTTTTGCAAAGCAGGTCATCAAATGCAAAAGTTTTTAGTAAATGGAATTACTCTGCTCTACGCCGGAATGTTGTATGGTCACGCTTTTGCGCAACATTCGCCGCAGCCGCGTTCCACAATAACCGATTTTGTGCAGCAATGTAGCGATAGCGGACTTATCACAGAATCTAAAGAGCACCCACGGCTTTATGAAAAGAGTTGCGCCAATGCACTGCGCAGCGTGATTTTCCCAAAATCCAGGGAGACTAAGAACTGGCCACCAGAGATGCTGGGAATGCTTAATGGTGAAAACGCGTATTACGTTGCGTTATCTCAGGCTATGGATGCTGATTTTGATGGTGAACAGCAATATGGCGGGCGTGTTGAGATGGCTGATTTCGATACATCAGAGGCCGGTATTTATGGCGCAGTACCCATTTTTCATCCCATATCACGCGGTCGTTTTTTAATCCAAATGTGGTGCAACGTCTCAGCTTACAATGAATTTAGCCTGTTTATTGATTATGACGAGACCCATTTACCCGCTACGGCAAAATTAATTCCTTTTGCGCATGAAAGCGGTGAACAACGTTATTGTATTTCCGCGCGTTTAGTTGATACCCGCAATGCGTTAATTTATGTAAACCTTCGGCAAAATGGTAATGGCGACGGCGGATATTACGCTCGCTACCAGTATAATCGCCAGACGCTTAAACCGCGCTTACTGGAGGTAATATATAAGAATGCCATCACTTCCGATGCACCTTACATCTTTGATGATGATCATCCTTTGCGTAAACCGCATGGTCCAGGTTGGGAGAGGCTTTATCCAACGCAGGCACAATAATCCTGTTGACATTTTCACGTTTTACCTTTCCAATAAAGGGCTTACTGAACACCAAATGCATCAAGGTAACGCAAGCAATGAATGCTGCTATTTTCCGCTTCTTTTTTTACTTTAGCACCTGAAACCAGGAGGCTAGCGCGTGAAAGAAGAAACGAAAAACAGCGCCTGAAAGCCTCCCCAGTGGAGGCTTTTTTCGTTTGTGCAGCACAAAAATTAAGTCCAACGAACCAGTGTCTTCACCGACACAATGAGGAAAACCATGTCACATCTCGCAGAGCTGGTTGCCAGTGCGAAGGCAGCCATTAACCAGGCCTCGGATGTCGCCACGTTAGATAACGTTCGCGTCGAGTACCTTGGCAAAAAAGGGCATCTGACCCTTCAGATGACAACACTGCGTGATCTGCCGCCAGAAGAGCGCCCGGCAGCAGGTGCGGTCATTAACGAAGCAAAAGAGCAGGTTCAGCAGGCGATGAACGCCCGCAAAGCTGAGCTGGAAAGTGCAGTACTGAACGCCCGTCTGGCTGCCGAAACCATCGACATCTCCCTGCCGGGGCGTCGTATTGAAAACGGCGGTCTGCACCCGGTTACCCGTACTATCGACCGTATTGAAAGTTTCTTCGGTGAGCTCGGCTTTACCGTGGCGACCGGTCCGGAAATCGAAGATGATTACCACAACTTCGATGCGCTGAATATTCCAGGACATCACCCGGCACGCGCTGACCACGACACTTTCTGGTTTGATGCCACGCGTCTGCTGCGCACCCAAACCTCCGGCGTACAGATCCGCACCATGAAAGATCAACAGCCGCCGATTCGTATCATTGCTCCGGGCCGCGTATATCGTAACGATTACGACCAAACGCATACCCCGATGTTCCATCAGATGGAAGGTTTAATCGTTGATAAAAACATCAGCTTTACCAACCTGAAGGGCACGCTGCATGACTTCCTGCGTAACTTCTTTGAAGAAGATCTGCAGATTCGTTTCCGTCCGTCCTATTTCCCGTTCACCGAACCGTCTGCAGAAGTTGACGTAATGGGTAAAAACGGTAAATGGCTGGAAGTGCTGGGCTGCGGGATGGTTCACCCGAACGTGTTGCGCAATGTCGGCATTGACCCAGAAGTTTACTCTGGTTTTGCCTTCGGTATGGGTATGGAGCGTCTGACCATGCTGCGTTACGGCGTCACCGATTTACGTGCATTCTTCGAAAACGATCTGCGTTTCCTCAAACAGTTTAAATAAGGGCAGGGCAAAACAATGAAATTCAGTGAACTGTGGTTACGCGAATGGGTTAACCCGACCATCGATAGCGAAGCGCTGTCCGGTCAAATCACCATGGCAGGCCTGGAAGTCGATGGTGTTGAGCCAGTAGCGGGCAGCTTCAACGGTGTGGTTGTGGGTGAAGTGGTTGAGTGCGGTCAGCACCCGAACGCCGACAAACTGCGCGTAACAAAAGTGAATGTAGGCGGCGAACGCCTGCTTGATATCGTCTGTGGTGCGCCGAACTGCCGTCAGGGCCTGCGTGTGGCAGTTGCCACCATCGGTGCTGTTCTGCCGGGTGATTTTAAAATTAAAGCCGCAAAACTGCGCGGTGAGCCATCTGAAGGCATGCTGTGCTCGTTCTCTGAGCTGGGTATTTCCGACGACCATAGTGGTATCATCGAACTGCCGGCTGATGCGCCGATCGGTACCGATATCCGTGAATACCTGAAACTTGATGACAACACCATCGAAATTAGCGTGACGCCAAACCGCGCCGACTGCCTCGGTATTATCGGGGTTGCCCGCGATGTGGCCGTACTGAACAAATTGCCGCTGGTTGAGCCGGAAATCACCCCGGTAGTTGCCACCATCAACGACACGTTACCTATCACCGTTGAAGCCGCAGACGCCTGCCCGCGCTATCTGGGTCGCGTAGTGAAAGGCATCAACGTCAAAGCGCCAACCCCGCTGTGGATGAAAGAAAAGCTGCGTCGCTGCGGTATTCGTTCCATCGACGCCGTTGTTGACGTCACCAACTACGTGCTGCTCGAGCTGGGCCAACCGATGCACGCATTCGATAAAGATCGTATCGAAGGCGGTATTGTGGTGCGCATGGCGAAAGAGGGCGAAACGCTGGTTCTGCTTGATGGTAGCGAAGCGAAACTGAAATCCGATACCCTGGTCATTGCCGACCATGCCAAAGCGCTGGCAATGGGCGGCATCTTCGGTGGTGAACACTCTGGCGTGAATGGCGAAACGCAAAACGTTCTGCTGGAGTGCGCCTTCTTCAACCCGCTGTCTATCACTGGCCGCGCGCGTCGCCATGGTCTGCATACGGATGCCTCTCACCGCTATGAGCGTGGTGTCGATCCGGCGCTGCAGTACAAAGCCCTGGAGCGTGCCACCCGCCTGCTGATGGATATCTGTGGCGGCGAAGCTGGCCCGATTATCAATGTCACTAACGAATCTACGCTGCCAAAACGTGCGACCATCACCCTGCGTCGCAGCAAGCTGGATCGACTGATTGGCCATCATATTGCTGATGACGTGGTGACGGATATTCTCCAGCGTCTGGGCTGTGAAGTGACCGTCGGTAACGACCAGTGGCAGGCCGTTGCGCCGAGCTGGCGTTTCGACATGGAAATTGAAGAAGACCTGGTAGAAGAAGTTGCGCGTCTGTTTGGCTATGACAACATCCCGAACGAGCCTGTGCAGGCCGGTCTGGTAATGGGCAGCCATAAAGAAGCTAACCTGTCGCTCAAGCGCGTGAAAACGATGCTGAATGACAAAGGCTATCAGGAAGTGATTACCTATAGCTTCGTCGATCCGAAAGTGCAGCAACTGATTCACCCGGGCGAAGAAGCGCTGATTCTGCCAAGCCCTATCTCCAGTGAAATGTCCGCAATGCGTCTTTCTCTGTGGAGCGGCCTGCTGACCACCGTGGTCTATAACCAGAACCGTCAGCAGAACCGCGTACGTATCTTCGAAACCGGTCTGCGCTTTGTTCCGGATACCCAGGCTCCGCTGGGCATTCGTCAGGATGTGATGCTGGGCGGCGTGATTTGCGGCAACCGCTACGATGAGCACTGGAACCTGGCAAAAGAGACCGTTGATTTCTATGATTTAAAAGGCGATCTCGAAGCTGTTCTCGATTTGACCGGTAAACTGTCTGATATTCAGTTTAAAGCTGAAGCCAATCCGGCACTGCATCCGGGCCAGTCCGCGGCGATTTATCTGAAAGGTGAACGTATTGGTTTCATTGGGGTTGTTCACCCGGAACTGGAACGTAAACTGGATCTCAATGGTCGTACACTGGTGTTCGAACTGGAGTGGAACAAGCTCGCAGACCGCGTGGTTCCTCAGGCACAGGAGATTTCTCGCTTCCCGGCAAACCGTCGTGATATCGCGGTTGTGGTGGCAGAAAACGTACCGGCTGCGGATGTTTTGGCCGAATGTAAGAAAGTTGGCGTAAATCAGATAGTTGGCGTAAACTTATTTGACGTGTACCGTGGTAAGGGTGTTGCGGAGGGGTATAAGAGCCTCGCTATCAGCCTGATCCTTCAGGATACCAGCCGTACACTTGAAGAAGAGGATATTGCCACTACCGTTGCCAAGTGTGTAGAGGCATTAAAAGAGCGATTCCAGGCATCATTGAGGGATTGAACCTATGGCGCTTACAAAAGCTGAAATGTCAGAATATCTGTTTGATAAGCTTGGGCTTAGCAAGCGGGATGCCAAAGAGCTGGTTGAGCTGTTTTTTGAAGAGATCCGTCGTGCTCTGGAAAATGGCGAACAGGTTAAACTTTCCGGTTTTGGTAATTTTGACCTGCGAGACAAAAATCAACGCCCGGGTCGTAACCCGAAAACGGGCGAAGATATTCCCATTACAGCCCGGCGCGTGGTGACCTTCAGACCCGGTCAGAAGTTAAAAAGCCGTGTCGAAAACGCGACGCCCAAAGAAGAGTAATCTGCACTAACCAAAAAGGCCGCTATGCGGCCTTTTTTCTTTTCCCGCACGTGGAACCACCGTAAAATCAAACACCTCTCTTGCTGGCACATGGACTACTATGCTGGACTACGTACATCTTCAGCAGCGACGCAATCGGCGCTGGCTTATGATACTAGCGCTCACGCTGCTTGTTGCGCTGACGATAAGCCTCTGTGCCGGAGACCGATGGATTGCACCTGGCAGCTGGTTTAGCGCTACCGGAAAGCTCTTTATCTGGCAGATTCGCCTGCCGCGTACCGTTGCGGTTCTCTTGGTTGGGGCCGCGCTGGCGTTGTCGGGCGCCGTAATGCAGGCGCTGTTTGAAAACCCGCTGGCGGAGCCTGGCCTGCTGGGGGTTTCTAATGGTGCAGGCGTCGGGCTGATTGCCGCCGTGATGTTAGGGCAGGGAATGCTACCCGGCTGGGCGCTCGGCCTGTCAGCGATTCTCGGGGCGCTGCTTATTACTTTTATTCTGATGCGTTTTGCCAGACGCCATCTTTCTACCAGTAAACTACTCTTAGCCGGGGTGGCGCTGGGCATTATTTGCAGCGCGCTGATGACCTGGGCCGTTTACTTCTCTACGTCTTTTGATTTACGCCAGCTTATGTACTGGATGATGGGCGGCTTCGGCGGCGTTGACTGGCAACAGAGCTGGCTGATGCTGGGTCTGATTCCTGTTATCGCATGGATTTGCCTGCAATCACAGCCGTTAAATTTACTGGCGCTGGGCGAAACGTCAGCCCGGCAGCTGGGTGTCCCCATCTGGCTGTGGCGTAAACTGTTGGTGATTGCCACCGGCTGGCTGGTTGGAGTCAGCGTGGCGCTGGCGGGCGCAATCGGCTTTGTCGGCCTGGTGGTACCGCATATGCTGCGGCTGTGCGGTCTGACCGATCATCGGGTGCTGCTACCAGCTTGCGCACTGGCAGGGGCCAGCACGTTGCTGGCGGCGGACATCATTGCGCGGCTGGCGCTTCAGGCGGCCGAACTTCCTATCGGTGTTGTGACGGCGACCACGGGAGCGCCGGTCTTTATCTGGCTATTATTGCGTTCTGGGCACTGACGTTCAGTACATATGCTAATGAGGATATTATGGAAAACGCAATTCTGAACATTGAAGTTACAACGATTGATGGTGAAAAAACGACCCTGGAACGTTTCAGAGGGAACGTCCTGTTGATCGTGAATGTGGCATCTAAATGCGGATTAACCCCGCAGTACGAACAGCTGGAAAGCCTGCAAACGTCGCTCGAATATGAAGGCTTTGCGGTGCTGGGATTCCCGTGCAACCAGTTCCTGGGACAGGAGCCTGGGAGTGAAGACGAGATTAAAACGTTCTGCCGCACCACCTACGGCGTGACGTTCCCTATGTTCAGTAAAATCGAGGTTAATGGTGAAGGGCGTCATCCGCTCTATCAGACCTTAACGCGCGCCGCGGCAAAAGCCATTGCGCCGAAGGGAAGCGAGTTTTATGAAAAAATGGCCAGCAAAGGTCGTGCGCCTGCGCAGCCTGGTGACATTCTGTGGAACTTTGAGAAATTCCTCGTTGGCCGCGACGGTCGCGTCGTCGCGCGTTTCTCACCGGATATGACCCCGGAAGATCCGATTCTGATTAATGCGATTCAGAAAGCACTGGTTCTGTAATGACAATGCTGATGCAACTACAAAACGTCAGTGAGGGAGTGCGTTTAACGCAGTTTAGCGCAGAGGTTCACGCTGGCGAGACAATCCACCTCGTGGGGCCGAATGGCGCGGGGAAGAGTACGCTGTTAACCCGCATGGCGGGGTTAAGTTCCGGTAAGGGCACCGTCACGCTAAACGGTAAACCGTTAGACGAATGGACCTCGCTGGAGCTGGCGCAAAAGCGCGCGTATCTTTCCCAGCATCAGTCGCCGCCATTCGCCATGCCCGTCTGGCATTTTCTGCTGTTGCATCAGCATGATAAAACTGAACATACGCTTTGCGCACAGGTAACGGAAGCGCTGGGCCTGGTAGATAAACTGGGCCGTCATGTTAATCAGCTTTCCGGTGGTGAGTGGCAGCGCGTACGGCTGGCAGCGGTTATCCTGCAGATTCATCCATCTGGTAACCCTCATGGTCAACTGCTGCTACTGGATGAACCCATGAACAGCCTCGATGTCGCACAGCAGGCAGCCCTTGATCGTGTGCTGGACACATTGCGTGCTCGCGGTATTGCGATAGTAATGAGCAGCCACGATCTCAATCATACGCTGCGGCATGCTAATCGGGTGTGGTTGTTATCCAAAGGGCAATCAATCGCCAGTGGAACATCGGCTGAGGTATTAACCCCTGATTTACTGTTTAGCGCCTATAATATTTCTTTCCAACGGCTGGACATTGCGGGCCATCAGATGCTGGTTGCGCAGTGAAACGGGTCTGGAAAACAATAGCGAAACATTAAGTATCACTGCTTACTTGCCAGGGAATAAGTAACCGGGCTAAATTATCGGAAAATTAAAAAGAGAGGATTCGCCGGATATGCGATTCTTGATTATTTTTATAGCGGCTTTATTTTTGGCGGGATGTAGTCACCATGCACCGCCTCCAAATCCAAGACTATCTGATTCGATAACCGTAATTGCTAATTTAAACGATCAGTTGCGCAACTGGCACGGTACGCCTTACCGCTATGGTGGGATGAATCGCCGTGGAATTGATTGTTCCGGGTTTGTCTTAACCACTTTCCGCGATAAATTCGAAATGCAGTTACCGCGCGAAACGCGTCAGCAGGCGAAGATAGGCACCGAAATTGATAAAGACGATCTGCTACCCGGCGATCTGGTTTTCTTCAAGACCGGCTCAGGGGATAGCGGCCTCCATGTTGGTATCTATGATACGGATAACCAGTTTATCCATGCATCGACCAGCCAGGGCGTCACGCGATCCTCTTTAGATAACGTATACTGGCGCAAGAAGTTTTGGCAGGCCAGGCGGATTTAATGGGTAAATGACGAAGGGGCGCGATGCCCCTTCGGCGTATTTAAATTAATGGTATTTAAAAAACAAATTACGACTCATTATTGTTTTTGTTAACAATCTGAGGGTTAACTGGGCATGGATTGTATTAATCTATGATTTTCGATTACAATCATTACATTCCAGCGAAGGAATGCAAAAATAAAACGGAAAATGAAAGCAATCCGACTAAAATCAATCGACCTAAATTTATTGTTTTGTGACTTCAGGACCCTTGAAATGACTTATCGAGAAGGGCTGTCGCAATGATTGTAACCCTTGACCGTACATGGCGTTCAGAGCTGTTATTTCTCCCAGCCCGACATGCTAATGGCAAACTGATTGGTTTGAAAGTCGTTGCACATTTTATTGGTGTAGAGAATTCTGTACGTATCCCGACGAATCTCATCCTGCCGAAACTGACGTCTGATGAGGAATTAGTGCTATTTCGCGAAAAGCTCGCGCTGCTTAATACCTGCCAGCTGTTTTTTATTCAGCAGCAACTGACGGCGTGGCTTGCTATTACACCTGCGATTGTTCACGCCTTACTCACGGATGCATTGCTGGCAGCCGAGGTTTCACGTTACCCGTTTGTCGAACTGGTGGTGAGCGAACGCTTCCCAGGGCTCAATCAGCCTGATGATACGCATCCACTCACACTTCTGGCAAAACACTTCCCGCTGGCGTTAGCAAACTTTGGTTCGGGGGAAGCCTCTACGCGCGCTGTGTTTGCTGGATTGTTTCAGCGGATTGTAATCGATCGTCAGTTTGTTCAGCGACAACTGTCTTCTGCATCCTTCGAGCCCTTTATTCGCGCCATCACCACCCAAATTCAACCCTATTGCCAAAGCATCATGATTGCGGGGATTAATACGGAATCCGCGCGTGAACGTGTATTACCTTTTGGTTTCAGCGGCATGCTGGGTGAGCTATGGCCTGCTGTACCAGAATCCTCATTATTAACGCTGGTGCAGGAATAACCCTGCAGATTGCCGGGTGTGTAAACGAGGATTAACTCATACACTACAGACAGGAGGACCTATGACCCTGTCTTTTAATACTCGCTGGCGCGATGAGCTGCCAGGTTTTTACAGCGACCTCAATCCGACGCCGCTACAGAATGCCCGCCTGATATGGCATAACACGCCACTTGCCGATGAACTCGGGATCGAACCCTCTCTCTTTGCGCCTGAACGTGGCGCTGGAGTGTGGGGCGGAGAAGCCTTGCTCCCCGGAATGAAACCGCTGGCGCAGGTGTATAGCGGCCATCAGTTTGGCGTCTGGGCGGGGCAACTGGGCGATGGCCGCGGCATTCTGCTGGGTGAACAGCAACTGGATGACGGCACGTCGGTGGACTGGCATCTCAAAGGTGCAGGCTTAACCCCGTATTCGCGGATGGGCGATGGCCGTGCTGTGTTGCGATCCACACTTCGTGAAAGCCTGGCCTCGGAAGCGATGCATTATCTCGGTATTCCCACCACGCGTGCGCTTTCCATTGTAACCAGTGATACGCCCATCCAGCGTGAAACCGTTGAACAGGGCGCGATGCTCATGCGTATTGCGCAAAGTCACGTTCGCTTCGGCCACTTTGAGCATTTCTACTATCGTCGTGAAATGGACAAGGTCCAGCAACTGGTCGATTTTGTTATTCGCCACCACTGGCCGCATCTTCAGCAGGAAGCGGATCGCTATGCACTCTGGTTCCGTGACGTGGTTACGCGCACCGGGCAGATGATCGCGCGCTGGCAAACGGTCGGTTTCGCGCATGGCGTAATGAATACCGATAACATGTCGATTCTGGGGCTGACGATTGATTACGGTCCGTTTGGCTTTCTTGATGATTACCAGCCGGGCTTTATTTGTAATCATTCAGATTATCAGGGGCGCTACAGTTTTGAGAATCAGCCGGCGGTAGGGTTATGGAACCTGCAACGTCTGGCGCAGTCGCTCTCAGCCTTTATCAATGTCGATACGCTGAATGACGCCCTGGATGGCTACCAGCTTGCATTGTTCACCGAATATGGCGCGCGCATGCGTCAGAAACTGGGGTTATTTACGCAAGAGGTGGGCGATAACGATCTGCTTAACGCGTTGTTTGCACTTATGGCGCGAGAGGGTAGTGATTACACGCGTACTTTCCGTATGTTGAGCGAAACGGAACAGTTAAGCGCCGCATCCCCGTTACGCGACGAGTTTATCGATCGTGCCGCCTTTGATAGCTGGTTTGCGCAGTATCGGGCCCGTATACAGCCTGAAGGCATCGACGATGCGAAACGGCAACAGGCGATGAAGCAGGTGAACCCGGCAATGGTGTTACGCAACTGGTTGGCGCAGCGGGCCATTGAAACGGCGGAGAAGGGCGATTATCAGGAACTCCATCGACTGCACGAAGCCCTGAGAAACCCGTGGGTTGATCGTGACGATGATTATGCTCAACGCCCGCCCGATTGGGGTAAAAGGCTGGAAGTGAGTTGTTCCAGCTGAACAACATGCCGGGGGCGCTGCGCTTGCCTGGCCTGGAAATACACAAGGTAAAAATGTACCCGTTAAATGCCTTGAATTTGTAGGCCTGATAAGCGCAGCGCCATCAGGCAAAAATGGACTCGCTATTTCGTCAATATCAGCTTTCCAGCCTGCGTCTGGCGCAGCAGATACTGCTGACCTTCATGTTCTATCACCACGCGGCCTTCATCACCTAATAACACCTCGCTGTTAACCCGGCGATCGTTATCCTGCGGACGAGGGGTATTGTCCCTGACGGTAACCTGTTCTGCGTTGTCATCCATAAGCGTCATAGAAAAGTAAAATAGTAATAAAAACAACAATGATAAGTATTATCAATAATGAGTAAGCGTGTGCAACCGTTTTTTGTGAAAAGAGATATCTGGAGGGGATAAGAAACTCCCCATCGCGGGTGCGACAGGGAGGAGGGAACTAAAGGCGAGTGGCCACCGCGGCAGCCAGTTTTTCCAGCAGCACTTCGGTATCTTCCCAGCTCAGGCAAGGATCGGTGATGGATTGCCCATAGGTGAGCGGCTGATCCGCGACAATCTTCTGCGCACCTTCGCGCAGGAAACTTTCGGCCATAATACCGGCGATCGCGGTCGAACCGTTGCGTATCTGCTGACAGATATCATCGCAAACATCCAGTTGACGGCGGTGTTGCTTCTGGCAGTTGCCGTGGCTGAAATCGACGACCAGATGTTCCGGCAAATCAAACTGATGCAGCGTATCGCAGGCCGCAGCAATATCGTCGGCGTGGTAATTCGGTTTTTTACCGCCACGCATAATGATATGCCCATAGGGGTTACCGCTGGTCTGGTAGATGGTCATCTGGCCGTTTTTATCCGGAGACAGGAACATATGACTGGCGCGCGCGGCCCGGATCGCATCGACAGCAATACGCGTATTACCATCAGTGCCGTTCTTAAAGCCAACCGGGCAGGAGAGCGCAGAAGCCATTTCGCGGTGGATTTGGCTCTCGGTGGTACGTGCGCCAATCGCGCCCCAGCTAATCAGGTCGGCGATAAACTGACCGGTCACCATATCGAGAAATTCGGTCGCGGTTGGCACGCCGAGAGTATTTACCTGTAACAGCAGTTTTCGCGCGAGCTCAATGCCGTGGTTAACCCGGTAGCTGCCGTTCAGGTCGGGGTCAGAAATCAATCCCTTCCAGCCAACAACGGTACGCGGTTTTTCGAAATAGGTGCGCATCACGATTTCCAGTTGGCCCTGATGCTTCTCGCGCAGGGTTTGCAGACGACGCGCATAATCCATCGCCGCATCCAGATCGTGAATAGAGCAAGGCCCGACAATCACCAGCAAACGACGATCTTCACCATTGAGGATCTTTTCAATCCGCTGACGAGAAGCGGTAACGCTGGCGGCAACATCCGGGGAGACGGGGTAACGCTGAGCAAGTTCAGCAGGCGTAACGAGGCTCTCAATACGAGCAGTACGCAATTCATCGGTCTTATTCATGAGTTTCTCAGAAATTTGTTTCTTCACCAGACAAAACGCCGGGAAGTGATGCACATCACGATAAACCAATCCCGGCTGATTTCAAGAGCGGGGCGTGGTGTGCATTCAATCACAGCGTTATGATAAACAAATTTTCTGCATTGTACTAGTGCGTTAGTACATTCTGCGGCTTAATCCCATGATGTCCATGATTTTGGTAGCAATTTCCTCAACGGAGTAGTTGGTACTGTTAATCCACGGGATTTGATTCTTACGATACAGCGCTTCTACTTCCGCCACTTCCATTCGACACTGGCGCATCGAGGCGTAGCGGCTGTTTTCCCTGCGCTCCTCGCGAATCGCCGCCAGGCGCTCAGGATTTATCGTCAGGCCGAACAGTTTATGCTGCAACGGTTTAAGCGACGCAGGAAGGATCAGATTATCCATATCATCGGCGATGAACGGGTAGTTGGCGGCGCGAATACCGAACTGCATCGCCAGATAGAGGCTGGTAGGGGTTTTTCCACAGCGAGAAACGCCGAGCAAAATAACCTGCGCCTGATCGAGATTGCGCAAAGATATTCCATCATCGTGCGCCAGGGTGTAATCAATTGCCGCAATACGCGCATCGTATTTCAATAGATTTCCAGGGTTTAGCCCGTGGGTTCGATGAGCAATGGGCGTCGGATCGAGCTTAAGCTCTTCCTGAAGCGGAGCAACCAGCGCCTGCACGATATCCTGACAAAATCCCTCACACTGCAAAATGATGTCGCGGATTTCCGGAATGACAATGGAGTAGAAAACCAGCGGGCGTACGCCGGTTTGCTGATAAATCGCGTCAATCTGATCTTTCACCGCGCGGGCGCGGCTTTCACTTTCAATAAACGGCAGAGTAATACTGTTGATAACCACCGGGAACTGCGACATCACCGCGTGGCCCAGCACCTCAGCGGTAATCGCCGTGCCATCAGAAATATAAAAAACCTGCCTGTCGACTGCATTTTCCATTTTAACAATCCAGAAAAGTGAGGTTAATTGTCTGAAAGCATAAATTAAATTCGCAGAAAACCCCACCGCATTTGTCTGATATCTGAAAATGGAACGCTATTTTTATTTTTTATGAAAAGTCTGGTTCATTTTTCTAAATATGCAGATTTTGTCGCGATTTATAACGACTTTCCCACAGAATCAGAGGGTTATCACATTACTGGCATCAATCCTAAAAAAGAAAAAATTAATTTGCTTGAACGATTCACCGTTTTTTTAAATTGTTTAAATATGCCAGGATAATTTGAGTAGTCAGTTGTTTCTTAATCACTGCTTTTTTAATCAAAAAAGGATTGTCTCGATGTCCAACAATGGCTCGTCACCGCTGGTGCTTTGGTATAACCAACTCGGCATGAATGATGTAGACAGAGTTGGGGGCAAAAATGCCTCCCTGGGTGAAATGATTACTAACCTGTCCGATCTGGGTGTCTCGGTCCCCAACGGATTTGCTACCACTGCCGATGCATTTAATCAATTTCTCGACCAAAGCGGCGTGAATCAGCGCATCTATCAACTGTTGGATCAAACCGATATTGATGATGTCACCGCCCTGGCGAAAGCCGGTGCTCAGATCCGCCAGTGGATCATCGACACACCTTTCCAGAGCGAACTGGAAACCGCTATCCGTGATGCGTACAACCAGCTCTCTGCGGATGATGCGTACAACCAGCTCTCTGCGGATGATGCGGACGCATCCTTTGCTGTGCGCTCTTCGGCGACGGCAGAAGATATGCCGGATGCCTCCTTCGCCGGTCAGCAGGAAACCTTCCTCAACGTGCAGGGCTACGACGCGGTACTGGTAGCGGTTAAACACGTTTTCGCCTCGCTGTTTAACGACCGCGCGATCTCATACCGTGTCCACCAGGGTTACGATCATCGCGGCGTCGCGCTCTCGGCGGGCGTTCAGCGGATGGTGCGTTCTGACCTCGCGTCTTCGGGCGTAATGTTCTCCATCGACACCGAATCCGGTTTTGACCAGGTGGTGTTTATCACCTCGGCCTGGGGCCTGGGTGAAATGGTGGTGCAGGGCGCGGTAAACCCGGACGAATTTTACGTCCACAAACCGACGCTGGCGGCTAATCGCCCGTCGATTGTACGCCGTACCATGGGTTCCAAAAAAATCCGTATGGTCTACGCACCGACGCAGGAGCACGGTAAGCAGGTTAAAATTGAAGATGTGCCGCAGGCCCAGCGTGATATTTTCTCGCTGACCAACGATGAAGTGCAGGAGCTGGCGAAACAGGCTGTCCAGATTGAAAAACACTACGGCCGCCCGATGGATATTGAGTGGGCCAAAGATGGTCATACCGGCAAACTGTTTATCGTTCAGGCGCGCCCGGAAACCGTGCGTTCTCGCGGCCAGGTGATGGAGCGTTACACGCTGCATTCACAGGGTAAAATCATTGCTGAAGGTCGTGCTATCGGTCATCGCATTGGCGCGGGCCCAGTAAAAGTTATTCACGACATCAGCGAGATGAACCGCATTGAACCCGGCGATGTGCTGGTGACTGACATGACCGACCCGGACTGGGAACCGATCATGAAGAAAGCGGCGGCGATTGTCACCAACCGTGGCGGGCGTACTTGCCACGCGGCGATCATTGCGCGTGAACTGGGTATTCCGGCGGTCGTTGGCTGCGGTGACGCGACCGAACGCATGAAAGATGACGAGAAAGTCACTGTTTCCTGTGCGGAAGGGGATACGGGTTACGTCTACGCTGACCTGCTCGACTTCAGCGTTAAGAGTTCCAGTGTTGACACCATGCCGGACATGCCGCTGAAGATCATGATGAACGTCGGTAACCCGGATCGCGCATTTGACTTCGCCTGCCTGCCGAATGAGGGCGTTGGCCTGGCGCGTCTGGAATTCATCATCAACCGTATGATTGGCGTTCATCCGCGTGCGCTGCTGGAGTTCGATGACCAGGAACCGGCGCTGCAAAACGAAATCCGCGAGATGATGAAAGGCTTCGACTCGCCAAAAGAGTTTTATGTGGGTCGTCTGACGGAAGGGATCGCGACGCTCGGCGCGGCCTTTTACCCGAAACGGGTGATTGTGCGTCTGTCCGATTTTAAATCGAACGAATACGCCAACCTCGTCGGTGGTGAACGTTACGAGCCGGATGAAGAGAACCCGATGCTGGGCTTCCGTGGCGCAGGACGTTACGTTTCCGAGAGCTTCCGCGACTGTTTCGCGCTGGAATGCGATGCGGTAAAACGCGTGCGTAACGAAATGGGACTGACCAACGTTGAAATCATGATTCCGTTCGTGCGTACCGTTGACCAGGCGAAAGCCGTGGTGGATGAACTGGCGCGTCAGGGGCTGAAACGTGGCGAAAATGGTCTGAAAATCATCATGATGTGCGAGATACCGTCTAACGCCCTGTTAGCCGAACAGTTCCTCGAACATTTCGATGGTTTCTCCATTGGCTCCAACGACATGACGCAGCTGGCGCTGGGTCTTGACCGCGACTCCGGCGTGGTCTCAGAACTGTTTGACGAGCGTAATGACGCGGTTAAAGCGCTACTGTCGATGGCCATCCGCGCCGCGAAGAAACAGGGCAAATACGTCGGTATCTGTGGGCAGGGGCCGTCTGACCATGAAGATTTCGCTGCATGGCTGATGGAAGAGGGTATCGATAGCCTCTCCCTGAACCCTGACACGGTGGTGCAAACCTGGCTGAGTCTGGCGGAATTGAATAAGTAATTGTTTCAACAAGCCCCCGGGGTTATCAACCGCGGGGGCTTTCATATTTCTAACTTATCAGACTCGCCTTAATTTGCGACCGATCACACTCCCGCGAAAAAACCAAAAAACGTAAATCTTCTGCGAAATTAGACAATTGTTGTCGCGGCAACGCTTCTGAATACTGGTTTTACTTAACCTGTTCAGGAGAAGGCTATGACCCCTGTTTATAAAGATCCTCAGCATCCTGTGAGCGCCCGTGTTGCCGACCTGCTGGCACGCATGACCCCCGAAGAAAAATTTGCCCAGATGCATGCCTACTGGCTGGTACTGTCTGAAGACGGTGAGCACCGGGAAAGAAGCGATATGAGCGATGAATTCTCCGGCGTCAGCGAGCAGGCATCGCTGGGCGAACGCTTAATGCTGGGTGTCGGTCAAATCACGCGCCCGCTGGGTACGCATATTGTGGATGCGAAAACGGGCGTGCGCGCGGCCAACCGCCTGCAAAAAATGTTGATGGAAGAGACGCGCCTTGGCATTCCGGCACTGTTCCATGAAGAGTGTCTGGTAGGCTTGTTGTGCAAAGACGCCACCTTATTTCCCTCCTCGCTGAATTACGGTTCTACGTGGGATCCTGAACTGGTCAGACGCGCTGCGCAGCAGATAGGCGAAGAAGCGCGTTCAACTGGCTGTAAACAGGGGCTGGCGCCGGTGCTGGATGTGTCGCGCGATGTGCGCTGGGGGCGTACCGAAGAGACGTATGGCGAGGACCCGTGGCTGGTGGGCGTGATGGCCTGTGCGTATGTTGATGGCTTACAGGGTGAAAAACGTGACGTGCTGGCAACGCTTAAGCACTATGTCGGCCATTCCTTTAGTGAAGGCGCGCGTAACCATGCGCCGGTACATCTGGGCTTTCGTGAGCTGAACGATACCTTCCTGTTGCCTTTCGAAATGGCGGTGAAACTGGCGAATGCGGGTTCGGTGATGCCTGCGTATCATGATATTGATAATCAACCGGGACACAGCGATGCGTTCCTGTTAACCACATTGCTGCGGGAACGCTGGGGGTTTGATGGCATCGTGGTGGCGGATTACGGCGGCGTTAGCCTGCTGCATCAGCACCATGGCGTCAGTGAAGATGCCGCGCACTCGGCAGCTCTGGCTTTCAATGCCGGGCTGGACGTTGAGCTGCCAAAAGATGATTGTGCGCGTCATCTGGCGCAAGCGCTGGAACGCGGGCTGATCAGCATGGCGAAAATTGATGAAATCGTCGCGCGGTTGCTCACCGAAAAATTCCGCCTGGGGTTGTTCGAGCATCCGTACACTGATGAAAACGCCATTTCGCTCCAGTCGCCCGCCACGCGGCAGGCGGCAAGAGAGGTCGCCACGCGGTCAATTACGCTGCTGGAAAATCGTGGCATATTGCCGCTGGCGGGGAAACCGCGCGTGGCGGTCGTGGGGCCGACGGCGGACGATCCGCTGGCGTTGTTGAGCGGCTACAGTTTCCCGGTGCATCTGATTATTAGCGATATGGTGGATAACACCGCGCAGGTCACGACACCGCTGGCGGCACTGCGCACCTATCTGGGTGAAGACAACGTTCGTTACGCTAAAGGCTGTCACATCATCAAAGAACGCCTTGCCGGTGCGCCAGTTTTTCCGGGCGACAGTTCCGGTAAGCCGATGCAATCGTCACCGGTATCTCTCGATATCTCACTGATTGACGATGCCGTAAACGCGGCGCTGGAAAGTGAGGTGGTGATTGCCTGCGTGGGGGATCTCGCCGGGCTGTTCCAGAGCGGAACCGTGGGCGAGGGGTCAGACACCGATAGTTTAACTCTGCCGGGCGTACAGCAGCAGTTGCTGGAAGCACTGGTGGCGACCGGGAAACCGGTAATTGTGGTGATGACGGGAGGACGCCCTTACAACCTGCAAGGGCTGGAGTCGAAAGTGGCGGCGTTTATGCTGGCATGGGCTCCGGGCCAGGAGGGCGGTTGGGCAATTGCTGATGTGTTGACCGGTCGCGCAGAACCACAAGGCAGGCTGGTGGTGAGCATGCCGAAAAGCGCCGGGGCAATGCCGTATTACTACAACCATAAGCTAAAAAGTGGCGGCACACCGTTCGCTTTCCATTTTGGCGCACTGTACCCGTTTGGCTACGGTCTGAGCTGGACAACCTTCGATTATGGCTCTCCGACATTGCTGAGTGAAAACGTGGATATTCACGGCGATGTTACGCTTAGCGTGGCGATAAAAAACAGCGGCGAGCGCAGCGGCAGTGAAGTGGTACAGGTGTATGTGCGCGACAACATCGCCTCAATGGTCAGGCCGCTTCAGGAACTGAAAGCGTTCCAGCGCGTGACACTGGCGCCTGGCGAGTCGGCCACGCTTACTTTCACGATACCGGTGGATATGCTCAATTTTACCAGCCATCAGGGGCAACGCATCGTTGAGCCTGGCGAGTTTGAATTGCAGGTTGGCCGATCCTCCGTGGATATTCAGGGACGAGTAACGCTGAATGTCACCGGCGAGACGCGGGTTCTGCCTGAAATGTGGCGCATGATGAGTCGATGTGATGTGAAGTGATAAAAAAAAGCCCATCGTGGGAGATGGGCAAAGACTACACACAGCAATTCATTGTTTCACTCAGGGGATGTCCATGCTTATAAATCAAGCTATTGATTTATAACCGTGTCCTAATAGTAGGCATGCGACATTTTTACGTCGATCGGATTCGTCTCAATAGTTAAAATAGTGTGAATGATTTTTAGTTAAGGCAGTTACGGATGCCATCATTTGACGGCATCCGTTAACATAACAACGGTTTATTGATAAGAAATGCTTAAGTGGGTGAGCGGGGGGAATTACGCTTTTTTCTCTCCGCTCATATCAAACTGCTGTAACTCTTCCAGAACCTGGTCCGGGTCGGTTGTCGGAGGGGGCACTTCATGCATCCATGCATCAAACAGACGCCAGGAGACTGCCAGCACCACTGGGCCAATAAACAGGCCTATCATGCCAAATGCCACCAGACCACCGATAACGCCAGACAGAATAAGAATCATCGGTAGATCGGCACCCATGCGAATCAGCACCGGACGGATAAAGTTATCCATGGTGCCTACTACGCAGCTCCACACCAGCAGCACGGTGCCCCAGGTGGTATCACCGGTCCAGTAGAGCCAGATGATTGACGGGATCAGGACAATCAGCGGCCCAAGTTGTACCAGGCAGGAAAAAATCATCACGACCGTTAACAGCGTGGCATAGGGTACGCCAGTGATGGCAAGGCCGATACCGCCGAGAATCGCCTGTGTTAACGCGGTAACCACCACGCCCAGCGCGACGGCGCGAATGGCCTGACCTGCCAGCAACACGGCGGCATCACCCCGTTTTGACGCCAGGCGGGTCGCGAAGTAGCGAATGCCAAACGCGACTTTTTCGCCCTGCCAGTAGAGTAGCGCACTAAACAGCAACATTAAGCCGCAGTGAAGCAGGAAGCGGCCAATGTGCGCCGCCTGGCCGACAAACCACGTGGTGGTAGTACCAATATAAGGGCGGACCTTCGCCATAATTGCGCTGCCGCCCATATCCAGCAGGCTGTGCCAGCCCTGATAAAGCTTCGCACCGATAAACGGAATGCTGTTCAACCACGCGAGGTCAGGCAGCTCCAGCGTGCCAGAGGTGATGTCATGCACCAAAGGGGCGCTGCCGTCGACGACGCTATTGACCAGTAAGGCGATGGGGATAACGAACAGTAAAAAAAGCAACAGTGTCATCACCAGAACGGCCAGGCTCCGGCGGCCAAAAAACATGCGCTGCAAACGAAGCAGTACCGGCCAGGTGGCGATAACGATCGTCGCAGCCCAGGCGAAGCCCAGAATAAACGGCTGAATAATCCATAAACAAGCGATGATCATCAGAGCCAAAAACAGCACCGATAGCAGTATTTGCGGTATATCGCGAGGACGTTGAAGCGTACCCATATCTCAAATTTACCTTCTTCTGTACGCCAGAACGCTGGCGCGGCGTAAACCCTTTTATTGATAATAATATCAATCCATTTAAGCGGCCGATTTTGCACTTAAATCTACCGGGCGCATAAGAAAAAAATGTGATACAACGTTGAATGCACTACGCAAACGATTAAACATGCGCTTCGCGCCCATGGCGACGCTGCGCGTGTATAACAACACTAACTATTCAGACAGGGTCAAGCGTCATGATCCCACAGATTTCTCAGGCACCGGGCGTCGTTCAACTGGTGCTGAATTATTTGCAAGCACTGGAGCAACAAGGTTTTACTGGCGATACCGCCACGCGTTATGCCGACCGACTAACCATGGCGACCGATAACAGCGTTTATCAGCTGTTACCGGATGCGGTGGTGTTCCCGCGTTCAACGGCGGATGTGGCCCTGCTGGCCCGGCTGGCGGCAGAAGAGCGCTTTCAGTCGCTCATCTTCACCCCCCGCGGCGGCGGTACCGGCACTAACGGGCAGGCGCTGAACCAGGGCATCATCATTGATATGTCCCGCTATATGAATCGCATCATTGAAATCAATCCCGAAGAGGGTTGGGTGCGGGTTGAAGCCGGGGTTATCAAAGATCAGCTCAATCAATATCTCAAACCGTACGGCTATTTCTTCGCGCCGGAGCTCTCCACAAGCAACCGCGCGACGCTGGGCGGTATGATCAACACCGACGCCTCCGGGCAGGGCTCGCTGGTGTACGGCAAAACCTCCGATCACGTCTTAGGCGTGCGCGCCGTGCTACTGGGCGGCGATATTCTGGATACCCAACCCGTACCGGTGGCGCTGGCGGAAACGCTGGCGAAAGAGCAGTCCGCCTCCGGGCGCATTTACCGCACGGTATTTGAAGGTTGTCGCGCGAATCGTCAGCTCATCATCGATAAGTTCCCGAAACTTAACCGTTTCCTGACCGGTTACGATTTGCGTCACGTCTTCAACGACGAGATGACCGAATTTGACTTAACCCGCATTCTCACCGGCTCAGAAGGTACACTGGCGTTTATTACCGAAGCACGGCTGGATATCACCCCGCTGCCGAAAGTGCGTCGTCTGGTTAACATTAAGTACGACTCGTTCAACTCAGCACTACGCAATGCGCCCTTTATGGTAGAAGCCCGCGCGCTGTCGGTGGAAACAGTTGACTCTAAGGTCCTGAATCTGGCGCGGGAAGACATTGTCTGGCATTCGGTCAGTGAACTGATCGCTGATGTGCCCGATAAAGAGATGCTCGGCCTGAATATTGTTGAATTCGCCGGTGACGATGACGCGCTGATTGAAGAGCAGGTTACCTCGTTATGCCAACGTCTGGACACGCTTATCGCGAATCAGGAAGGTGGCGTGATTGGCTGGCAGCGCTGCAATGAGCTTGACGGCATCGAGCGCATCTACGCGATGCGTAAAAAGGCGGTGGGTCTGTTGGGCAATGCGAAAGGCGCGGCGAAGCCGATTCCGTTTGCCGAAGATACCTGCGTGCCGCCGGAACATCTCGCGGATTACATCGTTGAATTTCGCGCGTTACTCGACAGCCACGGCCTGAGCTACGGCATGTTTGGTCATGTCGATGCCGGCGTGCTGCACGTGCGTCCGGCGCTGGATATGTGTGACCCTCAACAAGAGATTTTAATGAAGCAAATCTCCGATGATGTGGTGGCGCTCACCGCGAAATACGGCGGTCTGCTGTGGGGCGAGCACGGGAAAGGCTTTCGCGCGGAATACAGCCCGGCCTTCTTCGGCGATGCGTTATATGGCGAGCTGCGTAAAGTCAAAGCAGCGTTCGACCCGCTTAACCGCTTAAATCCCGGGAAAATCTGCCCGCCGGAAGGCGTGGATGCGCCGATGATGAAAGTCGATGCGGTGAAACGCGGGACTTTTGACAGGCAAATCCCGATTGCTGTGCGGTCCTCCTGGCGCGGGGCGATGGAGTGTAATGGCAACGGATTATGTTTTAACTTCGATGCCAAAAGCCCGATGTGCCCGTCAATGAAGATTACCAACGATCGTATTCATTCGCCGAAAGGGCGCGCCACGCTGGTGCGTGAATGGCTGCGTTTGTTGGCCGATCGTGGCGTAGATCCCTTATTGCTGGAGAAAGAATTACCGGATAAACGCGCGAGCTTGCGTTCATTGATTGAGCGTACCCGCAACAGCTGGCACGCGCGCAAGGGCGAATACGATTTCTCACACGAAGTGAAAGAGGCGATGTCGGGCTGTCTGGCCTGTAAAGCCTGTTCTACCCAATGTCCAATCAAAATTGATGTGCCGGATTTCCGCGCACGTTTCTTACAGCTTTATCACACGCGTTATCTGCGCCCGGTACGCGATCATCTGGTGGCGACGGTTGAAAGCTATGCGCCGCTGATGGCGCGCGCGCCGAAAACCTTTAACTTCTTTATGAATCAACCGCTGGTACGCAAGCTGTCGGAAAAACACATTGGCATGATTGATTTGCCAATGCTTTCCGCGCCGTCGTTGCAAAAGCAGATGATCTCTCACCGTTCCGCCAATATGACGCTGGAACAGCTGGAAGCGCTAACACCCGAACAAAAAGCGATGACCGTGCTGGTGGTGCAGGATCCTTTCACCAGCTACTACGATGCGCAGGTGGTGGCCGACTTCATTCGTCTGATTGATAAGCTGGGCCTTCAGCCGGTACTGCTGCCATTCTCACCCAATGGTAAAGCGCAGCATATTAAAGGTTTCGTCACGCGCTTTACCAAAACCGCACGTAAAACGGCAGATTACCTGAACCGTGTGGCGGAATTGGGCATTCCTATGGTGGGCGTCGATCCGGCCCTGGTGCTGTGTTATCGCGATGAATACAAGCAAGTGTTGGGCGATAAACGCGGTGATTTCAACGTTATGCTGGTCCATGAATGGCTGCCTCAGGCGCTGGACGGTATTAATAGCCATGAATCCGGCGGCGAGCCCTGGTATTTGTTTGGGCACTGTACCGAGGTTACCGCACTACCTTCCGCGCCAAAACAGTGGGCCACCATTTTTGCCCGGTTCGGCGCGAAGCTGGAAAACGTCAACGTCGGCTGCTGCGGGATGGCGGGAACCTATGGCCACGAAAAGAAAAACCACCAAAACTCGCTGGGGATTTATGCGCTATCATGGCAGCAGGCCATGCAACGCCTGCCGCGTAATCGCTGTCTGGCAACCGGATACTCATGTCGTAGTCAGGTGAAGCGCGTGGAAGGTAATGGCGTTCGCCATCCGTTACAGGCACTTCTGGAGATTATTGGATGATTTGGAGACGACAGACGACCCTCGATGCCCTGAATGCGATGAATGAAGGGACGATGATGGCGCTGCTGGATATTCGCTATGTTGCGTTAACCGATGATGCGCTTGAGGCGACGATGCCCGTTGACCATCGCACCCATCAGCCATTCGGTCTGTTACACGGTGGCGCATCAGTCGTTCTTGCCGAGACACTGGGCTCAATGGCGGGCTATCTCTGTACCGAAGGCGATCAAAAAGTTGTCGGGCTGGAAATCAATGCCAACCACATCCGTTCGGTGCGTAGCGGCCGGGTTCGCGGCGTCTGTAAAGCGATCCACACCGGGCGTCGCAGCCAGGTGTGGCAAATCGAAATCTTCGATGAGGAAGGGCGCTTGTGTTGCACATCGCGCCTGACCACCGCCGTGGTGTAAAACAAATGCAAAAGGCCCAAATCCCTGGGCCTTTTGCTTATTTCGCCGTATCGTCTTTAATCGTTTCGCTCGCGCCGTTCTTCTGAACGGAGGCAATACCTTTCTTCGCCGCGTCCTTGCTCGAGTACATCTCACTGGTGGCGATGGTTTCGTGATTATCGGCCTTCAGTAAAAAATACCACGGTTGCGCAACGTCTTTTTCTGACTTCTTAAGCACATAATAACCCATGATTTCTCCCGATATTGTTGAAGGGGTCATCAATGATTTAGGTCAGATTTAGCGATCCGGCAAGTTTGCGTACCAAGGGTGTGAGCTGAAAGGCACAGAGAGGCCGAAAAACTATCAAATAAATAGGTATTAGCGATGCATGTTTTATTCATCAACCACTTCCAGTAATGACCTCTTCCTAATCTATTATTTTTCAATGTGTTGTAAAAAATTATCTATCCCGGTTGCCTGCAGAATGAGGGTCTATGCTTATAAAAAGCCCTGTAAAACAGGTTCGAAGGTAATACCCCTGTTGTAGATGGGTTGAAGTGATAATCATTATCACTAACATAGTGTTATGCCTTTGATGGCTTAACCGATGAGGTAGACCAATGGAAGTAGATTCTGGAACGTTTGATCCGAATGATTTTGCCTGGCGTGGCCTGACGTTAACGCCTGCGGCAGCAACACAAATTCGCAATCTGGTCAGCAAACAACCGGGTATGCAGGGCGTGCGTCTCGGCGTGAAGCAGACCGGTTGTGCCGGGTTTGGCTATGTGCTGGATACGGTAATAGAGCCCCATGCCGATGACCTGTTATTTGAGTCTGACGGTGCAAAACTGTGGGTGCCTCTTTCGGCGATGCCGTTTATTGACGGCACCGAAGTGGATTACGTGCGCGAAGGACTAAATCAGATATTTAAATTTCATAACCCGAAAGCGCAGAACGAATGCGGCTGCGGCGAAAGTTTTGGGGTATAGGCGGTACGATTATGACGCGCAATACTGAAGCAACTGACGATGTCAAAACATGGTCCGGCGGCCCGCTGAATTACAAAGAGGGCTTCTTCACCCAGTTAAAGACCGATGAACTGGCAAAAGGGGTCAACGAAGAGGTGGTCCGCGCCATTTCAGCGAAACGCAATGAGCCGGAATGGATGCTCGAGTTTCGCCTGAATGCCTTCCACGCCTGGGAGCAGATGAAAGAGCCGCACTGGTTGAAGGCGAACTATGCTTCGCTTAATTATCAGGATTACAGCTACTACTCTGCGCCGTCCTGCGGTAACTGCGATGAAACCTGTGCCTCTGAACCGGGCGCGGTCCAACAGACGGGCGCCAATACCTTCCTCACCGATGAAGTTGAAGCAGCGTTTAACCAGCTTGGCGTACCGGTGCGCGAAGGCAAAGAAGTGGCTGTCGATGCGATATTCGACTCGGTTTCTGTGGCTACCACCTACCGGGAAAAACTTTCTGAGCAGGGCATTATTTTCTGTTCGTTTGGCGAAGCGATCCACGACCATCCTGAACTGGTGAAACAGTATCTGGGCACGGTGGTACCGTCGAACGATAACTTTTTTGCCGCGCTGAACGCGGCGGTGGCATCAGATGGCACCTTTATCTACATCCCGAAAGGTGTGCGCTGCCCGATGGAGCTGTCGACCTATTTTCGTATTAACGCCGAAAAAACCGGTCAGTTTGAACGCACGATCCTGATTGCCGATGAAGGCAGCTATGTGAGCTATATCGAAGGATGTTCCGCCCCGGTGCGTGAAAGTTATCAGCTTCACGCGGCGGTGGTGGAGGTTATCATCCACAAAGATGCGGAAGTGAAATACTCCACGGTACAAAACTGGTTCCCCGGCGATAACAACACCGGCGGTATCCTGAACTTTGTCACCAAGCGCGCCCTGTGCGAAGGCGAAAACAGCAAAATGTCCTGGACCCAGTCGGAAACGGGTTCCGCCATTACCTGGAAATACCCGAGCTGCATTTTGCGCGGTGATAACTCGATTGGCGAGTTCTTCTCGGTGGCGCTGACCAGCGGCCATCAGCAGGCCGATACCGGCACCAAAATGATCCACATTGGTAAAAACACCAAATCGACGATCATCTCGAAAGGGATCTCCGCCGGACACAGCCAGAACAGCTATCGCGGGCTGGTGAAAATCATGCCGACCGCGACCAATGCGCGTAATTACACCCAGTGTGACTCGATGCTGATTGGCCCGGACTGCGGTGCGCACACCTTCCCGTATGTCGAATGCCGCAACAACAGCGCACAGCTGGAACATGAAGCCACCACTTCGCGAATCGGCGAAGATCAGCTGTTCTACTGCCTGCAACGCGGGATCAGCGAGGACGATGCGATCTCGATGATCGTCAATGGCTTCTGTAAGGACGTCTTCTCCGAGCTGCCGCTGGAGTTTGCCGTGGAAGCGCAAAAATTGCTGGCGATAAGCCTTGAACACAGCGTCGGATAAGGATTAAGGGATCTCTATGTTAAGTATTAAAGATTTACAGGTTGCCGTTGAAGATAAAGAAATCCTGCGCGGCTTAAGCCTTGACATAAAGCCAGGGGAAGTGCACGCCATCATGGGGCCGAACGGCTCCGGGAAAAGTACGCTTTCCGCCACGCTCGCCGGGCGCGAAGACTATGAAGTGACCGGCGGCGCGGTCAGCTTTAAGGGGAAAGACCTGCTGGAACTCTCTCCTGAAGATCGCGCGGGGGAAGGCATCTTTATGGCCTTCCAGTATCCGGTGGAAATTCCGGGTGTTAGCAATCAGTTTTTCCTGCAAACGGCGCTGAATGCGGTACGTAAATACCGTGGTCAGGACGCGCTGGATCGTTTTGATTTTCAGGACCTGATGGAAGAGAAAATCAGCCTGCTGAAAATGCCGCAGGATTTGCTCACCCGCTCGGTAAACGTCGGCTTCTCCGGCGGTGAGAAAAAGCGCAATGACATTTTGCAGATGGCGGTGCTTGAGCCAGAGCTGTGCATACTGGATGAAACGGATTCCGGGCTGGATATTGACGCGCTGAAGATTGTGGCAGACGGCGTGAACGCCCTGCGTGACGGTAAACGGTCGTTCATTATCGTCACCCATTACCAGCGCATTCTCGACTACATCAAGCCGGATGTGGTGCATGTGCTTTATCAGGGGCGCATTGTGAAATCCGGCGACTTCACCCTGGTGAAACAACTGGAGGAGCAGGGCTATGGCTGGCTTACCGAATAGCAGTAACGCGCTGCAACAGTGGCATCATCTGTTCGAAGCGCAGGGCGGACAGCGTTCACCGCAGGCGCGTGAACATCTGCAACAGGTGCTGCGCCTCGGGCTGCCCACGCGTAAAGATGAAGACTGGAAATACACCGCGCTGGATAGTTTGCTCAACAGTCAGTTTGTCGCGCCGCGGCTGACCACGCTTGAAGATATTGCGCCCGATTCGCTGGCCTTAACGGTGGATGCGTGGCGTCTGGTGTTTGTCGATGGTCAGTTTGCACCAGGGCTGAGCGATGCGCTGGAAGAGAGCGGGTTTGAGGTTGCCGTTAATAACGAGCGCGAAGCCTTGCCCGGAGCGATTAACGGTGAAATTTTTCTGCATCTCACCGAAAGCCTGGCGGCGACGGTGACGCATATTCGCGTCGCGCGCAATCAACGTCCGGCGAAACCGCTGTTGCTGATGCACATTACGCGGGGGCTGGAGGGTGAGGAAATGAATACCGCCCATTATCGCCACCACATTGCGCTGGGAACCGGGGCGGAAGCCACGGTGATTGAACATTACGTCAGCCTGAATGAACAACGCCACTTTAGCGGCGCACGCTTCACTATGGACGTGGCGGACAATGCGCATTTGCATCATCTGAAGCTGGGTTTTGAAAACCCGCAAAGCTTCCACTTTGCCCATAACGACATTCGTCTGGGTCAGGATGCCAGCGCCCACAGCAGCAGTTTTCTGCTCGGTGCGGCGGTAACGCGACACCACACAAGCACGCAGTTGAACGGTGAAAACACCACCTTACGCCTGAACAGCCTGGCGATGCCGGTCAACACGGAAGTGTGCGATACCCGTACATGGCTTGAGCATAACAAAGGCTATTGCAACAGCCGTCAGCTGCATAAAACCATCGTTAGCGATAAAGGCCGTGCGGTATTTAATGGTCTGATTAACGTGGCGAAACACGCAATCAAAACCGACGGACAGATGACCAATAACAATCTGCTGCTGGGGCGACTGGCTGAGGCGGATACCAAGCCGCAGCTGGAAATTTATGCCGATGACGTAAAATGCAGCCATGGCGCGACGGTGGGACGCATTGATGATGAACAGCTTTTTTATCTGCGTTCGCGAGGGATAAGCGACAGTGACGCGCATAAAATTATTATCTACGCCTTTGCCGCCGGGTTGACGGAAGCCATCGCCAACGATGCGCTAAAACAGCAAGTTCTGGCGCGAATCGGTCAGCGCTTGCCAGGGGGATAGCAATGACATTTTCTGTACAACAGGTACGCGCCGATTTCCCGGTGTTAAGTCGGGAAGTTAATGGTCAGCCGCTGGCGTATCTCGACTCAGCGGCCAGCGCGCAAAAACCCGAGCAGGTGATCCGCGCGGAGGCGGAATTCTACCGTCACGGCTATGCGGCGGTGCATCGCGGTATTCATACGCTGAGCGCTGAAGCAACGCAGCGGATGGAAGAGGTGCGCCAGAAAGCGGCAAACTTCCTTAACGCTCGTTCCGCTGAAGAGCTGGTTTTCGTGCGCGGGACCACCGAAGGAATAAACCTGGTAGCCAACAGTTGGGGCAGTGACAACGTGCGTGCGGGCGACAACATTGTGATTACCGCGATGGAGCACCACGCCAATATCGTACCGTGGCAAATGCTTTGTGCTCGTAGCGGTGCGGAACTGCGCGTGATCCCACTTAACGTCGATGGCACATTGCAGATGGATATTGCGCCGACGCTGTTTGATGAGCGTACCCGGCTGCTGGCAGTAACCCAGGTGTCCAACGTGCTGGGAACAGAAAACCCGGTGGCGGCGCTTATCGCACTGGCGCATCAATACGGCGCGAAAGCGCTCATCGACGGCGCGCAGGCGGTGATGCATCACCCGGTTGATGTGCAGGCGCTGGACTGCGATTTCTACGCCTTTTCGGGCCACAAACTCTACGGGCCGACGGGGATCGGCGTGTTGTATGTGAAAGAAGAAATACTGCAGGCCATGCCGCCGTGGGAAGGGGGCGGCTCGATGATTGCGACCGTCAGCCTGACGGAAGGCACGACCTGGGCGAAAGCACCGTGGCGCTTCGAGGCCGGGACGCCGAATACGGGCGGGATTATTGGACTCGGCGCGGCGTTCGATTATCTCAATGCGCTGGGCCTTGAAGCGGTTGGCGAGTATGAACAAACGCTGATGCGTTACGCTCTGACGTCGCTGGCAGACGTGCCCGATCTCCATCTTTATGGCCCGGCGGATAGACTGGGCGTCATTGCCTTTAACCTCGGCACGCATCACGCCTATGACGTCGGCAGTTTCCTTGATAACTACGGCATTGCCGTGCGCACCGGACATCATTGTGCGATGCCGCTGATGGCGTTCTATCAGGTGCCGGCAATGTGCCGGGCGTCACTGGCGATGTATAACACATTTGAAGAGGTCGACCGTCTGGTGACGGGGTTGCGCCGCATTCATCACTTATTGGGATAACAGGGAGGAACGATGGCTGCTTTACCGGATAAAGAGAAGCTGCTGCGAAATTTTGGCCGGTGCGCGAACTGGGAGGAGAAGTATCTCTACATTATTGAGCTGGGTCAGCGTCTCCCGCCGTTGAGCCCCGAGGCGCATAAACCGGAAAACAGTATTCAGGGCTGCCAGAGTCAGGTGTGGATTGTTGTTTCTCGTAACCGTGAGGGTATGGTCGAATTACAGGGCGACAGCGATGCGGCAATCGTGAAAGGATTGATTGCCGTGGTGTTTATTCTCTACGATCAAATGACGCCGGACGACATTCTCGCCTTTGACGTTCGCCCGTGGTTCAGTCAGATGGCGCTGACCCAACACCTCACGCCCTCGCGCTCGCAGGGCCTGGAAGCCATGATTCGCGCAATTCGCGCGCAAGTTGCTAATTTCAGCTAATATAATATAGACAGCTTTCATACAGTTACGCGAGGCAGGAACCGCCTCGCTGGTCGTTCTGCTTTCTGGCGGTTTGTCAGTGAATGTGAATAAGGAATCCCATATGAAGCGCGCGTCTCTTATAACTCTTAGCATCTTAGCGGCTCTTAGTGCTGTACATAGCGCCTGGGCTGTTGATTATCCGCTGCCTCCGGCCAACAGTCGTCTGATTGGTCAGAACCAAACTTACACGGTTCAGGAGAGCGATCGTAACTTACAGGCCATTGCGCGACGTTTCGATACGGCGGCGATGCTGCTTATTGAAGCTAATAACACCATGGCGCCAGTCCCGAGACCGGGTACGGTCGTGACCATCCCATCGCAGATGCTGCTGCCGGATGCTCCGCGTGAAGGCATCATTGTCAATCTGGCTGAACTGCGGCTTTACTACTTCCCACCGGGAGAAAATCAGGTCCAGGTTTATCCGATTGGTATCGGCTTGCAAGGACTCGAAACACCGGAGATGACGACCCGCATAGGGCAGAAGATCCCAAATCCAACCTGGACGCCTCCTGCAGGCATTCGCGCGCGTTCCGCGGCGAAGGGCATTAATCTGCCTGCCGTCGTCCCCGCCGGGCCGAATAACCCGTTAGGGCGTTATGCGCTGCGTCTGGCTTACGGCAACGGTGAATACCTGATTCACGGTACCAGCGCACCGGACAGCGTAGGGCTGCGCGTAAGTTCAGGCTGCATTCGCATGAACGCACCGGATATCAAAGCGCTGTTCAGCCAGGTTCGTAGCGGCACGCCGGTGCGCGTCATCAACGAGCCGGTGAAATATTCGGTTGAACCAAACGGTATGCGCTATGTAGAAGTTCATCGTCCGCTGTCGCAGAACCCGGAACAGGATACGCAGAACCTGAGCTTCAGGCTCTCCTCTGACTTCACGCAGTTTGCACAGCATGCTGATGTGCGCAAGGAGCAGCTTCAGAAGGCGTTGACGCGTCGGGCGGGGTATCCGGTCGCGGTCAGTGTTGAAAACGGCGCAGCGCGCGCTACAGAGCCGTCATTATCGATGCAGAATGGTCAGCGTGGTGATGCGGTGTCGGAAGGCGAGGTTTCAGGGACGGTAACGCAATAGCGATAGTTAAATCACAGGCAAAAAAAAATGGCGCACAATGTGCGCCATTTTATTACCAGAACTCTTACTTACGGTAAGAGTGAGCCTGGTTGTCCAGACGCTGGTTAGCGCGAGCTGCGTCATCTTTAGCAGCCTGAACGTCGGAACGGATTGCGTTCACGTCGTTGCTCAGCTGGTCAACTTTAGCGTTCAGAGTCTGAACGTCAGAAGACAGCTGATCGATTTTAGCATTGCTGGAGCAACCTGCCAGCAGAGTAGAACCCAGGATTACCGCGCCCAGTACCAGTTTAGTACGATTCATTATAAATACCCTCTAGATTGAGTTAATCTCCATGTAGCGTTACAAGTATTACACAAACTTTTTTATCTTGAGAATATTTTTTTATCCGAAAACCCTTATTTTTTATCGTTCGCTCAAAGAAGCATCGACTTTCACGCTGGTGAAAGAAAAACTCTATGAAAACAGGGGAGTTCCATCGGATTCGTCTTAGATAATTTTAGTTTAAATAGTAAAATCCGATTTGCTTTTTTATTGAGCATGGTGATTAGACGTAATAAAAAAAGCGCCCCGAAGGGCGCTTTTTATTAGCATCTGAAATAGATCTGTAAATTATTACAGTACGTGTACGGATGCAGTATTGGTGGTTCCGCTTGGTACCAGTGCGCCAGAAACCATCACGACAACGTCGCCTTTCTGCGCCAGACCGCTTTCCAGAGCGACTTCTTTACCCAGGCGATAGAAATCATCAGTAGAGGTGATTTCTTTCACCAGCTGCGGCACAACGCCTTTGCTCAGCACCAGCTGACGCGCGGTGGTTTCGTTGGTGGTCAGCGCCAGGATGGTGGCATCCGGGAAGTATTTACGCACTGCGCGAGCAGATTTACCGCCCTGGGTCGCAACGACGATCAGCGGCGCGTCCAGTTTCTCAGCAGTTTCTACCGCGCCACGGCAAACGGCTTCAGTGATGCGCAGTTTACGGCTGTCGTTGTTGAACTCCAGACGGCTGGTCATCACGCGGTCAGTACGTTCGCAGATGGTGGCCATGATGGTCACCGCTTCCAGCGGGTATTTACCTTTAGCGGATTCGCCAGACAGCATAACGGCATCGGTGCCGTCCAGGATGGCGTTAGCAACGTCACCAGCTTCTGCGCGGGTAGGGCGCGGGTTTTTGATCATGGAATCGAGCATCTGGGTCGCAGTGATAACGACTTTACGTGCACGGATACATTTTTCGATGATCATTTTCTGCGCGAAGATAACTTCTTCAACCGGGATCTCAACACCCATGTCGCCACGCGCAACCATGATGCCGTCGGAAGCTTCGAGGATTTCGTCGAAGTTGTTCAGGCCTTCCTGGTTTTCAATTTTGGAGATGATCTGGATCTTCTCGCCGCCGTGCGCTTTCAGGTGCTCACGGATTTCAACAACGTCAGAACGTTTGCGGATGAAGGAAGCCGCGACAAAGTCAACGCCTTGTTCGCAACCGAAGATCAGGTCTTGCTTGTCTTTTTCAGCCAGTGCTGGCAGCGCGATGGAAACGCCCGGCAGGTTAACGCCTTTGTTTTCGCCCAGGTCGCCGTTGTTCAGCACTTTACAGATAACTTTGTTACCTTCGATAGCGGTAACTTCCATGCCGATCAGACCATCGTCAACCAGAACGGTGTTGCCAACGGACAGGTCGGTAGTGAAACCTTCATAGGTTACCGCAACGATTTCGTTGTTACCGACGACAGATTTGTCAGTGGTGAAGGTGAAAGTCTGGCCTGCTTTCAGGGAGACGTCGTTGCCGCCTTCCAGTTTGATGGTACGGATTTCCGGACCTTTGGTATCCAGCAGGATAGCGGCTTTCTGGCCGGTTTTCTTCATCACGTTGCGCAGGTTCTGGATGCGCTGACCGTGTTCAGCATAGTCGCCGTGGGAGAAGTTCAGACGCATAACGTTCATGCCCGCATCGAGCATTTTGCCTAACATCTCTTCGGATTCGGTTTTCGGACCGATGGTGCAAACAATTTTGGTCTTTTTCATGACAGTCTTAGTCTTTAAGTTGAGTAAGTTGAGAAGGATATGGGAATCTCGCTCCATAAGCGCACAGCCACGGAGTCAAACCTGTGTTACGAAACTTGCGACGCCACGCCATCATAAGGATAGGTGACATCAAAAAAGCGTGCAGAGGAAAGTGTGCTAGTGGTTCAGCAAACTGAAGGGTACGATAATTATGTTGGTTATTAATACAGTTCAATGAGCTGAAACCATTCAAGAAAGAATCGGCGCGTATTATACGGTGTAACATCACAAAAAGAAAATAAAAACAGCGTTTCAAAATTCGAAAGATTAACATTAACAAAATAAAAACCTTTCCAGTAAGGTATTATAACACTGTGGTAAGATTTATTGATGAATTCCTCGCCGCAAAAGGCTGTTTTACGCTGAAAAGAGAGGCACATTCATCAATTTGATTTATATTAAATTTGAATCAATAATGTTTTGATTATTAATGGAAAACAGGGAGCGCGCACAATGGGGAATCTGAGTAAAGACGAGGTTCTGTACCAGGAGATGTGTCGAGTGGTCGGTAAAGTTGTGCTCGAAATGCGCGATTTGGGCCAGGAACCGAAACATATTGTGATTGCAGGCGTTGTGCGTACGGCGCTGGCGAATAGCAAAATACAGCGTTCGGCGCTAACGCGTGAAGCCATGGAAAAGGTGATTAAAGCACTGGCAGGGCAGTAACCCCACCAGGCAGTGCGCTCAGGCAATCACAAACCGTAGCACCGCTTTAACGGCAATATCGCTGTGATGCGCAATTAACGCTTCGTCATCAATTTCCGGCAACGGGCCATCCAGATACAGGCTATTAAAACTGTAAAAGTTGGAGACCTGATAAAAGCTGAAGCTACTGATGAGGCGGTGCACATCGCGCGCTTCCACGCCGGGCTGAAAAATCGTCTGCTGCTGACCGCGATGTAAAATATTCTCCAGCAGCGAAAGTGCGCTCTTATTCACCCGCTTAAAGTCATCGGACGATAACAACCATTTCCCTCGTTGCATATTCTCCATGCAGATAATCCGCATGTAATCGGCGTGCGTGGCGTGATAACGCACGCTCCATTTCACCAGTTGCACCAGCGCTTCGACCGGCGGCACATTTTCGAGCCCCAGCTGCTGTTCCGTTTCGCGTATACGCGCATAAACGTGCTGCAACACAGCCTGATAAAGCTGCTCCTTCGTTTTGAAGTAGTACACCACCATGCGTTTGGTCGTTTGCGCTTCTCCGGCAATTTGTTCCATACGCGCCCCGGCGAGCCCATGTTCAGCGAAAACGGCGATCGCGGCGGTAAAAATCCTGTCTTTCAGAGACTGTGCTTCATCGTGAGCAACGGCGGACATAGCAACTCCTGTTTTTTCTCAAGAACAAAAAATACACACAATGATCACAATTTAGCAACCGAATCTGGCGTAAATGAACCAAATGATTCATATTCATTTCATCTCTTCATTCACACAGGGCGAAACCTATGCTGCGCTCCATTGCTACCGTTTCCATTTCCGGGACGCTGCCTGAAAAACTGAGCGCCATTGCGGCGGCGGGCTATCAGGGCGTTGAAATCTTTGAAAACGATCTGCTCTATTATACCGGTACGCCCGCCGATATCCGAATGCTCGCCGACGATCTGGGCTTAAAAATTACCTTATTCCAGCCATTTCGTGACTTCGAAGGCGCAAGTCGCGAACAGTTTGCCGCCAATCTGGCACGGGCGAAACGTAAATTCGCGCTGATGCATGAACTGGGGTGCGACACCATGTTGCTGTGCAGCAATGTCTCACCGAACTGCTCGGCGGATGTTGACCTGCAGGTTGCCGACCTGCGGGCGCTGGCGACGCTGGCGGAGCAGGAAAACATCCATATTGGCTACGAAGCGCTGGCCTGGGGGACACACGTCAATCGCTGGTATCAGGCGTGGGAGCGTGTCAAAGCGGTCAATAGCCCGGCGATGGGGATTGTGCTGGACAGTTTTCACGTGCTGTCGCTTGGGGATAATCTCACGCGCCTGAATGAGGTGCCACTGGAGAAAATCACCTTCCTGCAACTGGCAGATGCCCCACTAATGAAGATGGATGTGCTGGAGTGGAGCCGCCATTTTCGCTGCTTCCCCGGTCAGGGCGAGCTGCCGCTGATTGAATTCGCAACCGAACTGACGCGCCGTGGCTATCGCGGCCCCTGGTCGCTGGAAATTTTTAACGACGGTTTTCGCGGCTCGCCCAACGGCGCGACGGCGAAAGATGGGTATCGCTCTCTGCTGTGGCTGGAGGAGCAAACCCGCATGGCGCTGAGTAAAAGCGATGCGGATCTGTTTGTCACCGAGCCGTTGCCACAATGGCTCGGTATGGAATTTATCGAGTTTACCGCCAGCGCCGCTGAGGCGAAAAAGCTGGGCGCGATGCTGGCGGGAATGGGATTTCGCCAGACCGGGATGCACCGTTCTAAGCAGGTGGCGCTGTGGAGCAATGGCGATGCGCGGGTCATCATCAACTATCAACCGCACAGCTGGGCGGATCACTTCTATCAACGTCACGGCGTCTCTCTTTGCGCGATGGCGTTGCGCGTCAGCGATAGCGCGGCAGTGATTGCCCGGGCACGTGCGTACGGCTACGCCACCTGGCAAGGGGAAGTCGGCCCGAATGAAAGCACCATTCCGGCGGTGTGTGCGCCGGACGGAAGCCTTATCTATCTGGTTGATGAGAAACAGAATATCTACACCCAGGACTTCACCCTGACGCCTGATGACAACCCTGAGGGTTTTACGGGCATCGATCATCTGGCGCTGGGTATGGAAGCCGACAGTCGCGATAACTGGGTGATGTTCTTTCGTTCGGTATTTGGTTTTGAGCTTGAGCACGAACAAACCATGCTCGACCCGTACGGGCTGGTGCGCAGTCTGGCGGTGCAAAGTCCGCAGGGCAATATTCGCTTTGCACTCAATATTTCGCAAAGCCGCGCCACGCAGATTGCGCGCTCTGTCGCCTGTTATCAGGGCGCGGGCTTGCAGCACGCCGCTTTTTCCTGCCGCGATTTACCGGCAATGCCGCCATTCTCCACGGCTATTTCGCTGCCTGTTCCGGCGAACTATTACGAAGATCTTGTGGCGCGTTTTGGTCAGCCGGAAGGGATGGCTACCCTGCAACAGCAGCAAGTTCTTTATGACCGCGATGCGCAGGGCGGTGAGTTTTTCCATCGCTATAGCTGGCCGTTCAGTGAAGGGCGCTTCTTTTTCGAATTGACCGAAAGGCGAGGCGGTTATGACCAGTACGGGGCCGTCAATGCCGCCGTACGCCTTTCGGCAATGCAGTACCGTCAGATGCTGTAACTGTACCATCCGGTTCACTCCGGGCGTAAGACCATAACAATAAAACATTCATCTGCACTCTACAACGACAGGTAAGCCCTATGAACACATATAGCCATAATCGCGTGGCAACCGCTGAGGCGGTGGCGGCAGTTCCCCGCTCACGGCGTCGTATTGGTATTTTGACGCTGCTGGCCGCGGGTACCATGATCAACTATCTCGACAGAACGGTTTTAGGTATCGCCGCCCCACAACTGACGCAAGAGCTGGGGATTGGCGCGGCAATGATGGGGATTGTTTTCTCTGCATTTGCCTGGACCTACGCGCTGGCGCAAATTCCTGGCGGCATGTTCCTTGACCGCTTTGGCAACAAAGTCACCTATTTCCTGGCGCTGAGTTTCTGGTCGCTGTTTACCCTGCTGCATGGTTTCGCGATTGGCCTGAAAACGCTGCTGCTGTGCCGTTTCGGCCTCGGCGTGAGCGAAGCGCCATGCTTCCCGGTCAATAGTCGGGTCGTCAGCGCCTGGTTCCCGCAGCAGGAGCGCGCGCGTGCCACGGCGGTGTATACGGTGGGGGAATACCTCGGGCTGGCCTGCTTCGCACCATTACTGTTCTGGATAATGGACGGTTTTGGCTGGCGAACATTGTTTATTACCGTTGGTCTCTTTGGGCTTCTATTTGCACTGGTGTGGTGGCGCTGTTATCGGGAACCGCACGAAGATAAATATCTTAGCGATCAGGAGCGAGACTACATCGCCGCAGGCGGCGGTATTACCACCGGAACGGAGAAAAAAACGCATTTCAGCTGGCCGCTGGTGCGCCAGCTATTGAGCAAACGGCAAATTCTCGGGGCCAGTATTGGGCAATTTGCCGGTAACACGGTGCTGGTCTTCTTCCTGACCTGGTTCCCCACTTATCTGGCAACCGAACGCCATATGCCGTGGCTGAAAGTGGGCTTCTTTGCCATTCTGCCGTTCCTGGCGGCGGCGGGCGGCGTGATGTTCGGCGGCTGGGTATCGGACAAAATCCTCAAAGCCACGGGCAGCGCCAACCTTGGCCGCAAACTGCCGATCGTGGTGGGGCTGCTGATGGCAAGCTGCATCATCACCGCTAACTGGCTGGAGAGCGACACGGCGGTGATCCTGGTGATGTCCTTCGCGTTCTTTGGTCAGGGAATGGTCGGGCTTGGCTGGACGCTTATCTCCGATATGGCGCCCAAAGGACTCGGCGGCCTCACCGGCGGGTTGTTTAACTTCTGCGCTAACCTCGCGGGCATTCTGACGCCGCTGGTGATTGGTTTTATCGTCGCCGCCTTCGGCAACTTCTTCTATGCGCTTATCTATATCGGCGGGGCCGCGCTGCTCGGCGTGGTGGCGTATCTCTTTATTCTTGGTGATGTAAAACGTATTGAACTGGATGTTGCGCAAGGAGAAACAGATGCAAATTAGTGGTTACACGCGGTTAATTGCCCATCTGGGGTATCCGACGGAAGGCTTCAAAGCGCCGATGATCTACAACCCGTGGTTTGAAAATCAGAGGGTGGATGTCAAAGTGGTGCCGGTGGGCGTCACGCCCGAGGACTACGCGGATTTCGTCCCGACACTGTTCAAAATGACCAATATTGCCGGAGCGCTGGTCACCATGCCGCACAAAGTGGCGACCTGCGCGCTCATGGCGCGTCTGAGCCCGACAGCGGCCATAGCCGGCGCGTGCAACGCCATTCGTCGTGAGGCGGATGGCTCGCTTACTGGCGAAATGTTCGATGGCGATGGTTTCGTACGCGGTATTCAGCGCAAAGGCTTCCAGACAAGAGGTGCCCGCGCGCTGGTGGTGGGTAGCGGCGGGGTGGGCTCGGCGATTGCCGCTTCTTTAGCGGCGGCAGGCGTTGCGGCGCTAACCTTGTATGACAACCGCGCGGAAATGGCGACGGCGCTTGCCACGCGTTTACAGGCGCATTATCCCCGGCTGAAAATCACCCTGATGGCGAACGATCCTTCCGGGCATCAACTGGTGGTGAACGCCACGCCGCTTGGGATGAGCCTGGATGATCCGCTGCCGCTGCCCGCAGAATTGCTCACACCAGAGATGTTCGTTGGTGAAGTGGTGATGAAGCAGGCTGTCACGCCATTGCTGGCGATGGCGAAAGCGCGTGGCTGTACGACTCAGCAGGGCACGGATATGCTGTTTGAAATGATCCCCGCGTATCTCGATTTCTTCCATCTCCCCGTGGCAACGCCGGAGCAATTGCGCGCACTGGCTCAAATCGACTGATGATGCTTGTGCCTGATGGCGCTACGCTTATCAGGCCTACGGGATCGTCCTTCTTGTAGGCCGGGCAAGCGCAGCGCCCCCGGCATTTTTACGGGCTGCGCATTGCGCATAATCCCGCTAAAATATCCGTTTTTCCGCTGGAATTTGTTATGCCATCCCCCTTAACACTTTTCGCCGCAGGCAGCCTGAAGCGCGCATTTATTCCCCTGATTGAATACTTCACTGCGCAAACCGCTATCCCGGTGAATCTGAATTTTGGCCCTGCCGGGCTGCTGCGTGAGCGCATCGAAGCGGGCGAGGCGTGCGATGTATTTGCTTCGGCCAATGTGCAGCATCCACAGACGCTTATTGCTCAGGGACGGGCGCGGGAAAGCCAGATTTTTGCTCGCAACACGCTAATTCTGACCGCGCGCCGCCACCTCCAAGGCGACGCATTAACACTTCTGCGCAACCCTGCGTTGCGACTGGCGACCTCCACGCCAGGCTGCGACCCTTCAGGTGATTACACCTGGCAGTTGTTTGAAAATCTTAACAATCTTGAGCCTGGCCTCGGTGAGGCATTGAAATCCCGCGCGAAGCAACTGGTCGGCGGACGCGACTCGCTGAGCATTCCGTCTGGCGAGATCGCCAGTAAATGGTTACTGCAACAGGATCTTACCGATCTGTTTATTGGCTATGCGCACTACGCCGCCGCTTTAACGCACGACGAGGCTCTGCGGGTGGTTGCGCTTCCGCAGGCGCAGAACATTTGTTGTGATTACCATGCCGCACGGCTGGCTGAATGTGAAAATGCGCAGACACTTTATGCCTTTATCTTTGCGGATGTTGGGCAGCGTTACCTGCGCGACGCGGGATTTTTAGCGGTGAATTGAAAACAGCGGCGCCAGCACCGGGCATGCGTAATCAGTAAGCTGGATTTTGCGCACCGGCAGGCCATACGCGAGTTGCAGGTTTTCTTCCTGAACGATGTCGGATGTTACACCTGCCAGCCACTCGCCGTTGGGCAACAGCAGCAACGTGTGGCTGGCGATTTGCAACGCATGAGTGGGATCATGCGTGGTGAACACCACCGTGCGCGACTGACCGTGTGCAAGGTTACTGATCAGCTGCAACACGGTTTGCTGATTGGCGAGATCCAGCGCCGAGCAGGGCTCATCGAGCAAAATATTCTGACTGGCGCTGACCAGCGCGCGGGCAATCATCACCAGTTGCTGCTGACCACCGGAAAGGGCGTGGAACAGCGTATCGGCCAGATGCGCAATATTGAGCTGCACCAGCGCCTGCATCACCTGTTGCTCATCCTCCTGTTTGGGTTGCGCAAACAGGGCGATGTGCCGCGCCCGGCCCATCAGCACCACATCGCGCACCTGCCAGGCAAACGCCGGACGAAAAGATTGCGGCACAATGCCTACGCCGCCACGCACGTGTACGCTGCCAGATATTGCCCGCAGCACGCCGGTCACCGTGTCGAGCAACGTGCTCTTCCCGCGCCCATTCGCCCCCAACACTGCCCAGATTTCACCGGGCCGGCAATCGAGTGTCATCGGGGAAAACAACGGCTGCTGATGACCATATACCAGTGCATTCAGAGAAAGTGACGCGGTCATGAGCGGTCTCCTCGACGGGCGTTGCGCACCAGTAACAGGGTAAACAGCGGCGCGCCAATCAATGCGGTCAGAATGCCGATAGGGATCTCCGCCGCCGTCAACGTGCGCGCGACATCATCCACCACAATCATAAAACTGGCACCCACCCAGAACGCGGTTGGCAGCAGGCGACGGTGATCCGCACCCGCCAGCAAACGGGCCAGATGGGGAATCACCAATCCCACCCACGCAATACTGCCGCTTACCGCTACCTGTGCGGCAACCAGTAACGCGCAGCACACCAGCACGCCGCGACGCAACGGTGTGACATTCACACCCAGGGCGCGTGCATCTTTATCGTCGAGTGACAGTAAATTAATGCGCCAGCGCAGTTTAAACAGGACCGCGGCGGCCAGAGCGACCGGAAGCGCGAGCATCAGCGTTTTGTGCCAGTTTGCCGTCGCAAAGCTGCCGAGCAGCCAGAACACGATGTTGGGCAGCGTCTCTTCCGTATCGGCGAGATACTGCATCAGGCTTACCAGTGCGGCAAAGAAACCGCTGAGGATGATCCCGGCGAGGATCAAAATCAGCGTGTTGTCTCGCCCCTGTAGCGCAGCGATGAGATAGACCAGGCACAGCGCCAGCAGGCCAAAGAAGAACGTGGAACCCATCATCAGCGGGGCGCTGAATCCCAATAAAATCGCCAGCGTACCGCCGAACGCTGACCCGGAAGTGACGCCGATAATATGTGGATCGACCAGCGGGTTCTGGAACACGCCCTGGAGCGTGGCGCCGCACAATCCCAGCGCGCCGCCCGCCAGCAGCGCCATCAACACGCGCGGCAAACGCACGGACCAGACTATCTGCTGCGCGATATCCGCAGGCGCATTGGGATGAAACAGCTGCCAGAGCACATCGCGCAGGGGCAGAGGATACTGACCAAAGCAAAGGGACACCACGGCAAGAAAAAGGGTGAGCAGCATCAACCCACCCTGAAGCGCCAGCGGCTGGCTACGGTTGAGCATGCGGCTGCCAACGGGTGCGGTAGAAACGTTGATAATAATCCTGAGCCTGGGCATCAACATCGATGTTTTTGTAACGCTCTGGATAGAGTTTTTTCGCCATCCACAATTCGCCAATCGCCAGCGCTTCCGGCATTGGGTAGCCCCAGGCTTTGGCGTATTCTGGCATCAGCCAGACGCGATGATTTTTCACGGCATCAATGGCCTGCCATTGTGGGTCAGTGGTGATTTCTTTAACCACTTCCGGGTAGCGATCCTGCACGAAAATGACCTGCGGGTTCCACTGTAATACCTGCTCCAGCGACACCTGACGCGCGCCTTTCACTGTCGCCGCGGCGACGTTCATCGCCCCCGCGTGTTGCATCATCAACCCGGTATATTTTCCGGAGCCATAGGTGTTGAGATCCGGGTTGGCCATATAGACGCGGACTTTTTTGTCTTCGGGAATATCCGCGACCGGCGCATTGAATTTCTGGCGCGCGTTAAAAGTGTAGCGGATCAGTTCGTCTGCCTGTTTCTCGCGATTCACCACCTCGCCAATCAGGCGAATACCCTGTTTCAGCCCTTCGTCATAGGCGTGTTCTTCATCCGCCATCGTCGGGTTCATTTTGTTTTTTTCACCGGCGGCATCTTCACGCAGCGAAATTGCGACAACCGGGATGCCCGCGTTTTGAATCTGCTGGATCATCGCCGCAGGCGCATAGTTGGCGACGAATACTACCTGCGGGCGCAGCGCCAGCAGACTTTCGATATTCACCTGCGTCAGGTCGCCGGGCATGGGCAGAGAGGAGAGTGTCGGCATAAAGCGTGCGAAATCGGGGCCGAGTTGTTTTTTCCAGCTACTGAGTACGCCAACCACGTCTTTACCGGCATCTAACTGCACCAGCAGATTAAGCGTCTGGTGCTGGAGTACCACCACGCGGTTAACGGTATCGGGCAGGGTGACCTGACGGCCAAGCTGGTCGGTGAGAGTGCGTTCCGCCTCGGCGGGTGAAACAACGGCAAACGTGGCGCAGAGCAGCGCGATGCCGGGGAGCAGACGTTTTACATTCAACATGAAGTGGCTCTGAGAGAAGGGGAATTTCGATGTGTATTTGAATATATAACGATAGGGATTGCAAATGGTTGTGCGGGAGGTACCTATTAATTTCCGGGGGATGGTGCGCGATGGGGCCCTCACCCTGGCAAAACCGCACTTGCTTAAACTTTGGCACGATCGGTTCCCTCTCCCTGCGGGAGAGGGTTAGGGTGAGGGATGCTCGTAGATAATCTCCTCCTCTTCCATGCGCTCCTCAATCTGTTTCGCTACCCGCTGTAACGCACTCAAATGCTTCGCCGCCGCCTGTTCAATGGTCATCGCTTTGGCGATATACACCAGATTCAGACAACCCATTACCCGGCCCTGGCTGCGCACCGGCACGGCGATGGAGGCGATTTTTTCCTCCTGCTGCCAGCCGCCAAAGTTCTCGCCATAACCATTATGGCGCGTGCGTTCCAGAATTGATGCCAGCTTCTCGGGTTCGCGCGCCAGCTGGTATTCCGCTTCCGGGCGGCCTGCCAGCATGTCGATTATCGGCTGGCGGTCGTGCTCGGCGGAAAACGCCAGCCAGGTAATACCCGACGCGGTCAGCAGCAGCGGCAGGCGGCGACCCACCATGGCACGGTGAAAAGAGAGACGGCTAAAGCGGTGGGTGGTTTCGCGCACCACCATGGCGTCAACGTCGAGCGTAGTTAAATCAGTCGGCCAAATGACCTCGCGCAATAATTCGCCAAGTAATGGTGTTGCAAGTGCAGAAATCCAATGTTCGTCACGAAATCCTTCACTCAGCTGACGAACTTTCATCGTCAAACGGAAGCTGTCATCGGACAAACTGCGGCGAACGTAGCCTTCATCCTGAAGCGTTTCCAGCAGTCGCCGAACGGTGGTGCGATGCAGGCCGCTAAACTCAGCCAGCGTCGCGGTTGATGCACCCCCATCGAATTTATTTAACAAATTTAATAACAATAACCCTCGGGTTAATCCGCGTACTGTTTTGTATTCCGTCGTCTCGTTGTTCTTCATATTTCCTGACAATTATATAGTTAAAACAACTGTGTGCACTAAGTGCACCTCTGAGCCTGTTTTGATTGTAGCCTAAATTACCGGACATATACTGAGCGCATTATAAAAAAATGTTCACATCAAATTAACAAATGGCGGCGCGGGCGTATCCGTACCGGTCATTTGGTCCGAGAAGTGAGGTAATGACATGACAACGATAAATCCCGATATCCAGCCTGCCGTTCAGCAGTCCGCTCAGGTCGCCATTATTGGCGCGGGCCCGGTTGGCCTGATGATGGCGAACTACCTTGGGCAGATGGGCGTCGAGGTACTGGTGGTTGAGAAGCTCGACAAACTGATCGACTACCCGCGCGCCATCGGTATTGACGATGAAGCGCTGCGCGCTATGCAGTCGGTCGGCCTGGTGGAGAACGTGTTGCCGCATACCACGCCGTGGCATGCGATGCGTTTCCTGACGCCGAAGGGTCGCTGCTTTGCCGATATTCAGCCGATGACCGACGAGTTTGGCTGGTCGCGGCGCAATGCCTTTATTCAGCCGCAGGTCGATGCGGTGATGTATGAAGGGCTATCGCGTTTCCCGAATGTGCGAGTGCTTTTCTCGCGCGAGCTGGAAGCGTTTAGTCAGAATGGTGACAGTGTCACGATTAATCTACAAGGCCCGGAAGGCCAGCGCGAAACGGTGAAAGCCGACTGGCTGGTTGCCTGCGATGGTGGGGCGAGCGTGGTGCGTCGTACGCTCAATGTGCCGTTTGAAGGCAAAACTGCGCCGAATAAATGGATAGTGATTGATATCGCCAACGACCCTTTATCGACACCGCACATTTACCTGTGCTGCGACCCGGTGCGCCCTTATGTCTCTGCCGCGCTGCCGCATGGCGTACGCCGTTTCGAGTTTATGGTAATGCCTGGCGAAACCGAAGAACAACTGAGCGAACCGCACAACATGCGTCAGTTGTTGAGCAAAGTGTTGCCGAATCCTGATCACGTCGAACTGATTCGCCAGCGCGTTTACACCCACAACGCGCGCATTGCCGAACGTTTCCGCGTTGATCGCGTGCTGCTGGCGGGCGATGCCGCACACATCATGCCCGTCTGGCAGGGTCAGGGTTACAACAGCGGGATGCGCGACGCCTTCAACCTCGCCTGGAAACTGGCGCTGGTGGTGAACGGTAAAGCGGGCGACCGTCTGCTCGACACCTACCAGCAGGAGCGTCGCGATCATGCCAAAGCGATGATTGATTTATCCGTTACCGCTGGAAACGTTCTCGCCCCGGCAAAACGCTGGCACGGCAACGTGCGTGATGGCATCTCCTGGTTGCTGAACTACATCCCGCCGGTAAAACGTTACTTCCTTGAAATGCGCTTTAAACCGATGCCGCAGTATCGTGAAGGGGCGCTGGTGATGGCCCCTGGCGCCAAAAACTCCCCGGTCGGCAAGATGTTTATTCAGCCGAAAGTGACCCGCGAAAGCGGCGAGGTGACGCTGCTGGATGACGTGATTGGCGCGAACTTCGCCATTATCGGCTGGGGCTGTAACCCGCTGTGGGGCATGAGCGAGCAGCAAATTGCCCGTTGGCGCGCATTGGGTACGCAATTCATTCAGGTCGTGCCAGAGGTTCAGATCCACACCCCGCAGGACAACGTCGACGGCGTGATTCGCTTAGGCGATACGCAAAACCGCCTGAAAACCTGGTTCGCCGCCCAGGACGCGTCGCTGGCGGTTATTCGCCCGGACCGCTTCGTCGCCGCGCTGGCCATCCCGCAAACGCTGGGTAACCAACTTAATCAGCTTGCCAGCGTCATGGCGTTGCAAGCCGTTTCATCCTCCGCTCCTGTTGAAAAGGTGGCCTGATATGAACGCATATCTGCATTGTCTCTCCCACACGCCGCTGGTCGGCTATGTCGACCCGGCACAGCCGGTACTGGATGAAGTGGATGGCGTGATTGCCGCCGCGCGCGAACGCATTGCCGCTTTTGACCCGGAACTGGTGGTGCTGTTTGCCCCCGATCACTACAACGGTTTCTTCTACGACGTGATGCCGCCGTTCTGCCTGGGCGTTGGCGCGACGGCGATTGGCGACTTTTCCAGCGCGGCGGGGGAACTGCCGGTGCCGACGGATATCGCGGAAGCTTGTGCGCACTACAGCATGAAAAACGGTATCGACCTGGCGGTGTCCTACTGCATGCAGGTGGACCACGGTTTTGCCCAGCCGCTGGAGTTTCTGTTAGGCGGTCTGGATTCTCGCCCGGTGCTGCCGATCTTCATTAACGGTGTCGCCACGCCGCTGCCAGGTTTCCAGCGTACCCGCATGATGGGGGAAGTGATTGGCCGTTTTCTCACCACGCTCAACAAGCGTGTGCTGATTCTGGGTTCTGGTGGGTTATCGCATCAACCGCCAGTGCCGGAGCTGGCGAAGGTCGATGCGCATATGCGCGACCGCCTGCTGGGCAGCGGGAAGCATCTGCCGCCGGATGAGCGCGAGCTGCGTCAGCGCCGCGTTATCGAAGCCGCCGAGAAGTTTATTGAAGATCAGAAAAGCCTGCATCCGCTTAACCCGGTCTGGGATAACCAGTTTATGACGCTACTTGAGCAGAAGCGTTTGGGCGAACTGGATGCTGTCAGTAATGAAGAGCTTTCGGCCATTGCCGGGAAATCTACTCACGAAATTAAGACCTGGGTTGCCGCGTTCGCCGCGCTGTCGGCCTTTGGCGACTATCGCACCGAGGGGCGTTACTACCGCCCAATCCCTGAATGGATTGCCGGTTTCGGTTCCCTCAGCGCCCGTTCACAGAATTAAAGCAGGAGAAAACAATGACCTATCAACCGCAAACCGAAGCCGCAACCAGCCGTTTCCTGAATGTTGAAGAGGGCGGCCAGACGCTGCGCATCCATTTTAACGATTGTGGGCAGGGCGATGAAACCGTCGTCATGCTGCACGGGTCTGGCCCCGGTGCAACGGGCTGGGCGAACTTTAGCCGTAATATTGACCCGCTGGTGGAAGCCGGGTACCGCGTTATCCTGCTCGATTGCCCTGGCTGGGGGAAGAGCGACACCATTATTAACAGTGGTTCCCGTTCTGACCTGAACGCCCGCATTCTGAAAAGCGTAGTAGATCAACTGGATATCCAGAAGGTGCATCTGCTGGGCAACTCCATGGGCGGGCACAGTGCGGTGGCGTTTACCCTGACCTGGCCGGAGCGCGTCGGCAAACTGGTACTGATGGGCGGCGGTACGGGCGGGATGAGCCTGTTCACCCCGATGCCAACGGAAGGCATCAAGCTGCTGAACGGCCTGTATCGCGAACCGAATATCGACAACCTGAAGAAGATGATGAACATCTTCGTCTATGACCCGAGCGATCTGACCGAAGCGCTGTTTGAAGCGCGTCTCAACAACATGCTGGCACGTCGCGATCATCTGGAAAACTTCATTAAGAGCCTGGAAGCCAACCCGAAACAGTTCCCGGACTTTAGCCCGCGCCTTGCGGAAATTAAAGCACCGACGCTGATTGTCTGGGGCCGCAACGACCGCTTTGTTCCAATGGATGCGGGCCTGCGTCTGCTTTCCGGCATTAACGGTTCAGAGCTGCATATCTACCGCGACTGTGGTCACTGGGCCCAGTGGGAACATGCAGAATCCTTCAACCAGCTGGTGCTGGATTACCTCAACCGCGAATAAGGAGCCGTCATGACCACGTCGTCACTTGAACAACTGGCCGCCGCCCTGCGCGAGGCCGAACAAACCGGGCAGGCTATTGCGCCCCTGCGCGACATTATCGGCCTTGATAATGCCGAAGCCGCCTATGCCATCCAGGCCCTTAATGTGGAAAACGCGGTGGCGAAAGGCCGTCGCGTGGTCGGGCGCAAAATCGGCCTGACCCATCCGAAAGTGCAGCAACAGTTGGGGGTTGACCAGCCGGATTTCGGCACGCTGTTCGCCGATATGTGTTACGGCGACAACGACACCATTCCGTTTGACCGCGTGATGCAGCCGAAAATTGAAGCAGAAATTGCACTGGTGCTGAACCGCGATTTGCAAAACGCCGATACCACCTTTGATGAGCTATACGGCGCTATTGAATGGGTGTTGCCCGCGCTGGAAGTGGTGGGTAGCCGCGTGCGCGACTGGTCAATTAAGTTTGTCGACACGGTGGCGGACAACGCGTCCTGTGGCGTGTACGTCATCGGTAGCCCGGCGATGCGCCCGGCAGGGTTAGATCTGAAAAACTGCACCATGCGTATGACGCGTAATAACGAAGAGGTGTCCAGCGGGCGCGGCAGTGAATGCCTGGGGCATCCGCTTAACGCCGCCGTCTGGCTGGCGCGCAAGATGGCGAGCCTCGGAGAACCGCTGCGTGCAGGTGACATCGTGCTGACCGGCGCATTGGGCCCGATGGTCGCCATCAATCCCGGCGATCGTTTCGAGGCACTTATTGAAGGTATTGGTTCTGTGGCAGCCACGTTCTCTGCCGCACAAGAAGGAAGTCAGTCATGAGTAAGATAAAAGTCGCCATCATCGGTTCAGGTAATATCGGCACCGATCTGATGATCAAAATTTTGCGTAACGGCAAGCACCTTGAGATGGCGGTGATGGTCGGGATTGACCCGGAATCCGACGGCCTTGCACGTGCGCGTCGCATGGGCGTCGCCACCACCCATGAAGGCGTCAATGGCCTGATGGCCATGCCGGAATTCGCCGATATTGATATCGTCTTTGACGCTACCAGCGCCGGGGCGCACGTTAAAAACGACGCTGCGCTGCGCGCAAAGAAACCCAATATTCGCCTGATTGACCTGACGCCTGCGGCAATTGGCCCGTACTGCGTGCCGGTGGTGAATCTCGATAAAAACCTCAGTCAGGGCAACGTCAATATGGTGACCTGCGGTGGCCAGGCGACCATTCCAATGGTGGCGGCAGTTTCCCGCGTGGCGAAGGTCCATTACGCAGAAATTATCGCCTCGATTTCCAGTAAATCTGCCGGGCCGGGCACACGCGCCAATATCGATGAATTTACCGAAACCACCTCGCAGGCCATTGAAGTGGTGGGCGGCGCGGCGAAAGGCAAAGCCATCATTATTCTCAACCCGGCAGAGCCGCCGGTGATGATGCGTGACACGGTGTATGTGCTGAGCGAGGACGCCTCGCAAATCGAAATTGAAGCGTCGATTGAAGAGATGGCCGCAGCCGTGCAGGCGTATGTGCCGGGGTATCGCCTGAAGCAAAAAGTCCAGTTTGAAATTATTCCGCAGGATAAACCGGTGACTATTCCGGGTATCGGTCAGTTCTCCGGGCTGAAAACAGCGGTGTATCTGGAAGTCGAAGGCGCGGCGCACTATCTGCCCGCCTATGCCGGAAACCTCGATATCATGACCTCAGCGGCGATGTCGACGGCGGAAAAAATGGCGCAAACCATGGTGAAAGCAGCAGGAGAAGTCGCATGAACGGTAAAAAACTCTATATCTCCGACGTCACGCTGCGTGACGGCATGCACGCCATTCGCCATCAGTATTCATTAGACAATGTACGCCAGATTGCCAAAGCGCTGGATGACGCGCGAGTGGACTCCATCGAAGTGGCGCACGGCGATGGTTTACAGGGTTCCAGCTTTAACTACGGCTTCGGCGCGTACAGCGACATTGAATGGATTGAAGCTGCCGCCGATACGGTGAAACACGCCAAAATCGCCACCTTACTGATTCCGGGCATCGGCACGCTGCATGACCTGAAAGCCGCTTATCAGGCTGGCGCGCGCGTGGTGCGCGTGGCGACCCACTGCACTGAAGCGGATGTCTCCGCACAGCATATCGCGTTCGCGCGTGAGCTGGGCATGGATACCGTCGGCTTCCTGATGATGAGCCATATGACCACGCCGGAAAATCTGGCGAAACAGGCGAAGCTGATGGAAGGCTACGGCGCAACCTGCATCTATGTGGTTGATTCCGGCGGCGCGATGAACATGAACGATATTCGCGACCGTTTCCGCGCACTGAAAGCGGTGCTCAAGCCGGAAACGCAAACCGGGATGCACGCACACCATAACCTGAGCCTTGGCGTGGCAAACTCGATCGTGGCGGTGGAAGAGGGGTGTGACCGTATTGACGCAAGCCTGGCGGGAATGGGTGCAGGGGCAGGGAATGCGCCTCTGGAAGTGTTTATTGCCGCAGCGGATAAGCTCGGCTGGGATCACGGCACCGATCTGTACGCGCTGATGGCGGCGGCAGACGATCTGGTGCGTCCGTTACAGGATCGCCCAGTGCGTGTTGACCGTGAAACGCTGGCGCTCGGTTATGCCGGTGTGTATTCAAGCTTCCTGCGTCACAGTGAAGTGGCGGCGCAGCGCTACGGCCTGAGCGCGGTGGATATTCTGGTTGAGCTGGGTAAACGCCGGATGGTTGGCGGCCAGGAAGACATGATCGTCGATGTGGCGCTCGACCTGAAAGCCAAAGCGTAAAACATAACAAGAAAGCTTCGCCCGCCCGGCATGATGCCCGGCGGGCGCGTTTGCAAGGAAAAAATGCGCGGCTGGCAACGTATCAGCCGCCTTTCACCTGTCACCCTCGCAAAGGTAACGCTATGTCGAACATCGCCTCTACACCTGCAACGTCACGCCTGATACTGACTATCGGGCTCTGTTTTTTGGTCGCCCTGATGGAAGGGCTTGATTTACAGGCGGCAGGCATTGCCGCAGTCGGTATCGCCCAGGCTTTTTCGCTCGATAAAATGCAGATGGGCTGGATTTTTAGCGCCGGGATACTGGGTTTGCTGCCCGGCGCGCTGGTCGGCGGAATACTTGCCGATCGTTATGGGCGTAAACGCATTCTGCTGGGTTCGGTGGTGCTGTTTGGTCTCTTTTCGATAGCCACTGCGCTGGCGTGGAGTTTTCCATCGCTGGTCTTTGCGCGTCTGATGACCGGCGTGGGGCTGGGTGCTGCGCTACCTAACCTGATTGCCCTGACCTCTGAAGCGGCAGGCCCGCGTTTTCGCGGCACGGCGGTGAGCCTGATGTACTGTGGCGTGCCGATTGGTGCGGCTCTGGCGGCGGCGCTGGGGTTCAGCGGCCTGGCGCAGGCGTGGCAAACCGTATTCTGGGTTGGCGGCGTGGTGCCGTTGCTGCTGGTGCCCTTGCTGATGCGCTGGTTGCCCGAATCGCAGGCTTTCACCCATCAACAAACGTCATCTCCCGCGCCGCTGCGCGCGTTACTCGCGTCGGGGACGGCATCGTCCACGTTACTGCTGTGGCTCTGTTACTTCTTTACCCTGCTAGTTGTGTACATGTTGATTAACTGGCTGCCAATACTGCTGGTCGATCAGGGCTTTAGTGGCTCACAGGCGGCGGGCGTGATGTTTGCTCTGCAAATCGGCGCAGCGGTGGGGACGCTTGTTCTCGGTGCGCTGATGGATAAACTGAGCCCAATGCGCATGTCGCTGCTGATTTACAGCGGGATGCTGGCCTCGCTGCTGGCGCTGGGCTCGGCGGAATCACTGAGCACGATGCTGCTTTCCGGCTTTGTCGCTGGGCTGTTTGCAACAGGCGGGCAGAGCGTACTGTATGCGCTGGCACCACTCTTTTATCGCACCGAAATCCGCGCCACGGGCGTGGGTACGGCGGTAGCGATTGGCCGACTGGGGGCGATGAGCGGCCCGCTGCTGGCCGGAAAAATGCTGGCGCTGGGTACCGGCACGGTGGGGGTGATGGCAGCCTCCGCGCCGGGGATCGTTTTAGCGGGCGTGGCGGTTTTCTGGTTAATGAATCGACAGAAGCAAGCATCCACCGCGATCGAAGCTTCTTAAGCGCAATTTTACCGGGCGGCGCAATGCTGCCCGGCCTATCAATTTCCCACTGTTTTGACCCTCTTGCCGGGGTTTTTCCGAGTTAATACAATAAAAAACGTAATCAGGTTGAAAGACAACGAGTAAGTCGCTCATACTCTTACCCAGTCTCCCGTGCATCAGAAAAGCCTGAAGATCAATAACAGGAATTCGCACGGTCGCATAATTAAGGAATCCCTCATGGCAGAAGAAACTATTTTCAGCAAAATTATTCGTCGCGAAATCCCGTCGGATATCGTTTATCAGGATGAGCTGGTTACCGCGTTCCGCGATATCTCCCCACAGGCGCCGACTCACGTTCTGATCGTGCCTAATATCCTGATTGCCACCACTAATGACGTGGCGCCTGAACACGAACAGGTGCTGGGCCGCATGGTGGCCGTGGCGGCAAAAATTGCCCGCGACGAAGGCATTGCTGATGATGGCTATCGTCTGATCATGAACTGCAACCGCCACGGCGGGCAGGAAGTCTTCCATATTCATATGCATCTGCTGGGCGGTCGTCCGCTCGGGCCGATGCTGGCTCATAAAGGTTAAGTGATGAAAGCAGGCTTTTCAGCTGCGCTATTGGCTGCATTTTTGCTGGCTGGTTGTGGCTCGCAACCGGAAATTCCGGTGGGCGATCAGCAAACGCTGGTGATGGAATCGAATGTTCTGGCCGCCGGGATCAGCGCGGAAAAGCCTGAACTGACGCGGTCGGAAATTCAGGCGACCGCCAGCGCGAAGTTGTTCAATGAAAGGCGTGAACCTGTCACCCTTCATTATCGTTTTTACTGGTATGAAGCCAGAGGACTGGAAATGCACCCGCTTGAAGCGCCGCGTACCGTCACCATCCCGGCTATGGGATCGGTCACGCTGTACGGCAGCGCCAGCAGCTTGGGCGCACATAAAGTCCGACTTTATCTTTATTTGTAAGGGGTAAACCGGAATGACTACATTGCGTCGCTATGCGTTAATCTCGGCACTGGCTGTCCTGCTCTCCGGGTGCGTGGTGAAACAAGAACAACCTGCACCAGTGGAAGAGGCGAAGCCGACACCGCAACAGCCAGTCGAACCGCAGCAGCCGGTACCGACGGTGCCTTCTGTTCCGACGATCCCGCAGCAGCCTGGCCCTATTGAGCATCAGGACCAACAGCCGTCGCAGCCTGCGCCTCGTGTACGTCACTATGACTGGAATGGCGCGGTACAGCCGATGGCAGGCAAAATGTTGCAGGCGAGCGGCGTGAACGCGGGCAGCATTCTGCTGGTCGATAGCGTGAATAACCGCACCAACGGAACGTTAAACGCGGCGGAAGCGACAACGGCGCTGCGTAACGCACTGACCGGCAACGGTAAATTCACCCTGGTTTCCGCGCAGCAACTGGCCGTTGCCAAACAGCAGCTTGGCCTGTCGCCGCAGGATAGTCTCGGTTCACGTAGCAAAGCGATGGGTATTGCCCGCAACGTCGGCGCACAGTATGTACTGTATAGCAACGCCACCGGCAACGTGAATTCCCCGGTACTGAAAATGCAGCTGATGCTGGTGCAGACGGGCGAAATTATCTGGTCAGGTAGCGGTGCCGTTTCGCAACAATAAGCTTACGCGTGATGCGATTCTGTCACGCTATTTCCCGCACTATCATCTCGTCACCAGCCCTGATTATTCAGGGCTGAGCGGGAGTAGCTGTATCATCGCCTGCGGTGAGCAGCAGCGAGTTTTGCGCCAGCATCACACGGCGCAGGTCCGCGAATTTCACTTCTTGCGTCAGTATCACGCGCTCACGCGTTTACCCGCCACGCTCGCCCCGAAGCCGGTTTTTTATACATCAGGCTGGATGGCCGTTGAATTTTTCAGCGGAGAGGTGAAAAGCGTGCTGCCGCCCCCTCGCCAACTGGCGTCTCTCCTGTATCATCTGCATCAGCAGCCGCGTTTTGGCTGGCGCGTAACGGTGCTACCGTTGCTGGAACGCTACTGGCAGCAGTGCCACCCTGCGCGACGCACACCGTTCTGGCTGCGCACGTTGCATCGCCTACAAAAGCAGCGAGAGCCGCAGCCGCTGCGCCTTTCGCCATTGCATATGGATGTTCACGCGGGCAACATTGTGCATACCCCTGTCGGGTTGCGGCTGATTGACTGGGAGTATGCCGGGGACGGCGACATCGCGCTGGAGCTGGCGTCGGTGTGGATGCACGACGCGCGTCAACGCCGTGACTACAGCGATGCGTACGCAGCACAGGCGAGCATTGCGCCAGGCGTGCTTTGGCAACAGATTTTACGCTGGCGGCCCTGGGTGTTAATGCTCATGGCGGGCTGGTATGAGTGTCGCTGGCAGCAAACCGGCGACCGACAATTTATCACGCTGGCAGATGAAATTTGGTGTCAGTTAAAGGAAAAACGATAAGAGAGGTCAGTGTGGGTCCGGTAATGTTGGATGTAGAAGGCTACGAGCTGGATGCGGAAGAGCGCGAGATTCTGGCGCATCCGCTGGTGGGCGGCCTGATTTTATTTACCCGTAACTATCATGATCCGGCGCAGCTACGCGAACTGGTGCGCCAGATCCGCGAGGCGTCGCACAATCATCTGGTGGTGGCGGTCGATCAAGAAGGTGGCCGGGTACAGCGTTTCCGTGAAGGCTTTACTCGCCTGCCTGCAGCACAATCTTTTGCCGCCGTACTCGGCGAGAAAGAGGGCGGACGCCTGGCGGTTGAGGCCGGTTGGCTGATGGCCAGCGAAATGATCGCCATGGATATTGATATCAGCTTTGCCCCGGTGCTGGACGTCGGGCATATCAGCGCCGCGATCGGCGAGCGCTCTTATCATGCGGATCCGCAAAAAGCGCTGACGATGGCGCGTCACTTTATCGACGGTATGCACAGCGCCGGTATGAAAACCACCGGCAAACACTTCCCGGGTCACGGCGCAGTCACCGCTGATTCACATAAAGAGACGCCGCGCGATCCGCGTCGCGAAGCCGACATTCGCGCGAAAGATATGGCGGTGTTCCAGACGCTGATTACGGAAAACAAACTCGATGCCATTATGCCTGCGCACGTCATCTACAGCGACGTAGACCCGCGCCCGGCAAGCGGCTCGCCGCACTGGCTCAAAACCGTGTTGCGCGGTGAGTTAGGCTTCGATGGCGTGATTTTCTCTGACGATTTGTCGATGGAAGGCGCGGCGATTATGGGCAGCTACGCCGAGCGCGGTCAGGCATCGCTGGATGCGGGTTGCGATATGATCCTGGTCTGCAATAATCGTAAAGGCGCGGTCAGCGTTCTTGATAACCTGTCGCCGATCAATGCTGAACGTGTTACGAAATTGTATCATAAAGGTTCATTTACGCGTCAGGCGTTGAGGGATTCCGCCCGCTGGAAGACCGTCAGCGCGCAACTGGAACAGCTCCATGAACGCTGGCAGGACGTGAAGGCAGGCCATTAACCCTCCCGACAAGGGAGTTGTGGTGAGGATCAAATGATTATCTATTTGCACGGTTTTGACTCGAATAGCCCAGGCAACCATGAAAAAGTGTTGCAGCTTCAGTTTATCGACCCGGATGTGCGGTTGATTAGCTACAGTACGCTGCATCCAAAACATGACATGCAGCATCTGCTGAAAGAAGTGGACAAAATGTTGCAGCTCAACGTTGACGATCGCCCGCTGATTTGTGGTGTGGGGCTCGGTGGCTACTGGGCGGAACGCATCGGCTTTTTATGCGATGTGCGTCAGGTTATCTTTAACCCGAACCTGTTCCCTAACGAGAACATGGACGGGAAGATTGACCGCCCGGAAGAGTATGTTGATATTGCCACCAAGTGTGTGAACAACTTCCGCGAGAAAAACCGCGACCGCTGCCTGGCGATCCTTTCCCGGAAGGATGAGGCGCTCGACAGCCAGCGTTCGGCACAGGAACTGCATCACTTTTATGAAATTATCTGGGATGACGTTCAGGGGCATAAATTCAAAAGTATCTCGCCACATCTGCAACGTATCAAAGCCTTTAAAACCTTAGGCTAAAACTGTTTTATCACGCCCCGTTCTGGGGCGTGAAATGTTAAATTTCCCTCGCTTTTTACTTCTTTTATCCACAAAAAATCCCATGAAACGCTAAAGTTGCTTAACTTCTGCGCGGTAAAACTTGATGCACATCAAATTTGGTATGACCAATGCACCGTTCATGTTATTCTTCTTGCTGCTGAATGGTTTCTGGATAGTAACTTGTTGTTAGTTAAGAGCTATTTTAATAACTTTTAATTAACAATTGGTTAATAATTTTTAAGGGGGTCACGTGACTACACCAATCAAAAGAATCGTTATTGTGGGTGGTGGCGCTGGCGGCCTGGAACTGGCTACTCAACTGGGTAGAAAGCTTGGCCGGAGCAAAAAAGCGAAAATTACGCTGGTGGACCGTAACCACAGCCATCTGTGGAAGCCGCTGCTGCATGAAGTGGCAACCGGTTCGCTGGATGAAGGCGTGGATGCGCTGAGCTACCTGGCGCACGCGCGTAACCATCACTTCCAGTTCCAGTTGGGCTCAGTGATGGACATCAACCGTGAAGCGAAAACTATCACCATCGCAGAACTGCGTGATGAGAAGGGTGACCTGCTGGTGCCGGAACGTAAGCTGGCTTATGACACACTGGTGATGGCGTTGGGCAGCACCTCCAATGATTTCAACACGCCCGGCGTGAAAGAGCACTGCATCTTCCTCGATAACCCGCATCAGGCGCGTCGTTTCCACCAGGAGATGCTGAACCTGTTCCTGAAATATTCAGCGAACCTTGGTGCGAACGGTAAAGTCAACATCGCCATTGTTGGCGGCGGGGCAACGGGCGTCGAGCTGTCAGCCGAACTGCACAACGCGGTGAAACAGCTGCACAGCTACGGCTATAAAGGCCTGACCAACGACGCGCTGAACGTCACGCTGGTGGAAGCGGGCGAACGCATTCTGCCTGCGCTGCCGCCGCGTATTTCCGGCGCCGCGCATAACGAGCTGACCAAAATGGGCGTACGCGTCCTCACGCAGACCATGGTCACCAGCGCTGATGAGGGTGGCCTGCATACCAAAGACGGCGAATATATTCAGGCCGACCTGATGGTGTGGGCAGCGGGCATTAAAGCGCCAGACTTTATGAAAGAGATTGGCGGCCTGGAAACCAACCGTATCAACCAACTGGTGGTTGAGCCGACGTTGCAGACCACGCGCGATGCAGACATTTTTGCCATTGGTGACTGTGCGTCCTGCGCGCGTCCGGAAGGCGGTTTTGTGCCGCCGCGCGCTCAGGCTGCGCACCAGATGGCAACCTGTGCACTGAATAACATTCTGGCGCAGATGAAGGGCAAAGAGCTGAAACCGTATTCTTATAAAGATCACGGCTCGCTGGTTTCACTTTCGAACTACTCGACGGTCGGCAGCCTGATGGGCAACCTGATGCGCGGTTCGATGATGGTTGAAGGTCGCATCGCACGTATGGTGTATATCTCACTCTATCGTATGCACCAGATTGCGCTGCACGGCTATATCAAAACCGGCCTGATGATGTTGGTCGGTAGCATCAACCGTGTTATCCGCCCGCGCCTGAAACTGCACTAATGTCACATGCCGGCCCGACATTCAGTCGGGCCGTTTACAGCAGATTGTTCGCTGACTAACGGAAATTCCCGCTAAGACTCCTCTGAATCGCACTGGTTTGTGGTTTTATCTCGCACTTTTCATCCGCTTTCTCATTTGCTTACCCCCTCGTCAAGTTGCAGAATTGTTAGTATCAGCAACAAAGGAGGATTTCCCGTGAATAAATCGATGTTGGCGGGTATAGGGATTGGCGTTGCAGCCGCGCTTGGCGTGGCGGCAGTCGCCAGCCTTAACGTGTTTGACCGTGGCCCGCAGTATGCGCAGGTGATTTCGGCTAAACCCATCAAGGAAACCGTGAAAACCCCGCGCGAAGAGTGCCGCAATGTAGCCGTGACCCATCGCCGCCCGGTACAGGATGAAAACCGGATTACCGGTTCCGTGCTCGGTGCTGTCGCTGGCGGCGTGATTGGTCACCAGTTTGGTGGCGGACGCGGTAAAGATGTTGCCACGGTGGTAGGGGCATTAGGCGGCGGCTACGCCGGGAATCAGATCCAGGGCTCGATGCAGGATAATGATACCTACACCAGCACCAAGAAACGCTGCAAAACCGTGTATGACAAATCCGAGAAAATGCTTGGGTATGACGTGACGTATAAAATTGGCGACCAGCAGGGGAAAATTCGTATGGATAAAGATCCGGGAACGCAAATTCCGCTGGATAATAATGGCCAATTGGTCCTGACTAACAAAACGTAAAAATAGCGTTAATGTTGTTTTAGCCCCTCATTCGCTCAGGCTGAGGGGCTTTTTTTTGTCTGAATGTTGAGGTGCTCTTTATGGAATCTGAAATATAGTTGGAATGCTGAAGTATCACACCGGGCAGGAGGGCGTTTTTGTAGAATGCAGTTGTGCAGAATACCGCGTGAGCGCTTCAGGGTAGGGCGGTAGCGTGGGAAGGTGGATGGCTAATTTCTTTTAATGAATATTTAAACTTTAACTATCTATGCAGTTATTATTTCGTTGGTGCATGAATGCCGATAATTAATTTGATATTCACATGAAACGCTGACTCGGCAATTTGACAGGTGACAGGATGTTTATAAGATACGTAATATTCATTATTATGATGGCCTGGTGGCAGCCATTATTTGCTTATGATATATCTGAAGATTATTCTGTGCATTACAGATACGGGATGCCAGATTGGGATAGTAAGTTGAATCAAACAGAGGTTTACCCTCGGGTGTGGCCTACAATGGTAGACTACTATGATTATTATGATGATCTTTCAGCGTATGCCGTTTTCCAATATTACACTATCAGTAAAAAGGAGAGCAACTATGGGAAAGGAAAGAACAAAGTTTATCTTCATCTTGCCGTTCGTCAGCAAAAATCTATTGTGAAAGCTACAACGACTATATCCAATAAAAGTCATAGATCGTTTTATGTTCACAGGTTGACACTTCCTCTGCGCGCTAATGGAGGGGCTTATAATTCTTTATGTAGCGGTATTTTTATACCGAAAATGAATAACATTCAATTAGATTTTTTTAAAAAAACAAAATGCAGATTTGGCGATTGGCTAGATAAATCCGTTTGGCACGAGGTATTACCTGGTACATCGTTCTCCTTCGAGACCGCAATGAACTATTACTATGCTTTTTTGCCAGGTATTCATCGTTATGATATAGGAACGGTAGAGTTTACAATAGTTAATAACGAATGGTTTACGGAGCAACGGATATATAAATATTTACTTTCCATTATGAACTGGCGAGCAGAGAGAGTGTGTCTTCACCCTATAGATAAGATAACGTACGGTATAGCTGCGTGGCAGGTTAAAAATATCTGTGGCGTTTATTATGGGAATGGTCTATTTCAGGATTTTATAGAACGTTTTAATTATCATGGTGGTAATAAGAATATTTTTAAAATAAGATCTAATCAGGTGAATGTTACTATTGATGGTGATGTAGCTGCTTCTCCTTATTTGTTGAGAAATGATTAGTGTTAACTCATTATAATTGAATTGTATATATCTTGGTGATTATTACCTCACTCTGTGAATTTTATGCTGATGGCAGTTCCGTTATTAATCCTGCCAGTAATAACGTATTCTGTTTTGGAGCCTAAAATGGATGAAAAATATGCACTTAAAATTGTAGTAGATAAATTGTTAGGTGATGATTCAATACCTGTCAGACTAAGGTTGAACAAAGAATATACCTCAAATGAAATAGAGTCTTTGTATCAGGCGCTTGATTTTCTGGCTGAATATTATACCGAACACGCTATGGTGCCTAAGCTACTTTCTCTTGCACTAACGGATGTGTATGGCATGTTCTCATTCAGAGTGGGTATCTATAGTGAAGATAAATGTAGAGAACTTGAAGATATTGGTATCAAATTACAAGATATGGCAATTGATATTTTCACAAGATAATTCAGGTATTAAACAGCAAATGGTAATTAATGAAACAAGAATGCAATAAAGTGGTGAACCTTGAAGCTTATCAATTGGTTGGATTGATGAGATGGCGGTTCGCAACAATGTGCTAATGATGAATTACATTTCCTTTGATTAAGAGCTGAAAATCAAGTGTGATGGCGTTATTTCATTGAAAGTTGATTTTCCGTGTTTATTGCAAAAATATGGTGATATTTATGCTGGGAATATGGTTGATGTCAGCCATGAATATCGAATTTTAGACAGTAAACAATATTTTGATTATTACTATGATAATTATGATAAGACACCTTTCATTATCATAAAATTAGAGGGGGATTATACGATCAAAGTTATCTGTGTAAGTGTGCCTATTGACTGTAATAATTAAAATAGATGGGATGATGGAAATGTTTTATCGTTGTCCGAGTGAGCAGTAGTCATTATCAAAAACATACTTAGCCAACCAGTGTTACTGAAGCATTAGACTCATCAGGAACACCTATTTCAACGTTAGCAGGAAAGATGTAAAAATCTGATGATGTAAAATATGTGCATGTCACGAGGAAAAGATGCGTATTTTTATTATAGCGCTAACATTAATGGCACCGTTCTATACTTATAGCGGAAAAGTACCTGATTCTAAATCAAACGAAAATGGGCAATGGGTAGCGCAATCAACCGCCTCTATCAATAATTTAAGTGAAGAACAAAAATTAGCACTTGAGGATAAATCAAAAAAAGGGGATGCTGAAGCATCATTTCGACTTTATAGATATTATTGCTTTACTATGAATGATATCAATGGACAGATGAAATATTTAAAGATATCAGCCTCCCAGGGTAACATTGCAGCACAGTATAATTATGGTGTTTCTTTATCCGATGTAAATCCTGTCTTCTCAAAGTATTATGATTTGGATGAGGCTATTTATTGGATAAAGCTCGCTGTTAAAAATGGTGATAATCATGCAAAAAGCAAACTTGAAGAACTCAACAAATTAAAGGGGAAGTAATTATTATTAGAAATAA
>NZ_CALSBS010000009.1 GCF_943590815.1 Pseudocitrobacter vendiensis | reverse complement strand
GTTTTTTTAAAGGTTATGAGATTTATGATGTCACTTACGGCTATGAGCATGGAAAAATAGGTCTTCTGCTCACTGAAGTTGTTGACGAGGATCACGAACAGTATGATGATCCCTGGTACACTCCCGAAAAAAAACTCCTTTCTATTATCATTGATAACCCTCCAGAATCTCGCATTTTTTCCATTCCATTAGGCCATTATTCATCACTAACACTCTCTTCCGGATGGCTGCCATCCCAACCAGAATTAGTTATAGCCGCAAGCAAAGGTAAAATTGCAAGCTACAAGATCGATGAATACGAAGGGCCGGAGAATAGATTAGATAATTTAATTAAAGGCACGAATGATAAAAGAGCAGTCATCACCAGATTAGTGAGGGTAGGAACTAGCGTTTATGCTATCTGTTCAGGTCTAAGAATTTATAAAAGAATTAAATATCAACAGTGGCAAGAAGTTACCTATAACTTACCGGTGCCAAGCGGATTTATCGAAGGTTCTGCTGATGGTATCACGAATAGCATATTCTATGATCTGGCAGGGTTCTCTGAATCAGACATGTATGCCGTCGGTGGAATGGGTATTGTTTATCATTATAATGGGCTATCATGGCTAAAAATTCCGTTTAATACAGATAAACGCTTCCATACGGTCTGCTGTGCAGATGATGGTTTTGTTTATATTTCCGACAATGATGGCTCTATTTGGAAAGGTCGTGAAAATGAATGGGCGAAAATTATTATTCAGGGAACACTTACCTGGCCGTTTAAAAATATGGTTTGGTTTGATAATCGACTCTGGTGCGGTAATCATCAGGATATCAAAGTACTTGAGGATGGAAAGCTAATATACGCAACTCAAGCTAAACATAAGCCACTTCCTGATGAGCTTGACAGATTAGGAAATCATAACAATGGTAAAAACATTGAAATTTCGCCTGATGGGAAAATTATGATAATTTCTGGTTCTCAAAAGATTGCTCTTTATGACGGTAATGAATGGAAGGTATTATTAAATTTATGGAAATTTTAAGATATTTATCATTATGGCCGAGAAGTATTCGTTGATTTTTAGTGGAACGAGCGATGAACTCTGGTGTTTGAGAGGTATGCATGATAACCAATAATACTTACGACAAATATTTTTCAGATAATATAATAACGGACTGTGCGATTGGGAAGAATGGCTTAGTAGCCTTCACGTTACACGTTGACGATCGAGACTGGGATGAAGATGAAATAGAAGAAGAAGGCTCCATCCAATATGCGTGCCGCTTTTACCCGGGAAAAGACGAAGATTCACAAATCAAAAGAAGCAAATTCACAAACTGGTTTCGTCTCTATTGCGCATCCAGCAATTTAGCAAATGAACATTTTGTTTATGTCGACGAAACAGGAAGTGTTTATTGTGTAGGTGCGGAGAAAGGCGCGCGCGAAAAAAACATCGCAGAATGCTTGTTACCGAGTCACCTTCTGTCTCAGCAGGGGCTCAACGCCCCTGTGACATTCTCTGTGTATAAAGCGAAAACGCTTTTTAATACGGTTTGGGTTTGCGGACCCAGAGGAAATGTTGCTAAGCGTATCGGAGAAAATCAGTGGGAATATAAGGGGCGGTCCTTCCCTGAGAATTCAGATATCGATGAATTGACTCAACAGGATTTTGTCGATATTGACGGATTTTCAGAAAATGATATGTATGCCATTGGTCGATATCACACCGTCTGGCACTATAACGGCGCAGCTTGGGAGATGTTCGACATTCCTGATGTCGAACTCGAATTCTTGACCATCTGTTGTGCGGATAATGGCTGGGTTTACATTGGTGCGGAAATGGGGGTGATAGTAAAGGGAAAAGGTAACACATGGCGTCCGGTTACGGTACTAAGTCCAGGGTGTCGTTTCAATGATATGCTCTGGTTTAACGATCGCGTGTGGGTTACCTCCTCTGCGGGGCTTTTTTATATCAACGATGATGGCGTTGAACAATCAGGACTTCCTGAAGAAGCTATTCAACGCGGAGAGTTTTCAGCCACGGACAGGCATAAATTATTACTCGCCGGCATTAATGGCGCAATTGTTTTTGATGGTGTTAATTGGGACATTTTATTTTAACTATAGGGATTTGGCATGAATAACAAAAAACCAATCTACTTACTATTCATTATCAGCTTTTTGCTTACACTTACGGCTTGCCAGCCATCAGAATCATCTGATGAAAAAGCAGCAATAACACAATTCCATACACAACTGGCTGCCGCCCAATACCATGATATCTACATTAACTCCTCTTCATATTTTAAAGATGCAACATCAGAAAAAGATTTAACGGCATTCCTGGAACAAGCTAAATCCCACTTAGGCAGTTATAAAAATGGAAGTGGAGAGTTTTATAAAAAAAGCACAACTGTGAAAGTGCATGGTCCAACGATTACTCGCCTGAATTACCATTCTTCATTCGCCAAATATGCGTCAGTAGAGGAAGTATTCAGTTTTGAAGAAACAGATGATGGTATAAAATTAGCAGGATACCGCTATGAGGCACCCTACGAAAAACCATTGGAATTAGCAGAAGAAAAAGCTGTAATAGCACAGTTCAGAACACAGTTAGCTGCTTCGCAGTATCATGAAATATATACTACCACTTCGTCTGCATTTAAAGATAAGATATCAGAAGAAGATTTAACGAAAATGCTAGAAAAAACCAAATCTGACTTAGGCACTTACAATAGCGGAAGCGCAAAACTTTATAAAAGAAGTATATTACTTACTACTAAATCAGGTAAACCATCACTGGACTCACTAAAGTACCACTCTTCATTTAGTCGATATCCTTCAGTTGAAGAAGAGTTCACTTTTGAAGAAACCGAGGATGCTGTAAAACTCGCAGGCTATAGCTATACGGCCTCGCCCCAATGACACGCTGAATTATCTAACCAGCCGGGTATTGAGCTTATGCCCGGCTTAAAGTGTGTGTGTTGAGCCACTCAACGCAATCGTTTTCCTCCCCTCTTTTCCATGCTATTCTCTGTGGCCTACAACGTCGTGTGCAGCACACCCACAGGAGTTTTAAGACGTATGTCTTCCCGCAATAATCCGGCACGTATCGCTATCGTGATGGGGTCCAAAAGCGACTGGGCTACCATGCAGTTTGCTACCGAAGTTCTTGATATCCTGAATGTTCCTCATCATGTCGAAGTGGTTTCCGCCCACCGCACGCCCGATAAACTGTTCAGCTTCGCCGAAAGCGCCGAAGAGAACGGCTATCAGGTGATCATCGCGGGTGCAGGCGGCGCGGCGCATCTGCCGGGCATGATTGCCGCAAAAACATTAGTACCGGTGCTGGGTGTGCCAGTACAAAGCGCTGCCCTGAGCGGCGTCGATAGTCTCTATTCCATCGTGCAAATGCCGCGCGGTATTCCGGTCGGAACACTGGCGATTGGTAAAGCAGGTGCCGCGAACGCCGCCCTGCTGGCCGCGCAGATTCTTGCCCAGCACGATGCCGAATTGCATCAACGCCTGGCGGAATGGCGTCGCGCGCAAACCGATGAAGTCCTGGAAAACCCGGATCCGCGGGGTGACGCATGAAGCAGGTTTGCGTACTGGGCAACGGCCAACTGGGGCGCATGCTGCGTCAGGCTGGCGAGCCGCTGGGCATCGCCGTGTGGCCCGTTGGTCTGGAAGCCTCACCGGAAGCGGTGCCCTTTCAGCAAAGCGTCATCACCGCTGAAATTGAACGCTGGCCGGAAACCGCGTTAACCCGCGAGCTGGCGCTGCATCCGGCATTCGTTAATCGCGACGTATTCCCGATTATTGCCGATCGTCTGACGCAAAAGCAGCTGTTCGACAAACTCAGCCTGCCTACCGCGCCGTGGCAACTGCTGGCAGAGCAAAGTCAGTGGCCTGACGTTTTCGAACGTCTGGGCGAGCTGGCAATCGTGAAGCGTCGCACCGGCGGTTACGATGGTCGCGGTCAGTGGCGTTTGCGCGCAGATGAAACCGCACAATTGCCGCAAGAGTGTTACGGCGAATGTATTGTTGAGCAGGGGATTAATTTCTCCGGTGAAGTCTCACTGGTTGGCGCGCGTGCCCACGATGGCAGCACCGTGTTCTATCCGCTGACCCACAACCTGCATCAGGATGGCATTCTGCGCATGAGCGTGGCGTTCCCCCAGGCGAACGCACAGCAGCAAAACCAGGCCGAAAGCATGCTGTCAGCAATTATGCACGAGCTGAACTACGTAGGCGTGATGGCGATGGAGTGCTTCATTACCCCTGCCGGACTGCTGATTAACGAGCTGGCTCCGCGCGTGCATAACAGCGGTCACTGGACGCAAAACGGGGCGTCTATCAGCCAGTTTGAACTGCATCTGCGCGCCATTACCGATTTGCCGCTGCCGCCGCCGGTGGTCAACAGCCCATCAGTAATGGTTAACCTGATTGGCAGCGACCTGAACTACGACTGGCTGAAACTGCCGCTGGTGCATCTGCACTGGTACGATAAAGAGGTTCGCCCAGGCCGTAAAGTGGGTCACCTCAATCTGAACGACAGCGATACCGGGCGTTTAAGCGCCACGCTTGAAGCCCTTACACCACTCCTGCCGCCGGAATACGCCAGCGGAATTAGCTGGGCGCAGTCAAAACTGGCTTAAGCCTAACGTGCCGGGGAACGATCCTCCCCTTCCCCGGCTCTCGTCACAAGCGTAGAATCCCGTCCGAGTTTCCCTCCCGATTTTTACAGAAGGATTTGCCCATGAATAATGGGACGGATTACCGGGCCATTTTGACCGCCGGTACCCCCATCATTGACGTTCGCGCCCCCGTTGAGTTTCAGCAAGGCTCGCTGCCTGCGGCAATCAACCTGCCGTTGATGAACGATGACGAGCGTGCTGCTGTTGGTACCTGTTACAAACGCCAGGGACCCGACGCGGCTTTAGCGCTGGGTCATCAGTTAGTGTCAGGCGAGACACGCCAGCAGCGCATCGACGCCTGGCGAGAAGCCTGTGCCCGTTTTCCGCACGGTTACCTTTGCTGCGCGCGTGGCGGCCAGCGATCGCACATCGTGCAGGCGTGGCTAAAAGAGAGCGGCATCGATTATCCGCTGATTGTTGGTGGCTACAAGATGCTACGCCAGACAGCGATTCAGGTAACCGAAGCGCTGGTTCAGCATCCCATTATTTTGATTGGCGGCTGTACAGGAAACGGTAAAACTCCGCTGGTACGCAATCAGCCTTTTGGTATCGATCTGGAAGGCCTCGCGCATCATCGCGGTTCTTCATTTGGCCGCACGCTGGACGCTCAGCATCAGCAAGCCACCTTTGAAAACCATCTGGCCAGCGCGCTGCTTCAGCGCAGTCACGGGCAGGAAAACGTGCGCTGGGTGCTGGAAGATGAGGGCCATATGATTGGTGCAAATCATCTGCCGGAGTGCATGCGCGAACGCATGGCGCAATCGCCCATTGCGGTGGTGGACGATCCGTTTGAGCTGCGCCTGGAGCGTCTGCGCGAAGAGTATTTTACGCATATGCATCAGGCGTTTCTTGAGGCTTTTGGCGAAGAGAAAGGCTGGGCGGAGTACAGCGAATATCTGCATCACGGCCTGTTCGCCATTCGTCGTCGACTTGGTCTGCAACGCTTCGCCGAGCTGACGCAAAAGCTCGACCAGGCGCTTGTCGAGCAACAGCAAAGCGGTTCAACCGAACCGCATTTTGCCTGGCTGGTTCCGCTGCTTAATGAATACTACGACCCGATGTACCGCTATCAACTGGAGAAAAAGGCCAGCAAGATAGTCTTTCGCGGCACATCGGAGGCGGTGGAGGATTGGTTGTTGGGGCATTAGTGGGTGTCGGGTGGCGCTGCGCTTACCCGACCGACAAGCGATGCGAAATGTAGGCCGGATAAGCGCAGCGCCATCCGGCATCAACGCCGCTCGCGTTTATCCGCCCGCTTCGCCAGCCAGTCGCCCAACATCTGCACCACCTGCACCAGCACAATCAGCGCGATAACGGTCACGACCATCACCTGGGTTTCGTAACGGTAATAGCCGTAGCGAATCGCCAGGTCGCCCACCCCGCCGCCGCCGACAATCCCGGCCATTGCCGAGTAACCGATTAAACTGACCAGCGTAATGGTCAGGCCGCGCAGCAGCCCGGCGCTGGCTTCCGGCAACAGCACGGTACAAATAATCCGCATCGGGCTTGCGCCAAACGCTTCAGCGGCTTCGATAATACCTTTATCCACTTCGCGCAAGGCGCTATCGACCAGTCGCGCGTAGAACGCAATCGCCGCAACGGAGAGCGGTACCGATGCCGCAATTGGCCCGATGGTGTTGCCGAGCAGAAACTGGGTGAGCGGCAACAGCAGGACCAGCAGGATCACAAACGGTACCGAGCGAATAATGTTCACCAGCACTGACGACACCAGGTACACAAAGCGGTTTTGCCAGAAGAGATGGCGGTCGGTGACAAAAATCAGAAAACCGAGCGGCAGGCCGCCGACAATCGCCAGCACTGTCGAAATGCTCAGCATCTGGAAGGTTTCATTAAAGGCCAGCGTTAAGTCCGGCAGTAAATCATCCACGGATCACCTCCACCTGTGCCGTATTTTCCCGAATATAGGCCACCGCTGCATCAACGGACGTTGGGTTATGCGGGGCGGTCAGTTGCACCACCAGAATCCCCAGCGCCCGCTCGGCGATATACTCAATTTTGCCGTGCAGAATGTTTACCGCCACGCCAAATTTCACCGCCACTTCGGACAGCACCGGCTGCTCGGCGGAATCGCCAATGAACAGAATCTTCAGCAACTGGCCCGGTAAATGTTCGCGCAGGCGCTCGGGCAGCGTCAGGTTCAGAGTATGCGACACCAGTTGCCGGGTGAACGCATGCTGTGGATGGGCGAAGACATCAAACACCTCGCCGGATTCCACCACTTCGCCGCCGGACATCACCGCCACACGATCGCAAATGGTTTTGATCACGTTCATTTCATGGGTGATCAGCACGATCGTGATCCCGAGCTTTGCGTTGATCTCTTTCAGCAGTGCCAGAATCGTGGCAGATGTTTCCAGATCTAACGCCGAAGTCGGTTCATCACACAACAATACGTCAGGATGATTGGCGATGGCGCGGGCAATCCCCACGCGCTGTTTCTGCCCGCCGCTGAGCTGCACCGGGTAGCGGTTCGCTTTATCGGCAAGCCCTACCAGCGCCAAAATCTCTGTCACGCGCGGCGCAATTTTATCTCGATCCCAGCCAGCCGCTTTCAGGCTGAAGGCGACGTTTTGGGCCACCGTGCGAGTGTGCATCAGATTAAAATGCTGGAAGATCATACCCATACGCTGGCGTGCTTTGCGAAGATTTGCGCCTTCAAGCGCGGAGATCTCCACGCCGTTAACCTTAACGCGGCCTTCGCTCGGGCGCGTTAAGGCGTTGAGCGTGCGAAGCAGCGTACTTTTCCCCGCCCCGCTGGTGCCAACAATACCGAAGATTTCGCCCGCGCCAATATGCAGGTTGACGTTATTCACCGCCCGCGTGGACGGCCCGTGGCCGGTGGTAAAATCCACACAGACCTTTTCTATCTCAATCATACTTACCTCAGAAATGCGAAAAGGGCAGACACGTCTGCCCTGTCAGGTTGCGTCCTGCGATTACTTCGCGTCAGACATCCATTCTGGTTTCTGGAAGGCGCTGTAAATGTTTTTCGGGTCGTCGATGACTGCACGATAAGCCGGTGATTTCACCGCCTCGACAATATCTTTGGCGAACGGTTTATCCGCATCTTCACTGCGCACCGCAATGATATTTTTCAGGTTCTCATCCAGATGCTCCTGCTTGAGCGCGCTGGTGAGATCGAGGCCCGCCGCCACAGCAAAGTTACCGTTTACCAGCGCACCGGTAACGCCATCGAGCGTACGCGGCAACTGCGCAGCTTCCAGCGGTTTGAACACCAACCCTTTCGGGTTGCTGGCGATATCGCGCTCAGATGCTTTAGTTGGGTCGATATTCGGTTTGATGGTGATAAGGTCGAGCGACTGCAGGAAACGCAGGCCGCGCGCCAGGTTGGTCGGGTCATTCGAGAGCGTGATGATATCGCCCTTCTTCAGCTCATCCAGGCTCTTCACCTTACGGGAATAGAAGCCCATCCCGGCAGTGGGAACGACAATCAGCTTCGTCAGCTTGAGACCTTTATCTGCGGTGAATTTATCGAAATAGAGCGAGTGCTGAAACAGGTTGGCATCGATGCTACCGTTAGACAGTGCCATATTTGGCTGCACGTAGTCGCTAAATTCGCGTACCACGACTTTATACCCTTTCTCTTTCAGTGACGGCGCAATCGCCTGCTTTACCATGTCGCCATACGGCCCCGGCGCAACGCCGAAAACAATGGTGTGCGGGTCACTGTTGGCGTGGGCAAACTGTAATCCACAGGCCAGCAGCAGGGCTCCGGTCGCGACGCGTAAACTCTGACGCAATCCCATAACTTCTCCATTTTAAACGTTGTGATGTCATGCATATCGCCGTGCAATGCGGCGCTGTTGTTATGTCCACAAAAGGGGCAATCCATAACATGACACAGTTCACAACCTGCTGTCCTTGAAATTATTTCATGATATTTCGAAGTATGTCTTTGAGGGGCGTTGAGAGGGGATATGCGTTTAATAACAATGCTTAGTTGTAAATAGCAAAAAGCCGGGCAGTGCCCGGCTTGAGATATTCGAAACGACTTAGAAGTCGTAACGCAGACGAACCAGGTTCATATCACCCAGGTTGTCGGTGCTGGAGGTAAACACGTGTTCGTAGTCAACACGGAAACCGTAATCCAGCTGGAAGCTGATACCGACACCGTTGTCGGTACGCAGGTAGTTACGACCATTCACGTATTCAATACGGTCACCCATGAAGTACGGCTGGATGGATTTAACGGCGTATTGACCAATCGGGAAGGTGTAACCCGCGAAGTATTCCAGACCCCACGCGTCGCCCGCGAAGTAATCTTTCGCGTCGATTTTCTTGGTGGTCATGAAGTTCTGGTACCAGCCGCCGCCCAGGGCGAAGGTCCAGTTGTCTGGTTTCCAGCTAAATGCGGTACCCACGATGTTCTGATCGTAAGTTTTGCTGCCCTGATCTTCACCGCGCATTTCCGCACGGGTGTAGTTCCAGGATGTACCCCAGGTCAGGTCTTTAGTGATGTGGTAATCCACCCCCAGAGAACCGCCGCCACGACGTTTGTATTTCAGGCCGTTGTTCGGGTTAAGATCATCGCTGAACAGGTAAGACGCATAGAGATCAACGTCGCCTACAGTTTTCTTATATTTCAGAGATTTACGGGTACGATAAGAACCATCATAGTCACCGTTGATACCGTTACCCGGAGCCTGACCGATCATGTCGTAGTCCCAGATATCGGTTTTCGCGCCAACCACATCATAGTAGATGCTGTTCTGTTGACCGAAGGTCAGCGTACCCCAGGTATCGCTTTTCAGACCGGTGTAGAGCATACGACGGGTGGTGTCGTTTGCGCCATCGGCGTAGTGGTTATCCCAGTTGAACATCGCCGGGAAGTTAACGCCCAGTTCGTAGTAGCTTATCCAGCTAATATCATCGAACAGGTAGTAATCTGCTGCGAAACGGAAACGGGTGCCGCCGTCGAAGCCATTACGTTTGTAGCCGTTCGCGCCATCATCCCCGGTCATGTTCTGGAACTGAGGACGGATACTCCCGCCAACGGTGAAGTTAAGACGGCTCAGCGGATCGCCAGCCTGCGGGTCAGCTTTTAAAACGGTGATTTCCGCTTGAGAAGCGAAAGTCGTCAGTGCCACTGCTGCGCCGATCGATAATGCCAGCGCTTTTATTTTTATGGACATGGTTGTTCCTTGGATAGGTTAACTGCCATTTATTTAGCCAGTGAATACTATCGTGTCTAAATGAACTTATCTTTACCGTTTTTTAATGATTTGTGCGGTTAAACTGACGCTTCTATACAGTTTGTGCCTTTATTGAACAATTCCATGGAACTTATAGGGGTAAGGGGGAAAAGTGGGATTTAGCGCGCGGATTTTTTGCTGGATGGACGTTAAGCGACGGCAGTTGCCCGGTGGCGCTAACGCTCACCGAGCCCCCGCGTAGGCCGGATAAGCGTCAGCGCATCCGGCAATCTCTTAACTACTGAACTGGCGGAACAACGCTTTGCCTTTTAACAGGCGAATCCCCAGCCAGCCGCCACATAGTGAAAGCAGCACTGCGCCACAAAGCGGTAGCGCCAGCCACAAGCGCCAGTCGGGCTCCCACGGGAAATCAAACACCCGCGTTTGCAGCATCGCCAGCGCCGTTTCAGCGCCAATGGCCGCCACCAGCCCGGAGACCAACCCCAGCAGGGCGAACTCCGCCCACAGCGTGGTACGCAACAGTGGCTTGCTGGCCCCGAGGGTGCGATAAACCACCAGTTCCTGATGCCGCTGGCGCATGCCGACCTGCACCTGTGCCAGCAACAACAGCACACCGCAGGCGGTCACCAGCACCACCATCACTTCGAGCGCCCGACTTACTTGCTCCAGCACCTGCCCGACCTGTTTCAGTATCGCGCCAATATCCAGCAGGCTGATCGTTGGGAACTCGCGGTTCAACTGCGTTAAAAGCGTCGTATCGCGATCCCAGCGGAAACTGGTGAGCCAGCTTTGCGGCTGCCCCTCCAGGGCCTCGTTCGGGAAAATAAAGAAGAAGTTAGGCCGCAGGCTCTCCCAGTCGACTTTACGCAAACTGGTGACCGTAGCGCTGAAATCCTGAGTATCGCCAGTGAAGGTTACTTTATCGCCCAGTTTGATATTCAGACGCTTCGACAGCCCCTCTTCAATCGATACTTCCCCCGCTTTCGGCGGCCAGGTTCCGGCGACAATAGGGTTATGGTCCGGTTGTTTCTCCTGCCAGGTGAGGTTCAGTTCACGATTGAGCGATTCATCTTTATTTCCTTCTGTGGTCTGGCCGTTTATCTGCGTCAGACGCGCGCGAACAATGGGATAAAATGCTTCAGGGATCACCTGATGCTCCGCAAGGAACGTTTTCACGGGCTGCACCTGCTCCGGCGCGATGTTAATCAGAAAGTAGTTAGGGCTTTCCGGCGGTAACTGCTGCTGCCAGCGGTCAAGCAGGTCGCCGCGAAGTACCAGTAAAAGCGCCAGTAACATAAAGGAGAGCGAAAATGCCGCAAGCTGACTCAGCGTCGACCACGGCTGGCGCAGCAGACGATTGACCGCCAGACGCAGCGGCAATGCCTTAAGCGTTATGCGCCTGAGCACGTTAAGCAGCATCCAGCCCAGCACGCCACACAGCAACGCCAGCACCACCGCCCCGACCAGCACAGACCACAGTAGTGGGCTACCGCCCATCAACCAGGCAAGCAGGCCGATAACCACCAGGCAAATCACCGGAATATAAAACGTCAGCGGCCAGACGCTGGCGACCACGTCGCGCCGCAGTACGCGCAGCGGCTGCGTGGCCAATAACAGACGATAGGGCCGCAGACCGACCAGCAACGAAATCACCACCATCGTGCCGATAGCCCACAACCACGGCCAGGGGCTGGCGGAAGGCAGTGCTGCCGGTAAAACCGGTTTGAGCAGAATCAACAAGATATGTTCGAACAGCAGCCCCATCGCGCCGCCGGTGATGACCGCCAGCGTGAGTAGCAAAAGCCACTGACCAATGATTAGCTTGCGTAGCTGCGCCCGCCCGGCGCCAAGGGTTTTGAGGATTGCCACCAGGTCATAACGGCTGCGGCAGTAGTGCCCCATCGCCACCGCGACGGCCGCCACCGCCAGTAGCAACGTCAACAGCGCAGAGAGCAACAGGAACTGCTGGGAACGTTCGAGCGATTTGCCCAACGCACCTTCGTCCTGCTCCAGGCCATACCAACGATGCTCAGGCTTCAGTTGTGGAAGCAGCCATTTTTCATAGCTCGCCAACTGTTCTGGCGTACCGCCAAATTTGTAGCGCCAGCTCACACGGCTGCCAGGCTGCACTGCCCCGGTTTTTTCGACATCAGCCATGTTCATCATCAGGCGCGGTGCCATCTGGAAAGGGTTAAAGCCGGCATCCGGCTCCTGGACTATTTCCCCGGCGATGCGCAGCGTGGCATCACCGACGTCAATTTGATCGCCGATCTTCAGGTTTAACAACGCCAGCAAACGCGGTGCCAGCAGTACAGTACCTGGCTGCGGCTTCATACCTTCCGGTTTGGTTTGCAGGGTGCCGTACATCGGATAAACACTGTCTACAGCTTTGACGTCAGCGAGCTGCGGCGTATTTCCCGCCCAGGTCATGGTTGAGAAACTGACCTGCTCGCCAACCTTCAGGCCCTCTTCCCGCGCCTTGTCCAGCCAGGCGGCGGGCACTTCACGCGAACTACGCAGCGCGCGATCGCCTGCCATATATTCGCGGCTTTGCTGGCTTAAACCTTTTTCCATGCGGTCGCTGATGCTGCCGAGCGCCAGCACACAGGCCACGGCCAGGCTTAACGCCAGCCAGACAATCAGTAGCGACGGCGAGCGCCACTCCCGCCAGAACCAGCGTGCAATCATGCTTCCTCCCGCAATTCACCGTCCACCAGGCGCAAACGCCGATCGCAGCGCGCCGCCAGTTGCGGATCGTGGGTCACCAGAATGAGCGTCGTACCATGTTCACGATTGAGAGAGAAAAGCAGGTCGGCAATTTTATCGCCCGTCTGCCTGTCGAGGTTTCCGGTGGGTTCATCGGCGAAGAGGAGATCCGGGCGACCATTAAACGCGCGCGCCAGCGCCACGCGCTGCTGTTCACCGCCCGAAAGCTGTGCCGGGAGATGATGCAGACGCTTGCCAAGGCCAAGCTGTTCGAGCAACGCTTTCGCGCCGCCCCGGCTCTGACTGTCGCTTTCGCCACGCAGCAGCGCCGGAAGTTCAACGTTTTCCAATGCGTTGAGTGTCGGGATCAACATAAAAGACTGAAAAACAAAACCCACATGCTGCGCGCGTAAACGTGCCCGCGCTTCTTCATCCAGCGACGACAGCGATTGCCCTAGCAGTTTCACGTCGCCATCGCTGCCGTCATCCAGCCCGGCCAGAATCGCCAGCAGCGTTGATTTCCCTGACCCCGACTCACCAATCAGGGCAATGGTCTGCGCCGGTTTGACAATCAGGTTAACTCCGGTAAGGATGGAAAGCTCATGCTCTCCCTGACCGACGGATTTCTTAAGATGATGAACTTCAAGCACGTTTTCCGCTGGCATTTGCCCGTCCTGTTTTTGATTCTGTTAAGCTTCCGCGCCGTCGCCGCAGACACATTGTTGATTCTCGGCGATAGCCTGAGCGCGGGATATCGTATGGCCGCCAATACGGCCTGGCCTGCCCTGCTCAACAGCAAGTGGCAGCCGAAAACAGAGGTGATTAACGCCAGCATCAGCGGCGACACCTCGGCACAGGGGCTGGCGCGCCTGCCTGCACTGCTGAAACAGCATAAGCCGCGCTGGGTGCTGGTTGAGCTGGGCGGCAATGATGGCCTGCGCGGCTTCCAACCTCAGCAAACCGAGCAAACGCTGCGCACCATTTTGCAGCAAATTAAAGCAGCCAACGCCGAGCCGTTGTTAATGCAAATTCGTCTGCCCGCAAACTACGGACGCCGTTATAATGAGGCCTTTAGCGCGATTTATCCGCAGCTTGCCCAGGAATTCACTATCCCACTGCTGCCCTTCTTTATGGAAGAGGTTTATCTCAAACCGCAGTGGATGCAGGATGATGGTATTCACCCCAATCGTGACGCCCAACCGTTTATCGCCGACTGGATGGCGACACGCCTGGCACCACTAGTTAATCACGACTCCTGAATTTAAAGGGGCGTTCTCAGGTAAAGTTATGCAAAAAACGGTTTTAATTACAGGATGTTCAAGCGGTATTGGTCTGGAAAGCGCGCTTGAGCTAAAACGCCAGGGATTTCGCGTGCTGGCGGCCTGCCGCAACCCTGCCGATGTTGCGCGGATGAACGGGATGGGGCTTGTTGGTATTGAACTGGACCTTGATGACCCCAAAAGCGTAGACCGTGCCGCCGATGAGGTTATCGCCCTGACCGGCAATCGCCTGTTCGGCCTGTTCAACAACGCTGGCTTTGGCGTTTACGGCCCGCTCAGCACCCTTACCCGGGCACAGCTGGAGCAGCAATTTTCCGCCAACTTTTTCGGCGCGCATCAACTGACTCAGCGTCTTCTTCCGGCAATGATCCCGCATGGCGAAGGCCGTATCGTGATGACGTCATCGGTTATGGGGCTTATCGCTACGCCCGGTCGCGGCGCCTATGCGGCCAGCAAATATGCGCTCGAAGCGTGGTCCGACGCGCTGCGCATGGAACTGCACACCACGGGCATAAAAGTGAGCCTGATTGAGCCGGGCCCGATTCGTACACGCTTCACCGACAACGTGAATCAAATCGAGCAGGACAAACCGGTTGAGAACCCCGGCATTGCCGCGCGGTTTACCCTGGGCCCGGACGCGGTCGTGGAAAAAGTGCGTCACGCCTTTATCAGCGACAAACCCAAACTGCGTTACCCGGTGACGCTGGTTACCCACGCCGTTGGCTGGCTGAAGCGCCTGCTCCCGGCCTGCGCAATGGACAAAATTTTACGCGGCTAAGTTGAAGCCGGGCTTCGCGCCCCCATGTAATAGTCAAATCGACAAAAGAGAGTGGCTCATGTCCGTACAGAATATCGTCAATATTACCGAAGCTAACCTGCACCAGACGCTGGAACAATCCGTCACGACGCCGATTCTGTTCTACTTCTGGTCTGAACGTAGCCAACACTGCCACGAGCTGACGCCGGTTCTGGAAAACCTGGCCGCGCAGTACAACGGTCAGTTTATTCTGGCAAAAGTAGACTGCGACGCTGAGCAGATGGTGGCCTCGCAGTTCGGCCTGCGCGCTATCCCAACGGTTTACCTGTTCCAGAATGGTCAACCGGTGGACGGTTTCCAGGGCCCGCAGCCGGAAGAAGCCATTCGTGCCCTGCTCGATAAAGTGCTGCCGCGTGAAGAAGAGCTGAAAGCCCAGCAGGCAATGGAACTGATTCAGGAAGGTAACTATGCTGACGCGCTGCCGCTGCTGAAAGATGCGTGGTCCATGTCGAATCAGGATAGCCAGATTGGCCTGCTGCTGGCAGAAACGCAGATCGCGCTGAACCGTTCTGAAGACGCGGAAGCCGTACTGAAAACCGTGCCATTACAGGATCAGGACACCCGCTATCAGGGTCTGCTGGCGAAAATTGAACTGCTAAAACAGGCCGCCGATACGCCGGAAATTCAGCAGTTACAACAGCAAGTTGCGCAGAACCCGGAAGATGCCGCACTGGCATCACAGCTGGCGTTACAGTTGCATCAGGTAGGTCGTAACGAAGAAGCGCTGGAGCTGTTGTTCAGCCATCTGCAAAAAGACCTCGGTGCGGCTGACGGACAGGCGCGTAAAATGCTGCAGGAGATCCTGGCCGCGTTAGGAACCGGTGATGCGCTGGCGTCAAAGTATCGTCGTAAGTTGTATTCGCTGCTGTACTGATTGATTGCCGGATGGCGGCTGCGCCTTATCCGGACTACAGACATGTGAACGTGTAGGCCGGATAAGGCGCAGCCGCCATCCGGCTTTTTTTCACATCTTCTTCAACTGCGACACCACCAGTTGATGGCGTGAATTGTAGAATTTCCGGTACGTGAGATAGCAGGCAATAATCGTCGACAGACTGGCAGTGGAAAGCAGCATAAACGTCACCATTATCTGGTACTTAATCGCTTTTACCGGGTCAATCCCCGCAAAGATCAGACCTGACATCATCCCCGGTAAACTCACCAGTCCGACGGTTTTCGCCGAATCCACCGTAGGGATGAGCGACGCACGAATGCTTTCGCGAATGAGCCGCGCAGAGGCCATTTTAGGCGTCGCGCCCAGGCTGAGTTTCTCCTGAATCTGCTGCTGTTCCGCGCTAAAGCGCTGCCCAAGATTGTTGTAACACAATCCCACCGCCACCATCGCATTGCCGGCAATCATCCCGGAAATAGGGATCACCTGCATCGGCGTAAACTCAATCGAGCCTGAAAAGACCAGTACGACCAGCGTTAATCCGGCCCCGGTGGTGATGGCAATAAACGATGAGACAAACGCTTTACTAATGTATTTACTGCGCTTTTGCGCGTTGTAAGCTGCGTTAAAGCAGATAAACAGCACCATCAGCAGCGTCAGAATCGCGTGGTTAACATTGAATATATATTTCAGCACATAGCCGACAATAATAAGCTGAACAATCGCCCGGCAAATGCTCCAGATAATATCTTTTTCCAGCGCCAGCTTTTCCCGATAGCTCACCACTATGGCCACCAGCACTAATACCATTGACAGCGCCAGTGACTCATTGGTTATGGCATGCTCATTCATGGGCGGCCTCCTGCATATCCTGTCCCGAGAGCGGTAATGTAATGACATCATCCGCATGTTCTATTTCATCTTTATCGTGGGTGACCCACAGCACGGCGATATTTTTCTCCCGAACATAGCGATGAATAATATCGTTCACGTTATGCTTATTTTCTTCGTCAAGCGCGCTGGTAATTTCATCCAGTAATAAAACGTCCGGCAAAAATTGTAGGTTGCGGATCAGGGAAATACGCTGTTTTTCGCCGCCAGAAAGATCGTTGATTGATTTCGACAATGTTTCTTCCGGTAAGCCAAACCGCGTCAGAAACCCCAGAAAGGTGTCCGGCTCTGTGCGTTTATCACGAATCTGCCAGGGGAAAATCAGGTTGTCATAGACCGTTTCGCCAAACAAGGCAGGCGTTTGCGCGCAATAGGAAACCTGCTGGCGGTACTGCTCAGGCGACAGAGTGGTGTAATCCTGGCCTTTAAACTGTATCGTCCCTTCACTCGGGCTCAATAGCGAGGCGATGATTTTTAATAATGTACTTTTACCGCAGCCCGAAGGGCCGGTTATCAGCTTAAACTCACCCGGCGCAATACTGAAATTGATATCCTTTAGCACCTGCCGCTCACCGATGCGATAACCCACACCAGTTAATTGCAGAATCGCGTTGCTTTCCATCATGATTATTTGAAACTCCTGTTCCGGACTGATGGACATAGTGTAACGATATTTCCGCATAAAGAGTTAATCGAAAATTATCTAATTCTCATAAGGCCTTAAAAACGGGGCTCATCGACCATATCGCCTCCCCCTTTTTAATACTCTGCGTAACGCTTATTCTCTACCGTCAGGAAAGTTCTCTTTTAAGTATTCCAGAACATATTTATTAACCCTATGTTCTGTGAGCTGATAGCCTTTCCAGTACTCCGGTTGCTCAAGATAGACTTCTGGCGTGCTGGCTCGTTGTTCAGCACCTGCCTCACGAATGGTGGAATGTCAGGCCCAGGAATTTCCCGCAATATCGGCTATTTTGCGGAGGGGAACAGACACGTTGCGCAAAAAAAAAATTATTTATAGATGATATGGCGTGACATTCTGAATGAGCAGCAAAAATTGCAGTAGTATCGAAATCTGGCAGGCGAATTTCGTTACAGTAAGCGATATACTTAACGTCATCAAAGGCATCATACCGCTTATATAAAAGGACGGTATAACAGGAGGTTTCATGCTGATATTTATCCCTATCTTGATTTTTGTCGTACTGGTGGTGGTTGCCGCTGGCGTCAAAATCGTTCCCCAGGGTTATCAATGGACGGTCGAACGTTTTGGTCGCTACACCAATACGCTTCAGCCTGGACTTAGCCTTGTCGTGCCCTTCATGGACAGGATTGGCCGTAAGATCAACATGATGGAGCAGGTTTTAGATATTCCATCTCAGGAAGTTATCTCCAAAGATAACGCCAACGTTACCATCGACGCCGTCTGTTTTATTCAGGTCATTGATGCGCCAAAGGCTGCCTATGAGGTGAGTAACCTGGAACTGGCGATCATTAACCTGACGATGACCAATATTCGTACCGTGCTGGGTTCTATGGAGCTTGATGAAATGCTCTCCCAGCGCGACAGCATCAACACCCGTCTGCTGCATATCGTTGATGAAGCCACCAATCCATGGGGCATTAAAGTCACCCGTATTGAAATTCGCGATGTCCGCCCGCCCGCAGAACTGATTGCGTCGATGAACGCCCAGATGAAAGCCGAACGTACAAAACGCGCCTATATCCTCGAAGCCGAAGGTATTCGCCAGGCCGAGATTGTCAAAGCTGAAGGGGAAAAGCAGTCGAAGATCCTCAAGGCGGAAGGTGAACGTCAGTCGGCCTTCCTTGAGGCGGAAGCCCGTGAACGTTCCGCAGAAGCAGAAGCGCGCGCAACCAAAATGGTGTCAGAAGCTATTGCCGCCGGTGATATTCAGGCGGTGAACTACTTCGTTGCACAAAAATATACCGAAGCGCTGCAACAGATCGGGACATCCAGTAACAGCAAAGTGGTCATGATGCCGCTGGAAGCCAGCAGCCTGATGGGCTCTATTGCAGGCGTGGCTGAACTTATCAAAGACAGCGCCAACGAACGGAAAAAATAATGGTCGAGATGATTCTGGCTCATCCACATATTTTCTGGTTAAGCCTGGGCGGCCTGTTGCTGGCCGCCGAGATGCTGGGCGGCAACGGTTATCTGCTGTGGAGCGGCGTTGCCGGGGTGATCACCGGCCTGCTGACCTGGGTTCTGCCCGTCAGTTGGGAGTGGCAGGCGGTCATATTCTGTATCCTGACGCTGCTGGCAGCGTGGCTGTGGTCAAAATGGCTGGCGCGCCAGGTCAAGGAGCAGAAACCCGCAGACAGTCAGCTTAATCAACGTGGGCAACAACTTGTGGGGCAGCGTTTTACCCTCGATAACCCCCTGGTTAACGGGCGTGGGCAAGTACGGGTTGGCGATAGCGCCTGGCCGGTTATTGCTGATGACGATTTTCCTGCGGGGTCAAAAGTTGAAGTTATCGCAGTAGAGGGCATTACGCTGCGCGTTCGTCTCTCTGAACAGGCAAAACGTTAAGCCTGCTTTTTATGCTGGCAACAGCCCGAAAGGTGATCGATTATCGGGCAATCCACGCCATCATCACCGGGGCATGACGCCGCCAGCGCCAGAAGCTGATCGCGCATTGCTTGCAAGTCGCTGATATGTTTTTCAATTTCAGCGACTTTTTGCAGGGTATGCGCTTTCACATCCGCGCTGTGCCGTTTCGGGTCATTGAAAAGCGTTACCAACTCGCCGCACTCTTCCAGATTAAATCCTACCTGCCGGGCCTGACGTAACAGCGTAAATTCATCAATATGTTTTTGCGTGTAACTACGGTAACCGTTCTCGCTACGCAGCGGCGGCGTCACCAATCCCTTCTCTTCATAAAAGCGAATCGCTTTACTGGTTAAGCCGGTTTTTTTGGCAACATCACTGATGTTCATGCTCTTCTCCGTATAGAGGGTGACCGATCGCCCTAGTATAACCTGGATAGATTGCTTAATTGATCGACGATTAATTAATGCCATCAATAGCACAAAATTCACATGTCCTCTGAAGGGGACCCAAAATGGATTGATGCTTTGAAATGCCTCTGTCGTAGAGTCGGTACGGGAGAGTTAACGAGAGACGGTTTTAGGTGTCATTACTGGTGTTATCTTGTTCTTATACACTGTATCAGCTGGAATATCAGTCAGTACCAGTGAGTGCGCCCCGATTGTCACGTTATCGCCAATCGTGACTTTCCCGCCAAGAATGGTTGCATTACACCCAATATCCACATGATTACCAATGATAATCATTGCGTCAGCGCTATCGGTACGCAGGCCGATCGTAATACCTTGCTTGATGTCAGCGTACTCGCCAATGACACAGTTATCCGTGATGACAATGCCATTCAAATGAGCAATATTCAGGCCCTTACCGATTTTGCACGATAAAGAAATATCAACCGGGTGATGCTGCTTCAGGCGATGCTCAATTCGACGGGCTATGCGTTTTTTAAATCGACTCTCCTGCCCATACAACCAGGACGCAATTCGCCACCAGAACAGGAAGTACTTCTTATGATTACGCCGGGTGCGGAACAGAGCCTTGCGCCATGAGAAAGCCTTATCGCGACCAATCACCTCAAGGCGAATGCATTCTTTAAGTTCAGAGTATGAGTTCACGTTTCGTCGTTCTGATATAAAAAAAAGAATTCTAAATTAATACCCTGCAGAGACAACTTTTTTATCACAAACAGAATGCTTGACCTTCCCCTTGCGGGAAGGTTTAACCTTAATAACAGTCAAATGACGATGATGCCGTCCACTTCCGGACAGCGCATAGAGAAGGAGTTTTTATGTCCACTACTATCGACCTGACGCTTGATGGCCTCTCCTGCGGCCACTGCGTTAAACGTGTTAAAGAGAGCCTGGAAAAACGTCCTGATGTGGAACAGGCTGATGTCACCATTACTGAGGCCCACGTTACCGGTAGCGCCAGCGCGGAAGCGCTGATCGAAACCATTATTGAAGCGGGTTATGGTGCAGAGTTAAGCCACCCAAAGGCTAAACCGCTGGCGGAAGCAGTAACCCCGTCGGAAGCACTGACAGCGGTCACCCCTGAGCTTCCGGCAGCCCAGGATCTGGATGACAGCCAGCAGTTGCTGATCAACGGAATGAGCTGCGCCAGCTGCGTCTCTCGCGTGCAAAAAGCCCTTCAGGCGGTACCGGGCGTCGCACAGGCACGGGTAAACCTTGCGGAGCGCACTGCGCTTGTGATGGGCAGCGCCTCCGCTACTGATTTAGTCCACGCTGTAGAGAAAGCAGGCTACGGCGCGGAAGCGATTGAAGACGACTTGAAACGTCGTGAGCGCCAGCAGGAAACCGCGCTCGCCACCATGAAGCGCTTCCGCTGGCAGGCGATTGTCGCGCTGTTGGTCGGTATCCCGGTGATGGTCTGGGGAATGATTGGCGACAACATGATGGTGACCGACGCCAACCGTTCGCTGTGGCTTGTCATCGGCCTGGTGACGCTGGCCGTAATGGTCTTCGCCGGCGGGCACTTCTACAGCAGTGCATGGAAAAGCCTGAAAAACGGCACCGCGACGATGGACACGCTGGTGGCACTGGGTACTGGCGTTGCGTGGCTCTACTCGATGAGCGTCAACCTGTGGCCGCAGTGGTTCCCGATGGAAGCGCGTCATCTCTATTATGAAGCCAGCGCGATGATCATCGGTCTGATTAACCTCGGCCATATGCTGGAAGCACGCGCCCGTCAGCGTTCATCTAAAGCGCTGGAGAAACTGCTTGATTTGACGCCACCGTCTGCCCGCGTGGTGACCGAAAACGGCGAAAAAACCGTGCCGCTGGCCGAGGTTCTGCCGGGTATGACGCTGCGCCTGACGACCGGCGACCGCGTGCCGGTCGATGGCGAAATCACCCAGGGCGAAGCCTGGTTTGACGAAGCGATGCTCACCGGTGAACCGGTGCCGCAGGAAAAAAGCAATGGCGATGCTATTCACGCCGGGACGGTGGTACAGGACGGTTCTGTTTTGTTCCGTGCCAGTGCGGTAGGTAGCCATACGACGCTCTCACGTATTATTAAAATGGTGCGTCAGGCGCAAAGCAGTAAACCTGAAATCGGCCAACTGGCGGATAAAATCTCGGCGGTGTTCGTGCCTGCCGTGGTCGCCATCGCGCTGTTCAGCGCCGCCATCTGGTATTTCTTTGGCCCGGCGCCGCAGATTGTCTATACCCTGGTGATCGCCACCACCGTACTGATTATCGCCTGCCCCTGTGCCCTCGGCCTGGCTACACCGATGTCGATTATTTCTGGCGTGGGTCGTGCCGCGGAGTACGGCGTGCTGGTGCGTGATGCCGACGCGCTGCAACGTGCAAGCGAACTGACCACGCTGGTGTTTGATAAAACCGGCACGCTGACGGAGGGTAAGCCACAGGTTGTGGCAGTGAGGACCTTCTCAGGTGTAGAAGAAGCGCAGGCGCTACGTCTTGCCGCCGCGCTGGAGCAAGGTTCAAGCCACCCATTAGCGCGAGCGATTCTGGAAAAAGCGGGCGATGCTACGTTGCCGCAGGTCAACGCCTTCCGCACCCTGCGCGGGCTGGGCGTGAGCGGTGAGACAGAGGGTAGAACGCTGCTGCTGGGTAACCAGGCACTGCTCAACGAACAGAATATCTCAACCGCGGAACTGGAAAACGAAATCAATGCGCAGGCTTCACGGGGCGCCACGCCGGTGCTACTGGCAGTCGACGGTAAAGCCGCTGCGTTGTTCGCCATCCGTGATCCATTGCGTGCTGACAGCGTGGCGGCGCTGGAGCGCCTGCATCGTGAAGGCTATCGTCTGGTGATGTTGACCGGCGATAACCCAACCACCGCCAATGCCATCGCCAAAGAAGCGGGTATTGATGAAGTGATCGCAGGCGTACTGCCGGATGGCAAAGCCGAAGCCATTAAAAATCTGCAACGTCAGGGGCAAAAAGTGGCGATGGTCGGCGACGGCATCAATGATGCGCCGGCGCTGGCGCAGGCTGAAGTCGGTATCGCCATGGGTGGCGGCAGTGATGTGGCGATTGAAACGGCGGCCATCACCCTGATGCGTCACAGCCTGATGGGCGTCGCGGATGCGCTGGCGATTTCCCGCGCCACGCTGCGCAATATGAAGCAGAACCTGCTGGGTGCGTTTATTTACAACTCGCTGGGTATCCCTATCGCCGCCGGTATTCTCTGGCCGATAACGGGTACGTTACTCAACCCGGTGGTTGCTGGTGCGGCAATGGCGCTCTCTTCCATCACGGTTGTGAGCAACGCGAACAGATTGCTGCGGTTTAAACCGAAGGCATGATCCCTGCTCCCTCCTGATGCCGTTTCAGGAGGGAGATTTGCACCTTTACGACGGGCGCGCTAGCATGAACCTTTCTCAAAGGGAGCGCGTATGGGTCTGTTAAATCAACTAAAACGCTTGTGGCACGCGCTGCGAGGCGCCCCTTATAGCTGGCCCGCCATCGATATCTCCCTGCCCGGCGGTCGTGAGCTTCACCTGGTCGGCAGCATTCATATGGGTACGCGCGATATGTCGCCGCTGCCGCCGAAGCTGGTCAAGAAGCTACAGCAGGCCGATGCGCTGATCGTTGAGGCCGATATTTCCGGTAATGAAGCGCCTTTCGACAATCTTCCTCTTTGTGCTCCCCTTGCCGAACGCCTGACGGCGACGCAGCTTGCCGCGCTGGAAAAACTGGCCGATGAACAAGGCTTACCGCTTGCGCGTTTCGATACCCAGCCACTGTGGCAAATTGCGATGGTAATGCAGGCGACACAGGCGCAAAAGCTGGGTCTGCGCCCGGATTACGGGATTGATTATCAACTCCTGCAGGCAGCGCGGCAGGCTTCCCTTCCTGTTCAGGAGCTGGAAGGCGCATCAAGTCAGATTGAACTGTTGTTGCAACTGCCGGATGACGGGCTGGCGCTGCTGGAAGACACCCTCACTCACTGGCATACCAATGCGCGATTATTGCAGGTCATGATTGGCTGGTGGCTGGAACAGCCGCCGATCGACAGAAATTCACCGCTGCCGAATACCTTTAGCCAGTCGCTGTATGATGTGTTGATGGTGCAGCGTAATCAGGCGTGGCGCGATACGCTGCTGGCGCTGCCGCCGGGCCGCTATGTGGTGGCAGTTGGCGCGCTGCATCTGTATGGCGAAGGCAACCTGGCGCAGATGTTGAAATAAAAAAATGGCCAATATCTCTATTGGCCCGTCAAAGAGGAATTTCATCATTATTATTATCCCGAAGTTCGCACTCCGGATCCTTTGATTGTCGCTCAAAGTCATCATCACTTCCATTACTATTGCGCAAGATAATACTATTTTTTAGCCAGCCCAGAGGCGTATGCTTAGGGCATGTCTGTTCAGTAGTAAGAAAGGATGATTATGACTCCCGCCGTTAAGTTACTCGAAAAAAACAAAATTTCTTTTCAGACTCACGCCTACGATCACGATCCGAGCGAAACCAACTTTGGTGACGAAGTGGTGCGCAAACTGGGTCTGAATGCGGACCAGGTCTACAAAACGTTACTGGTCGCCGTAAATGGCGATATGAAACATCTGGCCGTGGCGGTAACGCCGGTGGCCGGGCAGCTTGATTTGAAAAAAGTGGCAAAGGCGCTGGGCGCGAAGAAAGTCGATATGGCCGACCCGATGGTGGCGCAGCGTACAACCGGGTATCTGGTTGGCGGTATTAGTCCGCTGGGGCAGAAAAAACGCCTGCCGACGGTAATTGACGCACCCGCACAGGATTTTGCCACTATCTATGTTTCAGGCGGCAAGCGCGGGCTGGATATTGAACTCGCCGCGAGCGATCTGGCGAAAATTCTTGATGCGAAATTCGCGGATATTGCGCGCAGGGATTGAGTGCTAGTCTTCCCCCTCACCCCGGCCCTCTCCCGCAGGGAGAGGGAGAAAACCGAGTTCGTATTTGCATTGAGCACAATCCGTCCCCTCGCCCTGCGGGAGAGGGTTAGGGTGAGGGCCCCTATTCCCAGCTCACTTCCCCTTTCGGTTCGTAAGCATTCACATCGATTGGTGAGTTCTGCTCGATAAACTGCTTCAGCACTTCCGCATCAATAAAACCGGTGTTCACATAGCCCGGTAATTTATCAATCTGCGGATAACCATCACCGCCGCTGGCATTGAAACTGAGCGTCGCCAGTCGGTAGTTTTTCGCAGGGTCAATCGGTTCGCCTTTGATTTTAAGGTCTGTCAGCTTGCCGTCTTTTGCCACAAAACTGACGTTGGCAAACTGCGGATAGGCGCCAGAATCGGGCTTTTTCTGCGCTACGGCGGTGAGGTAATCCGTCACCTCTTTGCCAGTCATGTCGGCGTAAACCACCACGTTGCCGAACGGTTGAACTTTCAGCACGCTTTTATAGGTGATATCTCCTGCCTCGATAGAATCACGAATACCGCCGCCGCTCATCACCGCGAAATCAGCACCGGTACGCGCCATTTGCGCCGCGAGAATCACGCGCGCCAGGTTGGTCTGCACAAAACGGACTCTACTGCGGTCGCCTTCCAGATGACCATTCACCGTACCAATTTTGACGCCGAGCTGCGCTTTGCCTTTATTCTGGAACGGGCTCAGCAGCGAGAGCATCTGCGCGCTTTCCGGGATTTGCGGCGTGTAAAGTACGCGCTCACTTTGCCCGTTATCGTAAGTCACTTTCTTCTTCAGATTCACCGGGATGAGCTGATAATGCACCAGCTTGAGCTCGCCATTGCGGAACTCAAAATCAGCACGCCCAACGTATTTACCCCACTCGTGCGCCTGCACAATCCAGATGCCGTTCTGTTTATCCGGCGCACATGGCGTACCCGGCACATAGTCGACCTGCTTTTTATTCTCCGACGCCATGCAAACCGGATCTTGTGAGTGACCACCCACAATCATCGCCAGCGCCCCGGCAGGCAGGCTGCGCGCCATCTCGACATCGCCCGGCGCGTTAGAACCGTGATTACCGTTGTCGTAGTGGCCCATATGCGTGGCGGCGATAATAAAATCAGGTTTTTCATTCATCTGAAGTTCCTGAATCACCAGCTTCGCTTCTTCGGCAGGCTTACGGAACTCAATATCCGTAAAGTTTTCCGGGTTGCCGATACGGGCAGTATCGTCGGTCGTCAGGCCAAGCACGGCGATTTTGAGATCCTGGCGCTTAAATATTGCCCACGGTTTAAACAGACGTTCGCCAGTGCTCTTTTGATAAATGTTGGCCGACAGGAACGGGAACTTCGCCCACTTTTCCTGCTGGCGCAGCACGCTCATCGGGTTATCAAACTCATGGTTACCGACCGCCATCGCGTCATAACCCACCAGATTCATGCCACGAAAATCGGGCTCTGCGTCCTGTAAATCCGACTCCGGCACGCCAGTATTAATATCGCCGCCGGAGAGCAAAAGCACGCTTCCCCCTTCCGCGGCAACTTCTTTGCGAATGCCGTCCACCAGCGTTTTTTGCGCGGCTAAACCGTACTCGCCATATTCGCTGCGCCAGAAGTGACCATGATGATCGTTAGTATGTAATATTGTGATTTTATAGGTTTTATCTTTTTCCCAGGCCTGAACGCCTGTGCTTGCCAAAGACAGCGCGGCCAGCATCGCCAGCGCTATGCCCCGTCGAACAAATTTCATGATCCACTCCCTGATTGAATGACAAGTGCCGAAATTACAACGCTCTGAAAGAATAGTCGAATTTCATTTTAGAAATGAGGCTTCCTTCATACGTCGCAGACAGGTATCTTAGGCTGATAACTATTACAACATCGATTATCTCCGACATCGCACCATCAAATATAAGTGGAATCTATGGCAATCAGTGAAACCAGCCCTGGGCTGTCCGGCTCCTCTGCGCCCCAGCAACAGGCACGCACGTCGTTTAAAATTCTCGGGGCCATCAGCCTCTCTCACCTGCTTAATGACATGATTCAGTCGTTAATTCTGGCTATCTACCCGCTGCTACAGGCTGACTTCTCACTCAGTTTCGTACAGATCGGGATGATTACCCTCACCTTCCAGCTCGCCTCCTCGCTGCTTCAACCGGTGGTCGGCTACGTGACCGATAAGCGCCCGATGCCGTGGTCGCTGCCTATCGGCATGTGCTTTACCCTAAGCGGTCTGATTCTGCTGGCGCTGGCGGGCAGTTTCTATACCGTTTTGCTGGCCGCTGCGCTGGTCGGTACCGGGTCGTCGGTTTTCCACCCGGAATCTTCACGTGTGGCACGTATGGCGTCCGGTGGGCGTCATGGCCTGGCGCAGTCAATTTTCCAGGTCGGTGGCAACTTTGGTAGCTCTTTAGGGCCACTGCTGGCGGCGGTGATCATTGCCCCGTACGGTAAAGGCAACGTCGCCTGGTTCGTGCTGGCAGCGCTGCTGGCAATTATTGTGCTGGCGCAAATTAGCCGCTGGTATGCCGCACAGCACCGCATTAATAAAGGTAAACCTAAAGCCGCGATTATTAATCCGCTACCGCGTAACAAGGTGATTCTGGCCGTTTGCGTACTTCTGATGCTGATTTTTTCAAAATACTTCTATATGGCGAGCATCAGCAGCTATTACACTTTTTATTTGATGCATAAGTTTGGCTTATCCATCCAAAATGCGCAGATACACCTCTTTGCTTTCCTGTTTGCGGTCGCGGCGGGAACCGTGATTGGCGGGCCTGTAGGCGATAAGATTGGGCGTAAATATGTTATTTGGGGCTCTATCCTCGGCGTTGCACCGTTTACCCTTGTTTTACCCTACGCTTCGCTGGAATGGACCGGGATTTTAACGGTGATCATTGGATTTATCCTCGCATCCGCATTTTCGGCGATTCTGGTATATGCTCAGGAGCTTCTGCCTGGCCGAATTGGCATGGTTTCCGGTTTATTCTTCGGTTTCGCCTTTGGCATGGGCGGCTTAGGTGCTGCGGTTCTGGGGCTGGTTGCTGACCACACCAGCATCGAACTGGTCTATAAAATCTGTGCTTTCCTGCCACTTCTGGGGATGTTGACCATATTCCTGCCTGATAACCGACAAAAACAGTAATTTTCACGCAGCCAAAGTCAAACTTTGGCTGCGCAGTTCCCCAGCCACTGCGGCATTTCCCCTGCTATTCATCAGCCAATCCCACTTTTGGGGTTGTTGCGATCATTAATTCCTTTTTTTATCAAAATTCAACATTTATTCATAAACATGATGACCCATTTTGTCATAAACTATTACAAGGTTTTTTGGTTTTCCGGATGATGTCACGCATCTGAGCCAAAAATGGAACAACGCACCAACACGAAAGGAGACGGAATGCATCACGCCACACCGCTTATCACCACCATTGTTGGTGGTCTTGTTCTCGCATTTTTCCTTGGCATGATTGCCAACAGATTACGCATATCTCCTTTAGTCGGTTATTTATTAGCAGGCGTCCTGGCCGGACCATTCACGCCGGGTTTTGTCGCCGATACGCAACTGGCACCTGAACTGGCGGAACTGGGCGTGATTCTGCTGATGTTCGGCGTCGGGCTGCACTTCTCATTGAAAGATTTGATGGCGGTAAAAGCCATCGCCATTCCCGGTGCAATTTTACAGATAGCAGTAGCAACACTACTGGGGATGGCGCTTTCGTCGTTGCTCGGCTGGTCGTTGATGACCGGTATCGTGTTCGGTCTGTGTCTTTCTACCGCCAGTACCGTGGTGCTACTGCGCGCGCTGGAAGAACGGCAACTCATTGATAGCCAGCGCGGGCAAATCGCCATCGGCTGGTTGATTGTTGAAGACCTGGTGATGGTGTTAACGCTGGTTCTGCTGCCTGCCGTCGCAGGCATGATGGAGAAAGGCAACGTTGGCCTGGCTTCGCTGGCGCTGGATATGTCGATAACCATCGGCAAAGTGGTCGCCTTTATCGCCATTATGATGCTGGTAGGCCGTCGCCTGGTGCCGTGGATCCTCTCCCGCAGCGCCGCTACCGGTTCTCGTGAGCTCTTTACCCTTTCTGTACTCGCGCTGGCGCTGGGTATCGCCTTCGGTGCGGTTGAGCTGTTTGATGTCTCCTTCGCACTCGGCGCATTCTTCGCCGGGATGGTGCTGAACGAGTCTGAATTGAGCCACCGCGCGGCCCACGATACGCTGCCACTGCGCGACGCATTCGCTGTGTTGTTCTTCGTCTCTGTCGGTATGCTGTTTGACCCGATGATTCTGATTGAACAACCGCTGGCAGTTCTGGGTACGCTTGCCATTATCGTCTTCGGTAAGTCGTTAGCAGCGTTCTTCCTGGTGCGTATGTTCGGACACTCACAGCGCACCGCGTTAACCATCGCCACCAGCCTGGCGCAGATTGGTGAATTCGCCTTCATCCTGGCAGGGCTCGGCATGGCGCTGGATCTCCTTCCGCAGGCCGGGCAGAACCTGGTACTGGCAGGGGCGATCCTGTCGATTATGCTCAACCCGATTCTCTTTACGCTGCTGGAAAAATATCTCGAGAAAACCGAGACGCTTGAAGAGCAGACGCTTGAAGAAGCCATTGAAGACGAGAAGCAGATCCCGGTGGATATCTGTAATCATGCGTTGCTGGTCGGCTATGGGCGCGTCGGTAGCCTGCTCGGCGAGAAACTGATGGCCCAGGGCATTCCGCTGGTGGTGATTGAAACCTCACGTACGCGCGTTGATGAACTGCGCGAACGTGGTATTCGCGCGGTGCTGGGCAACGCCGCAAACGAGGAAATCATGAACCTGGCGCATCTGGACTGCGCGCGCTGGCTGCTGCTGACCATTCCGAACGGCTACGAAGCCGGTGAGATTGTCGCTACCGCGCGCGAGAAATGCCCGGGGATTGAGATTATCGCCCGCGCGCATTATGACGATGAAGTGGCGTATATCAGCGAACGCGGCGCTAATCAGGTGGTGATGGGCGAGCGTGAGATTGCGAAAACCATGCTGGGCTTGTTAGAGAAACCGCCGCTTGAAGAGGCGGTGACAGGCTAAAACCGGAGTGCCGGATGGCGGCTGCGCCTTATCCGGCCTACAAACTCACATAAGCGTTCCAGGCCCGGTAAGCGAAGCGCCACCGGGCAACACACAACGTTATCGTTCCCAATACGCCTCTTCGAGGCTATCTTCCCTTTCCGGCAGGCCGCGCGTCAGGCGCGGTGAATGCTGGTTCAGCACCTGATAACTCACCCGGTTGGCATATTTACACACCTGGGCCAGCGACGAATAGGTCAGCCAGTGATGCTGGTGCTTACTGGAATTCGGCACGTTATTGCGATGGTAGTTATTGGCGGTGATATCGTGCAGCAGCGCCGCCAGTGCGCCGTCTCCCGCGCCGTTGGTATTCATGATCTTTTCCGGGCCGCCCATGTATGGCGCGATGTGCGAGTACACTCGTAGCGGGTCCTGGCAATCTTTAAAACGCACCGCACGGCTGAATTCATACTGATTGAATTCGGCGATGGCTCCCGGCAACAGCGGATGCTGGGTTTTCCGTTTTGCCTCGTTTTCGGTAAAGCCCGCCATGTAAAGCCCCACCGGCCCGGCGGTACAGAGCACCAAATCCACCCAGTCCAGCGCTTTATCCGACGCCAGCAGCGGGTCATCCAACCCGGTTAGCGCCAGCCCCTCTTCTTCATTCATTGCCAGAATCGAGACATGCTCTTTGAGAAATTCCTGCCACCACTGCGGGTTATCGGCAATCACATACTTAGTGCCCAGCGTCAGGACGACCGGAACGTTATATTTCTTCGCGTAGGCAATCGCCTGCATGGTGGCGTCTTTCATCGGCTCACCAGGCTTGCAGCGCACCAGGTAAGACGTCAGCACCAGCGCAGAGGCCCCGGCAATGACGGCTTCCGGGATGCTTTCCGGGCGCAACTGATTCATGTGGCCAGGGCTAATTGCGAAGGTGCGTTCGCCGGATTCGCTAATCAGCGTAAAGCAGCGGCCAATTGGGCCATCGACACCCTGTAGATAGTTAAGATCGGTACGGCTGGAGGTATTGCAAAGATAGCGGTACGCGTAACCGCCAATTTCTACATTGCGGCACATCACGCCGAGCAGTACCGAGCGGTCGTCCGCCAGCACCGAATAGTTGTGCATCGTATTGCCGATGGTTCCCCCGGCAAACTGATGGGTGATGAGGTTATTCTGCACCAGCTCCTGATACAGCGCCTCCGCCACATCATCTTCAATCACCAGCGAATGCCCGGCGCTCAGGCCGTAGCGCTGGATAAACGCGTCATCGACTTTGGCTTCGATATCCACCAGGGTTTGGTCGATACCGACCACCCAGGAGACGCCATTTTCGCTTTCCGGCTGAATTTGTTTTAACAGCGGATCGCGGGCGTTAACGGGAAAATAGTGTTTTGATTTACGTTTACCGGGAAATTTCATGATTCTGTTTACTGGTGGATAGCCGAGCGGGAAATGGTAGCACATTCCACCAGCCGCATGCGACGAACGTCGTGCGGGTCAGCGTTCAATATCGGCCTGCGGGATCGCAGTTTCCCGCGTTGGGAACTCTACAATAGCGCGAGAATACTAAGGAGCGCGTGATGAAAGCGGAAAATAAGATCCTCGTACTGGAGAAAATCTCACAAGAAATGCAGCAGGTCATGCAATTTGAGCGGCCCGACCTGCCGCCCTGGCCCGCCGATGCAACGCTTGAAATTCAGCGCGATTACTACACGCGCGAACGACAATTCTGGAACGAGGGCGCGCCCGAGATGGCCACCGTCGAATGTGTGGTTCCCACGCCGTTCGGCACCGTAGCCACGCGGATTTACTCACCGCAGCCAGAAAGCCCGGCGACACTGTTTTATCTGCACGGCGGCGGCTTTATTCTCGGCAATCTCGACACGCACGACCGCATCATGCGTCTGCTGGCGAAATATACTGGCTGTACGGTAATTGGTATCGACTATACCTTATCGCCGGAAGCCCGGTTCCCGCAGGCGATTGAAGAGACGGTCTCTGTCTGCCAGTTTTTTCAGCGCCGTGACACGGCGTATCACATCAATATGGAAAACATCGGATTCGCGGGCGATTCTGCAGGTGCAATGCTGGCGCTCGCCAGCGCCCTGTGGCTACGCGATCACCCTATTCATTGTGGGAAGGTCATTAGCACGCTGTTGTGGTACGGGCTCTACGGTTTACAGGATTCGGTAAGCCGTCGGCTAATGGGTGGAAGCTGGGATGGGTTAACACGCGAGGATCTGGCGAGCTATGAAAACGCTTATCTGCGGGATGAGCGGGACAAAGAATCGCCGTGGTACTGCCTGTTCAATAACGATCTCACCCATGACGTGCCGCCCTGCTTTATCGCCGGGGCGGAATACGATCCGCTGATTGACGATAGCCGTCTGCTGCATCAAACGCTACAAGCGCATCAGCAGACCAGCCGTTATGTCATGTATCCCGGCGTGCTGCATGCGTTCTTACACTATTCGCGGATGATGAAAACCGCCGACCAGGCGTTGCGGGACGGCGCAGCTTTCTTTGTCGAACAACTGCATGCTCGCTAGCAGTGCGGCGTAACCAGCGCCTGCATCATATCAATATGTTCCGGGGTATCGTTCAGCGCCGGAATATATTCATATTTCACCCCTCCGGCTTCAAGGAATACTTCCCGGTTTTGCACCGCAATCTCTTCCAGCGTCTCCAGACAATCGGCGGAGAAGCCCGGGCACATCACCTGAATGTGTTTCACGCCCTTCTCACCCAGCATTTTCAGCGTTTCATCCGTATAGGGCGTCAGCCACGGTTCACGGCCAAAACGCGACTGGAAGGTCATCATCACTTTATCCGGGTCGATTTCCAGCGCGGAAACCAGCGCGCGCGTGGTATCGCGACAGCGCTGCGGGTAATCATCACCTTCATTGGCGTAGCGCTGCGGAATACCGTGATAGGACAGCATCAACAAATCCGGTTCGCCGTGGCGCGCAAAAGAGGCCTTCACCGTGCCTGCCAGCGCGTTGATATAGTCATGATCGGTCGCGTAATCGCGAATAAACGTGATGCCCGGAATGGCGCGGGTTTTACCCAGAATACGCGCCAGTTCATCCCACACGGCGGCGACCGTCGAGCAGGAGTATTGTGGGTACAGCGGCAGGACCACGATATGGTCCACATCCTGCGCCAGCAAATCATTAACGGCGCTTTCCAGCGACGGCGTGCCATAGCTCATGCCCAGCGCAACGGGCATGTCTGGCAGACGTTCAGCCAGTGCTTTTTGCTGTCTGCGGCTATACACCATCAGCGGCGAGCCCTCTTCCATCCACACGGATTGATAGAGTTTGGCCACGCGCGGTGAGCGGATAGGCAGGATCACACCGCGTAACAGCGGCCACCATAACAGGCGGGAGGTATCGACAACGCGTCGGTCGCTGAGGAATTGCCGAAGATAGCGTTTAACCGCATCGGTGGTTGGCGCATCGGGAGTACCGAGGTTTACCAGCAGAATTCCTGTCTTTTTATAACGCATTACCGCCTCTCATTGATTCAAATCGTTGATAATTGTAGCGGAAAAGCGGAGAAGAAAAACTAATTGCTGTAAGAGGTGGTGCGGATAGTTGCCTGATGGCGCTGCGCTTATCAGGCCTACAAAAAACTGTAGGCCGGATAAAGTACGTGCACCGCCATCCGGCAAAACGGCCTTAGCCGAGGATTTTTTCCAGTTCTGCGCGAACGGCAGCAACGGCCTGGGTACCATCAACTTTCGCGTATTTGGTGTTACCGGCCTGCGCTTCTTTAGAGTAGTAGCCAATCAGCGGCGCAGTCATCTGATGATATTCCACCAGACGTTTACGCACGGTTTCTTCCTGATCGTCTTTACGGGTGGTCAGTTCTTCGCCGGTCACATCATCTTTACCTTCCACTTTCGGCGGATTGAATTTGATGTGATAAACACGGCCAGATGCCGCGTGAACGCGACGGCCAACAATACGGTCAACAATCAGTTCGTCCGGCACATCGAATTCCAGAACGTAATCAACGTTGATGCCCGCTTCTTTCATGGCGTCTGCCTGCGGAATAGTGCGCGGGAAGCCATCCAGCAGGAAACCGTTACGGCAATCTTCCTGGGAGATGCGTTCTTTAACCAGCGCGATAACCAGTTCGTCGGTAACCAGCTTGCCAGCATCCATGATGTCTTTGGCTTGTTTACCCAGTTCAGAACCGGACTTCACGGCTGCACGCAGCATATCGCCGGTGGAGATTTGCGGAATACCGTACTTCTCCATGATGAACTGAGCCTGAGTTCCTTTACCCGCGCCCGGAGCGCCAAGCAGAATGATACGCATTGCGAAAATCCCCTCAAAGGTTGTCTAAATTTTTCAAAAGCGCTAAACGATACCACCAACGCGCCATTGGCTCAAGGAAGCGGGGTAAGGCTGAAACGGTTAATGGGGGAAAACTGCGGTTTGATGCCCTCACCCCGGCCCTCTCCCACAGGGAGAGGGAGAAAAACGGCGCAGGGCTTAACAACGTGCACAATCGGTCCCCTCTCCCTGTGGGAGAGGGTTAGGGTGAGGGGGTAGTGCTTATGACACCAGCAGTTGGTTCATACGGCGGATAAACTGGTTCGGATCTTCCAGCGTCCCACGCTCGGCGAACAATGCCTGATCGAGCAGCAGTTCAACCCACTCTTTAAACTGGGCTTCATCCTGGGTGTCCGCTGTGCGTTTCACCAGTATGTGGTCTGGGTTCAGTTCAAAGATGTATTTCACGTCCGGCACAGCCTGGCCCGCGGCAGCGAACAGTTTCGCCATCTGGGTACTCATTTCATCTGCGTCGGTGGTGACAATTGCCGGGGTATCGGTCAGACGATGCGTCAGACGTACCTCTTTCACGCGGTCGCCCAGCAGGGTTTTCACGCGCTCAACGAACGGCGTCAGCGCTTTTTCCGCTTCTTTCGCGCTTTCGTCCACTTCATCCGCCAGCTTGTCGATGGATTCATCGGCTTTGGCCACGGACTGGAACGGTTTACCGTCGAACTCGGTCAGGTAGTTCATCATCCACTCATCGATGCGGTCAGAAAGCAGCAGAACTTCGATACCTTTCTTACGCAGCAGTTCCAGGTGCGGGCTGCTTTTCGCCGCCGCGTAGCTGTCTGCAGTGATGTAGTAAATCTTTTCCTGCCCTTCTTTCATGCGGGAAACGTAGTCTGCCAGCGAAACGGTCTGCTCGGAAGAGTCTGTATGCGTAGAGGCAAAACGCAACAGTTTAGCAATCGCGTCCTGATTCGTACTGTCTTCCGCCGGGCCCTCTTTCAGCACCAGGCCAAACTGTTTCCAGAAGGTCTGATATTTTTCCGCGTCGTCTTTCGCCAGTTTATCCAGCATTTGCAGGACGCGTTTGGTCAGCGCACCGCGCAGGCTGCGGGTGACCGCGCTGTCCTGAAGGATTTCACGGGACACGTTCAGCGGCAGATCGTTGGAATCTATCAGGCCACGCACAAAACGCAGGTAGTTCGGCATGAATTGCTCGGCGTCATCCATGATAAACACACGTTGTACGTACAGCTTCAGGCCATGTTTATGGTCGCGATTCCACATATCCCACGGCGCCTGAGACGGGATGTACAGCAGGCTGGTGTACTCCTGCTTCCCTTCGACACTGTTGTGGCTCCAGGTCAGCGGGTCAGTGAAGTCATGGGCGATATGTTTGTAGAACTCGGTGTATTCTTCGTCTTTAATTTCAGACTTATTACGCGTCCACAGCGCCTGTGCTTTGTTGATTTTTTCCCAGGAGATAACGGTTTCGCCGTCTTTTTCTTCCCGTTTTTCAATCTCAACCGGCAGTGCGATATGGTCGGAGTATTTGCTGATGACAGAGCGCACGCGCCAGTCATCAAGGAATTCATCTTCGCCTTCGCGCAGATGCAGAGTAATTTCGGTGCCGCGATCGGCTTTGGTGATGTCGGCAACGGTGTAATCGCCTTCACCTTCTGATTCCCAGAACACACCGTTTTCTGCCGCGTCGCCCGCCGCGCGGGTGCGTACAGTCACTTTATCGGCAACAATAAACGCCGAGTAGAAGCCCACGCCAAACTGACCAATCAGTTGGCTGTCTTTCGCCTGGTCAGAGCCCATCGATTCGAGGAACGCTTTGGTTCCGGATTTGGCGATAGTCCCCAGATGGTCAATAACGTCATCACGGTTCATACCAATACCGTTATCGGCAATGGTCAACGTACGCTTATCTTTATCGAAGGAAACACGCACGCGCAGCTCGCCGTCACCTTCGTACAGGTCCGGGTTGGAGAGCGCACGGAAACGCAGCTTGTCTGCCGCATCCGAGGCGTTAGAGATAAGCTCACGCAGGAAAATTTCTTTATTGGAATACAGGGAATGGATCATCAGGTGCAGAAGCTGTTTCACTTCAGACTGAAAACCACGAGTTTCTTGTCCTTTCATGTCGAAAATACCTCAATGCCAATTACAAGGTAAAAAATGCGTTGAGAGGGAAATGGGGATAGCGGGGGAAAATTTCAAGCGAGAGCAGAAAATCCTGCTCTCGTTTGATTAAAAACGAATCTTATGGCGACCCGCGAGCGAGTGCGACAGCGTGGTGCCATCGACCATCTCCAGCTCACCACCGACGGGCACGCCGTGGGCGATGCGGCTGGCTTCCACACCGTGCTGAGCGCAAATCTCAGCGATGTAGTTAGCGGTCGCCTCCCCTTCCACCGTCGGGTTGGTGGCGAGGATAACTTCACTGAGCGATTCCGTTTCCAGACGCTGCTCCAGGCGATCGAGGCCAATATCATCGGGCCCAATGCCGTCGAGCGGAGACAGGTGACCCATCAATACGAAGTAGCGGCCAGAATACTGCCCGGTTTGCTCAATAGCGTAGATGTCCGCAGGACTCTCCACCACGCAAATTTGGCCGTTTTCCTGGCGACGCGGGTTCGAACAGATGTTGCACACTTCCTGCTCGGTGAAGGTGCGGCAATCGGCACAGTGGCCGATTTCCGACATGGCGCGGGTCAGTGACTGCGCCAGACGCATTCCGCCGCTGCGGTCGCGCTGCAGCAGCGTAAACGCCATACGCTGAGCCGACTTAGGGCCAACGCCCGGCAGGCAGCGCAGTGCTTCCATTAGCTGAGTTAACAGCGGGCTGGTTTGCATCAGAACGGCAGCTTCATACCCGGCGGCAGTTGCATACCGGAGGACACGGAGGCCATTTTCTCTTTCTGGGTTTCATCAATGCGACGCGCCGCATCGTTGAATGCCGCAGCAACCAGATCTTCCAGCATGTCTTTGTCATCTTCCAACAGGCTTGGATCGATTTCCACGCGACGGCAGTTGTGCGCGCCGTTGATGGTCACTTTTACCAGACCTGCGCCGGATTCACCGGTCACTTCCAGTTTCGCGATTTCTTCCTGCATCTGCTGCATTTTTTCTTGCATCTGCTGGGCCTGTTTCATCAGGTTACCCAGACCGCCTTTACCAAACATAGGCTTCTCTCTTTCATTCAAGGGTGACGACCATAAGCCAGGCTCACGATCAAATGGGGCGGATACTCTCTTCGTCCAGGTCCGCATCGAAGAATCGACGCAGAGTCTGAATGTTGTTATCCGCGATTATCGCCTCACGCGCTTGCGCGAGTTTCTCTTCATAAATGGCCTGACGCCACTCAAGCGGCGTTCGCTGGGTTGAATTATCATCTTCAATGATAGTCAATTCAACGGGTGCGCCGTTTAAAGTGCTCAGTGCCTCGGCCAGTTTTTGCTGCGCGCCCGGCGAGTTCAGATGCCGCTGGGTGGGTCGCAGATGCAGGCAAACCGTATTGCCGCTTTGCTCTTTCCACGCATTCAGCGCCACCTGCTCAACCAGCTTCGGCAGTGCCAGCTGGCTCACCTGCGCGGCCCACTCGTCGCGCTCGATGGCTTCAGCGGCCAGTTTCGCGGCCAGTTCCGGCGTTTTTTCATGTTCCAGCGCTTTCTTCAACGCTTTCGGCGTTGCAACCTCCACTTTGACCTCTTGGGCCACCATCGTGGATTTCCAGCGATAGGCTTCTTTTTTCGCCGGTGCTTTCTCGAGTGCCGACGGCGCAGGACGCGAAGAAACGCGTTCCGTTACCGAAGCCAGTCTTTCCAGCGCAGCGTTATTCACCGGCCGCGCGCGGGAAGCGGCTGCCGGTTCACTCTTTTTTAGTTTGGGCGCTCCTGCATTACCCTGCTGAAGCTGACGGCGAGCGGCCAACACCTGATTCGTCGATTCAGGTAGCGGTACATCCGGCCCGCGTGGCGCAGGCGCTGTCTGCGACTGAACCGGCGGTGGCGTCATCATCGCCGTCGCGGCCTGCGGCGCGAAGTTGTGCTGGGGCACTTCTGGCTCCGGCAGTGGCATACGCGGGTGGAAGGCCAGCGCGCGCAACAACGTCATTTCAATACCCATACGACGATCGGGCGCGTAAGGCAGTTCCTTGCGGCCAATCAGCAGGGTTTGATAGTAGAGCTGAACATCGGTTGGCGGTACGGTACGCGCTAAATCACGCATTCGTTGCTCGACCGTGGCCATATCGCTGCCCAGCGCGGACGGCGACAGCTGAACCATCGCAATGCGATGCAGCAAGCTTTGCATTTCAACCAGCAGCGCTTCCCACTCGATACCGCGTTGTGCGGCCTCGTTGACCAGTGCCATCACACGTTCGCCATCGGCGGCGACCAGCGCTTCAATTAAAGAAAGCGCCTGGTCGTCATCGAGCGTGCCCAGCATGGTGCTGACCGACGCGGTGGTCAGTTGACCTTCCCCGCTGGCAATGGCTTGATCCGTCAGACTTAACGCATCACGCAGGCTGCCATCTGCTGAACGGGCGAGCAGTTGTAGCGCGCGCGGCTCAAAGGCAATGTTCTCTTCGCCGAGAATATGCTCAAGCTGATGGCGAATTTGTTCGACATCCAGCGCTTTAAGATGGAATTGCAGGCAACGGGAAAGAATGGTGACCGGCAGCTTTTGCGGGTCGGTGGTTGCCAACAAGAATTTGACGTGCGCAGGCGGCTCTTCCAGCGTTTTTAACAGCGCGTTAAAACTGTGGCGGGAGAGCATGTGCACTTCATCGATCAGATAGACTTTGAAACGCCCACGCGCCGGTGCGTACTGGACGTTATCAAGCAGGTCGCGCGTGTCTTCAACTTTAGTACGCGACGCGGCATCGATTTCGATTAAATCGACAAAACGCCCCTCTTCGATTTCACGGCAGTTATCGCACACACCACAGGGCGTAGCGGTAACACCGGTTTCGCAGTTCAGCCCCTTCGCCAGCAAACGGGCGATAGAGGTTTTACCGACGCCACGGGTGCCGGAAAAGAGATAGGCGTGATGAATGCGCCCTAACGACAAGCCGTTCGCCAGTGCAGTCAGCACATGTTCCTGGCCGACGACGTCAGCGAAGGTTTGTGGTCGCCATTTTCGGGCTAAGACCTGATAACTCATTGGCTGGCTCTGAGACGTTGGAAGGTGGATTCACGAGGGGGGTAATGCTATCACAGCCCCGCCAATACGGCGAGGCTCAGTATCGGGATTTGCTTAGTGGCCCGGGAAGGAAACCAGGCTGTAGCTGGTGATACCCTGTTTTTCCAGGCGCTGCTCACCACCGAGGTCGAACAGGTTGATGATGAATGCTGCATCGGTGACTTCACCGCCCAGACGACGAATCAGTTTAACGGTCGCCTCAATGGTGCCACCGGTCGCCAGCAGATCGTCCACCACCAGCACTTTATCGCCGGGTTTAATGGCATCAACATGAATTTCCAGTTGATCGGTGCCGTACTCAAGCTCGTAGCTTTCAGCGATAGTTTCACGCGGCAGTTTACCCGGCTTACGTACCGGCACAAAACCTACACCCATCGCCAGGGCTACCGGTGCGCCAAACAGAAAACCACGCGCTTCGGTACCGACGACTTTAGTGATACCTGCATCTTTATAGCGATTCACCAGCAGTTCAATGCTGAGGGCGTAGGCTTTCGGATCTTCCAGTAAACTGGTGACATCACGGAAAAGAATGCCCGGCTTCGGATAGTCGTGAATGCTTTTAATGCTGTTCTTCAGAAATTCAAGCTGCTGTGCAGTAGCGGTCATAGGTTTGTGCCTGCTTAAAACGATGTTACTCGAGGCGTGCAAAAGGGGTCAAAGTTACATTTGATTAACTTTTGACCGGCGCGCCTGTGCTCGAAAACGGTCGAATTTACTGACTGCTGATAAGAATTGCAACACCATTAATGCGCTTTACGGCTTTTGTTGTTCCGCATCAATCACCGGGATTCGCCACATGAAAATCAATAAACAGGCCAGAATCACTAAAAGCAGGATCCGTACCCACATCATCTTCACCAGCCACAGGGAGATAGCGAAGGTCACCAGAATAAGGATAATAGCCCGAGGCTTTGCCCCGCGCGGCATGGCACGATATTTCTGCCAGTGACGCAAATAGCCACCAAACCATGAGCGATAAAGCAGCCAGTGGTGAAAACGCGGCGACGAGCGCGCGAAGCACCAGGCGGCGAGCAGGATAAACGGCGTGGTAGGCAGCAACGGCAAAACCACGCCCAGTGTGCCAAGGGCTACCGCCAGCCAGCCAATAATGATTAAAATAGTGCGTTGCATAGCGAGAATCGTTATCAATACCAGCGGCTAATGTAGCATAGTCGATAATAAATACGACGGAGATTGGCGTGAAAATAGCGCAGCTTTTACAAACGCTGGAAGCCCAGCTTGCGCGACTGCAAGTGCGTATCGCGCCGCTGGCGCAGCACGCCACCCTGACGCCCCGCTTTGACAGGCAATTGTTTCACACCCGAAGCACTACGCTACAGGCGTGCCTGAATGAAGCGCAAAAGAATTTCAGCGAGTTGCAGCGCGCCGTTGAGCAAAAGCAGCTTCCACAAGTGGCCTGGCTTGCCGAACACCTGGCTGCGCAAATTGAGGCAATCAGTAGGGAAAGTGACGCCTGGACACTGCGTGCCTGGGATAGCGCCTCACCTGCGCAAACGCGCTGGCAGCGCAAGCGCCTGCAAACTCAGGAGTTTGAACGCCGGCTGCTGGAGATGAAACAGACACGTGAGCAACAGCTTCAACAGGCGACTACCTTTGAAGAGCAGCAGCGGCTTGGCCGCGAAATTACCGCCTTTGATGCCCGTCTGGCTCGCTGCCGACAGGCTTTGCAGGACATTGAAAACGTACTGGCGCGCCTGACGCGCTAAAGGGGAAAGTATGTCGCTGGAAAATGCGCCGGATGACGTTAAGCTGGCGGTGGATTTGATAATGCTGCTGGAAAGCCATGATATCGCGCCGGATGTGGTGTTGAGCGCGCTGGAGATGGTGAAACGCGATTTCGCGAAGAAACTGGCAACAACGACGGACAATCGCGCCGAATAACCGCCCGGTGGCGCTTGCGCTTACCGGGCCTACAAAATCACATAATCCGTAGGCCGGATAAGGCGCAGCTGCATCCGGCAAATTCGCCGCACAACTGCCCGGTGGCGCTACGCTCACCGGGCCTACAAAATCACACATTCCGTAGGCCGGATAAGGCGCAGCCGCCATCCGGCAAACTCACCGCACAACCGCCCGGTGGCGCTTCGCTTACCGGGCCTACAAAATCACACATTCCGTAGGCCGGATAAGGCGCAGCCGCCATCCGGCAAATTCGCCGCACAACTGCCCGGTGGCGCTACGCTCACCGGGCGAACAACAGAGAATTAATCCGCTATCGCGAGGTTGTTACCACCGTTGTTATCACGCTTCACTTCCGTCACTTCATCGCCCTTCTCATTGTGCAGATGAACTTCCAGCTGGTTAAACGCGATGTTGATGTTATTTTCACGACACAGACGATCGATGGTGCGGTTCAGCTCATCGACGGTGTAGCTGCGATCGCGCAGTTCACGCACATACAGACGCAGCTCGTGATCCAGCGTGCTGGCGCCAAATGTGGTGAATAATACAATCGGCTCCGGATCGTGCATCACTTTCGGGTGCTCCATCGCCGCTTTCAGCAGGATCTCTTTCACCTTATCAAGATCGGAACCATACGCCACGCCCAGGCTTATCACCACACGCGTAATCGTATCGCTGAGCGACCAGTTGATCAGGCGCTCGGTCACAAACGCTTTGTTCGGGATGATCACCTCTTTACGGTCAAAGTCGGTGATGGTGGTCGCACGAATACGGATCTTACTGACTGTTCCCGAGAACGTACCGATCGTTACGGTATCGCCAATACGTACCGGGCGTTCAAACAGGATAATAATGCCGGAAACAAAGTTACCGAAAATCTCCTGTAAACCAAAACCAAGACCGACCGATAACGCCGCCGCCAGCCACTGCAGTTTGTCCCACGAGACGCCCAGCGAGCCAAACACTGTCATCGCGCCGACGGCGATGATCACGTAGTTGAGGATAGTGGTAATGGCGTAGGATGCGCCCTGGCGCATGTTCAGGCGCGAGAGCACCAGCACTTCCAGCAGGCCCGGTAAGTTGCGGATGAGCGCCCAGGCAATGGTCGCCGCTATCACCGCAAACAGCAGGCTGCCCATGGTGACGTTTTTCACCACGCTGGCGCCAGCTTCCGTGCCGCTGTAATGCCACAGGGTAATGCTGTCGAGATAGGTAAAGACGGAGATTAAGTCTGACCAAATGCCCCAGAACGCCGCCGCGAACAAACACACCATTAGCAGCATGGTGATACGCAGCGTTTGCTGGTTGACCTGCTCCAGAGCGATGGTCGGCTCTTCCTGCGGCTCCGCGCCTTCCGCACCCTCTTTCACGATATTCTGACGACGCGCGACCGCACGGCGATAGGCGATACGCCGCGCCGCGACGCTCAGACCACGCAGAACGGTTTGGTAAAGCAGGTTCCAGACAATCACCAGGTAGACGGTTTCAATCCAGCGACCGGAGAGGCGCAGCGTGGTATAGAAGTAGCCCGTTGCGGTCAGCACCATCAATCCAATCGGTACCAGTGACAGTACGGTAATCGTGACCAGACGCAGCCCGTGCGACTCTTTATCACGCCAGCTGTCACGGCACATTGGCCACACCAGAATAGCAATCAGCAGCAGGTTCAGCAGAATAACAAACTGGCCCAGCACATCGTCCATCAGGTGCAGTGGTGAAAGCTCCGCCACGACCGACCAGAAGTGCAGCGGCAGCAACGCAAGGCTGATGCGCACAATCTGGCGACGCCAGTGGCTGGTGAGCTGTTCTGGCATATTGAAGTGGCGTACCGCGACGCCGTCTTTTTCCAGTACTTTCCAGCACAAGCCGAAGATCAGCCAGAAGGTCGCCAGTTTTTTACAGAACGCCCACAACAGGTCGCTGATGTTGAGCTGCATGGTCAGCAGAATCAGACCAACGGCCAGAATCACTAATACCACCGGCAAGGCTCTAATCAGATCGGTGAGAATCGCTTTTGGCGTATGCAATTGGCTATCGTTGCGTAGTTGCCCGACCTGCTCCGCTAAACGCGCCTGATAAGCGCGCAGCCAGGACAGTTTCCAGCGGATCAGCCCGGCAATCAGCAGCAGCGGCAGGCCCGCCAGGAAGGCGATGAAGACTGCTGGCCACGCTTTTTCCCAGTTTACGGTGATTTTCATCGCCTTAAACTGGTCTTTCAGCGCGCCCGGGAAGGATTTAATCCAGTCCCACCCCATCGGTTTGTTGCTGTTTACCCAGAAGATTTGCTGGGTAAGGATCTCTTTAAGGTTTTTCGAGACGCTCATCAACTGCTGCTGGTTAATTTGCAGGTTGATAGCCATCATCAGCTGGTTCCCCAGCTGTTTGTTAATTAAATCCAGCGCCTCACGACGCGCATCAACCAATTGCAGCAATGCGTCATGCACTTCCGGCGTAATCTCGCTGGCGTGCCCCTCTTCCAGTTTGGCGACAAAGTCTTCGCTCTGGAACATCGCATCACGCTGCTGGTTAATTTCGAACTGCTCCAGACGCAGGTCCGCAATGCGGTTGGTCATGTCTTCCAGCTCATCCGCGGAGGGCAGAGTCTGTTGCTGTTGATAAAGAATACGCGAGAGCAACAGGCTCCCTTTCAGAACCGCAATCTGCTCTTTAACATTGCGCTCGGATTGCAACGCACGGTCGAGCCAGTTCTTCACTCTGATGTTTTGCTGAACCAGTTGGTTACCGCTTTCGGTAACATTAATCAGGCGTTGGCTTAACTGGTGGTTGATTTCCAGTTCCTGTTTAACCAGTGGGTTCGCCTGAATACGCGCCGTGTCTTCCGGCGAGGCGGTTTCCTGCGCCGTTTTTTCCGTTAACGTCAACCGTTTGTTGTTAGCCGCTTCCTGTAAAAGCTGAAGCTGGTGCTCAAGGCGGGTGCTGTAAGCGGTAATGTAATCGCGCTGTTTTTGCAGGGTATCCTGCAAAGTGGTGTTGCCCTGCAGGCTTTTACGCTGCTGATCGAGTTCCGCATTGAGCAGCGCCTGCTGCACCTGCAACATGGTTTGCTGAGAAGGACGCAGCGCGCCTTCTCCTACCGTGGTGCCGTTCAGGCTATTACGTATTTGTTGTAGCTGCTGCGACGCCGCATTCATCGCGTTTTGCACGCGTTCAGGCTGAGTTTGTAGGGAAACCAACTGGGTATTGTAAGTCGCCAGATCGTTCTGGGCATTTTGCAGGTCATCGACCATCTGCGTTAAGCGCGCTTCCAGCTGACGTAACGATAACGTCGAGAGCGTTTTGCGCGTTTCATCGTCGTTGTCGACGTCGCTCAGCGCATTCAGTTTCTCAGTGGCTTCGCGCAGTTGCGCCGGAGCCTGATCGACTCTCTTCTGCAACTGGACGGTTTCGTCTTTGACGCGATCGATTTTATCCAGAAACTGGACGGTCTCGGTCAGATCCTGCAGCTCCAGCTTGTCCGCTGGGGTAGGATCTTTCTTCTTATTGATGGCATCGATTTGTGCCTGAATTTCGGCACGATCGGGAAGGTCATTACCGCTTGTGGCACGCGCCTGCGCGGCGGTGACAGCACAGAAAAGACATGCAATAACGACTATAAAAGCGAAAAATGTGTTCCGCGAGCGAATGTTATGCAGCATAGTTTTAACATGAGTGATTGCAAAAGCCGGAGAAAACCGGGGGATAAACGCGTGCGAAGAATAGCACTTCTGCAATCGACGGAATAGCGCCACCTTCCAGGATTATTCCTGGTAATACTGAATTTTCTGATTAACCTGATTTCTCATGCAGCGTCGGGCAGAACTGAAACATCTCCAGCAGAATAGCCACATAATCCCGCGCCTCTTTTTTCAGGTCGAAGGATCCCGGCGCAAAGAGCCAATTCTCCATGATCCCTGAGATATAGCTGCGCATTAATATAGCCGCTTTGCGGGTTAACAATTTTGCCGGCAGCATCTTCGCGGATATACAATCCTTTAACACTTGTTCAATACGGTCATAACTTTCTATGCAAAGATTCCGCTGAGCCTGCTGTAGTAAGGCCATTTCACCGACAAATTCGCATTTATGGAATATAATCTCCATCATCAAGCGTCTACGCTCTTCTACAACCGTTGCTTCAAGGATATAGACTAATATTTCCCTTAAAACTGAGAGTGGATCGTCGGGGAATTTTGCCCGATACTCAATCTCAAGATCGCTGATACTGGATTCTGATAACTCCCAGATTTCACCAAATAAATCCGACTTGTCCTTGAAGTGCCAATAGATAGCGCCGCGCGTGACGCCTGCTGCTTTGGCAATATCCACCAGCGAGGTTGAGGATACGCCCTGCTGAGAAAATAGACGCAAGGCCACGTCAAGAATGTGTTGACGTGTCGCAAGGGCTTCTTGTTTGGTTTTTCGTGCCATAGGTTGGTGAATTTACAGAGGTTAGATTTACATACATTTGTGAATGTATGTACCATAGCACGACGATAATATAAACGCAGCAATGGGTTTGTGGACGCTGAACCATTGATCAATTTGAAATCGGACACTCGAGGTTTACATATGAACAAAAACAGAGGGTTAACGCCTCTGGCGGTCGTTCTGATGCTCTCAGGCAGCTTAGCGCTTACAGGATGTGACGACAAAGGGGCTCAACAAGGAGCACAGCAGATGCCAGAAGTTGGCGTTGTGACGCTCAAATCTGAACCTCTTCAAATCACAACTGAACTCCCTGGCCGCACCAACGCGTATCGTATTGCAGAAGTTCGTCCGCAGGTCAGCGGTATCATTCTGAAGCGAAACTTTACTGAAGGCGGCGATATCGAGGCTGGCGTGTCTCTGTATCAGATCGATCCTGCTACTTATCAGGCTGCTTACGAAAGCGCGAAAGGTGACCTGGCGAAGGCACAGGCTGCTGCCAATATTGCTCAACTGACCGTGAAGCGCTACCAGAAACTTCTGGGTACGCAGTACATCAGTCAACAGGACTACGACACCGCGCAGGCGGATGCACAGCAGGCTAATGCGGCCGTGGTTGCAGCCAAAGCGGCTGTTGAAACCGCGCGTATCAACCTGGCCTATACCAAAGTCACCTCCCCTATCAGCGGCCGTATCGGTAAATCCGCGGTAACGGAAGGCGCCCTGGTGCAGAACGGGCAGTCTACTGCGCTGGCAACGGTGCAACAGCTCGACCCGATCTACGTCGATGTGACGCAATCCAGTAACGACTTCCTGCGTCTGAAACAGGAACTGGCAAACGGCACGCTGAAGCAGGAAAACGGCAAAGCGAAAGTCGACCTGGTGACGAATGACGGTACTAAATATCCGCAGAGCGGCACATTAGAGTTCTCTGATGTGACGGTTGATCAGACCACCGGGTCTATCACCCTGCGCGCTATCTTCCCGAATCCGGACCATACTCTGCTGCCTGGCATGTTCGTTCGAGCGCGCCTGCAGGAAGGTGTGAATCCGAATGCGTTGCTGGTTCCTCAGCAAGGCGTGACCCGTACGCCACGCGGCGATGCTACCGCGCTGGTTGTGGGTGAAGGCGATAAAGTTGAAACGCGTGATATCAAAGCAACCCAGGCGATTGGCGATAAATGGCTGGTCACTGAAGGGCTGAAAGACGGCGACCGTGTGATTATCACCGGCCTGCAAAAAGTCCGTCCCGGCGCGCAGGTGAAAGCGCAGGAAGTGACGTCTGACAATAAAGAACTAGCCGCAGCCGGCGCAGCGTCAGAAAAAACTCAGTCTTAACTTAAACAGGAGCCGTTAAGACATGGCTAATTTCTTTATCGATCGCCCGATATTTGCATGGGTGATCGCAATCATCATCATGCTTGCCGGGGGACTCGCGATCATGAAACTGCCGGTAGCGCAATATCCAACGATTGCGCCGCCAGCCGTGACGATCTCCGCAACCTATCCGGGTGCTGATGCCCAGACGGTGCAGGACACCGTGACACAGGTTATCGAACAGAATATGAACGGTATCGATAACCTGATGTACATGTCCTCCAACAGTGACTCTACCGGTACGGTACAGATCACCCTGACCTTTGAATCCGGTACTGACGCAGACATCGCGCAGGTACAGGTGCAGAACAAACTGTCGCTGGCAACGCCGTTGCTGCCGCAGGAAGTTCAGCAGCAAGGTATCAGCGTTGAAAAGTCCTCCAGTAGCTTCCTGATGGTTGTTGGTGTCATTAACACCAACGGCACCATGACCCAGGAAGATATTTCCGACTACGTTGCGGCGAACATGAAAGACCCGATCAGCCGTACGTCAGGCGTCGGTGACGTTCAGTTGTTTGGTTCTCAGTACGCGATGCGTATCTGGATGGACCCGACCAAACTGAACAATTTCCAGTTGACTCCGGTAGATGTTATCGCGGCGATCAAAGCACAGAACGCCCAGGTTGCAGCCGGTCAATTAGGCGGTACGCCGCCGGTGAAGGGCCAGCAGCTTAACGCCTCAATCATCGCGCAAACCCGTCTGACCAGCACCGATGAGTTCGGCAAAATTCTGCTGAAAGTCAATCAGGATGGTTCGCAGGTTCGCCTGCGCGACGTAGCGAAGATTGAGCTCGGCGGTGAGAACTACGACATCATCGCGAAGTTCAACGGCAAACCGGCTTCCGGTCTGGGTATCAAGCTGGCGACCGGTGCGAACGCGCTGGACACCGCGAAAGCTATCCGTGCCGAACTGAAGAAAATGGAACCGTTCTTCCCGTCAGGCTTGCAGATTGTTTACCCGTATGACACCACCCCATTCGTTCAGATTTCCATTAACGAAGTGGTGAAAACGCTGGTTGAAGCGATTCTTCTGGTATTCATCGTGATGTATATGTTCCTGCAAAACTTCCGCGCGACGTTGATTCCAACCATCGCGGTACCGGTCGTCTTGTTGGGTACGTTCGCCATCCTTGCAGCCTTTGGTTTCTCCATCAACACCCTGACGATGTTCGGGATGGTGCTGGCGATAGGGCTATTGGTGGATGACGCCATCGTGGTGGTAGAAAACGTCGAGCGTGTAATGACTGACGAAGGGCTACCACCGAAAGAAGCGACGCGTAAATCCATGGGCCAGATTCAGGGCGCACTGGTGGGCATCGCGATGGTGCTGTCGGCGGTATTTATTCCGATGGCTTTCTTCGGCGGTTCTACCGGTGCAATCTACCGTCAGTTCTCCATCACTATCGTTTCGGCGATGGCGCTGTCCGTACTGGTGGCGTTGATTCTGACTCCGGCACTGTGTGCCACGATGCTCAAACCGGTTGCGAAAGGCGATCACGGCGAAGACAAAAAAGGCTTCTTCGGCTGGTTCAACCGCATGTTTGATAAGAGCACGCACCATTACACCGACAGCGTAGGCAACATTCTGCGCAGCACCGGTCGTTATCTGCTGCTGTATATCATCATCGTGGTCGGCATGGCCTTCCTGTTCGTTCGTCTGCCAAGCTCGTTCCTGCCAGATGAAGACCAGGGCGTGTTCCTGAGTATGGCCCAGCTTCCGGCAGGGGCAACGCAGGAGCGTACGCAGAAAGTGCTGGATGAGATGACCGATTACTATCTCACCAAAGAGAAAGACAACGTTGCATCCGTGTTTGCGGTTAACGGCTTTGGTTTTGCGGGTCGTGGTCAGAACACCGGTATTGCCTTCGTGTCTCTGAAAGACTGGGCGGATCGTCCGGGTGAAGAGAATAAAGTTGAAGCCATTACGCAACGTGCGATGGGCGCTTTCTCGCAGATTAAAGATGCGATGGTATTCGCCTTTAACCTGCCAGCGATCGTTGAACTGGGTACGGCGACCGGTTTCGACTTCCAGCTGATTGACCAGGGCGGCCTCGGTCACGAGAAACTGACTCAGGCGCGTAACCAGTTGTTTGGTGAAGTGGCGAAGCACCCGGATCTCTTAGTCGGTGTACGTCCTAACGGCCTGGAAGATACGCCGCAGTTTAAAATTGATATCGACCAGGAGAAAGCACAGGCGCTGGGCGTGTCTATCAGCGACATCAATACCACGCTGGGCGCAGCCTGGGGTAGTAGCTACGTCAACGACTTCATCGACCGTGGTCGCGTGAAGAAAGTGTACGTGATGTCCGAAGCGCAGTACCGCATGTTGCCGGAAGATATCAGCAACTGGTACGTGCGTGGTTCTGATGGCCAGATGGTGCCATTCTCCGCGTTCTCAACATCTCGCTGGGAATACGGTTCACCGCGTCTGGAACGCTATAACGGTCTGCCGTCGATGGAAATCCTCGGTCAGGCTGCACCAGGAAGAAGTACCGGTGAAGCGATGACGCTGATGGAAGAGCTGGCGGGTAAACTGCCGTCGGGTATCGGTTACGACTGGACCGGGATGTCTTACCAGGAACGTCTCTCTGGTAACCAGGCCCCTGCCCTGTATGCGATCTCGCTGATTGTGGTCTTCCTGTGTCTGGCTGCGTTGTATGAGAGCTGGTCGATTCCGTTCTCCGTTATGCTGGTGGTTCCGCTGGGGGTTATCGGTGCGCTGTTAGCCGCAACCTTCCGTGGCCTCACCAACGACGTTTACTTCCAGGTGGGCCTGCTGACAACCATTGGCTTGTCGGCGAAGAACGCGATACTTATCGTGGAATTCGCCAAAGATCTGATGGAAAAAGAAGGTAAGGGCCTGATTGAAGCAACGCTTGAAGCGGTACGTATGCGTCTGCGTCCAATCCTGATGACGTCGCTGGCGTTCATCCTCGGGGTTATGCCGCTGGTTATCAGTACCGGCGCAGGCTCCGGCGCACAGAACGCGGTAGGTACCGGCGTAATGGGCGGGATGGTCACGGCAACGGTTCTGGCAATCTTCTTCGTGCCGGTGTTCTTCGTGGTGGTTCGCCGCCGCTTTGGCCGCAAAGTTGAAGAGACTGAGCATAGCCAACCGGCAGAACGTCACTAAATCTGACCGATGCTAAAAAGGGCCGCTGATGCGGCCCTTTTTTATGCCTTTTTATAATCGCACTTATCGTTATAAACGCTTTTAAAATGCAGTAATACATTTTTATAATTAAAAAATGCGGTTATCTTTAATAGTGATGTTTCATCACCGTGAGGGTTTCCATGGTTAAAGGTTTAAGAAAACTCCGAAGTGCAAGGTGTTTTCTCTGATACTCCGCGGCGAAGCGTCTTAGACCTGCTGAAAATCCAGGCATCTGCCTGCCGCAACGTTCGTGTGGATAATGAGTAAGTGAATGAATTCTAATGATTCAATTATTATTCTCTGGCGATACATTGAAAAATCTTAATCTAAGCCACATTTCATTACCGGGGAATTAAGAAAATAGACTTAATTGTAATTTTTCGTAATAGCTCGGTGAAATCTCTTTCAGAGTGGATTATAGTTAGTACATAAGGACTGTGCGTCTGCGCCAGGTTAGCCGGTAGTTACCCCATCCCACACACTGTTTGTTCTCGTCGTTTTACTCACGAATAAGGGGATGTGTTATGGACGAATACTCGCCAAAAAGGCATGATATCGCGCAACTCAGATTCCTCTGCGAAACGCTCTATCATGACTGCCTCGCCAACCTTGAAGAGAGTAACCACGGTTGGGTTAACGACCCCACCTCGGCTATCAACCTTCAGCTTAATGAGTTGATCGAGCATATCGCGACCTTTGCGCTTAATTATAAAATTAAGTACAACGAAGATAATAAATTGATTGCACAAATTGACGAATATCTGGATGATACTTTCATGTTGTTCAGTAACTACGGTATAAATAGCGAAGACTTGCAAAAATGGCGCAAGTCCGGGAACAAACTTTTCCGCTGTTTCGTCAACGCCAGCCGGGCTAACCCCGTTAGCCTCTCTTGTTAAGATAATTACAATCACATGGGTGAATTATGTCTGAGAAACCATTAACTAAAACGGATTATTTGATGCGACTGCGCCGTTGCCAGTCAATTGATACGCTGGAACGCGTCATTGAAAAAAATAAATATGAACTTTCTGACAATGAACTGGCGGTATTTTACTCAGCTGCCGATCATCGTCTGGCTGAATTGACGATGAATAAGCTGTACGACAAGATCCCATCCACTGTGTGGAAATTCATTCGCTAATCGCTATTTTCTGTAATTGCTTCAGGCGTCCGTTAAGTCAACTAACGATCGTTACGTTCCACTTACCCTGGTAAGTTTGTGATTAACTTCACACTGATTAACAGGGAACGTTCCCAATTATTCCTGTGCCTCTTATGGTGAACACTCTTGACTGACGAGGAGTGTCACAATGAGTGAAGAGAAACGTAAAATGATCGCCGGCGAACTCTATCGCCCGGCGGATGCAACGCTCAGAGCCGATAGTCTGCGCGCCAAACAATTGTTGCATCGCTACAATCATTCGTCGCCCGACGAAAAAGCATTACGCCATCAGTTGCTGGCTGAACTTTTCGATAAAAGCCACGATGCTTATATTGAGCCCAATTTCCGCTGCGACTACGGCTATAACATTACTCTCGGCACCAATTTCTACGCCAATTTTGATTGCGTAATGCTGGACGTTTGCCCCATTACCATCGGCGATAATTGCATGCTCGCGCCGGGCGTACATATTTATACGGCGACCCATCCTCTGGATGCTACTGAACGCAACAGCGGCTATGAATATGGCAAACCGGTGGTTATCGGAAATAACGTCTGGATTGGCGGACGTGCGGTAATAAACCCTGGCGTCACTCTTGGGGATAACGTGGTGGTGGCTTCGGGCGCGGTGGTGGTGAAAGATGTGCCAGATAACGCGGTCGTTGGGGGTAATCCGGCCCGCATTCTTAAAATGCTGAGCTGATACGACTGTTATGCTTTTTTGAAACTAATCTGTTACTTTTTGTATTGGTTAATGCAACATAGAATAGGTGAATCCGCCCTGAGTTGCAGAGCCTAATGATGACAGAAATCCAGCGATTACTTACGCAAACGATCAATGAACTGAATATCCGTGAAAAGCGCGACAACAGGCCGCGCTTTAGCATTAGTTTTATCCGCAATCACCCCGGCCTGTTCCTGGCGATGTACGCGGCGTTTTTCGCCACGCTGATTGTCATGATGCGTTCAGAGACACTCGAAGGTTCCGTCTGGCTCTTGTGGGTGCTGTTTGCTCTGCTGAATGCGTTTTTCTTCTTCGACGTTTATCCACGTTATCACTACGAAGATATCGATGTTCTGGATTTCCGCGTCTGCTATAACGGTGAGTGGTACAACACGCGCTTCGTGCCGGAAGAGTTAATTCAATCCATCAAGGACTCACCGCGCGTCAGCGCGCAGGCCCGGGCGCAGCTTGAAAAAATGGTCGCCAGAAAAGGTGAACTCTCGTTCTACGATGTCTTCACCCTGACCCGCGCGGAAGCGACGCAATAATCCGCTGAAGCGTCCGTATCGCTGGAATAAAGCGCGATGCGGACGTATTGCCATAACCCAGCACCAGGCCAGAACGTTGATGCTGCGCATTCAGATAAAACTGGCTGAGCGCCGCCGGTGACATCTGCTGCTGGCGGGCAAGTTTTACCACCGCCACATCATCAATCCCGTCGATAAGTACCGTCAGGTGCAGTCCCCCCTCTCCGGCCAGCACCTGATGCGGAAGCAGCAACGCCTGCGCCAACGCTTCGCGTAGCTGTGTTTGCCGTTTACGATAAAGCCGTCGCATCGCCGCCAGATGCCGCGCGTAATGGCCCTCCTCAATAAACGTCGCCAGGGTACGTTGTTCGGCGCGATGCCCACCGCGCAGCAGGGCGCGAATCGCTGGTTGTGCGGCAGCGACCAGCGCAGGCGGCAGCACCATAAACCCCAACCGCAGCGACGGAAACAGCGTTTTGCTGAAGGTCCCCAAATAGACGACCGGCGCGTCTCTTACCATTCCGCGCATCGCCGGGATCGGCTCACCGCTGTAGCGAAACTCACTGTCATAATCGTCCTCAATGATCCAGGCGCCAGCGCGATGCGCAAACTCCAGCAGCGCCAGACGCCGCGCCGCACTCAGCACGCTGCCCGTGGGGTACTGATGCGACGGTGAGGTGAAGATGAGACGTGGCGTCGAAGAAACCTTCGCAAACTGCATGCCTTCATCATCCACAGGAATCCCCTCAAGCGATAAACCCGCCGCAAGAAAGGCGCTTTTAGCGCCAATGTAACCCGGCTCCTCTACCCAGGCCAGTTGCCCCGGCTCGCTCAACAACTGGGTACAAAGATTCATCCCTTCCAGTGCGCCTTCGGTGATAACCACCTGGCTGGCGTCACAATCGATTCCCCGAGAAAGCGCGAGGTGACGAGCAATCGCTTCGCGAAGCGACGCTTCTCCGGCGGAATCACCATACCCCAGCAGCAAGCTCCCCTCCTCCCGCAAGGTTCGATCGAGCAACCGCCGCCACAACGGTAAGGGAAAATAGTTAATGGCGGGCGTTCCCGGCGTAAAGAGCATCGGCGGCGATTCACGCGGCGTCGCGGGCGGTAGCTGGCGAAACCTCCCGGCCACGGAGGCGGGTAACGTTGGCGATGACGCAGTCACCTGCGATTTGGGGAGTGATGCCACACGCGTACCCTGCCTGTCGCGCAGTAAATAGCCTTCCAGCGCCAGCTGCTCCAGCGCGCTATTGACCGTATTACGGGAAATCGCCAGCCGCTGCGCCATGATGCGCGAACCAGGAAGGCGGCTGTTTTCCTGCAGTTGCCCCTGCAAAATGGCGTCTCTTAGCGCGTTGTAAAGGACACGCTGTAGCGTCTGCGGCCCACGCATTGCCAGCGCGCGTTGCAGGAAAGTAAAAAAGGGATCGTCAGGAATATTCATCAGGGCTCCTCGTGGCACCATAAAAAGATACATCCATGGCACTTTTTATGGAACCAGTAAGTCTCTATTCTCATCTTGTCCACTTACAGCAAGGAGAGGTTATGAGTCAGCTAAATCAATTTAATCAACCCGTTGGTGATGCATTACCCGACTGGCAACCGCGCTCTCATCCGGCACGCGTGGTGCTTGAAGGCGACTGGTGTCGGCTGGAGCCCCTGGCCGTTCATCATGCTGACGCACTGTTTGCCGCCCACCAGCTTGCCGCCGATACGCGCAGCTGGACATGGTTGCTGCGCGAACCCGACAGCTGTGTGGACGATTTTCGCCAGTGGGTCGCCAGTGTGCAAAATCTCAGCGATCCTATTCATTTTGCGGTAATTGATAAAAAAACCGGTAAGCCGGTGGGCTCACTGTCGCTGATGCGCATTGATGCCAGTCATGGCGTGGTGGAGGTTGGGCACGTGCACTTTTCGCCGCTGCTTAGCCGCACCCCGATGTCAACGGAAGCGCAGTGGCTGCTGATGTGCTACGCCTTTGATACGCTCGGGTACCGCCGCTACGAATGGAAATGTAATAGTCTGAATGAACCCTCGCGCAATGCTGCATTACGTTTAGGCTTTCAGTTTGAAGGTCGCTTTCGTCAGGCGCTGGTGATTAAGGGTCATAACCGCGATACGGACTGGTTTTCGATTCTGGATAGCGAATGGCCTGCGCTTGATACGGCGTTTCGTCACTGGCTTGCCGCCGACAACTTCGATGCCGACGGCAAGCAGCAAAAAACCCTGGAACAGTGGCGCAATAATGGGAAAGATTAACGTCTTTTTTTACGACCCTGCACCGCTTTAAAACGCGGATTGGTCTTGCAAATGACATACAGCCGCCCTTTACGCTTCACAATCTGACAGTCCGGGTGGCGTTGTTTTGCACTGCGTAATGAATTCAGTACCTGCATTATTGGCCTCTCACATCCAGAAAACGGCCAAAGCGCTGACGGAATTTCGCGGCGCTGCCTTCGCTGGAAAACGACTTCTGTTTCCCGGTATAAAACGGATGCGACTTCGCAGAAACCTCAAGAGTGACATAGGGATATGTCTCTCCTTCGAGTTCAATTTCGCGATCGGTCTTGATCGTTGAACCGACCTTAAAATATTCATTGGCGCTGGTGTCGTGGAAGACCACGGTACGATATTGCGGATGGATATTGGTTTTCATAACGCCCTCAACATGTATGTTATAACATAACAATATACTAAGACATCCTCTCACATCGATCAACCCTGATTAAAACAGGGTTATTATTCTTTCCTGACTGGTGATAAATTACGCAACCCATCTCAGAATAACCCTATTGTTTAATAAGCTTATTATTGGGATGAGATATACTTGTCGTACTTTGCCACATTAAGGACAACGCTGTGACAACACGACATCTGGTGGGTCTGGTGACGGGCGTGCTCATTTTGGCGATTTTTTTGCCCATTTTACTGAGCATCTGGCTGGCTCATCGCGAGGCAGATGCCCAGTTCAGGGATGAACAAGAACTCTATGCTTCTCGGGTGATGGCGCGCACGCTGCGGGTACTGGATCAAGCGAAAGCCGCGCTTATTCAGATAGACACCTCAAAGAATCCAGGTTGTAACCCGCAGCATCTTCTGGAGATGCGCCGTCTTTCGTACTCCTGGCGCTATGTTCAGGAGGTTCTTTATCTAAAGGGATCAACGCCGGTATGCTCATCGCTGGAGGTGAAAAGTGCCCCCGTGACCTATCCGCAGCCCGATCGAGTCACACAAGATGGTTACCGCACCTGGTTTACTGTAAAAAACGATCTGGGGCTCGATTATCACATGATTGCCATTGCAAGCAGGCAACATATGGTCATTATCGACCCTTTATCGTTTATCGACGTTCTCCCTTCTGAACTCAGCAATATTCAGTCCGCGCTTCTGGGCACAGTCAAAGATCGGGTGCTGGCGAGTAGCCAGCCTATTGATATCGCCGTGTTCAAACGCATGCAACAAGAGGGGCTTGAAACGCTGACGGCGAACAAAACCATTTATACCGTACGACATTATCCTGAGCTTGATCTGGCGGTGATGACCTGGTCATCTGTGCAACCGAAGGTTGCCAGCTGGCATCGTCAACTTTTGATTTGGTTACCAATCGGGATGCTAATCAGTTTGCTCGCGGCCTGGTTTATTCTGCGGTTGTTGCGACGCTTGCAATCTCCCCACCATCGGATGCTCGACGCCCTGAATGAATCGGCAATTACTGTTCACTACCAACCGATTGTTTCACTAAAAAGTGGAAAAATTGTTGGCGCGGAGGCGCTGGCCCGCTGGAAGCAACCAGACGGAAGCTATTTGTCACCGGAGATCTTTATTCCTCTTGCTGAGCAAACCGGGCTCATCACAATGCTGACAGAAACCGTTGTGAAGAATATCTTTTTGGATTTAGGGAAATGGCTGCATGTTCATCCTGATCTCCACATCTCTATTAATCTCTCGGTTGAGGATATTCAGTCGACAACGCTTCCTGTGCTGCTAGGTCAACAACTCAACCATTGGCAAGTCGCCCCCTCGCAAATTGCGCTTGAACTGACTGAGCGCGGATTTGCTGACCCAAAAACGACACTGCCCGCCATTGAAAGCTATCGTAAAGCGGGGCACGCTATCTATATTGATGATTTTGGTACCGGTTATTCCAGTCTTCGCTACCTGCAAGATCTCGAAGTCGATACGCTGAAAATCGATAAGTCATTTGTGGATGCGCTGGAGTATCAGCAGGTAACACCGTACATCATCGAAATGGCGAAAACCCTTAAGCTGGATGTGGTTGCGGAAGGCATTGAAACGGCCTGCCAACAGGAGTGGTTGTATCAGCACGGTGTGCATTACGGCCAGGGCTGGCTGTACAGCAAAGCGCTGCCTAAAACCGATTTTATTCTCTGGGCCGAGGAGAATTTACGCTCGCACTCAGCAGGCGCTGCTTAAGAGAAAGCCCGAAGATTCTCCGGCATGGATCTGGCTGGCGGCACGCCGCACAGCCAGTCAGGCTACTCGTCGACGATGGGCAGGAAGCCACCGTAGATCATGCGTCGTCCGTCAAACGGCATTGATTCCCCCAGCGCCTTCATGCGCGGGTCGTTCATCATTTTCTCATTTGCCGCATCGCGGATGTCTTTGGAAGGGTATTCAATCCAGCTGAAGACCACCTCTTCATGTTCTTCTGCCTGCACCGCCATGCGAAAATCGGTCAGATTGCCGTTGGGTACATCATCCGCCCAACATTCGACAATGCGGGTTGCGCCAAACTCTTTAAACAGCGGCGCTGCTTTTGCGGCCATCTCGCGGTATGCCTCCTTATTGTCCACGGGAACAGCAACAACAAAACCATCAACATACTTCATCAGATAATCCTCCGAAGTGACAGCGCAGCCAGAAAACCTGACTGCGTCTGTTGATAAGTTTAGTTCTGCTGCGAGCTAAACGCGTAGCTCAACCGCCGCTCTGAACTCAGGAAATTACCGCCGCGCTGCGCGTGCCGCTGGGTTGACGAAACCACGGCAGACAAAGCTGAATGAGTGGGCCGATCGCCAGAGCATACAGCACGGTGCCTACACCAAATGTTCCACCCAGCAGTACACCAATCACCAGCACTGACAGTTCAATGGTGGTACGAATCCCCCGTACCGACCAGCCAGTACGCGCGTGCAGTCCGGTCATCAGGCCATCGCGCGGCCCCGCGCCGAAACCCGCACCGATATACATCCCCGTGGCCAGCGCGTTCACCACGATTGCCGCAGCCAGCAGCGCGCTACGCGCCACCAAAGATTCCAGCGGCGGCAGAATAGCCAGCGTCGCATCGGCGGTCAGCCCCAGCACAATCACGTTACTGACCGTGCCCAGCCCCGGACGCTGGCGCAGGGGGATCCAGAACAGCAGCACCAGGACGCCGGTGGCGATAATCACCAGACCGATATTCATCGACAGCAGGCTGGCGACGCCGAGATGAAACACGTTCCACGGATCGGCGCCCAAATCCGCACGAACAAACATCGCTGTGGAGACACCGTAAAGGGCCAGACCGATATAAAGCTGGATAAGACGACGGAGCATGATGCACCTCAGAATAAGCGTTCAGAACTTCATCATCGGTGAAAATGGCATTATGATTAATGACCAGTTTTTAAAAAGTGGACTGCATATGACACCACGACGCTCGGCCACCCACTCATTGGTTCGCCTGCTTGGCCACTGGCAGGAGGCCAACTCACGCACCCCGCTGTGGCGACAGCTGGCACAGGCGCTGCGTTTGCTAATCCTCGATGGGCGGTTACCGCTGGAGAGCCGTTTGCCCGGCGAACGTGAATTTGCCACGGTATTGGGCGTCAGTCGTACCACTGTCGCCAGCGCACTGGCGCAGCTAAGAGATGAAGGGTATCTGCAAAGTCGCCACGGGAGCGGCTCGTGGGTAATGTTGCCAGAAGGCCGCCGCGAAATTCCAACCCGCATGTCGGCACCGGAAGCGCTGGATCTCTCCACCGCCGCGCTAAGTGCCGGTGCAGAAATACATCAGGCCTACAGCCATGCATTAACCATGCTACCGGAGTATTTGCATCACACCGGCTACGATCAGCATGGATTAAGGGTACTGCGCGAAGCCATCGCGCGTCGCTACTGTGCGCGCGGCCTGCCGACAAAAGCGGACGAAATTATGCTGGTAAACGGTGCGCTCAGCGGGCTGGCGCTGGTTCTGCGCGCAATGACCGGACCTGGCGATCGCGTGGTCGTTGAGAATCCCACTTATCCGTTAGCGATTGCCGCGATTCAGGGCGCATCCTGCCGCCCCGTGGGCTTATCTTTGCCCCCACAGGGTTGGGATACTGACGGGCTGGCGGCGATCATCGCCCAAACCGCGCCGCGTCTGGCGTGGCTGATGCCCGATTTTCATAACCCTACCGGTCGCTGTATGGACCACGCCACACGACAGACAATCGCTGACCTCGCCGCTCGCACGCGCACCACGCTGGTGGTCGACGAAACGATGGTCGATTTATGGTACAACGCCCCACCTCCCCCGCCGCTGGCGGCATTCAATGCCGATGCCCCGGTGATTACCATCGGCTCTGCCGGAAAAAGTTTCTGGGGTGGGTTACGTTTAGGATGGATTCGGGCTTCAACACGCACGCTCGCATCGCTGATTCAGGCGCGCGATACGCTCGATCTCGGCTCACCGCTGCTGGAACAGTTAGCTGCCCTGTGGTTACTGGAAAACGCCGACAATTTATTGCCTGCCAGACGAGCGATGCTGGCGCAACGTCGCGACATGTGTGCCGCATTGATGCAGGATTATTTTCCCCAGTGGCACTTTACCCAGCCTGAAGGCGGCCTCTCTTTCTGGGTTGAACTGCCCGAGATGCTGGCCACGCAGTTTGCGGCCCGGGCGGAAAGCGTGGGTATACACCTTGGCACAGGCACGCGCTTCGGGTTAGCGGGCGCGTTTGAACGCAACCTGCGCCTGCCTTTTACACTGCCAGATGAAACATTGCGTGATGCCTTTGAATTATTACAGCCGCTCTGGCAGACCCTTGCCGGGCAGCAGAATACCAGCCGATTACGCAAAATCATTTAAAGGATGTTGCTGCGATTCAGGGTAGTGAAAGATATCGTGCTATTGATGTGAGAATAGAGGCGTGGTGACAGAGGGCTGAATTGGGTGGGGGCCCTGCCAGCTAAGGATTTTCGAATAAAACCTATGTTTTTCAATGCACTAAAAAGCAGTGAGGCAATGAATTTGTATCACCAAATGGTGTCACTGGCAAGCCGTTTCTCATGCGACAGACACAAAAAAGCCGGGCTTAACCCGGCTTCATCGAGAGATAGGATGTGGTGACACACCCCATTATAAGTGTTCTGGTTTACTCAAGTAGATATGCACACTGGGCACTTGCATAGTTTGCAACAGCCAGTGGAAGTTTTGCTGCTGCTTTCTTCGCTGCCGGAGATATCGGCTGATCCGGTTGACTATGCTCCATTGCCTTAGCCATTCTTTGAGATATCCGATTGGAAATTGATTCACAGCTTTCCCCATTATTGATCCCTTGAACAACCATGCTATCAATATTTTGCGCCATGCTGTTGGCAATTTCTTGGCCTGCGGCCTGAGGATTACTACGAGCCTTTTCTGTTAATGAGTCAGTAAGTAACCCACCTTTTATGAAGGCTTCAGCGAGTTGATGTTTCGCTTGAGCAACTTGCAACTCGGTTTCAGGTGAAGCCATAGTAGTCATTGAAAAAAGGTAACAAATAAAACCACCTAACATTAGTACTCTTTTCATATTATCTCTCTCAGAGGCAGGGGTATCACAATTCATATGACATACTATCTATCTTGTTAATTTTCGTAAATAAAATCGAACAAGAACCCATAAAAAAGCCGGGATTAATCCGGCTTCTATTCTTTCAGTTTCTTCTTTCGTTGCTCTTCAAGGTAGTACCTGATTGCACTGTCTAAGCCGTAGTCACGACAACGGTCAATAAATGATGACCGACTACAACCGAGTTTCCGACTCAAAGCGCTGATGTTCAGAATGGAGTCATCAGAACCACCATCCATAATGAATGTGAGCAAAGGCTGGTTTCCCCGGCCTATCAATTGTAATTTCATATGTATCCTCTTCTTTGCCTCGCCATCCGGTCTTGATTCCCCGGCTTCAAATGCCGGAATACAGAATCAAGATGAACCAAAGGTTCACCCGTAGGGCCTTGCTACGGTGGGGGCAAATCGCCCCCAATGTACCCGCCAGCGGAATTCCGCTTCTTACATCACAGCCTGATCGGTGAAATCACCCGTGATTTTCAGAACGAAGTCCGGGCGCATAGGAATTTGAATCTGGGATAGTTCGCTGACCACCTCATAATTCATGAACTTATCACGCAGAACGTAGTGATAAGACGGATAAACCGGACCATTTGCAACCTCTGCATGACGGCTCGCCGGAGTCTGGTAAGTCATGTACGGTGACAGGTCACCTTCTACGATGTTGGAGAATGACGCCAGCATATAACCTTCCCCGTCTGCAATGCCGTATAGCGGATCATCAACCTGAACCACAGTTACACGCCCGATGTTGTAGCGGTCATAAGCACCCAGAGTTTCCGGGAATACGATATCGCGAGACGTAGCACCAAATAGAGCGGCCTGATATGCGGTCGGGTTCGCCTGAATTGCAGTGAATAGGCTCGGACTCGCCAGCAGGTAAATCTGCTTAATGCTGGATGACCAACCACCAAGTTTTTGTTTCAGAAGCGTAGTTGCTTTCTGTAGTTCGGTGATGACGTTGGCGCTAACACCAGTCTTCACAACAGTGGACGGCTGTTCAATTCCCCAAAATTCATTCCAGAGAATGGTTGGGCCTTCGCGTAGGTGCGTGGCTTCGGTTACGTTGTGCAGCAGACTCTGCGCCATGGCGAATTCAACATCCCGGCGGGTTTGCAGGTAATGCTTCAGCGTATGGTTCGCCACAACATCTTCAGCGGTCATTTGACGGTTTTCACCGGGTTGACGCTTGCCCTGCCAATCCTGGCTGGTGATGGTGGAGCTGTAGACATGTAACGGAGCCTGAACGGTCACGTTAGCTGCACGGGGAAATGAAAGCCCCGACATTTCTGAGCCATAACGAGCTACCGATTTGGTAATTTCTCTCTGCACGTCCTCAATCGTATCCAGGGCGATGATCTGCGTATCGCTTGGACGGCTGGTAAACAGGCCCAGGCTGGACAGAAGGAATCCCTCGCCGCTTGGTTTAACAAACTGACCGCTTAGGTTAGTAAAATCATTCAATTTCATAATGTTATCTCTCCCTGATTAGATCGCTGCGATAGTGGTGTTTGCATCGGCAATGCGATTGCCCTGTTTGATAAGTGCGGTGTAAGCAGCATCTTTTGCGGCTGCGTCCACAACCAACCCCGCCGGATTGAACACACATTGGGTGTCACTGATAACCAGACTACGAGCATCACCAGCGACCTGATTTTGCAGTGCTACAGCGCAATCATCGCCATCAGCTGCGACATAAGCCGCGCCAGTGGATGGGTTAATCACATCTCCGCAAGTCACGTCAGCAGCCAGATCAAGGATTACCTCGCGTTTGTGGAATATCGGTGAATCGGTATAAACCAATACAGCCTGTGGGGTCTTACTTTCATATTCAAAAGCCATGTTTTTTTATCTCCATCAGTTATTCGGTCACAAAGTGATGAACCTATGGTTTACGGGGCGATGCCATTTGCTAAAGGCAAACACCTCCAGTGCTGAAGGTTCACCACCAAGCGGCCTTGTTAAGTCACCTGCTTTACAGGCAGGTATTGTTACTCGGCAGATATGCCGGAATTTGTTACAGGCGTAAAAGAGGCCGCACAGTGGCGACCTTCTTTCACTCGCTCCACGAGTTAGTAATTAGGATTGCTAATCGCTTCGCGATGTTCTTCACTTTGAATTCCAGACAGAAAAGACCCCGGAACAGGAATATCCCTGCCCGGTTGGTGGATCATCGGTGAGATGAAATTTCTGAGTGGAGAGATGGGAGGTGTGCAACGCCGTCCAATGGGTAAGGAGTAGGAACCCAAAACATTGCACACCTGTTGTCAGTTTCCATCGTGACAAGATGACCGACGAGGAGAGCGCCGGATTTAATGGCATCCCGATCTAGTCGAGGTGTACTTTTATCGCTGGTAGCGATTTGGCAGAGCCAAACCCGGTACGGGTGCTTTTATTTTGCTGCCTTGCGACCTGACATCGCATTCCCCTTGAGAGTTGGGAAGCGACAATGGCAGTAGTACGCACATACCATAACTGCAATCAGTTATTTGCACATAATCACCTCACGTTATTATTTTATCATGTCACTATTAGAATTACAACAAATTTCACGGTGACGTATTGACTTCTTGATTAAAAGGCGACAGATTCGCCGCCGGATCGCTACATCACCTCGCGACTCCGAGAATCATGTTCTGATTATTGAGTTCATTGTCCCTGATACGTGCATCGACTAGGCCAGTAACCGCACCATCATGAACATTGATGTCGATTGGTGAAAGCTTCACCTCGGCCTCACCACGAATATTGACGCTGTACGGTTGGCGCTGGGTCATATTCTCCAGAGTTGGCGGTGTAAACGTTGGCGTTGGAAGCGGTGACATTCCGGGGAGCGTATTCGCCCCAGTGAACGCATTGGTAAAGCCCTGTGTATGGTCAACAAAAAACTTTTTAATGTCCGTCCACATGGTTGGTCGGTCATTATTCGCCTGCACTTGCTTTATAAAGGCATCAGGATCAGCCTGAATTTTATCAAGTTGGTCATTGAGGCTTACAGCAGCAATGATCGCAGGGAGACCGATAGAGAAACCCTGTTTACCGCCTTTTGTTGGTTTGGTGCTGTCTGTTCCCGGTGTGGCAATTCCACCAAGAGCGCCTACCTTGGCGAGTGTCCCAAGCAAACCTTTCAACGGATTCGCGAAGCTCACAAGCCATTTTAGAGCACCAGCTAACTTGAAGATTGCTCCAGTGAAGATCGCTATACCTGCTGCATACGCTGCTGTATTGCCGAATCCCTCGAAGGTTTTAGATAGTCCTGGGGCGTACCTCTTGATCAGCGCTTCAATGAGGATGAAGGTGTTATAGACCGTATCCCCTGCATCGGTGAAGCCCTGAACAACCTTACCAGCTATCGCTCCCAGCGTTTTAAATGCGTCCTGGTTGCTGTTAATAGCGTCTGTCAGACCGTTAAACGTGTCAGTTAACTGACTGCCGAATCCTGAATCAAAGAAGTTTTTCTGTGCAAGTTGCATCGTTGTACGTAGGCGCATCATCGCAACACGGTTAGATTTCAGTGACTTCTCAAACGCGCCACCTTTCTGTGCTGCCGCCTTGAACTCATCACCAACAAGGGGGAGGATATCTTTAGCCAGTAGCTCACCGTTTTTCATCATAGACATCAGATCTTTTTCTGTAAGGTCTGTCCTGCCTTTCAGCTTATTCAGGGCTTTAACGAAGATCCCAACGGCGTTAGGCAATGCGTCACCAAGCTGTCCTTTTAGCTCTTCAGCCTGCACCGTACCTTTGGCGTACATTTGATTAATAGCAAGTAAGGCGCGACTCTGCTCTTCACCTGTGGCCCCCAATACGGTTCCGTACTGGCTGACACCCTCAAACAGGTTTTTGATTTGGCTGTTGGTCGCCTTGCCAACGGCTGAAGCGTAGAACTTAACGTAGTCTTTCGATGTCTTTTGCAGGTCAAGACCAAGGGAGAGCGCCTGTTTCTGTAGATATGCCATTTCCTGAGCGGCTTTCTGACTATCACCTGTGACAGCCTGTAGACCAGACATCATTGATTCGAAGTCTTGCCCGGTCTGCATGATAGTTTTGCCGATACCAATAGTTGCGCCGATGGTGATCGCAGTGCCTGCATGGTCTAGGAGTGAGGTATCAAGGCCCGTCACTCTTGCCTTGACTGGAAGGGTTACCGGCTTTTTGACTAAACCGCCCTGCTGCCTGAGTCCTTGCTGAAGCTTACTTACTCTGGCGTTGTACTCACCCAGCGCTATTGAACCAGCATGATATTGTTTCGTTAATTGAGCGAAGTCGCTGATTGCTTGCGCTCGCTGGCGTGGGGTCAGGTTATAACCGTTGGTGGCAGTGCTAAAACGGATACCTTTTGCTCGAATCTGCTGTGTGCGTTTGTCCTGCTCTGCCTGCTCACGTTGAAGACGGATTGCCTCTGCAAGTCCACGTGCATTTTTGGGAACCAGACCAGCGGCGGCTGGGTTACGTGCTGCAATCACTGCCATTTTTTGGGCGTGACGCTGCTCGTTAGTCGCTATACGTGCATTGATCGCACTCTGTTTCTGCGACTCAGCAGTTAATTTTTGGTGGAGTTTTAGGCGTCTCGTCTCATCACGTGCCTGTTGTAACTGCATTTTTCCGTTAGACTGCTGAATTTTTTTAGCACTAGCCTGGTAATTCTTCCCGACCTTGTTCCAGGCTGTGCCTACAGATCGAATCTGTTTGAGAACGCGACCGAAGGCTGTCCGATCGACAGACCATGTCACCTCGTTTACGGTTTTAGTCACTATGATATTGCCATTCGCCATTACGCCTCCTGTGCCGGGATGATATTGCCGTACCGTTCTGGATTATCAGCAACCAGTTTCCGACAAGCGGCCTTAGCCCTTTCGAGCACCTCCGGGTCGATATGATCAGCGGTGTGTGCAACCAGAGGACGACTATCAGAACCAAGCATCTTGTAAATTTTGGTTGTTTTGCTTACTGCTGCTGGCGTTGTTGTCTGTTTCGCTCGGAGATATTCGGGATGTTGATCCAAAAAATCGGCGGCGGCATTTGTCAGGCTCTCCCTCGCCTTTTGTAGGGTAAACTCTTCCGGCGTCATGCCGTGCATCGCTGCAAACAGCGCGTTTTTTATAGTGTTCAGTGTCATTTTTATAGTGTCTCCAGAGTAGGATTTTTGTCGCAAGGCGATGACGGCCAACGTCACTGCTTCGCAGCAAGAGGATTACCCCATCGCGAGCACAGCGATACGCCAGCCAGACAACGGGCAGGTAAGATAAATATTCAAGGTTCATTAGCCCCCGGCTGGGGTTAGTTCATCTCAGGGTGATTAACGGCAATCACCGTTAACCCACTGGCGGGTGTTAGTGCAAAGTTGGCGCTTTCTGTTTGCGGTTCTCGTGACGTTCAACGGTCCGAAGATATTCACGGTAAAGTGGTTCATTCGGTTCTGGCATTCTGCCAGCCAACTGTTGACTGCTGACACCAGACCGCTTTAGCAATTGCGTTATGGTATAGAGCGGCAGATCGAACCGTTCACACAGTGTTTTTAGGTCGGCCCCTTCCTGGAAAGCTTGTTGCAGCATCGCTGAAACTTCAGCCTGTTTGGGCTTAGCCTGTTGTCTGCAACGGGGATTCCAGCCTTCACGGTGAAGTTTCTCCACCCTGTCCAGTGGAATATCCAGCAGCATGCAGACCTTCTGCGGCGTCATACCTGCCACCAACAGACGTTTAGCTTTCGAGATGCGGGGATCATCGTGAGTAATGTAGTTCAGAAGGTTGAAGAGTTTTTGCTGTTGGTCAGCGGATAAGCTGTTAAATTCTCTGTTTGTTAGCAATGTTCCTCCAGTATCAAAAAGGGATCGTGTCATCAAAATCAAGTGGTGGCTCATTTGCCTGAACGTTAACCTGTTGTTTTACAGGTTCTGGTACAGGTATATGATAATTTTGAATAAAGAGCTTCATACTGTCCTCATCGTTGCTGACGCTATGAGAGAGGCAAGACGCTTTTGCTTCTTCATCTAGCCCCAAATTGCGCCATTTCCTGAACTTGGTGCGTAATTGTTCATCGGTATACTGAGTAGAAGCGTTCACCGCATCATCACCACCGGATAACTCAACATCGACAGGAATATCCACAGCAGGTACGCCGTCTGGTTTTCCAGCAGCAGGCGCGGCAGTCTCAGGACCGTCAGTAACGGGTTTCTGTTCGTGTTCTTGCTGCTGTGCCTGGTCTTCATCGCCTTTGTTCTCCTCGTTTGCTGGCGCTGCTTTCTTCTTGGGTTTGGGCTTTACTTCGTTCGGGTGTGGAGGTGTAACACCACGCACGGCAACGGACGCAGGCGGTATCGCAACATAATTACTTGAATTAACGTTACCGCGCACTTTTACAGTAGCTTTTCTAACCACCTTTGCAGTATCCAGAGCCTTAAGGGCTTCAATCGCGGCCTTTTCTGATACCCCCACTTCCCACGCGATAACGTTGGTGTTGGTATGAATAGGGTCATCATTTCCGCGCTTCTTATTCTCCTGAAACGTCCAGATATACGCATAAATCAGCTTCATCGTACCAGTGAATCGAATTTCACCTTCCACTGTGCGTAGTTTAGTAATTCGGCGGATGCAGGAATAAACGACATCATAGGTGTCAGTTTTTGGCTTGCTCATTGTGTTCTCCGTTAGGTTTCGCCTTGCTGGCTAATGCTGGTTTGATGTCTGATGTGTTGTCGAAAATGTTCGCGGCAGTCTCCAAGATTTCATTACAGAGCCGTGCCAGGGGCTTGTCCTGCCTTTTGGCCTCAGCCAGTAGAGCCTGATAAACGTGCTGTTGAAATTTGATGTTCATTCAAGTTGTCCTCCTCGTTCTAGGTACAAAAGACCTCCCGCCAGTGGTCGCCCAGAAGGCGAACCGGCTCAGGTTTTGTTCAGTGTTGTTAGGCTGCGGTTGCTGTCGGGAATTCGCCAGCCAGTGGATAACCGTAGGCTTCAAGTTCTTCTGCACCGCTGACAGCCACAAGAAGCATAATGATCTGCTCATGAGTCAGGGAAAGACCTAGCTTATCCAAATAAAGCTGTCGATGACCTTCCAGGATTGGACGAAGTATTTCGGTTAACTCCATCCCGGCGGCACGTTGTTTGCTTAGCGGCGTAATGACAGTTTTAAATGCTCGTGCCTGCTTCGCCTTCTTCCGTTCCTGCTTCAGGATTTGCAGGCAGACGGCGATCTGTGGGTACTTGGCATGTACAGCAGAAGCGCCACCATGTCGTCTGATGAAGGCCCATAACGCTGCTTTAGTATATTTGCCGAAAAGGATCAGCTGTGCGATTTCCTCGCCTGTCATAGTGGTCAGGTCAAAGCGTTGGGATTTTGGTTTGTTCATTGGGTTCTCCGTTTTTGTTAAAAATATTAGCGGAGGTCTCTTTGTACCCATTTTGTATTGCCGTCGGTTTGACAGAGGGTGTCAGAAATGCGGCAGTTTTTTTCGTTCGAGGATTAGTAGATAAATCATTGCCCTACTAAGATCTATTGTATCAGATTTCCATGAGAATAGCAATCATTATCATGTAGGATTTTATAATACGTATAGTTCATCATCACATTACCAGCCAAAGAAATCTTTGTCAATAGGGCTAAATCGCTCTGTAACGCGTTCTGCGGGGACTTATCACCATAGGAGTACATACGCATCACCACCACCTTTAAACGCCGCAGAGAGGCGCTGGGGAGGTCAGTTAGTTAGTTAACCCGCGCCGCCCCGGAGTGAAGCGGACAGATGCAAAGCAGTCCTCTCCGCCGTGCTCCGATCCACATATGGCGAACAAGTTCGCAGCTTCCACACATGCTGGCAGAGCCAGTGAACCGGAGGTTCATTGCGTAGCAACACACAGAGTGAGAGCGTAGCTCTCTGGCGTAGCCTGTCGGGTTACCTGAGTCACAGAGACCAGCTTGCTGGTTGATGTGCTAACGAAGGTTATAGGGTATGCGGTGGCGTGGCAGTTTACGCTATCGCTATAGCCTATTACCCACACAGATATCTGAAGTGGCGTAGCCATTCAGAGCAGAGCGATACAGGTATCACCCTCTCTTTAACACCTCCAACAAAATAGACGCATGTCTATTCCTGCCTTTGACCTGGATGTTTTAGTCAAAAGAATGTGTTAGTAAAAGAGTTAACGAAGTTAACAAACGTGCGTTAGTAAACTTACCTTTCTTCAGTGGTGGAATACGTCTCACCACTTACCTTTCTACAGTGGCAATCCACTTACCTTTCTTCAGTGGTTTATGTCTGAAATTCCGGCATGGTTGGTTAAGGATCTTTACTAATGGCTCGCCATGTACAACCGTTGTGTGTTGCGTTGCGTTGTTACTGGTGAGGAGTTCAGGGAACGGCAGAAACTGCGGCATCGATGATAAACTCCTGACCACACTCAACCCGACAACCTCACGATAAATGAATATCATCATGGTCATCGACTCATCCGCAATTCTAACAGCGGCTATGTGGTGATCCTCGGCGGATCTAGAGTTTACCTCGCGTTTGTGGGATAAAGAAAAGGAGCGAAACAATACATCTTCCATAAAGCATATCAATACCTGCTGTGAAATAAATCGCGTTAATAGCGATTAAATGCCAGTAAATGCCTCGTAATACCCCGCCTGGCGTGCTGGACAGTGTACAGATGTTGTGAACACTATAGCGTTGAGTACATAACGCAACCAGTAGTGGCGCGGCTTCGGCAAATTTGATGCTAATGGTGGGGATCAAGCAACACACGTAATGCGCCCTTCCATACCGAAAAAATAAATTTTTCTTCACAACCTTCTGGAAATCCATCTATTTCTGGACGCATTGAGCCGCCAGTATCGCGCTGTGGGATGTCATGAATTATCGGTGAGTCAGTTTACATTGTGTGGGAGATAGTGCCGCTACGGGCATTCTGTGAGGTTTAGGGGCTATTGGTGGGGCTGTTTACAATTATGTGGGAAAAGGAAGGCAACCGTGATCACTTGACCGGGAGATATCGCCAGGCACTGGCCTATTGTTGGTGAAAGCATCAGCACACCAGAGAATGCACCGGACAGCCCACGGAGTTACATCACGCCCTTACATCACAGTTCATCAGAATGTGACCTAACATACCTGGTAATCATTCAACTAATTGAATCTATTATAATTATTGTGCGATGTCATAACTAGACTTTGAGTGCATGCAGTCTATGCACTAATGATGTGAATAGCGATTCATTAAACACGAATAAAACAGCATTAATTATTCAATGTACCTGCCCTAGCTGCCAAGATATTTAGAAATAACGCCGCACTTTTCTTGTGGGGTTGACAACCCGGCCTAGCACATAAGCCCTAGCGCCATTTTATTTCGTCACGATTACCTTTCGCGCAATTGCATTCGTTACATAGCAACTGCAAGTTATCAAGACGGAGGGCTAATTCAGGGTACTTGCTGCGAGGTTTAATATGATCAACATGTATCACTATGCCGTGCTTGGAAGCTGTGCGACCACAGGCGCTACAAGCACCACCATATTTTTTGATTGCTGCATAGCGCAAGCTACGCCACTCAGGAGATTGGTAGAAAGCTTTGGCACTGGCTGCTTTTCGTTCTTCGCGTATTGCAGCCTCTTCAGCCGCCTTTCTTCTTATCTGCTCTGCCCGCTCCCGTTTCTCCTTCTCTTTATCTGGAGGCGTGTATTTTGGGCCTGTTCCTTCCACCCGCCCCCACGCATCAAGAGCTGGCCTAATGTCTGCGTCTTTATCATTTCTGCCATAAATGCTACCAGCAAGGAATCTCATTCCTATAAATAGCAGGACAACCACGCAGATAATTATTACTACCCCTTCCATCAATTTACCTCAAAATCTGTGTCTGAAGACAATAATACACCTCTAATGCTGGGATGTATAAGATATGAGCATCAACCCTCCTCTAAATTCATTTTGTGATCTAAAAATACCTTGATAATGATCTAGTTATGATCAATTATATACTTCATAACTTAACCAAAGGGAGATAATGAAATGGCAAGAACAAACGCACCGACACCTGAAGAGGCCCGTCAGATCGAGGCTGTCCTACGCCGTCGCAATGAAACCTTTGCTGACGCCTGGGCGCTCAACCTGAATCTGGCATTACGCATCAGTGACCTGCTGGCGCTCACCTTTGATGATGTCGCCGGGAACGTGGTTACTATAAAGGAGAAGAAAACAGGTAAGCTGAAGGTATTCCCGATTAACAACCGCGCGCGGGAGATTATCAGCCGCCGCCGTGCTGCATACCCGACAGACGTGTTTCTGTTCCAGTCAAAGTCTAACCGAGTGAAGAATCAGCCAGCCAAGGCCATAACGAGAGAAGCGGCAAGCCGTGCATTCAGTGAGGCCGGGCAAATGGTCACAGAGAAGAACATCAGCAGCCACAGCGCCCGTAAGTGCCGGGGCCGTGCCTTGTGGGAAGCAGGAACACCAATTGAGACTATCAGTAAGATGCTGAACCATAGCAGCCCAGCGGTCACGATGACGTACCTAGATATCACTCAGGACGAGGTTAACCAGACCTACTACGAGTTGAACATTTAACGGTTCGAAGCACTTCACCAGAGGTAAACACCTCAGGTGCTGAACATTTAAGGAGAAGGTAATGAAGAGACTGTTTACATTGTTGTGTGTGCTGACGCTCCTACCGCTGGCGGCCCATGCTGGAAGGATTACTATGCAATTGAGTAGTACAGAGAAAACACATGACGGTAAAAATCTCTGTGTTTACTCGAGCAGTATTTATAATTTCACCATCATACAAAGTCGTAAATGTGCCAGTGTGAAAACGTTCAACACGGAAGATTCTGAGTAAAAAAACTAATAAAAAACATACCATTCACGCCATAATGTACCGGGATAATGGCGCATTCAGTTTAATCTCTGGACTATCCGTTGAACCGTCCGTAAAGGGATTTTGAGCCGCTCGGCTATCTCCTTTGGCTTTTGCCTTTTACGTTCGTAGAGGTCAATCACCTGATCCAACACTTCCGCATTGTAGGCCGTTGGTCTGCCGGGAACACTTCCACGGTTAATAACGTGTAGCAGCAAACCAGTATCAGCACAGTTAACGGTCTGCCGGATTTCTCCTTTGCGTGGTGTGTTTCTAAAAATAATCAAACAACACGCCATCGGAGAGCGGTTATTGAGCCGCTTCTGCGTTGTTCCCACCGCTGCATTGAAACGAACATTACGTGAGAGATAACGAATCTCGTGAGTATGAGGGTTCATGAGAACATAACGTAGCCACCACCGCGCCTGTGTTCGTACAGGTATTAGGTAGACAGTCACACCTGCTTTGTGCGCATGTTCCAGAAATGCGGGGATCTGTGAATATGGCGGGTTAACATAGATTGCTAACTCCTGAGACCAGTCCTGTCGCAGAGCGTCCTGCTCTTCCGTCCAGAATCGCTCACATAACGCATTTTCACCGCTAGCGGCTGCATCTACAGTAAAGGTGAATTCTCGGTTCAGATTACGGAATAGACCGAATGGTGACCGCCAGTTATCAGCCCCACCGCGCTGCTTTCCGTGACTGTAGGCTCCTTTGTGCATCATGTATGTTCACATCCTCTTCGAGATCATTACTCTCAAATTCTGTTCAGTGGTGGAGTCTCTCCAAATTTCGCAAGGTAGCTCTGAAAGAATGATTGCTCCAATATCGCGGGAGTATCACTCACCCACATGAACATTTTGAGATGTTCATACGGATAACGCTGCTGATATCGTTCATCACTCCAGTAACGCATTCCGGTCTGATGCTTACTCTGCCGATAATGAGAACTAAATGAACGAGCCAGATCACCAGTACGGTGGCAGAACAGTTTGGCCATGCCTATGTACAAAATTCCGTCCCGATCATCATCTAATACTCGCGGTATGGTGAGTGCTTGCCCTGTATCGTTAAAACTACGTAGGATGTACACACCACCAGAATTCAGGTATGCCGGATTGACGGTAGCAATGAATTCTTTTGTCGGTAAAAGAAGTTCTGATAGTTGCTGTTTGAAACTGTATCCGCTGAGATCCATTTCCTATCCTGTTGTTATCCCGAAATAACCAAAGCATTTAGCCACCAAGCTATAGACAAAAGCAACCATCATAGATATTCCACCAATTCAACCAACCGCGAGACTTCAATGCCCTTCCCGTATCGATTGTATGTAATTGTTGCGTTCGAGTGTCCGAGCACTTGGGAGGCGAACTGCTCAGGGAAGCCATGCTGCTTAAATGTTGTGGCGGCATAATGGCGCAATGAATGATACTCAGGCAAACCATGCTTACCCCTGAACCTCGTAAACCAGCGGCTGAAATAGTGACCATAGCTACCAAGGTGCAAGGTAAGCTCAGGGAACAGATGTCCTTTTCTTTCTTTGATGAAATCAAGTAACCCAAGCGTCAGCAATTGAGAATGAATCGGAACGAACCGCCGTGAACTGTCGGTTTTGAGCGTCTGATTCGGATTCAAGTTATCAACACGGAAACACCAAACCCCGTCAACTTTCATCACGTCATTGTGGTAAAGCTGGCAAATCTCATTCTGCCTCATCCCCGAATAGCGACCAATTAAGATGATCCACCGCTTCCAATCCTTCACGCCATGTAATGCAATGTGCAATCGTTTCAGATCGTTGAGTGTGTACGCAGGACGGCGATCCATTGGTGATGTAGTTTCCTTCACTGCCATTCCTTCAAATGGGTTTCGAATATCTTCATCAGTACGAGTCGCAAGCCATTTGAAAAACGCCGAATTCTTTTTAATGTAACGGTTTCTGGTGGATGCTGAACCTTCAAGACCATCGACAAACGCTGCCGCGCTTCTTTTGCTGAAAGGCTCTTTTGTTGAATTCAGATATGCATTTACGCACCTGTTGATCGTTAGTATTTCCCGTTCACCAACAGATCCCGTTTTAGCTTTGGTGTACTTATCAAGCTCACCCTTCAGGCTCTTGAATGCCTTCTTCTGTTGTGGTTGTTGGAAGGAAGCAGACGGGGTTGCAGTGTGTGCCGGGATGGACTGCGGAACGCAGTGGAAAGGTTGTGAGGTGAGATATTTCTCCACACGGAGCAAGGCTTCACGTTTGGAACGTGTACGAAGAGAAATTCGAATTTCACGGCGTTTCCGAGGTGTCAGGTAGACCCTACGGTAGTACCAGATCCCGTGACGGGAAAGCATAAGATGCGACATTGATTAGCGTCCTAAGTGATACACGAAAGTTGTATCACCGCTGTTTCAATGCACGAAAACAGAGGGTTACATGATGGATATCATGCACTTAGCTCAAATGGGTGGGGGCCCTGCCAGCTACATCCCGGCACACGCGTCATCTGCCCTGGCTGCTTCCTTCCGGACCTGACCTGGTGAACAGAGTAGCGTTGCGGGAGAACCAACAGAGCCCCCATTGAGAGCGTTAGTTACCTAACGCGCTGGCGCATTATCCCTGCTGCCTCATGCAATTGCAAGCCATCTGCGCTTACCTGCTGGATTCTTGCGCAATCGCCCCTTCACAGCACGCAGGATGCTGATTATGCTGAACGCTGGTTTATCAGGAACTGACTATGGACGCATTCGATTCCTTTCCCCAGCGAGTCTGGCAAATTGTCGCCTCGATCCCCGAAGGCTTTGTCACCACCTACGGTGATGTAGCGCGTCTGGCGGGTTCGCCGCGCGCAGCAAGGCAGGTTGGCGGCGTATTAAAGCGACTGCCGGAAGGCTCGACTTTGCCCTGGCATCGGGTGGTGAATCGTCATGGCACAATTTCCCTTACCGGCCCTGATTTACAGCGTCAGCGTCAGGCGCTGCTCGCCGAGGGCGTGCAGGTATCAGGCGGCGGGAAGATTGATTTGCAGAAGTATCGCTGGATCTACTAAAAAAATGCCCTCACGAGGAGGGCATTGAAAGGCTTATGGGATTTGCGTCGGCGCCGGGTCCGAGGACGACGGGTTAACCTGGGTCGGCGACGTTGATGGCACGGTCATAGCCGCTCCACCGCTTTGCTGCATCGGCACAGCTGTCTGCTGTACCGGAACCAGTGTCAGGTCGGCTTTGGTGCCGCCCTGATTGATAATGGGCTGCACGGTGTCAGTAATAAAGATCAGCTTATCATTCAGCGTAATGGCTGCGCTCAACAGAATTCGGGCATTAGGCTGGATGTCCTTCGGGTTGAACGGCAGCACAAAGCTAAAGGGTGCCTGTTTCCCTTCGGTACGCGTCACTTTCTGAGCAATAACTTTGGACGGTGCATCGGCGAGCGAGGCATCAGAAACGGTAACGGTCAGCACCGCATCCGGTGGCAGCGCCACTTTCTGACGGATCCACACGGTCCCCGTGACACTCGGCTGCTGAATCGCCGCTTGCGTCGCGCCCGCAGCGCTCGGATTCGGCGCAGGGGTCTGAATATCTGCACTCTTATCTGCACAGGCAGACAGAGCGACGGCGATGGCTATTCCACTTAACATTGGCACGATTTTCATTGCGTTCTCCTTTTCGCTCATGCATCCGCAGGATTTATTCCTGCCAGAGCGACCATTCATGACAGTCATAACGGGTTAAGTGTGGCACAGATCTCCTTTTTTTTCCTGCAAACTGCCCTTTATTCAGACTTTTGCACCCATCGGACCAGCTGCAAAACTGCGTTATACTGTGCTAATCCCTCGCCGCGGCGATGATAAAAATTATTGAGGAAATCTATGAGTCAGGCGCTATCTAACTTACTGGCATTATTGAATCTGGAAAAAATCGAAGAAGGATTATTCCGCGGACAGAGCGAAGATTTGGGGCTGCGTCAGGTATTTGGTGGTCAGGTTGTGGGTCAGGCTCTTTATGCCGCAAAAGAAACGGTTCCCGTTGAGCGCCTGATTCACTCCTTCCACAGCTACTTCCTGCGCCCTGGCGACAGCCTGAAGCCGATTGTCTATGACGTCGAAGTACTGCGCGATGGTAACAGCTTCAGCGCTCGCCGCGTGTCGGCGATTCAAAACGGTAAACCGATTTTCTATATGACTGCGTCATTCCAGGCACCCGAACCGGGCTACGAGCATCAGAAAACCATGCCCGAAGCGCCCGCGCCGGAGAGCCTGCCGTCAGAAACCGATATCGCCCGTTCGCTGGAGCATCTGCTGCCGCAGGTGCTGAAAGATAAATTCCTCTGCGAACGCCCGCTGGAAATTCGCCCGGTCGAGTTCCACAACCCGTTGAAGGGCCATGTCGCTGAGCCAAAACGTCAGGTGTGGTTACGCGCAAACGGGACGGTGCCGGATGATTTACGTGTACACCAGAATTTGCTGGGCTACGCCTCCGATCTCAACTTCCTGCCGGTCGCACTTCAGCCGCACGGTGTCGGTTTCCTGGAAAAAGGGATGCAGGTCGCAACGATTGACCATTCCATGTGGTTCCACCGTCCGTTTAACCTGAACGACTGGTTGCTCTACAGCGTGGAAAGTACGTCAGCCTCCAGCGCGCGTGGCTTTGTGCGCGGCGAGTTCTATTCGCAGGAGGGTGTACTGGTGGCCTCGACGGTACAGGAAGGGGTGATGCGTAATCGCGGATAAGATTACGTCTGAAAGCAAAAGCCTCCGCAAGCGGAGGCTTTTTTGTTAGAACTGATTAGGCGTTATACGCGTTTTCGCCGTGACTGTTGACGTCCAGCCCTTCGCGCTCCTGCTCTTCCGGAACACGCAGGCCAACGGTCAGGTCTGCTACTTTGTAGCCAACGAAGGCCACAATGCCCGACCAGACAATGGTGATGGCGATGCTTTCCAGCTGTACCAGCACCTGATGACCCATTGTGACGCCTTCCGCGTAACCTACACCGCCAAAGGAGGTAGAGGCGAAGATACCGGTCAGGATACAGCCTACAATGCCACACACGCCGTGAACGCCGAAGACATCGCAAGGATCATCCACACGCAACCAGCGTTTCAGGATAGTGACGCCCCACAGCCCTGCCAGACCCGCCACGATACCGAGGATCAACGCACCGCCGACACCGATAAAGCCACACGCGGGGGTAATACCAACCAGGCCCGCAATCGCCCCGGAACACGCGCCCAGCAGAGACGGTTTACCACGCAGTGCCCACTCACCGAAGACCCAGCCCAGAATCGCTGCCGCGGTTGCCACAACGGTGTTCACGAAAGCCAGACCGGCAATTTCGTTCGCCGCGCTCGCTGAACCGGCGTTGAAGCCAAACCAGCCGAAGTAAAGGATGGCAGTCCCGATAAACACCATCGGCAGGTTATGCGGTTTAAACGCTTCTTTGCCAAAACCGACGCGTTTACCAATCAGGTAGGCCCCAACGAGACCCGCAACCGCCGCGTTAATATGAACCACCGTACCGCCTGCGAAGTCCAGCGCGCCGTGCGAGCCCAACAAACCGCCGCCCCACACCATGTGCGCAATCGGAATATAGGAGAGCGTCAGCCAGATAACCACGAAAATCAGCACCGCTGAAAAACGAATACGTTCTGCCAGCGCGCCGACAATCAGGCCTACGGTGATGCAGGCGAACGAGCCCTGGAAGGCAACATGAATATACTGATAGAACGTGCCCATCGGCGCGGTCAATGCAATACCTTTCAGCATCACCCAGTCAAAATTACCGAAGAAGCTACCGCCGGTACCGAAGGCCAGCGTATAGCCGTAAACCACCCACAGCACGCAGACCAGCGCGAACGTCACCGCCACCTGCGTCAACATAGAAAGCACGTTTTTCCCACGAATCAGGCCGCCATAAAACAGGGCAATTCCCGGAATGGTCATAAACAGCACCAGCGCGGTACAAATCATCATAAAGGCGTTATCGGCTTTATCGATCGTCGCCGGAGCCGCCATCGCCAGGCCCGGTAACAGCGCCAGAGCCGCCAAACCGGTTTTCAATTTTGCTATTTTCATTTTCTCGATCCCTATCACTGTGCGCCAGGAATTACAGTGCCGCTTCGTCGGCTTCGCCGGTACGAATACGAATCACACGTTGCAGCTCGGCGACGAAAATTTTACCGTCGCCAATTTTTCCGGTGTATGCCGCCTTGCTCACCACATCCACGACTTCATCAAGCTGGTCGTCGGCAATCGCGACGTCAATCTTCACTTTAGGCAGGAAGTTCACGCTGTACTCCGCGCCGCGATACAGCTCGGCATGCCCCTTCTGACGACCGAAGCCCTTCACTTCCGTCACGGTCAGTCCCTGAATACCAATTGAAGACAGCGCTTCGCGGACGTCTTCGAGTTTGAATGGTTTGATTACCACGGTAACCAGCTTCATAGATCCCCTCCAGTCAGAATTCGGTAATGGCTGCTGCTACACGAAGTAGATAAAGCAAGGGGCGTGCCAGAAATGAAAACTGAGAGGGAATTGGCGATTAACGGCGTCAGGCTCGTGGCGGTGCACATGCATGAACTGGAAATGAAACAAAAACGCACCATGCGAGTGCATGATGCGTGGTTGAATTGCACGCGCTGGTGCGTCTGTTAGCAAATTGCTTAAAAAAAGTGCATCAGGCGGTCAGCGTTTCATCCTGCGCACTGGCGGCAAGCTCTTCCCCGGCCAATTGAAGCTGGTACATCTGCCAGTAACGGCCTTTGGCTTCCAGCAGTTGCTGGTGCGAGCCCTGCTCCACCGCCTGCCCGCGATGCAGCACCATTATGGTGTCAGCATCAACGATGGTGGAGAGTCGATGCGCAATCACTACCAGGGTGGTGTGTTCACGCACGGCGGCCAGCGCCTGCTGAATAGCCTGTTCGGTGCCGGAGTCGATATTGGCGGTGGCTTCATCCAGAATCAACACCTGCGGGGTATCAACCAGCACGCGCGCCAGAGCCAGTAACTGTTTTTGCCCAACGGAGAGATTATTGCCCTGCTCGCCGAGCGGTGTATAAATACCATCGCTCAGCCCACGCGCCAGTTCCGCCAGTTGCACCGTTTCCAGCGCCTGCCATACCTGCGCTTCGCTGATATCACGGCCCAGCGTGACGTTCGCGAAGAAAGAGTCGGCCAGGACAACCGGGTCCTGCTGCACCATGGCGACGCCCTGGCGTAGGACCTGATGATTTAAACTGCCAAGCGGGCGACCACCCAGGCGGATTTCACCTGCATTCGGCGGGTAATAGCCCATCAGCAAACTGGCAAGCGTGCTTTTCCCGCTGCCCGTATGCCCTACCAGCGCCACAAAACTGCGCGAGGGAATTGAGAGCGAGATATCCTGCAACACCATACGATCATCGCGGTAAGCAAAGGAGACGTTATCAATCTCGATGTCGCCGTTTTCCAGCGGGCGCGCATCGTCGCCGTAGGTCTGACGCGGCCTGTCCATCAGTTCGAATACGCGCTCCCCGGCCACCACCGCCTGTTGCAGCATTGACTGCTGGGTGGTGAGTTCAATCAGCGGTTCATTGAGACGCCCCAGGTAGCTGATAAATGCGTACAGCACGCCCACTTCAATGGTGCCAACCGAAGTAAAACCAAACAGCATCAACAAACCGCACAGGATCAACGTAGAGAAAAGGCTGAGCAGCGGACGCAGCAGGAAGCCATCAAGACGCAGGGTTTGCATACGCGCCAGATAGTGCTGACGGCTATGCTCGCCGATGCGTTCGCCAAAACGCGCCTGCTGACGGAACTGCTGGATAACGCTCATGCCGTTGATCACTTCGTTAAAACCGTCATTAATATCCGCCAGATATGTCCGCACACGGCGCACGATAGGCGTACTGTAGCGTTGGTAAATCACCATGACGGTCAGCACCGCCGGGAAAATGCAAACCGCCACCAGCGCCATGCGCCAGTCGAGGCTGAACATCGCCACCAGCATCGCGCCAATCAGCGCAGCACTGCGCAGCACCGTCGCCACGACGGTGACGTAGAGATCGCGGATCACTTCCGTGTCGTTCGTTACGCGGGAAATCAGTTGCCCGACGGGTTGTGTGTCAAATTCGCTCAGTGGCTGGCGCAGCGCGGCGTCCATCACGTCACTTCGCAACTGTTGTACCACGCCAACCGCCGCGCGATTGAACAGCAGTGATTGGTTATAGTGCAACGTCGCTGCCAGCAGTTGCAGGCCGATATACGCCGCCGCCAGACCCGCAACGGTGCCCACTGGCAGCGTGTGTTTCGCCACCATGTTATCAATGAAGTAACTTATCAGAACCGGCCCGGAGACTTCCGCCGCAGCCGCCACCCATAACATCACCACAGCAATGGAGAGCGGTTTGCGCCACGGTGAGCCGTAGGCCAGCAATCTTTTTAATGTCGGCCACAGTTGACCAAAATTACGCATCGGTCACCTCCGACGGTTCTTCATCCAGCGCCGCCTCCAGTTGCTGATAGCGATACATATCGCGATAACAGCCCGGCAGCATCACCAACTGTTCATGCTGCCCGCGCTGGCAGAGATGCCCGTGCTGCATCACAATGATTTCACTGGCTTCCGTCAACGCCGACAGGCGATGCGCGCTGATAATCACCGTTCGGCCTTCGCCCCACTGGCGCAGGTTGTGTAAAATTTGGTGCTCGGTACGACCATCCACCGCCGAGAGCGCATCGTCGAGGATCAGGATTTCCGCATTGAGCAAGAGCGCGCGCGCAATCGAAATGCGCTGCTTCTGCCCACCAGAGAGCATTACCCCACGCTCGCCCACTTCCGTATCGTAGCCCTGCGGCAAACGCAGAATATCCTCATGGACGCTGGCAAGCCGGGCGACGTGTTCAATTTCTTGCTGGCTTGCCCCCGGGCGGCCTAACGCGATGTTGTTGGCTACCGTATCTGAAAAGAGGAACGGCGTCTGGCTGACCACTGCCAGGCGGCTGCGCCAGGCATCCAGTTTGAGTTTTGGCAGGGCGATACCGTGAAAATCGATTTCGCCTTTTTCCACGTCGAAGTGGCGCTGAATCAGCGACAGAATAGTGGATTTACCGGAGCCCGTTGGGCCGCAAATGCCCAGCATCTGCCCCGGTTGCAGCGTGAAGTGGACTTTCGTCAGCGTCGCTTTTTCCGTTTGTGGATAATGGAACTGGTCAATGGCGACCTTCAGCACGCCGCGCCCATCCGGTACCGATTCGGTGCCGTCATTGACCACCGGCGCTTCCATCAGCATGGCGCGAATACGGCTGTAGGCGGCGCTGCCGCGCTCGACGATATTAAACATCCACGCCAGTGCCAGCATTGGCCAGATCATTAAACCGAGATACATCACGAAGCTGGTCAATTGACCGAGCGTCAATGTCCCCTGCATCACCATCCAGCTTCCGCCGCCAATCGCCAGCAGGTTTGCCATACCGATAGCGATATAAATCGTCGGGTCAAAACGGGCGTCAATACGCGCCACCCGCATATTCTTCGCCCCGGTATCCGCCGCATCGGCGGCGAACAACGCCGACTGGCGATCTTCCAGGCCAAAGGCTTTAATCATGCGAATACTGGTCAGGCTCTCTTGTGTGCGGTCGTTCAGGCTGGAGAATGCCGCCTGCGCCAGCTTGAAGCGGTTGTGCAGCATATCGCCATAGCGCTTAATCGCCAGTGCCATTATTGGCATCGGTAACAGCGCCAGCAGCGTAAGCTGCCAGCTGATTTGCGTGGACATCACAATCAACACCGCGCAGCCCATCACCAGTGAATCCACCAGCGTCAGCACGCCTTCCCCGGCGGCAAAGACGACACGGTCAACATCGTTGGTGGCGCGTGCCATTAAATCACCGGTGCGGTGACGCAGATAAAATTCCGGATGCTGGCGGCTTAACTGGCGATAAAAGTCTTCCCGCAGTTCGACCGCGAGTTGGTAGGACGCACCGAACAACAGCACGCGCCAGACGTAGCGCAGCAGATAGACCACGATGGCAATCGCCACCATAAGGCCGATCCACATCCAGATGGTCGTCGCGGTGTAGTGTTGTTGGGTGACGCCGTCAACGACGTAGCCCACCACCTTCGGCGGGATCAGTTGAAGAATGGCGATAACCACCAGCAGCGCGACGGCGCCAAGATAGCGACGCCACTCCCGGCGGAAATACCAGCTTAATTGAGCAAATAATCGCACGCAGTAAAATTCCAGAGATAGTGTTATTCGATGGGAAGCGCTGTGGTGTATTTAATCTGTTCCATCGCAAAACTTGAGGTGACGTCCGACAGTCCGGGGACGCGATTCACCAGGCTTTTATAAAAATCATCGTAGCGTTTCATGTCGGCGACCTGTACCCGCATCAGGTAGTCGTATTCGCCTGCCATACGCCAGAAGCCGAGTACCTCGGGCATCTGGCTGACTTCATTTACAAAACGACTATACCATTCACTGCTGTGATGTTGCGTTTTTATCAGCACAAACGCGGTGAGGCCGAGGCCCAGTTTCTCCGCATCCAGCAACGCCACGCGCCCAAGCAGAATGCCTTCATCTTCCAGCCGCTTGAGCCGCTTCCAGCAGGGTGTGGTGGTCAGATTAACGGCATCGGCCAGTGCCTGCAAAGAGAGGGTGCAGTCCGTTTGCAGCAGCGAAAGCAGCTTGCGGTCAATTTTATCTAACATCGCTGTCCTCAGGAGAAAATTTTTCTCCTGTAAGTCTATTTTAAAGTGGAGATAGCAACAATTTTTTCCGCATCTTTCGCTAAGCTAGGCACAAAATGACAAATGGAAAATCACCATGAACAGCACCTGGGTCAAAAACGCCATTAGCGAAATTAACGCCGACTATCAACGTAGCGCCGACACGCACCTGATTCGTCTGTCGCTGCCGGCGTTTCCCGGCATTCAGCTCTACTTAAAAGATGAAAGCACCCACCCTACCGGCAGCCTGAAGCATCGTCTGGCGCGGTCGCTGTTCCTGTATGGCCTGTGCAACGGCTGGATCAAAGAAGGTACGCCCATTATTGAAGCATCTTCCGGTTCTACTGCCGTGTCGGAAGCCTATTTCGCTCGCCTGCTGGGGCTGCCTTTTATTGCCGTCATGCCCTCATGCACGGCAAAACGCAAAATCGAACAGATTGAATTTTACGGCGGACGCTGCCATTTCGTGCACAGTGCCTGCGAAATTTATGCCGCTTCCGAAAAGCTGGCGCGCGAACTTAACGGTCACTATATGGACCAGTTTACTTTCGCCGAACGCGCGACCGACTGGCGCGGAAACAACAACATCGCCGACAGCATCTTCCGCCAGATGAGCCATGAACCTAACCCGATCCCTGACTGGATTGTGATGAGCGCGGGCACTGGCGGTACGTCGGCGACCATTGGCCGCTACATTCGCTGTCAGGGGCATAACACGCAATTAATGGTGGTCGATCCGCAAAACTCGGTGTTTATGGACTACTGGCAGAGCCGCGACGGTAGCCTGCGCAGCAGCGTTGGGAGTAAAATTGAAGGGATTGGCCGTCCGCGCGTCGAGCCCTCCTTCATTCCTGATGTTGTCGATGACATGCTTCGGGTACCGGATGCGGCAAGCGTCGCCACCGCGCAATGGCTGGAAAGCCAGTTAGGTCGGAAGGTTGGCGCGTCAACCGGCACCAACATGTGGGGCGCATTGCAACTGGCCGCGCGGATGCGTAAAGAGGGGCGTAGCGGGTCCATCGTGACGCTACTGTGCGACAGCGGCGAGCGATATCTGGAAACCTATTACAACGCAGAATGGGTGAAAGAGAATATCGGCGATCTCGCGCCGTGGCAGACGGAAATTGAGTGCCTGCTGGCATGATAGGTAAAAAAAAGCCGGGCTTATCATCCCGGCTTGCTGGAAGGTCTCATTATTCGGGGGAATAAGGAAGGTTGGGTTTGTCCAGCCAATGTGTTAAATAGTGGGATACCGCCTGATTCTGGCAGTGTCCAATAACCGGTAGGTGCGGCAATGCCGCTTTCAGTTGTCCCATCGCGTTGCCCATCACCAGGCCACGCCCGACCAAGCTCAGCATTTCGCGATCGTTCATAGCATCGCCAAATGCCATACATTCCTGCATCGTCAGGCCAAGATGCGCGCTAAGCACCGTCAGCGCCGCGCCCTTGTTGCAGCCAACAGGCAATACTTCCAGACAATCAACTGCCGAAAAGCAGAGATGCGCACGATCGCCCAATGCCTCCTGTAGCTGAATACTCAAACGCACAAGATCATCGTGATCGCCGCAGAAACAGATCTTGGTCACCTCGTGGGCCGGGATCTGACGCAGATCGCGCAGCTGATAGTGAAAGCCGCTGTACATATGCGCCTGCAACATTTCCGGAATTGCTTTGCCGGTGAACCAGCCGTTATCGTTGAAAACGTGCATGCTGGCGTGGGTCTCCCAGCGGGCATGCAACACTTCATCGGCCACGTCCGGGGCGAGGTCGCTACGATGCATGACATCGCCGTGCAGAGAGTGAACGCGGGTTCCGTTGCCGGTAATCAGGAAAGCGTCGAGCGCCAGTTGATCGATCAGTGGGCGCATTTCAAGCACGTGCCGACCCGTGGCGAAGGTCAGCGTAATGTCGCGTTCGCGCAGGCGCTTGAGCGTGGCGATCGTCTCGTTACCCAGCCGATGATCGGGCATCAGCAGAGTGCCATCCATATCAAATGCCGCCAGTTTTGCCATTTTATGTCCGCCTGTGATCCCGCTCTCTTGCGTACCAGTATTGCCTGAGATATACGGAAGTAATACTGAATTGTTCATCTTTATTGTTCCGGGTTTTTATGCGACTGCTTAACCGATTAAACCAGTTTCAGCGCCTGTGGCTGCCCTCTTCCGGCGCACCGCAGCAGGTCACCATTGCCGATCTCGCGGCGCGCTGTTTTTGCAGTGAGCGACACGTCCGCACCCTGCTGCGTCAGGCGAGCGAGGCAGGCTGGCTTCAGTGGCAGGCGCAGTCCGGGCGGGGAAAGCGCGGTACGCTGACCTTCCACACGACGCCGGACGCACTGCGTAATGAAATGATGGAGCTGGCATTGAGCAGCGGTCAGCAACACAATGCGCTGGAACTGGCGCAACTGGCGCCGGTGGAACTGCGCGCGCTGCTGCACCCTTTTTTGGGCGGTCAGTGGCAGAACAATACGCCGACGCTGCGTATCCCTTACTATCGTCCGCTGGAGCCATTGCATCCTGGGTTTCTAGTGGGTCGCGCCGAACAGCATTTAGCCGGGCAAATCCATTCCGGACTGACTCGCTTTGGCCGCGATAGCGCCCGCCCTGAAGGCGATCTTGCGCATCACTGGGAGGTATCGGCAGATGGACTGCACTGGCAGTTCTATATTCGCTCCACCCTGCACTGGCACAATGGCGACCCCATCGAAACGGCCCAGCTCAAGCAACGGCTGGAAATGCTGCTGACGCTCCCTGGTTTGAGCAGACTGTTTGCCAGCGTGGAACAGATTGCGCAGCCCCACGCCCAGTGCCTGAGCTTTACGCTTACTCGCCCGGATTACTGGCTGCCGCATCGGCTGGCAAGCTATTGCAGCGTGCTGGCACATCCGGACGATCCCACGCTCGGCAGCGGCCCGTTTCAGCTTAAGATCTTTGAGCCTGAGCTGGTTCGTCTGGAAAGCCATCACCGCTATCATCTGGGGCATCCGCTGTTACAGGCGATCGAGTTCTGGATCACCCCACAGCTTTTCGAACAGGATCTCGGCACCAGTTGCCGTCATCCGGTGCAAATCGCGGTCGGCGAAGCGGAAGAGCTCAGCCAGTTGCGGCTGGTGAGCAACAGCATCAGTCTCGGCTTCTGCTACCTGACGTTTCGTCAGAGTTCACGGCTGTCGAAGGCACAGGCGCAGCGGGTGATTTCGCTGATCCATCACAGCAGCCTGCTGCAATCATTGCCGGTGGATGAAAACCTGATTACCCCCAGCCAGGCGCTGCTTCCCGGCTGGGCAATTCCGCCTGCGCCGGAAGACGACACGCCCCTGCCGCCGCATCTGACGTTGCATTATCATCTGCCTGTAGAATTGCACACCATGGCCGGGGAGCTTAAACGGGCGCTGGCACAGCAGGGCTGTGAACTGACGCTCTGCTTCCACGATGCGAAAAGCTGGGACGATTATCCGGATCTGGATCAGGCCGATCTGCTGATGGGCGATCGGTTGATTGGCGAAATGCCGGAATACACGCTTGAACAGTGGCTGCGCTGCGATCCGTTATGGCCCGCCATACTGAGCGAGTCACGTTACTCAGCGCTGATTACCGCGCTGGATGCCGCGCAGGCGCAGGAGAATGAGACACAGCGTATCGCGGCGCTGAAAACCATCTTCACCCTGTTAATGGAAGAAGGCATGCTGACGCCTTTGTTTAACTATCAATATCAAATCAGCGCGCCGCCGGGCGTAAACGGTATTCACCTGAACGCGCGCGGCTGGTTTGATTTCACCCAGGCCTGGCTACCACCATCAACGCGGTGAAGAAGCTGGTCGGCACGCTGCCTGCGCGTTACCATAGCGTCTTTATCGTCATCAACAGGAAATGCTATGAAACGCGCGGTTGTCGTCTTTAGCGGCGGACAAGATTCCACTACCTGCCTGGTGCAGGCGCTCCATCAATATGATGAGGTTCACTGCGTCACTTTTGATTATGGTCAGCGCCATCGCGCAGAGATCGACGTCGCCCGTGAGCTGGCATTAAAACTGGGCGCGCGTGCTCATAAAGTGCTCGACGTCACCCTGCTTAATGAACTGGCGGTCAGCAGCCTGACGCGCGACAGTATTCCGGTGCCGGACTATGAACCGGAGGCTGACGGTATTCCGAATACCTTTGTGCCGGGGCGTAATATTCTGTTCCTGACTCTGACGGCGATTTACGCCTATCAGGTAAAGGCCGAAGCGATCATCACGGGCGTTTGTGAAACCGATTTTTCCGGCTACCCGGACTGCCGCGACGAATTTGTGAAGGCGCTGCATCACGCGGTTAGCCTTGGCATGGCGAAAGATATTCGTTTCGAAACGCCGCTGATGTGGCTCGATAAAGCCGAAACCTGGGCGCTGGCGGACTACTGGGGCAAGCTCGACCTGGTGCGCAGTGAAACCCTGACCTGCTATAACGGTATTAAAGGCGATGGCTGCGGGCATTGCGCATCCTGTCATCTACGGGCTAACGGGCTGAACCATTATCTGGCGGATAAAGTCGGCGTGGCGGCAGCGATGAAGCAGAAAACCGGGCTGAAATAACTGCGGTGGATCCGCCGGGGGCGCTGCGCACTTACGCGACCATCTGCTCCAGGTGTTCGCGTAATTCCCCTTCCAGAGGCAACGCCTTCTGCGTTTTCAGGTCAATGCAGACAAACGTAATCAATGCATCCGCCACTACCTGCCCTTCCGGGTCCAGCGTGACCACCTGGCTTAATACACCGCTTTTCCCGTTTAGCTGCTCCACTTTACTGGTTACCGTAAGTACATCGCTCAGCACCGCCGGGCGACGGTAATTAATATTGATGTTCACCACCACAAAAGCGATATGGTGCGCGGTCATCCACTGGAAACTGGCGCTGTTTTCCAGCCCATCCCAGCGGGCTTCTTCCAGAAACTCCAGATATCGGGCGTTGTTAACGTGCTGATACACGTCCAGGTGATACCCGCGAACTTTAATTTTTGTCTGCATAGCGCCATAGCCTTACATGTTATTAGAAGAGTCAGAGGTCACACCACTGGTATGACCTCTTTAGTCTGGCAAAATTTGACGCCAGCGCAAGCTGCGGGTAGCAATTAAAGCGTGAGGTGGTTCAAATTACGTTCCACCAGCGCGTTGCCCATTCCCGGTACCTGCTTCAGATCGTCCACCGTTTTGAACGGGCCGTACTCCTCGCGATAGCTGACAATCGCCTGCGCTTTCTTCAGGCCCACCCCGTTCATTGCCTGCGCCAGTTCTTCCGCCGAGGCCGAGTTGATGCTGACTTTACTGCCACCCTCATCATCGGTTTTCGCCGCAGGCACCGCTTTCGTCTGCTCGGAACTCGCCTTCGCGCTTTGCGTCGCCGTCGGTTTTGCCCCGGCAGTGGAAGCTGCCTGCGCGCTTAAACTCATCCCCATGCAAGACATGACTGCGGCAATCGCCAGCATTTTGATTCCACGTTTCATACTGATTTCTCCTTGTTGATTGATAGCGAAGCCACCATAGCGGGGTGCGAAAAACAATTCAAAAGGCAGATTTCAAATGTGGAAAAGGCCGCGAAAGCGGCCTTTGAGGTGTGCACTGCATTACAAATTAATGCGAGGAGGGTTCCGATTATTGTTGCTGGTCGACAATGTCGCCCATCTTAATCTTCGCCGCTTTACGCAGGTTGCTCATCAACGCTTCGAACGCGATTTGCGCGTTGTTCTGGGTGATACCCTGAACCATCGCTTTCTTCTGCGCTTCCGGCATTTCGCCCGCTTTCACTTCGTCCAGCGCCAGCAGAACCACGTTGCCCTGCATGTCGTTGCCCATACCGAAGCTTGGTTTACCAGGCTGCGGTAACGGCAGTTCGAAGGTAGCCTGGCTCAGCGGATCCTGACCGGTACGGCTCAGGGTTTTGGTTTCGCCAAAGCGCAGACCAGCAACTTTCATCGCCTCGTCACCTTTACCATCTTTCAGCGCAGCCAGCAGTTTTTCAGCATCGAGTTTCGCCTGCTGCTCTGCTTTGTTGTGCTTAACGATATCGGTCACCTGCGCTTTCACTTCGTCCAGCGGTTTCACGCTTTCGGCTTTGTGCTCAGCCACACGCAGAACAAAAGCACGATCGCCATCGACGGTGATGATGTCGGAGTTGTTACCCGGCGCGCCGTTTTCGCCCACCAGACCACCGTTGAAGATAGCGTCCGTAACCGGTTTGAAGTTCAGTTCAGCCGGAACGTTATCGTGACCAAACCAGCCGGTCACTGCCGCTTTCACACCAGCAACCTGCTCAGCACCCGCCAGAGAGTCGTTGTCGCTGCTGGCGGCATCGCTGACTTTCTGCTGAAGGGCATAGTAGGCATCCAGCGCTTTTTCCTGTTTCACTTTGTCAGCGATTTGCGCGTGAACATCGGCCAGCGGTTTCACCTGCTCCGGCTGTACATCGTCAAGACGTGCAATCAGGAAGCCCACGGAAGACTTGATTACGCCAGACAGCTGGCCTTTCTCTTTCAGGCCCGCATCTTTCAGTTCTGGCACGGTGGCGGAATCTTCCAGCCAGCCCATGTCACCGCCGTTACGTTTAGAGATAACGTCGGTAGATTTCTCTTTGGCAATGGTCGCAAAGTCACCGCCGTTGTTCAGCTCATCAAGGATGGCTTTGGCATCGGCTTCGGTTTTGGTCTGGATGATGCTGTAACGTTTACGCTCAGGCTGAGTAAACTCATCCTTGTGCTGGTCGTAGTAGGCCTGTACGTCTTCTTCAGACGCGGAAGACGGCATGCTCGCCGCATCAAGCTTAATGTAGGTCACGCGGAACTGTTCCGGCGCAACAAATTGACCTTTATTCTGTTCGTAGTAGCTGGCAACTTCCTGATCGCTTACCTGCTGCTTCGCGGCCAGCGCGTTGACATCGATGGTGGCTTCACGCACCAGACGCTGCTGGGAAACCAGCGCGGCCAACTGATCGGTTTCACCCGGCAGCATAAAATCGGTACCCGCAACGGCGCTAATCAGCTGGTTAGTGGTCAGCTGGTTACGCAGCGCCTGCGCGTATTGATCGGCGGTCATCCCCATTTGATTCACCAGCGCGTTGTAGCGGGTGTTATCGAATTTACCTTCGTTCTGGAAGGCCGGGGTCGCGAAGATGGCTTTGCGCACCTGTTCGTCGCTAATGCCGAGACCCAGCTCTTTAGCGTATTGATCGAGCAGCGCTTCGTCCACCAGGCGGCTCAGCACCTGCTGACGCATCGTTTTGATGTAATTTTCGTTCGCCGCCAGTTCGGAGAATTGATCGCCCATCTGCTGCTGCATACGATTACGTTCGCTGGCAACAGCGTTTTCAAACTGACCGCGGCTGATTTCCTGGCCATTCACCTTCGCGGCATAGTTGTTGCCGCCGCCAATCAGATAGCCACTTACGCCGGTCAAAATGAACGACACAATAATGATACCGAAAATTACCTTGAGCACGACGCTATTGGCTGCCGTGCGTAAATTGTCCATCATGGTGTAACAACACTCCGCTGTAGGTGACTTTTATACCCGTCCTGCCGCAGGTTGCTGACAACCCGGCAAATTCAGAGCAAATACCTCGTGCAGCATAGCACGTCTCGACCGCTGCGCGTGAGGCCGTATTTTGACAAGAAAACGGGGCCGTTGTCAGCCCGAAACGCGTAGAAACTCGCAGAAAGTGACATTTTGGACATAAAAAAAGGCACATCGTTCGATGCGCCCTTGTACTGTGTCACATTCCCAAACGGGAGAGCGATCAGTTTACCGCGTCTTTCAGTGCTTTACCTGCACGGAACGCCGGTACTTTCGCTGCAGCGATGGTGATCTCTTTACCCGTTTGCGGATTGCGGCCAGTACGGGCAGCACGCTCTTTAACGGCAAAAGTACCAAAACCTACCAGCGCAACATCATCCCCGGATTGCAGAGATTCAGTAACAGAAGCAATTAAAGCGTCTAACGCACGTCCAGCCGCAGCTTTGGAGATATCCGCGCCAGCAGCAATTTTGTCAATCAGTTGAGATTTATTCACTGTTCTCTTCCTCTCTTTATTATTTATATCGCACCTGAATCCTTCACGGTGCAACGCGCAGCAGTTATATCAGGACTGTCATGCCCTTACAACAATAGTTGTCGATAACAGTCCTGTCAGGGTCTTAAATTAGCGAGACAAAAAAAGGCTGGCAAGTGTGTTTTCACCTGCCAGCCCTGTTTTTATTGACGCTCTTTGCGCGAGGTCACTATTTTGCGGTTACAACCTGCATCCCAGTGGGCTCATTTTGCAGCGCAAGGGCCAGAACTTCCTCGATACGTTTCACAGGGTGAATATCAAGATCGGCCAGAACGTTGTCCGGAATCTCTTCCAGATCGCGCTTATTCTCATCCGGAATCAGAACAGTCTTAATGCCGCCACGGTGTGCCGCCAGCAGTTTTTCCTTCAGACCGCCAATCGGTAGCACCAGACCACGCAGGGTAATTTCCCCTGTCATTGCCACATCGGCGCGAACCGGGTTACCAGTCAGGCAAGAAACCAGCGCGGTGCACATGGCGATACCGGCGCTTGGGCCATCTTTCGGCGTTGCCCCTTCCGGCACGTGAACGTGGATATCGCGTTTTTCGTAGAAATCCGGGTTGATACCCAGTTTTTCTGCACGCGCGCGTACCACGGTCAGCGCAGCCTGAATGGACTCCTGCATGACTTCGCCCAGCGAACCGGTATAGGTCAGTTTGCCTTTACCCGGCACACAGGCGGTTTCGATGGTCAGCAGATCGCCGCCTACTTCCGTCCATGCCAGGCCAGTCACCTGACCAACGCGGTTTTCGTCATCCGCCCGGCCGTAGTCGAAGCGTTGAACGCCGAGGTAATCGTGCAGATTGTCGCCGTTAATGTCGATGTGCTTCAGGGATTTATCCAGCAGTAGCTGTTTAACCGCCTTACGGCACAGTTTCGAAATTTCACGCTCAAGGCTACGCACGCCCGCTTCACGGGTGTAGTAACGAATGATGCCGACAATCGCGCTGTCATCCACCGTCAGTTCGCCTTTTTTCAGGGCGTTACGTTCGATTTGCTTCGGCAGCAGGTGCTGTTTGGCAATGTTCAGTTTCTCGTCTTCGGTATAACCGGACAGACGAATCACTTCCATACGGTCCAGCAGCGGTGCCGGAATATTCATGGAGTTCGAGGTCGCAACGAACATGACGTCGCTGAGATCGTAATCCACTTCCAGATAGTGATCGCTGAACGCCACGTTCTGCTCTGGATCCAGCACTTCTAACAGGGCTGAAGCCGGATCGCCACGCATATCGGACGACATTTTGTCGATTTCATCGAGCAGGAACAGCGGGTTTTTAACGCCCACTTTCGCCATTTTCTGGATCAATTTACCCGGCATAGAGCCGATGTAGGTACGACGGTGACCGCGAATTTCCGCTTCATCACGCACGCCGCCCAGCGCCATACGAATGTACTTACGTCCAGTCGCTTTAGCGATAGATTGACCCAGAGAGGTTTTACCCACCCCCGGCGGCCCAACCAGGCACAGAATCGGGCCTTTAATTTTGTTCACACGGCTCTGAACCGCGAGATACTCAAGGATACGGTCTTTCACACGCTCAAGGCCGTAATGGTCGGTATCGAGGATTTCCTGCGCCTGACGAAGGTCTTTTTTGACCTTGCTGCGGGCATTCCACGGCACCTGAACCATCCAGTCGATATACCCGCGAACCACGGTCGCTTCGGCTGACATCGGCGACATCATTTTCAGCTTCTGCAGTTCGGCTTCGGTTTTCTCTTTCGCCTCTTTCGGCATTTTCGCCGCGTCAATCTTACGCTTCAGCGCTTCGTTTTCGTCCGGTGCGTCGTCCATCTCGCCGAGCTCTTTCTGAATCGCTTTCATTTGCTCGTTCAGATAGTACTCACGCTGAGATTTTTCCATCTGCTTTTTAACGCGGTTGCGAATGCGTTTCTCAACCTGCAGCAGATCGATTTCCGACTCCATCATCGCCATCAGATATTCAAGGCGTTCATTGATGTCAGACATTTCGAGCACAGACTGTTTATCCGCCAGTTTCAGCGGCATGTGCGCAGCGATGGTGTCAGCCAGACGTGCAGGGTCGTCGATGCTGTTCAGCGACGTCAGCACTTCTGGTGGGATTTTTTTGTTTAGCTTGATGTAGCCTTCAAACTGGCTAATCGCGGTACGAACCAGCACTTCCTGCTCGCGTTCTTCGATATCCGGTGATTCCAGATATTCCGCTTTTGCCGAAAAGTGTTCCCCGTTATCCGACAACGTGGTGATACGCGCACGCTGCAAGCCTTCAACCAGCACTTTGACAGTGCCATCCGGCAGCTTCAGCATTTGCAAAATAGAGGCCACGGTCCCGACGGTGAAAAGATCGTTTACACCCGGCTCATCCGTCGATGCTTCTTTCTGCGCAACCAACATGATTTTTTTATCATGATCCATGGCGGCTTCAAGGCAACGGATAGATTTTTCCCGCCCTACAAACAAGGGTATGACCATGTGCGGATAAACCACCACATCGCGCAACGGCAATACGGGGATTTCAATGCGTTCAGAACGCTCAGGATTCATAGAGCTCTCTCTTAGTTTAATGTCCGCCAGGTAATCAGATGACACAAGTGTGCGTCATGCCATCATTAACATGTATGTCAGTATATGGGGATGTATTCCACACATTCAACGCCATGATTACGGAAAAATAAAAGGGGAGATAAAATCCCCCCTTTTTGATTAACTGATTGTATGAATTGGCGAATTATTCACCAGAGGCTTGCTGCGCTTCCGGCTTACCGTAAATCAGCAGCGGTTTGCTCTGGCCGCCAATCACCGACTCATCGATAACCACTTTTTCGACGTCTTCCATGGAAGGCAGATCGTACATGGTATCGAGCAGTGCGGCTTCGACGATAGAGCGCAGACCACGCGCGCCGGTTTTACGGATCATCGCTTTCTTGGCAATCGCGTCGAGCGCTTCATCGCGGAATTCGAGATCCACACCTTCCAGATTGAACAACGCCTGATACTGTTTGGTCAGGGCATTTTTCGGCTCTTTCAGGATCTGAATCAGCGCCTCTTCACTCAGCTCATTGAGCGTTGCAACCACCGGCAGACGACCAATAAATTCCGGGATCAGACCAAATTTGATCAAATCTTCCGGCTCAACCTGCGTCAGCAGTTCGCCTTCGCTGGCTTTATCGGTTTTCGATTTCACGGTCGCGCCGAAGCCGATACCGGAACCTGTTTCTACACGGTTAGCGATAACTTTATCGAGGCCCGCAAATGCGCCGCCGCAGATAAACAGAATCTTGGAGGTATCAACCTGCAAGAATTCCTGCTGCGGATGTTTACGCCCCCCCTGAGGTGGAACGGCAGCGACGGTGCCTTCAATCAGTTTCAGCAACGCCTGCTGAACGCCTTCGCCCGAGACGTCACGGGTGATAGACGGGTTATCAGATTTACGAGAAATCTTATCAATTTCATCGATGTAGACAATACCGCGCTGGGCTTTCTGTACATCGTAATCGCATTTCTGCAGCAGTTTCTGAATGATGTTTTCGACGTCTTCACCCACATAACCGGCTTCGGTCAGGGTGGTGGCGTCAGCCATGGTGAACGGTACGTCCAGCAGGCGTGCCAGCGTTTCAGCCAGCAGCGTTTTACCGGAACCGGTCGGGCCAATCAGCAGAATGTTACTTTTGCCCAGCTCAACGCCGTTGCTGGTATCACCATTGCGCAGACGTTTGTAGTGGTTATACACCGCTACGGCCAGGACCTTTTTCGCCTGTTCCTGACCGATGACATAGTCATCCAGGTGATGGCGAATTTCATGTGGCGTCGGCAATGCACTACGTTCACGATGCGGCGCCACTTCTTTAATCTCTTCGCGAATGATGTCATTACACAAATCAACACATTCGTCGCAGATATACACTGACGGCCCGGCGATCAGCTTACGCACTTCATGCTGGCTTTTGCCGCAAAAAGAGCAATACAACAATTTGCCCGAACCATCTTTGCGTTTATCTGTCATGAGTCAAAACCTCTTTTTAAGTTCTTTGTGCCGCATATGACGACGCAAATGCCATTCTCAAGCGCAAGCCGCTACGCAAGCGTTGTGCCGCCCATACATAGTATAGCGGCACACTCACGCTCCGGGCATCAATTACGATGGGTCAGGATGGAGTCGACCAAACCGTACTCTACCGCCTCTGAAGCAGACAAGAAGCGATCGCGCTCGGTGTCGCGTTCGATCTGCTCAAGAGATTGACCCGTGTGATGAGCCATAAGTTCATTCATGCGCCCTTTCACTTTCAGGATTTCACGCGCGTGGATTTCGATATCCGTCGCCTGACCCTGATAGCCGCCCAGCGGCTGGTGAATCATGACGCGCGAGTTCGGCAGACAGAAACGCTTGCCTTTCGCCCCTGCGGTCAGCAGGAATGCGCCCATGGACGCCGCCTGGCCCATACAAATGGTGCTCACGTCCGGCTTGATGAACTGCATGGTGTCATAAATCGACATCCCGGCGGTGATGACGCCGCCTGGAGAGTTAATGTACAGGTAAATATCTTTTTCCGGGTTTTCCGCTTCCAGAAACAGCATCTGCGCTACGATCAGGTTCGCCATGTGGTCTTCCACCTGGCCGGTCAGAAAGATAACGCGCTCCTTAAGAAGACGGGAGTAGATATCAAAAGAACGTTCACCGCGTGAGGTCTGTTCGATGACCATCGGCACCAGGGCCATATGGGGTGCAAAGTTATCTCGTTCGCCACTGTATGACATTTCCGTCTCCTGGATAAAAAAATGAAACCTGCTGTACTGCCTGCTTGCTGTACTCATTGTACCTTGTGGACGGTTTACCAGCCATCGCAGCTAATACTTCCCCTTTTATGGGGACGAATCCACCCTATTTCAAGCATAACAATATTTTGCCGTTACGCTAACACCGAAACTGTGTTTTATCACGCTTACGCTGTCTATCAATGTGATAAAAAAAACCCGCTGCCGAAAGACAACGGGTTTTTGCTCAAACTTTAAACGCAGGAAGCGAAATTACGCCTGCTGGTTCATCAGTTCGTTGAAGGAAGTTGCTTTTTCAGACACTTTCGCTTTTTCAAGAACCGCTTCAACAGCCTGTTCTTCCAGAGCGACGCTGCGCATGTTTTCCATCAGTTCTTTGTTTTTGCTGTAGAACTCGATCACTTCTTTCGGATCTTCGTAGGCAGAAGCCATTTCTTCGATCAGAGTCGCAACGCGAGCTTCGTCAGCTTTCAGTTCGTGGGTACGAATTACTTCGCCCAGCAGCAGACCAACCACTACACGACGTTTAGCCTGTTCTTCGAACAGTTCACGCGGCAGTTCCATCGCTTGCTGCTGGTTGCCACCGAAACGCTGAGCAGCCTGACGACGCAGAACGTCGATTTCGCTGTCAATCAGGGCAGCCGGAACGTCGATTTCGTTCGCTTTTACCAGACCTTCGATCGCCTGAGTTTTAACACGGTTACGTACAGCGCCTTTCAGCTCACGTTCCATGTTTTTACGCACTTCTGCACGCAGACCTTCAACGGAACCATCTTCAACGCCGAAACGTTTGATGAATTCAGCAGTCAGTTCCGGCAGTTCACGTTCTTCAACTTTTTTCAGGTTGATAACGAATTTCGCTGCTTTACCTTTCAGGTTTTCAGCGTGGTATTCTTCCGGGAAGGTGACGTCGATGGTGAATTCTTCACCCGCTTTGTGACCTTTGATACCGTCTTCGAAGCCTGGGATCATACGACCCTGACCCATTGCCAGTACGAAATCAGTCGCTTTGCCGCCTTCGAATTCTTCGCCGTCTACAGAACCGGTGAAATCAACGGTAACACGGTCTTCAGCGTCAACTGCGCCGTCTTTGTCTTTCCAGTTCGCCTGCTGTTTACGCAGGGTGTCCAGCATGCCGTCAACGTCGGCTTCGGTCACTTCAACAACCGGTTTTTCAACTTCGATTGCGTCCAGGCCTTTCAGCTCAACTTCCGGATACACTTCGAATTCAACCGCGTAGGTGAAGTCTTCGCCCAGTTTGTATTCGCCCGGAACGTAGTTCGGTGCGCCAGCCGGGTTGATTTTTTCTTTGATGATCGCATCAACGAAGTTGCGGCTCATCAGGTCACCCAGCACGTCCTGGCGAACAGATGCGCCATAACGCTGAGCAACAACATTCATTGGTACTTTGCCCTTACGGAAGCCGTCAATGCGTACTTTTTTCGCTACGTTGACCAGCTCGCTTTTTACAGCAGTTTCGATGCTGTCAGCAGGGATAGTAATCGTTACGCGGCGGCCAAGGCCCTGAGTGGTTTCAACTGAAACTTGCATCTTGTTACCTCAAAAAAATCACAGTGCTCGGTCAACTCTGAGTTTTGCCTCGCAATACCGGGATGTTCTCTTTAAATCAGATTCACATTCCGTGTCGCCAGAATCATCCCGAAGACATTCCGAAAAATAAGACGCGCATTATAGCGGCATCACTGATATGAGTCGAGAACGGTTGTTATGCCTGGATGCGGCTTTTTTCACAATTCCCGGCGAATTTTTGTCTGAAAAAGGTCAAACGGGTCCATTTTTCAGACAAAACAAAACGGCCCGCAGGCCGTTTTCTCATAAATCTGTACGCAACATACTGGAAAAGTTCCGTTCGTTGCAAATGCCTTTTCTACGCGAGACTGCCCGCGCCACGACACGGTGGTGATGCGACGACTGTATCCTGTAACCCCTCCCACTCTTTGCGCGTGTAGGTGTGCAACGCCAGAGCGTGCACCGTGGAAGCCAGTTCCTCCGTTAACGTGCCATAGATCATGCGATGGCGATTGAGAAAACGTTCACCGGTGAAACGATCGCTGACCAGCACCACTTTGAAGTGGCTTTCAGAACCCGCCGGTACGTTGTGACGATAGCTCTCATCCGTCACTTCGAGGAACACAGGTTCAAACGCTGCCCTTAATTTTTCTTCTATATGTTCACGTATCATCATGAAGTTACTCCTCCGACAACGTTGAGATGCCGTCTATCCCTTTAAATGTTAGCCGCTTTTACCGTTTCCATTACACAAAGACAACAAAAAATTAGCGTTTGTCTGATGTGAACCGACAAACCAATGGCGTTAACTGCCTTCTCACGCCTTTTACGCCTCACGCCGAGGTCATTGTTGCGGCGCAAGGTTATAAAACGCACAACACGATGAATTTACATGCATTGCCTACTTCCCCTTGCCGTTGGCGATGTTATGATGGCGGGAATTTTCAGTAAACAATGCGTTTGAGAGCCTGAACATGTTAAAAAAAATCCTCTTTCCCTTAGTAGCACTGTTTATGTTGGCAGGATGCGCCACGCCGCCGACCACCATTGATGTGTCTCCTAAGATGACTCTGCCGCAGCAGGATCCAAGCCTGATGGGCGTAACCGTCAGCATCAACGGCGCTGACCAGCGTCAGGATCAGGCGCTGGCCAAAGTCACCCGTGATAACCAGCAGGTTACCCTGACCGCCTCTCGCGACCTGCGCTTCCTGTTACAAGAAGTGCTGGAAAAACAGATGACCGCGCGCGGTTATATGATTGGGCCTAACGGCGCTGTCGATCTGCAGATTATCGTCAGCAACCTGTATGCGGATGTCTCACAGGGCAACGTGCGTTACAACATCTCCACCAAAGCGGATATCGCCATCATCGCCACCGCGAAGAATGGCAACAAGATGACCAAAAACTATCGCGCCAGCTACTCTGTAGAAGGGGCGTTCCAGGCATCGAACAAAAATATCGCGAATGCTGTAAACAGCGTTCTGACCGATACCATTGCCGATATGTCTCAGGACACCAGCGTCCACGACTTTATCAAGCAAAACGCGCGTTAATCCCACTAAACTGACCCGACACCACGTCGGGTCAGTGCTATAAGAACATGTCCAGCCATTATTTACGTATTTTCCAACAACCTAAATCAGCCATTCTGCTGATTCTTGGTTTCGCCTCCGGTTTGCCCCTTGCACTCACCTCCGGGACGCTGCAAGCGTGGATGACCGTCGAAAACATCGATCTGAAAACAATCGGCTTCTTCTCCCTCGTCGGCCAGGCTTACGTCTTTAAGTTTCTCTGGTCGCCGGTGATGGATCGTTACACACCGCCGTTCCTGGGACGCCGTCGCGGGTGGCTGCTGACCACGCAATGTTTACTGTTAATCGCTATTGCCGCAATGGGCTTCCTTGAGCCCGCCTCGCAGTTACGCTGGATGGCGGCGCTGGCGGTGGTGATTGCCTTCTGCTCGGCCTCTCAGGACATCGTTTTTGACGCCTGGAAAACCGACGTTCTGCCTGCGGAAGAACGCGGCGCGGGTGCGGCTATCAGCGTGCTCGGCTATCGCCTGGGGATGCTGGTTTCCGGTGGCCTGGCGCTGTGGCTGGCCGATAAATGGCTGGGCTGGCAAGGCATGTACTGGCTGATGGCGGCGCTGCTGGTGCCGTGTATTATCGCCACCCTGCTCGCGCCAGAGCCCAGTGATGTCATTCCTGTGCCGCGCAGCCTTGAACAAGCGGTTGTCGCACCGTTAAAAGACTTCTTTGGCCGTAACAACGCGTGGCTGATTCTGCTGTTGATCGTGATGTACAAACTCGGCGACGCTTTCGCCATGAGTCTGACGACCACCTTTTTGATTCGCGGCGTCGGTTTTGATGCCGGTGAAGTCGGGATGGTGAATAAAACCCTGGGCCTGTTTGCCACCATCCTTGGCGCGCTGTACGGCGGCGTTCTGATGCAACGTTTAACGCTGTTCCGCGCACTGCTGATTTTTGGCATTCTGCAAGGCGCATCGAACGCGGGTTACTGGCTGCTGTCGGTCACCGATAAACATCTGTTCTCGATGGGCGCGGCGGTATTCTTCGAAAACCTGTGCGGCGGGATGGGCACTGCGGCGTTTGTTGCGTTGCTGATGACGCTGTGTAACAAGTCGTTTTCTGCCACCCAGTTCGCTCTGTTATCGGCGCTCTCTGCCGTGGGCCGCGTTTACGTTGGGCCTATCGCCGGTTGGTTCGTTGACGCACACGGCTGGCCGACGTTCTATCTGTTCTCGGTTGTTGCCGCCGTTCCGGGAATTTTACTGCTGCTTGTCTGCCGCCGGACGCTGGAATATACCCAGCAAACCGAACAGTTTATGCCGCGCAGCACCTTCAGCGGAGGTTATCGCTTTGCCCTGCGCCTGTTGCTCATTGGCGCACTGTTGTTAGGCGCGTGGCTGGTCATGCTGGTAATTGATGCGCTGGATCTGGCGTCACTCCCCTTCTCGACCAGCGTTCTGGAAGCCGGGGCATTGATTGCCATTGCCGGTATTTTAGTCGGCTGTGTGCTTGATTATCTGGCGCTACGTAAAACACATCAGATGTAGTTCAGCACAAATCATGCGAGTCCTGAGTAGTCACTGTGAGTAATTATTTGGGGCTTGCTATGAACCAACTGGATAATTTGTTGTTTCGTGCTTTTTAGAATTCTGGAAATTACTGGAACCAATAAAAAGCGCTTTATTTCGTTAACCGATTCAGCATCCACTCTATTATTTTTCCTTTACTGATTTGTCTAGATTTTGATGATTAATTGTTAATTATTTGTATATTATTGACAATGGTTATACCAATTGACATTTCATATCATCCTTTTATCCCCCTTTCGTTATAACGCCCGTCAAATGGGCGATCTGCCTGAAAAATAGACACAATTGGCAACATATGTGACATCAACGGCAGAACCCAGTAACAGATAACTGACAGAGAGCCATTCGCATTTACAGTAATGTAACTTTCCCGTAAAATACCCACACGCTTTAAGCGCCACCAAACCCCGTGGAATTGAGGTCGTTACATGAGACTCAGGAAATACAATAAAAGTTTGGGATGGTTGTCATTAATCGCAGGCACGGTTTTACTCAGTGGTTGCGATTCTGCACTTCTTGACCCCAAAGGACAGATAGGACTGGAGCAACGTTCGCTCATACTGACGGCTTTCGGCCTGATGTTGATTGTCGTTATTCCCGCCATCTTGATGGCAGTTGGTTTCGCCTGGAAGTATCGTGCGAATAATAAAGATGCGAAGTATAGTCCGAACTGGTCACACTCCAATAAAGTGGAAGCTGTGGTCTGGACGGTACCTATCCTGATCATCCTGTTCCTCGCCGTACTGACGTGGAAAACCACGCACGCACTTGAACCAAGCAAACCGTTAGCCCATGACGAGAAGCCTATCACTATTGAAGTGGTTTCTCTGGACTGGAAATGGTTCTTCATTTATCCGGAACAAGGCATTGCTACCGTTAACGAAATCGCTTTCCCGGCGAACGTTCCGGTGCAGTTCAAAGTGACCTCGAACTCCGTGATGAACTCCTTCTTCATCCCGCGTCTGGGTAGCCAGATCTACGCGATGGCCGGTATGCAGACTAACCTGCACCTGATCGCCAACGAGCCGGGTATCTATGACGGTATTTCCGCCAGCTACAGTGGCCCGGGCTTCTCAGGTATGAAGTTCAAAGCCATTGCGACGCCGGATCGTGCCGCGTTCGACCAGTGGGTCGCGAAAGCGAAACAGTCTGGGAACACCATGGATGACATGGCGGCATTTGAGAAAGTGGCTGCACCGAGTGAATACAACAAGGTGGAGTACTTCTCCAGCGTGAAACCGGATTTGTTTAAGGCTATTACGGGCAAATTTATGTCTCACGACACAAACATGAAAATGTCCCAACCTGAAGGCGAGCACGCAGCGCATGAAGGAATGGAAGGCATGGACATGAGCCACGCGGAAGCCGCTCACTAAGGGGCCGAGGAAGAAAACGATGTTCGGAAAATTGACACTGGATGCAGTGCCGTTCCATGAACCAATTGTCATGGTAACGATAGCTGCAATTATCGTCGGGGGACTGGCGATACTGGCAGCGATCACTTATTTCGGTAAGTGGAGCTACCTTTGGAAAGAGTGGCTGACCTCGGTCGACCACAAACGCCTTGGCATCATGTATGTCATCGTCGCTATCGTCATGCTGCTGCGTGGCTTTGCCGACGCTATCATGATGCGTAGTCAGCAGGCGCTGGCTTCCGCGGGCGAGGCGGGCTTCCTGCCGCCACACCACTACGATCAGATCTTCACCGCTCACGGTGTCATCATGATCTTCTTCGTGGCGATGCCATTCGTTATCGGTCTGATGAACCTCGTGGTTCCGCTGCAGATTGGTGCGCGTGACGTTGCGTATCCATTCCTGAACAACCTGAGCTTCTGGTTCACGGTTGTCGGTGTGATTCTGGTTAACCTTTCTCTGGGCGTCGGTGAGTTCGCACAGACCGGTTGGCTGGCCTATCCGCCGTTGTCGGGAATTGAGTACAGCCCGGGCGTCGGGGTCGATTACTGGATATGGGCATTGCAGCTCTCCGGTGTCGGTACAACGCTGACGGGTATCAACTTCTTCGTCACCATTATCAAGATGCGTGCACCGGGCATGACCATGTTCAAGATGCCGGTATTTACCTGGGCATCGCTGTGCGCCAACATCCTGATTATCGCGTCCTTCCCAATTCTGACGGTTACCGTCGCGTTGCTGACCCTGGATCGCTATCTGGGCACCCATTTCTTCACCAATGATATGGGCGGCAACATGATGATGTACATCAACCTGATTTGGGCCTGGGGCCACCCGGAAGTGTACATCCTGGTTCTGCCGGTATTCGGTGTCTTCTCCGAAATCGCGGCGACCTTCTCGCGTAAACGCCTGTTTGGCTACACCTCGCTGGTGTGGGCGACCGTGTGTATTACCATCCTGTCGTTCATCGTTTGGCTGCACCACTTCTTTACGATGGGTGCGGGCGCGAACGTCAACGCCTTCTTCGGTATTACCACGATGATTATCGCCATCCCGACCGGGGTGAAGATCTTCAACTGGCTGTTCACCATGTACCAGGGCCGTATCGTATTCCACTCCGCCATGCTGTGGACGATCGGCTTTATCGTGACCTTCTCTGTAGGGGGTATGACCGGCGTACTGCTGGCGGTTCCGGGCGCAGACTTCGTGCTGCACAACAGCCTGTTCCTGATTGCGCACTTCCATAACGTCATTATCGGTGGTGTGGTCTTCGGGTGCTTCGCAGGTCTGACCTACTGGTGGCCGAAAGCCTTTGGCTTCACGCTGAACGAAACCTGGGGTAAACGCGCATTCTGGCTGTGGATCATCGGCTTCTTCGTGGCGTTCATGCCGCTGTACGTGCTGGGCTTCATGGGCATGACCCGTCGCCTCAGCCAGCAGATTGACCCGCAGTTCCACACCATGCTGGTTGTTGCAGCCTGCGGTGCGGCGCTGATTGCTCTGGGTATCCTGTGCCAGCTGATTCAGTTCTACGTGTCTATTCGCGACCGCGACCAGAACCGTGACCTGACCGGTGACCCATGGGGTGGCCGTACGCTGGAGTGGGCAACCTCTTCCCCGCCTCCGTTCTATAACTTTGCCATTGTGCCGCAGATCCATGAACGCGATGCATTCTGGGAAATGAAAGAGAAAGGCGAAGCGTACAAACAGCCTACGCAGTATGAAGAAATTCATATGCCGAAAAACAGCGGTGCAGGCATCGTGATTGCCGCCTTCGCAACCCTCTTCGGTTTCGCCATGATCTGGCATATCTGGTGGATGGCAATCGTCGGCTTCGCGGGCATTGTTATCAGCTGGATTGTGAAAAGCTTCGACGAGGACGTGGACTACTACGTGCCGGTCGCTGAAGTCGAAAAACTGGAAAACCAGCATTTCGATGAGATTTCTAAGGCAGGGCTGAAAAATGGCAACTGATACTCTGGCGCATAACGCCCACGCGCACGAACATGGGCACCACGATGCAGGCCCGAATAAGGTATTCGGTTTCTGGATCTACCTGATGAGCGACTGTATTTTGTTCGCCTGTCTGTTCGCAACTTACGCGGTGCTGGTAAACGGCACTGCGGGCGGCCCGACCGGTAAGGACATCTTCGAACTGCCGTTCGTTCTGGTGGAAACCTTCCTGCTGTTATTCAGCTCCATCACCTATGGCATGGCGGCTATCGCCATGTACAAAAACAACAAGAGCCAGGTCGTTTCCTGGCTCGCTCTGACCTTCCTTTTCGGGGCAGGGTTCATCGGGATGGAAATCTATGAATTCCATCACCTGATTGCTGAAGGTATGGGCCCGGATCGCAGTGGCTTCCTGTCCGCGTTCTTCGCGCTGGTAGGTACCCACGGTCTGCACGTGACCTCTGGTCTTATCTGGATGGCCGTGCTGATGATTCAGGTTTCCCGTCGCGGGCTGACCAGCACTAACCGCACCCGTATCATGTGCCTGAGCCTGTTCTGGCACTTCCTGGACGTCGTGTGGATCTGTGTGTTCTCTGTAGTTTATCTGATGGGGGCGATGTAATGAGTCATTCTACCGATCACAACGGCGCATCCCACGGCAGCGTGAAGTCCTATATGACGGGCTTTATCCTGTCCATCATCCTGACGGTGATTCCGTTCTGGATGGTGATGACGGGTTCAGCGTCGCCGGCGGTGATTCTGGGAACCATTCTGGTAACGGCGGTTGTGCAGATTCTGGTACACCTGGTGTACTTCCTGCACATGAACTCGAAGTCTGACGAAGGCTGGAACCTGACTGCGTTTGTCTTCACCGTGATCATCATTGCCATCGTGGTTGTAGGCTCCATCTGGATTATGTGGAACCTGAACTACAACATGATGGTTCACTAAGAGCGGCGAGTATGATGTTTAAGCAATACCTGCAAGTAACGAAACCAGGCATCATTTTTGGCAACCTGATCTCCGTGATCGGCGGTTTCCTGCTGGCCTCCAAGGGCAGCATCGATTACCCGCTGTTTGTCGCGACGCTGATTGGCGTGTCTCTGGTGGTCGCCTCGGGTTGTGTATTCAACAACTACATCGATCGTGACATCGACCGTAAGATGGAACGTACGAAAAACCGAGTGCTGGTCAAAGGACTGATGGCGCCTAAAACGTCGCTGGTCTACGCCACCTTGCTGGGTATTGCTGGCTTCATGCTGCTGTGGTTCGGCGCTAACCCGCTGGCCTGCTGGCTGGGCGTGATGGGGTTTGTGGTTTATGTCGGCGTTTACAGCCTGTACATGAAGCGCCACTCCGTCTACGGCACGCTGATTGGCTCTCTCTCCGGCGCGGCGCCGCCAGTGATTGGCTACTGCGCAGTGTCCGGTACGTTTGACAGCGGCGCGCTGATCCTGCTGGCGATTTTCAGCCTCTGGCAGATGCCTCACTCCTACGCTATCGCGATTTTCCGCTTCAAGGATTATCAGGCGGCGAACATTCCGGTTCTGCCGGTGGTGAAAGGCATTTCAGTGGCGAAAAACCACATCACGCTGTACATCGTGGCATTTGCTATCGCCACGCTGATGCTGACGCTTGGCGGCTACGCAGGGTATAAATACCTGATCGTTGCGGCGGCGGTCAGTGTGTGGTGGCTCGGCATGGCGCTACGCGGTTATAAAGTGGAAGATGATAAAGTCTGGGCGCGCAAGCTCTTCGGCTTCTCCATCATCGCCATCACCGCACTCTCTGTAATGATGTCCATCGACTTTATGGTCCCGAACTCCCAAAGCCTGCTGACGTACGTCTGGTAAGGTTTGAAGGATGTGAAAAAACCCGCTTCGGCGGGTTTTTTATTGTCTGTGAGTATGAAGTTGTCGGTCTAACTCACCAGCATTTCCCGCGCACTATACAGCAAATCAAGATGATCGCGGCACAACGCCTCCAGCGATGTGCGCGACTGATGACTGGTTAAACTCAGCGCCCCCCAGTAAAGCCCTCCCCTGTCGGCCAGCGGTACGGCCACCACCAGCATGCCGATTTCAAATTCCTGCTCGATGGTGGCGTAGCCCTGCTCGCGAACCAGCGCAATACGCGCCATCAGTTCATCAATCTCAACGGCGGTGTAGGGCGTGCGGCGTTCGCGCTTGATTTGCCGCAGCACTGCTTCACACTCCGCTTCCGGCAGCGACGCCAGCCATAAACGCCCGCCTGCCGTACAGTACACCGGCACGCGCTCGCCGAGACGCACGGACGTCGAGTTAAACGGTGTGTGTTTACTGCGCGCGATATACACCAGTTCATTTTCATCAATCACCCCCACCGACGCATGCTCTTCCGTTCGGCTGGCGATGTACTCAACGATGGGCCGTACCATGCGCGGGAACTGGGCGGAATCGACGTACGCCTGCCCCAGCCGCAGCGCTTTGGGCGTCAGCCAGTAGTAGCGACCATCGGTGCAGAGATAGCGTTCATGCACCAGCGTGAGGAAAAATCGCCGCGCCGCACTCTGCGTCAGGCCACTCATTTTTGCCGCCTGCGGAACCGTCAGGCGCGGATGTTCTTTGGAGAAAAGCTGAATAATCGCCAGCCCTTTTTGCAGGCCGACGATCAAATCGCGGGAATGAATCTGATTTTGCATAGTCGTTCACACTTTCGCAACAAACAAGCCCATTTACTGCGATTATCGCACTGTTAGTGCGATTAACAACCCACCTGTCCGAATTCTGCGTTGTTGGTCACCGGATCCGCTGAAATACTCAATCAACATTTGATTAACAAGTGAGATGAAAAATGGTCAGTGGATTTACGCAAATCGTGGCTGTACTCGGGCATCCCATCACCCAGGTGAAATCGCCGGAAAACTTCAACCGCTACTTTGCCGATAAGCAGATGGACAAAGTCATGATCCCGGTCGATATCGCCCCGAAAGCAGTTGCCGATTACCTGAATGCCCTGCGCGGCTGGCAGAACATGAGCGGTGTGCTGGTTACCGTGCCGCATAAACAGCGCGTTGCCGGGTTGCTGGACAGCCTGACGCCCCGTGCGCGCCATCTTAATGCGGTGAACGTGGTCAGAAAACTGGCCGACGGGCGCCTGGAGGGCGACATGCTCGACGGCGTTGGGTTCCAGCTGGCCGCCGAAGCGCACGGTTTTGCTGCTGCAGGCAAACGCGCATTGCTGTCTGGCTGTGGCGGCGTCGGCAGCGCGATTGCCTGGGGATTGTGTGAAGCGGGTATCAGTCATCTGGCGCTGTACGATAGGGATGACGCCACGCGTCAGCGGCTGGAAAACCGTCTGGCAACGCACTTTCCGGAAGTCCATCTCAGTGAACTGCCCGAGACGCTCACGGGCCTCGACCTGCTGATCAACGGTTCCCCGGCGGGCATGCAGGGTTTTGATCCACTGCCGTTGCCGCAGCCTCTGCTCGATACCTTGCAAAACAGCACCCACGTTGCCGATGTGGTAACGGCTCCGGTAGTCACCCCGCTGCTGGCCTTTGCGCAAACGCGCGGCTGCACGGTGCAAACCGGCCCGGAAATGGCGTTAGCGCAGATGAAACTGATGGGCCAGTTTATTGGCGCGATCCCCACCGAGCACGAGGCGGCCGCATGAAAAACTGGGATGTGATCGTTATCGGCAGCGGTGCGGCGGGCTTTGCTACAGCGGTCACGGCCTGCTGCAAAGGCTTGTCGGTGCTGATGCTGGAGAAAGCGCCGCACTTTGGCGGCACATCGGCGATTTCCGGCGGTGCGGTGTGGATCAACGACACCGACCAGGCTCGCCAGGCGGGTAAAAGTGGTTCACCGGACGCCATCAAAACCTATCTGCGCACCATCATTGGCGATGCGAATTACCGCCCGGCGCTGGTGGATGCGTTTGTGGAATCCGGACGTGAAGCGCTGGCATTCCTTGAGCAGGAAGGCGCAGTGAAATACAGCCTGCGCCCGCTTTCACCTGATTATTACCCGGATGAAGCGGGTGCGGTGGATGTCGGGCGCGCACTGGAAGTGGTGGAATTTGACGGTCGCGAGTTGGGTGAACACTTCAGCACTCTGCGTTCTCCACCGCCGGGAATGCTGCTGTTTGGCGGCATGATGGTCAATCGCGTCGACATTCAGCACTTCCTGGACATGCGCCGTTCGTGGACGTCGTTCCGTCACTGTTCGCGCCTGCTGCTGCGCTACGGTCGCGATCGTCTGCGTCATCCGCGTGGTACGCGTCTGGCGATGGGCAACGCGCTGATTGCACGGATGGCGACGCTGGCACTGCGTAAAGGGCTGGACCTGGCGCTAAACGTCAACGTAACGTCATTAATCGAAGAGCAGGGGCGCATTACCGGCGTCACCATCCAACGCGAAGGCAAAGAAGAACGACTGCACGCGCGCTGCGGCGTGGTGCTGGCAGCAGGCGGTTTTGCTGCCGGGCAGATTGCCGCGCAGTTCCGCCCGGCGACACAGCAACATTTCACCATGTCGCCCGCGACTAACGACGGCGCAGCATTTCAGCTGGCAGGCCGCGTGGGTGCGCAAGAAGGTGCCAATCTCCCCTCAAACTTTTTCTGGGCGCCGGTGTCGGTTTTACGTCATCCGGACGGCACGGAAGAGCGCTTCCCGCATCTGGTTACCGACCGCGCTAAACCGGGCGTGATTGCCGTCAATCAGCGTGGCGTACGCTTTGTCAACGAGTCGAACTCTTACCATCACTTCGCCAGCGCGATGCAGCAGCAGCCGGAAAACGCGCCCTGCTATCTGATTGGCGATGCCCTGGCGATGAAAAATTACGGTCTCGGCCTCGCCCGTCCGGCCCCGGTTAATAACGATGCGCTGATCAAAGCGGGATATTTGCATAAAGCCGATACCCTCGCCGCACTCGCGCAGCAGCTCAACCTCGACCCGCTCACGCTGGAAGAGACCGTCGCACGCTATAACCGCGATGCCGCTAACGGTACCGACAGCGAATTTCGCAAAGGCGGGAACAGCTACAACCGGGCGATGGGCGACCCGGCGCATCAGCCGAACGCCTGCAACGCGCCGCTCAGCCAGGGTCCGTTCTACGCCATCACCCTTTACACCGGTGATTTAGGCACCTCGCGCGGGCTGGTCACCACCGCCGACGCGCAGGTGATGAATCAGCAAAACGAAGCCATTCCCGGCCTGTATGCGGTCGGTAATGACATGGATTCGATGATGGCGGGCACCTATCCCGGCCCTGGCATTACGCTCGGCCCGGCGCTCACCTTCGGCTACCTCGCCGCAAAACATATGGCTCAACAACAATCCCTTTAACCAGGAGAACAACATGATCTACGAAAAACGCACCTACACCATCAATCCCCTGAAAATGGCCGACTGGCTGGCGCTGTATAAGAGCGACGCTTATGCCGTGCAAACCGAGCACCTCGGCAAACTGATTGGCTTCTTCTTTACGGAAATTGGCGTGGTGAATCAGGTGGTGCATATCTGGGCGTATGAAAGCCTGGATGATCGTTTGGTTCGCCGTGGCCGCATGGCTCAGGACGAACGCTGGCTGACTTTCTCGCGTAAAAATCGCGAGCTGGCGGCGGTTGAGCGCCTGGAATCAGTGCTGATGCGCCCGACCGATTTCTCCCCGCTGCAATAAGGAGCCCGACATGAGCAGGCAGGTAAAGGTAGATGTTCTGGTGGTCGGTTCCGGCGCTGCGGGGTTATCCGCTGCCGTCACCGCCGCGCTGCATGGCGCGAGCGTGCTGGTTGCAGAAAAAGAGCCGGTGATTGGCGGAACCAGCGCCTGGTCCGGCGGCTGGCTGTGGATACCCCGCAATCCGCTGGCACGTGAAGAGGGCTTCAATGAAGAGGAATCCGCTCCGCTTACCTACCTTAACGCGGAGATGGATGGCCGCCCTGCCGATGCGCGCCTGCACGCCTTTCTCCAGTATGGCCCGGAAATGGTCGAATTCTTCCGTACAAAAACGGCGGTGCAGTTTCTCTCCGGCAGCAAAATGCCGGATTTTCATAACTCCCCCGGTTTTGCCACCGGCGGGCGCTCGGTCACCGCACAGCCTTACGATGGACGTGGCCTGGGCGACTGGCTGCACCGTTTACGCGCCCCGCTGGAGACCATCAGTCTGGCAGGCATGGGGATCGCGGGTGGTGCGGATATGGCGCATTTTTTCAATGCTACTCGTTCACCACGCTCGGCGTTCTACGCGACTCGTCGTCTGCTGCGCCACAACTGGCAGCGTCTGCGCTACGGGCGTGGGCAGCATCTGGTGAACGGCAATGCGCTGGTCGCACGCCTGCTGCGCTCGGCGCTGGATGCCGACGTTCAGTTTCAGTTAAACGCCCCGGTAGCACGACTGTTAAAACAGAACGATCAGATTATCGGCGCGGTGCTTGATAGCGATGAAGGCGAGATAACCGTCAGCGCTGGCGCGGTAGTGCTGGCCTGCGGCGGCTTTCCGCACGATAAAGCGCGGCTGGCGCAGGAAGTGCCGCACGCACGTCAGGGCTACGGCCACTTTTCCGCCGCGCCGCCGGGGAATCAGGGTGATGGTATCCGGCTTGGCGAAGCGGTTGGCGGCCATTTTGAGCGCAATCTCAAACACCCTATGGCCTGGGCCCCCGTCTCACGTGTCACGCTGGCAAGCGGGTTACAGCTCGCATTCCCGCATCTGGTCGAGCGTGCCAAGCCGGGGTTCATCGCCGTGTTACCCAATGGGAAACGCTTCACCAACGAAGCCGATTCCTATCACGATTTTATCGCGGCTTTGATTTCCGCCACGCCGGAAGGTGAAAAACCGCAGGCATGGCTGCTGGCAGACCAGCGCACGCTAAGTCGTTACGGTTTAGGTCACGCGCGGCCCACGCCATTTCACGTTAAGGCCTGGCTGCGTAACGGCTATTTGCAGTCCGGCGAGACGCTGGAAATGCTGGCGAAAAACTGTGGGATTGATGCATCCACGCTGGTTGAAACCGTCGCGCGCTTTAACGGTTTTGCCGAACGCGGTGTGGATGAAGCGTTTCAACGCGGCGCATCCGCCTACAACTGCGCGCAGGGTGATGCCACGCATCAACCCAGCCCAACGCTGGGCGCGATAAAACAGGGGCCCTATTACGCCGTGCGTATTTTGCCCGGTTCGCTGGGTTCGTTCAGTGGCCTGCTAACCGATGAACATGCGCAGGTGCTGAACGACCAACATCAGCCCATCCCCGGCCTGTACGCCGTGGGGAACGATATGTCGAGCGTCATGCAGGGGTTCTACCCCAGCGGCGGCATTACGCTTGGCCCGGCCATGACCTTCGGGTATCTGGTGGGCAAAAACCTTGCCGCAAACATAACAAAAACAGCGTAACTCATCGCTTTGCCAGGGACGGTAAAAATATAACAACATCTTACCTGCAACTGTACTGGAGTCCCTATGAACACGCGTTCCTTGTCTCTTGCTGCACTGACGATGCTCGACGTTCCGCCACCGGAACAGGTGCGTATCGCTGCCCGAACAGGTTTTACGCACGTCGGCCTGCGTCTGCTCCCCGCCACGCCGACAGACCCTGACTACGATATGCTTGGCGACACGGCAACCGTACGCGAAACGCTCGCCGCCCTACGGGAAACGGGGGTTCGCGTATCGGATGTGGAGATTGTTCGCCTGACGCCTGACTTTAATCTGCCATCGCTTCATGTGTTTCTGGAAACGTCCGCGCGCCTCGAAGCCCGGCAGGTACTGGTCGCTGGCAATGACGACAACATTACACGCTGTGCGGAGAATCTGGCGCGGCTGGCGCAGGTCGGGAAACAGTACGGTCTGACCATGAACCTCGAACCGATGCCGTGGACGGCGCTAAAAACCGTGCACGACGCGCAGAGGTTGATCACCGCCAGCGGGCAGAACAACGTTGGCATTCTGGTCGATGCGATTCACTTCTGGCGGGCGGGGGAATCGTTGACCACGCTGGCTGACATTCCGGCTGCGCAACTGAACTATATGCAACTGTGCGATGCCCCTGCACAAATCCCTGACACCACCGATGAGTTGATTTACCAGGCGCGCAGCGCACGAAAAGTGCCGGGCGAAGGTGGCCTTGATTTACGCGGTTTGCTGGCGGCATTGCCTGCCACACTCCCCGTTTCTCTCGAAGTCCCGCTGGCGGGCGCGCAAGGCGCCCTTCCCGCTCAACAACGCGCACAGCTGCTGTTTAACGCCGCGCAGCCCTTCCTGTGAATCACTCACCCGAGGAATCGTTATGGCTCAGACTCAACGCCTGGACGTCAGAGAGTTAATTAACACCCAGCCGCTCAGCCGCTATCAGAAGCTGGTGATTTTTTTAGGGTTTGCCGTCATTGCGCTGGATGGTTTTGATATCGCCATCATGGGGTTTATCGCGCCGGTGCTGAAACAAGAATGGGGCGTCAGCAACCATGAACTGGGCTTTGTGATCAGCACCGCGCTGATTGGCCTGGCTCTGGGGGCGATGTTCTCCGGCCCGCTCGCCGACTGGTTGGGCCGCAAAAAGATAATCATCAACAGCGTCTTCTTCTTCGGTTTCTGGACCGTCGCCACCGCGTTTTCGCAGAACATCGAACAGATGATTTTCTTCCGCTTTATGACCGGGTTAGGCCTGGGCGCGGCGATGCCCAATATCAGTACGCTGGTCTCGGAATATGCGCCTGAACGTAAACGCTCGTTCATCATTACGGTGATTTTCTGCGGTTTCACCTTCGGGGCGGCGATTGGCGGTTTTACCGCGTCATGGCTGATCCCAATGTATGGCTGGCATTCACTGATGGCGCTGGGCGGTATTTTACCGCTGCTGTTTGTACCGATTCTGCTGTGGAAGTTGCCGGAGTCCGTGCGTTTTCTGGTGATCAAGCAAGCCCCCGCCGGGCAGATTTGCGCGATCCTCCAGCGTCTCTATCCGGGCCAGATAGCCGATAACGTCAGTTTTGTGTTGCCGACACAGCCCGTCAGCGGCAACGCGATGCGCATCGTGCTCTCACCGCAATACCGCTTCGGCACGCTGATGCTGTGGCTCATCTACTTTATGGGGCTGTTTTTGGTTTACATCCTCGGTAGCTGGCTGCCAACGCTGGTGAAAGAGATTGGTCTCACCGTTAGCCAGGCGGCAATTATGACTGCCATCTATCAGGCGGGCGGCACAGTGGGCTCACTGTTTGCCGGGTGGCTGATGGACCGCATTAACCCACATCGGGCGCTGGGAGCCATTTTTGCGGTTGGCGGGCTGGTGACGATGGCAATTGGTTTTGCGGCCGCCAGCTTCACGCTACTGTGCCTGCTGGCGCTGATTAGCGGCGCCTGCCTGAACGGTGCCAATACCGGCATGAACGCGCTCTCTGCACGCTTTTACCCCACCCAGGCGCGCGCCACCGGTTCAAGCTGGATGCACGGTGTCGGGCGTATCGGGGCGATCCTCAGCGCCTTTGCTGGCGCGGAAATGCTGGCGATGGACCTCAAATTTGAAACCGTCTTCCTGCTGCTGGGCATTCCGGCGCTGCTCACCGTGCTGGGCGTCGCGGCAAAAGGCTGGTTTGCCTCGGGCCAACCCGACAATGTTCCTCCCGTTACCTCTTCGCTCAGGAGCCCATCATGAATCCGACCAGACTCGCCGTGATCGGCGCCGGCGCCATCGGGCGCAAACACATCGAGGTTATTCAGCATGCATCAGACGCTACGCTGGTGGCGCTTGCCGATCCTTCCGAACAGGCACGGAAACTGGCTACAGAGCTCGGCGTAGCGTGGTTTGCTGACGTCGAGGAAATGCTCGATGAAATCAGGCCAGACGGGGTGATTAACGCCACGCCAAACACTCTGCATGTGCCCTGCGCGCTGGCCTGCGTAACACGCAGTATTCCGGTGCTGGTGGAAAAACCGGTGGCAGAATCCCCTGAGCGCGCACGTGAACTGGTGGACGCAGCGCTTGCGCACAACGTACCGGTATTAGTCGGTCATCATCGCCGCCATAACGCCCTGACGGCGGCAGCGAAAACGCTCATCGATAGCGGCAAACTCGGCAATATCGTCGCCGTTTCCGCCCACTGGATACTGCAAAAACCGGAGGACTATTTTGACGTGAGCTGGCGACGCGAGCCCGGTGCGGGGCCGCTGCTGGTCAACCTGGTGCACGATATCGATCTGATGCGCTATCTGCTGGGCGAAATTGAAGAGGTACAGGCGATGGCCTCCAGCGAAACGCGCGGATTTGCTAACGAAGACAGCGCGGTGGTGAATTTACGTTTCGCGCGCGGCACACTGGGCAGCGCGGTGTTAAGCGATTGCAGCGTCAGCCCGTGGAGCTGGGAGATGAATTCGGCGGAAAATCCGATTTACGCGCATACGCCGGAAAACTGCTACCTGATTTCCGGCACGTTGGGCGCGCTGGCGATTCCGCAGATGCGCTGGTGGCGCTACGGCGAGAAAAGCGGCTGGCACGAGCCGCTTATCAGTGAAACGTTGCACATAGACGCCATCGACCCGTTTATCCTGCAACTGAATCACTTTATTGCCGTCATTCGCGGCGAGGCGACGCCGATTATCGACGCCGCTGATGCACTGCGATCGCTTGAAGTGATTGACGAGATCCGCCAGGCAATTTGATCTTCAGACCGGGGCCCCGCGCAGGGGCCTTTTCTATACCGCACAAATAATTCACGAATGTAATATTTGCTCATTAACACTCTGTTTACCCTGCCTGCGCTCCGCACTACACTATGGGGCGATTAATAATGAGGTGGGAATGAACGATTACAAAATGACGCCGGGTGAATTGCGCGCGACCTGGGGTTTAGGGACCGTATTTTCGTTGCGCATGCTCGGCATGTTTATGGTCCTGCCGGTTCTGACCACGTACGGTATGGCCCTGCAAGGCGCAAGCGAAGCGCTGATTGGCCTGGCGATTGGTATTTACGGGCTGGCACAGGCCGTCTTCCAGATCCCCTTTGGTTTACTCTCCGACCGCATTGGCCGCAAACCGCTGATTATCGGCGGGCTGATGATATTTGTCGCCGGTAGCGTGATTGCCGCGCTCTCAGACTCCATCTGGGGCATTATTCTTGGCCGCGCCTTACAAGGCTCCGGGGCGATCGCCGCCGCGGTGATGGCGCTGCTTTCCGACCTCACTCGCGAACAGAATCGCACCAAAGCGATGGCGTTTATCGGCGTGAGTTTTGGCGTCACCTTTGCGATCGCCATGGTATTAGGGCCGATTATCACCCATAAGCTGGGCCTGCATGCGTTGTTCTGGATGATCGCCATCCTCGCGTCGCTGGCCATCCTGCTGACGCTGTGGGTCGTACCAAACAGTCATAATCACACGTTGAACCGCGAATCCGGCATGGTAAAAGGCTGCTTTAGCAAAGTGCTGATGGAGCCCAAACTGCTGCGTCTGAACTTCGGCATTATGTGTCTGCACATTCTGTTGATGTCGACCTTCGTCGCCCTGCCGGGCCAACTGGAAGCGGTAGGTTTCCCGGCCCCCGAGCACTGGAAGATTTATCTGGTTACCATGCTGGTCTCGTTTATCGCCGTGGTGCCGTTCATTATTTATGCCGAAGTGAAGCGCAAAATGAAGCGCGTGTTTCTGCTGTGTATCGCCCTGCTGCTGATTGCAGAAATTGTGTTGTGGGGGTCCGGCAGCGATTTCTGGGCGCTGGTAGCGGGCGTGCAGATTTTCTTCCTCGCCTTTAACCTGATGGAAGCGCTGTTACCGTCGCTTATCAGTAAAGAGTCTCCGGCGGGCTACAAAGGCACGGCGATGGGGATTTACTCCACCAGCCAGTTCCTCGGCGTGGCCATCGGCGGCTCGCTGGGCGGCTGGATTGACGGCTTCTTCGATTCGCAAACCGTGTTCCTGGCGGGCGCACTGCTGGCGACAATCTGGATGCTGGTCGCCGTCACCATGAGCGAACCGGCTTATGTCAGCAGTTTACGCATTGAAATTCCCGACGGCGTCGAGGTTGATGATGCCCTGAAGGCGCGACTGTTGGCGAAGGAAGGGATTAAAGAGGTGCTGCTGGTGGGTGATGAGCGTTCGGCTTACGTTAAAATCGACAGCAAAGTGACCAACCGGTTTGAAGTGGAGCAGGCTATTGTCGCCTGAGCCTGAAATGCCCGATGGCGCTACGCTTATCGGGCCTACGGAAGCAACATAACATTCCCGTAGGCCAGATAAGGCGAAGCCGCCATCCGGCAATACAGATTAATCGCGGAAGTTTTTGAACTGGAACGGCTGGCCTAAATCGCCGCCGCGCACCAGCGCCATCACCGCCTGCAAATCATCACGGGATTTCCCGGTCACGCGAATCTCTTCGCCCTGAATTTGCGTCTGCACTTTCAGCTTGCTGTCTTTGATGAGCTTAACGATTTTCTTCTGAATCGCGCTCTCAATACCCTGCTTCAGCTTCGCTTCCACAAACCAGGTTTTTCCGCTATGCACGAACTCTTCCGGCACATCCAGGGACGTACCTTCGATGCCGCGTTTGAGCAGTTTGGCGCGCAGAATATCCAGTAACTGGTTGACCTGGAAATCAGACTCACTCAGCACTTTGATGGTTTTATTCGCATCGTTCAGCTCAATTTTTGCTTCTACGCCACGAAAATCGAAACGTGATTCAACTTCACGCGCCGCGTTATCCACGCCGTTGCGTGCTTCCTGAAGATCAACTTCAGAGACAATATCGAAAGATGGCATCTTTTCCTCTCCCTCAGTGACTTTTGCGTTGCATAATACCTGCAATGCGGCATAACTCAACTTGTTATCCCCGAAAGCTTAGCGCCCGAGGCTATAATTTGGGTGTCAACGCCGTTCAGGAGGCAGTGTGAAAATTACAGTACTAGGATGTGGCGCGCTGGGCCAGCTATGGCTTACAGCGTTATACAAAAAAGGATTTGATGTTCAGGGCTGGCTACGCGTCCCCCAGCCTTACTGTAGCGTAAATCTGCTTGAGCTGGATGGCACGGTATTTAATCAGTCCGTAACCGCTAACGACCCCGACTTTCTGGCGCACAGTGACCTTTTGCTGGTGACGCTTAAAGCCTGGCAGGTCTCCGACGCGGTAAAAACGCTGGCAAAGAAACTGCCGGCAACGTCCCCTATTTTGCTCATCCATAACGGCATGGGCACAGTAGAAGAGTTAAACGACGTTACGCAGCCCCTACTGCTGGGCGCGACCACGCAGGCCGCACGCCGTGATGGTAACATCATCATCCACGTCGCCAACGGCACCACGCACATTGGCCCGGCTAAACATTACGATCGCGATTACAGCCATCTGGCGGTTACCCTGCAGGACGTGCTGCCCGATGTCGCCTGGCACGACAACATCCACTCGGCGATGTGGCGCAAGCTGGCGGTAAACTGCGTAATCAACCCATTGACCGCGCTGATGAACTGCCCGAACGGAGAGCTGAGCCAACATTTAGCGCAAATTGAGCTTATCTGTGCGGAAGTTGCCCATACCATGGCGCGAGAAGGCATTCATACTTCGACGGAAAACCTGCTATTTTACGTCACCCAGGTGATTGAACGCACAGGAGAAAATATCTCCTCCATGCTTCAGGATGTTCGGGCGCTGCGACACACGGAAATCGACTATATCACCGGTTATCTGCTCCGACGCGCCCGCGCCCACGGTCTTAGCCTGCCGGAAAACACCCGCCTGTATGAACAGATTAAACGTAAGGAGAGTGAATATGAGCGCGTCGGCACTGATTTGCCTCGCACCTGGTAGTGAAGAGACGGAAGCCGTCACCACGATCGACCTGCTGGTTCGCGGCGGCATTAACGTCACCACGGCAAGCGTCGCCAGCGATGGCAACCTGACTATCGTCTGCTCGCGCGGCGTGAAGCTGCTGGCCGATGCCCCGCTGGTGGAAGTTGCCGATGGCGATTACGACATCATCATCCTGCCGGGCGGCATCAAAGGCGCAGAGTGCTTCCGCGATAGCCCGTTGTTGATTGAAACCGTGCGTCAGTTCCACCTCTCCGGGCGTATTGTGGCCGCAATTTGCGCCGCGCCCGCCACCGTACTGGTCCCGCACAATCTCTTCCCTGTCGGTAACATGACCGGCTTCCCGACGCTGAAGGATCAGATCCCGGAAGATCAGTGGATGGACCGGCGCGTCGCGTGGGATCCTCGTGTAAATCTGCTCACCAGCCAGGGGCCTGGCACCTCGATTGATTTTGGCCTGAAGATCATCGACTTATTGGTTGGGCGTGAAAAAGCCCATGAAGTTGCCTCACAGCTGGTGATGGCGGCGGGGATTTATAACTACTACGAGTAACCCGTTTGAAACGCCCGATGGCGCTGCGCTTATCGGGCCTTCGATTTTTTGTGCGAGCGCTCACAGAACATCACTTTTTTCCCCTCTTAATTTCCTGACCCGTACTGTCACCCCATAAAAAAACATCATTTATTCAATTAGATATTTAACAAAACTTGCCTTTTGGCAACGCATTGACTCGGAAATCAATCCGTGAAAAACTCCGCATCAACTGGTATATACCAGTTAAACTCCTGAGAAAGAGATTTAATAAACAGGGGAAATACAACACCTCACTGGAGGCATTTCTCGTGGTCACATTTATTGAAAATCGTATTATTCCGTTGCTGATTAGGATCGGGGAAGATAAACATCTGGTCGCCGTGCGTAACGGCATTGTTTTGACGCTTCCCTTTACCATTACCGGAAGTCTGTTCCTCATTCTGGCCAATTTGCCCATCCCAGGCTGGGCGGAGTTACTTGGGCCTTTTGCTGCTAAGCTTAGCGCTCCTGCGGCAGTCACCTTTGGCGCCATTGGCTTAATTTCATCAATTGGCATCAGTTATAATTTAGCGAAAGAATATAAGCTCAGCGCGATAACCTGTAGCGTAGTTTCCGTTGTCGTTTTTTTACTGGCGCAGTTAAATAATGAATATCAGCTTAACGTTGATAACCTTGGCGCAGCGGGTCTTTTCTCAGCCATTATTCTGGCGATATTTACCGTTCAAACTCTGCGTTTTTTTATTACGCGCAACCTGGTTATTAGCCTGCCCGATGGCGTGCCGCCTGCGGTCGCACAATCTTTTTCCAGCCTGATTCCGGCCATTTTTGTCATCACCCTGGTGTGGCTGATTCGGGTATTACTCAACTTCGATATCAATAGTTTTTTCACCTGGCTGGTCAGCCCCCTGGTTAGCGGCCTTGGCTCACTGCCGGGTATGCTTACTCTGATTTTCCTGATTTCTCTGCTCTGGTGCTGCGGTATTCACGGCGATAACGTGTTATCCGGTATTACCAGCCCGATTTTTTTAAAATACATCGCGGAGAACACCCAGGCTTATCTTAACCACCAGCCCATTCCCCATATTACCGCCGATGGTTTTTATATCGTCTTTATGTGTATCGGCGGTACGGGCGCAACGCTGGGTCTGGTGCTGGCGATGCTGCGTTCTCGCAGCAAACTTTATCGCTCGGTGGGTAAACTCTCAGTCACGCCTGCGGTATTTTGCATCAACGAACCGGTGATATTTGGTTGCCCGGTCGTCTTTAACCCGCTGCTAATGATCCCTTTCACCCTGACGCCGATGCTGCTGTGCACCGCCACCTATTGCCTGATGTATTTCGACATTATTGGCCGCCCTGTTCTGCAAATCCCCTGGACCATGCCGCCTATTTTCGCTGCCTGGTTTGTCACAGGGGGAAATATTCCGGCGGTGATTTGGTCCATCTGCACCATTGTCATCTCAGCTCTGATTTACCTCCCCTTTTTCAAACTCGCCGAACGCAAGCAGGTTGAAAGAGAGCTGGCAGAAGAAAAAGGCGAAGACGCTTTCGCCACCACAGAATCCGCTTAATAAAAGGATGTCCTATGCAAAAGCTTAAAGTTGTCACCATTGGTGGCGGGTCCAGCTATACGCCGGAATTAATTGACGGATTTATTAAGCGCTACGCTGAATTACCCGTTACCGACTACTACCTTCTGGATATTGAGGAAGGAAAAGAGAAGCTGGAGATCGTTGGAAAGCTGGCGCAGCGGATGGTGCAGCAGGCTGGCGTGCCGATGAACATTCACCTGACGCTGGATCGCGAAGAAGCGCTGAAAGACGCCGACTTTGTGACCACCCAACTGCGCGTCGGTTTTCTTGAAGCCCGTATCACCGATGAGCGTATTCCGCTGAAGTATGGTGTACTCGGCCAGGAAACCACTGGCCCGGGCGGTTTTATGAAAGCGCAGCGAACCATTCCCGTGCTGCTCGATATCTGCCGAGATATGGAAAAATGGTGCCCCAATGCATGGCTGATTAACTTTACCAACCCGGCAGGTATTGTCACCGAGGCGATTACCCGCCACAGCAATATTAAAACCATTGGTATTTGTAGCGGCGCGAACAGCATGATGATGGATATCGCCAAAGCATATAGCGTGGAAAAGTCCGCTGTCGATACGCGCATTATCGGCCTGAACCACCTGATTTTTGCCGACCGCATCGCCATTCACGGTGAAGATAAAACCGATGATTTTATTAACAAGCTCGCCGAAGGCAGCGCCAACAACTCGTTGAAAAATATCCCGGATATCGGCTTCACTGCCCGTTTTGCTCAGGCGCTGCATATGTATCCGATTTCCTACCTGAAATACTTTTTCCTCAATCGCGAAATGGTGGAAACCGCGCAGCAGGATGCCGCCACGAAGGGCACGCGTGGCGAACAAACGCGCGAAATAGAGAAACGTCTATTTGAGCTTTATCAGGATGAACACCTGAATCATAAACCAAAAGAACTGGAGAAACGCGGAGGTGCATGGTACTCCGATACCGCCTGTTCAATCATCAGCACTATTTATAACGATAAAAAAGAGATCCACGTGGTCAACACCGTCAACAACGGCACCACGCCGGATCTGCCGGATCACGTCACCCTTGAGACCAATGCGGTTATCGACAAGCATGGCGCGCACCCTGTCGCTTATGGCCGCCTGCCAGTGAAAATTCGTGGTTTGATTCAGAGCGTGAAAGCCTACGAAGAGCTTACCGTCGAAGCCGCCGTTACCGGTGATTACGATACCGCTTTACTGGCGCTGAGCATCAACCCGCTGGTGCCTTCGGCAACCATTGCAGAGCAGATTCTTGATGAGTATCTGGACGTCAACCAACGCTATCTTCCGCAATACGCTAAGGATGCAAAATGAATATTGAAATTCGCCAGGATTACCCCGCACTGTGTGAATATGTCGGTCAACAGGTTATCCAGACGCTGAAAAACAAACCCGATGCGCTGGTCTGCATTGCTGGTGGCGATACCCCGCTTGGCGTCTTTAAGGTGCTGGTTGAAGCCAGCCAGCAAGGGCTTGATCTCTCACGCGCCGCATTTGTTGGTCTGGATGAGTGGCTCGGGCTGGGGCGCGAGGATAAAGGCAGCTGTCGGGAGATGGTATATAGCCATCTCTTCGATAAGCTGCCGCTTCGCCCGGATCAAATCTGCTTTTTTGACGGGCTGACGGCGAACCCGCAAGCGGAATGCCAGCACGTCGATGCCTTCATCGCGGAACATGGACGCATTGATATTCTGGTGCTGGGCATTGGCATGAACGGACATATTGGCTTCAACGAACCCGGCGCGGACCTCAACAACCGTTGCCATATCGTTCCGCTGGATCCCATCACCAAAGCGGTATCCGTCAAATATTTCGGCGGCGCGCGCGACGTCACGCATGGTATTTCCCAGGGGTTGAAAACGTTACTGGAAGCGCAACAGATTATCGTGATGGCGAATGGAGAGAAGAAAGCGGAGATTGTCGCCACGACGCTGAACAGCGCGCCGACGGCAGATATCCCCTCAACGCTGGTAAAAAACCATGCTCGCTGTACGCTGGCGCTGGATGCCGGAGCGGCTAGCCTGATTCAGGCGTAGAACGGGTGGGTCGGGGTGCATACCCCGGCCTGTTTCTTAACGCTCAATACGCATGTTCTTCACCCGGAATATATCGGCGCGGTTGTAGCTGATGGAGTAGTTAAATACTCTGCCGCCACCCAGTCGGGTCACTTCAGTTATCTTAAGCATCGGCAGCCCTGGCACGATATTCAGCAGCGACGCCTGTTCGCCATCAAACAACGCGGCTTCAATCAGCGAATCGGCATCTTTGATTTTTTTATTCGTGAACGTTTCGATATAGCCATACAGCGACCCCTCTTTCAGCACCGATTCTGGAATGGTATCAATGACCCGACAAGGAATATTACTGTCTTCAATCAGTACCGGTTCACCATCAAGCAGACGAATTCGGCGGATAAACCAAACTTCGTCGCCTGACGCAATATCAAGCTGCGCGGCCAGCGCATCATCGGCTTTAATCTGCTTAAAATCAATCAGTTGACTGGTCACTGCAACCTGCCCCTGAAACTCACGGGAAAAACCCAGAATGCTGTCGCTCTTCTCGTTGTTAAGAATGTAGATATTTGATTCGGTGTTTTTCAGCACAAACATGCCCTTGCCATGAATGCGCTCAATAAACCCCTCCTGTACCAGGCTCGCCATCGCCTTCTGTACCGTCACGCGAGTGACGTCATAAATCGCCGCCAGATCGCGCTCGGAAGGGATGCTTTCGCCTTTCTTATATTTCAGGCTGAGAATATCTTTTTTGATCTTCTCTTTGATTTCCATGTACTTGTGTACTTTTTGCATGCTGTCCTCGCCGCTGGTGTTGAGGAGGTACTTTAGCACCAGGGGTTACGGTGTTGCCAGCAAGCGGCATTACTTATCGGTAATCTTACTGGCGGCAATCTGTTGGTGACAAAAATCCAAAAGCGCTTTGCGCGGATATCCAGGCAAATTAATCGGGATCCATAAAAAGCCCTGTATACCCAGGTCAATGTAGTCATTATGACCATCACTTAAAATACCTTTTGTCTTTGACCAGGGTATGAATGCGTAGCCATTATTACTTTTCCATTGAACACCAGAATAGGTTAACTCCAGACAATAGCCATGGAGTACAAACTCACTCACCGCAAAGAAGTTATGACGAACATGAATAAAGTAACGATGAAACATAATACGAGTAAATATCGAACCAAGGATAAATATTGTCAAAAAAAACGTAAGCACATTATTATTTCGTATTCTAACGCTATAATGTTCTGCACCTATTCGCCATACAGACACTGCGAGATGATAATGGCTATTAACGAAATAAAATATGAAAAGAACCCCACTAAATATTAGTATCTTTTTCATCCACACCAGCCATGCTGGCCGCCGGGGTAAATGCCTCCGAACAAGAGAACTTGCCCACGTATAATGTTTAAAAGACAGACAACCTGCCGGAATATTAACGCTGTATCTGACATTATTAGAATTTATGTTTGATTGAGTTATTTCCATATGTTTACCCTATTATTTCCATCAAATGCCCGATGGCGCTGCGCTTATCGAGCCTACGGCTATTAAGCTATATTATGAATCGCAATTTGTTTTTGGATGAAATGGATGGCGGGTTTTCGTAATTCATCCCGGATCTCATGTGGAATCCACGCATAATGAGATCCTTTCATCAAAATATAATCATGGCGCCCTAACAAAACAACAGAATTTACCTCGGACCAGGCAACAAACCCACAGGACGTTCTGTTTACCCCCCCCCATCCCAATATCAGCAAGAAATAACGCATAACCGTTTTTACAGCTTTCATTTTGCTGAAACAACCGATGATATAACTTATTTGTTGATATTTTTATTCCGCTAATTGCCAGTGCAACACCTAAAAAGATACTGATAACAACGAAATAAAGTACCTTTGAATTGGATAAATATAACAACAGTTTTCCAGACTCATTGACCCAGATAGATAAGCTTGCCTGAAGGCTTACCAGCGAGCCACCAGGAATAGTCAGTTGAAAACGCACATCACCTATATCATGCCAACCCGCATCGCGTAGATCCATTTGCAATTCACTCCATCCCTTTCCCCCCTGAAACCCGAATTGTACCCACCACGAATAACCTCCGCATGTCCGTAAAAATACCTTTTGTAGCTGATAGCTAATCAGCTACCAGTTCAAGATACAAGGTCGGATAAGGCGCAGCCGCTATCCGACAACCGCAGGCATAAAAAAACCTCGCGTCGCGAGGTTTTTTCTTCAGCAATAACCATGCACTTACGGGCGATAAACCTTCACATTGGCAAAGCCCTGCTCGCGCAGGTAAAGCGCCTGCAGGCGGCTCATCACGCCGCGCTCGCACCACAGCAGGTAGTTTTTGCCCTGGTCGAGGTTGCCGAACTGGGTGCTCAGCTTGTAGAACGGCAGAGATGCAATTTCCACGCCTTCCACTTTCAGCGGTTTGTCATCCTGCTCATCAACGGAACGAATATCCAGGATCACATCGTTGTCGCCAAAACCGCTGACGGTTTCGACTTCCACCACTGCCTGCTCGGTCTGCTGCGCAATTTCGCGAATGTCGAGGTTGTTGGCATTTGCCACCACGTCATCCAGGATGCTGAAATCGAAGTGCTCTTCTTCCGCTTCGATTTTCGCTTTCACCGCTTTGATGGTCGGGCTTTTCGAGATCACGCCGCAATATTCCGGCATGGTACGCGCAAAGTCTTCCGTACCGATTTCACGCGCCAGATTGATGATGTGCTCTTTATCGTGGGAGATCAGCGGGCGCAAAATCAACGTGTCGGAGACGTTATCAATTAAACGCAGGTTGGTCAGCGTCTGGCTGGAAACCTGCCCCAGCGCTTCACCGGTCACCAGCGCCTGTACGCCGTAGCGTTCAGCCACTTTCGATGCCGCACGCACCATCATACGTTTCAGCACCACGCCCATCTGGCCATCGTCGATTTTCTCGAGAATTTCGCCAACCACCGGTTCGAAGTTAATGGCAACAAAACGCACGCGGTGGGAACTACCGAAGCGGTTCCACAGGTAATGCGCAACCTGACGAACACCGATTTCGTGCGCCGCGCCGCCAAGGTTAAAGAAGCAGTAGTGCACGCGACAGCCGCGACGCATCAGCATGTAGCTGGAGACGCCGGAGTCGAAACCGCCGGAAATCAGCGACAGCACATCTTCCTGGGTACCGATCGGGAAACCGCCAATACCTTCATAACGGCCTTTGACCAGCAGCAGGCGATCGTTTTCGATTTCCAGGTTAACGGTGACGTCCGGGTTGGTCAGCTTCACTTTCGCGGATTCAACATGCTGATTCAGACCGCCGCCAACGTAGCGCTCGATCTCAATCGAGGTGAATTCGTGTTTACCACGACGTTTCACGCGCACGCAGAAGGTTTTGCCTTCAATTTGATCGCGGTACTGCACCAGCGCTTTTTCAAAGATGTCGTGCAGCGAGGTGAACGGCACATCTTCAACTTCTAGAATATGATGGATGCCCGGAATACGGGTCAGGGCGTCACGGATATCCAGCCGCTGATTTTCATCTTTGGCGCGAACTTCGATGTGATCCCAGTGACGAACAACGGCAAGCGTCTCGTCATAATGCTTTAGAACGTTACGAATGTTCCCGGTTAAAATTTTAATAAAGCGCAACCGCACAGATTGGCTTTTGATGGTGATTTCCGGGAACAATTTAATGATAAACTTCATGGCGGCAATGGTTCGTTGGCAAGCCCGATGCGGGCTGTAGGTAAAATTTGTACTGCAGCGCACCGGGGTACCTGCATCCAGGTCGCGGAGTATACCATCTTCGTGGTTAAGCTGCGCGGTTTCCCATATACCATTGTGTGTTATTTGATTCAGGACGCGACTGGGCTACCATAGTCGTCATCGCGATATAAATAGAGCTGATCATTCACTATGCCAAAGAAAAATGAAGCCCCGGCCAGTTTCGAAACTGCACTCACCGAACTGGAGCAGATCGTTAATCGTCTCGAAAGCGGCGATCTTCCGCTGGAAGAGGCACTGAACGAATTCGAGCGCGGCGTACAGCTGGCGCGTCAGGGGCAGTCCAAGCTGCAACAGGCGGAACAACGCGTGCAGATCCTGCTGGCAGACAACGACAACGCTTCTCTGACCCCTTTTACGCCGGACAATGAATAAATGGATTTTTCGCAGCAGTTAAATGCCTGCGTCGAACACGCCAACAGCGCGTTGCGGCGTTTTATTGAGCCTCAGCCCTTTCAGAACACTCCGCTGGTTGAAGCGATGCAGTATGGCGCATTATTAGGCGGTAAACGCCTGCGTCCGTTCCTGGTATACGCTACCGGGAAAATGTTTGGCGTCGATCAGCTCACGCTTGACGCCCCCGCTGCCGCCGTCGAGTGCATTCATGCCTATTCGCTGATGCATGACGATCTTCCGGCAATGGACGATGACGATCTGCGTCGCGGCCTACCGACCTGCCACATTAAATTTGGCGAAGCGAATGCAATTCTGGCCGGCGATGCCCTGCAAACGCTGGCGTTTTCTATACTGAGTGATGCGCCGATGACCAACGTGTCGGACCGCGATCGCCTGGCGATGGTTTCTGTACTGGCACAGGCCAGCGGCGTCGCGGGCATGTGCGGCGGTCAGGCGCTGGATCTCGATGCAGAAGGTAAGCATGTTGATCTGGCAGCGCTTGAGCGTATTCACCGTCATAAAACCGGTGCGTTGATTCGCGCCGCTGTGCGTTTAGGTGCATTGAGCGCAGGCGAGAAAGGCCGTAGCGCTTTGCCACTGCTGGATAAGTACGCTGAATGTATCGGCCTGGCATTCCAGGTTCAGGATGACATTCTGGATGTGGTGGGTGATACTGCGACCCTCGGAAAGCGCCAGGGTGCCGATCAGCAATTAGGCAAAAGCACCTATCCCGCACTGCTGGGCCTTGAGCAAGCCCGCACTAAAGCCCGTGACCTGATTGAAGAGGCCCGTCAGTCGTTAACTGAACTGGCCGCACAGTCACTGGATACTACTGCACTGGAAGCGCTGGCGAACTACATCATCCTGCGCGACAAATAAACAATAAATGAGTCTCTGATGAGTTTTGATATTGCCAAATACCCGACCCTGGCGTTGGTCGATTCCACTCAGGAGTTGCGCCTGCTGCCAAAAGAGAGCCTGCCGAAGCTGTGCGATGAACTGCGTCGTTACCTGCTCGACAGCGTGAGCCGTTCCAGCGGACACTTCGCCTCCGGGCTTGGCACGGTGGAACTCACCGTGGCGCTGCACTATGTCTACAATACGCCGTTCGATCAGCTGATTTGGGACGTGGGTCATCAGGCCTATCCGCATAAAATCCTGACCGGACGCCGCGACAAAATTGACACCATTCGTCAGAAAGGCGGCCTGCACCCGTTCCCGTGGCGCGGTGAGAGTGAATATGACGTATTAAGCGTCGGTCACTCTTCTACCTCTATTTCTGCCGGGATTGGCATCGCCGTTGCCGCCGCACGTGAAGAGAAGCAGCGTCGCACAGTATGCGTGATTGGCGATGGCGCGATCACCGCAGGCATGGCCTTTGAAGCGATGAACCACGCGGGTGATATCAAACCTGACATGCTGGTCGTGCTGAACGACAACGAGATGTCGATTTCCGAGAACGTCGGCGCGCTGAATAACCATCTGGCGCAACTGCTTTCCGGCAAGCTCTACTCTTCTCTGCGCGAAGGCGGCAAAAAAGTGTTCTCCGGCGTACCGCCGATTAAAGAACTGCTTAAGCGCACCGAAGAGCATATCAAAGGCATGGTGGTGCCTGGCACGCTGTTTGAAGAGCTGGGCTTTAACTACATTGGCCCGGTCGACGGCCACGATGTGCTGGGTCTGGTGAATACGCTGAAAAACATGCGTGACCTTAAAGGCCCGCAGTTCCTGCACATCATGACCAAAAAAGGGCGCGGCTACGAGCCTGCCGAAAAAGATCCTATTACATTCCATGCGGTGCCTAAATTTGACCATACCAGCGGAAAATTGCCGAAAAGCAGCGGCGGCCTGCCCTCTTATTCTAAAATTTTCGGCGACTGGCTGTGTGAAACGGCGGCTAAAGACAGCAAGTTGATGGCGGTGACGCCTGCAATGCGTGAAGGCTCCGGCATGGTCGAATTTTCGAAAAAATTCCCAGACCAGTACTTTGACGTGGCAATCGCCGAACAACATGCGGTGACCTTCGCCGCGGGCCTGGCGATTGGCGGGAACAAACCGATTGTGGCGATTTACTCCACCTTCCTGCAACGCGCCTACGACCAGGTTATCCACGATGTGGCTATCCAGAAACTGCCGGTGATGTTCGCCATCGACCGCGCGGGGATTGTCGGCGCTGACGGGCAGACGCACCAGGGCGCGTTTGACCTCTCGTTCCTGCGCTGCATCCCGGAGATGGTCATCATGACGCCGAGCGATGAAAACGAGTGTCGTCAGATGTTGTATACCGGTTATCACTACAACGACGGCCCGAGCGCTGTGCGTTATCCGCGCGGCTGCGGCACCGGCGCTGAACTTCAGCCGCTGGAGAAACTGCCGCTCGGCAAAGGCGTGGTGAAACGTCAGGGCGAGAAAATCGCCATTCTGAACTTCGGGACGCTGTTACCTGACGCCGCGGCGGTCGCAGAGAAACTCAACGCCACACTGGTGGATATGCGTTTTGTGAAACCGCTTGATGAAAGTCTGATTCTTGAAATGGCTGAGCAACACGATGTGCTGATAACGCTGGAAGAGAACGCCATCATGGGCGGCGCAGGCAGTGGCGTTAACGAGGTGCTGATGGCAAACCGTAAAGCGGTGCCAGTGCTGAATATCGGCCTGCCGGACTTCTTCATTCCTCAGGGCACACAGGAAGAGATCCGCGCCGACCTTGGTCTTGACGCGGCAGGCATCGAAGCCAAAATCGCGAACTGGCTGGCATAACCCTCCTCTCCGCTCCTGCTATGCTTAAAGGTAAACCTTATAAGCAGGAGCGGAACCATGCAATACAACCTCTTAGGACACACCGACCTTCGGGTTTCCCGTCTTTGCCTGGGCTGCATGACCTTTGGCGAACCGGATCGGGGCAAACACGCCTGGACCTTACCCGAAGAGAGCAGCCGCCCTATCATTCATCGCGCTCTTGAAGGTGGCATTAATTTTTTCGACACCGCCAACAGCTATTCAGACGGCAGCAGCGAAGAGATAGTAGGCCGCGCCCTGCGCGATTTCTCTCGCCGTGAAGACGTCGTGGTCGCGACCAAGGTTTATCATCAGGTCGGTGACCTGGCGGAGGGACTTTCCCGCGCGCAAATTCTGCGATCCATCGATGACAGCCTGAAACGCCTGGGGATGGAGTACGTCGACCTGCTGCAAATTCACCGCTGGGATTACAGCACGCCGATTGAAGAGACGCTGGAAGCGTTAAACGATGTAGTGAAAGCGGGGAAAGCACGTTATATCGGCGCGTCCTCGATGCACGCGCGGCAGTTTGCTCATGCGCTGGCGCTGCAAAAACAGCATGGCTGGGCGCCGTTCGTTACCATGCAGGATCACTACAACCTGATTTACCGTGAAGAAGAGAATGAAATGCTGCCGCTGTGCAACCGCGAAGGCGTGGCGGTGATCCCCTGGAGCCCGCTGGCGCGTGGACGCTTAACCCGCCCGTGGGGCGAAACCACCGCGCGTCTGGTGTCCGATGAGTTTGGTAACACGCTCTACAGCACCACCGAAGCGAACGATGCGCAAATTGCCGATCGGCTGGCGCACGTAGCGGACGATCTTGGCGCTACCCGCGCCCAGACGGCGCTGGCGTGGCTGTTGAGCAAACCGGGGGTGGCGGCACCGATTATCGGCACATCGCGGGAAGAGCAGTTAGATGAGTTGTTGAACGCGGTGGATTTAACGCTGGAACCGGAACAGATTGCGGAGCTGGAAACACCGTATCAGCCGCATCCGGTAGTAGGGTTTAAGTAAGGCCCCTCACCCCGGCCCTCTCCCACCGGGAGAGGGTGAAAACCAGAGCAGGTCTTGAATATTTCCGCGGTCGGTCCCCTCTCCCTGCGGGAGAGGGTTAGGGTGAGGGGGGAAAAATCCTCCCCCCTAAATCACACCAATCGGCCAATGGTGCCCGATAAAATACAGTATCCCCGCCGAAATCACCCCAGCGACGATGTCGTCAACCATAATCCCCATACCGCCGTGAACGTTGCGGTCGAACCAGCGAATCGGCCACGGTTTCCACATATCGAGAATACGGAAAATCACAAACCCGGCGGCAACCCACTGCCAGTCCATCGTCGGCAGCGCCATCAACGTAATCCACATGCCGACGAACTCATCCCACACGATGCTGCCATGGTCGTGGACGCCCATGTCTTTTGCCGTCTGGTGACACAAATACACGCCGATACAAATACTGAGCATCACCACCAGCGAATAGAGCTGCCACGGCAGGAAGGTCATCAGATACCAGAAGGGAATCGCAGCCAGCGACCCCATTGTCCCCGGCACAATCGGGCTTAAGCCGCTACCGAAACCGACCGCCAGCAGGTGCCAGGGGTTGCGTAAATTGAGACGGCTTTTCGCCACGTCTTTGCTAGCCAAAGTGATCGAATCCCTTATAGTCGAACGTCACGACGTCGCCGCCGCGTTGAAAATGCATTCCGTCTACGTCAGCGCTCATCTGGCCGATGCAGGTAAACGGCACGCCAAGATGGCTTAACGCCACGTCCAGCGCGCCGCGGTTAAGTTCCGGTACGGTGAAGCACAGTTCGTAATCTTCTCCGCCAGAAAGTGCCCAGCGCATCACCTGTTCGCCGTCAACATGACGCTGCATCGCCTCAGAATAAGGGAGTGCATCCAGGTCGATTCGCGCGCCGCATTCGCTGGCTTTCAGAATATGGCCGAGATCGGAAACCAGGCCGTCGGAAAGATCGATCGCCGAACTGGCGAGGTCGCGCAGCGCCTGCCCTTGCAGAATGCGCGGCGTCGGGCGCAGGTGGCGTTTAACCAGATACGCGTTATCCGTTTCATCGCTCACTCTCAGGCGGTTCTGCAGAATCGCCAGCCCGGCGGCGCTATCCCCCGGCGTACCGGTGACATAAATCCAGTCGCCCGGTTTTGCGCCCGAGCGCTTCAGTGCCCGGCCGACAGGCACGTAGCCATGAATACCCAGCGTCATGGAAAGCGGACCTTTCGTCGTGTCGCCACCAATCAACTGCATATCGTAGTAATCGAGTTGTTCAAACAGACTATCGCTGAACGCTTCAAGCCAGCGTTCATCCACCGACGGCAGCGTCAGGGCAAGCGTCAGCCATGCCGGGTCTGCGCCCATTGCCGCGAGATCGCTGACGTTTACAGCCAGCGCTTTATACGCCAGGTCGGCGGGGTCGATATCAGGAAGAAAATGAATGCCGGACACCAAAGTGTCGGTGCTGATTGCCAGGGTCTGTTTTTCGGGAATATTGAGCAACGCGCAGTCGTCACCGATTCCGGTCTCAACATCAAAGCGGGCGCTTCTTACGCGGTCAAAATAACGGGCAATCAGGGAAAATTCGCCGCATGCCATACGTTATGCCTCTGCAGGAGAATAAAACAAGGCCGGGGAATGCGGCAAAAACCACACTCGCACCGGCCTGCAGATTACTTTTTCTTGGGGCGGATTGCAGGAGCTGCTTTATCCAGCACGCCGTTGACAAACTTGTGGCTGTCTTCAGCGCCAAAGGTTTTTGCCAGTTCGATAGCTTCGTTGATGGCCACTTTATACGGCACATCATCACGTTTGGACAGCTCGAACAGCGCGATACGCAGCACCGCTTTTTCCACCTGACCCAGCTCTTCGAGCAGACGAGACAGGTAAGGTTTCATCAATCCATCGAGGTACGCGCTGTTAGTCGCCACCCCGGACAGCAGTTCACGGAAGTACATTACGTCTACATCTTTGACGTCCTGTTCCGCCAGGAACTGGTATTCAACATCGGCGATGTCGTTCTGGGACAACTGCCAGGAGTAAAGCGCCTGAACGGCACACTCACGGGCGCGGCGACGAGCAGCAGGTTTCACGGAATTCCCCTTACAAAAAAATCAGGCCTTAATGGCTTTCAATACATTAATCATCTCAAGCGCGGTCAGTGCAGCTTCTGCACCTTTGTTACCGGCTTTGGTGCCAGCACGTTCGATGGCTTGTTCAATACTTTCAGTGGTGAGAACACCAAAGGCTACCGGGATTTCGCTGTCCTGAGCGACGTGCGCCAGGCCATTGCTTGCCCCGCCAGCGACATATTCGAAGTGTGCAGTGCCGCCACGGATAACCGTACCCAGTGCAATCACCGCGTCATATTTACCGGTTTTCGCCAGCGCGCCAGCCGCCAGTGGCAGTTCGTAAGCGCCAGGCACCCAAACAACGGTAATGTTTTCATCTTTGACCTGACCAATACGTTTCAGGGCGTCAATCGCACCTTCCAGCAGGCTGTCGTTGATAAAGTTGTTGAAACGCGCAATGGTGATGGCGACGCGAGCGTCCGGGGTAGCAACGTTAGCTTCAATAATGTTCATACTCTTCCTTTGGGTTCATTTGCCCCGCAGGGGGGCGGATTTTATCATAATATTCTGTGCGCTGCTTCCCTTTTCAGGAGGCATTACGCGTTCGTCAAATGCAGGCAAATATCCGGGCCTACATGGCGTATCTCGTTGAATTTGAAATGGGGGGCGTCGGCCAGTTTCTCAAGCCCTGGCAGGACACATAATCCACGCGCATCGCTGCCTAATAGTTTAGGCGCTACGTAGACAATAAGCTCATCAACGACCCCCGCCTGAATCAGCGCGCCAGCAAGCGTCGGGCCGGCCTCCACCCAGATGCTGTTAATCTGCTGTTTACCAAGCTGCATCATCAGTAAAACCAGATCAACATGACCATTATGCTCTGGCGTAATCATCGATTTTACGCTTTCTGGCCAGTGGCGTTCATCGCTTTGCGTACGTGCAAACCAGGTTTCGCCGGGCTGCTGCACGATGCGGTGCTCGGGCGTAACGCGGTTCTGGCTATCGATCACAATACGTATCGGCTGGCGCAGGTTTTCCTCGGCATAAAGCGACTGAGTCTCCGCGCTCAGTTCATTCCAGCGTACGGTTAACGCCGGGTCGTCGGCGAGCACCGTGGCGCTGCTGGTGAGAATTGCGTGGCTCTCTGCGCGCAGACGCTGCACATCGCGACGCGCTTGCGGCGAGGTAATCCACTGGCTTTCGCCGCTCGCCATCGCCGTACGCCCGTCCAGCGACGCGCCAAGTTTGAGCTGAACATACGGGAAGCCTGTACGCATGCGTTTCAGGAAGCCTTTGTTCAGCGCTTCCGCTTCACTCATCATCAGGCCGTGGCTGACCTCGATACCCGCCTGTTGCAGGCGATAAAGCCCGCGTCCGGCCACCTGGGGATTGGGGTCCTGCATGGCGGTCACCACGCGGGAAACACCTGCGGCAATCAGCGCGTCGCAGCAAGGTGGCGTGCGACCGTGATGACTACAGGGTTCAAGCGTCACATACGCCGTCGCGCCTTTGGCTTTTTCGCCCGCCATGCGCAACGCATGAACTTCCGCGTGCGGCTCACCAGCCCGGTAGTGAAAACCTTCGCCGACGATTTCGCCCTGATTGACAATGACGCAGCCGACACGCGGGTTCGGATGAGTGGTGAAGCGACCACGCGCGGCAAGTTTCAGCGCGCGCGCCATGTACATTTCGTCGTGCATAGCTTAGTCCTGTAGACGAGCGATCTCTTCGCCGAATTCTTTAATATCTTCGAAGCTGCGATAAACCGACGCAAAGCGGATATAGGCCACTTTATCGAGCTTTTTCAACTGTTCCATCACCAGGTTACCCAGCAGTTTGCTCGGCACTTCACGTTCCCCGGTGGCGCGCAGGTGCGATTTAATGTGATTGATCGCCATTTCGACGTCATCGGCACTGACGGGACGCTTTTCCAGCGCTTTCAGCATGCCGCTACGCAGCTTGTCTTCATTGAATGGTTCGCGCACATCATTGCTTTTTACGACGCGCGGCATCACCAGTTCAGCCACTTCAAACGTGGTGAAACGTTCGTTGCAAACCAGGCATTGCCGACGGCGGCGGACGGAGGAGCCCTCGCCAACCAGACGAGAGTCGATCACTTTGGTATCTACGGCGAGACAGAATGGGCAGTGCATACATCGTCCTGACTATGAGGTGGTAACTGAAACCTATTTTACCCTGATATGGCTCGACAACAAAGGAAGAGCGTTTTTGAGACAATGGATCGATGCCAGAATCCCTTTTGCGATCTACCATTACGTGATCCCGACCATAAGGAAACAGACATAATGACAAGACGTTACCTAAGAATTGCCGTACTGGGAAGCCTCTTTAGCCTGACTGCCTGCGCACAGCAAGCCGAGGTTCGTCAGATGCACGAAAGTATCAGTACGCTCAATCAGGAAATGACCAAACTGAACAAAGAAACGGTGAAGATCAGCCAGCAGAACGCGTTGAATGCGAAATCTGCCAGCGGTGCGTACATCATTCCCGGTTCCAATACGGCTGCGCTGCTGAAGAGCCAGATAGGCACGCTGCGCCTGTCTTTGCGCAACATCGCGCCAAACGCGCAGGGTACGGCGGTAACGCTGCGTATCCAGGGCGAGTCTAACGATGCGCTACCGGCGTTTAGCGGCACGGTAGAATACGGTCAGATTCAGGGCACAACCGACAACTTCCAGGAAGTTAACGTGCAGAATCAGCTCATTAACGCGCCAGCCAGTATTCTCGCGCCCAGCGATGTCGATATTCCGCTACAGCTGAATGGCATTACGCCGGAGCAACTCGGGTTTGTTCGCGTTCACGATATTCAGCCCGCTACCGTACAGTAAGCACAGCTTCGCGCCAGACATCTCTGGCGCAAATTTTCCCCCATATCCCCTCTCACCCATTCATCTCTTTTTTTTGAAGATTGGCAATCATTCACAAGATAAGTACAATCGCCGCCGTTCAATCTACGCAAACGTGAACGCAATCGATTACGTATATGAAAAATGTGTGACCCGTAACTGATTTTTGTGAGCAATGATTCTTATAATAGGCACGCAGAAATACGAAACATTTTGTAAAGCTTCGACGCTTACTTTCATTCCCGTTAGGGATTTTTTATCAGTGGCAAACATATGAAAAAAACATTATTAGCAGCCGGTGCTTTAGTGGCACTCTCCGCGTCTTTCACTGCCGGTGCAGCAGAAAATGACAAACCACAGTACCTTTCCGACTGGTGGCATCAGAGCGTCAACGTGGTAGGCAGCTACCACACCCGTTTCGGGCCGACGCTGCGTAACGACACCTATCTGGAATATGAAGCCTTCGCTAAGAAAGACTGGTTTGATTTCTATGGTTACGTCGATGCGCCGCGTTTCTTCGGTGGCGACGGTAACTCTCGCGGTATCTGGAACCACGGTTCCCCGCTGTTTATGGAAATTGAGCCACGTTTCTCTATCGACAAGCTGACCAATACTGACCTGAGCTTTGGTCCGTTCAAAGAGTGGTACTTCGCGAACAACTATATCTACGATATGGGCCGCAACAGCGAAGGCCGTCAGAGCACCTGGTATATGGGTCTGGGTACCGATATCGATACCGGCCTGCCGATGGGGCTGTCTCTGAACGTGTATGCCAAATATCAGTGGCAAAACTATGGCGCATCCAACGAAAATGAGTGGGATGGCTATCGTTTCAAAATCAAATACTTCGTGCCGATTACTGACCTGTGGGGCGGTAAGCTGAGCTACATCAGCTTCACCAACTTCGACTGGGGTTCAGATCTGGGCGACGATCAGTACCGCACCAGCAACTCTATCGCGTCCAGCCACATTCTGGCGCTGAACTACGATCACTGGCACTACTCTGTGGTCGCGCGTTACTTCCACAACGGTGGTCAGTGGAAAGATGGCGATGAGCCGGTATGGCAGGCTGAGCCGATTAAATCCAACGGCTTCGGCTGGTATCTGGTGGCGGGTTACAACTTCTGATTTCGCTGTTTGCCGGATGGCGGCGTGAACGCCTTATCCGGCCTACGGAAGCAATGTGGGTCCGATGAGGCGTAGCCTCCATACATCAATGTAGGTCGGGTAAGGCGTAGCCGCCACCCGACGTAAAAGCGCATCAGGCAAAAAAAAGCACCGACGTGATAAACGTTCGGTGCTTTTTTATTACTTCTTATTCATCATTGCTTTCAGATCGGCGAACGGGTTGTACTTCGCCTCACCCACATCTTTTTGCGCGTCTTCCCCGGCAATTACCGTTGAACCGTATTGATCCGCTTCGGTATATTTCGAGTGCTCGTGATCGTGACAGAACAGGCACAATAGCTCCCAGTTGCTGCCATCTTCCGGGTTATTAGTGTGATCGTGATCCATATGGTGAACCGTTAACTCACGCAGGTTCGAGTAAACAAACTCACGCGAGCAGCGCCCGCAGACCCACGGAAACAGTTTCAGTGCTTTTTCGCGATAGCCGCTTTCCAGCCGCGCGTAGTTTTTAGGGATGATGGCCATAATTGCTCAGTAATGAAATTAAAGGTTTTGGACAGTTTATCACTCTGTACACACCAACGCTCGCGTTGGGTCGAGCAGCCAGGGGCGCAGATACCCCACCGTATTCGACAACGGTAACACTTCGTCCGGCAGGCTAAGGCCTAAATGCTCTTTGATGTAATGGCGACGCATTAACACGCGGTTCCACAGCTCTGGGTATACCTGCGCAAGCTCATCTCGCAGCGCTTTATCGGCCAGTGCGACAGTGTCTTCGATGCTGGCTCCGGCGTAACCTGCGCGGGATGGAATGATGTCAATTTGCAGTAACATACCGCTGCGCAGCGGTATGCTGGAGTCCGGGCCAATCGGCGAGCACAGCCATTCTTCATCCGCCACCAGATGGCCCGGATTGAGGTGCCAGTGATACTCCGCCTTCGGCAATACCTGTTCAATCAGCGCATACATTTCACTGCCCAACATACCTGGGCGGATGTGGGTGAGCCAGGTCGCAACGGCGCGATAGTAAGGCTTCGCCACCACGTCGAGATAATCCGCTACCTCCGGCGCCAGTTCGCTTTCATCCGCCACCACATACGCCGCACGGCTGCTCAGGCCGCCTTTGTAACTGGTGGTGAGCGAAAATTTGTCACCGCGCTGTATCTGTTTATCGCCAGGGTAAAGATTGGCACAGGCGAAGCGATCGCCGGTTGCGGCAATCATCACGACGTTATTCGGCTGCCCCTGGGCCGCAAGCAATGCGCCGATCTGCTTTTCGGTTTTTCCTGGCTCGATGGCATTCAGGGCATCGAGAATCGCCGTTGACGCCAGATTCGCGCCGTACTCGTAGTGCGCCAGTTCATTGGCGTTATTGACCGTTCGCGCACCGTGTTCTGGCGAGATAAAAATCCCGGTGGCATTGCACAGCGTGGCTTCCGGCCCTGCCGCCTGACGAATAGCCTCAACGATAAAAGACGGGAGATCAAACATCTTCCAGGAATCGTCATGAGCCCCAGTAAACAGTTTCCAGCCCACCAGGCCATAGTTTTTTCCGGCAACGATGCCCGCACTGCTCAGGACGTCCGGCAGTGATTGTTGATTGTCCATCGGCTGGTTAGGCAGGGAGAACCATGGGGCGTGCACCACCCTGTTTTCCAGCCGCGCATGCGCCACCAGTTTCAGATTTTCGTTACCGAGCACCAACACGGCATCCCCCTCACTGTGCAATACCAGCAGTGCCTCTTCGAAGCGCGGGATAAATCCGGTGAGATACTCAAAATTGCCGCCGTGCTCTTTGTCGGCATAAATCACCAGCGTGTCCAGCCCGCGAGAGGCCATCCCGGCCAGTACTTTGGCTTTGCGCTCACGCAGAGTTTCATCGCTTAAGATCACGGAGGGAAGATGATGCCAGACGGCTGGCTGCGGTACGGTTTGCAGAGAAAGGGAATCAAGTGTGATGGTCACTGGCGTTACTCCATGTCAAAGGCCATCCACGGAGAGTAACCAATATTGGCGAGACTGTAATAAAAAAATCCCGGCCTTGCGACCGGGATTCCGATTCTGACGAGAAAGTCGTCTTACGGCAGAATTGACGGTTGATCCGCCCCTTCTTTCTCGACTTTCTGCTGCAGCATATGCTCGCGCTTCATACCCAGTTTCAGCGCCAGTGCAGACGCAACATAGATAGAAGACGCGGTACCGATAGACACACCAATCAGCATGGTCAGTGAGAAGCCTTCCAGTACCGGACCACCGAAGAGGTACAGCATCAGAATGACCACTAACGTCGTACCGGAGGTGATCAACGTACGGTGCAGCGTTTGGGTCAGTGACACGTTAAAGATTTCGTAAGGCGTCCCGCGACGAATCTTGCGGAAGTTCTCACGAATACGGTCAGATACCACGATGCTATCGTTCAACGAGTAACCGATAACCGACATCAACGATGCCACGATAGTCAGGTCAATCTCGATATGGAATAACGAGAGTATCCCCAGCGTAATGATAACGTCGTGCGCCAGTGAGATAACCACACCCGCCGCCAGTCGCCACTCGAAGCGGAAACCGACGTAAACGAGGATAGAGATCAGCGCCACGATCAGCGCCATTGCACCGGTTTGCGCAAGGTCTGCACCCACGCTCGGCCCAACGAACTCGATGCGTTTCACTGCCGCATTCTGACTGGTGGATTCGTTAATCACCTTCAGAACCTGGCTCCCCAGCACCTGACCGCCATTTTCGCCTTCAGTTGGCGGCATGCGGACCATGATGTCGTGGCTGCTACCAAAGTTCTGCAACTGCGGCTCTTCAAAGCCCGCCTTCTGCAGCGCTTCACGCATCACATCAATTTCAGCCGGTTTTTCCAGCGTAATTTCGATTACCGTACCACCGGTGAAATCGAGCCCCCAGTTGAAGCCGCGCACGCCCATAATGACGATGGCAGCCACCAACAGCAGGCCAGAGATGCCGAAAGCCCAGTAATCCCAGCGCATAAAGTCATAGACTTTACGGCCGTGGTTCAATTGTTCAACAGTATATTCCTGTGCCACAACGCACTCCTCAGATTGACAGCTTGTTGATGCGTTTGCCGCCATACAACAGGTTTACGATGGCACGCGTACCGACAATTGCGGTAAACATCGACGTTGCCACACCGATACCGGTGGTAATAGCAAAGCCTTTGATTGCCCCGGTGCCGACTGCATACAGGATCAGAACTTTAATCAGCGTGGTGATGTTCGCATCAAAGATGGAACTGAATGCGCCCGCATAACCTTCGTTGATTGCCTGCTGCACCGAACGCCCGTTGCTCAACTCTTCTTTGATACGTTCGTTGATCAGTACGTTGGCGTCGACCGCCACCGCAAGGGTTAGTACGATACCCGCAATACCCGGCATACTCAGCGTGGCCCCTGGCAGCAGTGACATGATACCGACGATCAGTACCAGGTTAGCAATCAGCGCGCTGGTCGCGATCAGACCAAATTTCTTGTAGAAGAAAATCATGAACAGGATAGAAACGGCCAGACCTGCCAGACATGCTTCCAGGCCCTGTTTGATGTTCTGCATACCCAAAGTTGGGCCGATAGTACGTTCTTCAACAATCTGAATCGGCGCAATCAGCGCACCGGCACGCAGCAGCAGAGAGAGCTGACGCGCTTCGTTCGGGTTGTTGATACCGGTGATACGGAAGCTGTTCCCCAGGCGAGACTGGATGTTGGCGATGTTAATCACCTCTTCCTGTTTCACCAGTACAGAACGCCCGTTCGCATCTTTCTTACCGCTGTCTTTGTACTCCACGAACAGGGTCGCCATCGGTTTACCGATGTTATCCTTCGTGAAGTTAGACATGGTGTTACCACCTGCGCTATCCAGCGAGATGTTAACCTGCGGCTGGTTGTATTCGTCCTGGCTGGAAGTGGAATCGGTGATATGGTCACCGGTCAGAATCACGCGTTTGTACAGCACAACTGGCTGACCTTCACGGGTCTGTTTCACTTCAGAGTCGCCCGGCACACGGCCAGATGCAGCAGCGGACTGGTCAACATTGGTGTTCACCAGACGGAATTCCAGGGTCGCGGTAGCACCCAGAATTTCTTTCGCACGCGCGGTATCCTGAATACCCGGCAGTTCAACGACGATGCGGTCCGCACCCTGACGCTGTACCACAGGCTCAGCTACGCCCAGTTGGTTAACACGGTTACGCAGAATGTTGATGTTCTGCTGTACCGCATATTCACGCGCTTCGCTCAGACGCGCATCGCTCATGACTGCACGCAGCTGGTTGCTGCCCTGATTAGTGATAACCAGGTCGCGGTGACGGGAGCTCAGCCAGGTATTCGCCTGATCGCGTGCCGCGCTGTCGCGGAACAGAATCGTCAGACCATAGTTATCTGACTTACGAATATTGGAATACGGAATGTTTTTCTCGCGCAGGTCACTGCGCAGACTGTCGATATTTTGTTCCTGAAGCTTACCGAGCGCCGTGTCCATATCCACTTCCATCAGGAAGTGAACACCACCACGCAGGTCAAGACCCAGCTTCATCGGCTCGGCTTTGATCATCGCCAGCCAGCGCGGGGTTGCAGGAGCAAGGTTTAGCGCCACGACGTATTTATCACCCAGCACGCTCAGCAGCGCTTCACGAGCACGCAGCTGGACGTCGGTGGAGTCGAAGCGCGCAAGAATAGCGCCCTCTTCCAGTGCCACAGACTTAGCGGTGATTTTTTCTTGTTGTAAAGTATTCTGGACCTGGATCAGCGTTTGCTCACTGGCGGCGGCTCCGCGCGCACCAGTGATCTGAACAGCCGGATCCTCACCATACAGGTTGGGAAGTGCGTAAAGCAGGCCGACGATAATCACGACGACCAGCATGATGTACTTCCACAAAGGATAACGGTTTAACACGGCAGTTCCCTTTGGGAAAACAGTAAATTACAGCGCCTTCATGGTGCCTTTCGGCAGAACGGCAGCTACGAAGTCACGTTTGATAACCACTTCAGTGGTGTCGTTCAGCGCGATAGCAATGTATCCAGATTCCGCTACTTTGGTTACGCGACCAACCAGACCACCGTTTGTCAGCACTTCATCGCCTTTCGCGATGGAGTCCATCAGCTTTTTGTGCTCTTTGGTGCGTTTCTGCTGTGGGCGCAGGATCATGAAGTAGAAAATCAGACCAAACACTACCAGCATCAGAATCAGAGACATCGGGCTGCCCTGTGCTGCGCCACCCGGTGCTGCTATCGCATCAGAAATAAAAAAGCTCATTAAAATTCCCTCATTATTAATATTAATCAACGTTCAAAGCTGGAACTTCGCGCCCCTGACGTTGGTAAAAATCGGTCACGAAGCTCTCTAATTTACCCTCTTCGATAGCCTTGCGTAAACCAGCCATTAAACGCTGATAGTAGCGAAGGTTATGAATCGTGTTGAGACGTGCGCCCAGTATTTCGTTGCAACGGTCTAAATGATGCAAGTACGCACGTGAATAATTGCGACACGTATAGCAATCACACTCAGCGTCGAGTGGACTGGTATCGCTCTTATGCTTCGCATTACGGATTTTCACCACGCCATCGGTCACGAACAGATGACCATTGCGCGCGTTACGCGTTGGCATAACGCAGTCAAACATATCGATACCGCGACGCACACCTTCAACCAGATCCTCTGGTTTACCGACGCCCATCAGGTAACGCGGTTTGTCAGCAGGAATTTGCGGGCAGACGTGCTCCAGGATGCGATGCATGTCTGCTTTCGGTTCACCTACTGCCAGGCCGCCGACAGCGTAGCCATCAAAACCGATATCTACCAGACCTTTAACGGAGATATCTCGTAAATCTTCGTAAACGCTACCCTGAATGATGCCAAAAAGCGCATTTTTATTGCCGAGGCCATCAAAACGCTCGCGGCTACGCCTGGCCCAGCGCAGAGACATCTCCATGGAGCGTTTAGCATAGTCCCAGTCCGCCGGATACGGCGTACATTCGTCGAAGATCATCACGATATCTGAACCGAGATCGTACTGAATCTCCATCGATTTTTCCGGATCGAGGAAGATAGGATCGCCGTTGATCGGGTTACGGAAGTGTACGCCCTGTTCGGTTATCTTACGGATATCGCCAAGGCTGAAGACCTGGAAGCCGCCGGAGTCGGTGAGGATCGGGCCTTTCCACTGCATGAAGTCATGCAGATCGCCGTGCAGTTTCATGATTTCCTGACCCGGGCGCAGCCACAGGTGGAAGGTGTTGCCGAGGATAATCTGTGCGCCGGTGGCTTCAACTTCTTCCGGCGTCATGCCTTTTACGGTGCCGTAGGTACCGACGGGCATAAAGGCAGGCGTTTCCACTACGCCACGATCGAAGACCAGGCGGCCACGGCGTGCGCGTCCGTCGGTGGTGTCCAGTTCAAATTTCACGCTATTCTCCTGCATCAGAGAGACAGTCTGATGGTTAATGTTGCGAAGTGAGGTTCACCCTCACCCCGGCCCTCTCCCTGAGGGAGAGGGGGAAAAACACGCCCCTGTCAGGGACGTTCGTTAATGGCCTGCGGATTGTACGTGATAAACATCGCGTCACCGTAACTAAAAAAGCGATATTCCGCTTTTACGGCTTCACGATAGGCGTGCATGGTGTTTTTATAACCTGCAAACGCGGAAACCAGCATAATCAGCGTCGATTCCGGCAGGTGGAAGTTGGTCACCAGCGCATCAATCACTTTGTACTGATAGCCCGGATAGATAAAGATTTGCGTATCGCCGAAGAACGGTTCAATCAGGTCGTTTTTCGCCGCCTGCGCCGCGCTTTCCAGCGAACGCACAGAGGTAGTACCGACCGCAATCACACGGTTACCGCGCGCTTTCGCCGCCAGCACCGCATCAACCACATCCTGCGGCACTTCCGCATACTCAGAGTGCATGGTGTGTTCTTCAATGCTTTCAACGCGTACCGGCTGGAAAGTGCCTGCGCCCACGTGCAGGGTCACAAACGCCATATCAATGCCTTTCTCACGCAGCTTCGCCAGCAGAGGGTTATCAAAGTGCAGGCCAGCCGTGGGCGCCGCGACAGCGCCAGGACGGCTGCTGTAAACAGTTTGATAAAGTTCGCGGTCGGCGTCTTCATCCGGGCGATCGATGTACGGCGGTAGCGGCATGTGGCCGATACTGTTAAGAATATCTAATACCGGGCGCTCATCGTTAAACTGCACTTCAAATAACGCGTCATGACGTGCGACCATGGTCGCATTGATGCTTTCGTCATCGCCCAGCAGCAGCTCCGCACCCGGCTTCGGTGCTTTAGAGGCGCGAATATGTGCCAGAATACGATTATCATCGAGCATACGCTCAACCAGCACTTCAATCTTGCCGCCGCTGGCCTTGCGACCGAACAGACGCGCAGGAATGACGCGGGTATTATTAAAGACCAGAAGATCGCCAGGGTTGAGCTTATCGAGCAGATCGGTGAAAGTACCGTGCGTCAGCGCGCCTGTCGGCCCGTCCAGCGACAGCAAGCGGCAACCGCTGCGCTCAGGCTGTGGATAATGGGCAATCAGGGATTCAGGTAATTCAAAGGAAAAATCGGCAAGGCGCATGACTCTAAGACTCTGGACTTAATAATGAGGCGGGTAGTCTAGTGCCGGGGCGTTCTCCCTGCAACCCTATCCCCCTCTGGATAGATAATAATCGATGAATTTTTTAGCTCACCTGCATCTCGCGTACCTCGCTGACAGCTCATTGTCCGGCAATCTACTGGCCGATTTTGTGCGCGGCAATCCGGATAACAGATACCCGGCAGACGTGGTCGACGGGATTTACATGCATCGGCGCATTGACGTGCTGACCGATAATCTGCCCGAGGTGAAGGAAGCCCTGGAGTGGTTCCGCCCGCAGACGCGGCGCGTTGCGCCTATCACGCTTGATGTGATGTGGGACCATTTTCTCTCGCGTCACTGGTCGCAGCTTTCCCCGCAGATGGCGCTGTCGGAGTTCGTCGCGTACGCCCATGAGCAGGTGTCGCTGATTCTGCCCGACTCGCCACCGCGCTTCGTGAATCTGAATGACTACCTTTGGTCAGAACGTTGGCTGGAGCGCTATCGCGAAATGGAATTTATTCAGCGCGTGCTGAACGGCATGGCCAGCCGACGTCCGAAACTGGACGCTTTGCGTGACTCCTGGCACGATTTAAACCAGCATTATGCGCAACTGGAGAAACAGTTCTGGCAGTTTTATCCGCAGATGATGACACAGGCTAAAGCCCGCGAGCTTTAACCCTGACCTGTCAAACATTTATCTATTAATAGGCAGAACTTTAAACATCGATTGCTGTAGCCTCTTTGAGTCATCGCGGTTCACTCTCTATACTGGCCCACGTTGCGTACTACTTACTTTCTACACTCAAAGGAGAACCCATGGTTCTGGTTACTCGTCAGGCTCCTGACTTTACCGCTGCGGCAGTGCTCGGTAACGGCGAAATCGTTGAAAACTTTAACTTCAAACAGCACACCAACGGCAAAGCCACCGTGCTGTTCTTCTGGCCAATGGACTTCACCTTTGTCTGCCCGTCTGAACTGATCGCGTTCGATAAACGCTACGAAGAGTTCCAGAAACGCGGTGTAGAAGTGGTCGGTGTTTCCTTTGACTCCGAATTCGTTCACAACGCATGGCGTAACACCCCGGTCGACAAAGGCGGTATCGGTGCGGTGAAATACGCGATGGTTGCTGACATCAAACGCGAAATCCAGAAAGCCTACGGCATCGAACACCCGGACGCGGGCGTAGCGCTGCGTGGTTCTTTCCTGATCGACGCCAAGGGCGTTGTTCGCCACCAGGTGGTTAACGACCTGCCGCTGGGCCGTAACATCGACGAAATGCTGCGTATGGTTGACGCGCTGCAGTTCCACGAAGAACACGGCGAAGTGTGCCCGGCGCAGTGGGAAAAAGGGAAAGAAGGTATGGCGGCGTCCCCGGACGGCGTAGCCAAATACCTGACCGAAAACGTCTCCAGCCTGTAATTGGCGGACGAAAAAAATGGCTCGCGCAGGCGAGCCTTTTTGTTTTTAGCGCCGGGCTTCTCGCCAGATTCGCCACGCCACCATCAGCAGCGCCCCCACGCCGACGATAAGCACTGCCCACACCGCAATGGCGACCCACAATTTCTGTTGTTCACCCGCACTCACCGCCTGCAATCGCGCTTCACCGCCCAGTTTGACGGCCTCCAGCGGCTGCGCCCAGGGCAGCGTCTCGATGTTTTTGCTCGCCGGGAGCGATTCAGGAATTAACTGGTTCAGACGCAATGCAACGTTTTCCGCCGCCTTATTTCCCCAGGCCAGCATATAGGGGCCCTTGCCCTGCGCATTAAAGACCAGCACTTTAACCTCACGCTCACCGCTTACCCTCGGCAGCGTTTGCGGCAGATGGGCATCCACCGTGGTAATACGAATGGCCTCGACAACATTGGCAGAGAGCGGAAACGCCTGCTGCGCTTGATCGTTGACGTTATATAACACGCTTTTTGCCAGTGACCGCCATTCACTTTTTTCATCGCTTCGCCAGGCGATCTCGACTGGCAAAACCCCTTCTTCCATCAGCGTGATCGAAAGCGCGCTTAACGGTTGCGGTTGATCCCATTGCCAGATGGCCTCGGTTGATGTGGCTTTGGCGACCGCCGCCGGGAGCTGAATACGCTCAGTAAGCGGCTCTTGCGGTTGCGCCACGGCCATTACGCCTTTTAACTCCGGCATGGGCGTTTGTGGGTCAAGAACCAGCAGCAAGTAACGTCTGCCTTTGGGCGACAGCGTCAATTCGGCAGCCACTATGTTCATCTTCAACCGTTCGCCGTCACGGGAAAGATCCATCAGCGGCGCATTTTCCTGAACGCGCTGCCAGTGGCTGAGATCCCGGCTGGCGTAAACCGAAGCGTTACCCTGCCAGCTTGTGCTCGACGCCGCCCAGTCCAGCCGCAGTTGTGTCAGGTGTAGCGACGCTTCCCGGCTGTCTGGTAAGGTCAGTAAATAGCTCTGACCCACCGATTTTGCCTCATCGCCCTGAAGGTTAATTTCCACACCATTGGCTGCCTTCAGGCGGATCGTCTGCGGCGCACGGGCATCCGTCGTGGTGATTGGCGAGGCCGCTAAAGGAAACAGGCGCAGGACGACCGAATCCGCTACGGCAGGCGGCGTTGACTTCGTCATTAACGTAAAGGGAACGCGCTCGCCCTGTTGATTAAATACCCGAACGTCGCGCAAGTCGGGCCAGGCGCTGTGCTGATAGACCTCACGCGGTAACGCCACGCGATACCACGGTGATGACGAAGACGTTTCCAGCGTCATTCCCGTAGCGTAGTCACGCGGGGATTCCGCCGCAAAGGCAGAGGAACTGCCCGCCAGAAGCAGGCTGCACACCATCGCTTTTATCCGTTTCATTTTTGCTCTCCTGCTTTCGGTGGCAACGGCGAGAAATAACCAACAATCAATACCAGTATCGCCACACCAATAAACGCCACCGCGCGCGCCAGACCGCCACCGCCTGCGCTGTCGACCAGCATCAGTTTGATAATAACGACGCCTAATAGCACAGCACCGCACAGCCACATTTTGCGTGAGACGTTGCGCGTTGCGCGAATCATAATGATGAGCGCTATCAGCATCCAGAACAGCGCAAAGGTGGTTTGAATAAGCCGCGACTGCCAGAGCGCGCTGAAATCCCAGGCAACGTCGCCATACCACGCCAGTGCGCGCATCAGCATGCCGTTCAGCCACCAGAAAGCCAGCCCGGCGAGCAGCCACGCCCCCGACGCGCGCCATGCCGACGGCAGATAACGCCGAACATAGCGCTCTGCAACATAAAGCCCAAGCAGTGCAAAAGCCGCCCCCTCTTCCAGAGGGTTAATCAACGGCAGATAAAGCTGACGGTAGACCACACCGCTTTGTAAGTTGGTCAGTACGAGCAAACCAAGCAACAGGGCCGCCACGGGAGCAATCGCCACGCCGCCATACATTTCCGGCCAGCGGCAGAACGGCCACCAGGCCCGGCGAATCGCGGCGTGTATCAGCAAAAGGGTAATACCTCCCGCTGCCATCAGCAGGCCGCTTTGCCAGGCGCTCATTCCCCACGGCAGCGACTGCACAAACCACAGCAGTTCGGCCCCAAATGCGAGCATCAGCATCCATAACAACGCGAGATGCAGCCCCTGCGAAAGGCGTGCAGGCACCGTACTGTCATCACGATAAAGCAGCATGAGCGCAGACGGCAGCGCAATTACCCACGCCAGGTTGTGCCAGCCTGCGGCGAAAAGTTGCTGCTGATGAATTTGCTCAAACAGCATCAACAGCATAGCGGGCCACAGCAGCCACTGCGCAAAGCCGAGTTCACGCCATACCAAACGCTGGCGCATATAACGCCAGACCCAGGCCGAGAGCGCCATCAAGGAAAGCACAACGAATCCTGTCGTCGTATTCTGGGGGGTGATGAGCTGTGACGCGCCCGCGAGGGCAATCACCCAGAATGCGACGCCGCCGATTAACAGCGCCAGGCTCAGACGTCGTATTTCCGAGCGCCACAACCAGGCGGCAGCGAGCCAGCTAAGGCTAAGCACGGCGAAAATCATCATGATAGAGAGCGGCGTTGTCTCGTCCATCAGCGCCCAGAGGCCGCTGCCCAGCGCCAGCAGTAATAGCGCAGTGCCGCTAAAACTCATGCGCCGCTGCTGCTGTTGCATCCCCAGCCACAGCACACCCACACCTTCCAGCGCCCAGGCCATCGCTGTCCAGCGCGCGGAAAGGGCCAGCGGAATGGCGAGCGTAGTGAAAGCGCCGCCCAGCGCCAGCGCAGCCAGCACCAGGGTACGTTCCGCCGACGGGAATCGACGCAAAACCAGCCACGCCAGCGCCAGATAAAACGCGCCGTAGCCCAGCGCGCTGATTGCCGGGCCATACGTCATGTGTTGGGTCATGACATACTGCATGCCAAAACCAATCAGCGGCGGTGCGAAGAGCAACACGCCGTCAACCACACGCTTGCCTTTTTCCTGCGATCGCCAGGAGATCAGTACGCTCAGGACGCCGAAAATCAGGATATTGGCGATAAGGAACAGCTGGCAGTTAAGCCAGTATTCAGGGCGATAATCATTCATGCCCCACAATCCGCCCACGCCAAAGGTAAAAAGCAGTCCTAATAGATTCAGCTCGCGCCAGTGTTGTCGCGCGCTAATCGCCAGAATGCCAATGGACAGAAGCAGGTAGAAAGAGAACAGCGCAATGTAGTTGCCGCTTCCCGTTGAGAGCAGCACTGGCGCAAGGTAGCCGCCGAGGCTCGCCAGCATCGCCAGGCTCAGGGCATTTTGCAGCACCGCCAGGCCAACGCTTGCCGCGCAAATCAGCACCAGCAGCGCAAAGGCCAGCGTTATCGGCAACATTTGCCACAGGCGAAATGCGCCGAAAACGGTGAGATAAAGCACGCCCGTTGCGCCGCCCTGCAGGATCAACGCATAGACGCGCTGTTTATGCCGCAATCGCCAGCCGATAGCCAGCAGCACCACCGCACAAAGCGCAGTCGCCACAAGACGCAGCTCCAGCGGAAACAGCGCATGCTCGACCGTATAGCGCAACAGGAAAGAGAGCCCAAGAAACAGCAGCAGAACACCCAGTTTAGCCAGTGGGTTACCCTGCATAAACCAGCGTAATAATGACGTGAATACGCCGCCAAATGCCGACGATGTCGCGCGCTCGGGCGGTGATACCGGTTCGTGTTTTTCCGTGGGCTGCCAGGGATTGGCGGGCGCGGGTTGAACGGGCTCGACGGGAATCACCGGTTCAACTGCCGCAACCGGTTTTGGCTCCGGCGCATCATGAGCACCGCGTTGCTCCAGCTCCTCGAGCCGACGGCGAAGCAGCGAAATCTCATAGCGCATGGCAGAAGTACGATTTATGGCGACAATCGCCAGGATGGGTACCACCACCAGCGCAAAGAACAGTACGATACAGCCAAGGATTACCAGCTCGTCCATGTTTCCACCTTAAGCCATCACGGATAGATGCAGATTGACACAAATGGTTGCATTTACGCTAATAATCTTTGTAAAGAGAAAGGATTTTAAGAAGGGAACAACATAAAACCGGATGGGTGGCCCCATCCGGCTAGCAGTGGCATCAGAACGCGAAGCAGGAACAGCCCAACACGCCCCAGAATGCCTGTTCATCGGAGACAGGAATCGACGACTTACGCGCGATATCATGCTGATGGCCGTGTACGCCGCAGCTACCGCAGCACTGGTGCATCTGCACCACGGCGCCCATTTTTCCGGCAACCGGCGGCGCAGAGCGATAATGGCCCGGCACTTTCACCACCGGTGACCAGTCAGGTACTACCGGAATCGCTGGCGGCGCCAGCGGCGTGAAGTGACCGGCGGCATACACCACTTTGCCATCCACGATAGTCATCACCGATTCAATACCCTTGATCTCTTCTTCCGGCACGCTGAAGTAGTCTTTCGACAGCACCACCAGGTCGGCAAGCTGATCTTTCTCGATGCGGCCTTTTTTACCCTGCTCACTGGAGAACCACGCGCTGCCTGCGGTCCACAGTTCCAGCGCCACATCGCGCGGCAGACGGTTTTCATCGTCATACATCGCCATACCACCAACCGTGCGGCCAGAAACCAGCCAGTAAAGCGCGGTCCACGGGTTGTAGCTTGCCACGCGGGTGGCATCCGTACCCAGGCCGACAGGCACATCAGCAGCCAGCATTTTGGCAACCGGCGGGGTATGTTTCACCGCTTCTTTGCCGTAACGCTCAATGAAGTATTCACCCTGGAAGGCCATACGGTGCTGTACTGCAATCCCGCCGCCCAGCGCTTTAACACGTTCGATATTACGTTCAGTGATGGTTTCTGCGTGGTCAAAGAACCAGTGCAGGCCGTTAAACGGAATGTCGCGGTTCACTTTTTCGAACACATCCAGCATACGGCTGATCGATTCGTCATAGGTGGCGTGCAGGCGGAACGGCCAGCGGTGCTCTACCAGGTGACGCACCACGCGCTCCAGTTCATCTTCCATCCCTTCCGGCAGGTCCGGACGCGGCTGGAGGAAGTCTTCGAAATCCGCCGCCGAGAATACCAGCATCTCGCCTGCGCCGTTGGCACGATAGAAATCGGTGCCCTGGCCCGGTTTCAGCATATCCGTCCAGCGCTCGAAATCTTCCAGCTCCTGTTTCGGCCGCTGCGTGAACAAGTTATAGGCGATACGAATCGTCATCTGCTCTTTAGCGTGCAGTTCTTCGATGATTTCGTAATCTTCCGGGTAGTTCTGGAAGCCGCCGCCGGCATCAATGGCGCTGGTCAGCCCAAGGCGGTTCAGCTCGCGCATGAACTGGCGAGTCGAGTTAACCTGCATCTCCAGCGGCAGTTTTGGCCCTTTCGCCAGCGTTGAGTAGAGGATCATCGCATTGGGTTTGGCGATTAGCATCCCGGTTGGGTTGCCGTTATTATCACGCACGATTTCGCCGCCCGCCGGGTTTGGCGTCTCTTTGGTGTAACCCACGGCTTTCAGCGCCGCGCGGTTGAGCAGCGCGCGATCGTACAGATGCAGCACAAACACCGGCGTATCCGGCGCGGCTTCATTCAGCTCTTCAATGGTTGGCATGCGGCGTTCGGCAAACTGGAATTCGCTCCAGCCGCCCACCACGCGCACCCACTGCGGCGACGGCGTGCGATCGGCCTGATCTTTCAGCATTCTCAATGCGTCTGCCAGCGACGGCACACCTTCCCAGCGCAGCTCAAGGTTGTAGTTCAGGCCGCCACGAATCAGGTGCAGGTGCGAGTCATTCAGCCCCGGGATCACCGTATGCCCTTTCAGATCGACAATCTGCGTGCCTTCGCCCGCGTAGGACATAATTTGATCGTTGCTGCCTGTTGCCAGAATTTTACCGTTGGCAATCGCCACCGCTTCCGCCAGCGGATGCTGACGATCGAGCGTGTGAATTCGACCCTGATTCAGGATCAGTGTGGCTTTTTGTGACATGTCACTCTCCTCAAACCGGATCAGGCTTTTTTAAGCCATCCGGCGAATAGTCGGGTCACGATGGGCATCCAGAGCCAGACAACCAGCGCAACCACACAGGCATCGTTAATGAAATGAAGCAGCAAGGAGCCCTGCAGGGCGGGGAAAAGCGCGCCGGTTATCCACGGCACCAGGTTGGTGCTGGGAAAGATCACCAGCAGCGTGATGAGAAATTGTTTCCACTGTTTTGGCTGACGCACGTGCGGTGACGGTGGCGTAAACCAGAACGCCGCTTCGGTTCGGACTTCCGTGTGATCGCCTTCGGCTAACAGGGGGGTAATTTCATCCACCAGCTGTTTGCGCGTTTCGGACTGCGTCCAGGCGTAGAGGTGCTCCAGGGTATCGAAGCGAATGATGATATTCCAGGCACCCTGCCCGTCCGCCGGGCGAATAACGTTAGCGCCAAGATGGCCGGGATACTCTGCGGCAACGGGCATGATTTTGCCGAGCCAGGCTTCATACTGGTCCGCATCTTCCGGACGCAGCGCATGCGTAATCACCAGCGTTACATGTTTTTGCGTCATGACGGTTTTCCTTGCTGTCGCATTCTGACGGGAAGCGTTTCGCCCCCCGTCGTCGTCATTACGCTTTGCGTTCCGGCGCGCCGTGAACCAGGGTGTAAGCATAATCCACGCCCATACCATAGGCGCCGCTGTGCTCACGAACCAGATCCATCACCGCGTCGTAAGTTTCTTTACGTGACCAGTCACGCTGGTACTCCAGCAGCACTTGCTGCCAGGTTACCGGAACGGCGCCCGCCTGAACCATACGATCGATGGAACGTTCGTGCGCATCAACCGAAGTACCGCCAGACGTATCGGTAACCACATAAACTTCAAAACCTTCTTCCAGCGCCATTAATGCCGGGAAGGTCAGACAAACCTCAGTCCACAGGGCAGAAATAATCAGCTTTTTACGTCCGGTGGCTTTTACCGCCTTCACGAAAGCTTCATCTTCCCAGGAGTTCATGGAGGTGCGTTCAATCGGTTTAATTTCCGGATGAACCGCCAGCAGTTCCGGCCAGATATAGCCACTGAAGCTTTTGGTTTCAACTGAGGTATAGATGGTTGGGACGTTAAAAATTTTACCGGCTTTTGCCAATGCAACGGTGTTATTTTTCAACGTCTGACGATCGATATTCGCCACGCCGAAGGACATTTGCGGTTGATGGTCGATAAAAATGAGGGTGGAGTTGGATGGATCGATCAGTTCCCGAATAGACATAAAAACACCTTCTTAAGCAATGAGTTAAGTAGAAATTTTAGGGCTAAATGACAGGTGGATACTGAATCAGAATGCATGATGAGTATAGCCGGAAATTTTTAACGAGTTATTAAAGAAAATTTATGGTTCGATGACGGTAAATATTATGTTATTAAATGAACAAGTTATCGAAAATTAGCACGCAAACTATTGATTTATGAAATTTCTTTACTAGCATAGTTGCCATGGTTTTTGTTAAAACAGGAAAGATTTTATTCGGGAAATAATTAACGTTATGCGTATTAATCTGGACGTTTTACAAATCCTTGACGCGATCGACCGACACGGCAGTTTTGCTGCTGCTGCGGAGTCGCTTTATAAAACCCCTGCCGCGCTCAGCTATATGGTGCAAAAGCTTGAAAGCGAACTCGATATTACACTTCTCGATCGTTCAGGACACCGCGCAAAGTTTACCGACACGGGTAGGATGATGCTGGAAAAGGGGCGCGTATTACTCAGCGCCGCGCGCGATCTGGAAAAACAGGCCGTGCAGGTCAATTCGGGATGGGAAAAAGAGCTGTTAATCGCGCTGGATGACTCTTTTCCATTCGACGCACTGATACCTATCATTGAAGAATTCTATGCCCTGAATAAACAGACCCGCCTTAATTTCAGCCACCATACGCTGGCCGGCGCGTGGGAGGAACTGACGCACAACGGTGCAGATATCATTCTGGGGGCAATAAACGATCCCCCGACTTCTGCCGCCTGGTCATGGCATATGCTTGGTATGCTCGACAACGCCTTTGTGGTCTCTCCGGTACATCCGCTGGCGCAGGAGCAGGAACCGATAACCGTGGAACAAATGATCAAACATCGTGCCGTCGTGGTCAGTGACAGCGCACGCCTGTGCCGCCCCATCAATTCTAATCTTATTGATGAACAGGCGCAGATCCGCGTCGATGATTTTCATTCCAAAGTTACTCTATTGCGAGCCGGGTTAGGCTGCGGGTTCCTGCCGCGACATATTGCCCATCCCTGGATAGACGCCGGCGATCTGATTGAGAAAAAGGTGGTGTCGTGCCGACAGAAAGATGTTGCCTATATTGCCTGGCGCAACGGCCATGACGGGCTAGCACAGCAATGGTGGCGGGAAGCGGTCATCAACTACAATCTGACCGTCCCGCTTTACCCCTGATTTACTCGCCAAACCAGACCGTGGCCGACAGTGCAGGTAGCGTCAGTACGCCATCCTGATTTTCGCCACTGCCTTCCCGCTGCGTGAGCGTGTTAAAGCTCAGCAGCGGCGTATCTTCCAGCACCACTTCGCAGGCCTCACCACGGTTAATGGCTATCAGCACGCGCTCCCTTTTCAGGACACGCGCAAACACCACGACGTTATCTTCGGCGTACAGCACCTGGCAACCGCCGCGCCGCAATGCTTCGCTCTTTTTACGCAGTTTCGCCATCCGCTGATAAAGCGCGAGCAGTTCACCGTCCTGCTGACTTTTATCCCACGGGAACGGCTTACGACACATCGGGTCGTTCGCGCCGTCCACACCGACTTCATCGCCATAATAGATGCACGGCACGCCCGGCCAACTGAACAACCACACTACGCCCAGCCCTAATCGGGCGACATCTTTGCCCAACAGTGTTTTGAAGCGTGCGGTATCGTGGCTATCTAGCTGATTAAACATCCGCAACTGCTGCTGATGCGACAGCCCCGCACGATAATCTTCCATCCACGTCATGCAGGTTTGCGCATCGATTTTTTGTGGATCGTAAGAGAGGTCGGTATTGGCCAGAAACGCCCACACCGGCAGTGTAAAGCCGCGATAATTCATCGCCGCATCTTCCGTATCAGCCTGTAGCCACTGGCGCGCATCGCCAAAATGTTCGCCGAAAACGTAAGAGTCCGGGCGCGTCTCTTTCGCCGCCTGGGTTATTCCCGCGACGTGTTGCAGATTATTGCGTGCGCCGCCGCCCTCACCGAGCATATGCACCACATCCAGCCGCCAGCCGTCCATATTCCACGGCGCTTTCAGCCAGTAGCGGACGATGCTCTCTTCGCCGCGATAGATTTCATTGACCAGCGATTCTGACTGATAATCAAGCTTCGGCAGGCTTGGATAGCCCAGCCAGTCCAGCGCGCGGCCCTCCGGCGAGAAGCTGTACCAGTCGCGCCACGGCGACGACGCGTTATGGCACGCCCCGCTGCTTGCGGTATTCTGCCGATCAAACCAGGCATGCGTGTCGCCGCTGTGGTTAAACACGCCGTCGAGGATCAGGCGCATCCCCTCGCGCTGGGTATTTTCGCGCAGGCGCAGCAGAGCCGCGTTCCCCCCAAATTGCGGGTCTACTTCGCGATAATCCTGAGTGTCATATTTATGCACGCTTGGCGCGGTGAAAACCGGGTTCAGGTACAGCCCGGTCACGCCCAGTTTTTTCAGATACGGCAGCTTTTCGCTGATACCGTCCAGGTCGCCGCCGTAGAACGTCGACCCCCCTGCGTCTGCGGTGAGGGGCTCATCCCAGTCGCGCAGAATAATGTCATGCCCGGCGGCGTGGTGGTAATAAACCTTGTCCTGTTCCGGCGTACGCGTTTCGCTACGGGCAAAACGGTCCGGGAAGATTTGATAGAAGATCTGATCAGCCACCCACTGCGGCCCGCTGTCGGGCAGATCGACCGCAAACAACTCAAGCTTCGCGGGTGGAATAGGGCTAAACCCTTTTGGCGCAAACCAAAGCTGGCGGTCTGGCCACAAGAGTTTAAAAGCATAGCGGCGGCGCGGCTGCCCGCTGTCGAGCGGTATCTCACCGCGCCAGGCGGTTACGCCCGGTACCGGTGATTTGCTCAGGCGTTTCATCGCCACGACGCACTCTTCATTGTCGATTTCCACACGCATCGTGATGCGCTGCGGCAGGTCGTTTCCGCGCAACCACAAGGTCAGCGACAGGCGATCGTCGTGCGACTTAATAAAGGGTGCGACAGGCAGATGCCAGGCGTTCAACATCATTTAATTCCCCTCAGTTAACAGTGAGCCCACCTTGCCACAAGCTATTTGGGCTCTACTCCTCTTTTCGTCGTTTTTCGGGGGCGGAGGCTGGGGGCGGAGTCAGCTAACAATTAAAAAAATACAAGTTAGGCAAATCACAAATCGCTCTCATTACACTATATTCCACGCAACCTGATATAGCATTTTAGCATTCTCCAGAACCCCTTATGAAAACGACAGGTTATTTCAATAACAACAAACACCAGACCAAATATCAAAGCTAAGGCAAGCAGGTCTTTGATGTTACTCAGACCAATAGAAGCAACAAAAAAAATCACAATGACTATCAAAATCAAATCAACATTAAAAACATTAGCTTCAGTTAATCTGTACGCTTTTTGGATGCTAATCCTTTTCATATTTGCAACGTTGATTAACCGCTGAATTGTATATACATCCAGGCCTAGTGCAGTCAATTTTTCAATAAGGTTCATATCTTCTTTATTGTACATGTTATTCCTTGCCTAACTTTTTCCAGTTCGTTTCATTTTCGCCAATAGCCTTTTTAATGGAGAATACACTTGCTGCGTTACCCACTACTTCATTAAGCCATCCTGCAGCACCTAATTGACTCCAGTTACGAATATAATCCTCTTGAATAAAATGAAACAATTTCCATGAATCTTCTTTCAGGACAAATGACGATAAGGAACCTGCGGATAAAACAATATCTCCTGCAGAAAATGCGATGTCTCCGTCTTTGTCGTCTCCGCCAAGGAGCCTGGCTGCATAGCGGTAAGCCTCACGAACTGGGACTTTCTCGGGATCAGTATGGTAAACCAAGTAGTAGCCGTTCTCCCAAATATTCTCTGTACCCTGAATCATTAAAGGAAAACCATAAGCTTTACACGCTGCGCCAAGACTTACTTTGCAAATACCGGCACCACCAATAACCTGCATAGCACCACTAACAAAACCGACCCTTTTCAGAGTAATGGTAAGTGTAGAGTGTCTGTCTTTTTCACGTTCAGCAATTGCGTAAAGTTTAATACTTCCCATTTGTAGTTGACTTTGATTCTCGAGTAAACGATGGTATTGTTTATTTAGTCCGTCCATCGCCTGCGCGAAACTTGTTCTCCCCGATACATAACCATCTATATAATCATCAGAGGTCATATTTTCTGACACCATAAATTCAGAGCGTATCTTTATATCATTCAAGTAGTGAAATGCTATATCGAATACAAGCCTGTCTATATCTGCCTTTATGTTTTTCAAACTCATTAAACCATAACTACTCATGAGTAACTCCATTTAATCTCAAAAAAAACACCAAATGACAATACATATTTTTTATCATTATCAACGATAGAATATTTGCAATATTAAATGATAACAATCATTACATTACACTTGTTCTAATAAGATCCCTTGACAATGATCAAAATAATTTATTTACCATATCAATATAAAAAAAAAGCCCGATAACTAGACGTTATCGGGCTTCGATTTAACTATTTTTTGCCTGATGACGCTTCGCTTATCAGGCCAACCCATTGCGCATATTAACGACGGCTACGACGCGATTTAAACATCCAGCCAATCAGCAGCAGCACAATCCATGCAAAACCAACATACAGAGAAATACGCGTATCCGGGTGATAACCGATCAGGCCGATGATAAAGACGAGGAAAATCAGGCCAATAATCGTCGTGGTCACGCCACCCGGCACTTTGAATTTCAGCGCTTTCACCTCTTCCGGCGACAGACGACGGCGGAAGGCGACCTGTGAGAGCAGGATCATAATCCACACCCATACGGTGGCAAAGGTCGCCAGCGAGGCGATCACCAGGAAGACGTTTTCCGGCATGATGTAGTTCAGATACACCGCAAACAGCAGCGCAATGGTCATCACCATCACGGTGACCCACGGAATACCGCGACGCGAGGTTTTGGCAAACACTTTTGGCGCACTGCCCTGCTCGGCCATGCCGTGCAGCATACGGCCCACGCCGAACACATCGCTGTTAATTGCTGAAAGCGAGGCCGTCAGCACCACAAAGTTGAGGATGCTGGCAGCGAAGGTGATGCCCATATGCTGGAAAGTCAGCACAAACGGGCTGCCGTCAGTGCCCACCTGGTTCCACGGGTAAATAGACATGATCACAAACAGTGTACCCACGTAGAACACCAGAATACGCATCGGCACGGAATTGATGGCGCGCGGAATGGATTTCTCCGGGTCTTTTGCTTCACCGGCGGTAATACCGATAATTTCGATACCGCCGTAGGCGAACATCACCATTTGCAGCGACATCACCATGCCGAGCCAGCCGTTACTGAAGAAACCGCCGTTGCTCCAGAGGTTATGTATGCCGGTCGGTTGCCCGCCGTTGCCAATCCCCCAGATGATAATGCCGAAACCGGCGGCAATCATGATGATGATGGTGGCGACTTTGAAGAAGGAGAACCAGAACTCAAGCTCACCAAAGACCTTCACGCTCATCAAATTGATAGCGCAAATGATCATCACCACGCTCAGCACCCAAATCCAGTGCGGCACATCGGGGAACCAGACGCCCATATAGATGCCGAACGCGGTTACGTCAGCGATCGCGACAATCAGGATTTCAAAGCAGTAGGTCCAGCCGGTGATGTAGCCAGCCAGCGGGCCGAGGTTTTCCTGTGCATAGCGCGAGAAAGAACTGGCTGCCGGGTTGTGCACCGACATTTCGCCCAGCGCGCGCATGATGATATACGCCGCCACGCCACCAATAATATAGGCCAGCAGCACGCTCGGCCCGGCCATCTTGATTGCATCGGCGGAACCATAAAACAGCCCGGTACCAATTGCCGACCCTAGCGCCATGAAGCGAATGTGCCGGGTACTTAGCCCGCGCTTCAGCTTGTTGTTTTCCATCGTTTCCAATGCCATTTCTTACCAAAAAACAAAAAACCACGGGACGTAAAGTCCCGTGGTTAAACAGAGTGTTATCGCGCGAAAATTAATGCGCGTTAGACGTTACCTGTCGGCCTGCCGCACGGTCCCAGATAATCGCCAGAACCGCCATTATCACCGTCGGCAGCAGCCAGGCCAGGCCTTGCTCCGCCATCGGCAGACGCGCCGTCCAGCCAGGCAACACATCAGCGAAGGCCGATGCTTTGATACCGTCAAGGATACCAAACATCAGGCTGATAAACATCGCGGGTGCAATTACGCGGGTCGAATTATGCCACCAACCGCGGGTAAAGCTTAATACAACCAGTGCGATACATGGCGGATAAATCAGCGTCAGTACCGGAATGGAGATCTGAATCAGGTGGCTCAGCCCCAGGTTGGAGACCGCCATCGAGAAGATACCCAGAATAAACACCAGCGAACGGTAAGAGAGCGGCAGATACTGCGCGAAGAACTCCGCACACGCACAGGTCAGGCCAACAGCGGTAACCAGACAGGCGATAAAGATGAGCGCCGCCAGCAGGAAGCTGCCTGCCCCGCCGAAGGTATGCTGCACATACGCATGCAGAATCGCCGCGCCGTTCGCACTCTTATCGACCAGCAGCGCGCTATCGGAACCCAGACGGAACAGCGCCAGGTACAGCAGCGTCAGGCCAACACCGGCCATCAGACCCGCCCAGATGGTATAGCGAGTCAGCAGGCGGGCTTCAGTGACGCCGCGAGAACGTGCCGCGTTAACGATAACGATACCGAATACCATCGCGCCCAGGGTATCCATGGTCAGATAACCATTCACAAAACCATTGGAGAACGGTGCTGTTTGATAGGCTTCAAGCGCGTGGCTGATGGGGCCTGCCGGCCAGATAACCGCAGCAACGGAAAGCACCAGTAATGCCAGAATTTTCATCGGCGCGAGGAAGTTGCCGACGGTATCCAGCAGTTTGCCCGGATAGAGGGAAACCAGGATCACCAGCGCAAAATAGACCAGGCTGTAGATAAACAGCGGCATCGCGCCATCGCCCGTCAGCGGGGCAATACCAATTTCAAATGAGACTGTCGCGGTACGCGGCGTCGCAAACAGCGGACCTACGGCCAGATAACAGACGGTCGCCAGCAGAACACCTGCGACTTTACCAATTGGCGTACTCAGGCTATCGACGCCACCGCCGACTTTTGCCAGCGCGACAACGGTCAACACAGGCAGACCGACTGCGGTAATCAAAAAGCCGAGCGCGGCGATCCAGACGTTCGGACCCGCCTGCAAACCGACCATAGGAGGGAAAATGATGTTGCCAGCGCCGACAAACAACGCAAAGGTCATAAAGCCCAGAGCGATGATGTCGCGTGTTTTTAACTGATGGGTCATATGTAACTACTGCCTGTGGATGTGGTGTTGTACAAATAAAAAACTTTGTGCCCGCTCCAACGGAATGTTTCAGAGGAAACAAGCAACAAACTCAGCGGGATATGCTCCCTTCGTAGCGTGAGGAAGAATAGTTTTTTGATTTGCTACGTAAATACAGTCTGATTCCTACTGCATTAGGCGCAATTTAAACGCTTATAACGTTTTAAAGCAATATGGGATCGCAAAACCAGACGATTATACCGATAGTAAAGACAAACCTGGAACGAATAACCAGATATAGGAAAAACACATGGCTGATCGTGCGAACAAAAAAGCGTCAGTTGTTCATTAATTATCCGAGCCCTGATTGACTGCAAAGTAAACAGACCAGCCGAGGCTGGTCTGTGGAAACGCATCGTGACAAGCGCCAGTTCAGGCCCTTTATTTGGCAATTAATCGTTCCGGTAGCAGGAAACTAAAGCGCGTTCCTTTCCCTGGCTGACTGTCGATATCCAGACGGCTATCGTGATGATTCAACGCATGTTTAACAATCGCCAGCCCTAATCCGCTGCCGCCGGTCTGTCGGGAACGCGCCTTATCCACGCGATAAAAACGCTCAGTTAAACGCGGAATATGTTCCGCCGCGATGCCAGGCCCGCTGTCCTCAACGCTGAACAGCGCGCCGTGCGGCGCATGCTGCCAGCACACAGTGATTTTCGTGCCCGCAGGCGTATGATTCACCGCGTTGTACACCAGATTCGATACCGCACTGCGCAGTTGCTCTTCATTACCCAGCACTTTCAACGTGTCATCAATATCAAAATGAAGTTCGTGCTGATGTTGGCTGAGAGTCTGCGCTTCCCGTTCAACCACCTTCAGCATCATCGGCACATCCACCTTTTCATTGAGGGTGAGTGTCGGTGCGGCTTCAATTTTCGATAGCGTCAGCAGCTGTTTCACCAGCCCTTCCATACGCTGCGTCTGTTCACGCATGGTATGCAACGCTTTTTCGCGCGTTGGGCCTTCGAGCACCTGCTCCTGAAGCATTTCCAGATAGCCCTGCAACACCGTCAATGGCGTACGCAGTTCATGACTGACGTTGGCAAAGAAGTTGCGCCGCGCACCTTCCAACTGATGCATTTGCGTGACATCGCGCGCCACCATCAGCAACTGCCGGTCGGTATAGGGCATGATACGGATTTCCAGATGGCGCCCATTATTGAGCACCAGATGCAGCGGTTTAAGAAACTCGCGTTGCTTAAGATGCTGCGTAAATTCCGGATAACGCAGTAGGTTAAGAATATTTTGCCCGCTGTCGTCCGGCCAGCGCAGGCCAAGCAACCGCTGCGCCAGGCCATTACACCAGAAGATTGCGCCCTCTTCCGTGGTCAATACCACCGCATCGGGCAGCGATTCTGCACCGCTACGAAAGCGTTTAATCAGATTACCCAGTTCACGGCGACGTTTTTTATTACGCAATTGCATCTGGTTAAGGCCGTACAACAGGGGTTCCCAGCTACCGCGCCCCGGAGGTGGCGTCATGCTGCGATCGACCCATAACCACCAGGAAAGACGTAAAAGATTCCAGAAATGCCAAATCAACAACCCGGTCACCGCGGCCAGCAGAAACCAGGGAAGATGGCCGATAAGCAGCCCTAATATCAGGGCCGGGAGACAACACAAGAAAAGCTCAAAGGCGAGTCTTTTCCATGACAGCCGTTCCAGCACGCGTCACACTCCTGTCAACATTCAGAAACGAGCCGAAAAACGGTAGCCCGTGCCGCGAACGGTTTGCACCATACGATCGTGGCCGCTGTGTTCCAGCGCTTTACGCAGGCGGCGAATATGCACATCCACCGTGCGATCTTCCACATAAACGTTAGTGCCCCAGACATGGTTCAACAGTTGCTCACGGCTATAGACGCGTTCAGGATGCGTCATAAAGAAGTGCAGCAACTTAAATTCGGTCGGGCCCATATCGAGCGGGTTTTCCCCGGTCATCACGCGATGCGAGGTGGGATCAAGGCTTAAACCCTGCATCTCAATCACCTCCTCCACCGCCATTGGGGAGATACGGCGCATCACCGCTTTAATACGCGCCACCAGCTCTTTCGGGGAAAAGGGTTTAGTAATGTAATCATCCGCGCCGGTTTCCAGACCGCGTACGCGATCCTCTTCTTCACCGCGCGCCGTCAGCATCATAACCGGAATATCACGGGTCAGCGCTTCACGCTTGAGATGTTTGATAAACTGTAGCCCTGAGCCGCCCGGTAGCATCCAGTCGAGCAGAATAAGATCGGGCCAGGGTTCATTGAGCTGATTCACCGCGCTGTCATAATCTTCCGCCTCAATCGGCTGGAAACCATTTTGCTCCAGCACGAAACAGACCATTTCGCGGATGGGTGCTTCATCTTCAACGACCAGAATACGTCTCGCCATTTTATGCCCTGTTTTTTTAGCCATCAGTATACATTTGGCGCCATTATGCGTCAGATTTATGACACTTTTATGAAAAACATGACCGTTACATGATGACCCTTTACGTTTTATGACACATCCCGAATTCCCCCGTCGATCATGATGCCGGGGAATGTATAATCCCGGCTATGCTTTTTTCCCCACAGGGATGACGATGCGAATTCTTCATACTTCAGACTGGCACTTAGGCCAGAATTTTTACAGTAAAAGCCGTGCCGCAGAACACGATGCGTTTCTGAACTGGCTGCTGGAGACCGCGCAACGCGAACAGATAGACGCCATTATTGTGGCGGGCGATATCTTTGATACCGGCTCGCCGCCAAGCTATGCGCGCGAACTCTACAATCGCTTTGTGGTGAATCTGCAACAAACCGGCTGTCATCTGGTGGTGCTTGCCGGGAATCATGACTCCGTCGCCACGCTGAATGAATCGCGCGATATTTTGTCGTTCCTGAATACGACGGTGATTGCCAGCGCCGGACACGAGCCTTTTATTCTGAATCGCCGCGACGGCACACCCGGCGCAGTTTTCTGCCCGGTGCCGTTTTTGCGTCCGCGCGATATCGTCGTCAGCCAGGCCGGGCTTTCCGGTGCGGAAAAACAGCAGCATTTACTGGAAACCATTACTGACTACTATCAGAAACAATACCAGCAGGCCTGTACGCTTCGCAGCGATCGCCCGCTGCCGGTTATCGCCAGCGGCCACCTGACCACCGTCGGTGCCAGCAAAAGTGATGCCGTGCGTGACATCTATATTGGCACACTGGATGCCTTTCCGGCGCAAAACTTCCCGCCCGCCGATTACATCGCCCTGGGGCATATTCATCGCGCGCAGAAAATTGGTGGCAGCGAGCATATTCGCTACTGCGGCTCGCCTATCCCGCTCAGCTTCGATGAAACGGGGAAAAGTAAGAGCGTTAACCAGGTGACCTTTGTCGACGGTAAGCTTCAGGACGTCACGCCACTCGATGTCCCGGCCACGCAACCGCTGGCGGTCATTAAGGGCGACTTTGAGAGCATCAGCAGCCAGTTGGCACAGTATCGCGATGCCCCGTCTGAGACCCCAATCTGGCTGGATATCGAAATCACCAGTGATGAATATCTGCATGATATTCAGCGTAAAATTCAGGTCATTACCGATGATTTACCCGTGGATGTGCTGCTGGTCCGGCGCAGCCGCGAACAGCGTCAGCGCATTATGGACAACAGCCTGCGTGAAACCCTGAGCGAACTGGAAGTTGAAGAGGTTTTCCAGCGTCGTCTGGCGCTGGAAACGCTGGAAGAATCCCAGCAGGCGCGCATGAAAGCGTTGTTTGATCTCACCGTACACTCGCTTGATGAGGAGCCGCAACCATGAAAATCCTCAGCCTGCGCCTGAAAAATCTCAACTCGCTGAAAGGCGAGTGGAAAATCGATTTCACCGCCGAACCCTTCGCCAGCAACGGCCTGTTTGCCATCACCGGGCCGACAGGCGCGGGGAAAACCACCCTGCTGGACGCCATTTGTCTCGCGCTGTATCACGAAACGCCGCGCCTCAACACGGTATCGCAATCACAAAACGATCTGATGACCCGCGACACCGCCGAGTGTCTGGCGGAAGTTGAGTTTGAAGTACAGGGCGTGGCCTATCGCGCATTCTGGAGCCAGAACCGCGCGCGCAATCAGCCGGACGGCAACCTACAGGCGCCGCGCGTTGAGCTGGCGCGTCGCGATGACGGCAAAATTCTGGCCGACAAAGTCAAAGACAAACTCGAACTTATCGCGTCGTTGAGCGGGCTGGATTACGGGCGCTTCACCCGTTCAATGTTGCTGTCGCAGGGGCAGTTCGCCGCGTTTCTTAATGCGCGCCCGAAAGAGCGCGCGGAGCTGCTGGAGGAACTCACCGGCACGGAAATTTATGGGCGAATTTCTGCGCAAGTCTTTGAAAAGCATAAGCTGGCGCGAACCGATCTTGAAAAGCTACAGGCGCAATCCTCCGGGATGGTGCTGCTAAGTGAAGAGCAGCAACAGTCACTGCTGGGAAGTTTGCAGGCGCTTACTCTCGAAGAGAAAGCCGCACTGGAGCAGCAGACTATCGCACAACATCAGCAACAGTGGTTGCTGCGCCAGCAGGAACTGACGCGCGAAACGTATACCGCCCGGGAAGCGCTAACCGCAGCAGAACAGGCCCTGGCAACCGCGCAGCCCCAACTGGACACGTTACGCCGCGCCCAACCGGCGGAGCTGCTGCGCCCGCGCTGGGCACACCTTCAGGAGCAGGCAATCACGCTTGCCAGAACCCGGCAGCAAACGCTGCAAGTAAATACTCGCTTACATGAAGCAACCACCCGCCGTAACCGTATCCGCACCACGGCGGTTGAACAGATTCGCAGGTTGCAGCAAACGCAAACTCAGCTTAACCAGTGGCTTGAGGAGCACGATCGTTTCAAACACTGGGGCAGTGAACTCACCGGCTGGCGCGCTGCGTTTGCTTTACAGGCGCGTGAAAACACGCAGTTGCAGAACAACCAGCAGCGCCTGAGTACGCTGGAAAAACAGCTAGCCCAGTTACCGGCCTCCACGCTGACGCTGAATCTGGCCGAAGCCAGCGACGCCATTAACGCGCACAGTGCCGCGCGCCCGTTGCGCCAGCAGCTCACTACACTGCATGCACGGTTCCTGCCGCTGCAAAAACGGCGTCAGCAGTTGATAGAAGCACAGAGCAACCGTCGCCAGCAGCTGGAAAAACTGACCGCTGACCTGACCGATCGCCGCCAGCGCTACAAAGAGCAAAACCAGCAACTGAACGACGTCCGCGCGCTGTGCGACATGGAAGCAACCATTGTGAGTCTGCAAGCCGAACGCGCCAGGCTGCAACCCGGTTGCGCCTGCCCGCTGTGCGGTGCGACCGAGCATCCGGCGATTGCGGAATACCAGGCGCTGACGCCCGGTGTCAATCAGGCGCGTCGCGATGTACTGGAGCATGACGTCAAACGGCTGGCGGAAGAAGGTGCAACCCTGCGCGGCCAGCAGGATGCCCTGCAAAAACAACAGCAGCTAGAAGAAAGCGAGCTGGAGTCCCTTTCTCAGCAGGAGCAAGCACTTACCTATCAATGGCAGGAGGTGACGGCCGCGTTAGGCGTGACGCTTCACGCCGGGGAAGCGATTAGCGAGTGGCTTGCCGCACAGGAAGAGTACGAACAGCAGCTTTATCAGCACAGTCAGCGGCTGAATTTACAGCAGCAGGTAACCGACCTTCAGCAGCAGATTTCGCAGGCACAGAATGAACTCACCCAGCGCCGCGAGGCGTTGCAGGCTCAACTGGCAACGCTTTCGCTCACCGCACCGCTTGCCGGGGAAGAGAGCGCCTGGCTGGCGGCGCGCGAAGAGGAAAATCGGCTCTGGCAAAGCCAGCAGACACAGCACGGTGAGACGCAGCATAAACTCGCCCAGCTTCTGCCGTTGCTGGACACGCTGCCTGCATGTGAAATCGAAGAGACAACATCCGTTTCGCTGGAGGGATGGCAGCAGATCCACAACGATTGCATCTCCCTCGCCAGCCAGTGGCAAACCTTGTCGCAGCAGGAAGCGTTGGAAAAAGAGCGTCTGGATCAGGCCGAGCGCGAATTCGACCAGGCATTAGCGGAATCACAATTCAGCGACCGCGTGGCGTTTCAGGCCGCATTGCTGGAACAGCCTGAGCGCGAGCGCCTGGAGCAACTTAAACAGTCGCTGGAGAGCAAGCTTCAGCAGTGCCGCACGCTGGATACTCAGGCACAAGATGCTCTGCAACGTCATCAGGCCCAACGCCCGGCAACGCTTAGCGATGATGTTTCACTTGAACAGGTGCAAACCCAACTGGCGCTGATGGCCCAGCAGTTGCGGGAAAACAGCGCGCGTCAGGGAGAACTTCGCCAGCAGTTGAAACAGGATGAAGAGAACCGCCGCCAGCAACAAAACCTGCTGCGGGAGATTGAAAAAGCCAGCGCGCAGGTGGAAGACTGGGCGCATCTGAACGCACTGATTGGCTCTAAAGAGGGCGATAAATTCCGCAAATTTGCCCAGGGGCTGACGCTGGATAATCTGGTATGGCTGGCAAACGACCAGCTAAGCCGCCTGCACGGGCGCTATCTGCTGCAACGTAAAGCCAGCGAGGCGCTGGAACTGGAAGTGGTCGACACCTGGCAGGCGGATGCGGTACGCGACACGCGAACCCTCTCCGGCGGCGAAAGTTTCCTCGTCAGCCTGGCGCTGGCGCTGGCGCTTTCTGACCTGGTAAGCCACAAGACGCGCATTGATTCGCTGTTCCTTGATGAAGGCTTCGGTACACTGGACAGCGAAACACTCGACACAGCACTGGACGCACTGGATGCGCTCAACGCGAGCGGCAAAATCATCGGCGTGATTAGCCACGTAGAGGCGATGAAAGAGCGCATTCCGGTACAGATTAAAGTGAAGAAAATTAACGGGCTGGGGTATAGCAGGCTGGATAAGGTGTTTGCGGTGGAGTGAAATTGAAATGTGGGGGAATGTGCGCGCTGATGCCCTCACCCCGTCCCTCTCCCACAGGGAGAGGGAGAACACCACATCGCGCACAATCGGTCCCCTCTCCCTTGAGGGAGAGGGCCAGGGTGAGGGGGAAATAGCCGCACAATTCCCCCGAACGCGTCCCCTACAACGGCCACAACCACGCCGCGCCGCGCACGCCGCTGGAATCACCGTGCACCGCTTTGCGAATCGGTGTTTCGCACTCGCGGCCAAACACCCACGGCTTCACTAACTCCGGTACCGTTCGATACAAGCGATCAACGTTACTCATCCCGCCACCCAGCACAATCACATCCGGGTCGAGAATATTGACCACGTTCGCCAGCGATTTCGCCAGGCGCTGCTCATAGCGGCTGAAGGCCTGCTCCGCCAGCGCATCGCCCTGTTCCACCAGTTGCATAATCTCCCGCCCTTTCAGCGCGTTGCCGCTCAGCCGATGATAATCCGTCGCAAAGCCGGTGCCGGAAATAAAGGTCTCAATGCAGCCTTGTTTCCCGCAGTAGCACGGCACTTCCGCCCGATAGCGCAATTCGTCATCGTCCATCCACGGCAGCGAATTATGCCCCCACTCGCCCGCCGTACCGTTACCGCCGATGTGCGAACGCCCGTTAATCGCCACGCCCGCGCCGCAACCGGTGCCAATAATCACCGCAAACACTGTTTGTGCACCCGCTGCCGCGCCGTCAATGGCTTCGGACACCGCCAGGCAGTTGGCATCGTTCGCCAGACGCACTTCCCGACTCAGACGCTCGCTGAGATCTTTATCAAACGGCTGCCCGTTCAGCCACGTGGAGTTAGCGTTTTTCACCACCCCGGTGTAGGGCGAAATCGAGCCAGGAATACCTATTCCAACCGTTCCCGTTTGCCCGGTCGCCTCTTCGGCCATTGCCACCAAATGAGCAATGTTTTCAATCGTTTCACGATAGTCGCGCGGCGTCGGTAAGCGATGCCTGAACAGCTGCTCTCCCTTGTCGCTTAGCGCGATGACTTCCGTTTTTGTACCGCCCAGATCAATCCCAATACGCACAGAACGCTCCTTCTGAAATTCCCCGATTAACAATGCAAGCATAGAGACAATTCGTTATCATGCCCGCTGAATTTAACGATAAAGCCGTGGGAAATATCATGCTGTGGTTCAAAAATTTAATGGTTTATCGTCTCAGCCGCGACATTTCTTTGCGCGCCGAAGAGATGGAAAAACAGCTCGCTGAATGGACTTTCACCCCGTGCGGAAGCCAGGATATGGCGAAAACCGGTTGGGTTCCGCCGATGGGCTCGTCACAAAGCGACGCGTTGACCCACACGGCCAACGGTCAGATTATTATTTGCGCCCGTAAAGAAGAGAAGATCCTGCCGTCTCCGGTGGTGAAGCAGGCGCTGGAAGCGAAGATCCACAAGCTGGAAGCCGATCAGGGTCGTAAGCTGAAAAAAACCGAGAAAGATTCGCTGAAAGATGAAGTGCTGCACTCTCTGCTGCCGCGCGCCTTCAGCCGCTTCAGCCAGACGATGATGTGGATCGACACCGTGAACGATCTGATTATGGTTGACTGCGCCAGCGCTAAAAAAGCGGAAGACACCCTCGCCCTGCTGCGTAAAAGCCTGGGTTCACTGCCGGTTGTCCCGCTGACAATGGAAAACCCGATCGAGCTGACCCTGACCGAATGGGTGCGTTCCGGTTCGGCGGCGCAGAGCTTCCAGATCCTCGATGAAGCAGAGCTGAAAGCGATCCTCGAAGATGGCGGCGTGATCCGCGCGAAGAAACAGGATCTGGTTTGTGATGAAATTGCGGTGCATATCGAAGCCGGTAAGCTGGTGACCAAACTGGCGCTCGACTGGCAGCAGCGCATTCAGTTCGTAATGTGCGACGACGGTTCAATTAAACGTCTGAAGTTCAGCGATGAACTGCGTGACCAGAACGAAGATTTTGACAGAGAAGACTACGCTGCGCGTTTTGATGCTGACTTTATCCTGATGACCGGGGAACTGGCTGCTCTGATTAAGAGCCTGGTGGAAGGGCTTGGCGGAGAAGCACAGCGTTAATGCTTCACTACTCCTTCCTGCCGCAGCAGGAAGGAGACACTCTTACAGATAACGACAAAGATAAGACGTCGGTTCCGCCACTTCCAGATGGAACTCGCTGTTGCCGGGCACGTTGAACACTTCACCAGCGGTATACACTTGCCACTCGGTTGCACCTGGTAGCAACACATTCAGCGCGCCACTGACTACCGTCATCTCTTCCGGCTGCGCGGTGCCAAAGGTGTACTCGCCTTCCGCCATCACGCCGACGCTCGCGCGCCCGGTGCTGCTGCTGGTAAAACCAATGGATTTCACTTTTCCGTCGAAGTATTCATTGCTTTGAAGCATAAACAGGCCCTTATTGTCTTGTGTTTAATCACTCAATATAGGGGTACGGACAGAAGCCTGTCACGCGAATTTATACCCGTCATACTTCAAGTTGCCTGTGCGTTGGCTACGCTCGTTCACCCCAGTCACGTACTTATGAACGCTCCCGGGGATTCACTCCCTTGCCGCCTTCATGCAACTCGAATTATTTTGGGTATATATTGTTAAACTAATAATTCTGCCGCCAGCCTGGCGACCAGCACATTTGACAGTAAAACAGGGACATCCAGCGCTTTTTGTAACAAATCACGGTGATGCTGATGGAAGCCTAAACAGTCCAGCACCAGTACATCCGCGCCCTGCTCAACGAGTTTGCCTCCGGCGGTCACCAGTTCAAGATCGGTACCGTGAATCGGGTTTGCCAGTTCGTAATAGGGTTCAGAGGGCAGTACCTGCCACTTCTCCTGTTGTGCGCGAAGAATCTCCTCAATGGGAACGATCACGCCAACCTGATGGCCTTCTACAATCGACGCCACTAACGGTGGAATAATTCGCTGAGGCTCGATAAGCATCGCATTACGCGCCACCAGATGTTGCAGTTTAAACGTATTCATCAACAGAATGACGTCATACTGTTGATTATCCAGCACTTCAATAATGGCCTGGAGATCGCGTTCAATTTTTGAACGGGAGACTTCAGCCAGTTGGTTATCGTTAAGCAACGCCAGAATTGTTTCCTCTCCCGGTTGCGCCCCATACTCCTTCATAACCTCCTCACGACTCAGATTTCCTAACAAACTCTTATGGGTAATCTGATCTTCCCTGATGTGCTCAGTGAGTAGTGGCAACACTTCTTTGACGGATACAACCCCTACCGTCAGAATCGCCAACGTCGTATTCATGTTATGTACCTTCTTTACAACTCCTGCCTGCACACGGCTCTTCTTACCACTTGGCCACCTGGATGGATGAAAAAACACCGTTCAGAAGCGTAGCAGCTCATTTATCAGGCGAAATGTAAAGGTTCCGGATGATTCCGGCACGCTCCTGATATAACTAAACTTTAACCTTTTAATAACAGTTACGATAAGTAAAAAGTGTGATTAAGGCCCAATATAACCACTTTATTATTGGGCCTTATTGAGGGGTGTTAGCTTTTGGAAGGGTCTTCATAGCGCTGTTTGGCGTCAAGCGCGTCCTGCTTCGTAGTATGCTCACTAATCAGCGTATCGGGTGTGGGGTGGTCTGCGCGTAATTGATACCAGGTGACCGTTTGGCCGGGCTGCCCTTTTTCGACAACTTCAATACGCGCTTCGCGTGGATACGGGGGATTGGTCGGCATCGCTCTTCCTTATGTTGACTGACAGAGCGTTAAGTATAGGCAATGCCTGAATTAAGAGGCGCGAGCCAGACGCAGTTCGGTCAGAATTTGCTCAACCACGTCGTCCGGACAGGCCGATGCATCAACAATATGGTGCGCTGTCTGGCGATAGAGAGCATCGCGCTGCGCCAGGATATCCGCCACTTCTTCCGTGATCGGTTTTCCCGTTAACGTTGGGCGCTGCGATGCTTCCGGGAAGGCTTCCAGGCGGTCCGCCAGGACCGATACCGGCGCATTGAGGTAAATCACCACGCCATTCTGACGCATAAAGTCGCGATTCACTTCAGCCAGAATGATGCCCCCGCCCGTCGCCACGACCGTTGCCGGTTGGGTGACGAATTGCAGCGTTTGCGTTTCACGGGCACGAAAACCGGCCCAGCCTTCTCGCACCACAATATCGGCGACTGTCATGCCGGCACGCTGTTGCAATACTTGATCGGTATCCACAAAGTGAAAATCACAGGCATGGGTAAGCCGTTGACCTATAGTTGTTTTTCCACAACCACGCGCGCCAATCAAAAAAATAGGCTGAGTCATGACCTGGCGTTCTCCCTGGAACGATGAAGATGCGGGACGCATATCTGAATTAAGAATGATATCACCAAACTAGTACACAAGTAAGTGTAAATAAAGAGTTACAGAACTATCCAGACTCTGTAAGACAAGCACAAATATGCCTGAAAACAGTACGTGCAAAAGCGTAAAGAAAAAGTGTCACATATTGTTTAGATAAATGTACACGAAAGCAGGCTTCGTTGACAAGCGAGCAGACGGTGCAAACGGTAACACATTTTTGTGACGAAATTCACATTAAGGATGTTTTGCCGCCAGCAGCCATTTATCCAGTTCCGCCGCAAACTGTTGTCTGTCGCGCTGGCTCAACGTGCTCGGGCCGCCGGTTTGCACGCCGCTTGCGCGCAGGGTGTCCATAAAATCACGCATGGTTAAACGCTCGCGAATCGTCGCGTTACTGTAACGCTCGCCGCGCGGATTCAACGCCGCCGCGCCCTTTTCCAGCACTTCAGCCGCCAGCGGGATATCGGCAGTGATCACCAGATCGCCCGGTTCACATAAGCGCACTATTTCGTTATCGGCAACGTCAAAACCTTTTGGCACCACCATCGCCCGTATAAAACGTGATGGGGGCACGCGCAGAGACTGGTTTGCTACCAGCGTTACCTGCGTTTGAGTGCGGTCCGCCGCGCGAAACAGTACCTCTTTGATGACGTTCGGACAGGCGTCCGCATCAACCCAAATTGTCATTACCTCTCCTGAATTTGGCAAAACGGTGGGTAATGATGACATGCCCGGCGCGTGCTGTCGCGTAATGTTCAGGTTACTCGTCGCGACAAATCGCCTATAAAGGTACACTAATAAAAAAACACACAATGGGAGACATCATGGACAAGAAGATTGGCTTCATCGGCTGCGGGAATATGGGTAAAGCAATTCTTGGCGGCCTGATTGCCAGCGGTCAGGTGCTGCCGGGCCAGATTTGGGTCTATACCCCATCGCCGGATAAAGTCGCCGCCCTGCACGATCAGTTCGGTATTAACGCCGCCGAAAGCGCGCAGGAAGTCGCCCAGGTGGCGGACATCGTCTTCGGTGCCGTGAAGCCAGGCATCATGATTAAAGTGCTGAGCGAAGTCGCTTCCAGCTTTAATAAAGATTCTTTGGTGGTCTCTATTGCTGCTGGCATCACGCTGGATCAACTGGCGCGCGCGCTGGGCCACGATCGTAAAATCGTCCGCGCGATGCCAAATACACCGTCGCTGGTGAACGCAGGAATGACCTCCGTAACCCCCAACGCACTGGTCACGCCGGAAGATACCGCCGATGTGCTGAACATTTTCCGCTGCTTTGGCGAAGCCGAAATCATCGCCGAGCAGATGATTCATCCGGTCGTTGGCGTCAGCGGTTCCGCACCGGCGTATGTATTCATGTTTATCGAAGCGATGGCCGATGCGGCCGTTGTGGGCGGAATGCCGCGCGCGCAGGCCTATAAATTTGCCGCACAAGCGGTGATGGGTTCAGCGAAGATGGTCCTGGAAACGGGTAAGCATCCGGGTGAATTAAAAGACATGGTTTGTTCGCCTGGCGGCACAACGATTGAAGCCGTCCGCGTACTGGAAGAAAAAGGATTCCGCTCTGCCGTTATCGAAGCCATGGCAGCCTGCATGGAAAAATCAGAGAAAATGAGTAAAGCCTGATCCTCTGAATAAAAACGCCCGGCTAAATTCTACCGGGCGTATTTCTTGCCAAAAAGTCGATTGCGTTAAGCGGATTTTTTCAGACAGGCGCTCATAAATTTCTTACGGTCGTCGCCTTTTAATGACTGCTCGGTCGCTTTCGCATTACATTCACGCATTTTCTGCTGCTGAGGCGTCACGCCTTTCTCTTTCGCTGCATCCTGCCCTTTCAGGCACGCGCTCATGTAAGTTTTGCGTTCATCACCTTTGATCGTTTTCGCCGTTGCCTGCGCATTACAGTCGCGCATGCGCTGCTGCTGCGGCGTTAATGTTTGATCTGCCGCGCCTGCGGTAGAGACAAAACAGAGACCAAAAACAAAAGCACCCAGTATTGCGAGTTTCATTGCACCATCCTTATATAAGACAATCCTTACAATTCTGAACGCTGGCGGAAATAAAACAAGCCGACGGCGCTATTTAGCCGTCGGGACTACTGGAAATATTACAGGCCAAGCGCGGACTTCATGGTGTAGTAAAGATCGGTCTGGTCGGTCAGGCCAACGACGTTCGCCGCATGTGGGCCGTACGCGGCGATGCGCACCTGAGTGCCGGTGTGCTCCATCGATTCCTCTTCCGAGTTGCCGTAGCTCATTACCATGACCGCGCCATCTTTGGTATTCAATGCCTGAGTCAGGCCGGGCGCTTTCGTATCCGGCGCGACAATCTGGCTGGCGTGGGCGTGGTCAGCGGTGACGATCACCAGTGTGTTACCGTCTTTCTGTGCGAATGCCAATGCTTTCTGCACAGCCTCGTCCAGATCGACCGTTTCACCAATTTGCCCGCACGGATTTGCTGCGTGATCCTGTTTGTCGATCGACGCGCCTTCCACCTGCAAGAAGAAGCCTTTTTCGTTGCTACTCAACAGCGTAATCGCCTTGTCGGTCATCTGCGCCAGCGTCGGCACGCTGTCATCACGTTTCGGGTTCGGCGTACAGGTTACAGCTGGTTTATCAATGTTGCCGTGATAGGACGCTTTTGGCCCTTCCCAGCGCACCGGCATGTTGCCGTCAGAGAAAAGCCCCAGCAGCGGTTTGTCCTGATTCGCCTCGGTAATGCTCGCCAGCCCGCTGGCATCGCTGATCAGCTGGTAGCCGCGCGCCTGTGCCTGCTCGCGCAGGGTTTTGCCCTGCCATTCGCCTGCGGTAGCGGTCTCAGCAAAGGTTTTCGCGCCGCCGCCTAAGGTGACGTCAGCGCGTGCGTTCAGCAGTTGCTCGGTAATGGAGCCTTTGCCGCCTTTTTCCAGCGCGTTAGTCGGGCATTTTTCCGTAGTCACGCTCGGACCGTAGCATTTACGCGAGGTCACGTGAGAAATCTGTGCCGCTGGAGTTGCGTCCTGCAATTCCGCGGTAGAGACGTTGCCTGTTGCAAGGCCTGCGGATTTTGCCAGCTCAAGCAGCGTTTGATGTGGCTGCTCATGGATGTCCACGCCCAGCGCGCCGTTATAGGTTTTCACGCCGGTGCTCCATGCGGTGGCCGAGGCGGCGGAGTCAGTGACGTAGTCCGGTTTCCCGGTTTTTTTATCCAGCGCGTAGTGGGTGTACTGACCGGTCAGCGGCAGCGCATCAATGCCTTTAAAGAAGCCGCCCGCGCCCAGCGCGTAGTTGCGCGCAGCGGTAATTTCGGAATCTCCCATGCCATCGCCAATCAGCAAAATAATATTTTTCGCCGGTTTATCAATGATCGACGCACGCAGCGCCGCTGACTGGTCGCCGCTCAGGCGACGTGCGCCACCGGGCGCAGTGATATCACCCTGCGCCGCACGACTATCAAGCGCGGGTGCAGTCAGGGTTTCTGCGTGAATAATCGGGGTTGCCAGCAAAGGTATTAATGCAATAAAGAGAGCGCTGTACTTCATTATTATCATCTCCATGAAAAAACTAAAAAAATGAAATCGCAGCGACTGTATAAAAGTAATGTGACGGTCACATGACTAAATTCTTACATTTTTATCACAGGATGATTTGCACTAATTACAGCGTATCGCCGTAATAAATCTGATAGCCCACATTCACGCTTTCCGGCACATCTTTACCCGCCAGTCGTTTGAGCAGCAATTCGCTGGCCACCTGGCCAATCTCGAAGCGCGGCGTGACCACGCTGGCGACTTTTTGCAGGCGTGCCCGCCCTATTTCCAGCCCATGGAAACCCGCGATCGCCAGCTCGCCCGGCACGCTGATATTCTGCGCCTGGCACTCCAGCAGCACGCCGACCGCCAGGTCATCATTGGTGCAGAATACCGCGTCAATATCCGGGCGCTGCTGGCGCATTTGCTGAAACATTTGACGCCCCAGTGAAACCGAAGAGATGGTTTTCGGCGCCAGGTGGTACGGCTCCAGGCCGTGCGCCGCCAGCGCATTTTGCGTGCCGCGATATCGACTGAGATCGCGCGGGTCATCCATTGAGCCAAAGAAGGCGATCTGTCGCTTGCCGCTGTCGAGAAACGCGGTGGTCATCTCCCAGGCGGCTTTTTCATTATCAAAGCCGACCTGGATATCGAGCGGTTGCCCGGAAACGTCCATTAGCTCCGCCACCGGAATACCGCTGGCGCGCAGGTACTGTACCATTCTGTCCGTATGCTGGCGGCCGGTGAGGATCAGGCCATCGATGTTATACGAAAGCAGATTCAGCACTTCCCGCTCTTCACGACAGGGATCGTATTCGTAGTTGGCGATCAGCGTTTGGTATTGATGCGCGGAGGTCACGGACTCGATCCCCGCCAGTACGTCGGCGAAGATCTGATTGCGAAACGAAGGAATCAAAACGCCGATCGTTTTACTGCGCGCGTTGAGCAAAATTTCCGGCGCGCGATTGGGAATGTAGTTGTTCTCTTCCATGATTTTCGAAATCAATTCACGGCTACGCGCAGAGACCTGATTAGGGTCTCGCAGATAACGGCTGACCGTCATCTTATTTAGCCCCGCGAGGTTAGCGATATCCTGCAATGTCATCCGATTGTTTTTCATGAGGTTCTCTGCGACATAATGCCTGTTTTGCTCGCAGAGAACCTTATCACAGCCGGGCAGGATCTGCATCCAACCCGTTTAGCTGGCGGCCTTATTCGTTTGCAGCGTGCCGCGCGTCGTTTCGCCTGGCGCGCGCACGCAGTACATCAGTACCACCGACGCAAACAGCGCGGTCGCCATAAAGGTGTAAGACGCGCCAGGCCCGCCGGTGATGCCGTTGAGATAACCTACCAGCCACGCCCCGATAAACGCACCCAACGCGCCGAAACTGTTGATTAACCCCATCGACACGCCCGAGACGTTGCGTGGCAGCAGTTCCGGTATCAACGCGAAGAACGGCCCATAAGGTGCGTACATACAGGCTGCGGCAATTACCAGCAACGCATAGGAGAGCCAGAACGCCTGGGTGCCCAACATCCACGACCCGAAGAACGCGACGCCCGCAATCAGTAGCAAAGGCCAGATAAACAGCTTACGGTTTTGCAGTTTATCGGAGAGCCATGAGACTACCAGCATCAGGCAAATTGCCGCCAGATAAGGCACAGCGGCCAGCCAGCCGACGGAGGCAATGTCCATTTGCGCCGCATTTTTCAGAATCGACGGCATCCACATCATGAAGCCGTAGACACCGATACTCCACAGCGCATGCACGGCACACAGCATAATGACGTTACGCGAACGCATCGCTTCACCGTAGTTACGCACGGGCTTGATGGCCGTTTGTTCGCTGTCCATTGCCTGCTGAAGCGCTTGTTTTTCTTCTTCACTGAGCCAGGTAGCCTCTGACGGTTTATCGCGCACCAGCGCCCACCAGCAGAAAGCCCACAGCACCGCCGGAATGCCCTCGATGATAAACATTTCGCGCCAGCCCCAGGCCTGAATCAGGTAACCAGAGACAATCGACATCCACAACACCGTCACCGGATTACCGAGAATCAGGAAAGTATTGGCGCGTGAACGCTCGCTTTTGGTAAACCAGTTGCTGATGTAAATAAGCATCGCGGGCATCACAGCCGCTTCGACAATACCCAGGGTAAAGCGAATCGCCATCAATGTCGGGATATTACTGACGAAACCGGTGGCTGCCGCGCAGAACCCCCATAATATCAGGCTGAAAAAAATCATTTTCCGCACGCTGCGTTTTACCGCGTACATTGCCCCCGGCACCTGGAAAAAGAAATAACCAAGGAAGAACAGCGCGCCAATTAACGATGCGGTCCCTTTGGTGATCCCTAAATCATTTTCAATTCCGGCTGCGGCGGCAAAACCGTAATTCGCGCGATCAAGATAGGCCAGGCTGTAGGTAATAAAAATAATCGGCATTAAATACCACCAGCGGCGAACTGGCAGCTTGCTAAGTGTTTTCATACTCAATCCTCAGACGATGAGCATCATCTATCGTTATTTTATGTTGTTACACGGCGGCTAACATTCCGCCATCGACAAACAGAATATGACCATTCACAAAATCAGAAGCAGGCGCCGCGAGATAAACTGCCGCACCAATCAGCTCCTCTGGTTTTCCCCAACGGGCTGCGGGCGTGCGCTGGTAGAGCCAGGCGGAAAAGGCTTCGTCGTCAACCAGCGCGGCGGTCATGTCGGTGGCAAAATATCCCGGCGCAATACCGTTAACCTGAATATTGTATTCCGCCAGCTCAACACACATTCCGCGGGTTAACATTTTGACCGCACCTTTTGAGGCGGCGTAAGGTGTAATCGTTTTGCGTCCTAATTCGCTTTGCATTGAGCAGATATTAATTATTTTCCCCTGCCGACGTTGCATCATATATTTCGCGACCTGCTGGGAAACCAGAAATACGGATTTTTGGTTCACGTCGATCACTTTATCCCATTCGGCTTCCGGAAATTCAGTAAAGGGATAACGGCGTTGAATACCGGCGTTATTAATCAGAATATCAATTGTGCCCACCTCCTGTTCGATGTTGTCGATGGCTTTGGCCACCTCCTGCGCATGAGTGACATCAAAACCGTAACCCACTGCGCGGAATCCCTCAGCCGTCAGGGCATCCGCTGCCTGTGTAGCGCGCTGTTGGGTGATGTCGTTAATCACCACCTCCGCGCCGTGCTCTGCCAGGCCGCGAGCCAGCAGCAAGCCAATCCCCTGCGCAGAACCGGTTACCAGCGCGCGTTTACCCGATAAATCAAATAAGTTGCCCATAAAAAACCTCTTGCACATCAACTGTTACGCGTAACTGTATACGCGTAACAGTTGTTTTGAGAAGATCGCTGGTGGGGAAAATGATCGTTTTGTGATCGGGGGAACATTTGTGTGAAATGAGGGTGAGGAAGTCGCATTTTCCCCCTCACCCTAACCCTCTCCCTCAAGGGAGAGGGAACTGGCCGTGCCTGGGCTTACATATGACGCTGTTTTTCACCCTCTCCCTCAGGGAGAGGGAACTGGCCGTGCCTGA
>NZ_CALSBS010000008.1 GCF_943590815.1 Pseudocitrobacter vendiensis | reverse complement strand
ACAATTCTTAATGATTACTTTGCAATTTAAAATAAAACATTAATGACCCTCAGAGCGGTTCATTAACAATGATTAACATTGAATTCACAGAGAAATGTATTAGTCATGATGTATATGTTTGATGAATTCATTCACAATTAATATTACTAAAGCATTGCTAAAGTATATCTCGACACTTTTTTTCGTCTGACTTAACTGTTTTGTTTTTAATCAGTCACAACCACTGAAAACCAACAACCACACAACACAAGAAGCTATAAAACCGTAAATTACCAACACATATAATCAGTAATTTCGCTGGATTATAGTTAAAAAGAATGTGCTGTAACATTTAAAATGACAAAATCTTCTCCTGTTGACCCTTCAAAACAGCGGTGATGCGGAGTACATTATTCCGAGCTGACTTCCATGGCTGGGAGTGGCGATAACAGCTAAAAGGTTAAAGGTTCATGTCTCCCATCGAAAAATCCAGCAAGTTAGACAACGTCTGTTACGACATCCGTGGCCCGGTTCTGAAAGAGGCCAAACGTCTTGAAGAAGAAGGCAACAAAGTTCTCAAGCTTAACATCGGCAACCCGGCCCCCTTTGGGTTTGACGCGCCGGATGAAATTCTGGTCGATGTGATCCGCAACCTGCCAACAGCGCAAGGTTATTGCGACTCCAAAGGTCTCTATTCCGCCCGTAAAGCTATTATGCAACACTACCAGGCGCGCGGCATGCGCGACGTGACGGTAGAAGATATTTATATCGGCAATGGCGTATCTGAACTGATTGTGCAGGCCATGCAGGCATTGCTGAACAGCGGCGATGAGATGCTGGTGCCGGCACCGGATTACCCGCTATGGACAGCAGCCGTCTCACTTTCCGGCGGCAATGCGGTGCATTATCTGTGCGACGAATCTGCCGGCTGGTTCCCGGATCTCGACGATATTCGCGCCAAAATCACCCCGCGAACCCGTGGCATTGTGATTATCAACCCAAACAACCCAACCGGGGCGGTCTATTCCAAAGAGCTGCTGCTGGAAATCGTCGAGCTTGCCCGCGAACACAACCTGATCATCTTCGCTGACGAAATCTACGATAAGATCCTCTACGATCACGCCCAGCACCACTCTATCGCCGCGCTGGCCCCAGACTTACTGACCGTGACCTTTAACGGCCTGTCAAAAACCTATCGCGTGGCGGGCTTCCGTCAGGGCTGGATGGTCCTGAACGGGCCGAAAAAACATGCGAAAGGGTATATTGAAGGGCTGGAAATGCTGGCCTCAATGCGCCTGTGCGCCAACGTACCGGCGCAGCATGCCATCCAGACGGCGCTGGGCGGGTATCAGAGTATCAGCGAATTTATCGTACCTGGTGGTCGCTTGTATGAGCAGCGTAACCGCGCGTGGGAACTGATCAACGAGATCCCTGGCGTCTCGTGCGTGAAGCCGAACGGCGCGCTCTATATGTTCCCGAAAATCGATGCTAAACGCTTTAACATTCACGATGATCAGAAAATGGTGCTTGATTTCCTGTTACAGGAAAAAGTGCTGCTGGTTCAGGGAACGGCGTTTAACTGGCCGTGGCCGGACCATGTGCGTATCGTCACGCTGCCGCGCATCGACGATCTGGAGATGTCGATTACCCGCTTTGGTCGCTTCCTCTCAGGTTACCGTCAGGCGTAAGACGTTGGCCGGATTTGCATCCGGCCCGCATCTCAGCGCACAATGACCTTTACTGATGTTACCGAGTAAGGGTCGCTATGAATCAGAGTCATTTTTTTGCCCACCTCTCCCGCCTGAAGTTAATCAACCGCTGGCCATTGATGCGCAATGTGCGCACGGAAAACGTCTCTGAACACAGTTTGCAGGTGGCGATGGTTGCCCATGCGCTGGCCGCGATTAAGAACCGCAAATTTGGTGGACAGGTCAATGCCGAGCGTATTGCACTGCTGGCGATGTACCACGATGCATCAGAAGTCCTGACCGGCGATTTACCGACACCGGTGAAATACTTCAACTCACAAATCGCCCAGGAATATAAGGCTATCGAGAAGATTGCGCAGCAGAAACTGGTTGAGATGGTGCCGGACGAGTTGCAGGATATTTTTGCGCCGCTGATTGATGAACATCAGTACAGCGACGAAGAGAAATCTATTGTTAAACAGGCCGATGCGTTGTGCGCGTATTTGAAATGCCTGGAAGAGTTATCGGCCGGGAATAACGAGTTTTTGCTGGCAAAAGGTCGGCTGGAGAAAACACTGTCAGAACGGCGTAGCGAAGAGATGGACTACTTTATGGAGGTGTTTGTGCCGAGCTTCCATTTGTCGCTGGACGAGATCAGTACTGACTCACCGCTGTAGTGCGGTCTGTTGTTGCCGGATGGCGCTGGCGCTTATCCGGCCTACAGGTGCATCCAACATTATCAACCCACGCAGGCCGGATAAGGCGAAGCCGTCATCCGGCTTTATCGCCACTCAAAACGGAAACAATACCGGTATCAGCAGCACGCTGACAATCATCACCAGAATGGTAAACGGTACGCCAATTTTCACAAAATCGCTGAAGCTATATTTTCCCGGCCCCAACACCAGCGTGTTCACCGGTGATGATACCGGCGTCATAAAGGCTGCCGAGGCCGCCATCGCTACTACCATGGCGAACGGATAAGGTGAAACCCCCATCGATTTCGCTGCCGCCAGCGCAATCGGTGCCATCAATACCGCCGTTGCTGTGTTGGAAATAAACAACCCGATAGTCGCGCACATCACAAACAGACAGCCCAGCATCAGGTAAGGCCCCTGCCCGCCACCGATATCCATCAGCCCTTTCACCACTAAATCAACGCCGCCGGTTTTTTGCAGCGCCAATGCGAACGGCATCATCCCCACAATCAAAATGATGCTCGGCCAGTGAATGGATTTATAGGCGCTTTGCGCATCAATACAGCGGAATTTCCCCATCAGCAGGCAGGCAATAATCGCCGCAATCGGGTTAGGAATTTCATCTGTCAGCATGAGGGCCACCATCAGTACCAGACAGAAAATCGCATGCGGCGCCTGGCTATGAGCGGGCGAGGCGTCGCTCACTTCAACCGGAAGATTAAGCACCACGAAATCGCGCCCTTTCTGCGCCAGCTGATTGATGAGTTTCCAGTTCCCTACCACCAGCACGATATCGCCAAGTTCCAGTGGGATGTCTACCACCGAGCCGTCCAGCGCTTCGCCGTTACGTTTCATCCCCACGACGTTCAGACCATAACGGGTACGAAACGCGATTTCGCGCACCGTTTTCCCCAGCAGTTCCGATTCCGGGATCAGCGACACTTCCGCCATCCCCACATCCAGCGCCTGATCGGCAAAGTATTCACCGCGCAGCACCATCGGCTCAAGCATCTGCTCGGCGCAAAAATCACGCAGATCAACGTCTGCGGCCGACATATCAATCAGCAACACATCGCGGGCGCGGAATTCAGATACCCCGTTCACATTCACAATCACCCGACGGAAACGGCGCCAGCGCTCCACGCCGATAACGTTCGCGCCGTAACGTTCACGCAGCTTCAGGTCATCGAGTCGCTGGCCAATCATTGGCGAGCCGGGGCGAATCGCCAGACGGCGCGCGCGTCCGGTTAGGCGATAAGCTTTAATCAGATCGCGAAACGTGCTGCGTTTACCGCCATCGCGAGACAATGACGGGTCTTCACCTTTGAACATGAAGCGCATCAGCAGCATATAAACAATACCGAGCAACAGCACGACCAGACCTATCGGGGTGACGCTGAAGAAGCCAAAGCCGTGTAGCCCTTCGCGAACTAATTCACTGTTGACGACCAGGTTTGGCGGCGTCGCCACCAGCGTCATCATCCCGCTGATAAGCCCGGCAAAACTGAGCGGCATCATCAGGCGAGACGGCGAGATATTCATGCGCATCGACACGCTAAGCACAACGGGAATAAAGATAGCTACCACGCCGGTTGAGCTCATAAACGCACCGAGACCGGCGACGGTGAGCATCAGATAGACCAGCATCTTGGTTTCGCTGCTGCCAGCAACCTGCACCAGCCACGCCCCCATCTTGGTGGCCACGCCGGTACGCACCAGGCCATCGCCGATGATAAACAGGGCGGCAATCAGAATAACGTTGGGATCGCTAAAACCTGAAAAGGCTTCGCTGAGGGTTAAGGTACCGCTTAATACAAAAGCGACAATCACTAACAGTGCGATAGCGTCCATGCGCACTTTGCCCATCGCGAACAGCACAACCGCGGTGGCCAGAAGAGAGAGCACCCAAATCAATTCACCGTTCAAAACACATCCTTGTCAGAAAGATAAGTGATAAGTATTGGCATGATGGCAGAAAAAAGCCCCGTGAATACGGGGCCAAATCATAAGATTATGCTTTTAATGTGACATCGACGATGCCGTCAGGCTGTTTAGCAATATTGAGCGCAGCAAGCGTCGTCAGCACAAAATCGGCTTCATTAAGACGTGGCGCATCTGCTGGCACGTTAACCGCTATCACATGACACCCTGCCGCCAGACCGGAGAGCACGCCCGCCGCCGCATCTTCCACGACGGTACAATCCTGCGGGGCGAGCCCTAACAGCTCCGCGCCCAGCAGATACGCATCCGGCTCTGGCTTGCCCCGTTTCACGCGCTCGGCGGTGACGAAGACTTCCGGCATCGGCAGCCCCGCCGCCTTGTGGCGCGCATGAGCAACCGGAATTGAGCCCGACGTCACTATCGCCCATGGAATGTGGTTTGCGTTCAGCGTTTCGAGCAACTCAAGCGCGCCTGGCAATGCGACCACGCCGTCCGTATCGCTGGCTTCAATCTGTTCAAGGCGGGTGAACTCGGCCTGGATCGTCTCTTCAGATTGCCCCGGCATAAAGTGGCGAAGCGAGGTGATCGCTTGTTTACCGTGGATAAAACCGAGGATCTCATCGTGCGGTATACCGAAACGATCGCCCCAACTGCACCATGAGCGTTCCACGACCGGCAGAGAATCTACCAGCGTACCGTCCAGATCAAACAGAAAACCTTTACACTGCACAGGCGCCTCCATCAGGCGTTGATGATTTGATTAATTTCGTTGCTGCTTAAATGATACTGGCGCGGGCAGGAGTGCCAGACGTTAAGCATGCGCTGATATTTTTCCCACATTGGGGTCTGGGCGTTAAAGCCGTGCGTTCCTGCGTCAAAATGGGTATAGCGACCTTCAACATTGACCATGAAGCGAACATAGCTCAGGAAGCGGGCTTCGGTCGCCGCATCAAAGCCAAGGAAGGTAACGCGACGTTCGTCGATAGTGTCGGCGTCTTTCAGATTGGTCCATGAAACGTGCAGCGCGTGATACATCTCCATGATGTCGATGACGATGCGGCAGGTTTCTTCTTTTAACTCACCGAAGTCGCGATCCAGTTCGCGCATTTGCAGGCCAAAACCGCGCTCAATGATGGTCTGCAGACGGCGATAGCGTTCCGCATTATCGGGATCAAGCATAGTCATCATTTTGTATTGGTTAGACAAAATCAGACGTTGAGCATGGGTCATTTCCATTTTTACGACTCCTGTTGCGCTTTGCAGCATAAAAAAAGACACAAACGTTGTGTCTTCTTTTATATGCGTTTTTGATGGTTAATTACAAATCATCAAGGAAAGTTTTATCCAGTTGTTTGAAGGCGCGCTTAAGCGTGTCAGCCAGAGCCTGATAATCGGGCTTTCCTTCTACCGGGGCGAGCGCCTGCCCGGCCTCCTGTAATTTGCCACGCACGTCGTAGAACCATTGCAAGGTGGATGGCGGTAGCGGCGTAACGGAGCGTTTACCCAACCACCATAGCCCCTGCATCGGCAGGCTCAGAGCAAACAGCGCGGTGGCAACGGCCGGGCCAAGTTGCCCACCCAGGGCAATTTGCCAGCACAGCGTAAAGACCGCTACCGGCGGCATAAAGCGGATAGCATAGCGAGTGATGCGGATCGCGCGGTTTTCGATAAACACCGGCGCAAGGCGTTTTTCCAGCGGCCACGTCTTAGAGTAGTGCTGCCCCCGGCGGAACAAACTAAAAAAACTGACCGAGCGATTTTCGGGCGTCGACATGGCTTACCTCAACTTCACATATAAAAATTAAAAAATTCGTGCAAATCCACAACTGGGTATGACAACGTTCAAAACATTTTGGCATACACCCTGCAATCGGGTATCCTGTGCCAGCCTGAGATGAGGGCTAGTCTATCTCGTCCAGTCCGTCAAATTATCGCATATTCTGCCATTGGCTGAAAAATATGCAAAATGACTTAGAATCAATATGTATTTCTTCCATCCTGCCTCAAAATCGATTCAGGCATGATGTTAATCATAAATGTCAGTCTCATCCTGCGCTACGCTTTGTGACTCCTGACGTTTTTTTAGCCACGTATCATAAATAGGTACTTCCATGTCGAGTAAGTTAGTACTGGTTCTGAACTGCGGTAGCTCCTCACTGAAATTTGCCATCATCGATGCACTGAACGGTGACGAGTACCTCTCTGGTTTGGCCGAATGTTTCCATCTTCCTGAAGCACGTATCAAATGGAAAATGGACGGCAGCAAACAAGAAGCGGCTTTAGGTGCAGGCGCCGCTCACAGTGAAGCGCTGAACTTTATCGTTAACACTATTCTGGCACAAAAACCAGAACTGTCTGCACAGCTGACTGCGATTGGTCACCGTATCGTACACGGCGGCGAGAAGTACACCAGCTCCGTTGTTATCGACGAATCCGTCATTCAGGGCATCAAAGACTCTGCCTCTTTTGCTCCGCTGCACAACCCGGCTCACCTGATCGGTATCGCCGAAGCGCTGAAATCCTTCCCGAATCTGAAAGACAAGAACGTGGCTGTATTCGATACCGCGTTCCATCAGACCATGCCGGAAGAATCTTACCTCTATGCTCTGCCGTACAGCCTGTACAAAGAGCACGGCGTTCGTCGCTACGGCGCGCACGGCACCAGCCACTTCTTCGTGACTCAGGAAGCGGCCAAAATGCTGAACAAACCGGTTGAAGAACTGAACATCATCACCTGCCACCTCGGCAACGGTGGTTCTGTTTCTGCAATCCGTAACGGCAAATGCGTTGACACCTCTATGGGTCTGACTCCGCTGGAAGGTCTGGTGATGGGTACGCGCTCTGGCGACATCGACCCGGCTATCATCTTCCACCTGCACGACACCCTGGGCATGAGCGTTGATGCTATCAACAAAATGCTGACCAAAGAGTCTGGCCTGCTGGGTCTGACCGAAGTCACCAGCGACTGCCGTTATGTTGAAGACAACTACAAAGAGAAGGCTGACGCTAAACGTGCAATGGACGTTTACTGCCACCGTCTGGCGAAATACATCGGTTCTTACACTGCACTGATGGACGGTCGTCTGGACGCCGTTGTCTTCACCGGTGGTATCGGTGAAAACGCTGCAATGGTTCGCGAACTCTCCCTGGGTAAACTGGGCGTTCTGGGCTTTGAAGTTGATCACGAACGTAACCTGGCTGCTCGTTTCGGTAAATCTGGCTTCATCAACAAAGAAGGCACCCGCCCTGCTGTTGTGATCCCGACCAACGAAGAGCTGGTTATCGCGCAAGACGCCTGCCGTCTGACCGCCTGATTCCACACCGCCAGCAATGCTGGCGGTGCTGTTTTGTGCCCGCCAAAATCGGCGGCAACGAGCAAAAGAGGATAAACCGTGTCCCGTATTATCATGCTTATTCCTACCGGAACCAGCGTCGGCCTGACCAGCGTCAGCCTGGGCGTCATCCGTGCTATGGAACGTAAAGGCGTTCGTCTGAGCGTCTTCAAACCTATCGCTCAACCGCGTACCGGTGGCGATGCGCCAGATCAGACCACCACTATCGTGCGTGCGAACTCTGCTATCCCGGCGGCAGAACCGCTGAAGATGAGCCACGTTGAGTCTCTGCTGTCCAGCAATCAGAAAGATGTGCTGATGGAAGAGATCATCGCTAACTACCACGCGAACACCAAAGACGCGGAAGTGGTTCTGGTTGAAGGTCTGGTGCCGACTCGCAAACATCAGTTTGCCCAGTCACTGAACTATGAAATTGCTAAAACGCTGAATGCCGAAATCGTCTTTGTGATGTCTCAGGGTACTGATACCCAGGAACAGATCAACGAACGCATTGAGCTGACTCGCAGCAGCTTCGGCGGCGCGAAAAACACCAACATCACCGGCGTTATCGTTAACAAACTGAATGCCCCGGTTGATGAGCAGGGCCGTACTCGCCCGGATCTGTCCGAGATCTTCGACGATTCCACCACTGCAAAAGTGATTAAAGTCGATCCTGCTAAATTGAGCTCTGCCAGCTCTCTGCCGGTTCTGGGTGCGATTCCGTGGAGTTTCGATCTGATCGCAACCCGCGCAATCGACATGGCGCGTCACCTGAATGCGACCATCATCAACGAAGGTGACATCAACACTCGCCGCGTGAAATCCGTGACCTTCTGTGCACGTAGCATTCCGCACATGCTGGAACACTTCCGTCCGGGTTCACTGCTGGTGACCTCCGCTGACCGTCCTGACGTTCTGGTTGCCGCCTGCCTGGCTGCAATGAACGGCGTAGAGATTGGCGCACTGGTTCTGACTGGCGGCTATGAAATGGACGCGCGTATCAGCAAACTGTGTGAACGTGCCTTTGCGACCGGCCTGCCGGTATTCATGGTGAACACCAACACCTGGCAGACCTCTCTGAGCCTGCAGAGCTTCAACCTGGAAGTCCCGGTTGACGATCACGAGCGTATTGAGAAAGTTCAGGAATACGTTGCTAACTACATCAACGCTGACTGGATCGAGTCTCTGACCGCGACCTCCGAGCGCAGCCGTCGCCTGTCTCCGCCAGCGTTCCGTTATCAGCTGACCGAGCTGGCGCGTAAAGCGGGCAAACGTGTTGTTCTGCCGGAAGGCGACGAACCGCGTACCGTTAAAGCGGCCGCTATCTGTGCTGAACGTGGTATCGCAACCTGCGTACTGCTGGGTAACCCGGATGACATCAACCGTGTTGCTGCTGCACAGGGCGTTGAACTGGGCGCTGGCGTAGAAATCGTTGACCCGGATGTGGTGCGCGAAAGCTATGTTGCTCGTCTGGTCGAACTGCGTAAAAACAAAGGCATGACCGAAACCGTTGCCCGCGAACAGCTGGAAGACAACGTGGTTCTCGGCACCCTGATGCTGGAACAGGACGACGTTGACGGTCTGGTTTCCGGTGCGGTTCACACCACTGCGAACACCATCCGTCCGCCGCTGCAGCTGATCAAAACTGCGCCGGGCAGCTCTCTGGTTTCCTCTGTGTTCTTCATGCTGCTGCCGGAACAGGTTTATGTTTACGGTGACTGCGCGATCAACCCAGACCCGACTGCTGAACAGCTGGCAGAAATCGCAATTCAGTCCGCTGATTCCGCAACAGCTTTCGGTATCGAACCGCGCGTTGCGATGCTCTCCTACTCCACCGGTACCTCTGGTGCAGGTAGCGATGTAGAGAAAGTTCGCGAAGCGACGCGTCTGGCGCAGGAAAAACGTCCTGACCTGATGATCGACGGCCCGCTGCAGTATGACGCCGCCGTTATGGCTGACGTTGCGAAATCTAAAGCGCCGAACTCTCCGGTTGCAGGTCGCGCTACCGTGTTCATCTTCCCGGATCTGAACACCGGTAACACCACCTACAAAGCGGTACAGCGTTCTGCCGACCTGATCTCCATCGGGCCGATGCTGCAAGGCATGCGCAAACCGGTTAACGACCTGTCCCGTGGCGCGCTGGTTGACGATATCGTCTACACCATCGCTCTGACCGCGATTCAGTCGGCTCAGCAGGACTAATACAGCCTGCCGCCCCGTCACCGGGGCGAAAAAAAATCCAGGGGGTTAACCTCTGGATTTTTTTATGGGCGCAACACGCCATCACATTTTCAGCACGCTACTCTTTGTCAGCAGTTTCCGGCTCGTGTGACTGATTCTTCGCATTGCGACTCATCCACAGAGCCAGCGCCTTCAGTGAATCTGCGGTAAATTCATCACAGCGTGCGGTGATCTCTTCCGGCGTCAGCCAGCACACTTCGCTGACCTCTTCTTCCTGCAACGCAAACGGCCCGTGAGAAACGCAGCTAAACAGGCTTCCCCAGACGCGGCAGTGCTTGTCTTCAAAGTAAAATTGCCCATGGTCGGCAAACGGCACGCCAGCAATGCCCAGTTCTTCTTCTGCTTCGCGACGCGCTGAGTCGAGCATCTGCTCATCAGACTGCACCACACCGCCTGCCGTCGCATCCAGCAAGCCAGGTTGGTAATCTTTGGTCTCGGTGCGACGCTGCACCAGTATTTTCCCCATACCGTCATGAACGACAATGTAGGTAGCGCGATGACGCAGACACTGAGCCCGCATCTGTTCACGGCTGGCCTGCGCGATTACTTCATTGTCTTCGTTGACGATATCTACCCATTCCGTGCTTGCCAAATGATTCTGCTCGACCATCAGAAAAGTTTCTCCAGGAGCGCTCTTGCGGCGCATTTTACGTTTGTCGGCTAAATTACGGGTTAATCACAACCTCTGCAATAACCTGTTGATCATTGAGTGCGAAAACTTGCAGTTTATCGCCGTCCAGCATGCCGTAACTGGCGACATTTCCGCCTTTCGGGATACTGACCGAGCCGGGGTTGAAAAGAAAAATCTCGCCGCGCTTCTCTGCTACCGGAAGATGCGTATGTCCGGACACCAGCACGTCACCTGCCGCCAGCGGCGGAAGGTTATCGGGGCCATAGAGATGACCATGTGTCAAAAACAGACGCTGATTTTCAGTCAGGATCTGCTGCCAGGGCGCGGTGATGGGAAAGTGCAACAGCATCTGGTCCACTTCGCTGTCGCAGTTGCCGCGAACGGCAATAATCTGGCTCGCCAGCGGGTTGAGGCGTTCGGCTACCTGAGCCGGTGCGTAGCCCTCAGGCAATGCATTTCGCGGCCCGTGATAGAGGATATCGCCAAGGATAACCAACCAGCGGGCACCGCTTTGTGCAAAGAGTGACAATACGCGTTCGGTCGCGGGCAGAGAACCATGAATATCCGATGCAAACATCAGCTTCATTTATCAAATCTCCACACATGAAAACCGTACTATCATAATGGATTCCGTTCGCGTTTTCAGCCTGCGCGTTTCGCTGAAAGCGCAACATAGCGCAGAACGGAAGAACGCTGCCACTGGAACTCGGCGTAGTCGGCAAGCGCCTGAGGAACATCATCTCCATTCAGCACCAGGCGATTAAGCATCAGTGCCAGATCCGTATCCGCGATACACCATTCACCAAACAAATTTTGCTGGCCGTGAGCCAGTAATGCGCTCGCCGTGTCAAACAGTTTAGCGGCGCTTGCTTCTCCTGCGCGGGTTAATGGCGTTTTTTTTACACCAGCAAATACCACATCCGTTGAGCGCTCTTCGCGAATCGGCATCAGGTCGCTGCGCAACCATGCCTGAATCTGCCGCGCTCTGGCGCGTTTTTGCATATCATGCGGATAAAGCCTCTCCCACTGCGGCGGGGCAAACCGCTCATCAAGATATTCGGTAATGGCCGATGACTCGCTCAGCTGGAAGTCGTCAATTTCCAGCAAGGGTACGCGTCGCGTCTGGCCATAGCCTTTCCAGCCTGACTGAAGATGTTCGCCGTTGTTCAGCGACACGGTTTTGAGCGTGAACGGCAGGCTTTTTTCCTGCAACGCCACGAAAACGGACAAAACATAAGGCGAGAAAAAATCGGAATCGGACCAAAGGGTAATAACCGGTTTGCTCATAACATGCTCACTGTCTGATGGCGATAAATCAACATATCCTGTCTTTTCATGCTTGTCACTTATCGCCGCCATGAGGATTTTGCATGTCATCCTCAAGTCGCAACAGAGGCCTATACTTAGGTAACAACCACCACGAATCGGAGAGACGATGATAGACCTCTACTATGCGCCCACCCCGAACGGCCACAAAATTACGCTCTTCCTTGAAGAGGCAGAGCTGCCCTATCGCTTGATTCGCGTCGATATCAATAAAGGCGAGCAGTTTAAGCCGCAATTTCTCGATATCTCACCGAATAACAAAATCCCGGCCATTGTTGATCATCAGCCGGAGGACGGCGGCGCCCCATTTAGCCTGTTTGAATCCGGGGCCATCCTGCTCTATCTGGCAGAAAAATCTGGCCAGTTGCTGAGCGGCGAACTACGTGAGCGTCATACGACGTTACAGTGGTTGTTCTGGCAGGTCGGCGGCCTGGGCCCGATGCTGGGACAAAACCATCACTTTAATCACTTCGCCCCGCAACCCGTTCCCTATGCCATTGAACGATATCAGGTGGAAACTCAGCGCCTTTATAGCGTGCTGAATCAACGCCTTGCCCATCACCCGTGGATTGCAGGCGATCGCTACAGCATTGCCGATATCGCCTGCTGGCCGTGGATAAATTCCCACGTGCGGCAACGTATCGATCTTGCCACCTACCCGGCGGTGCAAAACTGGTTTGAGCGCATCCGCCAGCGCCCGGCAACCGCGCGCGCCATGCAGCAGGCGCAGCCCCATTAAGTGGCCGATTGCTTTCGTGTATGATGGCTGGGAAAACGATAAAAGGGAGTAATCTGCAATGTCTCAGCCAGACGCTATTATCCGCATCAAAAATCTTCGCCTGCGCACCTTCATCGGGATTAAGGACGAAGAGATAGCCAACCGACAGGATGTGGTTATCAATATCGAAATTCGTTACCCGGCAGACCGCGCCCGCAACAGCGAAGATATTAACGATGCGCTGAACTACCGTACGATCACCAAAAATATCATTAGCCACATTGAGGGTAACCGCTTCTCACTGCTGGAGAAATTAACTCAGGATGTGCTCGATATCGCACGTGAACATCACTGGGTCACCTATGCTGAAGTTGAGGTCGATAAACTTCACGCGCTGCGTTATGCCGACTCCGTTTCCATTGCGATGAGCTGGCGACGTTAAGCGCTTCCTGACGGAGGTGGCATGAAGATTCTGATTACCGGAGGCACCGGGCTGATTGGCGGCCATTTAATCCCACGCCTGCTGGAGCTGGGTCATGCGGTGACCGTGGTTACCCGCAGCCCGGATAAAGCCCGACAGCATTTTGGCTCGCGAGTAGAGGTCTGGAAGGGGCTTGACGACAAACGCACGCTTGATGGCATAGATGCCGTCATCAATCTGGCGGGCGAGCCTATCGCCGATAAACGCTGGACCGATACGCAAAAACAGCGGCTGTGCGAAAGTCGCTGGCATATCACGGAAAAGATTAGCGCATTAATTCAGGCCAGCGAAACGCCGCCTGAAGTGCTGATATCAGGCTCTGCGGCGGGGTATTATGGCGATCTCGGTGAAGTTGTGGTGACCGAAGAAGAACCACCGCACAATGAATTCACCCACAAACTCTGTGCGAAGTGGGAACAGATTGCCTGCACCGCGCAAAGCGATCGTACCCGCGTTTGCCTTCTACGCACCGGCGTCGTGCTGGCCGCGAAAGGCGGTATTCTGGGAAAAATGCTGCCGCCGTTCAAACTTGGTCTCGGCGGGCCAATCGGTAGCGGCCGACAATATCTGGCGTGGATCCACATCGACGATATGGTCAACGGCATTTTGTGGCTGCTCGATAACCCGCTTCGTGGGCCGTTCAATATGGTTTCCCCGTACCCGGTGCACAATGAACAATTCGCCTATTCCCTTGGCCATGCGCTACATCGCCCCGCCATTCTTCGCGTACCCGCCACGGTCATTCGTCTGATGATGGGTGAATCGTCGGTACTGGTGCTTGGCGGGCAACGCGCCCTGCCGAAACGGCTGGAAGAGAGCGGTTTTGTCTTCCGCTGGCACGACCTTGATGAAGCGCTTGAGGATCTTTTAGCCTGAAACAGGGCACTCCTGTAAAGGGGAGTGCTTTCCTGAAGGCGCCTCGCATAACGTCACTATGCCTGGTTAACGACTTTCATCAACGTGAGGTCGCTTCCAACATCGTCAAAAAAGCTCTGTCATAACCCTCCCGTGATTATTTTATATCACAATCATGTTGACGAACGTCAACACCCTCTTCATACTCACGGGACCTCGCTGATGAAGGAACATCCAGATAAACATATCAGAGCAGCAATCCACTACGCGCTGGAACAAGGTTGGATATTTGTCGCTGGCGGTAAAAGCGCCCACTGTTTTGGCAGATTGAAATGCGGCACTCCCAAACATCAGGAACATATGATGAGCATCTGGTCTACACCTACCGTACCCGTACACCACGCACACCAAATTATCCGTATGGTGGAAAGGTGTAAGCCTGGCGTGATACTCATCCAAAACAACACAAAGGAGCAGTGAACAATGCCACTCTTTAATTTCACGTTAACGCTCTCTGGCGTCAACGCCAGCACACCCGGCCTTGAGGATGCGTTATATGCAGCAGGCTGCCAGGATGCGCTAGTCTGTTTTTACGGCACTTCCGTCTACATTGAATTTGACCGCGAAAGCCCCTCACTGGATGCTGCCATTTTATCCGCCATTCGTGACATCGAATCATCCACCTCGCTACATGCTCGTGTGGAATCCGTCGATTCTGCACTGGTTGGCTTAAGTGATATCGCCGGGTTAACCGGGCTGACCCGCCAGGCGGTTGCACTTTTAAAGGAAGGCGCGCGTGGTAGCGGTAATTTCCCTGGGCCTGTACAACGCATGAAAGGCAACTCCCCGCTCTGGCGCTGGAGCAGCATCGTTGACTGGCTGGTTTCTGAAGCACGCATTTCCGCTGATTCCCCGCTGGTCACCCAGGCACACATCATGGATAGTCTGAACCTTGCGCTACAGCTTCGAGCCTCACTGGAAAGCCAGACGGTGCTCAACTATTACCATGGTCTTAGCAGTCCCCACTCTGCGCTTAAGAGCCTGTAATCCCAAACGTTGAGGTGTTAAGGTAATCGCTTCTTTACCCGTTATGGCATTGAATATGATTATCCTCACCACGCCGCGTCTGTTGCTCTCATCCTTCAACGAATCTGACTGGCCTTTTTTCCTGCGACTCCGCCAGGATCCTCAGGTGATGCGTTACATGGGTGATGTATTGAGTGACGCAGCGTTGCGAACGGTTTTCGATGCGCGCTGCGCCGATAGTGGCGTATTCGTTATGCGTGAAAACAGCGGTGAGCCAATCGGTGATATTGGCTTACGTATTAGCAGCAAAAATCCACACGAAGCCGACGTCGGCTATGCGCTGTTGCCAGGCGCGCAGGGAAAAGGCTATGCCCGCGAAGCCCTGAGCGCTATCTGTCAGTACGGGTTTACTGAACTGGGTGTCAATGCCATCAATGCCTGGGTGTTGGGCGAGAACCGTAGCTCTTCGCGCCTGCTGGAAAAACAGGGTTTTGTGCGCATTCAGGTCCTGGAAAATGCCTATCATCTGAATGGTATCGATTACGACGACTGGGTCTATCGGCTGGAACGTCCAAACGAATAGCCCGGCAAAGAGCCGGGCTGAAAAGATTACTTCAGCGAACCTTTGAGGAACTGTTGCAATCTCGGGCTTTGCGGGTTATCGAACAGTTGTTCAGGGTTACCCTCTTCCTCAATTTTGCCCTGATGCAGGAAGATAACGTGTGACGAAACGTGACGAGCAAAGCCCATTTCATGCGTCACCACCACCATGGTTTTTCCCTCTTCCGCCAGTTGCTGCATGATGCGCAGCACCTCGCCCACCAGCTCCGGGTCCAGCGCGGAGGTCGGCTCATCAAACAGCAGAACTTCTGGCTCCATCGCCAATGCACGGGCAATCGAAACACGCTGCTGCTGGCCGCCGGAAAGATGCACCGGATATTTCGCCTGCTGACGCGCATCGATGCCCACCTTCGCGAGATATTTTTCCGCTCGCTCGCGCGCTTCCTGCTTGCTCAGGCCCAGCACCTGAATTGGCGCTTCCATCACGTTCTCCAGCACCGTCATGTGGCTCCAGAGATTAAAGTGCTGGAAGACCATCGTCAGACGGGTACGCAGCAGCCGCAGCTGATTTTTGTCAGCGACTTTCAACTGACCGTCTTTATCACGCACCAGCCCGATATTCTGGCCGCTCACCACAATCGTGCCTTCGCTGGGTTTTTCGAGGAAGTTAATGCAGCGCAGAAAAGTACTTTTCCCCGACCCGGACGAGCCAATAATACTTATCACATCCCCGGCGTCGGCCTTCAGTGATACCCCTTTCAGCACCTCGTGTTCGCCGTAGTGCTTATGCAGATCGATTACGTTTAATTTATTCTCAGGCATCGTGTTCTCAGTGCGAAGAAGAAGGTTTTACATGCTGCAACCAGCGTTTTTCCGCTTTGCGGAACAGAGAGATCAGCACATACGAGATAATCAAATAAAGCACCGCCGCAATCCCAAATGCCGTAAACGGCTGATAAGTGGCAGAGTTGATATCTCGGGCAATCTTCAGTAAGTCCGGCACGGTGGCGGTGAATGCCAGCGCCGTTGAGTGCAGCATCAGAATCACTTCATTGCTGTAAGCCGGCAGCGCGATACGCAGCGCCGACGGTAAAATAATGCAGCGGTAAAGCTTAAAGGAGGAAAAACCATAGGCGCGCGCCGCTTCAATTTCACCCGCCGGCACCGCGCGAATGGCACCCGCGAAAATCTCGGTCGTATAAGCGCAGGTATTCAGCGTTAGCGCCAGCACCGTACAGTTCAGGCCGCTGCGGAAAAAAGCGTTCAGCAGTTCGGTGCCTTTCACGATTTCGAGCGTATACATGCCGGAATAAAACACCAGCAGTTGCACATATAACGGCGTGCCGCGAAAAATATAGGTAAACAGCCACACCGGGAATCTGATGTATTTATTACTGGAGACGCGCGCTATGGCGAGAAACAGCGCCAGAATGCCGCCCATCACCACGGAAGAAATCAGCAGCCACAACGTAATGGCGACGCCGGTAAAGCGATAACCATCCGTCCACAGCAGGGATTGCCAGTATTCCTGAATAATCTCAATCACAGGTCAGCCCTCTTCACGCCCACGGAGTAACGGCGTTCGAGCAAGAGCAGCACACCATTGGAAACGGTTGTAAACACAAGATAAATCAGGCCACAGACGATGGCGAAGTAAAAGGGTTCCCAGGTACTTTTCCCGGCAAGCTGGGTGGCCTTCACCACATCTTCCAGCCCAAGCAGCGACACCAGTGCCGTCGATTTGAGAATAACCTGCCAGTTATTACCAATCCCCGGCAACGCGTAGCGCATCATCGCCGGGAACAGAATGCGGCGAAACGTCTGCCCGCCGGTAAAGCCAAAGGCGGTCGCGGCTTCAATGTGCCCTTTCGGCACCGCCATAAACGCGCCGCGGAAGGTCTCGGTAAAATAGGCGCCGTAGATAAACCCAAGCGTAATAATACCGGCGATCATCGGGTCGATGTCGAACTGGCTCAAACCGAGTGAATCGGTCACCACGTTCAGCGCCATCTGCAACCCATAGAAAATCAATAACATCAGCACGAGATCTGGCACGCCGCGAATCAACGTCGTATAGCCTTCAAATATCAGCGCCATCACGCGATTATTGGAAAGCTTTGCGCCAGCCCCAACCAGGCCGATAAGCACCGCCAGCACCACCGAACTGATTGCCAGCTCGAGGGTCACCAGCGCGCCCTGAAAAATGACTTGTGAAAACCCGTAAAGCATTCAGCCTGCCCTGTCTTATTATCACCGTCGCCCCATTCTGAGGCGGGGCGACGGGTGGTCAGCGAAAATTATTCGCCGTATACGTTAAAATCGAAGTACTTCTTCGCCAGCTTGTCGTACGTACCGTCGGCACGCATTTCAGCAAACGCTTTATTCAGCGCTTCACGCAGTTCGTTATCTTCTTTGCGCAGGCCCATACCGGTCCCCACGCCAAACAGTTTTTCATCTTTGATGGATGGGCCACCAAACGCGTAATCTTTACCAATCGGTTGTTTCAGGAAACCTTCGCTTGCCGCGACTTCATCCTGGAACGCCGCATCAATACGGCCCGCCGTCAGGTCAGAGTAGATGTTGTCCTGGCCCTGATAAGAGACAATCTCAACGCCTTTTGCCGCCCAGTGTTCATTCCCGTAAGTTTCCTGAGTAGTCCCCTGCAGCACGCCGACGCGTTTGCCTTTCAGCGTGGCGAGATCAGGCGTTACCGGGGAGCCTTTTTTCACAACCAGGCGAGAGTCTGCTGCATACAGTTTGTCGGTAAACGCGATTTCCTGCTGACGTTTTTCGGTGATCGACAGCGAAGACATAATGGCATCGATTTTCTTCGCTTTCAGAGAGGGGATCAGCGCGTCCAGCGGGTTCTCAACGAAGGTACATTGTGTCTGGATACGTTTACACAGCTCTTTTGCCAGATCGATATCAAAACCAATCAATTCACCCTTCGCATTCTTTGATTCAAACGGTGCATAGGTTGGGTCAGTGCCAATTCGTACTTTTTGTGGGATTGCTGCGAAAACACTCGAAGCGCTTGAAAGCGCCAATACCAGAGAAAAAGATAACGCCAGCTTTTTCATAATTATCCTCGACTGCCTTTGATTTCTGCGGGTTTGTCCAAAAAATCCTGAGCAGTTATCGTGCCACTTTTCAGCCCAGAATGGCAAAGCATTCTGCCCTGTCTGTTGGCTTTTTTCTCACTAATAATGCGTATTTATGCAGGAATGCACCACTTTTGTGCACAGGGTGCACAGCTTCGAAACATTGGCAGCATCAATGCACCATTTAAGTGCATTGATGCTGCCGGGGAAATTAATCCCCGTAGACGTTGAAGTTAAAGTACTTCTTCGCCATTTTGTCGTAAGTGCCATCGGCGCGGAGTTCAGAAAGCGCTTTATCAAACGCCTGCTTCAGCTCGACATCATCTTTACGCAGCCCAACGCCTGTGCCATCGCCAAAGAATTTTTTGTCCTTCACGGAAGGCCCGGCGAAGTCAAAATCCTTTCCGGCAGGTTGTTTAAGGAAACCTTCACTGGCGGCCACTTCATCCTGCAAAGCGGCATCCAGACGACCCGCCGCCAGGTCGGAGTAGATCAGATCCTGGTTCTGGTACGCGACGACATCAACGCCTTTGCTGCGCCAGTTTTGGTTAGCGTATGCTTCCTGAGTCGAGCCCTGCAATACGCCGACGTGCTTACCTTTCAACGAATCCAGCGTTGGCTGGATAGGCGAACCTTTTGCGGCAATCAGACGAGAATCTGCCGCGTAGAGCTTGTCGGAGAAGGCAATCTCCTGCTGACGTTTTTCGGTGATAGAGAGAGAAGAGATAATCGCGTCGATTTTCTTCGCTTTCATGGAAGGGATCAGGGCATCAAAATCACTGCCGACCCAGGAACACTTGACCTGCATGCGTTTGCACATTTCATTACCCAGATCGATATCAAAGCCGATGAAATCGCCTTTGGCATCTTTCGAGGAAAACGGTGCATAGGTGGTGTCGGTGCCGATACGGATACTTTCCGGGAGTGCGGCGAATGCGCTGGACACGCTGCCAAGACCGAGCAGTAAAGAGAGAGCCAGAACCGTCTTCTTCATACATACCCCTTTAAAAATCGTGATGCAGTGAGCTGCTATCTAATAGGTTGTGTTGTGTGTTGCAGACCAACAGTGCAGCTTTTATGCCATCTTTATCGTCAACGCGGACATTGACGTTAAATTTGTTAATAAAAAGATGCAATACGGTAACAAGATAGGAAGATAGCAGTTCGGACACATAATCCGCAGCAGTAAAACGCAAAATACGTGATTAAATATCGAGGATTTGATCGGCGTTACAAAATCGCCCTGCAACAGGGCGAAAAGCACAGATTAGCACCACATTGGTGCAGCTCAGGCACCTTGCCAGCGGGTAAAGAGATCCTGCGGCAGGTCGATATTGAAGAGATCGAGAACGCGGTTAACTGTCTGATTTATAATATCATCAATGGTTTGCGGCCGATGATAAAACGCCGGAACAGGCGGCATAATCACCGCGCCAATCTCGGCGGCCTGAGTCATTAAGCGCAGATGCCCCAGATGCAAGGGGGTTTCGCGCACACAGAGCACCAGCGGGCGACGCTCTTTGAGCACGACATCCGCCGCGCGCGTCAGTAACCCATCGGTATAGCTGTTCACAATGCCGGAAAGGGTTTTCATTGAGCACGGCAGAATCACCATGCCCATGGTTTTGAAGGACCCTGAGGAAATGCTGGCGGCGATATCGCGGGCATCGTGAACGACGTCCGCCAGCGCCTGCACCTCACGCAAGGAGAGATCTGTTTCCAGCGAAAGGGTTTGCCGCGCGGCCTGGCTCATCACCAGATGTGTTTCAATATCAGGTACTTCGCGTAAAACCTGAAGCAGGCGTACGCCATAAATTGCGCCGCTGGCACCGGATATTCCAATAATAAGTCGTTTCACTGTGACTGCCCTTTTTGCGTAATGCTGCAACTTAGCAGGATTATAGCCTCCTGGGCCAGTTCAACGAAATTAAACCGTTCCTTACGCTAACGTTTCGTCATACTCCATCTGCCGCAGCGCTGCCAGCGTCGCCTGCGCTTCGGCTTCATCAATAATGCTCATGGCAAACCCCACGTGCACCAGCACCCACTGCCCAACGAGGTCGGCGGTGTCGCCTTCGCAGATAAGCGCAATATTCACATCGCGCTTCACGCCACAGACTTCCACCTGCGCGAGCTGGTGAATATCTTCACCCACGGCCAGCACCTGGCCCGGTACGCCAATACACATAATTAACTCCGGTTATTCCACTTCAATACTTTTTACCCGCAACGAATCGCCCGTATCGACGCGCAAATTCGCACCATCACACTGCGGGCAACGCGCATCATGCTGGGTGATTTCAACCGCGCGGCTGCAATCCCAGCACCAGGCCTGCGCGGGGCGGTACTCAATATGCAATTCACAGCCTTGCGCGACGGTGTTCTGACAGACGATATCAAAGCTAAAGCGAACAGCGCGCTCTTCCACGCAGGAGAGCGCGCCGATCTCCAGCCATACGCCCGTTACGCGGTTAACACCGTGCTGCGCGGCCTGCTGCTGGATGATTTCCACTGCGCTCTGGCACAGCGACAGCTCATGCATCCGCGACACTCCGACGGCCAAACAGCAGCGAGCGACGGCTTGCCATACTCGGCGCATCCGGGTTACTTACCGGAAGAGAAAGCAGCATCCGCGCGCAATCATCCACCAGCCGAAGCCCTTCTTCCACCGAGAGCGTTTTAGGCAGCGGCGACATCAGCGAGCAAGAGAGATATTGCGAAACGCCTTCCAGTTCTCCGACCGTAAAGGTCATGGTGCCGTAAGGCAGTTGCAACCCCAGCTTTTCACTGAGGGTACGCAGCGGCCAGCGCTGGTCCGGGCCGGGAAAAATAACCGCACTCAGCATCCACGGAGTGATAACGCAGCCGGTCCATTGCCCTTCAAAGAGCGTGAAGTTCGACACGGAGACCGGCATTGACGGGTGCAGAAACGCCAGGTCATGCATTGAACGGCGAGCCACATCCTCAAACGCCGCCTGCACCAATAACTGCGGTGACGTTGAGAAACCGCTGATTTCTTCAGACATGCGTTCCCTCCCGGGCAATCACTTCAACCCCCGATTCGCGCAGCGCCAGCAGCACCTGCTCGAGCGCTGGCGTAATCATCGCCTCTATGGTTGGCGTTAAACCGATATGGGGCTCCAGCGATTCAGGGATTACGCCCACCAGGGTGAGTCTTTTCGGAAACTCGCCCGTGAAGCGCAGAGCCGACAGAACGTCGGCCAGCCCAAGCTGATGCGGGGAGATTTTATTGGTAAACAGCGCCGGTACCTCATCGTCGCGCAACACCATAATCGTGCCCGGCGTATTTTTGCGTGAGACGATAGCGTCAGCGATAATCAGATGATCGCGATCGGCCATATCGCCCAGTAGCTCCATGCCTGCCGTACCGCCGTCGAGCACCTCGACGTAATCCGGCAGGATGTAACGCTGCTCCAGAGCCTCCACAATACGCACGCCGATAGCCTCATCGGTGAGCAAAATGTTGCCAACGCCTAAGACTAAAATCCGCATCACAGCACCTTCACCGCGACAACATCATTGCCGTCGGCGTCCACCACATGCACCGCGCAGGACATGCACGGATCAAAGGAGTGAATCGTGCGTACCACTTCCAGCGGTTTTTCTGGATCGGCGACCGGCGTACCCACCAGCGAACGTTCATACGGGCCGACTTCGTCGTTGAAATTACGCGGGCCAGAGTTCCAGGTCGAAGGTACAACCGCCTGGTAGTTGCTGATAATGCCGTCTTTAATCACCATCCAGTGCGACAGCATACCGCGCGGCGCTTCGAGGAAGCCGACGCCTTTAAACTCACCGGTTGCCGGAATATTCGGTTTCACAAAGGTGGTATGGTCACCCTTGCCGATGTTCGTCACCAGCGCGCTGTACTGGTGCTGAAGAATATGTTGCAGTTCGCAGCAGTGAACGGTGCGCCCGATGATGCGACCAAGCGTTGAGTGCAGTTGTTCAACGCCCAGCGTTTTACCCGTCAGCTTAGTGTAAATGGCGATGATTTCGTTGAGCTTCGCGTGTGTTGATTCGCGTTTTGCCGCCAGTTTGCACAGCATATTCGCCAGCGGCCCCACTTCGACAGTTTTACCGTAGAAGGTCGGGGATTTCACCCAGGAGTATTTTCCGTCGTCTGACCAGCCGGTATAGTTCGGCACGGTAGTGCCCTCCCACGGCGCCTGTGGCGATTCGTCTTTATACCACGCGTGCTTCGCACTCTCCTGAATCCCTTTAATCAGGAATTCATCAGACTGAGAAGTGATAGGCCGATAGGTCGACAGGTCACTGTTGGTGATATAACCGCCCGGGAAGAGGAAGCTGCCGTTTTTACCGTCAGTCGGGAATTCCGGCGTTGCCAGATAGTTTACCGCCCCGCGACCGCGCTCCAGCCACTCCGGATAAAACGCCGCAATAACCGCCGTATCGACTTTATAAACCTGCTCCACAAAATCGCTCAGTTTGTCGATAAAGGATTTGATGTACATCAGGCGTTCAAGGTTCAGCACGCCCAGGCCATCCAGGTTGATCGGGTTCGCTACCCCACCGACAGCAAGATTCTGAATATGCGGTGATTTACCGCCCAGCAGCGCCACTACGCGGTTCGCGTCACGCTGGCACTCCAGCGCCTGTAAATAGTGCGCCACCGCAATCAGGTTCACTTCCGGCGGCAGTTTCATCGCCGGGTGCTCCCAGTAGCCGTTGGCGAAAATGCCTAACTGACCGCTGGACACCAGGTCCTTGATTTTGTTCTGGACTTTGGTGAACTCTTCCGCACTGTTCAGGTGCCAGCTTGAGACGCCGGTCAGCATCGCCGAGGCTTTCGCCGGGTCAGCTTTCAGGGCTGACGTGATATCCACCCAGTCGAGCGCTGAGAGCTGATAAAAATGCACAATGTGGTCGTGAGTGGTGTGCGCCGCCAGAATAATATTGCGGATATGCTGTGCATTCACCGGCACATCAATTTTCAGCGCGCTTTCCGCCGCACGCACAGATGCAATCGCATGCGTGGTGGTGCACACGCCGCAGATACGCTGCACAATCATCCAGGCATCACGCGGATCGCGATTTTTGACAATCTCTTCCATGCCGCGCCACATGGTGCCGGACGCCCAGGCCTTAGACACCACCCCATTTTCAATTTCGCAGTCGATGCGCAGGTGCCCTTCAATTCGGGTTACCGGGTCAATCGTAATTCTCTGGCTCATGCTTTACTCGCCTCATGACGCTTGTTGTCGTTTTGTTTTAAAGGGGGAAGTATCGGCAACAGACGAATGAGCAGGATGTATGCACAAATCTCAATTGCCACAAAACCCATAGAAATCAGCAGTTCTTCCCAGGTTGGGAAGTAGTGGTAGCCGCCACCGGGGTTGAATGCCACCAGCGAATAGGAGATACGCCAGGTCGCACAGCCCAGCAGCGCACTCAGTGCGGACAGGTAAAGCATGCGCGAATCATTGCGCAGTTTCCCGACGCGCAGTACCACCAGCGGGAAGAGCATCAGCAGCGCTTCCAGCCAGAACAGGAAGGAGTAGAAATCCCCCGCAAAGGCATACGACAGTTTGTGGCGATAAACCAGCTCGCCGACGCGCAATACCAGGAACAGCGCAAGCAATACGCTGGCGGTATTCATCAACTTCACAAACAGCGATTTCTCATCCGGCCCTCTTCCCCGTAACCCGGTTTGCACCAGCGAACCTTCAAACACCACAATGGCGAAGCCCATGATGAAAGCGGTCAAAACCGAGAAGAGCGGCAGCATCTCGTAGCTTTGCCACAGTGGATGCACTTTATAGCCCGCCGAGATCATCAATGACCCCATGGAAGACTGGTGCATGGTTGGCAGCAGCGCGCCAAGCGCAATGATGAAGAACATCAGTTTATTGAGGAACTTCAGCGGCACCTTCCAGCCCATCCGTTCCAGCAGCGCGGGCGCAAACTCCAGTGCCATTACGCCGATATAGATGGTCATACAGACGGCGGTTTCAAACAGCACCGAGTTAACGTTAAAGTGCCCCGGAATATAAAAGTACGGCAGGTTCCAGTAACGCCCAACGTCGATGGTGATCGACAGGCCGCCGAGCGAATAGCCAAACAGGCTGGCCAGCAGCGCCGGACGCACCAGCGGGTGATAACGCCCTTTGTTGAAGACATACACCGCCCAGGCCAGCGCCCAACCGCCGCAGGCAAAGCCGGTGCCGATCAACAAATCGAAGGCGATCCAGATCCCCCACGGGTATCCGCCGTTAAGATCCGAAACGGAACCCAATCCCCAGATCAGACGTTTAACGATCATGATCAGGCACAGTACTGCCAGCGGAGCGAAGATAATGATCGGCTTACTGATAATTTTCCCGCCCAGCGGTTTTGGATCATGACTCATGATCGTCTCCTCCGTCGTGAGGGCCGCTTTTGGTATTGCGACGCACCAGCACGGTTAACCCCGCCAGCAAAGCAAGCGGCAGCATCATGCCTTTATAAACGGTGTGTTGGACATGTTCAGAACGCGCCCCGGTAGAGAGCTCATCCAGCTTCGGCAAGCCCAGATTCTCATAAGGCACACCGGTCAACACCAGCACCTGCGTTCCGCCGCCCTCTTTCTCACCGTAAAGGTGTGGATGGTAGTTCGGTACCGTATGCAGGTAGGTATCCCCTGTTTTCAGGGTCTGACGCGGGTAGTGGTATTCGCTTCCCGGCTTGAGGGCCAGACGTTTTTTCGCCTCCGCCATCAGCTCTTCGCGTGTGCCAAAAATCACCGCACCCGCCGGACAAACAGAGACACAGCCGGGCAATCCGCCTTTATCTAAACGTTCAACACCCTTCTGATTACACAGTTCACATTTGTGAATCGCGCCAAACGGGTTGTTGTAATCGTATTTCGGCACGTTATAGGGGCATGCGACCATGCAGTAACGGCAGCCGGTGCAGACATCTTTGTTGTAATGCACAATGCCGGTTTTGGGGTCTTTTCGCAGCGCCTGGACCGGGCAAACAGAGACGCAGTTCGGGTCTACACAGTGCATGCACTGCTTTTTGATGTAGGCGTAGCCGTTCTCTTCCTTGTCTTTGTTGACACCTGTTCCGCTGCGCCACACCTGAATGATGTTATTGGTATAGGGCGACAGTTTGTCGTTATTGGACCAGGTTTGTTCGCCCTGCGGGTTGCGCGCCGGGAAGTTGATATTCTGACACTCGGTCACGCAGGCCTGGCAGCCGACGCAAAGCGTTGAGTCATATAACATCCCCAGCGAACCCGGAATCGGTGGGCGGTTTTCCGCCGCCTGAGCCACGGAAGGGGCAGCCCCCAGCAGCAAAGCGCCGCCGGAGGCAGCTTTAATAAAGTTTCGTCTGTTCACGGTTATTCTCCCCGTGAGTCAGTGTTATCTTTCTTCTGCTGACGCCCCAGCTCGCGAACGGCCATCACGCTGACGCCCGCCACCAGACCAACCACGCCTCCCAGTAAACCCACGGCGCCCGCTGAAATCTCGCCGCCCTCTTTCAGGTCTACATCGGGTTTTTCCGCGCGCGGTGTTTGATTTTCAACCGTTGCCAGTTGGTGGATACCTTTGTGGAAACCAACGCCCTCTTCATTACAGCCGTAACACGGATGACCAATCGCCACCGGCCATACGCCGCCAACATCGCAGAATTGCAGCGTTGAGCAGTTGCCGTACGTTTCCGGCCCTTTGCAGCCCAGGTGGTACAGACACCACCCCTGACGGTGACCTTCATCGCCAAACTCTTTGGCAAAGCGCCCTGCATCAAAGTGCGGACGGCGTTCGCAGTGTTCGTGGATCAAACGACCATAGGCGAAGGTTGGGCGATTTTTGGCATCGAGCTTCGGCGGTTTACCAAAGGTGATGATATGCGCGACGGTCGCGAGGAAGTTGTGCGGGTTCGGTGGGCAGCCAGGAATGTTGATTATTGTTTTGCCCGGCAAGGCTTCCTGAAGCCCTACCGCGCCGGTCGGGTTAACGCCCGCCGCCGCCACGCCGCCCCAGGCAGCGCAGGAGCCAATTGCAATAATTGCCGCAGCACCTTCTGCCGCTTTGCGGATATGGTCGATAATCGGCTCACCGGCGACCATGCAATAAATACCGTTATCTTTTAACGGGATCGAGCCATCGACCACCAGCACATACTGACCTTTGTATTTTTCCAGGGCATTGTGCTTGTTCTCTTCAACCTGATGGCCGAAGGCGGCGGAGAGCACTTCGTGGTATTCCAGAGAGATAGTCTCCAGCACGAGGTTTTCGACGGTGGGGTGCGTTGCGCGGAGCAGAGATTCCGTGCATCCGGTACACTCCTGCGCGCCAATCCAGATAACCGGCGGACGCTGCGGGCGGGTGATTGATTCGGCCATCTCGGCGGCCGCTTTACTACTGAGCCCCATCGTGGCGGCCAGTGCTGCACAAAGCTTCATAAAATCACGGCGGTTAACGCCATGAGAAGTGCTGAGGGTGTTATCTCCAGTCATCTTGTTGTTATTCCGTAACGAAGACTTGGGTTTCTTCTGCACCTCTCGCAGGTTGCAAAAGGCGCACCATTGACCACATTTATTTTATGGTTATTGGCAGCATACTACTCCGCCATATAGACAAAACGAAGGGTCGAGAGGGTTTTGTAACCAATGAAAGCAGTTTTTCTTACCACCTCATTAACCCCTAATTGGCATTATCCACACATTAAAAATGGTTAATGGACGCTACTATAAAATTTATGGCAGTGATGTTTATCCGGTTTGTTCACACTATTGAAAAACGGATTCTGAAAAATGTGAGGAAGACGAAATTACTGCGAAAAGAGAGGGATAGGATTGGGGGTATAGAAAAGAAAACGCCAGGTTTCCCTGGCGTTAGACGCGTTAACCTTCGTTATGCATCTCTAAGTTTTCCACTTCGTTCTGCAACTGCACCGCTTTGGCGTCGTCGTTACGTAGGGAATCGAGATAATCGAGGTACTGTTGATCGACATCTTTGGTGACGTATACACCGTTAAACACCGAACACTCAAACTGCTGAATATCCGGGTTTTCTGCGCGTACCGCGTCGATCAGATCGTCCAGATCCTGGAAGATAAGACCATCTGCGCCAATGATCTGGCGGATTTCGTCAACTTCACGACCGTGGGCAATCAGCTCGGTCGCAGTTGGCATGTCGATGCCGTACACGTTCGGGAAGCGAATTTCCGGTGCGGCTGACGCCAGATACACCTTCTTCGCCCCTGCTTCACGCGCCATCTCGATAATCTGCTCTGAGGTGGTGCCGCGCACGATGGAGTCATCAACCAGCAGGACGTTTTTATCGCGGAACTCGGCACGGTTGGCGTTCAGCTTACGGCGTACGGATTTACGACGCAGCTGCTGGCCCGGCATGATAAAGGTACGGCCAACGTAGCGGTTTTTCACGAAACCCTGACGATACGGTTTACCCAGAATACGCGCAATTTCCAGCGCGATATCGCAGGACGTTTCCGGAATCGGGATCACCACATCGATGTCCAGATCTTCCCACTCGCGGGCAATCTTTTCACCGAGTTTGGTGCCCATATTCACACGCGCGCTGTAAACGGAAATCTTGTCAATAAAGGAGTCCGGACGCGCGAAATAGACGTACTCAAACAAACATGGGTTGCTCACCGGGTTATCTGCACACTGGCGAGTAAAGAGCTGCCCCTTCTCGGTGATGTACACCGCTTCGCCCGGCGCCACGTCGCGCAGGAATTCAAAGCCCAGGGTATCGAGCGCCACGCTTTCGGAAGCGACCATATACTCGGTGCGGCCATCGCCAATATCGCGTTTGCCCAGCACCAGCGGACGAATACCGTTCGGGTCGCGGAAGGCGACCATGCCGTGACCGATAATCATCGCCACACAGGCGTAAGCGCCACGGATTTGGCGGTTAGTCGCGGCAATCGCAGCGAAGATGTTATCGGCTTCCAGCGGATAATGGCGGAAATTGTCGAGTTCGCTGGCGAAGATATTCAGCAGGATCTCGGAATCAGAAGTGGTGTTGATGTGGCGGCGCTTCTCTTCGAACAGTTTTTGACGCAGTTCGTGCGCGTTGGTCAGGTTGCCGTTATGGGCAAGCGTAATGCCATACGGGGAGTTGACGTAGAAAGGCTGCGCCTCAGACGCGCTGGAGCTGCCAGCGGTTGGGTAGCGCACGTGGCCAATCCCCATGTTGCCCTGCATACGCTGCATATGGCGAGCTTCAAAGACATCGCTGACCAGCCCGTTTGCCTTGCGTAAACGGAAGCAGTTGTTCGCATCAATGGTGATGATGCCCGCGGCATCCTGTCCACGATGCTGCAGCACCGTTAACGCATCATAAATCGACTGGTTGACCGGCATAACACCGGCGATACCGACAATACCGCACATACGTCTTTTCCTCGTTAAGCCACATCTCAGGACTTATGTCCTGGGCAAGAAACTTGACGAGCTTTGCAGATAGTCAAAGAACCATCTGATGATGAAACTGAACTGCGGAATAAGCTGCGATTTATGCCAGTCTTCGCTTTTCGCAACGCCCGTAAAGGTATCGAGGAAGAACAGAATGGCGGCGACGATTAACACCCCGCGCAGCGCACCAAAGCAGATGCCCAACACTCTGTCCGTTCCCGACAAACCGGTTTTTTCCACCAGTTGACCGATAACGTAGTTAACGATAGCGCCGACGATAAGCGTCGCGATAAACAGTACCGCGATAGCAATCCCGTTGCGAACCAGTTCATCATCAAAGCCCGTGAACCAGACGGACAGGTAAGTGTAGTAATGACTGGCGACAAAGAAGGCACAGCCCCATGTCACCAGCGATAACGCTTCACGAACAAAGCCACGGATAAGGCTAACCAGACAGGAAAAACCTATTACCGCGATAATGGCGTAATCAATCCAGACCATATGTGTCCCACGATGCTACGCCCTGTCATCCGGTTCGGGGCGCATTCTAACAGAAAAAGAAAACGTTTGCGTAGGGATTTCCTTTCCCTGCGAAAATAAAAAAGGCGCTGAAAAAATGTTCAACGCCATCGCTTCTGAAGGGGGTTTTTACCCCCTCACCCCGGCCCTCTCCCTCAGGGAGAGGGAGAAAGCACGCACCGAACTTTACATCGTGCTCGATCGGTTCCCTCTCCCTGAGGGAGAGGGTTAGGGTGAGGGGTCACCTTTAATTCGGCGAATACCCCATCACCACTCCGCTCAGCCCGGAGATCTGCTTAAGCTCGCCAAGTGAACCTTTCAGCTTATCTTTCGACGCATCAGGTCCCACCAGGATGCGGGTAATTTTACCCTGGACTGGCGTAGAAGGCGACGTGTAGACGCGATAGCCAGCACCGCGAAGCGAGGCGACAATCTCGTTTACTTTATCGGCGTTTTTCAACGCGCCAAGCTGCACAACGTACGCCTTCCCTTCCGGGGCCGGTTTTTCAGCAGGCGTCGGTTTGGCTGGCGGCGTTTCGGTCGCGGCAGCGATTTGCTCGCTGGCGACATCACGCGTTGGCTGCGGCTTCGGTTTCGGCGGTTCAACCGGTTTTGGTTTTGGCTTCGGTTGTTCCACCGGTTCCGGCGCAGGATCGATGCCGTTATTGTTTGCCGCGGCAAAACGCCCTGGATCGAGCGACGGTGCTGCCGCATCGCCAGCCCTCACCTCTTCCGCCGCGCCTTCCGGCGGCTGCGCAGGCAGCGCCTGCGTCGCCGTCGGCAGCATATCGGGCTCATCCCGGTCGCCCGGTTTTGGCACCAACGGGATCGCGGCAAACTCATCCTGGTAATGTTTTTTCTGCCCGTCGAGCAGCCCTGGCAACACGATGACGCCCAGCGCTACCAGTACAATTGTCCCGACTAAGCGGTTCTGAAACTTACTTGCCACCGGTTCTCCCCGCGTCTAACTCTTCCATTACATGCGCTACCGTGTGGAATGAACCACACACCAGCACCGTGTCTTCCGGCCCGGCATCGGCCATCGCCGCGTGCCACGCCTGCGCCACGCTGGCGTAGACGGTTCCTGCGCGTAAATGTTCCACCAGTTGTTCAGCGGTGGCCCCGCGCGGCCCCTCTAAAGGCGCACAATACCAGCTATCGACAATACCTTCCAGACACGCCAGCGTACCGGCGATATCCTTATCATGCAGCATACCAATAACCGCCAGAACACGCCCGGTTAGCGGCTCAGATTTGAGACGCCCGGCGAGGTACGCGGCAGCGTGGGGGTTATGCGCAACGTCCAGAATCACGCGTGGCGAGGTCTGGATAGTCTGAAAACGTCCCGGCAGAATCGCGCTGGCAATGCCTTCACGAATGGCCTGTTCGCTGACATTCAGTCCGCTGGCGCGCAGTGCCGCCAGCGCAGTGGCAGCATTCGGCTGCGGCACCTGTGGCAACGGCAGCGCGTCCAGGCGGCCTGTCGCATCGCTAAACCACCAGCTTTCAGCGCCCACGTCATACTGCCAGGCAATATCGCGTTGTAACAGCTGTGCGCCCTTTTCACGCGCCACATCAGCGATCGTCGTCGGCATATCCGGCTCACCTACGACGGCCGGACGCCCGGCACGGAAGATACCGGCTTTTTCACGGCCAATACTTTCGCGATCCGGCCCCAGCCAGTCGGTATGATCCAGCGCGATGCTGGTAATGACCGCCACATCCGGGTCCACCAGATTTGTCGCATCCAGTCGTCCGCCCAGCCCCACTTCAAGGATAACCACATCCAGCCCGGCCTGTTTAAACAACCACAGCGCCGACAGCGTGCCATATTCGAAATAGCTCAAAGAGATGTCGCCGCGCGCCTGCTCAATAGCGGCAAATGACGCCGTATGCGCGCTTTCAGCGAGCTCCGCACCCTGCACACGCACGCGTTCGGTATAACGCACCAGATGCGGAGAACTGTAAACACCCACCTTGTAACCCGCCGCCGTCAGCATCGCCTCCAGCGTCCGACAGGTGGTCCCTTTGCCGTTAGTTCCGGCAACGGTAAAGACAAATGGCGCTGGCTTTTGCACGTTCAGCCGGGCAGCCACCTCGCCCACACGCTCCAGGCCGAGGTCGATGGTTTTGGTGTGGAGGTGTTCCAGATAAGAAAGCCACGTAGCCAGGGGCGACGTGGCCTGAGGAATTAGTTTGTTGTCCATGGTGCCCGCGATTTCTTTAACGGTGATGAGAAGCAAAAAGGGCAGCGCCGTCTGGCCCTGCCCTTTGCATTATCAGGCCTCTGGTTCCTGATCCGGTACCGGCGGTACCACCACACTTTCGTGGGCTTCATCCGGATGTGGCGCCGGAAGATTCATGAGCTTCGCCAGGATGCTCGCCAGTTTCAGGCGCATTTCCGGACGACGAACAATCATATCGATTGCCCCTTTCTCAATCAGGAACTCACTGCGCTGGAATCCCGGCGGCAGTTTTTCACGAACGGTTTGTTCGATAACTCGCGGGCCGGCAAAGCCGATCAGCGCTTTCGGTTCAGCGATATTCAGGTCGCCCAGCATCGCGAAGCTCGCCGATACGCCGCCCATGGTTGGGTCGGTCAGTACGGAGATATACGGCAGACCGCGTTCCTGCATTTTCGCCAGCGCCGCAGAGGTTTTCGCCATCTGCATCAGCGACATCAGCGCTTCCTGCATACGCGCGCCGCCGGATGCAGAGAAGCAAATCAGCGGGCAGTTATCTTCCAGTGCCTGCTCAACCGCACGGACAAAACGCGCGCCGACTACGGAGCCCATCGAACCGCCCATAAAGGCGAATTCGAATGCCGCAGCCACCACTGGCATTTCGTGCAGCGTGCCTTTCATGACCACCAGCGCATCTTTCTCGCCCGTTTCTTTCTGAGCAGACGCCAGACGGTCTTTGTATTTCTTGGAGTCACGGAACTTCAGCACGTCTTTGGGCTCAAGCTCGCTTCCCAGTTCCACCAGTGAACCTTCATCCAGCAGGCTATGCAGGCGATTACGCGCTGACATACGCATGTGGTGGTCACACTTAGGGCAAACCTCCAGGTTACGCTCCAGCTCGGCGCGGTACAGAACCTGCCCGCAGCTGTCGCACTTGGTCCATACACCCTCAGGAATGCTCGCTTTGCGTGTAGGGGTGATGTTGCTTTTAATTCGTTCAATCCAGCTCATTGATAACCTTTCTGCCTGAACCTGGTCGATGCCAGTTTTGTCATAAGGGGCGCATGATGCCATTTTTGCCCCTTACAGACCATGAATGTTGCACATTAAAACATAACAGCCCGAAACTTTGGACAAAAAAGTGGTCGAACCGCGAATTCGCGCTTACTTCGCTTGTTTTGCCGCCGCGCGACGGTGGCGCACAATCTCGATGATACCCGGCAAAATAGAGACCACAATAATGCCGACAATCAATAACTTAAGATTATCCTGGATCATCGGAATCGTGCCAAAGAAGTAACCTGCATAGGTAAACAGCAGTACCCACAGCACCGCGCCAATCACGTTATAAGCGGCGAAATGACGATAGGACATATGCCCCATCCCGGCCACAAACGGCGCAAAGGTGCGCACAATGGGTACGAATCGCGCCAGAATAATCGTTTTTCCGCCGTGTTTTTCGTAAAACTGGTGCGTTTTATCCAGGTAGCTGCGGCGGAAAATTTTTGAGTTCGGGTTACTGAATAGCTTCTCACCAAACAGTCGCCCTATCGTGTAATTCACCGCATCTCCCGCAATCGCGGCAATCAACATTAATGCCACCATCAGATGGACGTTAATGTCATTGGTGCCCAGCGAGGCCAGCGCCCCGGCCACAAACAGCAGGGAATCTCCCGGTAAAAACGGCGTAACAACCAGGCCTGTTTCACAAAAGAGAATTAAAAACAGAATGGCATAAACCCAGACGCCGTATTGCGCGACGAGCTCTGCCAGATGCACATCAATATGTAGAATAAAATCAATAAGAAAGTGAATCAGATCCATAATTGTCTTCAGCCTTTGTGAACTGCTCTCAGTCCGCTAAAAATAGCGGCCCCATGGGTACGCGCGGTAGGTCAAAACGTTCCGGGTAATCAACAGAAACCAGATACAAACCTTCCGCTTTCGCCGTTGCTGCCGCCAGCGTTCTGTCTTTTGCGGCTAACAACTCAGCAATCCAGCTCTCTGGCTGGTTTTGGGCGCCGACTTCCATCAGACTGCCGACGATATTCCTTACCATATGATGCACAAAGGCATTGGCTTTGATATCCACCACCACATACGCACCATAGCGAGCAACATTAATATGCATAATATTGCGCCACGGCGTGCGTGACTGGCACTGCACCGCGCGGAACGAGGTGAAATCGTTCTCGCCCAGCAAACACTGTGCGGCACGGTGCATCCGCGCTTCATCCAGCGGTTGATGATAGTGGGTCACCCCCTGACTCATCACCGCCGGACGCAACCGATGATTGTAGATGATGTAGCGATAACGGCGAGCCGTGGCGCTAAAACGCGCATGAAAATCTTCCGGCACATGTTTCACCCAACGCACCGCAATGTCACCAGGTAAATTCGCATTTACTCCCAATGTCCACGCCGCGTCTTTGCGATCGGCGGTAGTTTCAAAATGCACCACCTGCCCGGTACCGTGTACGCCGGAGTCAGTCCGCCCGGCGCAAAACACCGTAATCGGTTCATTGGCGACCTGAGTGAGCGCTTTTTCCAGCTTTTCCTGGACACTGCGTACTTCATTTTGACGCTGCCAGCCATAATATTTGCTGCCGTCATACTCGATGCCCAGCGCAATTTTATAGACCGGCTGTTGCTGCACTTCCGACATTAGTACATGTACTCCTGCACTAATTTTTCAGCGATTTTCACCGCCATCAGTGCACCGCCAAAGCGAACGTTATCGGCGACCGACCAGAACTGCACCTGTTCCGGCATACCGTAGTCATTGCGCACACAACCAATAGACAAATGCGCACTACCGGAAGCATCGTTCACCTGCGTCGGGAATTCATTCTCTTCAGAGAGCACAACATCTTCGCCACGCGCGAAAGCATCACGGGCTTCGTCTGCAGCCAGCGGACGCATGGCTTCGAATCCGACCATCTGCGCATGACCATAGAAGACCGGCGACTGGACGCAGTTAGCGGAGATAATCAGGCCTTCGTCCTGCAAAATTTTGCGTGTCTGGTCAACAATGCGCTGCTCTTCACGCACGATCCCTTCACGATTTGGCAGCAGCGGCAGCATGTTGAACGCCAGCTGGCGACCGAAGAAATCGTCATCATCAATCGGAATGCCGTTGAGCAGTTTTGCACTCTGCCCCGCCAGCGCATCAACGGCTTTCTTGCCGTGAGCCGATGCAGAGATCAGGCACGTCACGTTGATACGCGCCAGGCCGCCCTGATCGATAAGCGGTTTCAGCGCGGCCAGCAACTGGCTGGTCTGGCTGTCCGGCACGGCAACCAGATTACGGTTACGATAATCGGCCAGCACAAACGGGTTCACTTCCGGCACCACCAGCGGCACGTCCGGTTCAAGCGCGAACAGTCCGCTCAAATCGATAACCAGGCAGCCTGAGTTAGTGGCTTCTTCCACGTAAGTGGAGGTAGCTTCCACACCCGCCACGAAGAACGCGAGTTGAACCTGCGTCCAGTCGAATTCCGCCGCATCCTGAACGCGCACGGTTTTCCCGCCAAAACGCAGAGATTCCCCGGCACTTTCGCTACGCGCCAGCGCATAGAGCTCACCGACCGGGAACTCTCGCTCCGCCAGTGTTTCCAGCAGGGCTTCCCCAACGGCGCCCGTTGCGCCCAGTACGGCAATATTCCAGCCTTCAGACATGGTGATTTACTCCAGAAATAGCGACGTGCCTCGCCGACAGGCAAGGCACAAAAGAAATAATCTTAACGAATTGGGTGATGCACAGCGTTAAACCCGAGCTTTTTCAAAAGCGTCGCCGCATCTGCGTCATCGCACTGGACATACAGTGACGACCACTCGCGGCGCTCAAGGTAATTCTTACGCAGCTTGTCGAATTCACCCGGAATGCCCGCTACTTTTCGCAGCGGCGCATCATCGCGGCGCACATCATACACCAAATGCACCAGCCTTTTCAGCGTTGGCTGGCAGAGCTTACCGTGCAGGGTGATACGACCGAATTCTGGCGGCGGCAGCAGCGTATCCAGCGCCACCTGCTGCGCCTGACCGATAAACTTGCTATAGGCTTCAAACACCTGGGTGGTACCACGCGCTTTGCCTTCCAGCGTATAGCCCGCAATGTGTGACGTGCCGATATCTACTTTATCGAGCAGCGCAAGGTTGAGATCCGGTTCTGGCTCCCAGACGTCAAGCACGACGCTCAGGTCCTGTCCGGCCTCAAGGCATTTTAACAAGGCTGCGTTATCCACCACCGGGCCACGGCAGGCGTTAATTAAAATCGCCCCCGGTTTCAGGCGGCGAATCAGCGCCTCATCCGCCAGGTGCAGCGACTTATACGGGCCATCTTTAAACAGTGGCGTATGGAAGGTCAGAATATCGGCTTCCTGTACCAGTTCATCCAGCGGACGGAAATCGCCTTCGTCACCGTTATCGGCACGCGGCGGATCGCACAGCAGCGTGCGCACACCTAACGCTTCGAGACGTTTTTGCAGGCGTGCGCCCACGTTACCGACGCCTACAATCCCGACTGTACGATCTGTGAGCGTGAAACCGTCGCGCTCAGCGAGATAGAGCAGCGAGGAGAAAACATATTCCACAACCGCAATGGCGTTACAGCCAGGGGCGGCGGAAAAACCAATGCCCGCCTGCGCAAGCCACGCCTGATCGACATGGTCCGTACCCGCGGTCGCCGTGCCAACAAATTTGATCGACTGATTCGCCAGCAGGGTCTCATTCACCTTCGTGACTGATCGCACCATCAGCGCGTCGGCGCCCGCCAGTTCCGCAACCGGAATGGGGCGTCCAGGAACAGCCTTCACCTCACCCAAACGGCTGAAGAGCTCACGGGCGTAGGGCATATTTTCATCAACAAGGATTTTCACGTTACGGTACCTGTCTGAGAACGAGAGTTAACCGGGGAAGTGTGCCATAATCTGGCCGCCAGGCATACTCGACTTCCTGGTTAAGTAAAGCAATAAGGTTAAGGATAAATCATGACGCAACCCATTTCAGGTATGCCCTCGCGCCCTCCGGGGGAAGGTTCCACCACAACGTCCATTGCTGGGGAACAACCGCTCTCCACGCAGCAGCGCACGGTACTTGAACGCCTTATCACACGTCTTATGGCGTTGACCTCGCAAACAAATGCGCAGGTGTGGGCTGGCGTACGTCACGATTTGGGGTTGAAGAACGATTCACCGTTGGTGTCGCGCAATTTTCCTGCCGCCGAGCAGAATCTGAAGCAGCGCCTCGACACGGCGCAACAGAATCTCAGCACCCGGCAAACCCTGTCACAACTGACGGAATTACTGAATCACGGAAATAATCGCCAGGCGGTCAGCGATTTCATTCGCCAGCAGTACGGGCAAACCGCGCTGAGCCAGTTGACGCCCGCTCAACTGAAAAACGTGTTGCAACTTCTACAAAACGGCGAATTGTCGATTCCGCAACCGCAGCAACGTCCGGCGACCGATCGCCCAATGCAGCCAGCCGAGCACAATACGCTGAATCAGCTGGTGACCAAACTTGCCGCTGCCACGGGCGAGTCGAGCAAGATTATCTGGCAGTCGATGCTGGAGCTTTCCGGTGTAAAAACCGGCGAGTTGATTCCGGCCAAGCATTTTACGGCACTGGCGACCTGGTTACAGGCGCGGCAAACGCTTAGCACCCAGCCCGCGCCGACGCTCAATGCATTGCAGGCCGCCCTCAAACAGCCGATGGAGCCGCACGAATGGCAGGCTCTGAAGGATTACGGTCAGCAAAACTGGAACATTACGCCACAGACGGTGCTGACGATGACACAGGTGCAAACGCTGCTGAATCAGCTGTTCCTTAAGCGCGTCGAGCGTTCGCAGGACACGCTGGATGTGCGATATGTGCAGCCTATCACCAGCCCGTTCGCACCGCTTATTGAGGTGTATAAAGCGGCCTCTGCTCGCCCTGGCATCATGCTGGTAGTGATAATAGTGGTGATGGCAATCATGTGGATTGTGCTTTAAAACGTAAAAGCCCGATAGATAATATCGGGCTAAAAAAGCAGTGAATTTATGGGCGTCGGAATGTAATCAGCGTCACCACAATGCCCAGCAGCGCCGAAATCGCCCCGGCAAGGAAGACGGAAGGATATCCCGCCATTGTCGCCAGCATCCCCGCCAGCGGGCCGGAGACACCGAGCGCGATATCCTGAAATGCCGCATAGCCGCCTAACGCCGTGCCGCGCACCTGCGGCGGTACACGCTTGACGACTTCGACGCCCAGCGCCGGGAAAATCAGCGAACAACCTGCTCCGGTGAGTGCCGCACCGGCGAGCGCCATCCACGCATCCGGTGCCAGCCACAGCAGCGCCAGGCCCACCGTTTCAACCAGCAGCGAGCCTACCGCCACCTTCACCCCGCCGAAACGGTCAGGCATCCAGCCAAACAGAATTCGCACCAGTACAAACGCGCCACCAAAGGCTGTTAAGGTAAAACCCGCCATCGCCCAGCCGTTGCTGGCAAAGTAGAGCGACACAAAAGTACCGATCACCGCAAAGCCCACGCCCTGCAGCGCCAGGCCAAGACCCGGCTGCCAGATAAGCCCAATAACGCTCCACAGCGAAGGCCGTTCGCCTGCGCTGGCAGGCACTTTGCGTACGCTACCGTTAAAGGCCCACGCCGCCACGGGCAACAGCATCGTCACCACCGCAAGCGTGGCAAAACTGTAATGGCTGTTGAGGAAAAGTCCCAACGGCGCACCAACCGCCAGCGCGCCAAAAATCGCCATCCCGTTCCACGACATCACCTTTCCGGAGCGTTTTGGGCCAACCAGCCCCATGCCCCAGGTGAGTGTTCCGGTTAGCAACTGGCTTTCACCAAAGCCCAGAATTAAACGGCCCACAATCAGCAGGCCAAACTTCACCATCGCATCGACGGGCAGCAGTGCCGCCGCCAGCCAGGCCGCTCCGGCCAGCGCACAGGCGGCCATTCCCTGAAGCGCCGAACGCTTCGCACCGTACTGATCGGCCAAACGCCCGGCATAGCCTCGCGTTAACACGGTGGCAAGAAACTGAATACCCACGGCGATACCCACCATGGTATTGCCATACCCCAGTTCCTGATGCACAAATAACGGAATAACGGGCAGCGGAATACCGACGGTCAGATAGGTGAGAAAAACGGCAAATGCGATACGGAACAGCGATCCGTTACCGGAAGATGCTGGAACAGATTGAGAAACTTCAGACATGCTTTACTCCAGAATGCAGAGTAAGGCGGGGAATAGACCACGCCTCCTCCACCTGATAATCAGGGTGTCGGCGCGTTGATTGACGTTAAACGCTTACGCACTCATATAAGAGTGTTGAGGGCAGATTTTGCCTTTTTTAACAGCAAGATGTCAACGCACAAAAAAGGAGCCTTTCGGCTCCTTTTTTATCACATTCAGCAATTACGCTTTCAGCTTGCGCATCACCAGTGTTGCGTTGGTACCGCCGAAGCCGAAGCTGTTAGACATAACGGTCGTCAGTTCACGCTCAGTCGGTTTGGTAACGATGTTCAGGCCAGCAGCCTGCTCGTCCAGCTCTTCAATGTTGATGCTTGGCGCGATAAAGCCATGTTCCAGCATCAGCAGAGAGTAGATAGCTTCCTGCACGCCAGCCGCGCCCAGAGAGTGGCCGGTCATGGCTTTGGTGGCAGAGATAGCCGGGCTGTTATCGCCAAACACTTCCTGGATAGCGCCCAGTTCTTTCACGTCGCCTACCGGAGTAGAAGTACCGTGGGAGTTCAGGTAATCGATTGGGGTATCAACGCCGTTCATCGCCATCTTCATGCAACGTACTGCGCCTTCACCAGACGGAGCAACCATGTCAGCGCCATCAGACGTTGCGCCGTAGCCCACGATTTCTGCATAGATATGCGCGCCGCGCGCCAGAGCGTGTTCCAGCTCTTCCACGACAACCATACCGCCGCCGCCTGCGATGATGAAGCCATCACGGTGCGCGTCATAGGTACGGGACGCTTTTTCCGGCGTGTCGTTGAATTTAGTGGACAGTGCGCCCATAGCGTCGAACTCACAGGCCATTTCCCAGCCCAGTTCTTCGCCGCCGCCTGCAAACACGATGTCCTGTTTGCCCAGTTGAATTTGTTCTACCGCATTACCGATACAGTGCGCGGAAGTGGCACACGCAGAGCTGATAGAGTAGTTCACACCATGAATTTTAAACGGCGTTGCCAGGCATGCGGAAACCGCAGAACCCATGGCTTTGGTCACCACATAAGGGCCAACCGCTTTCAGGCCGCGCGGGCTACGCATTGCGTCAGCGCCGAATACCTGCGCTTTGGAGGAGCCACCGGAACCGGCGATCAATCCCACACGCGGGTTATTCTGATAATCTTCTGCTTTCAGGCCGGAGTCTTCAACGGCTTGCTGCATGGAGAGGTAAGCGTAGATAGAGGCATCGTTCATGAAACGGACCACTTTGCGGTCAATAAGACCGGTGGTGTCCAGTTTGACGTTACCCCATACGTGGCTACGCATACCAGAATCTTTGAACTCTTGAGAGAAAGTGATCCCCGAGCGTCCTTCACGCAGAGATGCCAGGACTTCCTGCTGGTTGCTACCGATGCTGGAAACGATGCCCAGGCCAGTAATCACTGCACGTTTCATTCATAACCTCTGTAAGTCATCACTATTTTAAAGTTTCGAGAGGCAAGATAGCGTACACTTGTACGCCGAACAAGTCCGATCAGCCAATTTATGCATAAATTTGCGCCTTCCGGCACGCATCGCTAAGATCGGCGGACTCCTTGCCGCACGAGTAACTTACGTGAAACAAAACGCCATACAATCTGCCAACCTCGAATTCAACAGTGAGGGTACACCTGTTTCCCGAGATTTCGACGACGTCTACTTCTCCAATGACAATGGTCTGGAAGAAACACGCTACGTCTTTCTGGGGGGTAACCAGTTAGAGGCACGCTTCCCCACGCATCCGCATCCTCTTTTTGTGGTAGCGGAAAGCGGATTCGGAACCGGGCTCAACTTTCTAACGCTTTGGCAGGCGTTCGATGCCTTTCGCCTCGCCAACCCTGAGGCGACACTGCAACGGCTGCATTTTGTCAGCTTTGAAAAATTCCCACTCACCGCCGGCGACCTGCGCTTAGCACATCAGCACTGGCCGGAACTGGCACCGTGGGCGGAACAGCTTCAGGCCCAGTGGCCGCTGCCGCTGGCGGGATGCCACCGTTTATTGCTCGATGGCGGACGGGTGACGCTCGATTTATGGTTCGGCGACATCAACGAGCTGACTGATCAACTGGATGATTCGTTCAATCAGCAGGTGGATGCCTGGTTCCTCGACGGCTTCGCCCCGGCGAAAAACCCGGATATGTGGACGCCGCAGCTCTTTTCCGCGATGGCGCGTCTGGCCCGGCCCGGCGGCACGCTGGCGACGTTCACCTCGGCGGGTTTTGTCCGTCGAGGTTTACAGGACGCCGGTTTTACGATGCATAAAACCAAAGGCTTTGGCCGCAAGCGCGAAATGCTGGTCGGGGAAATGACGCAGCCAAACATCCTTCCCGCGCGTGCGCCCTGGTTTGCCCGCACCGGCGCCAGCACGCGTGAAACTGCGATTATCGGCGGCGGTATCGCCAGCGCCCTGCTCTCACTGGCCCTACTGAGACGCGGCTGGCAGGTGACGCTTTACTGTGCCGACGATGCCCCGGCGCAGGGCGCATCCGGTAATCGTCAGGGGGCGCTGTATCCGTTGTTGAGCGCGCACGATCCCGCCCTGGAAACGTTCTTCCCGGCAGCGTTCACCTTCGCACGTCGGCTTTATGATTCGCTCCCGGTGGCATTTGATCATCAGTGGTGCGGCGTTACCCAGCTTGGCTGGGATGAAAAAAGTCAGCAGAAAATCAACCAGATGCTGTTGCTGGAGCTGCCTGAAGCATTGGCACACGCGGTGAGCGCGCAGGACGTTGCCGAAAATATCGGCGTAGAAACAGGCTGCGGCGGCATTCAGTATCCGGCGGGCGGCTGGCTCTCTCCGGCACAGCTCACGGCAAGCGTATTGGCGCTGGCCCGGCAGCAAGGGCTGGCCGTGCACTGGAACAAATCCCTCACTTCGCTGGAAAAGCAGGATGACGCCTGGCAGTTGCATTTCGCTGATTATGAAAGCGCCCGCGCCGCGAGCGTGGTGCTGGCGACCGGGCATAATATTAACCAGCTTCCCCAAACTGCAGCGTTGCCTGTGTACGCTGTTGGCGGGCAGGTAAGTCATATTCCCACGGGCCCTTCGCTGGCGCAGCTTCGCCAGGTGCTGTGCTATGACGGTTACCTGACGCCGCAAAACCCGGCCAATCAGCATCACTGCATTGGCGCAAGCTACCATCGTGGCGAACGAGAGATGACCTTTAACGAGGAAGACCAGCAGCATAATCGTCAGCGATTGATCAACTGTTTCCCCGATGCCGAATGGGCGAAAGAGGTCGATGTCAGCGCCAACGAGGCGCGTGTTGGCGTGCGATGCGCCACGCGCGACCATCTGCCCATGCTCGGCAATGTGCCGGATTACGACGCCACGCTGACGCAATATGCCCATCTGCATGAGGAGCAAGACACAGCAGCCACAGCCCCGGGTTATCCGAATCTGTTTATGTTGGGTGGATTTGGGTCTCGTGGGTTATGCACCGCGCCGCTGGCGGCCGAAATACTGGCATCGCAAATGAGCCATGAACCGCTACCGCTGGATGCCCGGACATTATCGGCGTTGAATCCGAACCGGTTGTGGGTGAGAAAGTTATTGAAGGGGAAAAAGGTTAAGTAAGCTACCCCTCACCCCGGCCCTCTCCCGCAGGGAGAGGGAGAAAAACCAAACTGCACGAACGGTCCCCTCTCCCTGTGGGAGAGGGATAGGGTGAGGGCCCTACTGCTGCGCCTTCTGGAACAGCGTCTCCCACATCCCCAGCACCAGCGCCTGGTCGCGCGGTGACAGTTCGCCCGCCTGAATCGCTTTCTCCAGACTGCGCGTCACATTGTGCGACACCGCATCAGCCGAGTGGTCGTCGCCCTCTTCCAGCTCGGCAACCGCCAGCGTCAGGTGACCACGCAGATAACCGCTGGCAAACAGTTCATCGTCGCTGGCGTGCTCCACCATGTCATCAATTAACGCCAGAATGCGTGATTCAAACTCGGCGATCATCTTCTTTCCTCTTTTTGAACGTGGCGTTAGTTAAGATCTTCCGGCCACGGAAATTGTTCTGCCGCGAGCGGCGGCGTCTGATAATAGTTTTGTAATGCGTTGATAAATCTGGCCGGGCGTGCAGGAATGCCCTTCTCCAGATATTCCATCACCTGCGCATGCACGCGGCGCTGAAAAACGATGCGGTCCGGCTCGAAGTCGCCTTCAAGGTTGTCGCAGCTCACGTTAAACGGATAGCCCGCCGCCACGCAGAACAGCCAGTCAAAAGCCTGTGGTTTCACTTCCACATCTTCAAACTGCCCTTGTGTTTTGGCATCGCGCCCGTCCGGGCAGTACCAGTAACCGAAATCGACCTGTTCACGGCGCGCTTTTCCGGCGATACACCAGTGCGAAATCTCGTGCAGCGCGCTGGCGTAAAAGCCGTGGGCGAAGACGATGCGGTTATAGGGCACATCGGCATCAGCAGGAAGATAGATCGGTTCGTCGTCGCCTTTAATCAGACGGGTATTAAAATCATCGGCAAAACAGCTATCGAAAATAGCGATCAGCTGCTGCGCGTTATGCGTTGCGTTCATTAATTAATTCATCCCTAACCACTGAAGGATTTCCTGTCCATGGCTGTCATACAGAAGTTTGGCGCTCATCACCGCCGAGACGATGACAATCATCGGGCGAATAAGCGATTGCCCTTTGCTGAGAACCAGCCGTGACCCCATTCGGGCACCGAAGAACTGACCGACCATCATCACGAAGCCGGTTGCCCAGATAACTTTGCCGCCCAGAATAAACAGTAGCAGCCCGCCAACGTTTGAGGTGGCGTTCAGTACTTTCGCATGGGCGGTCGATTTGGCGAGGTTAAAACCTGCCAGGGTAACAAACGCCAGTGCGTAGAAAGACCCCGCGCCGGGGCCAAAGAAACCGTCATAAAAACCGACGCAGCCGCCCGCCACCAGGGCAAACGGCAGGCCATGCAGACGACGCGCGCGGTCGCCTTCGCCGATTTTTGGCATCAGCAGGAAATACAGACCAATACCGATAACCAGAAGCGGTAAGATTTGGCGCAGCACGTCAGCTTTTACATACTGAACCAGCAGCGCCCCAGCCATTGAACCAATGAAGGTCATCAGAATATTGAGCTTCTGATCGGCCAGGTTAACGACTTTCTGGCGGACAAAATAGAGTGATGCCGAAAGCGAACCGCCACAGGCCTGTAATTTGTTGGTTGCCAGGGCCTGTGCGGGTGACATCCCCGCCGCCATCAGCGCGGGAACGGTGAGTAAGCCGCCGCCACCCGCTAAAGAATCGATAAACCCGGCCAGCGCGGCGATAAAAAACAGCGCCGCCAACATGAGGGGGGAGACGGTGAATATCTCAACAAAACTGTCCATCAGAGTACATGCTCATCCAGTAACGCCTGGCAGGAAGGCGGTAATGGCGGCGGCGTCTTCTTCACAGGTTTGGTGGCACCCGGTTTGGGCGGTTCGAACCAGCTTTGTAACTCCGCACCGCAACCGTCACCTGCTGGCGGTAAAGCTTGATCTTCACATTCAAGGCTGTTCGCCGGGCAACGCAGACGCACGTGCATATGCGCACGATGCTGGAACCACGGGCGAACCTTACGCAACCAGTCACGATCGCTCCCTGCCTCCAGGCAAAGCTGTTGCTTAATTGCCGGGTTGACAAAGATACGCGTGACTTCGCTATCCTGCGCGGCAAGCTTAATCAGATTGCCTATTTCCGGCTGCCAGACGCGCGAGTTGATGCTTTTACCATCCGCCGCGACCAGATCCAGCGCCTGCGGTTTCAGCAGTTGCGCCGACGTCCAGCGGGTTTTCGGCAGTTGCAGGAAGATATCGACATCCAGACCGCTCTGGTGGCTGGCGTGACCGCCGTTAAAACGCCCACCGGCAGGCATGCCCATATCGCCAATCAACACCGTTCCCATGCCGTTGTTCTGCACCTGCTGACTGAGGCGCTGAATAAAGCGCACCAGGTCCGGGTGGCCGAAATAGCGACGCTGGTCGGTACGCATCACCTGATAAGTGTTCGATTGCAGCGGTAGCGCCTCGGCTCCGACGATACACCCATTCGCAAAAGCGCCGATAGACTGCGTGCTTCCGGGGATCGGCTGAACAACTTTTTGCCACGGCGTTGCCGCCAGGCTGGCGGTGCTGGCCACAAGGGCCAGCAGAGCGAGAACGGTTTTTTTCATGATTACCAGCGTGGAAGAGTGGTCGTCACATCGGCGTTTTGAGCGCGTTGACGCATAAAGTGATCCATCAGAACAATGGCCAGCATCGCTTCCGCGATAGGCACCGCGCGAATACCCACACACGGATCGTGACGGCCTTTAGTGATCATCTCGACTTCTTCACCAAAGCGGTTGAGCGTTTTACCCGGCACGGTAATGCTGGAAGTCGGTTTCAGGGCGATGTTCGCGACGATCTGCTGACCGCTGCTGATCCCCCCCAGAATGCCGCCTGCATGGTTACTCTGGAAACCGTCTTTAGTAATTTCGTCGCGGTTTTCACTGCCACGCAGTTTCACCACCTCAAAACCATCGCCGATTTCCACGCCTTTCACCGCGTTAATGCTCATCAGTGCGTGCGCGATATCGGCATCCAGGCGGTCAAAGACCGGCTCGCCAAAGCCCGCAGGCACGGCGTCAGCAACCACCGTGACTTTTGCGCCGATGGAATCGCCCTCTTTTTTCAGGCCACGCATCAGTTCATCCAGCACGTCGATTTTATCCGGATCCGGGCAGAAGAACGGGTTTTGCTCAACCTGATCCCAGTCTTTAATCGCCAGCGGAATCTCGCCCATTTGCGTCAGGCACGCGCGGATTTGAATACCGAATTTCGTCGCGAGGAATTTTTTGGCAATGGCGCCCGCCGCCACGCGCATCGCGGTTTCACGAGCAGAAGAACGGCCACCGCCGCGATAGTCGCGCAGACCATATTTCTGTTCATAGGTGTAATCAGCATGCCCTGGGCGGAACACATCTTTGATGGCACCGTAATCCTGCGAGCGCTGATCGGTATTTTCAATCAGCAGGCCAATGCTGGTACCGGTGGTCACGCCTTCAAATACGCCAGAGAGAATTTTCACCTGGTCCGGCTCGCGGCGCTGGGTGGTGTAGCGCGAGGTGCCTGGGCGACGACGGTCGAGGTCGTGCTGCAAATCGGCTTCCGTTAACGGGATGCCTGGCGGCACGCCATCGACAATACAGCCAAGTGCCAGACCATGCGACTCACCGAAGGTGGTTACGCGAAAGAGTTGTCCAATTGTATTTCCTGCCATCACGGCTCCGCTGTCGTTGTTGTGTTGTTGCGTGCTGGATTAATCTTTGTAAATCGCGAAATGATCGCGGGCAGCCACCAGCTGCGCTTTGGTCAGCATGAAGACGCCGTCACCGCCGTTATCAAACTCCAGCCAGGTAAACGGTACGTCCGGGTACTGGTCCATGAGATGCACCATGCTGTTGCCAACTTCACAAATCAGCACGCCATCGTCCGCAAGGTAATCCGGTGCACAGGCCAGAATGCGGCGCGTCAGCTTCAGCCCATCCGTACCCGATGCGAGGCCCAGCTCTGGCTCGAAACGGTATTCGCTCGGCAGATCGGACATGTCTTCAGCATCGACATACGGCGGGTTAGTGACGATTAAATCGTACTGCAACTGCGGCAGGTCACGGAAGAGGTCTGAGCGAATCGGCGTGACGTTGTGGATCATGCCGTGTTCTTCAATATTTTGTTCGGCGACGGCCAGGGCATCCAGCGAAATATCCACGGCGTCTACTTCCGCTTCGGGGAAGGCATAGGCGCTGGCAATCGCGATACAGCCGCTGCCGGTGCACATATCGAGGATGTGCTGCGGCTGATGATTGATAAGCCCGGCGAACTTATTGTTGATTAATTCGCCAATCGGCGAACGCGGCACCAGCACGCGTTCGTCGACATAAAATTCATGGCCGCAGAACCAGGCTTTATTGGTCAGATACGCAACCGGAATACGCTCGTTGACGCGGCGAATCACGCGCTCGACGATGCGATGCTTTTCACTGGAGGTCAGGCGCGCGCTGCGCATGTCTTCCGGGATATCCAGCGGCAGATAGAGTGAAGGCAAAACCAGCTGTACGGCTTCATCCCACGGGTTATCGGTGCCGTGGCCGTACCAGATGTTCGCCGCGCTAAAACGGCTCACCGCCCAGCGCAGCATGTCCTGAATGGTTTGCAGCTCATTGACCGCTTCATCGACAAAAATCTTATCCACATTATTCTCCAGGGCATGCGTCGGGGTAAATTCGGCGGCTAGTTTGCCACGAAGACGCCGATAAATCAGCATTCTTGCGCAGGCGACCGGGGAAAAAACCGTTTTCACTGCCAACCGCCGCATTCAGAAGGTAAACTAACGGAAATGCCAGATGAGAAGAATCGATGAAAAAGAAAGCATCACTTAGCGAGGAGGATCAGGCGCTGTTTCAGCAACTGATGACGGGGACGCGCAAAATTAAGCAGGACACCATTGTCCATCGCCCGTTACGTAAGAAAGTGAGTGAAGTGCCGGTGAAACGGCTGATTCAGGAGCAGGTGGACAACAGCCACTATTTTTCCGACGAGTTTCAACCGCTGCTAAATACTGAAGGGCCGGTAAGGTACGTGCGTGAAGGCGTCAGCCATTTCGAGCTGAAAAAACTGCGCCGTGGCGATTACTCCCCGGAGCTGTTTCTGGATTTGCACGGGTTGACGCAGCAGCAGGCCAAACAAGAACTGGGCGCGCTGATTGCCGCCTGCCGCCGCGAACATGTGTTTTGCGCCTGCGTGATGCACGGGCACGGAAAGCATATTCTTAAACAACAAACGCCGCTGTGGCTGGCGCAGCATCCGCACGTCATGGCATTTCATCAGGCATCGAAAGAGTATGGCGGAGACGCCGCGCTGCTGGTGCTGATTGAAGTGGAAGAGTGGCTACCGCCGGAGTTGCCATAGGCACGGAATTGCCGGATGGCGGCGTTGCCTCATCCGGCCTACGCGCGATCGGATATACCTGTAGGCCGGATAAGCGCAAGCGCCATCCGGCACAACATCAAGCAGAGTATTAAATCGCTTTCGCCATTTTCAGATTGCAGGGGCTCATTTGCCAGTTGAAAACGCCCAGCCCGTCAGCTTCCAGCGTGACGCAGGCGATCGCAGAGGTGGTGAACATTGGCGGCGTTTCGCCAGGGCAGAGTTCGGAGACCAGGTAGCCAACCAGTGGCAGGTGGGATATCACCAGCACGGACGCGATACCTTCGTTCGCCAGCGCTTGCAGATACGCGCCGACGAGGCCGATATCGCCGCATGGCGTCAGTTCAGGCAGCACTTCAACATCTTCTGGCAGGTACATGCACTCCCCTACCACATCCAGAGTCTGCTCCGCACGCAGGAACGGGCTAACCAGAACACGTTCAATATCCACTTTTTGGCCTTTCAGCCAGGTTGCCATCTGACGAGATTCATCACAACCACATCCCGTAAGAGGACGAACCGAGTCACTGGCTGCTTCAAGAGCAGCGTCGCCGTGACGCATAATAAAAACTTGCATATTGCACCGCTTTTGTTAAACAGAAGCACCGATCAATATCGCAGACAATAAGACCTGCGATGTTTCGGTAGCCGGGCATTGTGCCTGATCCATCCAATGAATGAAACGCTGTCTTTTACCTTAATGGCGTAAGTATAGTCAATCTTTGTTTACAAAATAACCAAGACTGACCCGGACAACGTCATTCGCCGAAAGATATACCTTTGACCTCAACCCTGTGAGCCAGTTTCCACGGGAGACCAAAAAGTTTCTCCCCGCTCTGCCATGGCGACTAACGCCTCACATGGCGTAAAACGTGGACCGTACTGCGTCGTCAGTCGTTGCAATCTGGCAACCACTTCACCCGCGCCCAGTGAATCCATATAACGGAACGGGCCACCTAAGAACGGTGGAAAACCAATGCCAAATACAGCGCCAATGTCACCATCGCGCGCGCTGCGGATCACACGTTCATCAAAGCAGCGCGCCGCTTCGTTGAGCATGAGCAACACGCAGCGTTCGGCTATCTGTTGCGGCGAAAGCTGGCTGTTACGCGACGCCATTCCCGGCAGCGAATAAATCGCGCTATCCGGTTGTTTCTTGCTTGTACGCCCTTTTGCACCATAAAGATAGAATCCACGACCGTTTTTTCTGCCTTTGCGATCGTCGTTCAAAATCGCTGAAATAAGGGTTGCAGGGGCGCTGAAACGATCCCCATACGCCGCTTCCAGCACCGGCATAATTTTGGTGCCTGTATCAATTCCCACCTCATCCAAAAGCTGGATGGGCCCAACGGGGAAACCGAACTTAACCAGCGCATTATCAATATCTTCGATGCGCTCGCCGTCAGTCAGCATACGCATCGCCTCGTTGATGTACGGCGCTAAAATACGGTTTACATAAAACCCAGCGCGATCGGCCACCACAATCGGCATTTTCCCCTGTTTCTTCGCAAGCTTAACGGTGGTGGCGATAGTCTGCTCAGAGGTTGATGCGTGTGGGATAACCTCTACCAGCGGCATTTTTTCGACCGGGCTGAAAAAATGCAGGCCGATGACCTGTTCAGGCCGTTGCGCCTGAGCGGCTATATCGCCAATTGGCAGCGATGACGTATTCGACGCAAAGACAGTATGCGGCGCGCACTGCTGCTCAATTTCACTGACCATTTTCTGTTTTAGCGCCAGATCTTCAAATACCGCTTCAATCACCAAATCCCGATGCGCAAATCCGCGATAATCGGTCGTTCCGGAAATCAATGCCAGTTGGTTGTCACGCTCGTTAGCCTTGATATGGCGGCGGCGCACCTTGTTATCAAGCAGCTCCCAACTGTACTTCAGCGCGTGGTTAATGCCTTTCGCATGGATGTCTTTGATACGTACAGGAAGTTTACCTTTGGTCGCGGTGACAAAGGCGATCCCCCCGCCCATCAGACCGCCGCCCAAGATCCCCACCGCACGCAATGGCCCGGGCTCAACGCTGGCCCCCGGATCTTTTTTGATCTCGGTACTGGCGAAGAAAATATGCCGCAGCGCTTTAGACTGCGAGGTCATCGCCAGCTCGCCAAATGCGCGTGCTTCCGCGTCATAACCGCTGCTGGTACCTTGCGCCAGCCCGGTTTCAATCACTTCCAGAATCCTTTTGGTCGCCGGATAGTTACCGTGCGTTTTCTGCTCGGTTTTCTTTCCGGCAAGCGTAAACAGGATATTGCGCCCCAGGGGGCCTGCGAGAACGCGCTCTTTTACCGGCAGATGGCGTGAGCGTGACGGCGCTTGCGTTGCCAGCTCCACCGCGGACTCCAGCAAAATCGTCTGCGGCACCACATCATCCACCAGCCCAACCTTCAGCGCCTGACGCGCGCGCAACTGCTTACCCGTCAGAATCATATCCAGCGCCGTACTCACACCAATCAGACGCGGCAATCGTTGGGTGCCGCCCGAGCCCGGAAGCAGACCAAGCTGCACTTCCGGTAACCCAAGCACGGTTTTCGGATCGTCAGAACAGATACGCCCATGACAGGCCAGCGCCAGTTCCAGCCCGCCGCCCAGACAGGCACCATGAATCGCGGCGATCACCGGAATCGATAAACCATTCAGCTCCGCCATGATCTGCTGCCCCTGCCGCGCGAGCCCTTCGGCTTCCTGTGCGCTGGCGCAGTTGCCAATCATGTTGATATCGGCCCCGGCAATAAAGTTGTCAGGCTTGGCAGAGATTATCACTACGCCCTGAAGCGCTTTATTGTCGCGAATTTGCTTGAGGATAGCCCGCACCTGCGTGCCAAACTCCGCCTTCAGGGTGTTCATTTTTTCGTCCGGCACATCAATGGTAATTATGGCGACGTTATCCGGGCGAACGGTGAGAGAAAATGCGGATATTGTCGTCATTATTCAGCCTCCAGTACCATTGCCGCGCCCAAACCGCCCGCCGCGCAGGCGGTGACCAGGCCAAAACCGCCTCCCCGGCGACGCAACTCATTAAGCGTTTGCGTGATCATTCGCGCGCCTGTGGCGGCAAAGGGGTGCCCATAGGCAATCGACCCACCCAAAACATTGAATTTGCTTTCGTCAACCTCACCGGTGGCCTGAGCACGCCCCAGCACGTCGCGGGCAAACCTATCGCTTGCGAGGCACTGAATGTTCGCCAGCGTTTGTGCGGCAAACGCTTCGTGCATATCAAACAAGGTTAAATCGGCGAGGGTGAGCCCCGCGCGATCGAGCGCCAGCGGCGTGGCCCATGCCGGGCCGAGCAGCATATCCTGCTGCACCCCAATGGCGGTAAATGCATAGCTGCGCAGATAGCCCAGCGGCGTTAAGCCCAGCTCGCGGGCGCGCGATTCGGTCATTAACATCACCGCCGCCGCGCCATCGGTCAGCGGCGTGCTGTTCGCCGCTGTTACCGAGCCATGTTTGCGGTCAAAGGCCGGGCGCAGTTTGGCGTAATCCGCCAGCGTCGAACTACCGCGTATGTTGTTGTCCTGCTCAAATGGGTCGCGAAACGGTGGCGCATAGGCCGTCATCACTTCATCCGTCAGTTTGGCTTCCGCCCACGCCTGTGCTGCCAGTTGATGCGATCGATGCGCCAGCGCATCCTGTTGTTCACGGGAGATATGGTACGTTTTTGCCATCTGTTCAGCCGTGTCGCCCATCCGCAGGCCAGTAGAATACTCCGCCACCGCCGGGGGAACCGGCATCAGGTCGCGCAGCTTTAAGCGGGAAAAGAGTTTCAGACGTTGCCCCAACGTGCGCGCTTTATTGGCATCCACCAGGGTCCGCGCCAGCTTTTTACTGACGCCAATCGGCAGCACTGAAGAGGAATCCGCCCCACCCGCAATCCCCGCGCGAATCGTTCCTGCCATCAGACTTTCCGCTACGTTGGCGACCGCCTGAAAACTGGTGGCGCAGGCACGACTGACGCTATAGGCGTCCGTGTGCACGTTCATCCCCGTACCGAGGACGATTTCGCGGGCAATATTGGGCGCTTCTGGCATCTGAACAACCTGGCCGAAAACCAGCTGTTCGATAATTTCAGGGGGAATTTCGCTACGCGCCAGCATTTCGCTCACAACCATCTTGCCGAGATCAATCGCCGGTACACCGTGAAAGGCGGTGGCCTGACGGGCAAATGGGGTACGTAAACCACTGACAATGGCAATGCGATCGCCCTGACGGGTGATAAGCGGTAGTGCCTGACTCATAAAACTCCCCTGTTAAAAGATAAACCTAAAGTGGTCTGACCTGATAACAGTCTTAACTAATTTTTTACATTAAGCCAATGAGGGAGAGAGAAAAATGGGAGCTAAAACACACTGAAGGAGGAAAAGAAAACGCCCCTGCATCGCAGAGGCGTTTAGAAGGGATTAACGCAGACCCAGTTGGAAAATCAGCGTTTCTGCTTCGCAAGCGAAAACAAAATCGATATCCATCTGTACGCCGCCCTCTACGTCTTTGAAGACCGGGGTGATGACACACGGATCGGATTCAACGCCGCGCGCGCGTTCAGTCAGCGCAGCGAGGGTTTCTTCAGCTTCAGCGCGAGTTGCAAAAACGCGGCTATAGGAGGCTGTGCAATCGGAGTTGTCCATGATGGTGCCAACATCCATACAGCAGCAAACCGGGGTTTCATCAGCACTGCATTTACTCATTGTAGATTTCCTCTGTATATGCACGCGAAGGTGCCAGATAAACGATGACGTTATTTTACGCTCCCAGGAAAGCTCCCTCCAGTTGTTAATTATGCCAATTGAGATAAGTGACCGAAATCACACTTAAAAATGATCTAAAACAAAATTCACCCAAACAGATGAAGCGCGACCTCACCAAATTTGCTAACCAGATCCCGTTTCGGTGATCATATATGTAAAATTCAAGAAACAATATTGCAACATCATATCTGGTCAGACCTATACTCTCGTCACTGGTCTGATTTCTCTGACGTAGTCCAGCCCCTACACTTCGCGCTTCTGTTACTACATGTAACATTTTTTGTATAAAAATAACTCAATGAGGTTATGGTCATGAGCCAGAAAACCCGGTTTACAAAGTCTGCTCTCGCAGTCGCAGTGGCACTTGTTTCCACCCACGCCTGGTCTGCAGGCTTCCAGCTTAATGAGTTTTCTTCCTCTGGTCTGGGCCGCGCCTATTCCGGTGAAGGTGCCATCGCTGACGACGCAGGTAACGCCAGCCGTAACCCCGCGCTGATTATGATGTTTGATCGCCCGACGTTTTCTGCCGGTGCGGTTTATATTGACCCGGATGTGAACGTTTCAGGCCGTTCGCCTACCGGCAACAGTCTCAAAGCGGATAACATTGCACCTACCGCATGGGTGCCTAATATTCACTTTGTTATGCCTATCAATGATCAGTTTGGTTGGGGCGCTTCTGTCACCTCCAACTATGGTCTGGCGACTGAATTTAACGATACCTATGCCGCTGGCGCATACGGTGGCACGACTGACCTCGAAACGATGAACCTGAACCTGAGCGGCGCTTATCGTTTGAGCCCTCAATGGAGCTTCGGCGCGGGCTTTAACGCCGTTTACGCGCGTGCAAAAATCGACCGTTATGCAGGTGATTTAGGCCAAATCGTTGCGGGATCGGGTGCGCTTCCTCCGGCTCTGGCAGGCCAGGTAAGCCAGATCCCGGCTAATACCAAAATTGCTCACCTGAAGGGTGATGAGTGGGGCTTTGGCTGGAATGCCGGTATTCTGTTCGAGCTGGATAAGAACAACCGTTACGGCTTAACCTATCGTTCTGAAGTGAAAATCGACTTTGATGGCGATTATAAGAGCGACCTGCCGTCCGCATATAACCAAATCCTCGGGAATTTTGGCCTTCCGGCAGGTACCAATGGCAGCACCACCAACGGTTCTCTGACGCTGAACCTGCCTGAAATGTGGGAAATCTCCGGTTACAACCGTGTGGCTCCGCAATGGGCTATCCACTATAGCGCAACCTACACCAGCTGGAGCCAGTTCGAAGAACTGAAGGCCACCAACAGCAGCGGCACGCTGTTCCAGAAAGACGAGAACTTTAAAGACGCATGGCGCCTGGCGCTGGGTACCACCTATTACTACGACGATAACTGGACCTTCCGTACCGGTATCGCCTTCGATGATAGCCCGGTTCCGTCTAACTACCGTTCTATCTCTATTCCGGATCAAGACCGCCTGTGGCTGAGCGCCGGTACGACCTATGCGCTTAACGAAGATGCGTCTGTCGATGTGGGCGTATCCTACATGCACGGACAAAGCGTTAAATTCCAGGAAGGCCCGTACACCTTTAAATCCGAAGGTAAAGCCTGGCTGTTCGGTACCAACTTCAACTACCGCTTCTAAGTTTTACCCAAATAGAAAAGGTGAGCCTCAGTGCTCACCTTTTCTTTATCTATACTCTGCGATTTATTCAGAATCGATATCTTTCAAATCATCCTGAATCGCCTGGGCGTTCGGGTTTTCTTCCGGTTTTAGCTTACCGCCATTGGCGATAAAGTCGTGGCGCTGGAAGTAGGCTTCACGCACCAGAATGTACGGGTCGGAAGACTGGCGCAGCAGGCCATCGGAGTCGAGCAACTGGGCTCGTGTTTCCACGCCTTCCACCGCCCATTTACCGATAGACATCGGCCAGGTCAGCCAGGAGAGCACCGGATACAGCGTATCGGCCATATCTCCGCCCTCATCACGCAGGGTGAAACTTCCATAGAACGGCAGTTGCATGTACGGGCCGTAACCCACGCCATAGTGCCCCAGCGTACTGCCGAAGCGATGCGGTTCTACACGTTGCAGTTTCGGGTTTGCCATACCGGCCACATCAATAAAGCCGCCCATCCCCAGAATAGTGTTCAGGAAGAATCGCGTGAAGTGCACCATCCCCTGATAGGGGTCGCCCTGCAGGAAATAGTTGGCCATCACCGCAGGTTCTTCCAGGTTGCTGGTGAAGTTGCCAAGGCCGGTACGTGCGGGCTGAGGTACATAGTCGCGCCACGCAACAGCCACCGGACGCAGCACATAAGGGTCCAGCACGTTAAAGTTGAAGTTGTACATCGAGCGGTTAAAACCTTCCAGAGGGTCTGACCGCCCTTGCTGTTCAGTGCCGGAACTCGCACAACCGACAAGCAGTGTGGTGCCCAGCGCAACCGCCGACAGGCGAAGCTTCATAAGTGTCTCCCTGTTAATTATGGCTATCGCTGATTGCCATCCATGACGGAACTCTTTGGGTCCGCCTGTTTAGTGTGAGCGATTCTAACAGCACGTCGAATGATGTCTATACACATCATCCTTCAAGCTGCCTCTGCGTTGGCTGCGTTCACTCCCCTGTCACGTACTTATGTACGCTCCTGGGGATTCGCTCGCTTGCCGCCTTGATGCAGCTTGAATGATTTTGTGCATATATTCGCGGTCTCGTTGTTTTGATTTTAGCCTGGTAACCGCCGTCTCGTGGGTTTGTATTCTAACGAAATTGTTGTCATTAAACGTTACCATTCTTGCCATTTCAGAATAAGTCCCGACATGACTGTTACAAAAGCCGCTACGCTTTAACAGGTTTGTGTACAGAAAAGGACAACACGATGGATAACCTCAAAGACGACAAAATTGACGATAACAGCGATGAGCTGGAAGTCGAAAGTGAAGAGAAACAAAGTGGTAAGAAGATAGAAATAGATGAGGACCGTCTCCCCTCACGCGCAATGGCTATCCACGAGCATATCCGCCAGGACGGCGAAAAAGAGCTGGAGCGTGACGCGATGGCGCTGCTGTGGTCCGCCATCGCCGCCGGGCTTTCAATGGGGGCGTCGCTGCTGGCAAAAGGCATTTTTCATGTACAACTGGACGGCGTGCCCGGTGGTTTTCTGCTGGAGAATCTCGGCTACACCTTCGGCTTTATTATTGTCATCATGGCGCGCCAGCAGCTTTTTACCGAGAACACCGTCACGGCAGTGTTACCGGTCATGCAAAACCCGACATCCGGTAATTTTGGCCTGTTGATGCGTCTGTGGGGCATTGTGCTTTTAGGTAACCTGTTGGGTACCGGTGTAGCGGCTTGGGCGTTCGAGTATATGCCGATATTTGATGAAGAGACGCGCGATGCGTTTGTTAAAATCGGTATGGATGTGATGAAAAACAGCCCCACCGAGATGTTTGCCAATGCGATTATCTCCGGCTGGCTGATAGCCACAATGGTCTGGATGTTCCCTGCGGCAGGTGCGGCGAAAATCGTGGTCATTATTCTGATGACGTGGCTTATCGCACTCGGCGACACCACCCACATCGTGGTCGGTTCGGTTGAGATCCTCTATCTGGTCTTCAACGGCACCGTACACTGGAGCGAATTCTTCTGGCCTTTCGCCCTACCAACACTTGCCGGTAACATCTGCGGCGGCACCTTTATCTTCGCGCTGATGAGCCACGCGCAAATTCGCAATGATATGAGTAACAAGCGCAAGGAAGAGTCGAAGCAGCGCGCTGAACAGGAAAAAATGTCGAAAAAACAGCATTAAATGGCGATGCTTTGAGCAGTTAAGCGGCACGAGACTTACCCGGCAGGGCAAAAAACGCTATACTCGTGCCGCTTTGTCCCCTTAGTTAAATGGATATAACGAGCCCCTCCTAAGGGCTAGTTGCAGGTTCGATTCCTGCAGGGGACACCATGTATCCCAACCTGCCATCGTTTTTGTTCCACTACATCTTGTAATGCTCTTTACTCAGGCCATGCTTTTTCATCCGTAGATACAGCTTTTTACGCGGGATTTGTAAATACTCCGCGACCTCATTAATTCTTCCCTGATGAATATTTAATGCCTCGGTAATGATCTGCCGTTCAATTTCGTCGATGCGTCGATCCAGCGGCGTCGGTTCGCTGACGTGCATATGAGGATTAGCCACTTCCGCCAGCGGTAAAACGCCAACCGCAAATAATTCGGCAGCATTTGCCAGCTCACGGATATTACTGGACCACCCTCTGCGCAGCATTCTTTTCAAAACCTCTGCCCCGACGTCAGGAACGGGATGATTAAGACGCTGGCAGGCCTTGTTTAAATAATAATGAAATAGAGGCTCAATATCGTCCAGGCGCTGTGACAAGGGCTGACAGAAAATCTGCGTCATGGCAAAGCAGTAATAAAGCTCAGCAACGATATTATTGGCAGCAGCTAACTCAACAAGGGAAGAATGGCTGATGCCAATCAAACGGAACGGGCGTGGTTCCAGGCTTTGAAGCTGTGCCAGTTGATATTGTTGCTCACGGCTTAAATTTTCAGGACGGTTCAAAACCAGCGTGCCACCCTGCGCCTGTGCAATTATTTCCTGAAATAGCGCCGGATTTTCAGTGATCACTTCATGATAAATAAACGGCCCGTTGACGTTGCGCCCCAGTTGATGAAGATATCGCGCACCGGTCATGCGTCCGGTTCCCGCTTCCCCGTGAAACCACACAGCAATGTCCGTTTCACTGAGTTGCTCCAGACGCTGTCGATAGCGTTGCATCCACTCGCTGCGCCCCACCAGCTCAACCTGTAATCTTTGCTGATGGCGTAAACGGCGGGCAATAACTGACTTCCGATGGCGTAACGCAGCATCAACCAGGGCCAGCAATTTACCCGGGTCTACCGGTTTTTGCAGAAAATCCCAGGCGCCCTTTTTCACCGCGTCCACCGCCATAGGGACATCGCCATGACCGGTGATCAATAAAATAGGCAACTGTTTGTCATCGCGATGCAATATGGTCATTAAATCAATGCCGGAACACCCCGGCATACAGACATCGCTCAGAACAATTCCCGGCCAGTCTTTCTGAATCCATTGCTGTGCATCCAGCGGATTATTACACACAAAAATGCGATACCCGGCCTGTTCAAGCAGAAGGGTATACGCATCTAACACGTCGGCATCATCATCGATCAACAGAATGGAAAAATCGTTACTCGACATCGTTTACTTCCATTAATTTGAATTGCAGCACTACGCAGGCATTTTGGGTTAAGGTGGATGCCAGACGCAGCTCTCCTCCCATTTGTGTCATGAGCGAGACACAAATCGATAAGCCAATTCCCAGGCCAATATCTTTACTGGTCGTGAAAGGTTTCAATAACATGGGCAGTAAAGACTCAGGCCATCCGGGGCCATTATCGGCAATCAACACGCTCAGCGAATTCCCCTCTGTTTGCCAGCTTACGGTAATTTCCGCGCCCCCCGGGCACGCATCCAGCGCATTTGCCAGTATGTTCACCAGGACTTGTTGCAGGCGAACGTCTTCCCCGGAAATCCATACGTTGTTCTCAGGCAGATGCATTACGGCTTGCTGCGGTTTATGGCGCATAGCAAGTAATTCCCAGGCTGCATTAAAGGTCTGCGTTAAGTCGACGGGTTTTAGCGCAATATGCTGATCCGCACGCCGCGTGAACTGTCGCAATGACCGTATAATGGCGCCAATCCGGCTGACCAGCCCCTCTCCTTTAAGCAAGGTTGTTTTGGCCTGATCCGTTTGCCCCATATCGATAGCGCGGCCCGCAGTATACAAATACATCGATAACGCATTCAGCGGCTGATTAATTTCATGAGCAAGTGTCGTCATCGTTTGCCCGACCATGGCAAGTTTTGCCGTCTGAATCAGTTCATCCTGCGTGGAGCGTAAATCTTCTTCGATAGCTTTACGCTCGGTAATTTCCTGCTCCAGTTGCCGTTTTTGTGAATGTAACAGGCCAAGCGTATGACGCAGTAAACCGGCAATTCGCCCGAGTTCATCCCGACCATACACAGGGATATCTGTGGTCGTAGTGCCTAATCCAATCTGTACAACCGCCTGATTCAGCGCGGTAAACCGCTTAACCAGTCGCGACCGAATAAAATAGTGGTTTAGCGCCCATGCCAGCAACAGCGCGAGAAATGTCGCCACCAGAATTAATCCGCCGCTCACACGAACGATTTGTTCCATTCGCTGATTAAAACGTTGCATTTGCTGATGGCTATTGCCGAGTTGTGTTTCAAGCAATATCCGAAATCGCCCAAGCGTTGCTTCACGGGTATGGCTGACATCGATAAGCGCTTTTTGCGCGGCCACATAATCACGCATGGTGTTGGGCATATTATTCTTCACCATGCCGATTTCCAGCAGTTCATCGATAGTTTGTCGCAGCGTAATGGTGCTGGGCCAGTCATCCAGCGCGCGGATATTTTCATCCGCCGTTTTCTTCAGGTTTTCAAGGTAACGAATATGCGTCTCGACCAACATTCCGTCGTCATTCCCGGATTTCAATTCATTTAAGCGGTCACGCAGATCGTCAACAATCTGATTTTCAATTCGCGAAAGCGTATAGACCTGCTGCTGCTCATTCTGCACTTCCCGAGAACGCTTCAGGTATTGTGTGGTATCGCCCTGGCGTGTTTCTATTTGATCGAGCAATGTTCCCTGCTGCCAGGTAAAATCCTGCACCAGCGAATTAAGTTCGGTCGTAAAATCATCATGCAGCCAATCAATTCTGGCGGAGAGCTCACTCACTTTTTCACGCACCAGGAACATGTTATAGAGCGCCCTGTCCAGCTCGGATAACAATTTCCGGCTATCCTGCAAAATCATCGCTAGCTGCTGATGCTCCTCGGGCGTCAGGCCCTGGCTGAGCCGCTCAATTTTATCTAATTGCTGGATAATCTGCTTTCGCAGCTGTAAACGTACCGTGGTATTGGGTGCCAGTAAAAACTCATTTAACTGATCGACGGCCAGATTTAAGCTGCCCTCAATCTGAAAAGCAGAATGAATACGCGGAAAATACTCATCAAGCGAATAGCGAATCTGCGAACTTTGTTCATACCAGGAGTAAAGGCTAACGCTGCTGACAATCAGGGTCAGAAACGCCCCCATTAAAAAAGCGCCGCGTAGGCTATTACTGATGCTCATTTGCCGCAAACGTTGCAGAAGCGACCTACCCTTCATTTCAGCTCTTCCAGTTTATTGATTGCCTGGCGTTGGTTATTCAGAAACCAAAGCTGCCATTCCATCATTTGTTGCTCTGCAAAACTTTTATTATCGAACTGCGCCAGCCAGGCTTCATTTTCACTGCTCGCAGAATCAACCGGCACACGGGTAAGCAGCGAACGAATTTCAGGTAAGGGACGCTTAAGTCGTGCTTCAGCACTATGAAGCGCCCGCCAGGCGTCTTTCAACTGCGCCAGACGAAAGCTAATCGCCGTATCAAACATACGCTGCACCAACTGCTGACGTTTCAGTATCAGGCGATAGTTCAATGGCGGTTGATTCATCAACACGGCCTGCTGCGCGGCTCTTGGATTATCAGAGTCTAACGGCGTGACCGGGTACTTGCCGGTGTTGGCATCTGCGAGGATGCGCTGGCCTTCAGCGCTAAGAAGATAACGGATAAAGCGCCTGGCTTCCCCTGCATGCTGGCTGTTTTTGAGCACCGCGACATAAGTCGGTGAAACCGCCGATTGAGGGAAATAGCTAAACATCAGATGCGGATCGTTTAACAGTAAATTGGCATAGTTATCAATTACCGGCCCGGCGACGCCCAGCCCACTTTTAATTTTATCGGCGACGCCAAAACTTCTCGATGAAATCGTCACTAAATTACCGGCGCTCGCCAGTAGTGTTTCCCATCCTTGCTCCCACCCCTTCTGCTGAAGAAGTGCTTCAATCATCAAATGGTTGGTATCAGACCTGGATGGGCTACTCATCAGCAAAGCCCCCTGATATCGCGGCTGCATCAAATCGTCCCAATCTGCGGGCGCGGGAAGATGACGCGCAGCCAGTGCCGAACGGTTAATCAACAGGCCAAACCCCGAAATCGCAACGGCAACGGAGGTGGAGCGAATTGACTCTGGTACCAGGCGCTGACTGTTCTGTGGAATCTCTTCCAACGGTGCAAGCTTTTGGTGTTCCTGAAGATGCTGTAACAGCATAGGAGAGGAGGTCAGAATAAGGTCGACATTCTCAGTGCCGGACGTATCCAGTAACTGCTCCAGAGAAGCGCTGGTACGGTTGAGTGTGCGAATGGTCACGGCGTTGGGCTGTGTTTGCCAGCGCTGAATAATCCACGCGGTAGCGCCGGGGGAAAAGGTTGTCGCCATCACCAGTTCGCCATGTTGTGCCAGCACCGGCCTGGAAAGCAGTATCAGCGATAACAAAACACCGATTTTGCAGAGTGTTTTGACCCGGTGACAAAACACGATTGTGATCCCTCTCATAAATCTCAACTTCCCGCGAAATAAAAATTGTGGCAAAACTTACCCGTTTTCAATTATCCGAAACGACTGCGATGAACACGGAGATATCTTCGCAAGCATTGATGAACCTTAATAAGGATACCAGATGATAGTTGCGGAATATGTTAATAACCGCACAAGACAAAGATAAATCTGATATCAAAAAGAACAGAACATCATTCACCCATTAATAATTGAGTCAAAAACATCCAGCCAGGCTGTTAATTTGAGTCACTTTTGACACATTTCATGAAGTTGAAGGCTCACGATAATTACCGCACTCTTTATGTCGATTACTCCTGCTGTCTATATCAATTAAAAGTACAGGTGACGACATGTTATCAATATTTAAAACAGGACAATCCGCAGACAAAGTTCCTGCGGAGAAAGTTCAGGCAACCTATAATCGATACCGGATGCAAGCGTTGCTTAGCGTATTTTTAGGGTATCTTGCATATTATATTGTACGTAATAACTTCACACTCTCGACGCCCTATTTAAAAGAGCAATTAGATCTCAGCGCGACACAGATAGGTTTACTCAGCAGCTGTATGCTTATTGCCTACGGCATCAGCAAGGGTGTGATGAGCAGCCTGGCGGATAAAGCCAGCCCAAAAGTCTTTATGGCTGCGGGGTTGGTGCTGTGCGCCATCGTCAACGTGGGCCTGGGTTTCAGTACCGCTTTCTGGATTTTCGCCGCGTTAGTTATTCTTAATGGTCTGTTTCAGGGGATGGGCGTTGGCCCCTCGTTCATTACCATTGCAAACTGGTTCCCTCGCCGGGAGCGTGGGCGCGTAGGGGCTTTCTGGAATATTTCCCATAACGTGGGCGGTGGTATTGTTGCGCCGATCGTTGGGGCCGGATTTGCTATTCTTGGCAGCGAGCACTGGCAAAGCGCCAGCTATATTGTTCCAGCCTGCGTGGCCGTTATTTTTGCATTGGTGGTGCTGGCGCTGGGCAAAGGTTCTCCGCGTAAGGAAGGGCTGCCCGCACTGGAAGAGATGATGCCGGAAGAAAAAGTGGTACTCAAAACCAATCATACGGCAAAAGCCCCTGAAAATATGACGGCATTCCAGATATTTTGTACCTACGTACTGCGCAATAAGAATGCCTGGTACGTCTCTCTGGTCGATGTCTTCGTCTACATGGTGCGTTTTGGGATGATCAGTTGGCTGCCCATTTACCTGCTCACGGTTAAACACTTTTCCAAAGAACAGATGAGCGTGGCATTCCTGTTTTTTGAATGGGCCGCGATCCCCTCGACGCTACTGGCGGGATGGTTATCCGATAAGCTCTTCAAAGGGCGTCGTATGCCGCTGGCGATGATCTGCATGGCGCTGATTTTCATTTGCCTGATCGGTTACTGGAAAAGTGAATCTCTGCTGATGGTGACTGTTTTTGCCGCCATCGTGGGCTGTCTGATTTATGTCCCGCAATTTCTTGCTTCGGTACAAACAATGGAAATCGTGCCCAGCTTTGCCGTAGGCTCTGCTGTCGGATTGCGCGGTTTTATGAGCTACATTTTTGGCGCTTCACTGGGTACCAGTCTGTTTGGCGTGATGGTCGATAAAATGGGCTGGCACGGTGGCTTTTATCTGCTGATGGGTGGGATTGTCTGCTGTATTTTGTTCTGCTATCTGTCACATCGCGGCGCGCTGGAACTTGAACAACAGCGTAAAAAAGATGCCGAGGAAGCTTCATCACTTCAACTCGCTGACGCCTGATTTTAGTCCCTCGCAGGGAGGCTCTCTACACCTCCCTGCATTTGCCTCTCTGCACCCCATTTCGATTTGTTATACATTTAATGCTCATAAGTTTTACATTTATCTTACAAATAAATAAACTTCCTTACGTTGTAGGCGCAGGCACTTCCCCTTCGGATTACCCACCATAACAACAGGATCTCAGGCGGCTAACGCCCTTAGCAGGATGATGCGCCAGCCCACTGAGCAAAAATGCTTCAAACGACTGACTTTGTATGGGATGCACAATGGACGAACATAAAAGCAGAGGTGGAGGCGTGTTCTTTACGCTCTACCGCTTACTCTTCGTATTGCTCAGTGTTGGCACTGGGCTTTTTTTAACCATCTGGGGCGGTAAGCTCCTGTCGCTGGGCGGCAGCGCCTGGTATCTGGTCGCTGGTCTGGCCTATCTGGTTATCGCGGTCGGTTATTTGCTGCGCCGTAAGTTTGCCCTCCCCCTTTCTATTATTACCTTTGTCCTTACCCTTATCTGGGCGCTCTATGAAGTGCAGTTCAGTTACTGGGGTCTGATTCCACGCCTGGTGGTTCCCGCACTCTTATTAATGCTCGCCCTGTGGCTCACCACGACGTTGCCCGTTCAGCGCACATCGGTGCGTGCGGCCAACCGCAGCGCCACGGTGATTTTTGTCGCGTTGCTGGCGACACTGGTCTCGGCATTTTTCCCACACGGTGGCATTCATAATGGTGTTGTCGATACCCATGCAGGTAAAGAGCCCACACTGGCATCAAAAAGTGATAACTGGGAATTCTTTGGCCGCGATGCCTCAGGTACCCGTTATGCGCCTTACACGGATATCACCCCGGAGAACGTAAAAGATCTGAAAGTGGCGTGGACGTATCACACCGGCCGCCGCTTAACCGGGCCGGGTATCGGTGTTGACGAAAACACGCCGCTGCAAATTGGCGACACACTCTACTCCTGTACCCCGCTAAACGTGGTAACGGCTATTGATGCCGATACCGGTAAAGCCCGCTGGCGTTTTGATCCGCACGCGCAGACTGCTGAACACGTGACCTGTCGCGGCGTGGGTTATTACGATGCGCAGAACGATGACTCGCTGAGCGCAGAAGAGAAAACCAGCCCGGCGCTTGAGCAGTGTCCGCAGCGTATTATCATCTCGACCGTCGATGCCCGTCTGATTGCCCTGAATGCCAAAACCGGCGAGCTGTGCGACAGCTTTGGCAACAAAGGCAGCGTCGATCTGAAACAGGGTATGGGCGATACGGAAAACAGTAAGCGCTATCACCCAACATCCATTCCGATGATCATGGGGCACATTGCGGTGATTGGCGGCTGGGTGCGCGATATCGTGCATGGTGAGCCCTCAGGCGTCGTGCGTGCGTATGATGTGCGCACGGGCGATGTGGTCTGGGCCTGGGATGTCGGTCAACCGGAAAACATTACCGACCCGGAAAAAGCGCGCGCGTACACGCTTGAAACGCCGAACGTCTGGACGGTCCCCGGCTTTGATAAAGAACTGAATCTGGTTTATTTGCCAACCGGTAACGGCCCGCCGGATTACTGGGGCGGCGACCGTAACGAAGCTAAAGAGAAATACGGCTCGTCTGTGGTGGCTGTCGATGCCAGCACCGGTGAAACCAAATGGGTCTTCCAGACCGTTCACCATGATATCTGGGACTATGATTTACCGTCTCAGCCCGTTCTGTTCCACATGAAGAACGAGCAAGGCGAAGAAATTCCGGTATTGATTCAAACCACCAAAACCGGGCAGATCTACGTTCTCGACCGTCGTACCGGGAAACCGGTCACCAAAGTGGAAGAAATTCCGGTGCCGCATCAGGGCGCGGAAGGCGAACGTCTTTCCACCACTCAGCCGTTCTCTACGGGCATGCCGCAGTTAGGCGTTGATCCGCTGACTGAGAAATCGATGTGGGGCGTCACGCCTTTCGATCAACTGATCTGTCGTATCGACTTTAAAGAATCGACCTATCTCGGCATGTTCACCCCGCCGTCTGAAAAACCGTATATTGAATGGCCAAGCCTACTGGGCGGCATGAACTGGGGCGGCATCACCATTGATGAACGTACCGGCACGCTGTTCGTTAACGATATGCGAATGCCGCTGCGGATGTCGCTGGTGCGTCAGAAAGATATGGCGAAATACCACGTCTCAACCGATGAAGTCCCGGGCTTTATGGGCACCGTTCGCCCACAGGTTGCTGGCCCTTATGGCGGTGTGCGTATCGATATCCTGCAATCCGCGCTGGGCGTGCCGTGTAACACCCCGCCGTTTGGCACCATGAGCGCCATTGACCTGAATACGCGCCAACTGGTGTGGCAGGTTCCGATGGGTTCGGTGGAAGATACCGGCCCGCTGGGAATGAAAACCGGCATGCATATTCCGCTGGGAATGCCAACGCTCGGTGGCCCAACCTCCACCGCTTCGGGTCTGGTCTTCTTTGCCGGTACTCAGGATAACTACCTGCGCGCACTCGACTCCTCAACCGGGAAAGAGCTGTGGCGTGCCCGTCTGCCGGTTGGCGCTGTTGCCGCGCCGCTGATTTATAAATCACCGAAAACCGGTAAAGAGTATGTCGTGATTTCCGCCGGTGGCGCCAGCCACTCGCCGGATGTGGGCGATGACATTATCGCTTACGCACTGGAAGATTAAGTTCTGATAGCAAAAGGCCGAAGAGTTTATTCCCTCTTCGGCCTTTTTTTTGCCTAAATATTTCTAACGACTTCGTTAATTTTTCTGCCTTTAATCGGCAACAATAGTTTGCCACTATGCTATCCGGGTTCGTTTGCCCAAATTTCTGTTTTATTCTTCTGGGTTCACTAAATAAGGACTGTTCTATGCTCAACGCGTTAACGCAACGGTTCGATCATCCGGATGGCGCTAAGCTCTTACTACGCCTGACGTTCAGTGGTTTACTGCTGTTTCATGGCATTCATAAAGCCTTACCGGGCGGCGATTTGGGGTTTATTCAGGACCTGCTGATGAAAGCCGGGTTACCGGGTTTTATGGCATGGGGTGTTTTTATTGGTGAAATTCTTTGCCCAATTCTGATTATTCTCGGCATCTTCACTCGCTGGGCAGCAATTATTGTTTCGTTCACCATGTTAACCGCAGTGGCGCTGGCAAACGGTACGCAAATATTCGCGCTAGCGCCGACGGGCGCGTGGATTATTGAAAGCGCTGCGTTCTATTTCCTGCTGGGTATTGTGATATTTTTACTCGGCGGCGGGCGTTACAGCGTGATGTCGAATCCTGATTATCGTTAAGCCGTAAATTGCCTGATGCGCTACGCTTATCAGGCCAATATATTGAATTTGCATGACGTTGTAGGCCGGATAAGGCGTTTACGCCGCATCCGGCAAGAACAAAGCGCACGTTGTCAGCAATTTGCGCCGACCCCGTTAATTTACTCCTTCACGCGTAACCGCTTCCCACGTTCCTCTTCACTGTTCTGCGTCGCTGCCACCAGCGTAAAATCAAAGTTCACTTCCGTATGCGGCTGGTGAATGCCACGCTCACAAGCCACCGCGTCGTTGTCCACTTTGACCGGGTCGGCAATCAGCCCATCGCGTGTGGCGAAAGCGAAATCATCCCACAGGTACGCATCGCCATTGAGGTTGATCTGCGTCGTGAGGTGTTTATAACCCGGCGCGGATACAAAGAAGTGAATATGCGCCGGGCGGTTACCGTGCCGGCCCAAACCGTTGAGCAGTTTCTGCGTCGGGCCATCCGGCGGGCAGCCGTAACCGCACGGCACAATGCTGCGTACCGCATAGTGACCGTTGGCGTCGGTCAGCACGCGGCGGCGCAGGTTGTATTCGCTCTGGGACTGATCAAAGAACGAGTAACCGCCCAGGGTGTTGGCATGCCAGATATCGACAACAGCATCCGCCACCGGACGCCCCTGCTTATCTTTCACCACGCCCTGTAACCACATGATTTCGCCCTGCTCTTTGCCATCATCCATGCGGGCAAAACCTTCACTCAACGGCGCGTTCGCCACGTACAGCGGCCCTTCGATGGTGCGCGGAGTGCCTGTTTCATTGCCCGCCGCCGCCTCTTTTTCATCAGCGCGAATGTCGAGGTAGTGCTCCAGCCCCAGCCCCGCCGCCAGCAGCGCCGTTTCTTTGCGTTCGCCCAGCTCGTTGAGATAGTTCACCGCCAGCCAGAACTCTTCGTCGGTGATATCAAACTTCTTAATGGTCTGACAGATATCGCCCAGCAGGTGATGCATGATCTCCTTAAAACGCTCGTTTCCCTGTTGAGAGAGAAAACCGCTGCTGACGGCGAGTAATTTTTCCACTTCTGATGTAGTAACCGGATTCACTGACATTGCTTAGACCTCATTGTAGGGTAAGGTTTTTGTAGGTTGACTCAGGACAGGTGTCTCCTGCGAAGGCAGGCTCCACAACGCAATCCACGCCAGTAGCGCATAGACAATCAACAACAGCGATACCGGCCAGGCGGCGTCAAATTCGATTAACAGCGCGACGGCGAGCATCGGCCCCAACCCGCCGGAGAAGATAGAACCCACTTCATGCCCCAGCGCCAGGCCGGAGTAGCGCACGCGCACCGGGAACAGATCGCTCATAATGCACGGCTGCGTCCCCGTCATCGCCCCATGGCAGACGGGCAGACCGAGGAACATCGCCACCATGATCCCGCTGAATTCTCCACTGGAAAGTAGCCAGAAGAACGGGAAGGCCATCAACAGCAGGCCGATGACACCAATGTAATAAACGCGTTTCAAACCGATGCGATCGGAAAGCGCGCCCCAGAACAGAATCGAGAAAAACTCGACCACCATCGCCAGCGTCACCGCACTGATGATGATGTCTGTTGAGATACCAATATGTTTGGCGTAGACCACTGAAAAGGTGAAAAAAATATAAGACGCGCCATTCTCAGGCAGGCGCAATGCAATGGCCTGCATCAGCGCTTTTGGATGCTCACGCAGCAGTACGATCAGCGGAATTTTTTCATGCTTCTCTGCCGGTTTAGCCTGGCGAAACGCTTCGCTTTCCCGAATGTTTTTCCGAATATAAACGCCCACCAGGAAGATCAGCAGACTGAGCAGAAAAGGTACCCTCCATCCCCATTGCATAAAGTCGGACTCGGGTAATTTCTGCACCAGATAAAAGGCAAACGCAGAGAGCACGAACCCACCAGCCACGCCCATCTGGCTCCAGGCGGTAAAGAAGCCGCGCCTTGAAGCCGGGGCATTTTCACTCAGCATCAACACGCCGCCGCCCCACTCGCCGCCCGAGGCTACGCCCTGCAAAAAGCGCAGCGTGATCAGACAAATCGGCGCCCAGATGCCAATCTGGCTATAAACCGGCAACAGGCCGATGACGAAGGTTGTCGCGCCCATCAGCGTTAACGTCATGATTAACGTCATCTTACGGCTGTAGCGATCGCCTAAGTGACCAAAGACAATGCCGCCCAGCGGGCGCGCCAGAAAACCGACCGCAAAGCCGGAAAACGCCAGTAATGTGCCCTGTAGCGGGTCGCCGCCGACCGGGAAAAAGAGCGGGCCGAAGACTAACGCCGCCGCCGTGCCATAGAGGAAGAAGTCATACCATTCCAGCGCATTGCCCAGAACGGAGGCGATCACCAGTTTACGCATTTGCTTTGGGTCGTGCGGTACTGCTGCGGTATTGCTCATAAGCCAGGCTCCTCAATGGGTTAGGCTTTCACCTCAATATCGCCGCCTACCGTATGGTAACGACGGTTAAAATAGACCAGCCCGCGCGGCTGCTCGCCGATGCGAATCGCCTGGACCTGGCAATAAAATACCGTGTGGCTGCCCACTTCATGGCAGTCGTCAATCACGCAGTCGAAGCTGGCGACGGCGGAACTGAGTACCGGCGCGCCGCTCGCCATCACCTGCCAGCGGTCGTAAGCGAAACGCTCTTCGGAACGCAGGGTGGCATTGGCAAAAATGCCCGATAACTCCTGATGCGTGCCGGAAAGCACGTTCACGCACAGCGCGCCGTTTTGCTTGAAGTGCGCGTTGGCAAAAGAGTTGCGGTTCATACACACCAGCAGGGTCGGCGGTTGATCCGTGACGCTGCACACGGCAGAGGCGGTAAAGCCAAATTTCCCTGCCGGGCCATCGGTGGTGATCACCGACACCGCGCTGCCCAGTTGCGCCATCGCATTACGAAACTCGGTCTGCAAATTCATGCTGAAATCCTCAGAGATCGATAATCAGACGGGCGCTTTTCGCCCGGGAACAACAGAGCAGGATCTGATCGCCATCGGCTTTCTCCTCGTCTGTCAGATAGCTGTCGCGGTGATCCGGCTCGCCCTCAATCACATCCGTCAGGCAACTGCCGCAAATCCCCTGCTTACAGGAGACGCACACCTTCAACCCGGCCTGCGCCAGCGCCTCGACGATGGTCTGGTTTTCCAGCACCCGCACAGTAATCCCGCTGGTGGCTGCGACCACGTCGAACGCCTTACCGTTCACTTCAACGTCCGCGCTGAAGCACTCCTGATGAACGTTTTCAGCCGCATAACCGGCGGCGTTTGCCTGCTCGCTCACCGCCTCCATCAGCCGTGTAGGGCCGCAAACATAGACATGCGTATTAGCCGGTACATCACTTAATACCGCGGGCAAATCAATGCGTTGTTCATCACTGAAATGCAGCCATACGCGATCCGCCCACGGCGCTTTTTCCAGTTCGGCAACAAACGCCGCCTGCGGGCGCGAACGGGCGCAGTAATGCAGCGAAAACGCGCGCCCGGCGGCGTGCAGCTCCGCCGCCATCGCCAGCATCGGCGTGATACCAATCCCGCCGCCGATCAGCAGGCTGTGCGCCGCGCGCGCATCAAGGGCAAACAGATTGCGCGGCAGGCTCACCGTTACCGATTCGCCTTCCTGAAGCGCGTGTGCCGCCAGCGATCCGCCTTTCGACTGGCTATCTTTGAGGATGCCCAGTTGATAGCAGTGGCGATCTGCCGGATCGCCACACAGCGAATACGGGCGCACCAGATCGTCAGTCAGATGCAGGTCGACGTGCGCCCCGGCGGTGAACGCGGGCAGTTCAGCGCCGGTTGCGTCGGCAAGCGTCAGCAGGACGACCTCCCCCTGTAACTCGCGCTTAATAATGTGCAGTGTCAGCATGGCGACTCCTTAACGCATGAACAGACCGCCGTTGATGTCCCAGGTCGCCCCGGTGACAAACGCCGCCTGCGGTGAAGCCAGCAGCGCCACGGCCTGAGCGACAAATTCGGCATCGCCCAACTTACCCACCGGGATCATCTGTAACAGCCCGGCCATTTTCTCTTCTGGCACCAGCGCGTGAACGGACGGGAGATCCATCGGCCCCGGCGCGATGGCATTCACCGTTACGCCGGATTTCCCCAGCTCGCGGGCGAAGATTTTGGTCAGCGTCAGGATGCCGCCTTTCGATGCCGCGTAATGCGCCCCGGAGGCCGTGCCACCGTTCTGTCCGGCCAGCGACGCCAGATTGATAATTCGCCCGTAGCCTTTTTTGGCGAAATAGCGCCCAATCGTCTGGCAGCCAACGAACGTGCCGCGCAGATTGGTGGAGATCACCCGGTCAAACTCTTCAACGTCAATCTCCATCACCGGTGTCGCCAGGGTCAGCGCGGCATTGTTCACCAGCACCTCCAGGCTGCCGAAGCGGGTTTCAATCGCCTGTAGCGCCTGCACAAACGCCTGCGGCTGGCGAATATCCAGCTCCAGCGCCAGCACATTGCCCGCGCCGTTATCAAGTTTGTCCGCCGCCTGTTGCGCGCACGCAAGGCTCACGTCCGAGAGCACCACCTGATACCCCTGCGACAACAGATGCGTGGCGATGACGTTGCCCAGCCCGGCGGCCGCGCCGGTGACTAATACGGTTTGCGTCATAACGCGCTCCTTACAGGATGTAGCCGATGCTGTGCAGCACATCGTCGCTGTTGATAAGACGAATCACCTTTTGCTTAATCAGCAACTTGTCGCCCTGCGGTTGCAGGTGCCAGGTGATATCCGCCGCGTAGTGACGGCTGTAGCCTTTGCGGTGTTCCCACAGCGACTGCGCGCCGCGCACCACGATGTCCTCCCCCTCGCTATCCAGCAAACGGAAGCGGGAGAGCGTGCGCAGCGTGCGGGCACGCGGCGTGGTGGAGATTGACTCACCGCTGTAAAGGCGCTTCACCCGACGCTCGCGCATTTCATGATCGTCGCAGGCGTAGTTGAGGGTATTTTTGAAATCCGTCTCCTGGGGGTCGATCGGCACGATGTACAGGCCATCGCGCTGCCACAGCTCCAGCCAGGCATTGAACTCGCCCTGATCGAGCAAGTCGCCTTCGAGATTGATTATTTCCATTGCGGAAATAAGAACCGTATCTGGCGTCATTATTCCGCCTCCGTCATCAGTTTTTTCCACTGTTGATACGCCGCGCGCATCCCTGTTTCGGCGCTCACGTCACTGCGCAGGCCGTCATCGCTGCGGTATTCACCCGCCAGCCCGCGGTTGAGCATGATCCACAGGTCGTTGCCCGCCGTTGCCCCGCGCTGCACGCGCTCCCACGCTTCGGAATCATCCGGCGTGCCAAAGCCCATCGGCCCCTGGAAATGCTCGTGCAGACGCAGCCGCGCCTGGTTGGCAATTTCCGGGCCACCGTCCATGGTGATCACCGCATGGTGAATTTCAGTTTCATGCACCGAGACGGGTTGCAGCACGCGGAAGAAGGCCATTGAACAGGCAATATTCGGGAAAATGTTGAGGTTAAAGCCGGAACCGCCGACGGCACGCACAATGCGACGTACCTGATCTTCATCGTGGTCTTTACGCAATTCGTCGGCCAACGCAACAAATCGCTCCGGGATTGGCGCATCAAGATTAGCGTCCAGATCCACCAGTTCCGGGATCATGACCATCACGCTGTGACCGTTGCCGAGATCTTCCACATAGCCGCTGCCGTCAACGAAGTTGAGCATCTCTTCGGTCTGCTTATCGACCGAACTTAAAAACGAGCGGTGAACAACCGGGAAGTGGTAGCCATCGGTGGTATTTTCCAGTTGGATCTTCCAGTTGCCGGGGAAGCGGAAACGGTGCGCCGGGCCGGTTTTAATCGGATAACCCGCGCCCTGCTTCATAAACAGATCCATCCACTTTTTCGCCGCGCCGAGGAAATCTTCCAGCGGTTCGATGTGCTCATTAAAGGTGGCGAAGATCATGCCGGCGTATTGTTCGGTTCGCAGCGACACCAGCCCCAGTTCGCCTTTTTCCAGTTGATCGGCATAGCTTTCCGGGTGCGGAACCCCGCGCAGGCTACCGTCCAGAGCATAGCCCCAGCCATGATACGGGCAGACAAAACTGTTGGTTTTGCCAGTGCGGTGTTCGCAAACGGTGGCGGCGCGGTGACGGCAACGGTTGAGCAGCGTATGCACGTTGCCTTTGCGGTCGCGCACGACAATCACCGGCTGCGTGCCGATCTCGGTGGTTTTGAAACTGCCGGTATCCGGGATTTCGCTGGTATGCGCCACCCATACCCAGGTTTTGCTGAAGATCCTGTCCAGCTCAAGGTTGAACAGGGTCTCGGAATTATAAAGTGAGGTATGCACCCGGTCAGACTGCACCAGCGCGGCGATTTCCGCGCAATCGGGAACATTCGCTTCGATATTTTTAACGGGGATCTGGTTATCACACTGCATCGCTCGACTCTCTATTTATTGTCAGGTACTGGCAGCACATCTGTGGCGTGCCAGTGGTCCACTGGCCTGCTGAACAGATTGCGCGTCGTGAAATGGTGCATTCGCATCACACCGGCTTCGCGGCGAAACTCCACGTTCAGTTCCGCCGCATTGAGATGCGATCCTCCGGCGGTAAAACTGGAGGTTTGCAACATCAGCCAGCGCCCGAAAAGCAGGCCATCCGGCTGCTGGATGAGGGCTTCAGAGCACAAAAAATGGGCGTTCATCGCAAAATGCGCGGGCGTTTTGACGTATCCGGCCATCATGCTTTCAATGGCGTTGCGTCCAACATGCCTGCCAAGGCGTGCGGCATACGGTTCGCCCACGCCTTCCCAGCAGGCATTGGTGGTAAACAGCGCGCCAATCGCCCGCACGGTCGCCGGGGTGTCAAGCTGGTCGCACAGGCGCATATAGTTGCTGATGCATACCCGCGCGTCCTGCTGGTCTTCAAGCTGTTGCAGACGCTGCGCATCCTGTGAGTTCATCGCCCTCTCCTTAACCCTGAATAATCAGTTCGCGACCCACGCGCGCTTCAATCTTGCAGTACTTCCACAGCTTGCTTTCACCGACCGGCGTGGTGCGGAACAGGTTGCAGACCGCCGCCACGCTTTCCAGGGTGTCGGCATCCGCCAGCACGTAGGTGGTCCACGGGGCGGTGGTCGACGGGCCGACCATCAACTGATCGTCATCCATGTTGCCGATGACGCGGATGCCTGGCGTCTCTTCCATGCCTTTCATCATCACGCCGAACGCGCCCCACACCTGTTTGGCTTCCGCCGGCGTGGCATCGAAAAAGTTCTGGTTCACACCGATACAAAACAGCACGCGTAATGTGTTCTGGCTCATTTGTTGCTCCTTTCAGAAATTCAGAGATAACCCGGCAGCGGTTTGCCGCCGAAAAAGACCGTACCGGCGTTCAGGTACGAGAGGTCGCCCATAAAGGCATGTTGAGTAATCACCATCGTGTCGCGCACATAACGCTGTAGCGGGCTGGTCATGGTGACGCCGCCCATCCCGTTAAGTGCCAGCGCCTGACGGGCAACGTCTGCCGCCACGCGGGTGACGTGTGTAGAAGAAAGCCGCAGGGCGTTGACGTGCTGCTGGCTCGGCTCATTTCCGACCAGCAGACGCTGCCAGACGTCATCAATGGCCTCGTAAAACCAGGCGCGCGCGGAGCGCAGTTCAGCTTCACAACGGGCGATTTGCATCTGCGCCTGCGGTCGGTCGGCCAGGCGCGGCGCGCCGGTAACCGACTGCTGACGATGGGCAATCTGATAGATTTCATTCAGTGCTGCGCGGGCTACCCCCAGCGCCACAACGGAAAGCACCTGCGTGGCGAGGGATAGCACCGGATAGCGATACAGCGCGCCTTCCAGATTCAGCGCACCGCCGCGAATAAAGGTCCACTCCTGCGGCACATACGCGTCATCCACCAGCAAATCATGGCTACCGGTTCCCGCCAGCCCGACCGTATCCCACACCGGGTCGATATGAATGCTTTCACGCGGCAGCACCGCCATGCGCGGCAGCGTGTTCTCCCCTTCCGGCTGAATGCCAACGCCAAACACCGATGCGCCCATACTGCCGCTGGCAAAGCACCAGCGTCCGCTTACGCGATAGCCGCCATCGGCCAGTTGCGCTTTGTGCGTCGGGTAGATGCCCCCCGCAAACACCACATCGGGGCCATTGCGGTAGAGTTCTTTCAGGGTATCCGGCGGCAGCGCGCCGAGATAAAACGGGCTCATACCAAAACTGGCGACCCATCCTGCCGAGCCATCTGCGGTGGCGATTTGCTCAATCAGTTCGCAAAACTGCGCCGGAGAACACTCGTCGCCGCCGTAGATTTTCGGCACCAGCGCACGGTAGACGCCTACCTGTTTAAAGCGGCTGATGATGTCGTCTGAAACATGGCGCTGGCGCTCGAAATCGGCGCTGCGCGCGGTCACTTCGGTCAATAACGGAACAAGCTCTTCACGGACATGTACGACGGACATAGCTGACTCCCGATTAACGTGGGCGGGCGGCAAAAAGGTGCACGATGCCGCAACGCCGAAAGGCATTGAGTGGTCGGTTCGACGGTTTTATGGCGCGGTGAGCGTCAGAGGCGGCGGTGCATCAGCCATTCGGCGGCCTGGACGAGAAGCCCCTCTTCGCCAAAGCCCGCCACCAGTTGCAACGCGACGGGTCGGCCCTGAAGTTCGCCCATCGGCAGCGATAGCGCCGGATGACCGCTCAGGTTGAAGGGGCGCACCAGCCGCGTCAGATTCACCACGCTAAGCGGATCTTCCGCCTCTTCCAGCGTCGGCGGCAGTTCCGGCAGCGTCGCCAGCGCCAGTAGCGGTGTGTCTTCCAGCAGGGCATTCACCTGAGCGGTGAACTGCGCGCGCACGTTTTCCGCGCTGGCGAGCTGCTCGCTGGTGATGGATTCTCCGGCCTGAATACGGCTGGCAACGTCCAGGGAGACCGCGCCGCTCGCCAGCAGCGCGTTAAACGCCAGCCAGTTTTCGCGGTTGATGATGGTCAGCCCGGCACGATGCGCTTCGCCCAACAGCGGAAGCGTCACGCTGTTTGCGGCAATGCCCAACGCTTCCAGCGCATCCACCAGCAGCGCGTCAATGTCCGGCTGCGCGGCAAAGATAAAACCGATTGAGGGCAGAGATGCCAGCGGCGCATCAACCGGTAACGCCACGCGGGCCAGCACGTCGCGCAGAATACGTGGCTCGCGGGCAAAAATCCCAACGCAGTCCAGTGAGCTGTAGGCAGGTAATACGCCTTGTCGGCTGAGCACGCCATAGCCCGGTTTCAGCCCCAGCACACCGCAGCAGGCGGCGGGCATTCGGACAGAACCTCCGGTGTCAGTGCCGAGGGCGAAATCGACATCGCCCCTGGCGACGACGGTTGCAGAGCCGCTCGACGAACCGCCGGGGATAAGCGTAGGGTATTGAGGGTTAACGGGCGTGCCGCTCCAGGGGTTGATCCCGGTGACGCCAAACGCCAGTTCGTGCAGGGTAGTTTTGCCCGTCAGTTGGCAGCCGCTATTGAGCAGCACCTTGACGATACGAGCATGCTGCTTCGCTTTCGGCGCATCGGCCAACGCCGGGCATCCGGCGCGGGTCGGGTGACCGGCGATATCCAGCGTATCTTTTACGGCGAACCGCAGTTCGCCCGCGCCGAGTGTTAACTCCTCGACAAAACCATTGCTCTCAAAAACTGGCTTCATGATTGACACCTTGACCAGAAAAAGTGAATCACATTCAGGCGAACAGTCATCGCTGTTTTTTTACCCTGAATGGCGATAAATCAATCATGAAAGATTTACGTGAATATTCAAGTAATATTTCACGTTGTTTTCACAATTCAATAACGCAAATATAACCATTTATTCGTTATGGCCATTGCGTTATGTCGATGAATTGCCGCAGAAAAAGAAAGGAAAGGCGTTGAAGTCGCCGTGAAAACTCAGGGCGACAGATAAGAATTAACGATAGTAATTACAGGGAGTTATAAGAAAAGTTTAGCGCGATCACAAATCTTAACGATCGCTCTATGAAGCTACAGTTCGTTGAGGTTACCCAGCACTTTCGACAGCGACAGGTTCATTTTTTCCACCTGCGCAGGCGTCATTCCCTTGAACCCTTTTTCGAAGACTTTCTGCGCCAGGCGGTGCGCTTCTTCAATTTTCGCCTTTCCGGCAGGCGTGAGCATGACCTCCGTCACCCTGGCATCCTGTTCGCTGCTGGCGGTGGTCACCATTCCATCGTCACGCAGGCGGCCGACAATTTTGGTGACGGTCGGCATTTTTGCCATCGCATATTCAGAAATTTGCGAGATGCTGGCCTTGCCGTACTGATGGGTAATCATCATCACCCGAAAGCGAGAAACGTCGAGCTGCACCTTTTTCAACGTCACTTCCATCACCTGGGTGTAGCGCGCATAGACGTTAACAATCCAGTAGAACGGGAACTCTTCACGATGAAAAGCCGCATCCGCGCTCTTCACATCCGCTGTTTTTTTGATTGAACTCATGAGCTTCCTTAGTCAAAAGACGTCGATACGCTGAGTATACCGGGTTATAAGTTCACGCTATAGCATCATCGCGCATTCGCTCTGTCATGAATGTTCTAAAACCCAGCTTATGATTCACAAAACGCAACACAGATAACAATTCCGTCTCATTTTTTACGGATTCCATTGACACCTTATCACGCTGTTACCTATACGTTAGCGCACGTGTTCGGATGGCCTCTGTCCATAAAACTTTCTGAGCATGATAAATATTCGCCTGCTAACAAAATAATATTACATTGCAATGTGGAGCCCGACATGAATGATTCTTCGAGCGTATTATCGCCGCCTTCCGGTACGCAGGACACACTGGACCCGCGACAACAAGCGGTGATTAAAAAGTTATTCCGCCGATTAATTGTTTTCTTGTTTATTTTATTTGTTTTCTCTTACCTCGATCGCATTAATATTGGTTTTGCCGGTTTAACGATGGGCAAAGATTTAGGTTTAACCAGCACTATGTTCGGTCTGGCAACAACCTTATTTTATGTTATGTATGTCATTTGCGGGATCCCCAGCAATATTATGTTAGGGATTGTCGGCGCCCGACGCTGGATTGCGGTGCTGATGGTGGTATGGGGAATTGCCTCAACGGCGACCATGTTCGCCACCGGGCCAAATAGCCTGTATGTACTGCGAATGCTGGTTGGCATCGCCGAAGCAGGCTTCCTGCCAGGGCTGCTGCTCTATTTAACCTACTGGTTCCCGTCGCAGTATCGCGCCCGTGCTAACGCCTTGTTCATGATAGCGATGCCGGTAACCATGGCCTTAGGCTCGCTGGCATCAGGCTATATTTTGAATATGGATGGTTTATTAAATCTGAAGGGCTGGCAGTGGTTATTTTTGCTGGAAGGTTTCCCCTCCGTATTATTAGGCCTGGTGGTCTGGTTCTGGCTGGATGACTCTCCGGCGAAAGCCAAATGGCTGACTGACGATGATAAAGCCTGTCTTCATGAAATGCTGGAAGCCGATAAACGCGCGGTTCAACAATCACAACAGGGGATCAGCAGCGGAATGATGTCGCAGCGCAGCATGCTGCGGGAGTTATTTACCCCGGTCATTATGCTCTACACGCTGGCTTATTTTTGCCTGACGAATACCCTGAGCGCATTAAGCGTCTGGACGCCGCTTATTCTGCGCAGTTTTAATCAGGAGAGTAATAACATCACCATTGGATTACTCAGCGCCATTCCACAAGTGTGTACCATCGTGGGCATGATTTGGTGGAGTAAGCGTTCCGACCGGTTGAATGAACGTAAAATCCACACGCTGCTGCCTTATCTTTTTGCCGCCGCGGGCTGGATACTGACCGCAACCAGTAGCAACCCGATGCTGCAATTCAGCGGGATCGTAATGGCATCCGCCGGGGCATTTGCCGCGATGGTGATTTTCTGGACTACGCCGGATCAATCCATCTCAATTCAGGCGCGCGCGCTGGGGATTGCGGTGATTAACGCCACCGGGATGACCGGCGCGGCACTGGGACCGCTGCTGATGGGTTGGATGAAAGATATCACCGGTAGTTTCAACGCCGGAATCTATATGGTTGCCGCATTCCTCGTGCTCGGCGCAGTCGTGATTGCCTTCATTCCGATGAAAAAAATGGCGCAAAAAAAGAGTCTGGCGCTGTAAAAAAACCAGGTTGCGGCGCTCACTACAGGCGGAGTCAGGCATAGCCACCACCTGGTGATTTGCGAGCGCCGTATCCTGCAACGGCTATCATCCGAAAGCGAAAATACTCAACATAGATAATGCGCGGCACAGTTAGCCCCGTCGTCGGAAGTCAGCATCTCGCATCTAATTTCCATGTAACATCTTTCATCCGGCTGGCAACGTAAGCGACCACGGAGAAGGGAGAGATAATAAAATACCGTTTCGCACGTTCATTTACCGAATGTTTAGGCTTCAGCGCTGATTGGCTGTGCTAGCATAAGATCAGACATATTTTCTGGGGATATATTCATGGAATGGAAGGTCATTGACATCTCAAAAACTGAAAAACAGGATATTTTTTCAGTGGTCACCCAGTGCGGCAAAATTAAAACCATTACTCAAATCAAATCGGCCTTCAGCATTAACAAAGGCGATATTCTTACGCCAACGCTTAATGCGACTTACTACATTAATAACAATAAAAACCGCACCATTGAGATTCTCTCTTCTGTCTGCTTTTCCAGCGAAGCGTGGGCCGCGCTAAAGCTGCGATAGTGCGATATAACTGAGTTGAGAATGATTCTTAAAAAGCTACACCCACTCTGCAATATTTGTTAGCAGGTCGTGTCCAATCAATCAGTAATTCCTTTCCCTCCTGACGCCATGACAAGCTATGATTAGCACAGCCAGTACTTTTATTTGAATTGAGGCAATGTCATGGATAAAGAACTTCTCGACGCCGGATACCGGGTGTACACCGGTGAAAAGATCGACGTCTATTTTAACACCACTCTGTGTCAGCACTCGGGCAACTGCGTGCGTGGCAATAGCAAGCTCTTCAATTTGAAGCGCAAACCGTGGATTATGCCCGATAATGTAGAGAGCACCGTGGTGCAACAGGTGATCGATACCTGCCCAAGCGGCGCGCTGAAATACCGTACCAAATAACCCATAGCGAGAAAAAAATGGAAATTCTGGAAGGTAACAACCGTTTTTACGTTAACGATGCTGACGGTAATCAACTGGCCGAAGTGGTTTTTGTCCCCACCGGTGAGCACCTCAGTATTATTGAGCATACCGATGTAGACCCTAGCCTGAAGGGTCAGGGCGTCGGCAAGAAACTGGTGGCAAAGGTGGTGGAAAAAATGCGTAACGAGAATCGCAAAATTATTCCGCTGTGCCCCTTCGCTAAACACGAATTTGATACCACCCCGGAATACGCCGATATTCGCGCCTAATCTACAGCGCTCTGCGGAGCGCTGCTCTTCATTGCCCCGACACAGATCGCAAAATAAAGAAAAACCCGCCGTAGCGAATTCAAAACGCCGTTTTAGTTGACCAGCATCAATTTTGTAAACTTTCCGTTACGGTAAAAAGCCCGTCCCGTATAAGAAAAGTCCTACACAATCCTATGAAAAAATTGTTTTTTATTGCTGTACTAACGACGCTGACCTTTCCTGCCCTGGCGCTTAATTTTAACTCGACAGTGCTGAAGCTGAAATGCCCCTCGCGTGGGCTAATTGAAATCACGCTGCATGCTTTTGGTCATATCTCCGAGTTGTGGAAGGGACATTATTACGTGGGTGCAGGGCATGAAGTGCATAACGGTACGGAATATTTCAAATTCAGTAACGGCGACACCTTAATGCACAACCCAAAGAGCGATAAGTTCATGTTCTATTTTGCAAAGAGCCACACGTTAAAAGCGTGCCACAAACTCTCTGAACAGCCGATTAAGGTCGCCTTCAATTAAGAGAAGAGCGACGAAACGGCAGCGGAGGTTTCCGCCGTTTCGCCACTATTTTCAATAGTCAGAGCAGTGATATTGCCGGATGCGGCTGCGCCTTATCCGGCCTACGGTTCGGCGTTTCTATCGGATAATGTTCAGCTTAATTGTCGGGTGGCGGCTGCGCCTTACCCGACCTACGCCCACGATGCAGCCATGCCTGATAAGCGAAGCGCCATCAGGCATGGTTCTCCTGCAACAACGTTTTAGAGGGTGTACCGAAGTTCTTCGCGCCACGGCACTCTCTGACAGGCCTTTATGAATTCCGAAAAGTTTGAGTGATGTGATTCAGGCGGGAGATGTAGGTCTCCCGTCTGAGTTTTAGACAAAATTAACCATTAAATCAATGTGGTTTACTTAGAATACATCTGAAAAAAAGCCCGTCGCTGAAAGGCAATATATTACCGTAAGAAATTAATGTGTCGCCGATTCACGACAGTTGTAAGTAACTAAAAATTAATAAAAAAATCTCACTTGTCACCCCCTAAAATTAAGCGTACATTAGCGCCATCTGGAGCAGTGATGCGCCGAATTTTGAGGTGATGCCAATGTGCGTCAGCTCACAATGTCACAACAGGACATGTTTTCGTTAGAGCGTATAAACGTGAAATACGCGGAGAGATGAGTCGTGAAATATTTATTTATGGGTGTGTCGTTCATGGTCATCGTTTGGGCCGGTACATTTGCCCTGATGATCTAATTAAGAATGCATAAAAAACAGGAGCCTTTTGGCTCCTGTTTGCGTTTCATCACTCGGCGTTTTCCGCCGTGTGCTTCGTGCCGGAGGGCAGCAGGCCATCGGCGCGGAACATCGCTTTAATGCCCCTCACCGCCTGACGAATACGGTCACGGTTTTCAATCAGTGCAAAGCGCACGTGGGTATCGCCGTAATCACCGAAACCAATGCCCGGCGACACGCACACTTTCGCGTCCTGAAGCAGCTTTTTGGCAAACTCCAGCGAGCCCATCGCGGCATACGGTTCCGGGATTTTCGCCCACACATACATTGACGCTTTTGGGCACTCGACCATCCAGCCCGCTTCATGCAACCCTTTCACCAGCACGTCACGGCGACGCTTATACTGCGCGGCAATGTCGCGAACGCACTGCTGATCGCCCTCCAGCGCCGCTATAGCCGCGACCTGTAAAGGCGTAAACGTACCGTAGTCGTGATAGCTTTTGATCCTGGCCAAAGCATTAACCAGCGTTTTGTTACCGACCATAAAGCCGATGCGCCAGCCCGCCATATTGTAGCTTTTCGACAGCGTGAAGAACTCAACCGCCACATCGCGCGCCTCCGGCACCTGCATAATCGACGGCGCTTTCCAGCCATCGTAGACGATATCGGCGTAAGCGAGGTCGTGCACCACCAGCACATCATAGCGTTTTGCCAGCGCGACCACTTTTTCGAAGAATTCCAGCTCAACACACTGGGCTGTCGGGTTCGATGGAAAGCCCAAAATCATCATTTTCGGCTTAGGATAACTTTCACGAATGGCGCGTTCCAGTTCGTTAAAGAAGTCGACGCCTTCCACCAGCGGCACCGAGCGCACCTGCGCGCCGGCAATGACCGCGCCGTAGATGTGAATCGGATAGCTTGGATTCGGCACCAGCACCGTATCACCATGATCGAGCGTGGCCAGCATCAGGTGCGCCAGCCCCTCTTTCGAACCGATGGTTACGATCGCTTCGCTTTCCGGGTCAATTTCAACGTCGTAGCGATCCTGATACCAGCGCGAAATGGCACGACGCAGACGCGGGATGCCGCGCGAGGTTGAATAACCATGTGTATCTGGACGCTGGGCGACGGTACAGAGTTTTTCGACAATATGCGGCGGGGTCGCACCGTCCGGGTTACCCATGCTGAAATCGATAATGTCTTCGCCGCGCCGACGCGCAGCCATTTTCAGTTCAGCGGTAATGTTGAAAACATATGGGGGTAAGCGATCAATACGCGTAAAACGACGTTCAGGACTGAATTCAGCCATAGGTTCCTCAGATTCACGTTAGCGCCCGGACCGTCCGAGCGACGCTGCCACGACAGTGGCGTGTTTAGAAAATAGCCTGAAAAAAAAGCTTCTGTCGAGGGGTAAGGCAAAAAATTGTTCTGGGTGCAAAAAGAGGAAGCTAAAAAAAATGAAAATTATCCCTGTGTCCGCAATGGTATTTTTAACAACATTTAATTAACTCAATTTTATCCTGTTGTTCTCATGAGAAATTCTTAAGCATCCCCTGGTTCCCATTGATTAGCCAATTATCGATTAATCCCCTTTTAATTTTGTGGATTATGAATTTTCATCCTCCTATCCAGACAACTGGTCATCTGGCGCGGGGTTTCTTATCATAAGACTTTCCTGATAAACCCGGCGTTCCCATGCACGAAATTTTCAACATGCTGCTGGCGGTGTTCGACCGCGCAGCGCTGATGCTGATCTGTCTGTTCTTTCTGATCCGCATCCGCCTCTTCCGCGAACTGCTGCATAAAACGGCCCACACCCCGAAAGAGCTGCTGGCTGTCAGCGCGATCTTCTCGCTGTTCGCCCTGTTCAGCACCTGGTCCGGCGTACCGGTGGAAGGATCGCTGGTGAATGTGCGTATTATCGCGGTGATGTCCGGGGGTATTCTGTTTGGCCCGTGGGTTGGGGCAATTGTCGGGCTGATTGCCGGAGTTCACCGCTATCTGATTGATATTGGTGGCGTTACTGCCGTGCCTTGTTTCATCACCAGTATTATTGCCGGGCTGCTTGCGGGCTGGATCAACGTCAAAATCCCTAAAGCGCAACACTGGCGCATCGGTATTCTGGCCGGGATGCTGTGTGAAACGCTGACCATGATTCTGGTGATTGTCTGGGCTCCAACCACCGCCCTGGGTATCGATATCGTCTCTAAAATCGGTATTCCAATGATTCTTGGCAGCGTCTGTATTGGCTTTATCGTGCTGCTGGTGCAGAGCGTTGAGGGGGAGAAAGAGGCCAGCGCTGCGCGGCAGGCCAAGCTGGCACTCGATATCGCCAACAAAACACTGCCGCTGTTCCGCCATGTGAACAGCGAATCTCTGCGGCAGGTGTGTGACATTATCCGCAACGATATCCACGCCGGTGCGGTAGCGATTACGAATACAGACCACGTGCTGGCGTACGTCGGCGTTGGGGAAAATAACTATCGCGATCAGGACGATATTGTTAGCCCAACCACCTTTGAGGCGATTACCAGCGGAAAAATCATCATTAAAAACAATGATGAGGCTTATCGCACGCCGGAAATTCACTCAATGCTGGTGATTCCTTTGTGGGAGAAAGGCGTGGTGACCGGAACGCTGAAAATCTACTACTGCCACGCGCACCAGATTACTTCATCCTTGCAGGAGATGGCGGTTGGTCTGTCGCAGATTATCTCCACGCAGCTGGAGGTCTCGCGCGCCGAACAGCTCCGGGAAATGGCAAATAAGGCAGAGCTGCGAGCCCTGCAAAGCAAGATTAATCCTCATTTTCTGTTTAACGCGCTGAACGCGATTTCCTCCTCCATTCGCCTGAATCCGGACACCGCGCGCCAGTTGATTTTTAATCTGTCTCGCTATCTGCGCTATAACATTGAATTGAAAGACGATGAGCAGATTGATATCCGCAAAGAGCTGTATCAAATCAAAGATTACATCACCATTGAGCAGGCGCGATTTGGCGACAAGCTGACGGTTATCTACGATATCGATGATGAGGTGAATTGCGTGATCCCAAGCCTGCTGATTCAGCCGCTGGTCGAAAATGCTATCGTCCATGGCATCCAGCCCTGTAAGGGCAAGGGTGTGGTCACCATTAGCATCACCGAAAGCGGCAACCGCGTGCGCATCAGCGTGCGTGACACCGGGCACGGCATTGACCCGCAAGTCATTGCCCGCGTTGAAGCCAATGAAATGCCGGGCAATAAAATTGGCCTGCTGAACGTTCATCACCGGGTAAAATTGTTGTATGGCGAGGGGCTGCACATCCGCCGTCTGGAACCGGGCACCGAAATCGCCTTTTACGTTCCCAACGCGCGCACGCCGGTGACGGCGCCCGCCACTCTGCTGCCGTAAAAGGGAGAGAAAATGAAAGTCATCATTGTTGAAGACGAGATTCTGGCGCAACAGGAACTGACCTGGCTGATAAAAGAACACAGCCAGATGGAGATTGTCGGTACGTTTGACGATGGCCTCGACGTGCTGCGTTTTTTACAGCACAACAAAGTGGACGCCATCTTCCTTGATATCAATATTCCTTCGCTGGATGGTGTGCTGCTGGCACAAAGCATCAGCCAGTTTGCCCATAAACCGTTTATCGTGTTTATCACCGCGTGGAAGGAACATGCGGTAGAAGCGTTCGAGCTGGAGGCGTTTGATTACATTCTTAAGCCTTATCAGGAATCACGCATTATCAGCATGTTGCAGAAACTGGAAAGCGCCTGGCAACAACAAGCAGGCGGCAGTAGTGCGATACCGGGAACGGCTGCGCGCGAAAATGACACCATCAATCTGATTAAAGATGAGCGCATTATCGTTACCAGCATCAACGATATTTACTACGCCGAAGCGCACGAAAAAATGACCTTCGTGTACACCAAGCGCGAGTCGTACGTAATGCCCATGAACATCACGGAGTTTTGCAGCAAGCTTCCGGCCACTCACTTCTTCCGCTGCCATCGATCGTATTGTGTGAATCTGGATAAGATCCGCGAGATTGAGCCGTGGTTTAATAACACCTATATCCTGCGCCTGCGCGACCTTGATTTTCAGGTGCCCGTCAGCCGCAGCAAGGTGAAAGAGTTTCGTCAGTTGATGCATTTGTAAGGATACCGGGTGAGTGAGTACCACCCGGTATAAAGCGGGAAAACTTACAGAATTTGCCCCAGCGTCTGGCGCAGGTGCGCCCCGGAGCCCAGCAGGCCGGGGTTATCGTGAACAATCAGATAGACCGGGATATCCTGCACGTAGGCTTTGAAACGGCCTTTATCCTCAAAACCACCCCGGAAGCCGGACGCTTTAAAGAATTCAAGGAAGCGCGGCACGATGCCACCGGCGATATAAACGCCGCCAAAGGTGCCAAGCGTCAGCGCCAGATTGCCGCCGAAGCGCCCCATAATCACGCAGAACAGCGACAGCGCGCGGCGACAGTCGATGCAGGTATCCTCCAGCGCACGCTGAGTGATGTCTTTCGGCTGTAAGTTTTCCGGCAGACGACCATCAGACTTCACAATAGCGCGATACAGATTGACCAGCCCCGGCCCGGAAAGTACGCGTTCCGCAGAGACATGGCCGATTTCCGCCCGTAGCTCTTCAAGGATAATCCCCTCTTCTTCGCTGTTCGGTGCGAAATCGACGTGACCGCCCTCGCCTGGCAGGCTGACCCAACGCTTATCAACGTGAACCAGATGCGCCACGCCTAACCCTGTGCCAGCGCCATAAACCGCAATCGGTTTGCCTTCTACCGGTTCCGCGCCGCCAAACTGAATCAGGTGCTCCTTTTTCAGCATCGGGATAGCCATCGACACGGCGGTGAAATCATTAATGATTTCCAGATGCGCGAAGCCAAGATTCTTCTTCATTTCAGCAATGGAAAAGGCCCAGGTGTGGTTGGTCATCGCGACCCAGTCACCGGTGATCGGGCAGGCAATGGCGATGCAGGCATCTTCCACTTCCACATTGTGTTCTTTGAGATAGACGCGGACCACCGCTTCGAGGCTGGGGTAATCCAGGCCTGAGTAGGTCTTCGCCTGCGAGATTTCACCCGTGGCGAGGTCACATAACGCTAAACGCGCGTTGGTGCCCCCGACGTCTCCTGTTAATGCAAACTTTGTCATTCCGTTACGGCTCCGCTAAAGTCAGGATAATTCTATATACCCAAAATAATTCGAGTTGCATGAAGGCGGCAAACGAGTGAATCCCCAGGAGCGTACATGAGTACGTGACTGGGGTGAGCGAGTGCAGCCAACGCACAGGCAACTTGAAGTATGACGTGTATATCACAGAGTAAATTCAAGGCGTGGTAACAACAATGACGATTGTGTCAGCGCCCCAGGATTATCGATCTACGTCACATAATTTTATATATCAACCTTAAGGATATCTCTGTTTCGCCGTATCGTTTCAGCATCTATTGCGCTGAAGGCATTTACAGAACCCGGCAAAGTGATGCCAGCTTTTAGCCAAAAGGAAATCATCATGCTCCATCCGCGAGCCCGCACGATGTTATTACTCGCCATTCCGGCGATGGTTATTGGTGTTGCCGCCAGCCTGATTTTAATTGTGGTGATGAAAATTGCCTCGGTTTTACAGCATCTGCTGTGGAGTACCCTGCCCGGCGCAATCGGCGTCTCGTGGGAGTCACCGTGGTGGATAATTCTGGTGCTGACGCTAACCGGCCTGGTGGTAGGGCTGGTGATTCGCTTTAGCCCGGGTCACGCGGGGCCTGATCCGGCAACCGAGCCGCTGATTGGCGTGCCCGTTGCGCCTTACTGTTTACCAGGATTGATTCTCGCATTGGTGCTGGGCCTGGCAGGCGGCGTTAGCCTCGGCCCGGAACACCCGATTATGTCGGTGAATATCGCGATCGCGGTGGTGCTGGGCGCGCGCTTTTTCCCCCGCGTCAGCGCCCTTGAATGGACCATCCTTGCCGCCGCAGGTACCATCGGCGCGCTGTTTGGCACACCGATCGCCGCGGCACTGATTTTCTCGCAAACCCTGAATGGCAATAACGATGCGCCACTCTGGGATCGCCTGTTTGCGCCGTTGCTGGCGGCAGCCGCCGGGGCGCTCACCACCAGCCTCTTCTTCCAGCCGCACTTTTCGCTGCCAATTCCCCATTACCAGCAGATGCGGATTATCGATATTTTCAGCGGCGCGGTGGTTGCCGCGATCGCCATTGCCGTGGGCATGGTGGCGGTATGGTGTCTGCCCCGTCTGCACGCCCTGATGCATCGCTTAAAACATCCGGTTCTGGTGCTCAGCGCCGGTGGTTTTTTGCTGGGCCTGCTGGGAATTATCGGCGGACCCATTACGCTGTTTAAAGGGCTCGATGAAATGCAGCAGCTCGCCTTTAGCCAGACGCTGACCAGCAGTGATTTTATGCTGATTGCCGCAGTGAAGCTGGCGGCGCTGGTGATTGCCTCGGCCAGCGGTTTTCGTGGTGGCCGTATCTTCCCAGCGGTATTTGTCGCCGTGGCGCTCGGTCTGATGTTGCACGCTCACGTCGATGCCGTTCCAGCAGCAATTACCGTCTCCTGTGCGATTCTGGGGCTGGTGCTGGTCGTCACCCGTGATGGCTGGCTGAGCCTGTTTATGGCCGCCGTGGTCGTGCCGGATACCACGCTTTTACCGCTATTGTGTATTGTGATGCTGCCCGCCTGGCTCCTGCTGGCGGGCAAGCCGATGATGATGGTTCCGCGTAAAGACAAGCCCTAGCCTTTACTGTTGCGCGTCTCGAGCGCCTGAGTGACAGCACGAAGCAGGTCAGGAATGTCCTGCTTCGGCAGCACCACTTCCACCAACGTTAAGCGTTCAATTTGCGCGGTTTTCGCCAGCACCTCGTCCAGTTGAACGCTTTCCGTCACCCGCCAGCACTGGGCCTGGCTGTCGAGGTTCAGCGCCTGCGGCAGCTGCGTCCAGTTCCACAAACTGATGTCGTTATAGCGCGCCTCGGGGCCATGGATCGCCCGTTCCACCGTGTAGCCATCATTGTTGAGCAACAGAATGAGCGGGCGCAGGCCATCGCGTAGCATGGAACCCAGTTCCTGAATCGTCAGTTGCGCCGCGCCATCGCCGACAATCAGTACTACGCGTCTTTCCGGGCGAGCGGTTTGCGCACCAAACGCAGCGGGTAGCGTGAAACCGATTGAGCCCCACAGCGGTTGTACAATCAGTGAAGCATCGCTGGGTAGTTTGAGGGCCGCTACGCCAAACGCCGCAGTCCCCTGATCGCCTAAAATAATGTCACCAGGCTGAAGGTGTTTTTGCAGCGTTTGCCAGAAGCGCGCCTGTGTTAACACACCCTCTTTTCCAGGGGAAAACGGCGCAATGCAGCGTGTTTCCGTGCGCCATTTCGCCGATAGCTCATGGCTCACGGCAATCAACGCCTGCGTCGCCTGCGCCATCGAAATACCGCTGAACCAGCGATCGCCGACGCGCGCGGCAAATGGTTGAATGGAGATCGATTTTTTGTCCGGGATTTTGTGAGTAAAGCCGGCGGTGGTGGTATCCGTAAAGCGGGTACCGATACACAGAATCGCCTCCGCATCCTCTATTGATTCGCGTGTTTGCGGCAAACTCGCTACACCGCTGTAAATCCCCACGAAGCCCGGTTGCTGCTCATCAAACAGACCTTTGCCCATGAGCAACGAGGCGTGCGGAATCGGCGTCTTTGCCATCCAGTCGCGCAGCGTTTCTTGCAGGCCAAAGCGCAGCGCGAGAAAATCCGCCAGCAAAGAGACTCGGCGACAGGGTTGCAGCATGTCGCGGACAGCCTGCGTAAAGCGTTCAATCTGACCGTCGTTGATAGCCGTATCGGTTAGCGCAAGTGCGTTTACCGGACGGCTGGTCGGCGCTTTCGCCACGTCGGCGGGCAGAGAGAGATAGCCCGGACGGCGATGTTTGATCATTTCAGTCAGTACGCGGTCGATTTCATCCGTCGCATTGCGGACGGTTAACACGCCCTGCGCCACGGAAATCGGGGCGCTCATCTGACGAAAATGGTCGAATTTTCCGTCGCCCAGCGTATGGTGCAGAAGCTCCTGACGCTGCTGCGACCCGGTACAGGGCGCACCCACAATGTGCAGCACCGGCACATATTCTGCGAAGCTTCCCGCTACGCCGTTTAGCGCGCTCAACTCCCCCACGCCATAAGTCGTCAACAATGCACCGCATCCCTGAACACGTGCATAGCCATCGGCGGCATAAGCGGCATTGAGTTCATTAGCACAGCCGACCCAGCGCAGCGCAGGATGCGCAATCACATGGTCGAGGAATTGCAGGTTGTAGTCTCCCGGCACGCCAAACAGATGGTCCACGCCGCAGTCCGCGAGGCGATCCAGTAGATAATCCGCAACAGTGTAAGACGTTTGCATGATAAGTACCCTTTAGCCACTTGCTCATCTCTGAGTATTGAAGAAGCGGTTCGCCTGTCCAGACAGATACGAAAATGCTATTGGAAAGTAAAATTTACAGCAGAAGGGAGTATACGGAGGGGGAAACAATGCGTAGTGTAAACGTATACACTACCGATGCTTTGCGGAGGAACTTATGGTTTATCAGGCAGATCCGTCACGCTATAACGCGATGGAATATCGCCGCTGCGGCGCAAGCGGGCTGAAACTTCCCGCCATCTCATTAGGTTTATGGCATAACTTTGGCGACGCCACGTTAATCGAAACCAGCAGGCAGCTGCTGCGCCATGCCTTTGACCTCGGCATTACCCATTTTGATTTAGCCAACAACTATGGGCCACCGCCGGGTTCAGCGGAGAGTAATTTTGGTCGCATTCTGCGGGAAGATTTTTTGCCCTGGCGCGACGAGCTGATTATTTCCAGTAAAGCGGGCTACACCATGTGGGACGGGCCGTACGGCGACTGGGGATCGCGTAAATATCTGGTCGCCAGCCTCGATCAAAGCCTGAAACGCATGGGGCTGGAGTATGTGGATATCTTTTATCATCATCGTCCGGATCCGGATACGCCGCTGTCGGAAACCATGCGTGCGCTGGATCACATTGTACGTCAGGGCAAAGCACTGTACATCGGGCTTTCCAATTACCCGGCTGACCGTGCGAAAGAGGCCCTTGCGATTCTTAATGATCTGGGCACGCCATGCCTGATCCACCAGCCAAAGTATTCCATGTTTGAACGCTGGGTTGAGGATGGGCTGCTCGATCTGCTGAAGCAGGAAGGCGTTGGCAGCATCGCCTTTTCACCGTTAGCGGGCGGGCAGCTTACGGATCGCTATCTAAATGGTATTCCGACAGATTCCCGTGCCGCCAGTGGCAGCCGTTTTCTTAATCCGGAACAACTGACGGAAGAGAAACTCGCTAAAGTTCGTCAGCTCAATAAGATTGCCGCGCAGCGTGGACAGAAATTGTCGCAAATGGCGCTGGCCTGGGTACTGCGTGACGAAAAAGTGACATCAGTTCTGATTGGCGCCAGTAAAACGGCGCAACTGGATGACGCTGTCGGCATGTTGAATAACAGGCACTTTAGCGCGCAAGAACGGGCTGACATAGACGCGATTTTACGATAGCGCAAATTAGCAGCACTTTTAGCAAAAAGTGCTGCTCCTTTCGATTTAAGAGTTACCCCGATGATACGGATATTTACTTGTTCGTAATATAGGGTTAACAGGCCGGACAAGGCCCCGATCGTGAAGGAGATAAAGTATGTTCAGGTCACTGATTCTGGCTGCAGTATTGATGGCCTCAGCAGCACCAATGGTTGCTAATGCTGGCGAAATCACCCTGTTGCCATCGATAAAATTACAAATTGGCGATCGTGACAATTACGGTAACTACTGGGACGGCGGCCGCTGGCGCGACCGGGACTACTGGCATCGTCACTATCAATGGCGCGACCGCGGTTGGTACCGCCATGACAATGGCTGGCATCGTGGCTGGGATAATCGCAGAGCTTACGAGCGCGGTTATCACGATGGCCGCCATGACGGGCGCGGGCGTGGCCCGGGTCGTGGTCATGGACATGGGCACGGGAAGCATCATTAATCTTTTTTCAGAAAGCAGCCGGAAGGCTGCTTTTTTTATAACCCCAGCAGCGTTCCCACCAACAGCCAGCCGTTTAACGCCACCACCAGGCCCACAATCAGCCAACCGGTGCGTCTTACCCGTGCGGAGTTTACCAACTCGCCCATCAGTTTTTGATTACTGGTAAAGACCAGCAGCGGCACCAGTGCCAGCGCAATCCCGAAGCTCAGCAACACCTGGCTCATCACCAGAATCCGGGTCGGATCCATCCCCATCAGGATCACGATGAACGACGGCAGCATGGTGACGGAGCGGCGCACCCACAGCGGAATGTGGAAGCGGATGAAGCCCTGCATCACCACCTGCCCTGCCAGGGTACCCACCACGGTAGAGGAGAGCCCGGCGGCAATCAGGCTCAGGCCAAAGATAGTGGCCGCAGCATGACTGAGCAACGGTTCCAGCGTCAGATACGCCTGATCGAGATCCGCAACTCCGGTATGCCCGTGGAAGTGAAACGCGGCGGCAGCGGTGGCCATCATCGCGAGGTTAACGAATCCGGCAATGGTCATGGCTATCGCCACATCCCAGCGCGTCGCGTTATAGCGTTCACGCGCGCTACCGCCGTGCAGATTCTGGGTCAGCGACGAGTGCAGGTAAATCACGTGCGGCATGATGGTCGCACCCAGCACGCCTGCCGCGAGGAATACGGCTTCCGAGGAGGGCAGAGAAGGGATAATCATCCCTTTTGCCAGCGGCGCCAGCGCGGGTTGCGAGAAGATCAGTTCGACGATGTAGGCTGCGGCGACAAACAGCAGCAGCCCGCCGATCACTCTCTCCAGCGGTTTTTGCCCACGCCGTTGCAGCATCAGAATCAGGAAGGTCGCAATCCCGGTTAATACCGCGCCCTGAAGCAGCGAGATCCCCAGGATCAGCTTGAAGCCGATGGCCGCGCCGATAAATTCCGCGAGATCGGTCGCCATCGCGATGATCTCCGCCTGCACCCAATAAAACCACACGACCGGTCTCGGGTAATGGTCGCGAATCTGTTCCGCCAGGTTTTTACCCGTGGCGATACCGAGCTTGGCAGAAAGCACCTGAATCAGCATCGCCATCAGGTTGGCCCATACCACCACCCACAAAAGCTGATAGCCGAAGCTGGCCCCGGCCTGAATATTGGTCGCAAAGTTACCCGGATCGATATAACCGATGGCGGCAATGAATGCGGGCCCCATCAGCGCAAGCCTCATCCGGCGCGCTGTACGACTGCTGTTGTTACTTGCCACGCGACTGTCTGTCATTCTCTGCCTCAAAAACATAGCCTTTGCTATGTTTCATGCTATCAAAATGAGAATGATTATCAAGTTCATTTAAAAAGGTGATAATGATTGCTCTGATAGCCGAAACCGATAGTCGGGCTGGAGGTTGGGAAGGTTTGGTATACGCTTATTGTGAGGTTAGTACATTATACAATCTTTAAACACATTTACGTAACATAATAAAAATGTATGTTCGATCACTCTTTTTGAGATTGCTCACAGGTTGTGAATATAGTGAGACTTTGATCTCGTTTTATTTAGTTACGTTACATAGAATGTGCAAGAAAATTAAACCTGCCTCATATTTGGAGCAAATATGGACCGCGTTCTTCATTTCGTCCTGGCGCTTGGCGTTGTGGCGATTTTAGCGTTGCTGGTCAGCCATGACCGCAAAAAAATTCGAATTCGTTATGTAATTCAGTTACTTGTCATTGAAGTTTTACTGGCATGGTTCTTCCTGAACTCCAACGTCGGTCTGGGCTTCGTGAAAGGCTTTTCCGAAATGTTCGAAAAACTGCTCGGTTTCGCCAACGAAGGTACTAACTTCGTCTTCGGTAGTATGAACGATCAAGGCCTGGCATTCTTCTTCCTGAAAGTTCTGTGCCCTATCGTCTTCATCTCTGCGCTGATCGGTATTCTGCAACACATTCGCGTGCTGCCGATTGTTATCCGGGCGATTGGTTTCGTGCTCTCCAAAGTCAACGGCATGGGCAAGCTGGAATCGTTCAACGCCGTGAGCTCACTGATTCTGGGCCAGTCTGAGAACTTTATCGCCTATAAAGATATTCTCGGCAAAATGTCCCGCAACCGCATGTACACCATGGCGGCAACGGCAATGTCTACCGTGTCGATGTCTATCGTCGGGGCTTACATGACCATGCTGGACCCGAAATACGTGGTGGCGGCGCTGGTTCTGAACATGTTCAGCACCTTTATTGTCCTCTCTATCATCAACCCATACCGCGTTGATGCCAGCGAAGAAAACATTCAGATGTCCAACCTGCACGAAGGTCAAAGCTTCTTCGAAATGCTGGGTGAATACATTCTGGCAGGTTTCAAAGTAGCGATTATCGTTGCGGCGATGCTGATTGGCTTTATCGCGCTGATTGCAGGTCTGAACGCCCTGTTTGCTGCCGTTCTGGGTATCTCCTTCCAGGGCATCCTGGGCTACATCTTCTATCCGGTTGCCTGGGTGATGGGTGTACCGGCCAGCGAAGCGCTGCAGGTGGGTAGTATCATGGCGACCAAACTGGTCTCTAACGAATTCGTCGCGATGATGGACCTGCAGAAAGTCGCATCCACGCTCTCTCCACGCGCGGTTGGTATCATCTCTGTGTTCCTGGTTTCCTTCGCGAACTTCTCTTCTATCGGTATTATCGCCGGGGCGATTAAAGGCCTGAACGAAGAGCAAGGTAACGTGGTTTCTCGCTTCGGTCTGAAACTGGTTTACGGTTCTACGCTGGTGAGCGTGCTGTCTGCGTCAATTGCGGCGCTGGTACTGTAACGCTAAGCTGCGTCTACAAACGTAAAAAAACGGGACGATAATCGTCCCGTTTTTTATTTGTTCAGCTCGCTAAGTGGTGCGGGTTTACCAATCAAATAACCTTGCAGATAATCCACACCCAACTCGAATAATTTCTCTTTCTGTTCCTGCGTTTCGACGTACTCAGCCACCAGCGTCAGATTCTTCACCTTCGCCATGTCGCAAATCGACTTAACGATCAACTGATCCATCTTTTCGCTGACAATATCGCGGACAAAGCAACCGTCAATCTTGACGATGTCCGCTTCCAGACGCTTGAGGCGCTCATAGTTGGCGTATCCGGTACCAAAGTCATCAATGGCAATCAGACAGCCACAGGCACTGAGCTGGCGAATATTATGCAGACTGTTTTCCGAGTCTGAGAACGCCTGCTCTTCCGTAACCTCAATGGTAATAGCCCCGGGCGTTACCCGATAGCGTTTCAGCAGCCGAATAATTTCATCCGCCGCACCTTTCTGCATCAGGGTAAACGGCATCAGATTGATTGAGAAACGATGCCCCGAATAGTGCTTCATTTTGCTGAAGAGCGTTTCCACCACTTGCATATCAAAGCGGTAGCTCAGGTTAAACTGGGTAATAATCGGGATAAATTTATCCGGTGTAATCAGCTCACCATCGCACTGCAGGCGGCTCAGAATCTCATGGTAGCCCTTACCGTTTTTATCGACGATAGGTTGCGCATAGAGAAGAATACCGCCATGCGCCAACGCGCGCTTAACACGGTTTAGCATTATCACGCGCTCAGTCGTGAAGCCCGAGATAGCCTCCTCCCGGCTGTCCAGCGACAGCACCTGATGCGAGCTGCACGCCTGTTCAGAAAGCCAGCTTAGTTGCCCCAGCGTGTGGTGCAACTGGTTATCTTCTTTGCCGTCAATGACGCCCCAGGACGCGCCGAATTCCAGGTCGATCACATTATTATTCCAGCTAATTTTATGATTATTCAGGAACTCAACAATGTGCGTCAGGCGCGCTTCAGTCTCCGGGCCGGTCAGCACCAACAGCAGTTCATTGCCAGGGATCTGAAAGAGTTTTTCATCGCGCGTCAACAACGGTTGTAAATTTCGGGTGATCGCGCGCTTACAATGAATGCGCATCATCATGCCGTAGTGACGGCTTAAGAACTCAAGATTATCGATGCGCAGGCAGCACACGGTCGCCTGCTGGTTCTCTTTTAACCACGATTCAAACTCACGCAGATTCGGTAGCCCGGTCAGCGGATCGATCAGCGCCTGGTCGTGCCATTTACGCTTCAACGCGTCACCGCGAGCATAAATCTGCACCATATACAGAATACAAATGGTGAACGAGATTAACACGGACAGAACAAAAGCAACCGAGTATGCACTCAGCACCCCAAACAGGAAATGCTTGTTATTCAGCACCAGCAGGAAGGCTGACACAGACCAAATCAGAACAATCAGTACGCCGCTTAAGCGGCTGATTCCTGAGAAGAACAGGATAAAGATAATGGGAACCAGATACCCGGCAATGTACTTCGTCTCATACGGCGAACAAAGTACGGTTAACAAAATTACGAGCCCGAGAACCCAGTACAGCACAAAAGTTCGATTCTGCGACGACAGGCAAGCAGCCACATGACGATGCCAGAAGGCTCTGGCATAACGCGGATTAAGGATCATCCGCATTGGGTAATAGAAAAGCGGCGTAAACATCAGGGCCGCACATATCAGACTTTGCACATCCACGACGCCATAAACCAACGAGTGGGTGCCAAAGTAGCTGGAGACGTTTACCGGAAAATCAAGATAGTGACCAACCAGGTACATAACACTTTTGATGATCGCCGGTGTTACAAAGCCAATCCAGAAGACGACCGCGCCCATATGATGGCTGGGTAATCCGTAACGCCATCGTCGGCCAACGATCCAGCGCAACATCACCGATGAAATAAGCACGCCCAGTAACTGGCAGGTGAGTAAGATGACAGCCTGGAAAAGCGTAAGATTAACGACGAAATTATTGACCACTAAAAAGCTAATGATCAAAGGAATAACGGCGTGACGACCGAACAAGAGAACGATAGCAAACGCTGCGCTAAGCGGTAACCAGGCAAGATATGCTTCAGTACCATCAATAACGGCTTTAGGCGAGACAAAGCGAGCAAAAGGAATTGCGATTAAAGAAAGAGTTAATGCTACAAAAAACTTGCGCGACAAAATATCTGTATTAAATCTCATTAGTATTCAGAACTGCATCCTTGTCGGTACACCTATAACCCAGAATGATACTATGGGCATTATTCGAGCGAATCAAGGTGCTGAGGAAGTAAAAAATGATGAAATATCTGAGATAATGAAAATAAAACAGAATGATTTAGGAACAGTATAGACAAACAAAAAACCCCCGCCACAGGCGAGGGTTTAAATTTGGTGGAGCTAAGCGGGATCGAACCGCTGACCTCTTGCATGCCATGCAAGCGCTCTCCCAGCTGAGCTATAGCCCCAACGGTGCTTTTACGTTCCAAACCTGATGGGAGCAGGATTTGGTGGAGCTAAGCGGGATCGAACCGCTGACCTCTTGCATGCCATGCAAGCGCTCTCCCAGCTGAGCTATAGCCCCAACGTAAAGCATGTCGTGTTGACGGGCGGCATAATATGAATTCCATTGCGAGGTGTCAACGGCAAAATGCTGTGTGGCACACTAATCGCTGAAAAAGCAGACAGATGAATAACATTCCGAGCACGCTCGCAGAGAGAAGTTAAACCTGTCACGCTTTCAGGTAAAAGGATGCTATAAAATGAACTCGTAATTCCCACACTGCGATTCAGGAAATAGCATGCTCAAGGAACGAATGACACCGGAAGAAATCGCCCATCTGACTGGCTACAGCCGACAAACCGTTAATAAATGGGTGCGCAAGGAAGGATGGCAAACATCGCCTCGTCCTGGTGTCCAGGGAGGAAAAGCCCGCCTGGTCCACATTAACGATCAGGTCAGGGAATTTATCTATAGCGCGCAACGCGCATCCGACACTATCACGACTTCAAACACGCAGAGTGTGAATGACAATGCGTTTCACGGCCTGTTGCTGAATCTGGCGGAGGAAATGACGCTTGAAGAACAGCGACAGTTAACCTCCTTACTGTTGCGTGAAGGGATCAGCGGCCTGCTGCAACGTTTAGGTATCCGTGGCGCATAATCGTGATGAAAAGACTCAAAGATAAAATGTCTACTGAAGAGCTGGCGAACTGTCTGGGAATGACGCGTCAGACAATTAACCGCTGGATCCGCGAACAACACTGGCAAACCGAGCCAATGCCGGGCGTTAAAGGTGGCCGGGCAAGGTTGATACACATCACGCAGCAGGTGAGAGACTTTCTGGCGAATACGCCTGCCCTGCTCCACGTCGACAAACACGACGCGCAAATGAATGAACCCGCGAAAAGCTATTCGACTAACGAAGCGGACGTTATCTGGCAGCAGATCAGCGACACCTTACAGGTGATGACACCAGACGAGATGGAAAAGCTGAATGTTTTACTGCGGCGTGAAGGTATTTGTGGGTTTATGTCGCGGCTCGGGTTGAGCGATACACAGGCGTAAAAAACGGGCTTTCGCCCGTTTTAGGCTGATGATAAACGCTAAATTGCCTGATGCGCTACGCTTGTCAGGCCTACAAGGTTTCTGCAATATTTTGTAGGCTGGATAAGGCGCTTACGCCGCATCCGGCAAAACAATGCGCACTTTGTCATCAATCTCAAACGGGCTTACGCCCGTTTTTGATTACTGCTGGCTTTCGCGCTCAGCAATAAAGCCCAGCGCTTTGTTGATGCGCTCAATGCTACGGTTTTTGCCAATCGCATGTACGGTAACGTCCAATGCTGGCGACTGACCTGCACCCGTTACGGCTACGCGCAATGGCATCCCCACTTTACCCATGCCCACTTCCAGCTCATCGGCAGTTGCCTGAATTGCGTGGTGAACATTTTCTGACGTCCAGTCAGTGATAGCAGACAGTTTATCGCGCACCACTTCCAGCGGCTGACGTGCAACCGGACGCAGGTGTTTTTTCGCCGCATCGGCATCGAACTCAGCGAAATCTTCATAGAAGTAACGGCAGCTCTGCGCCATCTCTTTCAGCGTTTTACAACGCTCGCCCAGCAGTTTCACCAGCTCAGACAGCTGCGGCCCCATGCGGGTGTCGATATTTTCCTGCTCAATATGCCACTGCAGATGTGTTGCAACATACTCAGCGGGCAGATTGTTGATGTAGTGATGGTTCAGCCACTGCAGTTTTTCAGTGTTAAAAGCGCTGGCGGATTTACTAACGGCGTTCAGTGCGAAGAATTTGATCATCTCTTCACGGCTGAAGATTTCCTGATCGCCGTGAGACCAGCCTAAACGCACCAGATAGTTCAGCAGCGCTTCCGGCAGGTAGCCATCATCACGATACTGCATCACGCTTACTGCACCGTGACGTTTAGACAGTTTTTTACCGTCGTCGCCGTTGATCATCGACACGTGCGCGTAAACCGGCACCGGTGCATTCAGCGCCTTCAGGATGTTGATCTGACGCGGCGTGTTGTTGATATGGTCTTCACCACGGATCACGTGGGTGATTTCCATATCCCAGTCATCCACCACAACGCAGAAGTTATAGGTTGGGGAACCATCGGTACGGCGGATAATCAGATCGTCCAGCTCCTGGTTGCTGAACTCGATTGGGCCACGGATCTGGTCATCAAAGATAACGGAACCTTCCTGCGGATTCGCGAAACGCACTACGCATGGCTCATCGTCAGCGTGATGTGCATGGTCATGGCGGCAACGACCGTCATAACGCGGCTTTTCTCCGTTCGCCATCTGCTCTTCACGCAGCGCTTCCAGACGTTCTTTGGAGCAGTAGCATTTATACGCCGTGCCCGCTTCCAGCATTTCGTCGATAACCGTGTTGTAGCGATCGAAACGTTTAGTCTGATAGTACGGACCTTCGTCCCATTCCAGATTCAGCCAGTTCATACCATCCATAATGGCTTCAATAGCTTCCGGCGTGGAGCGCTCGAGATCGGTGTCTTCAATACGCAGCACAAACTCACCGTCGTGATTACGTGCAAAAAGCCAGGAGTAAAGAGCAGTACGAGCACCGCCGACGTGCAGATAGCCTGTCGGGCTGGGCGCGAAGCGAGTTTTGATTTTCATTAAATGGCCTTACGTTTATTAAAGATGCCGACAACCGGCAAAACCTGGAACTGAGAAGGGCAATATTCTATCACTCCTGGCTGATTCCTCAATCTTCATCCCTCATCACGGTCAAAGTTAGTCGTTTTTGTATAGAAATCATGCGTGAGCGCATAAAACCCCACCGCTTTGTTTAATTTTACGACGAACGAACAAATTCTTAAGAAAATGCGTTGACTCATTTTGAACTCTCCCTATAATGCGACTCCACACAGCGGGGGTGATTAGCTCAGCTGGGAGAGCACCTCCCTTACAAGGAGGGGGTCGGCGGTTCGATCCCGTCATCACCCACCAACTACTTTATGTAGTCTCCGCCGTGTAGCAAGAAATTGAGAAGTGGGTGATTAGCTCAGCTGGGAGAGCACCTCCCTTACAAGGAGGGGGTCGGCGGTTCGATCCCGTCATCACCCACCACTTCGGGTCGTTAGCTCAGTTGGTAGAGCAGTTGACTTTTAATCAATTGGTCGCAGGTTCGAATCCTGCACGACCCACCAATGTAAAAAAGCGCCCTAAAGGCGCTTTTTTGCTATCTGCGGTTTGAGAAACTGCCTGATGGCGCTTCACTTATCAGGCCTACAGTTCGCTCCGATCTCTCATCACCTACCGCGTCAACGCCGCCAGCAATTTAACCAGTGCAGGCGTCACCTGCTGTGTTTCATAAACAATATACAAATCTGCCGGTATTCTCTCCGCCAGTGGGCGGAAAACGACACCAGGCCAGTTCATTTGTGCGTAACTGTCTGCAATCAACGTAATTCCAATACCCATGCTAATCATCGCTAACACGGTTTGCGGCTCATTGACCTCGCGAATAATAACCGGCGAAAATCCTGCCTGCTGGCATACACGCTGCAAAAATGCCCAATCTGTGTGTACGGGCGGCATGGTGACAAAATATTCGTCGCGAAGTGCTTCCAGTGGAATGGCAGAATAGGATGCCAGGTGATGTTCTTCAGGCATTGCGATCAGAAAAGCAGACTCATGCAAACGTAAACTGGTAAATCCCTCCGGCAGTTCTGTCGCCATGCGCCATATCCCTGCATCAAGTTCTCGCCGCTCAAGGAGTGCCATTTGCATCGCAGGCATTTTTTCGCGAAACAGGACTTCCACGTTGGGGTTTTCCTTCAGGAAGCGCCGCATGACCGGGCGCATACGTCCCCACATTGCGGTTCCCACCACGCCAAGTTCAATCCGCCCCGCTTCACCGCGTCCAATCTGCTCAACCCGCGCCAAAACCTGATTCGCATTCGCCAGTAGCCTGCGCGATTCCTCCATCAGGATTTTACCGGCATGCGTCAGGGCAACGCTACGCGAATGGCGAATAAAAAGTTGCGTCCCGAGTTGATGCTCAAGCTCTTTAATATGAATACTGAGTGGCGGCTGTGACATGTTTAAACGTGCCGCTGCGCGACCAAAATGTAGCTCTTCCGCTACGGCAAGGAAATAGCGGAGCAACTTAAGATCTGTTCGGTAAACGCGTTCCATAATTAAGTGCCCCGCCTGATGGTTACAAAGCATTACGCTATCATGGCATAAAGAATTTCACCACCAGATAGCCTATATACATAAATACAATTGATAATATTCCTGGCAATACATTTGGAACAGGAATAGGTAAGCGTAATACTGTAAACAACGCGCCGATACCAAAACCGACGCCTGAAGAAAATAAAATATCTTTCACAGAACACCTTTTATCATAAAAGCAGCCCCGAAGACCGGCGCTGCCAATCCTTTTAATGCGTGATAGCACGATACGCTAATTTTTCGGGATCATGCTTATATTTAAACCCGAAGAAAAATATGACTGCGAGGAATAATGAATATCCTGCAAACATCATCCAGATGGTATGCCAGTCTTTCACGCCATCCACCGAGAAGTAATCCACGGCCATGCCGCTCAGAATCGAGCCAACCCATGCGCCGACGCCATTTACCATGGTCATAAAGAGCCCCTGGGCGCTGGCACGAATGCTGGAATCAACTTCCTGTTCGACAAAGACCGAACCAGAAATATTGAAGAAATCGAATGCACAACCGTAAACAATCATCGACAGCAGCAGCAAAATAAACCCGGTTGGTGATGGGTCGCCATAGGCGAAGAAGCCAAAGCGCAGCGTCCACGCCACCATACTCATTAGCATGACGGTTTTAATGCCGAAACGTTTTAAAAAGAACGGAATCGTCAGAATGAAACCGACTTCAGCCATCTGTGAAACTGACAGTAAAATGGACGGATATTTCACCACAAAGCTTTCAGTAAACTCAGGATTACGGGCGAAATCATGCAGGAACGGGTTGCCAAAAACGTTGGTAATTTGCAGCACCGCGCCCAGCATCATGGCGAAGAGGAAAAAGATAGCCATGCGTGGATTTTTAAACAGCACGAAGGCATCCAAACCCAGCTTGCTGGCAAGCGATGTGGTCGCTTTTTTCGCCGCAACCGGAATCTTCGGCAAAGTCAGCGCATAAGCCGACAGCAGCAATGACGCACCGGACGCGATATACAACTGCAGACTACTCAATTCCAGATGCAGCAGGCTTACTGCCCACATCGCGACAATGAACCCCACCGTACCAAAAACGCGAATGGGCGGGAAAGCGGTCACCGGGTCAAGCCCTGCCTGAGCAAGACAGGAATAAGAGACGCTGTTCGATAACGCGATAGTCGGCATAAACGCCATCGCATTGACTAACATCACCCAAAACATCATATCTGGATCAGTTACGGATGCCGCATAAAAAAGTACGCCCGCACACACCAGGTGACACAGCATGTATGCGCGTTCTGCGCGCAGCCATTTGTCTGCGATGATCCCCATTATACCGGGCATAATAATCGCGGCGATCCCTTTGGAACTGTAAACCATGCCAACATTAGCGCCGGTGAAATGAAGGGTATTAATCATGTAAGAACCGAGGGTAACCAACCAGCTCCCCCAGATAAAATATTGCAAAAAGGACATTACCTTTAAGCGCAAAGCGATGCTCATAATCGTTTCCTTGTCGCATCATATGGCCTCACCCAGTGAGGCCGTTTATTGTTGTTTTACTCAGGCAATTTTGCGCAGAAAGCCGCAAATAAGATTAATAAAGTTCTGCTTTGAGAGTTCCGCTGCAGCCAGCGTCTGGGCATGAGAAAGCTTCACGTCACTCAGACCTTCCGCCATGTTGGTAATCGCAGAAACGGCAACCACCTTAAGGTCGCAGTGGCGAGCTGAAATCACCTCAGGCACGACGGACATCCCCACGACATCGCCGCCGATAATCTGCATCATGCGAATTTCAGCTGCTGTCTCAAAGTTCGGCCCCGGATACGAGACGAACACGCCTTCTGTCAGTGGGAATCCCTCTTCTTTCGCCACTGCTTGTAACAGTGCGCGATAATCCGCATCGTAGGCATTTGCCAGCGAGAAGAAGCGCTCACCAAAACGCTCATCGTTAAGACCCACCATCGGCGTTCCCGGCATGGTGTTGATGTGATCTTTCAATGCGACCAGACTGCCGGCCCCCACTTCAGGACGCAGTGAGCCAGCCGCATTGGTGCAAAACAGCAACTCGCAGCCCAGCAACTTAAAGGTACGGATTGCATCCGTCATGATGGTCATCCCACGACCTTCGTAGAAATGTCCGCGACCTTTCATGCACGCCACCGGCACCCCCTGGAGATAACCCAGCACCAGCTCACCCGCATGGCCGTGTACGGTACTTACCGGGAAACCCGGCAGCTTTTCGTAGGAAATTTCGACCGCGTTCTCAATCTGATCGGCTAATGCGCCCAGTCCTGAACCTAAAATAAAGGCCACTCGTGGAGTGAAATCAGGTTTGTAAGCCCGGATAATATCGACGCAGTACAGTGGGTTATGAGAAAATTGAGCCTGAGACATATCGATCCTTTTTTGGTAGGGTTGAATCTAAAGCCTTTTTATAACGAGATATCCCCACCCCTTACCAATACACTTTTACCCTGTATTCGATAGCGATTCGATATCGATATATTTATATTTTTTCACTATTAATAAGTAGTAAAAACTGTATTGGTACTCTCTCTTCCCTTGCATTAACAATATGCCGTTTTTAACAATCCTTTTTATTAAGCAATCTACTAATAACGATCGGCATAGGGAATTATGCTATGAAAAGACATCTTTTAACTCTGACACTCTCCTCGCTATTAGCGATACCTGCTTTATCCCATGCAGAATTTAAAGGCGGTTTCGCTGATATAGGTGTTCATTACCTCGACTGGACCAGTAGAACCACTGAAAAATCGTCGACCAAATCACACAAAGATGATTTTGGATATCTGGAACTGGAAGGTGGCGCTAATTTTAGTTGGGGGGAAATGTACGGGTTCTTCGACTGGGAAAACTTTTATAACGGCCGCCACGATAAACCGGGCAGCGAGCAGCGCTACACATTTAAAAATACCAATCGTATTTACCTGGGTGATACCGGATTCAATCTTTATCTCCACGCGTATGGCACCTATGGTTCTGCGAATCGTGTGAATTTCCACGACGATATGTTTCTTTACGGTATCGGCTACAATTTCACCGGCAACGGTTGGTGGTTCAAACCGTTCTTTGCTAAGCGTTATACAGATCAAACCTATTACACTGGCGATAACGGCTATGTAGCCGGTTGGGTTGCAGGTTACAGCTTTATGCTGGGCAGTGAGAAATTCACTCTCACCAACTGGAACGAGTACGAGTTTGATCGTGATGCCACCTACGCGGCAGGTAACGGGGGCAAAGAAGGTCTGAATGGCGCCGTGGCGTTGTGGTGGAATGCAACTTCACACATCACCACAGGGATTCAGTATCGTTATGCGGATGACAAACTGGGCGAAGATTTTTACCAGGATGCGATAATCTACTCCATCAAATTTAATTTCTGATCGATATCTGCCGGTGCTCCGGCAGATAAAAGTTCGCTAAATCCGATACAAGGGATCCCCTTCCCTCCCTGCCATCAATGTGCGCCCCTGGGCGCGTACCACTTCCCATAATGCTTCAGCGGCAGTTGAAAGCGAACGGTTCTTCCTGCGCGCCAGCATTAACTGACGTTCCACCACCGGTGTAATACGCTTCACCACCAGCGGGCTGCCCTCGGGTAACGGCAAGGCCAGCGCCGGGAGAATGCTGATGCCGATACCGGCAGCCACCATCGGGAACAGCGTCGCCGGGTGGCCAATCTCCTGCACGATATCCGCCTGAATAGCGTTGCGCGCCAGCGCGGCGTCAATCAGCGGTCGGCTGCCTGAGGCGTAATCCTGCAACACCAGTTTCGCCCCCTGCAAAGCCTGCCAGGGGACATAATCTTCTGCGGCCAAAGCGCTATCGCGATGGCAAAGCAGGAAGAAAGGCTCGGAAAGAATCGCTTCACATTGCAGATCGCCCACTGCGCCTGGATCGATGACGATGCCAAAATCGACATCTCCCTGACGAATACTTTCCATCACCCACTGCTGCGGACGATCGTGCAGGACAAACTGAATATCTGGATAGCGACGATGACTTTCGGCAATGCATTGCGGAATAAGATGCGCGGAAATGGTCTGGCTGGCAGCGACCCGGACTTTTCCGCTCAGTTGTTGCCCCATACGCCCGGCGTCGCGCAGGGTGCTGTTCAGTTCATCCAGCAGTCGCTCCAGACGCAAAGCCAGCTGTTGCCCTGCCTCAGTGAGCACCACTTCGCGCGTGGTTCTGTCCAGCAGGCGAACACCAGTGTGATTTTCCAGCTCCTTCACGCTGTGACTCACCGCCGACTGGCTCAGGCCGATACGCTCTCCCGCGCGGCTGAAACTTTTCTCCTGCGCCACCGTGACGAAAACCTTTAATTGCTTTAGCGAGTAATTCATCTATTTTCTTCATGAATGGATGCAATAAATCAATTTTATTTCTCAAACTGAAAGAAGCACAATAGCGCCATCGATTTTCAGGAGTCTTTATGAAACTTTTTCGTATTCTTGACCCGTTTACGCTGACGCTCATTACCGTGGTGCTGCTGGCCTCTTTCTTCCCGGCTCGCGGTGAGTTTGTGCCTTTTTTTGAACATCTGACCACCGCCGCAATTGCCCTGCTGTTCTTCATGCACGGTGCAAAATTGTCTCGCGAAGCGATTATTGCAGGGGGCAGCCACTGGCGATTGCACCTGTGGGTAATGTGCAGCACCTTCATTCTCTTCCCGGTGCTGGGCGTATTGCTGGTGTGGTGGTCGCCGGTGGCGGTGGACCCGGCGTTGTATACTGGTTTCCTCTATCTGTGTATTCTGCCGGCAACCGTACAGTCAGCCATCGCATTTACATCGCTTGCGGGCGGGAACGTTGCGGCAGCGGTCTGTTCTGCGTCAGCGTCCAGCCTGCTGGGTATCTTCCTGTCACCGTTGCTGGTTGGGTTGCTGATGAACATGCACGGCGCGGAAGGCAGCCTTGAGCAGGTCGGCAAAATCATGCTGCAACTGCTGTTACCGTTCGTGCTTGGGCACCTTTCTCGCCCGTGGACCGGCACATTTGTCGCGAAACATAAGAAGTGGATTGGCAAAACCGACCAGACCTCCATTCTGTTAGTGGTTTACTCCGCATTCAGCGAAGCGGTGGTGAACGGTATCTGGCACAAAGTGGGGCTGGGTTCGCTGCTGTTTATCGTGGTAGTGAGCATCATCCTGCTGGCGATTGTGATTGCCGTGAACGTGCTGGTCGCACGTAAAGCAGGCTTTAATAAAGCGGATGAGATTACGATTGTTTTCTGCGGCTCGAAGAAAAGCCTGGCGAACGGGATACCGATGGCGAACATCCTGTTCCCGACATCGGTTATCGGCATGATGGTACTGCCGCTGATGATATTCCATCAAATCCAGTTGATGGTGTGCGCGGTACTGGCGCGTCGCTACAAACAGCAGGCAGAAAAACTGCAGGCCGAAGAGCAGGCCCGCGCGGCGAGGACTTCCGACGCTTAACGCTTCAGGGGTTGCACCAGTTGGGTCAATCCCTCAGTTTTAATCAGTAGCGTCAAAGCCATCAGCTCGCCCAGATGCCCGGCAGGAAACTGATCCTTACGGGCAAACCAGAGCAGATACTCCTCCGGGACGTCAATCAATCGACGCCCCTTGTATTTACCAAACGGCATTTCCGTATTGGCGATTTCAATGAGCTGCGCCTTATCCATATCAGACGCCTAACAGCCGTAGCATTTCAGCTTCATCAATCACCTCAATGCCCAGCTCCTGCGCTTTCGCAAGCTTAGAGCCCGCCGCTTCCCCGGCAATCACCAGGTCAGTTTTCTTCGACACGCTGCCCGCCACTTTTGCGCCAAGTTCCACTAAACGCGCCTTCGCGTCATCGCGCGACATCTGGCTCAGGCTACCGGTCAGGACCACCGTTTTCCCGGCGAACGGGCTGTCAATGTCTTCAGCATTAATCATAACCGCTGCAGGCCAGTTCACACCCTCTTTCAGCAACTGCTGAATGACGTCGCGATTGCTCTCTTCCGCAAAGAAGTTAAAGACATGCGTAGCAACCACAATGCCGACATCCGGCACTTTTTGCAGCTCTTCAATCGATGCAGCTTCCAGCGCTTCCAGCGTACCAAAATAAGCCGCCAGGCCAGCCGCCGTGGCTTCACCTACTTCACGGATACCGAGTGCGTAGAGGAAGCGTGCAAAGGTGGTGTTTTTCGCTTTTTCCAGCGCGTTGACCACATTTTGTGCCGATTTCGGCCCCATGCGATCCAGCCCGGTCAGCTTGCCTGCGGTTAACGTGAACAGATCGGCAGGCGTGTGGACGTACTCTTTTTCAACTAGCTGATCGATAATTTTATCGCCCATGCCGTCAACATCCAGCGCGCGGCGCGAGACAAAGTGCTTCAGCGACTCTTTACGCTGCGCCCCACAAATCAGGCCGCCGGTACAGCGAGCAACGGCTTCACCTTCCACACGCTCAACGTCAGACTGACAAACCGGGCAGTGGGTCGGGAACACAATTTCCTGCGTCTCTTCCGGGCGCTCCGAGAGCACCACGTTCACCACCTGCGGGATAACATCCCCGGCGCGGCGAATCACCACTTTATCGCCAATACGCAGACCAAGACGCTCGATTTCATCGGCATTATGCAGCGTAGCATTGCTCACCAGCACCCCCGCGACCTGCACCGGTTCAAGGCGCGCAACCGGGGTAATCGCCCCGGTACGGCCCACCTGGAATTCTACGTCGCGCACGAAGGTCATCTGTTCCTGCGCCGGGAATTTAAAAGCCACGGCCCAGCGTGGGGCACGCGCGACAAAGCCCAGTTGTTCCTGCAATGCCAGCGAATCGACTTTAATCACCACGCCATCGATATCAAAACCGAGCGTTGAGCGGTCTTCTTCAACCTTGTGATAGTAAGCGAGCACTTCCTCCGGGGAATTGCAGCGTTTTACGCGATCACTCACCGGCAGGCCCCAGGCTTTAAACTGTTGCAGACGCCCCATATGGCTGGCGGGCAGTTCACCGCCCTCCAGAATACCGACGCCGTAGCAGAAGAAAGTAAGTGGTCGCTTCGCCGTGATACGCGGGTCAAGCTGGCGCAGTGAACCTGCGGCAGCGTTACGCGGGTTGGCAAACAATTTGCCCCCGGTACGACGCGCATCATCATTAATTTTTTCAAACCCAGCCTGTGGCAGGAAGACCTCACCACGCACTTCAAGGCGCGCCGGAATATTGTCACCGCGCAGTTTTAGCGGGATCGCGCGAATGGTGCGCACGTTCGCGGTAATGTCTTCCCCGGTGGTGCCATCACCGCGTGTCGCCGCCTGCACCATCACGCCGTTTTCATACAGGATGCTCACCGCCAGGCCATCCAGTTTCAGCTCACAGCAATAGACCAGCGCGTCGCTGCTTTTCAGCCTATCCTGCACGCGCTTGTTAAAGGCGAGGAAGCTCTCTTCATCAAACACGTTATCCAACGACAGCATAGGCACTTCGTGACGCACCTGGCTGAATGCGGCCAGCGGCGATGCGCCCACGCGTTGCGTCGGTGAATCTGGCGTAATCAGTTCGGGATGTTGCGCCTCAAGTTCGCGTAGTTCACGCATCAGGCGATCGTACTCGGCGTCCGGCACTTCCGGCGCATCCATAACGTGGTAGAGATATTCATAATGGCGAAGCGTGGTTCGCAGTTCATTCAGTTGTTGTTCGATCGGTTCCATATCACACCATCAATGATAAAAAACCCCCGACAGGCGGGGGTTCAGGGAGAGTTGATAAAACGCCAGCCGTTATCAGGCGTTCGATTCCAGTACGTCGCGGATGCGGTCCTGGTATTCGCGCAGTTTCTGCGGCGTCATCATCCGACGCTGATCGTCAAGCACTACACCACCCACTTCATCGGCAATGTACTGTGCAGACTGCAACATCAGCTTGAAGTTTTGCAGTGCATCGCCGTATGCCGGTACCTGCATAAAGATAGTGATACCCGGCGTCGCCATATCCGCCATATTTTCAGGGTCGAAGGTGCCGGGTTTCAGCATGTTCGCCAGGCTGAAAAGCGCAGGGCCGCTGCCGTCAGGGCTTAAATGGCGATGGAAAATATTCATATCGCCAAACTTGAATCCGGCCTGCTGGATACTGTTCAGCAACAGTTCACCGTTGATCTGCGTGCCCTGATGTGCAGAGACGTTCATCACAATGACGGTTTCTTTACGCTCTGGCTTCGCAGGCGCTTCTTCAACCGGCTTAGGCTCTGGCTGCTGCACAGCGGCTGGCGCAGGTTGCGGTTGTGCGACCTGAGGTTCTGGCGCGGCAGGCTGTGGCGGAGCAACCGGTTGAGGCTGCGGCGCGGCGGGCTGCACCGGCTGAGGTGCGGCAACAGGCTGCGGCTGCGAATGAGGTTGTGGCTGATGAACCGGCTGTGGCTGCGCATGCGGCGGCTGGACAGGCGGTTGCTGCACGCGCGGCTGTTGAGGCTGCGGTGCGGATGGCCGGGCTGGCTCCTCGTGGCGCACAGGCTGTTGTACCTGACGCTCATAAGGGGGCTGGTACTGGTGCGAAGGCGCCTGATGAGGTGCGTCATGCTCCCCTGCTACGCCCGGGGCGTGATTGACCTTGTGGACACGAACTTCGCCCACGCCTTCATCACTTTCATCGAAGCCATCATCAGACTCGTCGTCTTCACGAGACTTCATGCGTTTTAGTGGGCGATCGCGGAACATTGACGAGCGCTCTTTACGGCTGGTCCAGAAACCATGAACCAGAAGAGCGAGTATGGCGATCGCGCCAACAATGATTAATATCAGACGCAAATCCTGCATCATTATATTCTCTGTTGTTCTAACACCTTGCCACCACGGCAAACATTTACTCCCTAAGAGTATTTGCCCAACACGTCAAGTGCAAGTGCGCACATGACATTCCCCGCAGAAAGATAACCTAAATCGTGCTTTTTGCTGTTTTTTCGAACATTTCCTAACTGGTCATTCCCTGACAACCCGATAATATACGCAGGTCAATTCGTAGCTGTCAGACACAGGAGCATTTGCTGACCATGGTTTCATCATCCACCCCTTCCCCGCGCAGCGGTCTCTACTATTTCTCGCAGGGCTGGAAACTGATCGGGTTACCCGGCATTCGCCGGTTCGTTATTCTACCGTTGCTGGTCAACATTGTACTGATGGGAGGCGCGTTCTGGTGGCTGTTCAGTAAGCTCGGCGAGTGGATCCCTTCGCTGATGGGGCGAATCCCTGACTGGCTGCAATGGCTGAGCTACCTGCTGTGGCCGGTGGCGGTGATTTCGATTTTGCTGGTGTTCGGCTACTTCTTCTCGACCATCGCCAACTGGATTGCCGCGCCATTTAACGGCCTGTTGGCGGAACAGCTGGAAGCGCGTCTGACCGGTGCGACGCCGCCGGATACCGGTGTGCTGGGCGTAGTAAAGGATGTGCCGCGCATAATGAAGCGTGAGTGGCAAAAGCTGGCGTGGTATCTGCCGCGCGCGCTGGTGCTGTTGGTGCTCTATTTCATCCCCGGCATCGGGCAGACCGTCGCGCCAGTATTATGGTTCCTGTTCAGCGCATGGATGCTGGCGATTCAGTACTGCGATTATCCGTTCGACAACCATAAAGTGCCGTTTAAAACCATGCGCACGGCTCTGCGTGAGCGCAAAGTGTTGAACATGCAGTTTGGTGCGCTGGCGAGTCTGTTTACCCTTATCCCGGTGTTAAATCTGGTCATCATCCCGGTTGCCATCTGCGGCGCAACGGCGATGTGGGTCGACTGTTATCGCGATAAACACGCAATGTGGAAGTAACTGCTTGAGGCGCTCACGCCCGTGAGCGCCGTTATGCTTTCCTTATTCCATCCTGGCAGCCATTATTTCCCTTCTGAATATAGATATGCTAATTACTTACTTCCGCAGATTCTTTAAGCAGGTATGCTGGGGCAGTACCCCAAATTTCATACAGTTAAGGACAGGCCATGAGTAAGATTTTTGAAGATAACTCGCTGACTATCGGTCACACGCCACTGGTTCGACTGAACCGCATCGGTAACGGACGCATTCTGGCGAAGGTAGAATCACGCAACCCAAGCTTCAGCGTTAAGTGCCGTATCGGTGCCAACATGATTTGGGATGCAGAAAAACGTGGCGTGCTGAAACCGGGCGTAGAGCTGGTTGAACCCACCAGCGGTAACACCGGTATCGCGCTGGCCTATGTCGCCGCCGCTCGTGGCTACAAACTGACGCTGACCATGCCGGAAACCATGAGTATTGAACGCCGTAAACTGTTGAAAGCGCTGGGTGCAAACCTCGTACTGACAGAAGGCGCGAAAGGCATGAAAGGCGCGATTCAAAAAGCAGAAGAAATTGTTGCCAGCGATCCGGAAAAATTCCTGCTGCTGCAGCAGTTCAGTAACCCGGCGAACCCGGAAATTCACGAAAAAACCACCGGCCCGGAAATCTGGGAAGACACCGATGGTCAGGTTGACGTGTTTATTGCTGGTGTCGGTACTGGCGGTACGCTGACTGGCGTGTCGCGTTACATTAAAGGCACTAAAGGCAAAACCGACTTGATTTCCGTCGCGGTTGAACCCACCGACTCCCCGGTCATCGCCCAGGCGCTGGCAGGTGAAGAAATCAAACCGGGCCCGCATAAAATTCAGGGTATCGGCGCCGGTTTCATTCCTGGCAACCTCGACCTGAAACTGGTTGATAAAGTTGTCGCTATCACGAATGAAGAAGCCATTTCCACCGCGCGTCGCCTGATGGAAGAAGAAGGCATTCTGGCAGGCATCTCTTCCGGCGCAGCCGTTGCGGCAGCATTGAAACTTCAGGAAGATGAAACCTTTACCAATAAGAATATTGTGGTTATCCTACCGTCTTCGGGTGAGCGTTATCTGAGCACTGCGTTGTTTGCCGATCTCTTCACAGAGAAGGAACTGCAACAGTAGTGCCAGCGTGTTAAAAGCGCGTAAAAAAGCACCCTTTTGGGTGCTTTTTTGTGGCACGCATCAAACTTTTACCCCCCCTGCCATTGCTTCACTGCATCAGGTCTGGTATTTAACATTCAGATTTATTTTGATGCGCGAAATTATTCATTTCCGGATTTGCACAAGCTGAATCGATTTTATGATTTGGTTCAAATCTCGCTTTCGCGGCATAATGTTTAATGTTAAGCGAAGCGCCGAAGGCCAGTAGCGCACGAATCGGAAACACGTGTACCGATTCCGGCGCTCAGAATCGTGACATCGCTGATTACTACAGGCTAAAGTCAGGCCGCCAGGCTAAACTTTAGTTCCACAACACTAAACCTATAAGTTGGGGAAATATAATGTTCCAGCAAGAAGTTACCATTACCGCTCCGAACGGTCTGCATACCCGCCCTGCTGCTCAGTTTGTTAAAGAAGCGAAAGGCTTCACTTCTGAGATCACTGTGACCTCCAACGGCAAAAGCGCTAGCGCAAAAAGCCTGTTCAAACTGCAAACTCTGGGTCTGACTCAGGGTACCGTTGTAACCCTTTCTGCTGAAGGTGAAGACGAACAAAAAGCAGTTGAGCATCTCGTTAAGCTGATGGCTGAACTCGAGTAAGTTCCAGAGTTCTTTTTCATATCAGTCACAAGTAAGGTAGGGTTATGATTTCAGGCATTTTAGCATCCCCGGGTATCGCTTTCGGTAAAGCACTGCTGCTGAAAGAAGATGAGATTGTCATCGACCGGAAAAAAATTTCTGCCGATAAGGTTGATCAGGAAGTTGAGCGTTTTCTGGCTGGTCGCGCCAAGGCGTCGGCACAGTTAGAAGCCATCAAGACTAAAGCTGGCGAAACTTTCGGTGAAGAAAAAGAAGCTATCTTCGAAGGGCACATCATGCTGCTCGAAGATGAAGAGCTGGAGCAGGAAATCATAGCCCTGGTTAAAGATAAGCACATGACTGCTGACGCAGCGGCTCATGAGGTTATCGAAGGTCAGGCGACTGCCCTGGAAGAACTGGATGATGAATACCTGAAAGAGCGTGCGGCTGACGTACGTGACATCGGTAAGCGCCTGCTGCGCAACATCCTGGGTCTGGCTATCATCGACCTGAGCGCAATTCAGGACGAAGTTATCCTGGTTGCTGCTGACCTGACCCCGTCCGAAACCGCACAGCTGAACCTGAACAAGGTGCTGGGCTTTATCACTGACGTCGGTGGCCGTACTTCTCACACCTCTATCATGGCGCGTTCTCTTGAACTGCCTGCGATTGTGGGTACCGGCAATGTCACCTCTCAGGTGAAAAACGACGACTATCTGATTCTGGATGCCGTAAACAACCAGGTTTACGTCAACCCAACCAACGAAGAGATCGAAAAACTGCGCGCCGTTCAGGAGCAGGTTGCTTCTGAAAAAGCTGAACTGGCAAAACTGAAAGATCTGCCGGCTATCACCCTTGATGGTCACCAGGTTGAAGTTTGCGCTAACATCGGTACCGTGCGTGACGTAGAAGGCGCTGAGCGCAATGGCGCAGAAGGCGTGGGTCTCTATCGTACTGAATTCCTGTTCATGGACCGTGACGCGCTGCCAACTGAAGAAGAACAGTTTGCTGCGTACAAAGCCGTTGCTGAAGCCTGTGGCTCTCAGGCGGTTATCGTCCGTACTATGGACATCGGTGGCGACAAAGAGCTGCCGTACATGAACTTCCCGAAAGAAGAAAACCCGTTCCTGGGCTGGCGTGCCGTGCGTATCGCAATGGATCGTAAAGAGATCCTGCGTGATCAGGTTCGCGCCATCCTGCGTGCGTCCGCTTTCGGTAAACTGCGCATCATGTTCCCGATGATCATCTCTGTTGAAGAAGTACGCGCCCTGCGCAAAGAGATCGAAATCTACAAACAGGAACTGCGCGACGAAGGTAAAGCATTTGATGAGTCCATCGAGATTGGCGTCATGGTGGAAACACCGGCTGCGGCCACGATTGCTCGTCATTTAGCCAAAGAAGTTGATTTCTTTAGTATCGGTACCAATGATTTAACGCAGTACACTCTGGCAGTTGACCGTGGTAATGATATGATTTCACATCTTTACCAACCCATGTCACCGTCCGTCCTGACGCTTATCAAGCAGGTTATTGATGCTTCTCATGCTGAAGGTAAATGGACTGGCATGTGTGGTGAGCTTGCAGGCGACGAACGTGCTACACTTCTGTTGCTGGGTATGGGTCTGGACGAATTCTCAATGAGCGCCATTTCTATCCCACGCATTAAGAAGATCATTCGTAACACGAACTTCGAAGATGCGAAGGTATTAGCAGAGCAAGCTCTTGCTCAACCGACAACGGACGAGTTAATGGCGCTGGTTAACAAGTTCATTGAAGAAAAAACAATCTGCTAATCCACGAGTTCGGCCCAATTACTGCTTAGGAGAAGATCATGGGTTTGTTCGACAAATTGAAATCTCTGGTTTCTGACGACAAAAAAGACACCGGTACTATTGAGATTATTGCACCGCTCTCTGGCGAAATCGTTAACATTGAAGACGTGCCGGATGTGGTTTTTGCAGAAAAAATCGTTGGCGACGGTATTGCTATCAAACCAACTGGCAACAAAATGGTTGCGCCGGTTGATGGGACTATCGGCAAGATTTTTGAAACCAACCATGCCTTCTCTATCGAATCCGATAGCGGCATCGAGCTGTTCGTTCACTTCGGTATCGACACCGTTGAACTGAAAGGCGAAGGTTTCAAACGTATCGCTGAAGAAGGCCAACGCGTGAAAGTCGGCGACCCGGTTATCGAATTCGATCTGCCGCTGCTGGAAGAGAAAGCCAAGTCTACCCTGACTCCGGTTGTTATCTCCAACATGGACGAGATCAAAGAGCTGATCAAACTGTCCGGTAGCGTAACTGTGGGTGAAACCCCGGTTATCCGCATCAAGAAGTAATTCTTGCTGAACTAAAAAAGGCGCCGAAAGGCGCCTTTTTTGTCTCTGTTATCTCTTTACCGATACGCTGGCGTATACTTCCTGTACATCAGACAAAAATGGATGGCAGATGAAAGCGGTCGGCACAAAATTTAGAATTATCACCACCCTTTTCTGCGTGCTGACAATTCTCGTGGGCGGCGCAGTATTAACCTGGTTTCAGGTGATTGGCGGGGAGCTTGAGCAGACTTCAGCGCTGGCGAAAAAGACCGTACAAAAAATCGATTCGCTGCTCAATGCCTCCCGACAAGCTGCCACAAAAGCGCATCCTCTGCTTTCACAACCCTGCACCACCCAAACGCGTACCGAACTTGAGCGGTTGGTGGTTTCTGTTCCGCATATCCGCATCATCAATCTTTATAAAGAGAAGACCCTGTTCTGCTCTTCCTACAATGATGCCAACGCTATCAATATGAATTATGCGGCACATACCGCGCAGGAACTGACCATCATCGATGATAAGACCATCTCGCCAGGTGATAAGGTGATTGTGCTGCAAACGGCGTATCCACAAGGGATGATTACCTCAAGCTTTAGCGGTCAGTGGCTGAGCGAGGTGCTGGAACTGTTGAGCAATCAGCGGCCGCTGACGTTACATATTGGCGATACGGTAATGCGGCAAAACGCAAAAACGGTTCCGAACGATAACGCCAGGCACGTCATTGTGCAGTCAGATAAATTCCCCTACTCGGTCGACTATCCGGCCTGGAAGACAGTTCCTGTTTCGTTGTATCTGCAACAGGGTTGGCTGTCGTTGCTGCTGACGCTGTGCCTGGCGCTGATCGTCGGGGTGGTGCTGTGGCAACATATTCTTCATCGCCCTACGCTGTATGAAAATCTTGAGCGTGCCATCGCTGAAGGGGAAATCGTCCCATGGTATCAACCGGTCATCCACAGTGGCTCAGGGAAATTCTACGGCGTGGAAGTGCTTGCGCGCTGGGTGACGCCTTCTGGCGAAATTATCTCACCCGACAGTTTTATTCCGCTTGCTGAAGAGAGCGGGCTTATTGTGCCGTTGACACGCAAATTAATGGCGCTGGCAGGAGATGAACTGCCTTCCCTGCTTGAGGCGCGGCCCCTGCCTTTCCACGTGAGTTTTAATTTCACTGCATCACATATTCAGACGCCCAACTTTATCGACGAGTGTCGTGCATTTCTGACACGCTTCCCGGAAAACAGTATTCGCCTCACCGCTGAAATCACCGAGCGTGAACCGTTTGAGAAGGTGAATGAGCTAAAAGAAACGCTCATATTTCTCGAAAGCCGCAGCGTGACCATCGCGCTGGATGATTTTGGTACCGGTTATTCCAATCTGAATTTACTCACCGGGTTGCCGGTCGGTCTGATTAAAATCGATAAGCTGTTTGTGAACGGGATTTCCAGCGCTACGGATTCCACCAAACTGATTGATTGTGTTATCGATATGGCAAAATCGCTGGGGATGAAAATTATCGTTGAAGGCGTGGAAACGGAATATCAGGTGGCATATCTGACGCATAAACAGGTCGATTACTTTCAGGGTTACTACTTCTCAAAACCGCTGCCCGTTAGCGAACTGGCTACCGTGGTAAAACAAACGTATCGCATTCCGCAGCTTGAAAAGATTTCCCACGCCTGACGACGTGGGAACCGATTTACAGCGGGGGGAGCATCAGCTCATGACACTCGTGCTCGTGGGTCCAGGTCATGACCTGCAATACGCGATTGGCCGCGCGTTCCGCCGCATCGCCAAGCGATGCGCCTTCCAACAGACGGCTCACTAACTCTGCACAGAACAGATCGCCCGTCCCTTTCAGATCAGTAACAATTCTTGGATGCTCAATGACGCGAATATCCTCTGCTGTCACCGCCACCACCGAGATAGCCTCAGGGTTTTTCGACGGCGCACTGGTGATAATCACCCATTTTAAGGTGTCTGACAGCAGACTGCGCGCAGCCAGAATCGCCTCTTCCAGGGTATGACACGGCATATCGCTCAACATCTGCAACTCGAACAGATTCGGCGTAATGCCCTGCGCCTGCGGCAATAAATGCTGGCGATACGCAAGAGGTATCTCAGCCTTTACATACATACCGCTGTCAATGTCGCCGATAACCGGATCGACCAACACAAAAATATCAGAGTGTGTTTGACGAATTGTCGCCAGCCAATCGGCCAGCAGGGCAATCTGCTCCGCGCTCCCCATATAACCGGTCGTTACCGCTTTTAGCGTTTGCAACGCGTTACGCTCTTCCAGCGCCAGCAAATACCCCCGGAACCATTCAGCCGGGATCACCCCGCCATAGAACGTATCGTAATGCGGCGTGTTGCTGAACAATACCGTCGGCACTGCCATGACCTGCCAACCATGCTGCTTGATGGCTGGAACCGCAATACTGTTGCCCACGCTGCCATAAATAACCTGAGACTGCACGGCAACGATATCTGCCTGCAATGCCTGGCGCGTGTCGCTAAACAGCACCGATTGTATGTCGTCTTGCTGGTCCATGATTTCTCCTCCCGCTGGACGGCGGGTCATGCGCTATCCACTTATTGCTCTATGTTATGCCAGCCAGCGGCAAAGGTCGATTCCCCCACGGGGTAATCATGCAGAAAGGTGAAAATCCAAAAATGAAGAAACCATCACAAATTCAATGAGAAACCCGACAATTTAACAGCGCTTTCTCGCAGCCAACTTATACTGAATAGCACTACGATTAATACGGTGAACCACGACAACCCACGAGGCCCATCGCGATGACCCAGGTACAGACCCAAATCAAGGCCGTTATCGAAGCCTGTGACCAGGCCATTTCGCAGGAAGATTACGACACGCTAATGAACTACTACGCCGAGGACGCTACGCTTGTGGTGAAGCCGGAGATGATCGTGAAAGGCAAAGTGAATATTCATAAAGCGTTTATCGCCATCGCCGACTTCTTCCAGCATCGCCTGGTGGTCACGCAGGGAAAGATGGAGATTATCGAAGGCGGCGACACGGCGCTGGTGATTATGGAAACCCGGTTAGATATTCCAACACAAGACGGCGGCAGTACGCAGGTCACCAGGCGGGCAACCTATGTGTTTACCCACCGCAATGAGCGCTGGCTTTGTACGATTGATAACTCTTACGGTACGGATTTACTGAGCCCACCCGTAGCTTAAATCCCCAGCCCCTGGCTAAAATGCTCTTCCCCAAACACGCCGGTAGAAAGGTAGCGATCGCCGCGATCGCAGATGATCGCCACCACTACCGCGCCGGGGTTAGCTTTAGCCACGCGCAGAGCACCGGCAACCGCGCCGCCAGAACTGACACCGCAGAAAATTCCTTCCCGCACAGCCAGTTCGCGCATAGTATTTTCCGCATCGCGCTGGTGAATATCCACCACCTGATCCACTAATGAGGCGTTGAAAATGCCCGGCATATACTCTGCCGGCCAGCGGCGAATGCCGGGAATGCTGCTGCCCTCTTCCGGCTGCAGACCAACAATGGTCACCGGTTTGGATTGTTCGCGCATAAAGCGCGACACGCCGGTAATCGTACCGGTCGTCCCCATGCTGGAGACAAAATGGGTAATGCGACCGCCGGTTTGCTGCCAGATTTCCGGCCCGGTGGAGGTGTAATGCGCATAAGGATTATCGGGATTATTAAACTGATCGAGCAGCTTGCCTTCTCCACGATTCGCCATCTCCAGCGCCAGATCGCGCGCACCTTCCATGCCCTGCTCTTTGGTGACCAGAATCAGCTCCGCACCGTAGGCACGCATCGCCGCGCGACGCTCCTGGCTCATGTTATCGGGCATCAGCAATTTCATGCGATAGCCTTTTAGCGCAGCGATCATTGCCAGCGCAATGCCAGTGTTACCACTGGTGGCTTCAATTAACACATCACCCGGTTTGATTTCTCCGCGCTTTTCCGCCTCGACGATCATCGAAAGCGCCGCACGATCTTTCACCGAACCTGCCGGGTTATTGCCTTCCAGCTTTACCCACACTTCGCTGCCGTTATCCGGCCCCAGACGTTGTAATTTGACCAGCGGTGTATTGCCGATGGTTTGTTCTAATGTGTTCACGTTTTCTGCCCAAGAAAAAGCCGGGTGACGCTTCGCTTACCCGGCCTACAAAATCATGATATATGCTGTAGGCCCGGTAAGCGAAGCGCCACCGGGCGATAAACCTGCAAATTAACCTATCAGGCGGATTCCGCCAGAGCAAGCGTCTCATGAGACTCAATACGCTCGTCGCCGTTATACAGTCGAGCATGTTGTAGCCCGACGAACAAACGATCGCCGCGCACCGGCGCATCATCACCACGCATTACCACGGTGAGCGGATCTTCATACCACCCCAGCGGCTGCACGACTAATTGGGTGTAGTGACCTTTCGGGCTGGCTTCCAGCACCTGCACCGGCAGCGGCGAATCGAGGCTGGTGCGGCGGCTGATATCCACTTCCCACGGGCGCAGGAAGAGATCCACCGGCCCCTGATACGCAGGGGTGTATCCCAGCGGCCAGCGGTGCGCACCAACGTGGAACTGCCCACCGCGAATCGTTCCCTGCAAGCGGTTTACTTCGCCCATAAACTCCAGCACAAAACGGGTCGCCGGCTCGCGCCAGACCTGATCGGGTTCATCAGCCTGTTCGATATTGCCCTGGCTCATCACCACCACGCGGTTGGCGACTTCCATCGCTTCTTCCTGGTCATGGGTCACGAACACGCTGGTGAATTTCAGCTCTTCATGGAGTTGACGCAGCCAGCGACGCAGCTCTTTACGCACCTGCGCATCCAGCGCACCAAACGGTTCATCGAGCAGCAGAATTTGCGGTTCCACAGCCAGCGCGCGCGCCAGCGCCACACGCTGTTTCTGACCGCCGGAAAGCTGGGCCGGATAACGATCCGCCAGATGGGCAAGCTGCACCATTTCCAGTAATTTTGTCACTTTCGCTTTGATCGCCGCGGCATTCGGGCGCTCGCGACGCGGCAGCACCGTCAGGCCAAAGGCGATATTGTCGAACACCGTCATATGGCGGAACAGCGCGTAATGCTGAAACACGAAACCGACTTTACGATCGCGTGCATGCAGGCGGCTGACGTCGGTGCCGTGGAAACGAATATGCCCGCTGGTTTGATGCTCCAGCCCGGCGATAATCCGCAGCAGCGTGGTTTTCCCGGAACCGGACGGCCCCAGCAATGCGACCATCTGACCAGAAGGAATATCCAGTGAGATATCGTTCAGCACCTGGGTGCGACCAAACGACTTCTTAATATTGGCAATCTCAATGCTCATGATGTTCCTCCTGTTGCGCGCGTTTTTCCTGATTCTCCAGGCGCCACTGCAACATACTCTTTAAAAACAGGGTGATAATCGCCATCAGCGTCAACAGCGCCGCGGCGGTAAAGGAGCCGACGGTGTTGTAGTCCTGCTCCAGCAATTCAATCTGTAACGGCAGCGAAAGTGTTTCGCCGCGAATCGAGCCGGATACCACCGACACCGCACCAAACTCACCAATCGCGCGGGCGTTGGTCAACACCACGCCATAAAGCAGCGCCCAGCGGATGTTCGGCAGCGTGACGCGGCGGAACATCTGCCAGCCAGACGCGCCAAGCAAAATCGCCGCTTCGTCTTCCTGGCTGCCCTGGCTTAACATCACTGGCACCAGCTCGCGCACCACAAACGGACAGGTCACGAAGATGGTGACCAGCACCATTCCCGGCCACGAGAACATAATTTGCAGATTATGTTCATCCAGCCAGCCCCCGAGCGGGCCGTTAGAGCCGTAGAACAGCAGATAGACCAGACCGGCAACCACCGGCGACACGGCAAACGGAATGTCCAGCAGCGTCAGCAGCAACTGGCGTCCGGGGAAGTTAAAGCGCGTCACCAGCCAGGCCAGCAGAATCCCGAACACCAGGTTTACCGGTACGGCAATCAGCGCGATCATCACCGTCAGCCAGATGGCGTGCAGCATGTCCGGATCGGCCAGATTCTGTAACACCGGCATCAGCCCTTTGCTGAATGCCTGCACGAAAATGTAAATCATCGGCACCAGCAGGATGAACGCCGAAACCAGCATTCCGGTGCCAATCAAAAACCATTTGCCCCAGTTAATCGGGCGCGCGTCATAACGCTTCAACTGTGTCACTTCCGCCATTAATGACCTACCACACGCCGACCAAAGCGACTTTGCAGAGTGTTAATTGAGAACAGCAGCAGCAGGGATGCCGCGAGGATCACCGAAGCAATTGCGCTCGCCGCCGGGTAATCAAACTCCTGTAAGCGAACAAAAATCATCAGCGACGTCACTTCCGTCTTCCAGGCGATGTTCCCGGCGATAAAAATCACCGCACCAAACTCACCGAGACTACGGGTAAACGACAGCGCCACGCCCGCCACCAGCGCCGGAGAAAGCTCCGGCAGCACCACTTTGCAGAAACTCTGCCAGCGCGTTGCGCCGAGCGTTTCTGCGGCTTCTTCATATTCCGGGCCTAACTCCTCCAGCACCGGCTGCACGGTACGCACCACAAACGGAATGCTGGTAAAGGCCATCGCCACCGCTATTCCAAGCCACGTATAGGTGACTTTGATATCAAACTTCGCCAGCCATTCACCGTAAAAACCGTTCACGGAAAAGAGCGAGGCCAGCGTTAAACCTGCTACCGCCGTTGGTAGCGCAAACGGTAAATCCATCAGCGCATCAAGCAGCGTGCGGCCCGGAAAGCGATAGCGGGTTAAAATCCACGCCATCAGCAGGCCGAAAACGCCGTTAAAAATCGATGCCACAAACGCCGACAGCAGCGTCACTTTATAGGCCGCGACCACCTGCGGGTTGGTGATCACCTCCCAGTACTGCGCCCAGCTCATCTGAGCCAGTTGCATCACCAGTGCGGAGAGCGGCAGCAGCAAAATCAGGCACACAAACAGCAGACTGGTGCCGAGGCTTAAGGTAAAGCCCGGCAGCACGCGTCTGGAAGAAACTGCAAACATTAGTTACGCCCCGCCGCTAACAGCTTGTCTAACTCGCCGCCGCTGTTGAAGTGGGTTTTCATCACTTCCGGCCAGGAGCCAAATTTATCTTCCACGCGAAACAGCTCGGTCTGCGGGAATTTGTCTTTCAGTTTGTCCATGACTTCCGGGTTATTCACGCGGTAGTAATAATCGGTAATGATCGTTTGCGCCTGTGGGCTGTAGAGCCAGTTCAGGTAAGCTTTTGCCGCTTTTTCCGTACCGTTGGCCTGCACGTTTTTATCGACCCACGCTACCGGGAATTCCGCCAGAATGTTGGTTTTAGGAATCACCACTTCAAAGCCCTGCGCTTCATACTGCTTGCGGATGTTGTTCACTTCCGATTCGAAGCTAATCAGCACATCGCCCAGCCCGCGCTCGGCAAAAGTAGTGGTCGCGCCACGACCGCCGGTATCGAACACTTCAACGTTTTTCAGGAACTGGGTCATAAACTGTTCGGTTTTGGCTTTATCGCCACCGTCAGCTTTATCCGCTGCGCCCCATGCCGCCAGATAGGTATAACGCGCGTTACCGGAGGTTTTTGGGTTCGGGAAGATCAGCTTCACGTCGGAGCGCACCAGGTCGTTCCAGTCATGGATATTCTTCGGGTTGCCCTTACGCACCAGGAAGCCCATGGTGGAGTAGAACGGCGAGCTGTTATTCGGCAGGCGCGACTGCCAGTCCGCCGGGATCAGCTTGCCTTTATCATGCAGGATCTGCACGTCGGTCACCTGGTTATAAGTTACAACGTCTGCTTTTAAGCCCTGCAAAATCGCCAGCGCCTGTTTTGATGACCCGGCATGAGATTGTTTTATCGTCAGTTTGTCGCCGCCGTTATCTTTCGCCCATTGTTGCTCAAACGGGGTATTCAGGGCGGCAAAGAGCTCGCGAGAGACGTCATAAGAACTGTTCAGCAACTCTGTTGCCTGCGCCTGCGCGACCAGCAACAGGGAAGTTGCCAGCGTGAGGTATCCTTTTTTCAGTAAGTTAACGGCCATTGCGCACCCTTGTCGTGTGATGATTCTCTAAGCATCAGTGTATTTATAACGGGTGTGAAAGGAGTAACGGTTTTATATACCGTTTGGTGATTTGGAAGTTTAAAAGGGAATAAGGCTTTAGCCTCTCCACAGGATGTGAAGAGGCGAGTAGTCAGACTCAGATACCGACGCTGACGCTTTCCGGCAACGTACTGCCGCCATCAATGACGTTCTGCGTGCCCGTCAGGTAACTCGACTCATCAGAAGCGAGGAATGCCGCCAGTTCGCCGACTTCCAATGGGTCCGCCAGACGACGCAGCGGAATGGCTTTCGCCATCTCCGTCAGCACCGATTCCGGGTCTTCCGGGTTCGACTGACGCGCGATGCTTTCCGCCATTGGCGTGCGCACATAACCCGGGCAGATAGCATTCACGCGAATACCCGACTGGGCGTATTCCACCGCCAGCGATTTGGTTAAGCCAATAATCGCCGCTTTCGACATCGCATATGCCGTTTCGCCTGGGTCCGCCACCATATCGCCCGTGACCGAAGACATCATCACGATGCGCCCATCGCCGCGCGCCACCATATCCGGCAATACGGCTCGCGTGACGTTCCAGACGCCTTTGATATTCACATCAATATGGAAATCACGATCATCTTCGCTCATCTCGAGGAAGCTGCCTAAGCGACAGACACCCGCGTTATTGACCAGAATATCGATTTTATTTTCCCGCTCTTTAGCCTGCGCAATGGCCGCCTGAACAGCAGCGAAGTCGCGCACGTCGGCCTTCACGACCGTACAACGATAGCCACGTCCGGCCAGATCATAGGCCAGTTTTTCAAGCTCATCGGAAATATCCAGCAGGATCAGGTTCGCGCCATGGCGGGCAAAGGTTCTGGCGATGCCTTCGCCGATACCCTGATACGCGCCCGTAATCAATGCGGTTTTGCCCGTGAGTTTACCCATTTCAATGTTCTCCCTTTTGAAGATAGAGCCTTACACTCCATTAACAATGAAAATACATTAAAAACAAATGAATACTGCCGAACAGCTCACTAATTAGGGTAAATCTCAGGTAAAAAAAATCCCCGTGTATGCGGGGATGAGCAGGTAGGCCTGATAAGCGTAGCGTCATCAGGCGTTGTACGGGCGCTTTGCCGGGTGGCGGCTGACGCCTTACCCGGCCTACAAGGTTCGTGCGGTCCGTAGGCCTGATAAGCGTAGCGCCATCAGGCAACTGTTACAGTGCCAGCAAACGATCCAGCGACGGTGCGAAGTAGTATCCGCCGGTAACCGGTTTAGTAAAGCGCAGCATTGCGTCACGTTTACCGTCGGTGTCGCCGAACATACTCAGCAGTTGCTGTTCGATGTTGTGCAGACGCGCACAGTAAGAGCAGAAATAGAGGCCGTGAGTGCCGCTGGCGGTGCCGTACGGCAGGCTCTGACGAACAATTTTCAGCCCTTTGCCGTCTTCTTTCAGGTCAACGCGGCTCAGGTGAGAGGTCACCGGGCGCTCGTCACCGTCGATCTCTTCGTTGGCTTCTTTGGTACGGCCAATCATCATTTCCTGATCAGGAATGCTCATGCGGTTCAACTGTTTAAGGTTATGTTCCCAACGCTGAACAAACACATAGCTGCCGCCCGCATCGACGCCGTCTTTAATGACCGCCACTTCGCGACGCGTTTCTTCACCCGCCGGGTTTTCGGTACCATCGACAAAGCCGCTCAGGTCACGTTCTTCCACCCAACGGAAACCGTGGATCTCTTCCTGCACATCAATGCTATCGCCAAAGGCTTCCACCGCCGCCTGCGCAACAGTGAAGTTAACATCCTGGCGTAAAGAAAGAATGTGGATCAGCACATCAAACTGGGTGGCTGGCGCAAGGCCCTTGCCGTAGCCCGGAAAATCTTTCAGCTCTTCAGCACCCACGCCGCCACTCAGTTCGCGCCACACTTTCGGGCCGAAGGCGACAACCGCGCCTAAATGCGCATCGGGGAATTTAGCCTGAAAACCAGCCAGTTTATCGGCAAAATTTTTGCTGCACTGACGAAGGGCGTTTACATCCCCTTTCACATTGGCTTCAATCCAAATCGCCGCGCGGCAATGTTCCGGCAAAATGCCGCTCTGAACCTGAGACATCGCTCTTCCTCCACAAAAATGCCACGACATCGTGGCATTCAATTTATGGGGCTATTGTACGCGTTTTTTTAGAACGAAGGATTAACCTTGCGCAAAATTAACGACGCCAGACGATCTTCTTCAGCGTCCAGTTTTTCAGCGCGTCATCGGACGGCATTAAATCCTGCGGGCCGCTCCATTCGCCGGTGAAGAGGTAACTAATATGCTGGCTGCCTTCGGCTTTACATTCAACGCCCGCGCTGTCATCACCGGTGGCTTTCTGACAGTGCCCGTAGGCTTTGCTGTAGATATCGCTGAAGGTCGAGCCAATCTCTACGCCGCTGTCGGTTTTGATGGCGCTATCCAGCACATCAATACGGCTTACGCTGCCGTTTTGGCCGTTCACCACCAATGCCAGCTTGTCGCCATTCAACGCTTCGAAGTAACGCACGATGGTTCCATTATCGGTTTTCATCCCGCTGCGCAGGCGATAGTCGCCGCCCAGCGCGTCGTTAATCGCCTGTTCATCCAGCGCGGTGGAGCTGGTGATGCCACCGACGCCCTGCTCAGTGACTTCGGTCGAGGAACCAAACCAGTTCCACGGATTTGCCGCAGACCAGTTAACCGATGAGAGCGTGGAACAGCCGGTTAAGGCCAGCGGCAAGGCACATACAAGTAAACGCAGCGATTTCATCTCTAAGTCCTTTCTTATTTGTTCAAGCCTGTTGGAGTGTGCTCTCAGCAAAAAGTGCACTTTATTCTGTAATTTCCCGGAAACAAGCGCGTAATCGGGGATTGGTCATCAACCACCAGAGCGCAAACAGGTCGATGACCACCAGGCTCAGACCAATACCGGAAAGCGGTTCACCCTGAAGCCAGAGCCAGGGTTGCCAGACCAGCAGCACGCCCTGGGCGATAATCAGCAACGGACGCAGCGCGCGCCAGCAACGAGGAAAATGCTGTCGCCTGCCGCTCAACAGGAAAGTCAGCACCGCAGGCACGCCGGGCAGCAGGCCGAGCCAGAAGTTATCGTGGTCGGGGTAAAACAGCCCAAGCAACGCGCCGCCCTGCTCGCGCGATGCGCCAGCAATCACAAACAATACCCATGTTCGGGCCTGTAGCAAAAGTACAAGCCAGAACAGGAAAGGTAAACGCAGGCGGCCATGATGGTCGTAATCGGAAGGGAAAAACTCAGTATGCTTCATCTTGCCGCCAACCTGAGATATCCCTCTCAGTAATGAATATTTTTGTAATGAAATGAAGAATAGCCATATTCATGGGTAAAACATGCCCATAAGCGCTGGCTGGTGTGTACCCAATACAGCGCAAGAAGATTTGCAATAAAAAAGACCACCGACCAGGCCGTTATTGGCTCACCGTTTAGCCAGTTAAACAATAACCATCCAGGCTGCAGCCATTGCCCGAAAATCAAGATCCAGCGTCCTGAACACCAAAAGCTCCAGCACCAGTAAAACCGTCCTCGCCCCACCATAGCAAAAACAATCAGTGCAGGAATACCCGGAAATAAGGCGCAAAAGGTGTCGAAACCTTCAAAATGCCGCCCCTCAAAAGCAACGGAATGCATCGCAAGCCATAGAGAGCGAACCTGTAGGAGCAATACGCCCCAGAAGAGCCAGGGCAATTTCAGCTTTCCCGTCTCGTCGTAATCAGAGGAGAAAAGTAGCGGCTTAGTACTCTTCATCTTCAATCAAACGCTTACCTAAATTCAGCACGTCGCTGTGCTCGTAGCCCAGGCGCTCATACATGCCCAGCACCACGTCGTTATCTTCGCGGATCATGATCTGAATTTTCGGGCAGCCGCGCGCAATCAGCTTTTTCTCGAGACGATTGAGCAGCGCATTGGCAATGCCGCGCCCGCGAAATTCCGGGTGCACGCCAAGGTAGTAGGCCGAGCCGCGATGGCCGTCATAGCCGCCCATCACCGTCCCCACCACTTCGCCGTTTACTTCTGCCACCAGGAACAGGCTGACGTCGTGATGCACTTTGCGTTCGATGTCCATTTCCGGATCGTTCCATGGGCGCAGCAGATCGCATCGCTCCCACAGGGTGATGACCTCTTCGAAATCGGCCTGGCGAAAAACGCGTATCTCCATGGTATCCCTGCCCCTTCTCGGGTTTAAAAACAGTGATTATGGCGTGATCGTCCGAATTAGCCAATATCTGGCGAAAATAGCGCAAAAAAATGCCATAATGCCGCTTCGTCACGTATTGAAATGAAAAGTAAAACAATTCTAATCTTCAGTAGTCGTAACGGGAAACGCGATACGATATAACATCTGGAACACTATTTTTTACAACTCAGGCCGAATGAGCACTTTTAAACCTTTAAAATCACTTGCTTCGCGCCGCCAGGTGCTGAAAGCCGGACTGGCAGCACTGACGTTGTCAGGAATATCACAGGCAACCGCCAAAGAGGCGCCGTTAAAAACCAGCAACGGGCACAGCAAACCTGCGGCGAAAAAATCGGGTAAACGCATCGTGGTGCTCGACCCCGGTCACGGCGGTATTGATACCGGCGCGATTGGCCGCAACGGTTCGAAAGAGAAACACGTGGTGCTGGCGATTGCCAAGAACGTGCGTTCCATTCTGCGCAGCCAGGGCATTGACGCGCGCTTAACCCGTTCTGGCGATACCTTTATTCCGCTGTACGACCGGGTAGAGATCGCCCACAAACACGGCGCGGACCTTTTTATGTCGATTCACGCAGACGGTTTTACCAACCCGTCTGCCGCCGGGGCGTCGGTGTTTGCGCTTTCCAACCGTGGCGCGAGTAGCGCAATGGCAAAATACCTCTCCGACCGTGAAAACCGGGCGGATGAAGTGGCGGGCAAAAAAACCACGGATAAAGATCACCTGCTCCAGCAGGTCCTGTTCGATTTGGTACAAACCGATACCATCAAGAACAGCCTGACGCTGGGCTCGCATATCCTGAAAAAGATTAAGCCGGTGCACAAGCTGCACAGTAAAGGCACTGAACAGGCCGCGTTCGTGGTGCTGAAGTCGCCATCCATTCCGTCGGTACTGGTTGAAACCTCGTTCATCACCAACCCGGAAGAGGAGCGTCTGCTGGGCACCACGGCGTTTCGTCAGAAAATCGCCAACGCGATAGCCTCAGGTATCGTCAGCTATTTCCACTGGTTCGATAACCAAAAAGCCCACGCCAGGAAACGCTAATGACCGTTGATGCAAACCAGGTAAAGGCCTTTTTACTGCAATTGCAGGACGATATCTGCCAGCAACTCTCTGCGCTGGACGGTGGCGCGTTTATCGAAGATAGCTGGCAGCGCGACGCGGGCGGCGGCGGTCGCAGCCGCGTGCTGCGCGACGGCGATATCTTCGAGCAGGCGGGCGTTAACTTCTCGCACGTTCACGGTGATGCCATGCCGGCGTCAGCCACCGCGCATCGCCCGGAACTTGCCGGGCGCAGCTTTGAAGCGATGGGCGTATCGCTGGTGGTGCATCCGCGCAACCCGTATGTTCCAACCAGCCATGCCAACGTGCGTTTCTTTATCGCTGAAAAACCGGGCGCTGACCCGGTGTGGTGGTTTGGCGGCGGCTTCGATTTAACCCCGTTTTATGGTTTCGAAGAAGATGCCATTCACTGGCACCGTACCGCACGTGACCTGTGCCAGCCCTTCGGTGAAGACGTATATCCGCGTTATAAAAAATGGTGTGACGATTACTTCTTCATTAAGCACCGCAACGAGCAGCGCGGCATTGGCGGGCTGTTCTTTGACGATCTCAACACACCGAACTTCGACAGCTGCTTTGCCTTTATGCAGGCAGTGGGCAACGGTTTTACCGACGCGTATTTGCCGATCGTTGAGCGGCGTAAAGCGGCTATCTGGGGCGAGCGCGAGCGTAATTTCCAGCTTTATCGCCGAGGCCGCTACGTCGAATTTAATCTGGTCTGGGATCGCGGCACGCTGTTTGGTTTACAGACTGGCGGGCGCACCGAATCCATTTTGATGTCGATGCCACCGCTGGTGCGCTGGGAATATGATTATCAGCCGCAAGCAGGCAGCCCGGAAGCGGGGTTGAGCGAATTTATTAAAGTCAGGGATTGGGTGTAGTTGCCTGCACTTACCCTGTAGGCCGGATAAGACGCAAAGCGTCGCCATCCGGCACACAGGCCGCACATTACGCCTACTGACACATCCGCTGATGCAGCGTCAGTAGCCCCAAAAATTCCTGACCAACTCTGATAATCAATAACCAATGTCAATTTCTTCAGGGATGAGATATTGATTGGTCTTCGAGTCAAATGGCACCGACCACTGCTTATTAATTTTCTCACCGGCTAATACTCCGGTAGAATGTAAAAGCATATTTGGATAGGTGCCAGTATATTTCTGCGCAAATGCAACCTGGGTATCAAAGTTATCTGGCGGACCATTTTCTTCGTTACTGGAATGGATTGGAAGACTAGCAATAAGCTGAATGCCCTTTCCTTTCGCAACGTAAAACTGCTGAAAGGTTTGTTCGACACCTTGCATCATATAGCTTGATTCCAGAATCACGCCCCACTTTTCGCCAATTTTTACCGCTTTTGCATCACCAGATTCCCCCTTACGACCATAGCCTTCCGTCGTTCTACGCGCGGCAATATTACTTCCGTCCAGATACCAGATATCAAACGGCGCAGAATCTGGTTCCGAAGCGTTAGTCATATAGCCACACATCACCACAATCTGCTTTTCAGTCGCTACCTGCTTATTCAGACAAATAGAGTATTCCAGCTCGGGTTGCCCTTTTCTCAACCATATATGTTCATGACTTTCATTATAAGAGGAGCGGTAATATCCCTTTAACGCGGTTGGAATTTCATCTTGCGCCAACGCAGGCAGACTTGATGTGAGAAGGCAGAGGAATAGCAATCCTTTTTGCATGTTGAATTGTCCATTTTCAAAAAGTAGATGTTATCGAATGGACATTAATCATGACATCCTGTGTATGAAAAATCAGAAAAAAGCCCGACAGCAATACGCCTGTAGGCCGGATAAGACGCAACGCGTCGCCATCCGGCACACAGGCCGCACATTACGCCTACTGACACATCCGCTGATGCAACGTCAGCGACGGCTTCTCAGCAAACAGTTGCTGGTAGTCCGTCGCAAATTGCCCCAAATGCCAGAACCCCCACTGCATTGCCGCATCTTTCACCGTCATGCTTGTTGACCATGGGCTAATTAACTCTCTACGCACGGCGTTCAGGCGAATGCGTTTCAGCCAGGCGTTTGGTCCAATGCCTAAAATAGCGTGAAACGCGTTTTGCAGGGTACGACGACTCACATGGAGTTGGTTACATAAATCAAGCACCGTCAGCGGCTCGGACATGTTCTCCAGCACGTATTCGCGTGCGCGCGCCAGCAGCCGTCGATAACTTTGATGGCTGATACTCTCCGCCGTCATAATGGGCTGCGCCTCTTCCAGCAGCATCCCCATCGCCAGCAGCAGGTTATCGCCTAACATTTTGCGCACCGCGGGGCGTTGCAGCGTTTCCGGGTCGGCGCTAAAGGTTGCCAGCGCCTGTTGCACAAAGCCCCACAGCGCCGCTTTATGCTGTTCTTTGACCTCCAGCGCCGACTGGTTGCGCAGCATATGCAACACCCTTTCCGGGTTGTGCAGAAAATTGGCCTGGCGGGCAATCACATCTTCAGAAAGCACAATACCGAGGATGGTATAGTCATCCGGCGTGCTCAGTTCAAACTCCGTGCCGCCCGGACGCGTGGCGATCTCAGCGCTACCGATACATTGCGAACCAATAAACCCCTGCTCACCGCGCGTGGCGGGAATGCCAAACCAGAAGGAATTTGGCCACACCAGGCACGACTGACGCAGCGCCAGGCCGGTGTATTCTCGAAATACCTGAATATCATCCAGCAGAATTTCCGTGAACTCACCGCGAAATTTTCCGGGATGCAGCTGATCGTAGATCTGCTGCCAGGCGGTTATCGTCAACGCATGCTCATAGACATCCGTCGTCAGCCGCTGATGAACGTTATCCACTTCAACCTTCGGCGTCAGCTTAACGTTATCAGGTACTGCTTCATGATAAAGATGGTGCAAATCTGCGGTACGAGTCTTTTTCATGATTCTGAATGCCGGAAGCGCGCTTGCACTTCCGGCACCTCCGGCGGGTTAATTTTTGACGCGATAGCGGCTGCTGCGTTTTCGCAACGCACCATCAGAAAAGCGCTGTTCAAGCACCGTTCTGGCCTGTTCAAGCGACCAGTCGAAGTGTGCCGCCACCTCACCTGCGGTCATTCCCTGACGTGCATTGGCCAGCAACGCCATCAGCGCGTCGGCAGATTCAGCCTCCAGCACGGGCGCTTCAGGCGCTTTTACCGGTTGCGTCGGCTGGCGGGTAAATCGGCCAATCAGCCACTGGGTATCCTCTTCCGGCCTGCCGATTTCCTTGCGACTGATAACGCAACCAGTGCGCATTGCTGCTGCATACCCCGCATCGAGCGCGGCGCGACACGCGGCAAGGTCACCTTCCACCACCAGCGTTAGCCTGCCTGGGTCCAGCACTTCGTGACTCAGCAGGCGGACGTTGGCGGCTTTCAGCATCGCATCCGCCGCATCAACCGCCGCGACCATCCCCTCAACTTCCAGTAATCCCAGGGCGTTGATCATCCGCTACCTCCGTTACGCACGCTGTATAGGGTTGCGCGCAATATCCAGTACCGCATCGGTAAAAGCATTACAGGCGGCTTTACACGCGGCCTGGCTGCCCGTTAAGAACGCGGCGGAATAGTTGGTTTCTGACGGCGGAGGTACGTAGGTTACCAGTTGCACATCCGCCGATTTCAACGCGGCATCAATGCCATAGGTGGCTTCCAGCGGCGGCGCGACCAGATACGCAATCGGGTCGCCCAGCGTGCATCCCGCCGTCGAGGAGAGATACGAACCGGTACGCGATACCACATGCGCCAGGAATGCGGTATTTTCCGCATCATTAGCCCACTGGAACGCCGCGCCGTTTTCAATATTGGCAACCATCGCGTCCAGACCCGCGCGAACTTCCGCTGGGTTCGGGCCGCCCAGCATAATCAGCACTTCACCCGCCGTCGGTGACGGGCCGTGCGCCGCCCCGGCGTACAGCGAGCGACCATAAACCACTTCAACCATCGCCTGTTTTGTCGCTTCGTCAGCGGCAATATACGTTACGTCATCAGAATCTGCCGTGATGAGTCCGAGACTACGTATATGTGGCGGTAATTTAAGTTCACGGGCAAACTCCGCGTTAACAGAGGCAATCACGCGCATCGCGGTAACGGACGGTCGAATCAAATCTAAAGCTGGCATGATGCCTCCTTAACGGGTCATATTGATGCCGGATGCTTTTTGCTCCAGCATACGTTTTGCCAAATCCACAATGACCGCCGCCGCTTCAACCGGTGGGGTACCGCCCTGATGAATATTGGAAATACAGGTTCTGTCGGCTTCCACGGTGGTCGCCACGCGCGGTGAGTAAACGGCATAGCAAGAGAGACTTTCTGACTGCCCCAGCCCCGGACGCTCTCCCACCAGCAGAATCACCGCTTTTGCGCCGAGCAGTTCGCCAATCTGATCTTCAATCTTCACGCGCCCGTAGCGTACAAAGAATGGCGTGCCCACTTTCAGCCCGGCCTGCTTCAGCCCGGCGAGCAGCGGCGGTAAGATCTCTTCGTAATTCGCGGTGATGGCATCGGTAGACAAACCATCAGACACAATCACCTGCACATCCGGGTTTGCGACACACTGCGTTTTCAGTGCATCAATGGCCTCTTCGCTCAGACGTCGCCCCAGATCCGGGCGCGTCAGATAGAGATTTTTGTCCGTGATTTCAGAACGTACTTCCAACAGCCCCTGCGCTTTCACCCACTCTTCCGGCACCTCTTTCAGCACCGTATCTTTAGAGCGCGAGTGGTCAGCCAGGAAACGCAGCAGCGCCTGAGTACGCGGGCGTGGGCCAGCACGACCGGTACACACGCGCGCCGCCGTGCTGCGACGCAGTTCCGTCAGGACGTCCGCGCGATGCGGGTTTTCAACGCCAATCCAGGCTTTCGCTTCCGGCGAGCCTAAATCGAGCGAGCAGCTTTCCGTGGACGCAGGCGTCGCGCAGGTTATGGTGCTGCACTTCACTTCCGCTGGTGCGGCATCCGCCTGCCCCATTGACGCCATCACGCTGCGTACAATTTCTTCAATCTGTTTTTGATCCATGGTGTTATCTCCGCGTCATCAGAAGAACAGTGACGGATCGCCCGCCCGTTTGGTCAGGCGACCGTTTGCCATAATGCCCATGATCTCCAGCCAGCGTTCAAACTCCGGTGACGGGCGCAGGTTGAGTAACTGACGCACAGTGGCGGTGTCGTGGAAGGCCGTAGTCTGGTAGTTGAGCATGATGTCATCACCCAGCGGCATGCCCATGATGTAGTTGCAGCCTGCGGTGGCGAGCAGGATCATCAGGTTTTCGTTAAGGTTCTGGTCAGCGTCAGCGTGGTTGGTGTAACAGCAGTCGCAGCCCATAGAGATGCCGCTCAGCTTGCCCATAAAGTGATCTTCTAAACCCGCACGAATAATCTGGCGGTCGTTGTAGAGATACTCCGGCCCGATAAAGCCGACCACGGTATTTACCAGGAACGGATCGTAGTGACGGGCGAGGCCGTAGTTACGCGCTTCCATCGTCACCTGATCGGCACCGAAGTTCGCGCCAGCCGACAGTGCGGAGCCCTGTCCGGTTTCAAAATAGAGACAGTTTTCCCCGGCAATCCGGTTGAACTCCGCGCCCACTGCGCGCGCTTCGTCGAGCATCGCCAGTTCCACGCCAAACTCTTTCAGCCCTTTTTCGCTACCGCAGATACTCTGGAAAATCAGCCCGCCCGGCGCGCCGCGACGAATCGCTTCAATCTGGGTGGTGACGTGCGCCAGTACACAGCCCTGGGTTGGAATATTGAACTTGTCGATAACGCCATAGACGGTATCCAGTACACGGCTTAAGTTCTCAACGTCATCCGTTACCGGGTTGACGCCGATCACCGCATCGCCCGCCCCGAAGGAAAGTCCTTCGTAGATTTGCGCGGCGATACTTTGCACATCGTCACGCGTGTCGTTTGGCTGCAAACGGCAACTAAATGTGCCTGGCAGGCCAATGGTGGTATTGGCCTTTTTGATAACCGGCATTTTCTTCCCGCCGTAGATCAGGTCAGCGTTGGAGCAAATCTTCGCCACCGCTGCGACCACTTCCGAGGTCAACCCTTTGCGGGTAAAGGCAATGTCGTCAACGCTGGTTTCATCGCTCAGCACATATTCACGTAGCTCGCTGATGCTCCAGTTTTTGATACGGGCATAGGCCGTTTCGTTGACGTCGTCCTGAATTAGACGCGTCACGCAGTCTTCTTCATAGGCAATCACCGGGTTATTGCGGATATCCGCCACCGTCATTTCCGACAACACCTGTTTTGCCGCTACGCGCTCCTGCGAACTTGCCGCCGCAACCCCCGCCAGCACATCCCCCGAACGCAGTTCGTTGGCCTTCGCCAGCACCTCTTTAACATCCTTGAATTGATAAACATTGCCGAACAATGTGGTCTTTAGTTTCATAAGTCGTTCCCTCAGGAAGGAAATGCGAGTGATTTCACCGTCACCGGCACAACCGATCCGCCAAAAAGAGGCGTACCAATGTCGATATAGTCCCCCGCGCGGACGGAAACTTCGTCAATCACCGCCAGCGGGAGTTGCTGTAATTGCGGGCGTAACAACATGCCCAGCGCCTTACCAAAATCCTGCTCGGCCACCACCAGCAGGGGATGTGGATTTGGAAAACGCGCGACAAACTGGGTCAACGCGTCGATGACCGTTAGTAATGCGGCATAACGCACGGGAAGCCCGGCGGGCAGCGCCAGCACGTATGCGTCCGTTTGAGGACAAAGATCGAGCTGCACCAATGCCTGCTGCCAGGCATCAACCAGGTTCGATTCCGTCTGTGGGATGACAACCGGCAGATTGCGTATCGGTAAATCAACGCTATCCAGCCAAATTGTGCTGCCAGAAAGCGATAGCGTATGCGCGCCCGCGCCTATCACCGTAGCGCGCACGGTTTGCGCCGGAAACTGCACGTTCATCTCACGCAGACGCGGATGCTCATGCAGCGCCGTTGCCAGCAGTGGGCCGATATCGGAAAAGCAAAACGGGTCGGCAGGCTGATGGCGATAACATTCGCCCACACCGCCAGAAAGCGTAATGATTTCGGGCGTAACACCTGCGGGTAGCAAACCGGTTTGCATCAATGCCTGCGCGAGCGGCGAGAGCGTTCCGTCAATCACGTCGACAATCAGCTCCGCCATCCGCCGGGTAACCTGCACCAGCTGCGCGCCGGTCAGTGAACGGACGTCGGTGCCTGGGCCGAAACACTCATCCACAATCATCTGCCCGGGTTTATGCGCGTAAATCACGCGCCCCTGGCTGTCGGTTTCCAGCAGGCGACCGCCGACATTGAGGCAGGCAGTGCCGCTGATTTTTCCGGCGTCGAACAGAGCGTAGTTCGCGGTGCCACCGCCGATATCAATATTCAATACCCGGCACATCCGCTGTTCCGACAGGGTTTGCGCTCCGGCACCGTGTCCGGCAATCACCGATTCCAGATGCGGCCCGGCGCTGGCCACCACAAAATCACCCAACGACTGCGAAAGCGTCATGACCGCCGGACGCGCATTGCGGGTTTTCGCGCTCTCGCCGGTGATGATAATGGCCCCGGAATCAACGCTTTCCGGCGCGATGCCTGCGGCCTGATACTGTTGCAGAATCAGGTTTTTCAGTTCAGCCTCTTTCAGCCCCCCCTGTTTATCGACAGGCGTGAAGAACACCGGGCTTTGCCAGCTAATTTCGCGTTTGATGAATTCGTAACGCGGCACCTGCGACACAGCCGCACGGTTAACCAGTTCCAGACGAGAGAAGATCACCTGGGTGGTGGTGGTGCCAATATCGATACCGACGCTCAGTAGCTGGCGAGTATTCACGATTGAACCTCCGCTTCGGTTTTCACCTGTGCCGCATCATCTTTCGGCACCAGCATCATTGCCACGCCAATCGCCGTGACGCCGCCAATCAGCTTGCCGACAATCATCGGGAAGATCATCGCGTTCATGTTGGCCGCCGCAAAACCTAAGTGATCGCCCAGGGCGAACGCCGCAGAGACCGCGAAGGCGCAGTTGATCACTTTGCCGCGGGTATCCATCTGCTTCATCATGCCAAACATCGGAATATTGTTGGCAAGGGTTGCGACCATGCCAGCTGCCGCGATGTTGTTCACATTCAGAAGCTTACCGACGCTCATCAACGGTTTTTCAAACCAGCGGGTGAGCAGCAGCACCATCGGGTACGCCCCCAGCAGAACGCAGGAGATAGAACCGATAACTTCAATGGCGCGCATCACTTCGCCGGGTTTATCGCCAGGCGCCATAAAGATAGGATCAAGGCCTGGAATCAGTTCCCAGCCAAGCAGGAATTTCACTACCGCGGCGGCAAGGCCAATCGTTATCAGCGCAACGAGGAATTTGGCGAAGATCTGGAAGCCGTTGATCATTTTTTCCGGGATGAACTTCAGCCCCAACGCCACCAGCACCGCGACAATTAATACCGGGATCATGTTCATCAGGATCAACGCGAAGGTGAATTCCACCGGCTGACCGTTGATCTGCACGCCGGAATACATGGCGATTAAGCCACCCGCGATACAGCCGATGGGGATGGTGACGATCCCGGCCAGCACGCCAAGCGCGAGGTAACGACGATCGGAAGGTTCGATAATGCCGAGCGCCACGGGAATGGAGAACACAATCGTCGGCCCCATCATCGAGCCCAGGATCAAACCTGAGTATAGCCACGCCGCCACATCGCCGCCCGCCAGCTCTTTAGCGAGGAAGAAGCCACCCATATCGCACGCCAGCAGCGTTCCGGCGAACATTGACGGGTTAGCGCCAAGCATTTCATACAGCGGGATAATGACCGGGCCCAGCACGTGCGCCAGCACTGGCGCGAGCGCAGTCATACCGACCATCGCCAGACCCAGCGCGCCCATCGCCATAAAGCCCTCTTCGAACTGGCCGCCGGAACCTTCAATACTCTTGCCAAATTTACCGAGGAAGCGTGCAGAACCGCCAAATTGCGACAGGATCCTGTCCACGGCGGCAATCAGCATAAAGAACATCATGATGTACATGATGATTTCGTTAATTCCCATAAAGTCATCTCCATTTTCAGGTGGTTTCGTAGGCCTGATAAGCGCAGCGCCATCAGGCAATGCTGCGGCTAATACGCCGGATGGCGGTGCAAGCACCTTATCCGGCCTACGTCCTGGTATGCTTTATTGCGCTGCCGCGTACAGGCCGACAATCTGTTCCTGGCTCACGGTGCGCGGGTTGCTGCGCAGACAAATATCGTCCAGCGCGCCTTGCGCCCAGGCGGTGTAATGTGCAGGTGTCGCGCCCACATCGCCCAGCTGTTTGGCGATCCCCACTTCCGCAATCAGCTCGCTTACCGCGCTAATGGCGTCGCGATCGTCCGATTTTTTATTTCTCAGCGCCCGGCCAATCTGGCTGAACCGTTCGCGGCACACCATTCGGTTAAATTCCATCACCGTGGGCAGCAGCATGGCATTCGCCAGACCATGCGGAATGTGCAGCGTCGCCCCTGGCTGATGCGCCATTGCATGGCATAACCCCAGCCCGGCGCTGGAAAACGCCATTCCCGCCATACATGAAGCCAGCAGCATGCTCTCGCGCGCCGCCAGGTCATGCCCGTAGCCCACCGCTTTAGGCAGCGATTGCGCGATCATCGCCATTGCGCCAATTGCCAGGCTGTCGGTAAACGGCGAGGCGTTTAGCGCGCTATAGGCCTCAATCGCATGGGTCAAGGCGTCGATACCGGTCATTGCAGTGATGTGCGACGGAATGCCTTCCGTCAGCGCGGCATCCAGAATCGCTACATCTGGCATCAGGGAAGCATGCGCCAGCACCTGCTTGCGTCCGGTTACGGCGTCGATAATCACCGTTACGTTAGTGGTTTCAGAGCCGGTGCCTGCCGTGGTTGGAATGGCCATCAATGGCAGGCGCGGTTTTAAAATGCGCGTTTCCGATATCTCTGCCAGCGTGCTATCCGGGTTAGTCACCAGCAGCGCAACGGCTTTCGCCGCATCCAGCACTGAACCGCCACCGAAGGCGATAACACCGTCGCCGCCAGATTCACGTAACTGCGCGACGGCCGCGCAAACATCCGTAATGCAGGGCTCGCCCACCGGGCACGGCCAAATTGTGGTGGCTATCCCTTTAACGGCCAGGCTACGCATCAGCCCGGCGGTCATTCCCGCCTGATGCAAAAAGCTATCGACCATCACAAACAGATGCTTCAGCCCGCGTAACTGCGCTTCTTGACCGCAACTGCTCACTGCCCCAAGGCCGCAGAGCGTCACTGGCGGGACGCTGAACGTTTTCATGCGTTGCAGATTCAGGGTATCGAATGCCTGAAAGAGCGCCGTCTGCAATTCACTTTGCATAGATCCCCTCCGCTTTCTCGCGCCCGCTGCTGGCAATCGCCAGTGGGGTCATAAACAGACTGTGCTGCGGGAGATGCACCCGTAACGCCGGGAAGCGTTTGCGAAACAACGCATCCACGCCCGATTGCATACATGAACCGCCTGCCAGCCATAAATCGGTTATCCCCTGCCCTTCGATATGTCGGGCGACAATCTCCGCCATCTTTTCGTACACCGGCTTAACCACCGGCCAAATCTCCTGCGCATTGCTGCGCTTGTACTGCTCCGCCTCTTCCAGCGAAACGCGGCGGTTACCCGCGAGCGTCAGGGAGATGTGGTGTCCGCCGGTGGCTTCATCGGCGGAATAGATAACCTTGCCCTGTTTGACGATGGCGATTCCGGTGGTGCCGCCGCCAATATCCACCACGCCGGCGTTATCCAGCCGAAGCAGGTCTGCCACCGCGGTCGGTTCGTCCAGTACATGACTCACCTCCAGGCCCGCAGACTCCAGCACGTTGATAGAAATACGCGCGTCGGTGCCCGGCGGAAAAGAGGTCGCCGCGTGGGTGAAGCGACAGCCAAGCTGCTGCTCAAGCGACTCGAGATGGCGACGAACAATCGTCACCGCGCCGAAGAAATCCCAGACGATGCCGTCACGCACAACGTCAGCCCAATCGAGACACACGGCAACCGGCTGCCCCTCGTGGTCGACCACCATCGACACCACATCGCAGGTGCCCAGATCCACGCCCAGCCACAGCGGCGAGTCGCTCGCCACGGACGTTTGCTGGCATAAACGGGCAGCCTGGTGCAGACGCGGGGTGAGCCACTGTTCGTCGAATGCCATCTCGTTTTCCTTATACGATGCGGAATGCATCTACCAGCACGCAGCGGCGCAGGCGCACGAATGTCCTCGCGCTGGTCACCCCTTCACCGGTAGGTGTGGTGATGGTCATGGTGGTCCAGCCTTCCCCGCCTAATCCGAGCCCGGCAATACACGGCCCGTTTTTGACAAAAATGCTGGTATCAATGGCATTCGCCATCTGGTTCATGTTGTCGATATTGCGCGAGTGCATCGCTGCTGTGTGATGGCAGCCGCCTTCAAGGACCACCGCCAGCGCAATGGCTTCTGCCACGTTGGCGACGCGCACGACAGGCAGCACCGGCATCATCAGTTCAGTCACGGCAAACGGATGCGCAGCCGACGTTTCCACAAACAGCAAACGCGTCTGTTCCGGTACCTTCAGGCCAATCGCCGCGGCGATTTTTGCCGCATCGCGACCAACCCAATCACGGCTGACGGTGCCTTTGCCGCGTTCATCGATTTTGTTTAGCAATACCGGCTGGAGCTGCTCCGCCTGCGCCGTCGTCAGCCTGACCGCATGCTCACCTTCCATCAGGCGCATCAGTTCATCCGCCACGCTATCGACCACAATCAGCACTTTTTCATCCGCGCAGATGATGTTGTTATCGAAAGAAGCGCCTTTGACGATGGACTGGGCGGCACGCGCAAGATCAGCCGTCTCATCCACCACCACCGGCGGATTCCCGGCCCCGGCGGCAATCAGGCGTTTATTGGTATGTTTGCGCGCCGCCTCAACAACCGCTTCACCGCCCGTCACCACCAGCAGGCCGATGCCGGGATATTTGAACAATCGCTGTGCGGTTTCGATATCCGGATTGGCGACGGTCACCAGCAGGTTTTCCGGGCCGCCTGCGGCAACAACCGCCTGGTTAAGCAGCGCAATAGCGCGTTGCGAAACACCTTTCGCCGCCGGATGCGGGGCAAACACGACGCTGTTGCCCGCGGCAATCAGGCTTATCGCGTTATTAATCACCGTGGCCGCCGGGTTGGTGGACGGCGTCACCGATGCCACCACGCCCCACGGCGCGTTTTCTATCAGCGTCAGGCCGTTATCGCCGGTCAGCACCTGTGGCGATAAACACTCCACGCCCGGCGTGCCGCGCGCCTGCGCCACATTTTTGGCAAATTTATCGTCGATGCGCCCCATGCCCGTCTCGTTGACGGCAAGCTCCGCTAATTCTCTGGCGTGTTTTTCACCCGCCTCGCGGATGGCGTGAATCGCCAGCTGGCGCATTGCCACGCTCTTCAGCCCCTGTTGAGCGATTTTTGCCGCCGCAACGGCGTCATCCAGGGAGGCAAAGACGCCCATTTCATGAACGTCGGCAACAGGCTGACTGCTGTCTTTCATTTTCAGCAGCACGGCTTTTACCACCTGTTCAATATCCTGTTGATTCATGATTTCTGCCCTATTTATGAAAAGTCACCTTACCGCCAGCCACCACTTCATCGACAATGCCGATAACGCACAGATCCACCGGCGACAATTCGCTGTGGTGCGCCTGACGGGCTGAACTGCCGCTGACCAGCAGCACCCACTCACCGGTTCCCGCACCGATATTGTCGATGGCCACGGCGCACTGTCCGTCAGGGTTTCCCCGGGCATCGATCATTTCCACCATCAGCAATTTGTCATACGCCAGTCCCTGATGGCGTACGGTACAAACGATTTGTCCTGTGACGACTGCCAGTTTCATACCCGCCTCCGTGGGTGAGATTTGCCGGATGGCGCTTCGCTTATCCGGCCTGTGATGAATGCGCCATCCCGCATCGAGCCATTACATGTTGTTGCTGTCGCCCTTGAAGCTTATCGGGAACACTTCTTCCAGATCGCCGTGCGGACGCGGGATCACGTGTACAGACACCAGCTCTCCAATACGCTGCGCTGCCGCCGCGCCAGCATCCGTTGCGGCTTTGCAGGCTGCGACATCACCACGAACCATGGCAGTACACAGGCCACCACCAATCTGTTTCACGCCGACCAGCTTCACGCGTGCCGCTTTAACCATGGCGTCAGAAGCCTCAATCAGTGCAACCAGGCCCCGGGTTTCAATCATTCCTAATGCTTCCATTGTGTTTTCCTCTCATTTAAGGGGTCCAGAACGGGACCGTTCATTCAACCAGTGTTTGTGAGCGACTTTCGCAGCTCACGTCAGGCTGGCGCGGCACGGCTGCCACCAACGCCAGTTCAATAATTTCTTGTACGTTACAGCCGCGGGAAAGGTCATGGAGCGGCGCGGCGAGCCCCTGAATCAGCGGCCCTACGGCGCGATAGCCCCCCAAACGCTGGGCGATTTTGTAGCCAATATTGCCCGCCTCCAGCGATGGAAAAACCATCACGTTGGCCCTTCCCTTCAGCGGGCTGGCAGGCGCTTTTTGCGCCGCGACATCCGGGACGAAGGCGGCGTCAAACTGTAATTCACCATCCACCGCCAACTGCGGCGCGCGTTCGCGAACAATCGCCGTCGCCTGCTGTACGTTAGCCACACAGGGATGACGCGCGCTGCCGTTGGTTGAAAAAGAGAGCATCGCCACGCGAGGTTCTTCGCCGGATATCGCCCGCCATGTCCCGGCGCTGGCAAGCGCGATATCCGCCAGCTGCGCCGCCGTCGGCTGCGGCACCACGCTGCAATCGGCGAATCCTAAGGCAGGGCCGCTGTACTGCGGCAGCATCAGGAAAAGCGAAGAGAGCGTTTTGCAGCCAGGCTGTAAGCCGATAATACGAAGCCCGGCCCGAAGGACATTCGCGGTCGAAGAGAGATTGCCGGCAATGCACACATCCGCACTGCCCGCACTCACCATCGCGGCCGCGAACATCAGCGGATCGCGTAATTTTTCCACGGCATCCGGCGGGGTTTTCTCACCTGCGCGCGCCAGCCAACGCCCGGCAAATGCTTCTCGCATCGGCAGATTGCCATTCGGGTCGATAACCTGAATACCGTCCATCGGGACACGGTGGCTGAGGGCAAATTGCCGCAGTTCGAACGGGCTGGCGACCAGAATGGGGAATGCCAGCTTCTGCTGATGCAGAGAGTTCGCGGCTTTGAGCACGCGGATATCCAGCGCATCCGGGAACACCACGCGGGCCGGCGTGCGCAGGGCCGACTGGCGAGCGCGTTCAATAATCATTGCGCGCCTCCCAGCCGTTGCTGAATTTGATTTACGGTTAGCGGGTGCTTTGCCACGCTCAGGATCATCATCACGTAAACCGCGCTGGACAGACGGTTCAGCGCCTGCAAAATATCCGGGCGCAATACATCAAAACCGCGGGTGATAAACACCTGCGCGGCAAGCGTTTCGGTTTCACGCACTTTGGTGCGCAGTAAATTAAGCAGCGCGGCGTCACGGCCATGGCTGGCCTCTGGCACCAGATGATCGTGGTCGAGATAACGTAGCGGTTGGTGCGAAAGACGGTGCAGTTCCTCTTCGTTAAGCCCGACGATACTCTGCATCGCCAGCGGCTCATCTACCGCATCCGCACGCATGATGTTGCCCAGACGCGAACGAATATCGGCAAGCCACGGCTGCCAGGCTTCCGTCAGTTCAACTTGTAGCCATACCGCCAGGGCGATGGTGCTGTCGAGCGCCGCACGAAACGCGAGGCGCGGGTCGCTCTTGGCAACCATTTTATCGGCGGTCAGGTGCGTGAGCGTATCCGGTTTTTTCTCTACCGGCTGACGGCACAGCTCGCAGCACGCCTGTGGGTGGCTGTCGCTGCTGGTTAAACCATGGACCCGCTGAGGTTGCTGCTGTTCGTCATCAACAAACAGGGTTCCCTGTTCATCGAGAAATTTGATGCGCAGATGACGGCTTTCCAGCAGCTCGCGAGCCGATGGCGTCAGGCGACTGTCCGCAGGGAGATGAATCTCTGCGCCTTCGCTGAGCGTATGATTCGCTCTGAGCCACGCTTCCGTGATGAAGTCTTTCATAACGATTGCCAGTTCGCAGGCCAGGCAACGTAAAGGAATCGCACGGTCGAGGGCGTGCCGAACTCAATGCTGGCGCCTTTAGGGATAAACATCACATCCCCGGCTTTGGCAATCATGGTTTCGCCTGCGTGACGCACGTGCAGCTCGCCCTCCAGTACCATGTCAACTTCATCGTAATTCAGCGTCCACGGGAAGAAGGCGTTATCCCACTGCATAAACCCGGCCGCCATGCTGCTGCCGTCTTGCTCCGTTACCAGATCCGTTAACCCCACGCAGTGCGGTTCCGCGCCGTCGAAACGGCCAAACCTGACGCTACTCCCGTCAATCACCTTCACGCCGCCCTTACCGGTCACGGATTTAAAGCTCGGCTGCATGGCGCTCTGCTCCAGCGACTGCTTCTCCTTCATCACTTTATCCATCAGTTGTGTGACCAGGCTTTCGGTAAACTGCCCCGCGGGCAACTGCGCAATAATGGCTTCGCGAATGCGCTGGGTGTCGCTCTGAGGTTCAATCGCAGACGGCGCGGTTTGCTCATCGCATTCACGAATGGCAACACCTAACTGGTCAGCCACTTCCCGCGCTTCAGGCGTGATAATGCTGGCACGCAGCACAACGGCGAGTTCTTTTGCGCCATCCGCATGGGCTGCACGAATATCGTTAGCGATAATGAGTTTTTTCACCTGCCCCTTCCTCCTGTTCGGTAAGCTCAGCCAGATAATCGATCAGGCTCTGCACGCTGTGTGGGTCGTGGCTGTTGAGCTCGAAAATTGGCGACTGAAATCCTGCTGCCTGCAAAAGCTGGCGGGTATACGCCACGTCCGCTCCGGGCAGGTCCGTTTTACTGATCACCGCGATATGCTGTTTACGCGCGCCAATATCTAATAACCCGGCGGGTAATCGACTCTCTTTATCGTCTGCGGCGTGAATATAAATAAGCGTTTCTACATCCTGTAACGACGTTATTAGCGCGTGATACCAGCGTGGATGGCTAAAATATTCCCCCGGCGTATCAATATCGCCGTTGTCATTAAATTCCACGGCCTGCGTTTTACGCGCCAGCGTGTAATTTCCCTGTAATGCGTTAAAGAGCGTGGTTTTCCCCGCACCGACGGCCCCCACAAAAGCAATGCGTTTCATCGCCCCTCCGGATTAGCTTTTTGTCAGGCTGCACAGCGTGTAATTTAATAAACGCCCCAGGCCTGCGACCGTCTGCAATAAGGCCTCTTCCACTGCGCCAACGGAGCCGTAGATAACCAGTGCGCCGCTGAATCTGTCGAGAAAACCAATGTGGACATCCGCGGCTTTCATCGCTAAATCACCGGCAATCATCGCGGTTTCGCCGGGTGTGAGCGTCATAATGCCGATAGCACCCGCCTCGGGAACGCCAATTTTTTTGGCCAGTTCTTCGCCCGGATGCGCAATAAGATGCGCCAGCGTGACCTGTTTCCCCGGTACAAATTCCTGAATAATGCGTTCTTTATCCATGACTCGCCGCCTCCGCTAAAACGTGCCTCATCGTGGCAATTTTTTGGCAGAGTAAATAACAAAATTCGGCAAGGTGATTTAAAAGGAGAGGTAGATCACTAAGAATGGAAATAAAAAAGGCGCGGATAATTTTCCGCGCCTGATATTAATTAAATCGCTTACAGTGGCTGCGTTTGTGCCTCAACCACCGCCAGCGCCACCATATTCACAATGCGACGCACAGAAGCGATCGGCGTCAGAATATGGACCGGTTTCGCCACGCCCATCAATACCGGGCCGACGGTGACGCCTTCAGAGCTGGAGACGCGCAGCAGGTTATAACTGATACGCGCGGCTTCCATATTCGGCATCACCAGAATGTTCGCCGAACCTTTCAGCGGGCTGTCCGGCATGCGGTCGGCGCGGATGCTTTCCACCAGCGCGGCATCACCGTGCATTTCACCGTCAATCATCAGCTCCGGCGCTCGCGCTTTCACCAGCGCCAGCGCGTCGCGCATTTTGCTGGCTGACGGGCAGTCAGACGAGCCAAAGTTCGAGTGAGACAGCAGCGCCACGCGCGGTTCGATACCGAAGCGACGCACGCTTTCCGCCGCCATCAACGCGATTTCCGCCAGCTGTTCCGGCGTCGGATCGTTGTTGACGTAGGTATCGGCAATAAAGGTGTTGCCGCTTGGCAGCAGCAGGGCGTTCATCGCACCGGCGGTATGCACGCCATCGCGATAGCCAAACAGCGGCTGAATCACGCCGTAATGCTCATGATAGTCGCCGATGGTACCGCAGATCAGCGCATCCGCTTCGCCGCGATGCACCATGATTGCACCAATTACCGTGGTGTTGCTGATCACCGCGCGCTGCGCCTGTTCCGGGCTGATGCCACGGCGTTTCATCAGGTTATAGTACTCATTCCAGTACTCTTTAAAGCGCGGGTCAGATTCATTGTTGACGATTTCGAAATCGACGCCCGGTTTGATTTGCAGGCCCAGTTTCTGGACGCGCATTTCGATAACGCTCGGACGACCGATCAGAATCGGTTTCGCCAGCCCCAGCGTAATCAGCTCCTGCGTCGCGTGCAGTACACGCGTGTCTTCCCCTTCCGCCAGTACCACGCGTTTTGGCTCTTTACGCGCCTGGGAGAAAATCGGCTTCATGAACAGGTTGGTTTTGTAGACAAACTCGCTCAGTTTTTCGACGTAGGCGTCAAAGTCGGCAATCGGACGCGTCGCCACGCCGGAGTCCATCGCGGCTTTGGCGACAGCCGGGGCGATCTTGACAATCAGGCGTGGATCGAACGGTTTTGGAATGATGTACTCCGCGCCAAAGCTCAGATCCTGATCGCCATAGGCCGATGCCACCACTTCGCTCTGTTCCGCGTGCGCCAGCTCGGCAATCGCGTGCACCGCCGCCAGCTTCATCTCTTCGTTGATCGCCGTCGCGCCAACGTCAAGCGCGCCACGGAAGATGAACGGGAAGCAAAGCACGTTGTTGACCTGGTTCGGGTAGTCCGAACGACCAGTACAGATAATCGCATCCGGGCGTACTTCTTTTGCCAACGGCGGCAGAATTTCCGGCTCCGGGTTCGCCAGCGCGAGGATCATTGGCGCGCGCGCCATTTTCTTCACCATCTCCTGGGTCAGCACTTTAGGCCCGGAGCAGCCAAGGAAAATGTCCGCATCGGCAATCACGTCATCCAGCGTGCGCTTGCCGTCATCGTCCACCGCATAAGCCGCTTTGGTTTCCGCCATATTGGCTTCGCGGTTTTTATAGATGACGCCTTTAGAGTCGCAGACCACGATATTGTGTTTCTGCATCCCCAGCGCCACCAGCAGGTTCATACAGGCAATTGCCGCCGCACCCGCACCGGACACCACCATGCGCACGTCAGAGATATTCTTCTCAACCACACGCAGGCCGTTGAGGATAGCCGCCGTGCTGATAATCGCCGTGCCGTGCTGGTCATCATGGAACACTGGAATGTTCATGCGTTCACGCAGTTTCTGCTCAATGTAGAAACACTCAGGCGCTTTGATATCTTCGAGGTTGATGCCGCCGAAAGTCGGCTCCAGCGCCGCGACCACATCGATAAATTTGTCGGGATCGAGTTCGTCCACCTCGATATCGAACACGTCAATACCGGCGAATTTTTTAAACAGGACGCCCTTACCTTCCATTACCGGTTTACCGGCCAGCGCGCCGATATTACCGAGGCCAAGCACCGCCGTACCGTTAGACACCACTGCCACCAGGTTGCCACGGGCGGTGTATTTGTACGCGGCTAGCGGGTCCTTCTCAATTTCCAGACACGGCGCGGCAACGCCAGGTGAATAAGCCAGCGCCAGATCGCGCTGCGTCGCCAGCGGTTTTGTCGGAGAGACCTGAATTTTCCCCGGAACCGGGAATTCGTGGAAATCGAGGGCACTTTGTTTTAACTGCTCGTCCATTTGGGGTTCCTTTCACGTATCGAACTAAAAAGTGATGCGCCACGGCCGGGCCGGCGGGTTCACATTGTTATTGGTATATGAGGAACATGTTACCAAGTATCGAAAACAATGCTATGCCTGTCTGCTATGCTTTTTTGTTATGCATCTCATAACTTATCAAGATCGCCACTTTTGCTAAGGAGTCGTTAATGTCACGAAGAGATCTCGCTAATGCCATCCGTGCCCTGAGTATGGATGCCGTTCAGAAAGCCAATTCCGGACACCCTGGCGCGCCAATGGGCATGGCGGATATTGCTGAAGTCCTGTGGAACGACTTCATGAAACATAACCCCACGGATCCAACGTGGTATGACCGCGATCGCTTTATTCTCTCTAATGGCCACGCCTCGATGCTGCTCTATAGCCTGCTGCACCTGAGCGGTTACGACCTGCCGATTGAAGAGCTGAAAAACTTCCGCCAACTGCATTCCAAAACGCCAGGCCACCCGGAAATTGGCTATACACCAGGCGTTGAAACCACCACCGGGCCACTCGGCCAGGGACTGGCGAACGCGGTAGGTCTGGCTATCGCCGAGCGCACGCTGGCCGCACAGTTTAACCAGCCAGGGCATGAGATTGTCGATCACTATACTTACGTATTTATGGGCGATGGCTGCCTGATGGAGGGAATTTCGCACGAAGTGTGTTCCCTTGCCGGGACGCTGGGGCTGGGCAAACTGATCGGTTTTTACGATAGCAACGGGATTTCGATTGATGGTGAAACCAAAGGCTGGTTCACCGACGATACGGCGAAACGCTTCGAGGCTTATCACTGGCACGTGATACATGAAATCGACGGACACGATCCGCAGGCGGTGAAAAAAGCGATTGAAGAGGCACAGAGCGTTAAGGATAAACCGTCGCTGATTATCTGCCGTACGGTTATCGGTTTCGGCTCGCCGAATAAGGCCGGTAAAGAGGAAGCGCACGGCGCAGCACTGGGTGCGGAAGAAGTCGCGCTGGCGCGTAAACAGCTTGGCTGGAATCATCCACCGTTTGAAATTCCAAAAGAGATTTACAAAAAGTGGGATGCCCGCGAGCGCGGTGAAAAAGAACAGCAGAGCTGGAAAGAGAAGCTCGCCGCGTATCAAAAGGCGCACCCGAAACTGGCGGCGGAGTTCATCCGTCGCATGAGCGGCGGCTTACCGGAAAACTGGGCGAGTACCGTGCAGGCGTACATTGAGAAAATGCAGTCGGAGCCGGCGAAAATCGCCAGCCGTAAAGCCTCGCAAAATACCCTCAATGCCTATGGCCCGATTCTGCCGGAGCTGCTGGGCGGCTCGGCGGATCTCGCGCCCAGTAATTTAACGATTTGGTCCGGCTCGAAATCACTGAAAGAGGATCTCGCGGGTAATTATATTCACTACGGCGTGCGTGAGTTTGGCATGACGGCGATTGCCAACGGGATTGCCCACCATGGCGGCTTTGTGCCCTACACCGCCACCTTCCTGATGTTTGTAGAGTACGCGCGCAATGCCGCACGTATGGCGGCGCTGATGAAAGCGCGGCAGATTATGGTTTATACCCACGATTCTATCGGCCTTGGCGAAGATGGCCCGACGCACCAGGCGGTGGAGCAGCTTGCCAGCCTGCGGCTCACGCCAAACTTCAGCACCTGGCGTCCGTGCGATCAGGTGGAAACCGCGGTGGCGTGGAAGGCGGCGGTGGAGCGCCACCACGGCCCAACGGCGCTGATCCTCTCCCGACAAAACCTGGCACAAATGGAGCGCACACCAGAGCAGGTTCGGGAAATCGCGCGCGGCGGTTATGTGCTGAAGGATGCGGGCGGTAAGCCGGACCTGATTCTGATTGCCACCGGTTCAGAAGTGGAAATCACCGTGCTGGCGGCAGAGAAACTGCGCGCGGATGGTGTAAACGTGCGGGTGGTTTCGCTGCCTTCAACGGATACGTTTGATGCGCAGGATGAAGAGTACCGTGAGTCGGTACTGCCTTCCGGCGTCAGTGCCCGCGTGGCGGTCGAAGCAGGCATTGCCGATTACTGGTATAAATATGTCGGCCTGAAAGGGGCGATTGTCGGGATGACCGGCTACGGCGAATCAGCGCCTGCGGAGAAACTGTTCCCGTACTTTGGTTTTACGGTTGAGAACATTGTCGAGAAGGCAAAAGCGGTATTGAAGAAGCGTTAGGTTATGGCGCAAATGCCCGATGGCGCTGCGCTTATCGGGCCTACGAGCGAATGTTATTACGAGCGGCTGTTTTGTAGGCCGGATAAGGCGCAGCCGCATCCGGCAATTCTCCGCACCACACCTACCCGGTGATCCACTGGGTAGGCCACGCATCGGCACCCTGCCAGTTATCGCACTCCGGCTGCCCCGCATAGCGCACTAAACGGAAACGCTGCCCATCGTAGCGCCAGCGGGTTTGCACGCCGCAGTCGCCCAGTCCGCGCCCTTTCTCAAGGGTGATAAGCTCGCGCGTATTTTCATTAAAGGTCAGGTTCATCAACTCGACGTCACGATTGTCCTGCCCGGAAGGCAGGAACGGCAGACGCAAGCGCACCGGATGCGAGGCATGAGGCTTTTTACGCGACACCAGCCAGGCACGGTAAATTGTGTTATAGGCGCCAGATTCACAACTGATCATCATCAGCGCTTTATCATCGGTGAGTGCGGTGACCCACACTTCACGGCGCAACGGATCCAGCGAGCACTGGGTATTGTTCATCCGCCAGGTGCCATAATCGAGCAGATCGTTATATTCATCGCGGTTGAGCGGGGTCGGCGTCGGGTTGACTTTGGCGACGGTTTTCAGCGCTGGCGCAGGGGGTACGCTCAGCGGCGGTTCGTCGCCCTTTCTCACCCACGCCGTTTCGCTGCCAACCCGTTTTTGCTGCGAATCGATAAACAGCAGCGCGGCTTTTAGCCCTTTCAGAGAAATCACCTGGACCCCTTTTTGCAGGGTTATCGCTTGCGCATCCTGTACCTGTTGCAAAAACGCATTTATCGTCGCGCTGTCTTCCGTGGCAAGAAGCTTTGGCTGAACCTTCCAGTGCTCTTCCCCACGCTGAAGCGGTTTATCATCCAGCAGCAGTCGCGGCGCAATCGGTGGTACGGCGGCGACCGGATTGACCAGTCCGCCCAGTTCAACACGCAGCGCAGCGTCCATATGCGCGCCCGCACTGCGGCTGAGGGTCATCACCAGACCGTGATGCAACCCCACGTTACGCGTGACGCAGAAATTCTGATTATTGCAGGTAACCAGCCAGTCGGAAAAAACCTGCTGGACAGGAGACGCCCACGTCAGAGACGTTGGGAGCAGCCCCAAAAACAATAAGAGAAGAACGCGGTAACGCATGAACGGTACAACCCCAGAAGAAAAAAACATCAGTTTACCGGGGTATCTTCAACGCCATGAGCGCTGCGCTCAATCGGATTTGTCGGATTGATTCATATAAAATACATAATTATTTCTTTAGTAAAATCAATTCATTAAACCAGAAGACTGCAAATACTGTAGCAAGATCACCGTCTTACCGTCGCAGATTTCACCGCGCGCCATCATCGCCAGCGCCTCGGTGAACGGGATTTCCAGCACTTCAATGTCTTCATCGTCGACGCCACCACCCATAGTCTTTCTCTGGTTATCGTCGTACTCGCCAATAAATAAATGCACGATTTCCGTGACGCCGCCTGGTGACATATAGAGCTGGAACACTCTGCGCACCTCGCCAACCTGATAGCCGGTTTCTTCTATCGCCTCTTTGCGAATGCACACTTCCGGCTCGTCATTATCCAGCAGACCCGCGCAGGTTTCGATTAATCGCCCGTCAGCGTTGCCGTTAACCCAGGTGGCGACGCGGAACTGGCGAACCAGTACCACACTTTTTTTTCGCAGGTTGTAGAGCAGAATGGTGGCACCGTTACCCCGGTCATAAACTTCGCGCTTATGCCGGATAACGTCGCCATTTTTGCGGGTTAAATCGTAGGTAATATTGCGCAGAATAAAGTAGTTATCGGAGAGGACTTTATCTTTAATCAGTTCAATCTTAAATGACATACGGGCTCCACAACGCGATTCGAAGCGAACCATACTACGCCGTGGCGCCCGTTTTGTCGTTAATGTACGCCGTGCGTTTTCACACCTAACCAGTCGATAATACCCTGGGCGGCATGACGACCCTCTGCCATCGCGGTCACCACCAGATCGGCTCCGCGCACCGCATCACCACCGGCAAACACTTTCGGATTCGTCGTCTGATAACGATAGCGGCTTTCAACATTCGCGCGAATGCGCCCCCAGTCATCCACCTCGACGCCCTGGGCGCTCAGCCACGGCATGCTGTGCGGATGGAAACCAAACGCCATAATGACCGCATCGGCAGGCATAACAAACTCGCTGCCCTCAATTGGTACGGGGCGTCGGCGCCCCTGGCTGTCGGGCTCACCCATCGCGGTGCGGATGAACCGAATCCCGTTCACCTTGCCTGCGTTATCCAGTTCGAGCGTCAACGGCTGGACGTTGAATTCAAACTCCGCTCCCTCTTCCCGCGCGTTTTTCACTTCTTTCCTGGAGCCCGGCATGTTGGCTTCATCACGCCGATAAGCGCAGGTTACCCTGGCGGCACCATGACGCAACGCGGTGCGCACACAGTCCATCGCCGTATCGCCGCCGCCCAGCACCACAACATTTAACCCGGCGGTGTTGATGAAAGGCTCGTTTGGCAGTTCGTTTAGCCCCATCACATTTTTGGTGTTGGCGATCAGGAAAGGCAGTGCGTCATACACGCCAGGCGCATCTTCGTTGGCTAAATTGGCTTTCATCGAGCGGTAGGTGCCCACGCCGACAAAGACCGCATCGAACTCTTCCAGTAGGTCATTCATCATCACGTCTTTCCCGATTTCGCAGTTCAGCTCAAAGCGAATGCCCATCGCGGTAAAGATTTCACGGCGTCGCGCCAGCAGCGATTTATCCAGCTTGAAAGAAGGAATGCCGAAGGTCAGCAGGCCGCCGATTTCCGGGTGGCGGTCAAACACCACAGGCTCCACGCCCTGACGCACCAGTACATCGGCACAGGCCAGACCTGCCGGGCCCGCACCGATAATCGCCACGCGTTTACCACTTGCCGCTACCGGGCCCACTTCAGGCCGCCAGCCCTTCGCCAGCGCCTGGTCGGTAATGTAGCGCTCAAGGTTGCCAATGGTGACTGCGCCGTGTTCGTCACGCACGGTGCAGGCGCCTTCGCAGAGACGGTCCTGCGGACAGACGCGTCCGGTAATCTCCGGCAGTGGGTTAGTCTGATGCGACAGCGCCACCGCCGCGTCAATGTCCCCGGCTTTCACCCGCTCGATCCACTGTGGAATATGGTTGTGCAGCGGGCAGGTCCATTCGCAAATACTGTGCTCGCCGCAGGTCAGGCAGCGGGAAGAAGCCTGCTGCGCCTGATCTTCACTGAGCGGCAAGTAGATTTCCGCAAAACCGGTTTTTCGCGCGTCAATCGCCAGTTTGTCGGCTTCACCACGCACAGGCGTTTGCGCCATCTGCTGACGTTTACTGAGCATGATGGATTGCTGGTCTGTGCTTTCGCTGTGCCACGGCTGGGCATCGCGACAGGCTGCCTGCATGCGGCGATTTTTCGACATGTCAGCCAGACGCTGCGGGCTCACCAGCGCCAGCGCATCCGCCGGGCAGTTTTCCACGCAGGCCGGGCCGCCATCACGACCGTCGCAAAGGTCACATTTCTGCGCATTGGCCTTTACCCGCCCATCGGCGGCGGGCGTCAGGACAATCTGCATGGTGCCAAACGGGCACGCGACGGCGCAGGATTTACAGCCGATACATTTGCTTTGGTCAACCAGGATTGCATCATCGCGTTGACTGATAGCGCCATTCGGGCAGCTTCGTGCGCACGGCGCATCTTCACAGTGGCGGCAGGTGACCGCGCTGCGCTGCGTCTGGTTTCTGAAGACGGTGATACGCGGTTGAAAACGCGCAGGCGTTAAGACATGCTGTTCATAGTTATGCGACATTACGCAGGCAACTTCACATGCCCGACAGCCAATGCATTTTTGGCTGTCAGCCATAATAAAACGGTTCATAGCATCCCTCTGTCCGGGTTATATAAGCTTTATATTTATAAGGTCTATTTATTAGCCGAGGAGCTATGCAACAGGCAATGTCCATTTGCCCAGGAATGATGACTATTTAGCACTATGCTGTGGCAGATCAAAAAATTTCATCTTAAATGAAATTACGTTTCATTCAGTTAATGGCAAGATCCCCGCTGAAAACTTCTTGTAACGTGACCGTAATAATCTTGACGAAATGCCTGTCTATGCAGAAAAGCGGCATGATAATTTACACTATCTCCTTAATTTCTCCACGATTGCCGGAAGCCTTGCGGCTAGAGTGTTCGGAGCATTGGCATCACTAAAAATACGTATAACGAGGTCTCTTTCTGATGGCGAATTTCTTCATCGATCGCCCCATTTTTGCCTGGGTGCTGGCAATCCTGTTATGTCTGACGGGAACCCTGGCTATTTTTTCATTGCCGGTTGAACAATATCCCGATCTTGCGCCGCCGAACGTGCGCATCACCGCGAACTATCCAGGGGCGTCCGCGCAAACGCTGGAGAATACCGTCACCCAGGTTATCGAGCAGAACATGACCGGCCTTGATAACCTGATGTACATGTCATCACAAAGTAGCGCGACCGGACAAGCGAGCGTGACGCTCAGCTTCCTTGCAGGTACCGATCCTGATGAAGCCGTCCAGCAGGTGCAAAACCAGCTGCAATCGGCGCTGCGTAAACTGCCGCAGGCGGTGCAAACTCAGGGCGTCACGGTACGTAAAACCGGTGATACCAACATTTTGACCATCGCTTTTGTCTCCACTGACGGCAGCATGGATAAACAGGATATTGCTGACTACGTCGCCAGTAATATTCAGGAGCCACTCAGCCGCGTGAACGGCGTGGGCGATATTGATGCCTACGGTTCGCAATACTCCATGCGTATCTGGCTGGACCCCGCCAAACTCAATAGTTTCCAGCTCACCACCAAAGACGTTACCGACGCGATATCCTCACAAAACGCTCAGGTCGCCGTCGGTCAGTTGGGGGGAACGCCTTCTGTGGATAAGCAGGCGCTGAACGCCACCATAAACGCGCAGTCGCTGTTGCAAACGCCGCAGCAGTTCCGCGATATCACGCTGCGCGTTAACCAGGACGGTTCCTTCGTCACGCTTGGCGATGTGGCTGAAGTCGAAATGGGTGCGGAAAAATATGATTATCTGAGCCGCTTTAACCGCAATGCCGCCTCGGGCCTCGGGGTGAAACTCGCGTCAGGCGCCAACGAAATGGCAACCGCGGAGCGGGTTATCGCGCGTCTGGATGAACTTAAAGACTATTTTCCGCGCGGGCTGGAATACAAAGTCGCTTATGAAACGACCTCGTTCGTTAAAGCCTCCATCACTGATGTGGTAAAAACCCTGCTGGAAGCCATTCTGCTGGTGTTCCTGGTGATGTACCTGTTCCTGCAAAACTTCCGTGCGACGCTTATCCCAACCATCGCCGTTCCGGTGGTGTTAATGGGGACCTTCGCCACCCTCTACGCCTTCGGCTACAGTATCAACACCCTCACCATGTTCGCGATGGTGCTGGCAATTGGCCTGCTGGTGGATGATGCCATTGTGGTGGTCGAGAACGTCGAACGCATCATGAGTGAAGAGGGGCTGACGCCCCGGCAGGCAACACGTAAATCGATGGGGCAAATTCAGGGCGCGCTGGTGGGCATTGCGATGGTGCTCTCGGCGGTATTCATCCCGATGGCGTTTTTCGGCGGCACCACGGGGGCCATCTACCGTCAGTTCTCGATTACGATTGTCGCGGCGATGGTGCTTTCAGTGCTGGTGGCGATGATCCTCACCCCTGCCCTGTGCGCAACGTTGTTGAAGCCCATTCATAAAGGGGAATCTCAGCATACGAAGAAAGGTTTCTTTGGCTGGTTTAACCGCGTCTTTGATACCAGCTCGCGTCGTTATGAATCGGGCGTGGCTAAAATTCTGCATCGTAGCCTGCGCTGGATAGTGATTTACGTTCTGCTGCTGGGCGGCATGGTGTTCCTGTTCCTGCGTCTGCCGACCTCCTTCCTGCCACAGGAAGATCGTGGCATGTTCACCACCTCTGTGCAGTTGCCCAGCGGCGCAACCCAGCAGCAAACGCTGAAAGTGGTGCAGAAAGTTGAAGATTACTTTTTCGCCAACGAGAAAGATAACGTCACCTCGATTTTCGCCACCATCGGTTCCGGCCCTGGCGGTAACGGGCAAAACGTGGCGCGTATGTTTGTGCGCCTGAAGGACTGGGACGATCGCGACGCCAAAACCGGTACCTCCTTCGCCATTATTGAGCGTGCGACCAAAGCGTTTAACAAGATCAATGAAGCCCGCATTTTTGCCAGCAGCCCGCCAGCCATTAGCGGCCTGGGCAGTTCCGCCGGGTTTGATATGGAGCTTCAGGACCACGCCGGAGCCGGCCACGATGCGCTAATGTCAGCGCGTGACCAGTTGCTGGAAATGGCGGCCAAAAATCTGGATCTGACGCGCGTGCGCCACAACGGCCTTGATGATAGCCCGCAGTTGCAGGTTGATATCGACCAGCGTAAAGCGCAGGCGCTTGGCGTGTCGATTGATGATATCAACGACACCCTGCAAACCGCGTGGGGCTCAAGCTATGTGAACGACTTTATGGATCGCGGCCGCGTGAAGAAAGTGTACGTTCAGTCGGCGGCGAAATATCGCATGCTGCCGGAAGATATCAACCTGTGGTATGTGCGTAACCAGTCCGGTCAGATGGTGCCGTTCTCCGCCTTTGCGACCTCGCGCTGGGAAACCGGTTCACCGCGTCTGGAGCGTTACAACGGTTATTCGGCGCTGGAGATTGTCGGTGAAGCCGCGCCGGGCGTCAGTACCGGGACGGCAATGGATATCATGGAAAATCTGGTGCGCCAGCTTCCGGCGGGTTTTGGCCTCGAATGGACGGCGATGTCCTATCAGGAACGGCTTTCCGGCGCGCAGGCTCCGGCGCTTTATGCTATCTCATTGCTGGTGGTGTTCCTCTGTCTGGCCGCACTGTATGAGAGCTGGTCGGTGCCGTTCTCGGTGATGCTGGTGGTTCCGCTGGGGGTTATCGGCGCATTACTGGCAACCTGGATGCGCGGGCTGGAGAACGACGTCTATTTCCAGGTGGGGCTGTTGACCGTGATTGGGCTATCGGCGAAGAACGCCATACTGATTGTCGAATTTGCTAACGAGCGAAATCAGGAAGGGGAAGACCTGCTTCAGGCAACGCTGGATGCCTGCCGTCAGCGTCTGCGCCCGATTCTGATGACATCGCTGGCATTCATCTTCGGTGTACTGCCAATGGCTACCAGCACCGGCGCAGGCTCTGGCGGACAGCACGCCGTGGGTACCGGCGTGATGGGCGGGATGATTTCCGCAACGGTGCTCGCTATCTTCTTCGTACCGCTGTTCTTTGTACTGGTACGCCGTCGTTTCCCGTTGAAAGAGAAGCCCGAGTAACCTCTAATCGCAGCCAACAAAAAAGGCGACTGGTCAGTCGCCTTTTTATTTGTACGTCCGTACATATAATGAGAAGAAGAACAGCGCGCCCTTAACTCACAATGCTGGAATCATTTACGAAGCATAACTTCGATAAAGTCTTTCCAGTTCCCCAGTTCACGTTCAATCATAACAGCCTCTCTTATTATTATGCTTATCTTACGTGGAATTTTATGGCCTGTGAAGATCGTTTACCCTATTGCTATGATTGTTGCCTCCAGGACTGCTTTCACTTCTTGCGGTAACTATGGGCCCGCTGAATATAAAATTATGTGATGCACAGCAACATTTTGAAATAGTTCACCCACACCGCATTTAATGGAGAAAAACAGACGTCAGAAACTGTTATAACGGCCATAATGGTAGCGCCGGGGCGTGATTCCTGCTCGCCAGAAGCCTGCATTGTTGCGTTCATCTTTCCAGCCAATAACTTACCTTTCCTGCTTTCGGCAGAAATAGTATGCATCTCCAGTGAAATTTTATTCATCAGCCTTTGGAAATCACGCTGAATTAATTGATAATACGGATTGCTAAGAGTATTCCGTGTATATTTGTTCTCTCATTACACCTGCTAATTGATAAAAATAAGGATGCCAATACATGATCACCCTTTATGGAATAAAAAATTGTGACACCATAAAAAAAGCCCGTCGCTGGCTGGATGAACACCAGGTCACCTATCGCTTTCATGATTATCGCGCCGATGGATTAACGGCAGAATTATTAGCCACCTTTATAAATGAACTGGGTTGGGAGGCGCTGCTCAATACGCGTGGCACCACCTGGCGCAAACTGGATGAATCCGTTCGCGCCGGTGTCAATAACGCGGATAGCGCCGCGGCGATAATGCTCGAAATGCCAGCAATCATCAAACGCCCATTGCTCTGCGCGCCCGCACAGCCTATGCTGCTGGGTTTTAGTGATGAACGTTACAGCCAGTGGCTTGCCGACATCGCCCCGGCAGCCGGTCAATAAACCGCCTGTCAGCAACAGCACACTCGGTGCGAAGCAAGCGAACTGACGTCGTACCGATGAAGAAAACACGCAAACATCAGCAGTTAATCAATGAGGTGTAGTCTATGTCTTGCCCGGTCATTGAGCTGGCTCAGCAGCTTATTCGCCGCCCTTCCCTTAGCCCCGATGATGCGGGCTGCCAGGCGCTAATGATTGAACGCCTGCGCGCAGCGGGTTTTACCATCGAACATATGGATTTTGGCGATACGCAGAATTTCTGGGCGTGGCGCGGTCAGGGAGAGACGCTGGCTTTTGCCGGTCATACGGATGTCGTACCTTCCGGCGATGCCGATCGCTGGATCAACCCCCCCTTTGAACCCACCATACGCGACGGCATGTTGTTTGGCCGCGGTGCGGCAGATATGAAAGGTTCGCTGGCCGCCATGGTGGTCGCCGCCGAGAGATTTGTCGCGCAGCATCCGCATCATCAGGGGCGACTGGCATTTCTCATCACCTCCGATGAAGAAGCCAGCGCGACAAATGGCACGGTGAAAGTCGTTGACGCGTTAATGGCACGCAACGAGCGTCTGGATTACTGCCTGGTGGGCGAACCGTCGAGCACCGAAGTGGTGGGCGATGTCGTGAAAAATGGCCGTCGCGGCTCGATGACCTGTAACCTGACGATCCACGGTGTTCAGGGCCATGTGGCCTATCCGCACCTGGCCGATAACCCGGTTCACCGCGCCGCACCGTGGCTCAACGAGCTGGTGGCAATTGAGTGGGATCAGGGTAACGAATTCTTCCCGCCAACCAGCATGCAGGTAGCGAATATTCAGGCGGGTACCGGTAGCAATAACGTGATTCCGGGCGATCTGTTCGTGCAGTTTAACTTCCGTTTCAGCACCGAACTGACCGACGAAATGATTAAGGCGCGCGTGATTGCGCTGCTGGAAAAACATCAGTTGCGCTACAGCGTTGAGTGGTGGATTTCCGGGCAGCCGTTCCTGACTGAACGCGGTAAACTGGTCGATGCGGTGGTCAACGCCATTGCGCACTATAATGAAATTAAACCGCAACTGTTGACGACGGGCGGCACATCGGATGGTCGATTTATCGCCAGAATGGGCGCACAGGTGGTGGAACTGGGTCCAGTCAACGCCACTATTCATAAAATTAATGAATGTGTGAACGCTGCCGATTTGCAACTGCTGGCGCGGATGTATCAGCGCATTATGGAACAGCTTGTCGCCTGACAACACATTTAAGAGGTAACGCACATGGACTGGCTGTCAAAATACTGGTGGGTTCTGGTACTGGTGTTTCTGGTTGGCGTAATGATCAACGTGATTAAAGATCTCAACCGCGTCGATCACAAAAAATTCCTCGCCAATAAGCCGGAGCTTCCTCCGCATCGCGACAACAACGCGAAGTGGGACGAAGACGACGATTGGCCGAAGCACGATCAGTCGAAAAAACCGTAATAATAAACGGGCCGGAAATCCGGCCCATTTTGTTTTAAAGCATCTCTATGAGATCGTCATTCTTCGGTGTACTGCCGCTTAACGCTTCATCGAAGTAATGTTTCGGAATAGTGTAACGCAGATGATCGAGTGCAAACTGCATACTGTGTTCGTCAATCGCGTGCCCCAGATCGTCTACGATATCGAGCGTCACATCGCCGCCGGCTGCTAATAAAGCTTCCTGCCCCGCCACAGCATGCGCAAGATCGATAACCCGGTCTTCACCACCGTGAATCAAATACACCGTCGTGGTTGTCGATGCGGTTTCTGGCAACGTCGCATAACGGCCATTAAAGGCAATAACGCGGGATGCCAGATTGGGTTCCGCTTTAACGCTCTCAAGCGACATAATCGCGCCCTGCGAGAAACCAATTAATGCGGTTGCCAGCGGGCCGACGCCGCTCTGCTTTTGCCAGTAGCGTACGGTTTCAATAAAGGTTGGCATAATCGCATCAACGCGTGCCTGGCGATTCTCTTCGGTCACGCCCTGCACAGAGAACCACTGACGCGCCGGAGCCGGGCCACAAGGCTCTGCGCCACCGATGCTGACAATGAGCGCATCAGGAAACAGCGGCGCGAACCAACTGCCAATTTGCCCCATTGCCACCGGGTTATCACCCACGCCATGGAACAACAGCAGCAGCTGTTGCGCGGGTTTAGCGGGGCTTTGAACGACAAAATGATCGTGTTTCATGGCTATCTCCTTTGTTACCGCACAGTTTACGCTGGCCGGAAAGAATGACCATGCCATTTAACTGAATGAGATAGTTAAAAAAATTGCATCTGCTTTATCCGTTCGCGAAGCTGTTCAGTTCGCGCGTGATTAAACCCAAACATCGCCTGGGCGACCTCTTCCCGTTGTCGGATAAGCAACGCTTTACGCCCATGAAGACCCAGCGTTGCGCAAAGTTTAGCTTCATCTTCCCGCGCTAATCTGCGGCGCAGCGCCGTTAATGCTAACGGGCTGAGAGAAGTCAACAGATGCAGATTACCCAGCGTAGCCAGCAACGGGCGATGAGCAAACGCAAACCCCGCCAGATCCCACCACGCTTCATCATTAAGCATAGACTCCAGCCCCGGCGGCAGCGTCAATTTCTCATCGACCCACCCTTGCAGCCAGCGCCACTCCTGGCATAAACGTAAATGCTCATGCCTCGTCAGCTCTTTTCCGGCATCGGTGAGCGGGAACAGCGCCATCGCCGCATAACAGCCGCTGCTGGCTTCGCGCTGCGTGCCGATGCGCACCAACGTAAAGCCACAGCGTTGCCAGAACTGCCAGAGTGCTTCGGTATAGCCAAAGCTAACGGAGAGATAATCGCACCCCGAGGCGTGCTTACAGGCACGGGCGATGAGCGCAGAACCGATACCCTCGCGCTGGCGCAAAGGGTGCACAGCTACCCGGCTAATGCGCCGACCGATCAATGTTGCCGCCAGCGGGCTACCGCCGTGTGCGGCGAGCGACTGCGCCACCAGGTTACCGCGCGGTCGACGAAAACCCGCCCATACCGCCTGACTTAATTCGGCGCTCAATCCGCCTTCATCCACCAGCCACAGCGCACCTGCCAAGCCATTCGGCGTGTCGGCTGCGATAAAATGTTGCCCCGGCGCATCCATCATCCGCCGGAGATCGAGCGGTGAGGTGCGATAGTGCGCACCGGACAGTAGCTGATACATCGCCGTGGGGAGTTTAGGTTGCGACAACCATTGCGCCTGTTCTATCGCCCTGAAACTTAATGGGCCGGACGGGGAAACGGTAAAGCTATCGTCAGTGAAAATCAGCAGGTCATTCACCACCGCTTCCAGCGGGCAGCCCTGAGCCCAGCGAACGGGCGTATTGAGCGTAAATTGCCGTAACGCGGGGAAATGTGCGCAGAATTTCAGCAGAAATCCCCGTCCCGTGCCTTCATAGCCCTGAACGGTGGTGGTAAGTAAAAGATGTGGGAATCGTAAGGCCAGTTGTTCCAGCAATGGCGCAGGAATAGCGGCAGCTTCATCCACCACCAGCCAGTCTGCGGTTTCCGTAGAAGCCAGCAGGGCGTCCGGCGCCATAAAGTGAAAACGCTCGCCGGCAAAAGCAGCAATCACGTCAGCAGATGCCCGCGTCGGCGCGGTCACGATGGCTCGCCCCTTCAGGCTGCGGATGTGCATCCCCGCCAGTGCCGATTTGCCACGCCCACGCTCGGCGGTAATGGCGGTAACGCGCGCAGGATCATTCGCCAGCGCGTTAAGGATCGCAGCTTGTTCCGCATCCGGCTCACCACTGGCACGCAGCCAGTGTGGGCGCGAGGGAAAATTGACCTCCGGGAATGCATCCCCCTGTCGCCACAGTAGTGCTTCCGGGCTTTCGCGCAATACATCGCAAAAATGGTGCACAAAGCGCGGTGTGGCAATCGCTTCTGGCGAGTCGCTCCAGCGCAGGGAATCGGTATCCGGTTGATAAGGCCATCGCGCCCATTCCGGCACCAGCAGCAACAGCCAGCTTCCGGCGCGCAACGTGCCAGCGAGCGCGGCAAAAGCAGACACGTCGAAACCCTGGCGGGCATCAAAGATGGCGTGCTGAAACTCACGCCCCAGCAGCGTCACCAGCTTTGCAGGCGCGCAGTACGGCTCTGCTTGCGCTTCGGGCCCCACCCACACGACGTCCGTATGAGAACTGTCACGAAAAACCTGCGCCTGCTGCTGAGCCCAGCGTGACTCGCCGCTGATAACCAACAAGCGGCGTACACCTTCCTGCACCATGCGCGGCGCGAGAGCGAAAAGTTCATCCATGATGGCGATTCATTAACTTACAGCATTTTGCCAAACGTATTGCACTGCGCCGGGTCACCACTATCCAGGCCGCGTTTCAGCCAGGTAAAACGCTGCTGTGATGTGCCATGTGTAAAGCTATCCGGTACGACGCGTCCCTGACTCTGCTGCTGAAGACGGTCGTCGCCAATCGCTTGCGCCGCGTTAAGCGCTTCTTCCAGATCGCCCGGCTCCAGCACGCCCTGCTGCTGCATCGCGTGGCCCCAGACGCCTGCAAAGCAGTCCGCCTGCAGTTCCATGCGCACAGAGAGTTGATTCACTTGTGATTCGGACGCATTCTGCTGCATCTGGCGGACTTTTGGCTCGATACCCAGCAGTTTCTGCACGTGGTGCCCTACTTCATGAGCAATCACATAGCCCTGAGCAAAGTCGCCATCCGCGCCCAGTTTCTCCTTCATATCATCGTAGAAAGAGAGATCGATATACACCGTCGTATCCGCCGGGCAATAGAATGGGCCCATGACCGACTGGCCCGTGCCACAACCCGTACGCGTCGCGCCGCGATACATCACCAGTTTCGGTACCTGATAAGTTTTACCCATTTTTTCGAACTGCTGGGTCCAGGTATCTTCGGTGGTCGCAAGTATCACCGAGGTGAATTTGGCGGCTTCGTCATCCTGAGGGCTAACGCTCCGCTGTTGGGAGGATTGCTGTGATACAGGTTCTCCGGTCAGAAAGCCCGTGAGATCGACGCCGTAATAGCCCGCGACAACCACGACAATCAACAGAATGATGCCGCCTTTCCCGCTGGGAATACGAATGTTTCGCCCGCCGCCTGAAATCGGCGAGCCGGAATCATTTCGTCTGTCTTCAACATTGTCGCTTTCGCGACGACCTTGCCAACGCATATCTACCTCGAACCTATCCTATTAATTATAGTTATGATCGTAGGCGGTTCAGACAAGGATTACCACAGGAAATAACGGGGAAATTCAGAGGGTGCAGGCACCCTCTGTGAGGCAGTGACTCAGGAGACTCAGTCCAGGTTAACACCCAGACGACGTGCCACTTCTTCGTAAGCTTCAATCAGACCGCCCAGACTCTGGCGGAAACGGTCTTTATCCATTTTATCCATGGTTTGCTTATCCCACAGACGGCTACCGTCCGGTGAGAATTCATCACCCAGTACGACTTCACCTTTGAACAAACCAAATTCCAGTTTGAAATCGACCAGAATCAGGCCCGCATCATCAAACATTTTTTTCAGAACATCGTTGGCTTTGAAGGTCAGTTCTTGCATACGTGCGAGGTTTTCTTTGCTCACCCAACCAAAGGTTTCGCAGTAAGATTCATTAACCATCGGGTCATGCATCGCATCATTTTTCAGGAACAGGTCGAACAGCGGTGGGTTCAGCTCGATGCCTTCTTCGATCCCTAAACGTTTCACCAGCGAGCCTGCCGCACGGTTACGCACCACGCACTCTACCGGCACCATATCCAGTTTTTTCACCAGACATTCGGTGTCAGAGAGCAGACGTTCCATCTGGGTCGGGATACCCGCTTCTTCCAGTTTGGTCATAATGAAGTGGTTGAACTTGTTGTTCACCATGCCCTTACGATCGAACTGCTCAATGCGCGCACCGTCCCCTGCTGATGTATCGTTACGGAACTCGAGCACCAACAGATCCGGGTTTTCCGTACTGTAGACGGTTTTCGCTTTACCACGATACAACTCAGCTTGCTTTTGCATCTTTATTACTCCTGGTGAGATTTAACGATAAACTTGCCGCTTTTCTGCCGACGCACACGTTTGCGTATCATATCAGAAAAAAGGGCCGGATTGCTCCAGCCCTGAATATTACTTGCTAAACGCGGCCTGGAAGACGGCGACCAGCGCGTCGTTCTGAGACTGCGTCAGGGTATGACCTTTCGGGTCGATGAATTGCAGACTGCTGCGGTTATCGAGGTCACCGACCTGCAGTTTGTAATCACCGGAGACCAGACCCGGATCGGTCGCGCCCAGTTCCTGCCAGCTGCTGTCAGACAGCGGCTTGTAGGTCACGTTGATGCTGCCCTGAGAACGGGTACTGTCGGTCACTTTCATGCCCACTTTTTCCAGCACGCCAGGCAGACGTTGCCATACCTGGTTGAACGGACCACGTACCACCAGCATTGGCAGGCCCGTGTCATCCGCTGCGCTCTGCACATCGAAGGAAGACCCTGCCGTGCTCTGAGAAGCATTCTGCGCGGCAGTGGCGTTCTGATCGAGACCTGCGGAGATAACGTTCAGCATCTCGGCGCTGTAGCGCTGCAGCGATGCAGTATCGGCAACCGGTTTGCCCGCTTGTTCCAGGTTAACCAGTTTAACCACTACGGCCTGTTGGTAGCCCTGTGGTTTTACGGAGACTTGATAACGACCACGGTACTGCTGGTCTTCATCGAGACGGTTCCACTCGACCCAATCGGTGGTTAACGTTTGGGTGGCATCATCACGTTTATCGATGGTGTAGTTTTTACCCTGAAGGATGCTCACTACCTGCGGCCACAGGTTACCGCTACGGCCGCTTTCAACCAGTAGCGTGGCGGTATCGCCCGTGAACTGCGTGCGCGCACCAGAAACCAGCGCCAGAGGCTGTGCCGGCGGACGGATGTCCAGGGCTTTACCTACTGCGCCGCTACCATTAGCAACCGGAATGTTATAATCACCGCGTTGAACCGGCAGGATCATGCCAGCCGGCGCGTGAAGTTCACTTAACGGCGCGGCATCCAGATAGGATTCATCGCCGCTCACCTGGCGCTTATAACGCGAGTCGGAACTGCACGCTGCAAGCAGCAGGACAAGTGAAACACCCGCAACCTTTGCCAGGCGCGACTTCTGTACTGAGTAAGCCATCAAATCTCCCTAAACTTTACAGCAAACCGGCGTGCTTCATTGCAGAGGCGACGATATCGCGACCGTGGTCGGTGATAGGTGTCATCGGCAGACGCATCGTATCGGTTGCTACAAGTCCCAACTCCTTACACGCCCATTTAACCGGGATAGGATTGGGTTCGACAAATAATTTATTGTGCAGCGGCATCAGACGATTATTGATGACGCGCGCTTTCGCAAACTCGCCAGCGGCGGCCAGTTTACACATTTCTGCCATTTCACGCGCAGCAACGTTTGCAGTGACGGAAATCACACCCTGACCGCCAAGCTGCATGAAGTCCAGACCCGTGGCATCATCACCGCTCAGCAGGATGAAATCGTCTGAAACCAGCTCTTTGATCTGGTGAACACGACTTAAGTTCCCTGTTGCTTCCTTGATTGCGATAATATTTTTTATTTCAGCCAGGCGACCCACGGTTTCTGGCAGCATATCGCAACCCGTACGAGACGGCACATTATACAGAATTTGTGGCAAGTCAGTATGTTCTGCGATCGCTTTAAAGTGCTGGAACAGACCTTCCTGAGTTGGACGGTTGTAGTAAGGAGTCACGGTCAGGCAACCGACTACGCCGGTGTTGTTAAAGCGCTGGGTCAGGCTTATCGCCTCTGCAGTGGCGTTCGCCCCGGTGCCCGCGATAACCGGAATACGGCCATCGGCCAGCTCTACGGTCATCATCACGACATCGCCATGCTCGTCGTGGCCAAGCGTCGCCGATTCTCCAGTCGTCCCTACAGATACAATCGCCGAGGTCCCGTTGGCGACATGGTAATCAATCAGTTTTTTCAGGCTTGAACGGTCGACATTACCTTTCTCATCCATCGGCGTGACAAGCGCTACAATACTTCCCGTGAACATGGAGCCATCCTCTGTGCTGACGTGCGGACATGAGTCTCAATGGTACGTTTGGTACCGTAATAAAAGCAAGAGACTGAAGCCCCTCAGAATGTTGTATGCCGGTTTTTTTTATGCTTTCCTAGGGAATACCTCACCTTTTTAAAGGAAGCACCGGTTTGACAGCCACATTACAACACTATTTGGTCATTACAGCTCTGGGGGCCGATCGCCCTGGCATTGTCAATACCATCACGCGTCACGTCAGTAGCTGCGGCTGCAACATCGAGGACAGCAGGCTGGCCATGCTGGGTGATGAGTTCACTTTCATCATGCTGCTTTCCGGTAGCTGGAATGCGATCACCCTGATTGAGTCCACCCTGCCATTGAAAGGAGCTGAACTGGATCTGCTGATTGTGATGAAGCGCACCACCGCGCGGCCACGTCCGGCGATGCCTTCCACCGTGTGGGTACAGGTTGAGGTGCCTGATTCTCCGCATATTATAGAACGCTTCACCGCGCTTATCGATTCATGGGAGATGAACATTGCCGAACTGGTTTCCCGAACCCAACCCGGCGATGAAAATGCGCAGCCACAGCTGTTTATTCAGATAACCGCGCACAGCCCGGCTACGAAAAATGCATCAAATATTGAGCAAGCGTTCAAAGCCCTATGTACAGAATTGAATGCACAAGGCAGTATAAACGTCATAAATCATTCCCAGCATGACGAACAAGATGGAGTTGCCTAATGAACCCACTGAAAGCCGGTGACATCGCACCGAAATTTAGTTTGCCCGATCAAGACGGCGAGCAAGTAAATTTGACCGACTTCCAGGGACAACGCGTACTGGTCTATTTCTACCCGAAGGCCATGACGCCGGGCTGCACCGTGCAGGCCTGCGGTCTGCGCGATAATATGGATGAACTGAAAAAAGCGGGCGTGGAAGTGCTGGGCATCAGCACCGATAAACCGGAAAAACTCTCCCGCTTTGCCGAAAAAGAGCTGCTGAACTTCACCCTGCTGTCCGATGAAGATCATCAGGTTTGTGAACAGTTTGGCGTCTGGGGCGAGAAGTCCTTTATGGGCAAAACCTACGACGGTATCCACCGCATCAGTTTCCTGGTTGATGCTGATGGGAAAGTTGAGCACGTCTTTGATGATTTCAAAACCAGCAATCACCACGACGTGGTGCTGAACTGGCTTAAAGAGAGCGCCTGATGCGCTACGCTTATCAGGCCTACAAGGTTTCTGCAATATTTTGTAGGCCGGATAAGGTGTTCACGCCGCATCCGGCATGAACAAAGCGCACTTTGCCAGCGTTCTTAAGCCGACGTTTTCGCGTCGGCTTTTAATTTACTCTTCGTCGGCCACCAGACCATCCGGCCAGGCATGCATCACCGCTTTAATCAGCGTCGCCAGCGGAATGGCGAAGAAAACGCCCCAAAATCCCCACAGCCCGCCGAAAATCACCACCGACAGAATAATCACCAGCGGATGCAGATTCACCGCTTCAGAGAAGAGCACCGGCACCAGCAGGTTACCATCCAGGGCCTGAATAATGAGGTACACCGCAAACAGGCTCCAGAACTCGGTCCCCAGGCCAAACTGGAACAGCGCCACGCACACCACCGGAATGGTGACCACAAACGCGCCGATATAGGGAATCAGGACGGAGAACCCCACCAGCACCGCAAGCAGCAGCGAATAGTTAAGACCGAACAGAATAAAACCTATCCAGGTCGCTACGCCGACCACCACCATTTCCAGTACCTTGCCACGGATATAGTTGGTGATTTGCTGGTTCATCTCTTTCCAGACTAACCCGGCCAGACCGCGGTTACGCGGCAGCACGCGACGCACGGCATTCAGCATCTGCTCTTTATCCTTCACCAGGAAAAAGACCATTAACGGCACCAGCACCAGATAGACCGCCAGCGTCAGCAGGCCGACCAGCGAAGCCACCGAATATTTCACCACCGAGTCGCCCATGGTCTGCATGCGCGCGCGCATATTTTCCGCCATCGCATCGATGATGCCTGCGTCCATCAGCGCTGGATAGCGGCGCGGCAGCGTGGCGGCAAAATCAGAGAGCTTATTGAGCATGCCGGGCATATCGCGTATCAGATAGATACCCTGTTGCCAGGCCACCGGCATCACCACAAAGGCCATCAGTAGCAGAATACCGACAAAGACGACCAACACGGCGGTGGTGGCCCAACGTCGCGACCAGCCGAGTTTCTCCAGACGAATGGTGGGCCACTCCAGCAAATACGCGAGCACAATTGCCACCAGCAGCGGCGCCAGCAGGCCGCTAAAGAAAAACAGGATACCGAAACCGGCCACCAGAATAACCAGCAGCGCTATCGCTTCCGGGTCACTAAAACGGCGGCGATACCACTGCATCAACATTTCGAGCATATAGACTTCCCTGACGCACATTGGCGGATCACAGTGTCCGAATTGTATCTAAATGTCACAGAAAAGACTTCGCTTTTTCTATTTATCGACACAAACAGCAAAAGTTATGTGAATATCATTTTCAACCTCTATGAGGCCAGATAAACTGCCCAAACAGCCATTCAGGGAACGTAACGCCGCCCTGTCGGTCAAACTGAAACATCCCACATTACAGGACAGAGGTTATGTTCAGGCAGTTGAAAAAAACGCTGGTGGCATCCCTTATTGCAACGCTCACGCTCGGCCAGGTAGCCCCCGCTTTTGCGGATGCGGCTGATACGTTGCCTGATATGGGCACCTCCGCAGGAAGCACGCTCTCCATTGGTCAGGAGATGCAAATGGGGGATTTCTACGTACGCCAGCTGCGCGGCAGCGCGCCGCTGATTAATGACCCCCTGCTGGTGCAGTACATCAATACGCTGGGGATGCGTCTGGTGTCGCACGCCTGGTCGGTACGTACGCCGTTCCACTTCTATTTAATCAACAACGACGATATCAACGCCTTCGCCTTCTTCGGCGGTAACGTGGTGCTGCACTCGGCATTGTTCCGCTATTCCGATAACGAAAGCCAACTGGCATCGGTCATGGCGCACGAAATCTCCCACGTCACCCAGCGCCATCTGGCGCGGGCGATGGAAGACCAGAAACGTAACGCTCCGCTCACCTGGGTTGGCGCACTCGGCTCAATCTTGCTGGCAATGGCCAGCCCGCAGGCCGGGATGGCGGCGCTGAGCGGTACTCTCGCCGGTACGCAGCAGAGTATGATCAGCTTCACTCGTCAGAATGAAGAAGAAGCGGATCGTATCGGGATTCAGGTGTTACAACGATCCGGCTTCGACCCGCAGGCGATGCCGGCATTCATGGATAAATTGCTCGACCAGGCGCGCTACTCCTCACGCCCGCCGGAAATGCTGCTGACTCACCCCCTGCCGGAAAGCCGTCTGGCCGATGCGCGTAACCGCGCCAACCAGATGAAACCGATGGTGGTGCAATCCTCCGCTGATTTCTATCTGGCGAAAGCGCGTACGCTTGGTATGTATAACTCCGGGCAGAATCAACTGACCAGCGATCTGCTCGACGCCTGGTCAAAAGGCAATGTTCGCGAACAAAATGCCGCGCAGTATGGCCGCGCGCTTCAGGCGATGGAAGCGAAGAACAACGCGCAGGCGAGTAGCCTGCTGCGCCCATTACTGGCCGCCGACCCGCAAAACCCCTGGTATCTTGACCTGGCGACCGATATCGATCTGGGCCAGAACAAAGCCGCCGACGCCATTACCCGCCTGAAAAGCGCGCGCGATCTGCGCACCAACCCGGTGCTGCAGCTCAACCTGGCCAACGCCCTGCTGGAAGCAGGCCAGGCGTCCGAAGCGGTGACCATTCTTAACCGCTACACGTTTAATTATAAAGATGACACCAATGGTTGGGAGCTGCTGGCGCAGGCGCAGGCTAAACTGGGCCATCGCGATCAGGAACTGGCCGCCCGAGCCGAGAATATGGCGTTAGTGGGAAGGCTCGACCAGGCGATTTCTCTTCTGAGCAGCGCCAGCGCCCAGGTCAAACTCAGGAGCCTGGAACAGGCGCGCTACGACGCGCGTATCGACCAGCTTCGTCAATTACAGGAACGTTTCCGCCCTTACACGAAAATGTAAGGCCGGAGCAAAAAACGTCAGAATCACGGGAGATTTTATGACTGATGCGGTAAAAATTTACCACAATCCGCGCTGCTCCAAGAGTCGCGAAACCTTAAGCCTGCTGAAAGCCAACGGCGTTGAGCCGGAAGTGGTGCTTTATCTGGAAACGCCGCCAGATGCGCAAGGCATCAAGCAGTTGCTGCAAATGCTGGGCATGAACAGCGCCCGCGAACTGATGCGCCAGAAAGAAGATCTCTATAAATCACTCAATCTGGCCGATAGCCAACTGACTGAAGCGCAACTGATTCAGGCGATGGTTGAGAACCCGAAGCTGATTGAACGCCCGCTCGTGGTGAGCAACGGCCAGGCCCGCATCGGTCGCCCGCCGGAGCAGGTTCTGGAAATCGTTAGCTAGTGTGAGTTTACCGCAGCCGTGTTTTACCGGCTGCGGCCCATTCCGTCCCCCTGAAATGCGAGCATTTACGTCGTTCTGATGCAACGTTGCATGCCAGTGAATGTTCTCCTGATAACGCCTCGCAACCTGCAAGTCCTCATGTTGTTGTTTGGCCTATCCCCTGCCAGAGTCCCTCCATTGGTCAACATCCCATTGAGGGATTTATGGAAGAACAAAGCACATCCACGCCGCACGATGCGATTTTTAAACATTTCATGGCGCACGTGGACACGGCGCGTGATTTTCTCGACATTTATCTGCCAGCCCCGTTACGCGCCATTTGTGATCTAAGCACCTTAAAACTGGAAGCCACCAGCATGGTGGAGAAGAATCTGCGATCGCGCATTTCTGATATTCTTTATTCGGTGAAAACACAGGCAGGCGACGGCTATATCTACACGCTGATTGAGCATCAAAGTCGTCCGGAAAAACACATGGCTTTTCGAATGCTGCGCTACTCGCTGGACGTTATGCAACGGCATCTGGATGCCAAAAATAAACACTTGCCGATCGTTATCCCCTTGCTGTTTTATCACGGCGAGGCGACGCCCTATCCCTACAGCCTGCGCTGGTTTGACGAGTTTTCCGATCCAGAGTTGGCTAAGCGTCTGTATAGCCAGCCTTTTCCGCTGGTCGATATTACCGTCGTTCCCGACAGCGAAATTATGCAGCATCGACGAATTGCTACCCTTGAACTGCTGCAAAAACACATCCGTTTACGGGATCTTTCCGAACAGATCGCCCCGCTAGCTGCACTTTTAACGATGGGATACACTAGCAAGGATCGGCTGCTTGCCATACTGAATTACATGCTGCATACCGGCACCGCCGAGAATCCTGAGAAGCTGATTCAGGAGCTTTCTCAGCGCACGTCACACCATGAGGGAACGCTTATGACTATTGCCGAATATCTTGAGCAGAAAGGCTGGACGAGAGGAGTTGAAGAGGGGCGAGGTGAAGAAGCACGGCGCATTGCGCTTGCATTGCTGAAAAACGGAATGGAGCCGGTACTGGTAAAAGAGATTACTGGCGTCCTGGATACGGAACTGTTAGGTAGCAGCACGCACTAACCGCTACAGCTTCAGAATCTCTTTCACAAACGGAATCGTGAGTTTTCGCTGGGCAGTAATCGACGCGTGATCCAGCTGGTCGAGCGTTAAAAATAGCGTACGCATCTCTCTGTCCAGCCGTTTAAGCAGGAAACGGCACACATCTTCCGGCAGCTCAAACCCGCGCAGACGCGCGCGCAGCTGTAATGCCTGCAGTTTGTCTTCATCAGAGAGGGGCTGAAGTTTATAAATTTGCCCCCAGTCCAGGCGAGAAGCGAGATCCGGCAGGCCGAGATTAAGCTGACGCGGTGGACGATCGCCGGTGATCAGCAGTCGGGTATTCCCGGTTTCGAGGATCCGGTTATACAGGTTGAAAATCGCCATCTCCCAGAGTTCATCTCCGGCGACGCACTCGATGTTATCGATACACACCAGCGCAAGCTGTTCCATCCCTTCCAGCACTTCCGGCACAAACCAGGTGCGTTTATCCAGCGGAACATAGCCCACGGCATCACCGCGCGCCGAGAGTTCAGCACAGGCTGCGTGCAGCAGATGGCTACGCCCTGCCCCTTCCCGCGCCCAAAGATAGATGTATCCGCTGTGTTCCTGACGCAGGACGTTTTGCACGGCTGCAAGGAGAGAAGGGTTATCACCCGGCCAGAAACTCGCAAACGTTTCGTCGTCGGGAAGATAGAGTGGCAAAGAGAGCTGTGCCGGTGCGTTCAGAGGGACCTCTTCATGAGCTTACGTAAAAACGCGATGAGTTTATCACAGAATTATCCCATGAGAGAACCGGGCGGCGCACCGCCCGGTCAGAGGATCAGCGGGTGGAGACGTCGCTGTCGTCAGCATCCAGCACCACTTCTTCCGGGCGCAGCACGCTAATCAGTTTGAAGATCAGGCTCAGGCAGACGCCCACAACGGTCGCCAGGGCCATGCCTTTCAGCTCAGCAGCGCCAATGTGCACTTTCGCGCCGCTGACGCCGATGATCAGAATCACCGAGGTCAGGATCAGGTTTTGCGCTTTGCTGTAGTCAACTTTCGATTCAATCAGGACGCGAATACCGGATGCGCCAATCACGCCGTACAGTAGCAGAGATACCCCCCCCATCACCGGCAGCGGAATAATCTGGATGGCCGCAGCCAGTTTACCGACGCAGGAGAGCAGAATCGCAATCACCGCCGCGCCGCCGATAACCCAGGTACTGTAGACGCGGGTAATCGCCATTACGCCAATGTTTTCGCCGTATGTGGTGTTTGGCGTGGAGCCAAAGAAGCCAGAGATAACCGTCGACAGACCGTTAGCAAACATAGAGCGATGCAGACCCGGGTCACGAATCAGGTCTTTTTTAACGATATTCGCGGTCACCACCAGGTGGCCGACGTGCTCTGCAATCACCACCAGTGCAGCAGGCAGAATTGTCAGAATAGCGAACCACTCGAAGCGCGGGGTGTAGAAGGTTGGCAGCGCGAACCAGTGCGCCTGCGCAATTGGCGTGGTATCGACAACGCCCATTACGAAGGAGAGCGCATAGCCCACCAGCACACCAATAAGAATGGGGATAATAGCAAGGAAGCCGCGGAACAGAACTGAACCAAATACGGTAACCGCAAGCGTAACCATGGAGATAATAATGGTTTTGCTATCCGGTGTTTGCCCTTCAGCGGGAAGCAGGCCTGCCATATTCGCCGCCACGCCGGCCAGTTCAAGACCGATGACGGCAACGATTGCGCCCATCGCCGCCGGAGGGAACATCACATCCAGCCAGCCGCTACCGGCTTTTTTAACGATAAACGACACCAGACAGAACAGCACGCCGCACATAATAAAGCCGCCAAGCGCCATTTCATACCCCAGTGGCAGCAGGAGCATTACCGGTGAAATAAACGCAAAGCTCGATCCCAGATACGCCGGAATTTTGCCTTTACAGATAAAAAGATAGAGCAAGGTACCGACGCCGTTGAACAGCAGTACGGTTGCCGGGTTGATGTGAAACAGGACGGGCACCAGAACGGTGGCGCCAAACATGGCGAACAAGTGCTGCAAGCTAAGCGGGATCGTCTGTAACAGCGGCGGTCGTTCACTCACTCCGATAGCACGGCGCGTCATAATGTTTTCCTCATTGTTATTAGATTTGCATTTAGTTTTATTCAAAAAAAAGCCGACTCTTGAGTCGGCTCTTGATGATTTATTCTCTTATTTGGTACCAAAGATTTTGTCACCGGCGTCGCCGAGGCCCGGAATAATGTATCCTTGCTCGTTTAACCCGTGGTCAATGGATGCGGTGTACAGCTCGACATCCGGGTGAGCGCTTTCCAACGCGGCGATACCTTCAGGTGCCGCAACCAGCACCAGCACTTTAATGCTGCTGCAGCCCGCTTTTTTCAGCAGGTCGATGGTAGCGATAACGGAACCGCCGGTTGCCAGCATCGGGTCAACGATCAGCGCCATACGCTCATCAATGTTGGAAACCAGTTTCTGGAAGTACGGTACTGGCTCCAGTGTCTCTTCGTCGCGGTACATACCCACTACGCTGATACGTGCGCTCGGAACATTTTCCAGCACGCCGTCCATCATGCCGAGGCCCGCACGCAGGATGGGCACAACGGTAATTTTCTTGCCTTTAATCTGGTCGATTTCTACCGGGCCGTTCCAGCCTTCGATAGTCACTTTTTCGGTTTCCAGATCGGCGGTAGCTTCATAGGTCAGTAAGCTGCCAACTTCGGAGGCGAGTTCACGGAAGCGTTTAGTACTGATATCGTTCTCGCGCATCAGGCCTAGCTTGTGTTTGACGAGTGGGTGTTTCACTTCCACAATCTTCATTCTCTTTCTCCTTTGAATAGGGCAGCCACAAAAAAAATCGACGGATTATACCGCCATTCTTTTCGTCGGCAACATATTTTTACTTGATGCTGATCAAGCATAGGCAGGGTTGCTGTGAAGAGAGAAATGATTATCGGCACAGACACGCGTTACGAAAGGGAAGCGGCCAACCGGGGTTGACCGCTTAAAAGCAATTACAACTTCTCGCCGTTAGAAGCGATCACTTCTTTATACCAGTTGAAGGATTTTTTACGGCTGCGCGCCAGTGTGCCGTTGCCTTCGTTATCTTTATCAACGTAGATAAAGCCGTAGCGTTTTTTCATCTCGCCGGTGCCTGCGGAAACGAGGTCAATACAGCCCCATGGGGTGTAGCCCATCAGGTCAACGCCATCTTCCACTACCGCTTTTTTCATCTCTTTGATGTGCGCCGCGAGATAATCGATACGGTACTGGTCGTTCACCGTGCCATCGCTTTCCAGCACGTCGATTGCGCCAAAGCCATTTTCGACGATAAACAGCGGCAACTGATAATGATCGTAGAACCAGTTCAGCGAGTAACGCAGTCCTACCGGGTCAATCTGCCAACCCCAGTCGGATTTCTGCACGTACGGGTTAGAAACCAGGCTGGTGGTTTCGTCGTAATCAAGCTGCGGGTTATCGTCGGTCGCTTTGGTGGCAAACGACATGTAGTAGCTAAAACCGATGTAATCGACACAGCCCTGAGTGAGGGCCTGTTTATCTTCTTCGGTGATATCCAGTGCAAATCCGCGACGTTCGAAGTAGTTCAGCAAATGTTGCGGATATTTCCCGCGTACATGCACATCGGTGAACCAGTAGCGGCGATGCATGGCGTTCATCGCCATCATCATGTCGCCAGGTGCGCAGGTCAGTGGATAGATAGGACACATGGCAATCATGCAGCCAATTTGCAGCGAAGGATTAATTTCACGCCCCGCTTTTACGGCCAGGGCGCTGGCCACCAGCTCATAGTGCGCCGCCTGATACATCACCGGCTCGCGATCTTCACCGGGCTGATATTTCAGCCCGGAGTTGGTGAACGGGGCAAAATCTTCATGGAAGTTGGCCTGGTTGTTGATCTCGTTAAAGGTCATCCAGTACTTCACTTTGTGCTGATAGCGTGCGAAAACGACCTGTGCGAAGCGCACAAAAAAGTCGATGAGTTTACGGTTACGCCAGCCGCCATATTCGGTGACGAGGTGATACGGCATCTCGAAGTGCGACAAGGTGATCACCGGCTCAATGCCGAGCTTCAGACACTCATCAAACAGAGAGTCATAGAACTGCAATCCGGCTTCATTCGGTTCCAGTTCATCGCCTTTTGGAAAAATACGCGTCCAGGCGATAGAGGTCCGGAAACACGTGTAGCCCATCTCGGCAAACAGTTTGAGATCGTCCTTGTAGCGATGATAGAAATCAATGGCTTCATGATTGGGGTAATTTTTGCCGGGCAATACGCCATCGGTGATTTCACGCGGTACGCCGTTCGCACCGGCCGTCATCACATCAGCTACGCTGATGCCCTTCCCGCCTTCCTGCCAGCCGCCTTCCAACTGATGCGCAGCCACCGCGCCGCCCCACAGAAATCCCGTTTTAAATCCAGACATAGCTTTCCCTCATTAAACAGTCGCGTTCTGTTGATTGAAATGGTAAACCGCGCCCAGCAGCCCGGCGTCGTTGCCCTGGCTTGCCGCACACACGAAGTCGTCGATACCGAACCAGCGCAAATGCTCACGCAGCAACGCCAGGAATCCGGGGCGTTCAATAATGCCGCCGCCAATAAAAATGGTTTCAGGATCGAAAAGATTGACCAGGTTATAGAGCCCGGTAGCGATGCCATTCAGAAAATCATCGACCAGACGAAGCGCCGCGCGATCGCCTGCTTCATAGGCATCAAAAACCGCTTCGCCGGTGACGGCATCCAGCGGTTGCCCGAGGCTGTCCGCGTAGCGTTTACGCAGCACGCGCAGCGTACAGGTTGTATTCATGGTGTAATTCGTTACGTGACGCGAGCCCGGTCTGTCTGTGAACATGTAACCAAACTCGCCGGCGCGAAAACGCTTACCGTGAACCAGTTTGCCATTGCAGAAAATCGCGCCGCCGATACCGGTGCCGATAGTTAGCACCAGAAAATCATTCATCTTCTTAGCTTTACCGAGCCAGCGCTCCGCCAGTAGCACGCAGTTGGCGTCGTTTTCAACCGTTACGGGGCGTGATGTTTTCGCCTCCAGCCACGCTTTCATGGGGAAGTTATCGAAGCGACGAATAGCGCCGCCCATTTCGATAAACCCGGTATGAGGATTAACGTAGCCCGGCGCACTGATAGCAATGCCCGTGCATTGAGGATGCGTAGCAACCCAGTCGAGCATAGCCTGCAAAATCTGGTCGCCGTCGCTGTCGAGGATGGTCGCTTTGCCTTTCTCTACAATCGAGCCCTGAGCGTCCACAACGCCCATTTTTAGCGCGGTGCCGCCAATATCAAATGCTGCAATGCTCATCGTTCTCATCCCTCCCGAATGGTAAAACGACACGCTGAATTCTGGTTTTCGCAAAAACAGAAACCGGTTTCAGTGGCATCATGTGCATTCAAAGCAACTGATGCAAGGACAAAAATGTACCCGGTTTCATTTTCGTGAACGGTATCAAACTTGACCGCATTCTCGGGCTGGACGGTAAAAATTCACGCCCTGAAAAATGGATGCATAATGGGCTCGCAAACGTTTGCTTAGACTGTTAGAATTGCGCCGATTTTTCTTGCTAACGCAAACGCGTGGAGACTTAGCAGTGACCGACAAAACCTCTCTCAGCTATAAAGATGCCGGTGTTGATATTGACGCAGGAAACGCTCTGGTTGACCGAATCAAGGGTACGGTGAAGAAAACCCGTCGCCCGGAAGTGATGGGTGGATTAGGTGGATTCGGCGCATTGTGCGCGCTGCCGCAAAAATATCGTGAACCGGTGCTGGTCTCTGGCACTGACGGCGTTGGCACCAAGCTGCGTCTGGCAATGGATTTAAAACGTCACGACACCATTGGTATCGACCTTGTCGCCATGTGTGTGAACGACCTTGTAGTTCAGGGTGCTGAGCCCCTGTTCTTCCTCGACTACTACGCCACCGGTAAACTGGACGTCGACACTGCGGCCAGCGTGATCAACGGCATCGCGGAAGGCTGTTTACAGTCTGGCTGCTCCCTGGTGGGCGGCGAAACGGCGGAAATGCCGGGCATGTACCATGGCGAAGATTACGATGTGGCAGGCTTCTGCGTCGGGGTGGTAGAAAAATCAGAAATCATCGATGGCTCAAAAGTCACCGACGGCGACGTGCTGATCGCGCTGGGCTCCAGCGGCCCGCACTCAAACGGTTATTCACTGGTGCGTAAAATCGTGGAAGTCAGCGGTTGCGACCCGGAAACCACACAGCTGGAAGGTAAGTCTCTGGCCGACCATCTGCTGGCGCCAACCCGTATCTACGTGAAAAACATTCTGGAACTGATCGAAAACGTTGACGTTCACGCCATCGCCCACCTTACCGGCGGCGGTTTCTGGGAAAATATCCCACGCGTACTGCCGGACAACACCCAGGCGGTGATTGACGAGTCATCCTGGCAGTGGCCGGCCATCTTTAACTGGATGCAGGACGCAGGCAATGTCAGCCGCCATGAAATGTACCGCACCTTTAACTGTGGCGTAGGTATGGTGATTGCGCTGGCAGCCGATGAAGCGGATAAAGCCATCGCCCTGATGAACGAAAAAGGTGAAAACGCGTGGAAAATCGGCTATATCAAAGCCACTGATTCCGAACAGCGTGTGGTCATCGAATAATGAAAAATATCGTGGTGCTCATTTCCGGCAACGGAAGCAACTTACAGGCCATTATCGACGCCTGTGCGCAGAAGAGAATAAAGGGCACCATTCGTGCGGTATTCAGCAATAAGGCCGACGCGTTCGGCCTTGAGCGCGCCCTTGATGCGGGTATCCCGCAACATGCGTTAACCGCCAGCCAGTACGCCAGTCGTGAAGCGTTTGACCGCGAACTGATGCACGAAATCGACGCTTATGCGCCGGATGTCGTGGTGCTGGCAGGCTATATGCGTATTCTGAGCGCCGAGTTTGTCAGCCACTATCAGGGGCGTTTGCTGAATATCCACCCTTCCCTGCTGCCAAAATATCCCGGCCTCGATACCCATCGACAGGTGCTGGAAAACGGCGATGCTGTACACGGTACCTCGGTACACTTTGTCACCGAAGAACTGGACGGCGGGCCGGTAATTTTACAGGCGAAAGTCCCCGTGTTTGACGGTGACGACGAAGGCGATATTACCGCGCGCGTGCAGGCTCAGGAACATGCCATTTACCCACTGGTGGTGAGCTGGTTTGTTGACGGTCGGCTGGCCATGCGCGAAAACAGCGCCTGGCTGGATGGTATAAAGCTGCCCGTCAGTGGTTATGCGTCTGAAGATGAGTAATCTTATTCACCGCAGTTTCCGCTGCGGTGATTTTAATACAATCAATCCTCCCACCAAAGCCGCCCGGCGAATAGTATTTTGGGCATGAATTTCCCTGCCACCGCTTAATAAGTGTCATACTCTTCTGGCACAGTTGGACATTCAACTGGAATGCTCGCCATAATAGCCAGGCCATAACGCGTGGATGGAACGGAGTGTAAGTAGTAATGGGTCAGGACAAACTGTATATCGAGAAAGAGCTAAGCTGGTTATCCTTCAATGAGCGGGTTCTTCAGGAAGCCGCGGATAAAAGCAATCCGCTGATTGAACGCATGCGTTTTCTGGGGATTTACTCCAATAATCTGGATGAATTCTACAAAGTGCGTTTCGCCGAACTGAAGCGGCGCATTATCATCAGCGAAGAACAGGGCACCACGGCCCACTCTCGTCATCTGTTGGGCAAGATCCAATCCCGCGTACTGAAAGCCGATCAGGAATTTGACGGTCTCTACAACGAACTGCTGCTGGAAATGGCGCGTAATCAGATCTTCCTGATTAACGAGCGTCAGCTGTCAGTGAATCAGCAAAGCTGGCTGCGTCATTACTTTAAACATCAGTTGCGTCAACACATTACCCCGATTCTGCTGAACCGGGAAACGGACCTGGTGCAGTTCCTGAAAGATGATTACACCTATCTGGCGGTGGAGATTATTCGCGGCAACGACACCAACTACGCGCTGCTGGAAATTCCGTCTGATAAGGTTCCTCGTTTTGTGAATCTGCCGCCGGAAACGCCGCGTCGTCGCAAACCAATGATCCTGCTGGATAACATTCTGCGTTACTGTCTGGATGACATCTTCAAAGGCTTCTTTGACTACGATGCTCTGAACGCCTACTCGATGAAGATGACTCGTGATGCCGAATACGATCTGGTTCACGAAATGGAATCGAGCCTGATGGAGCTGATGTCTTCCAGTCTGAAGCAACGTTTAACCGCCGAGCCGGTCCGTTTTGTGTATCAGCGTGATATGCCTGATGCGATGGTGGAAATGCTGCGTAAAAAGCTCACTATCTCCCGCTACGATTCCATCGTTCCTGGTGGGCGCTATCACAACTTTAAAGACTTTATTGGCTTCCCGAACGTCGGCAAAGCCAATCTGGTGAATAAACCGATGCCGCGCTTGCGCCACATCTGGTTCGACAAATTCCGCAACGGCTTCGATGCCATTCGCGAACGCGATGTGCTGCTCTATTATCCGTATCACACGTTTGAGCACGTGCTGGAACTGCTGCGTCAGGCGTCATTCGACCCGAGCGTACTGGCCATTAAAATCAACATTTACCGCGTGGCCAAAGATTCCCGCATTATCGACGCCATGATCCACGCTGCGCACAACGGCAAGAAAGTGACGGTAGTGGTGGAATTACAGGCGCGTTTTGATGAAGAGGCCAATATCCATTGGGCCAAGCGCCTGACGGAAGCGGGGGTTCACGTAATCTTCTCAGCACCAGGGCTCAAAATTCACGCCAAACTGTTCCTTATTTCGCGTAAAGAAGGCGAGGATGTGGTGCGTTACGCCCATATCGGTACCGGGAACTTTAACGAGAAAACCGCACGCATTTATACCGACTATTCATTGCTGACCGCCGATGCGCGTATCACCAATGAAGTGCGTCGGGTGTTCAACTTTATTGAGAACCCGTATCGCCCGGTCACCTTCGATTACCTGATGGTGTCACCGCAAAATTCCCGCCGTCTGCTCTATGAGATGATTGACCGGGAAATCGCCAACGCGCAAAACGGTCAGAAGGCGGGCATTACGCTCAAACTGAACAACCTGGTTGATAAAGGCCTGGTCGACAGGCTGTATGCTGCATCAGGTTCGGGCGTGCAGGTTAACCTGCTGATTCGTGGTATGTGTTCGTTGATCCCAGAACTGGAAGGGTTGAGCGATAACATCCGCGTGATCAGTATCGTTGACCGCTTCCTTGAACATGACCGGGTCTATATTTTTGAAAACGGCGGCGATAAGCAGGTTTACCTCTCTTCCGCCGACTGGATGACGCGTAACATTGACTACCGAATTGAAGTGGCGACGCCGCTGCTCGATCCGCGCCTGAAGCAGCGCATTCTCGATATTATCGAGATTCTGTTCAGCGACACGGTCAAAGCACGTTACATCGATAAAGAGCTGAGTAATCGCTATGTTCCGCGTGGTAACCGCCGTAAAGTGCGGGCCCAGCAGGCGATCTACGACTATATAAAATCCCTTGAACAACCTGAATAACCTATGCCCATAAAAAGCAAAGCCCCCCGCCCGCAAGAATTTGCGGCGGTAGACCTTGGTTCGAACAGTTTTCATATGGTCATCGCCCGTGTGGTTGACGGCGCGATGCAGATAATCGGCCGCCTGAAGCAACGTGTGCATCTGGCTGATGGTCTGGATGAAAATAACATGCTTAGCGAAGAAGCGATGGAGCGTGGGTTAAGCTGCCTGGCGCTGTTTGCCGAACGTCTGCAAGGGTTCTCCCCTTCCAGCGTCTGTATCGTGGGTACACACTCACTGCGCCAGGCCGCGAACGCCACGGAGTTTTTAACCCGTGCTGAAAAAGTGATCCCCTATCCGATTGAAATCATTTCAGGTAATGAAGAAGCGCGTCTGATTTTTATGGGCGTAGAGCACACCCAACCGGAAAAAGGCCGCAAACTGGTACTGGATATCGGCGGTGGTTCGACGGAACTGGTGATCGGCGAAGATTTCGAACCTAAGCTGGTTGAGAGCCGTCGCATGGGATGCGTCAGCTTCGCACAGCAATTTTTCCCGGGCGGCGTGATTACCCGCGAAAGCTTCCAGCGCGCCCGTCTGGCAGCGGTACAAAAGCTGGAGACACTCTCCTGGCAATACCGCATTCAGGGCTGGAATGTTGCGCTGGGCGCATCAGGCACGATAAAAGCCGCCCATGAAGTGCTGATCGAAATGGGTGAAAAGGATGGTTTCATTACCCCTGAACGCCTCGAGATGCTGGTGGAAGGCGTGCTGAAATGTAAGAACTTTTCGGCGCTAAGCCTACCGGGTCTTTCCGAAGAACGTAAAAACGTGTTTGTTCCAGGGCTTGCGATTCTGTGCGGCGTGTTTGACTCACTGGCGATTAAAGAGCTGCGTTTGTCCGATGGCGCGCTACGCGAAGGCGTACTGTATGAAATGGAAGGCCGTTTCCGTCATCAGGATGTTCGTAGCCGTACCGCGCAAAGTCTGGCAAACCAGTACAACATTGACCGCGAGCAGGCACAGCGCGTGCTGGAAACCACCACGCATATGTATGAACAGTGGCTGGCGCAGAATCCAAAGCTGGGACACCCACAACTGGCGGCTCTGTTACAATGGGCATCTTTGCTGCATGAAGTCGGACTGAATATTAATCACAGCGGTATGCATCGCCACTCCGCTTATATTCTGCAAAATAGCGACCTGCCGGGATTCAATCAGGAACAGCAATCACTGATGGCGACGCTGGTTCGCTATCATCGTAAAGGCATCAAGCTGGATGATCTTCCGCGCTTTACACTGTTCAAGAAAAAACAGTTCCTGCCGATGATTCAGTTACTGCGCCTTGGCGTGCTGCTGAATAATCAGCGTCAGGCCACCACTAAACCGCCGACGCTGACGCTGAAAACAGAGGCCCATCACTGGACGCTCTGTTTCCCGCACGGCTGGTTTAGCCAGAATGCGCTGGTCCTGCTCGATCTGGAAAAAGAGCAGGAATATTGGGAAGGCGTTTCCGGTTGGTTGTTAAAAATTACCGAAGAAAGTTCACCGGAAATCGCTGCCTGATTGCGGCAGTAGCGGTAAATGCTCCGTAGCCAGCTCCTCCAGAGGAGCTGGTTTGCCGATGCAATATCCCTGAAGGTAATCAATTCCCAGTGATATCGCTGCTTCACGAATCTCTTCATTTTCGACAAACTCCGCGACCACGCGCATGTTTTTCATCCGTGCCAGATGGCAAATGGAGGCGACAATTTGGTAGTCGAGGCTGCTGGTCGCGATATTGCGGATAAAGCTCCCATCTATTTTTAAGATATCGGCGCTGACGTTTTTCAGTCGCGCATAGCTCGCGTAACCGGTGCCAAAATCATCAATCGCCACGCGGCATCCCATATCCTGAAGCACTGCCAGCGTCTGACGAGCCTGCTCCGGGTTGCTCAGCGAATGGCTTTCCGTGACTTCAAAAATCAACTGCCAGGCTTCAATATTATATTTCGCCAGTAAATCAGCCACCTTCTGAGAAAAATCCAGCCCGCAGGCCGTCGACGGCGATAAATTAACCGACAAGCGCATTCCAGGATGATGTTCCCGATTGTTATCCATAAAACGCAATGTATGTTCCAGAACCCAAAGATCAATCCGCGATGCCATACCGAATTCATGGGCGACAGGCAGAAAATCATTGGGGGAAATCAGTTCCCCGTTATCACCAATCATCCTCAGCAGTACTTCATGATAATCATCGCCACGAACGCTGACTATTGGTTGTGCCATCAGACAAAAACGATCGTTCTCAAGCGCTTGCTGCACGCGTAGCATCATCGCCACTTTATCTTTTAACTCCTGCTGCAAATGCAGAGCGCCGCGCCGCTGAAGGTTTTCCGGCTGGTGAGAAATCAGTGACAAATCGGCTATGGTACTCAGCTCTCCCAGCAGCAGGGAAAGGTGTGAAACCGGCGAATGAATGTAGCAGTAGCTCATTCCGACCTGTGGCTGAAGCGGCATCCCGTTCCAGATATAGCGGAATTGCTTCACTCTGGCATCTACCCGCGCGATATGTTGCTGGTAGTCTTCAGTATTCAACCGCATTGCCAGATCGTGTCCAGAAAGCTGGTATACATCTTCCCCGGGCCGCAGTACCTCGCTCAGCCACTCTGCCAGTTTCTGTTTATAGTTTATGCGGAGCATCACGCCATAATGGCGGCCCAGCACTTCCAGATCGGGCATTCGCAGGAAACAGACCACCGACCAGGGCGCAGCATCAATTGCCCGATTCAGGGCGCGGAGATTGGGTAAATGCACCACCGGGTCGAGGAATGCCATCCTCCGTACTCGGGCATGGATAGTTCGCTCACGCGTTGACAGCACGGCGATGTAAGCAATGATAAAGGAGAACACCAGATAACTGGATGAGGTGATCGCCAGTTGAGAACTATAACCAGGATGAATAGGCAAATAGTGATAATGGAAGTGAATCGCCACAATCAGCAATAGAGTCCACAACGGCGAGATAAAGCGATAGCCAAAACGCATTGCTCCCCACAGCGTCACGGGCAGCAGCAGCGACAACGTGTAGTTGGTGCTGAAAATAGTGCTCTGATTGGTCAAAGGCATCAGCAGGAGAACAAGCAGCGATGAGAGAGCAATAAGCCAGGCGACGACTTCCGTCCACTTTACTTTAGGATCGAAATCGAGGCGCATCTGCGAAATCAGGCCACGAATGTAGCAAGGGTTACGCGCCAGACGAATCAGCATGTAGCAGAACGGTACGCCGGTTAAACAACTCACCAACAGCGATTGATAGTTAATCAGGCTGCGTAATGTCAGCGGCGATACCCACTGAAAATCACTGCGGCTGGGATAGAGCCCCACGTAGATTGCAAACTGAAACAACAGCTGGAATACGGTCGCCGGGAAGAACATCTGCCAGAACAGGCGATGTGCAATCAGCCGCGTATCACCATGAGAAACCATTTGGCGACGCGGGATAAAAATATGATATCCACCCCAGGCAAGAACCAGCGGGATTAGAAAATGCAGGACGATACCAACTCTCTCAAGAAAACAGAGGTCTTTGCTCAGGTAGAGCCAAATGCTTGCAGCAATACCCGGTATCGCTTTCCAGCCAAAAAAAAGCATCAGAGACAGCATAAATGGCAGCGGCAGATAATAAAGAGATACCTTGCCCCCATCAATCCATGCATATGTATTAGCAAGCTTTATGATTGGCAGTAAAATCAAGGGCAAAACAAGCGGTAATGCCCACCAGTAGTCACGATATTTTTTATATGTTTTACAGAAATACATAGATGCTCTAAGGATATCCCAAATCCTGCTGGGTATATTCAGACAGGCATCCAACCTGGCTTAGTGGCCCGCAAAGTAAGTTATCCTGCGGTTCGGACTGGGAATTCTAGAGGTCAACAGGCATGAACGCTTGATACAAATCAACAAATAACACGCCTAAAAACATAAAATTTCAATTTTTTGCGGTGGGGCAGATTAATTAATGGATTTTGTAAATAGCATTATTATCTTATATAACATTAATTAATGATTCATTTGACGTTTTTTTACATTGTCATTGATTGACCCCGATGATTCCCTATGCCTTAATGTAGACATCGCCCCGTTTGTGGGTATTGTTAAAGGACCCCTTTGTGAGCCAGGCTACCAGTATGCGAAAACGACACCAATTCAATGGTCGAATGATTCGAATCATACTACTCATCAGTTTGATGTTCTTCCTTGGGCGTTTCGTCTACTCTTCTATCGGCGCGTGGCACCATCATCAGGATAAAAAAGAATCACAATCAACGAACCTGATGATTGAGGCACCTGTGCAGCGCTAGCTGAGTTTTCACTTAATTCGCTGGCCCTCACAATCAAGCACAGAGGGCCAATCACCTAAAATGTCCTGATTTTGCCTGATAATATTTCTACAGCTTTCTCCCCTTTCCGCGTGGCACAACAACTTCCCAACGCGCAGATTTGATCCCGCTCCTGTATTCCTCTCCCTCATCCTCAGCAAACCGGACAAGGATTGCCGCCACTTCACAGTGAGCAAAATCGATTTGCGGTATAAATTTACTTGAGGTTTTTCCAACGACACATCCCTGGCTATCCAGAATTTGATATACCGCTCCATCCCGTTTCAGAGTAAGAACATCACCTTCCTGGAGCTTACTGATATGCGAGTGTATCCGGTCGTCAGGAGAGTGACGCCCAGCAAAGCCAATATTTATCTCCTGTAACGCGAGAGACTGAAAACTAACTTCCAGTTCCGGGAGTGACTTCCCCTGGAATACGTCATGCGCAACATTGTTTTTCAAACAACGACTTAACGAGTGACCGTCAGCAAGCTCGCATAATGTAAGAGTTTGCTCAGCCCTGGTCATCCCCACATAATAAAGACGACGCTCAGCTTCTATATTCTCTTTATCTGTATTCCAGCCACCATCCAAAAGCACGACGTGACGAAACTCGAGCCCCTTTGCCGAATGCACCGTTCCAAGATAAAGCCCGCTTTTGGGTTGCTGACGAATTTCATGAGCATAGTCATACATCCAGTCGATGAAGGCCTGCCCCCATAACTGACTATCCCCCAGTTCTCCTTGCAGTTGTTCAAAAGCATCGCGAAAAAAACGTTCCCACTCTGCATCCTTCAATAAATAACAGCCAGCTATGCGTTCCCAAACCTCGCTGGGGGATGCGCTGTCGATTTTGCGTAAGAAATCGATAACAGCAACAAAACTGCGTTGGCGAGTAATCGGGGGAAGCGCGTCTTTATCTGCGGCCATAAAATAGGGAATATGGTACTTTTCACACAACGCCTGAACCGGCACTAAGTAGCGGTGTGTTCGTGCAATAATCGCACACCCGTTCCAGCCTCCATTATCAAGCGCAATCAGTCTGCTTAACTCACTAAAGGCTGCTTGCGCCTGCACATTCACCTGCTGCGCATCGACTGAGTCGATCTGCATTCTCAGGATCTGCCCCTGCCGCTGTGCGTCGCGCACTTCCCATTCTCCACCATAAGGCAGAGCGGCTCTCGCGTGGTTAATCTGTACTGGATTCACCGCTTTCATACGCCCAGGATTCAGGCTAATTATTTGGTTAGCGGAATCGATAATATTGCGGGAGGAACGATAATTTTCAGTCAGGTAGCTGGTTAACGCCGTATAATCTTCACGGAAACGCTCTATATAAATATTATTCGTGTCGCGCCATGCGTAAATATTTTGATCATCATCCCCTACTGCCATTATACATAAACGCCCATCTTCTTCAGCATGACGGCCTGCAAGCGCACTGACTAATCGGTATTGCATTTCATTAATATCTTGATATTCATCGACCAGAATATAACGATAGCCACGGAGTAGTTGTTCCCGAAGGTCATCCTCACCCTCGATATTCCGTTTACCCTCCAGTAACTCGACTGCATCCCTTAAGACTTGATCAAGGGAACCACTATTTACGTCAAAGCCACGCTCAAAGCGAGTACCGGTTAAACGCATCGCCATACTATGGTAAGTCATGACGCTCACACCGTAAGCATCCGCGCCAACCAGTGCTAACAGACGCTTACGAATTTCATTAGCGGCATGGCGATTAAACGTCAACGCTACGATGCTAGATGCCGCAATGCGACGCACACGAAGTAGATAAGCAATGCGGTGCACGATCACTCGCGTTTTTCCAGAACCGGGGCCCGCCAGAATTAGACGATTGAGATCGTCATCATCAGCTACAATGTCTTTTTGCGTCGGATTTAACATCCCTATAATCGAATTCCAGGATTCTTCACTGGTCGCCAGTTTGAGCACCTCTTCTCGACCAGTAAAATACCCTTTTATAAAATCCTGTTTGGAACCAGTGAAGTAATCAAGAACCAGCCGTAGTGCCTTTGCCATATTTTCGAGGGCTTGTTCCGCATATTCGCGCATTACGTGTACCTGTATACGCTTTTCACGATAATGTTCATCAAGACGCAAAAAATCTTCCTTAAGGAAAGTCTTGCGCTTATCATCTTTATTCACTTCTATGGTCATGGCCCGGCGCATTACCGTCATGCCATGGTTGAGCGTTAAAATCTCCTGCCGATGAAGATAGAGTAAGACATGCTCAATAACTTTTCGACGATTGTTAATGGGCACAATGTGTTGTAGTTCCAGATCGTTTTCAATAATCTGAAGTAATTCGCCAAAGCTTGTTTCAATTAATAAATCGGCACCACGCAATCCAGCGGGTAGCTTTGCGATCATTTGCTCGAGAAATTTACCTGCCAATATACGCCGCACATCACCGAAGCTAACAATTCTCGTCCAGAGATGCCGACCTTTAATTCGGAGTTTGAGGTAGTCCCGATTAATCTGCCTCAGTTCAAAAGTGCTGCGCTGATGACCATCTGAATCATGATCCTGGGCCAGGCTACGTAATAATCGCAAAACATGTATTGGGAGTAACCCTTCAATTTCGGTGAGGGCTTTCAACTCCATGGTAAGTACAGGCAGTTGTAAATCCTGCCATCCGCCCTGTTCGGCATCGGGCATCAATTCAGGCAGGCGTTTTAGCAGAGCTGACTCCAGTTTTAAGGAGTTCTGGAGCCGTTGGAGAGAAGCGCCGGCCACGCCATAACGCACGTATATTGTAATCTGAGAGTCATTAATTAATATCCCCAACTCTTCCAATTGCTTTAACGCACTGGCAATTTCCTCTGACTCGAGGCTGGTCAGTTGCATGAGCTGATCGGTATTTATTCTCTCCGCAACGTCTGCATTATAGAGAAAACGCAGGATAGCGCGGTATTCCTCACGCCGACGTTGCGGTATCTGAGCTTTCAGCAGGCGATTTTCCGCTTCTTCCTCAGCAAGATTAAGTTTTCCTGGGAATATCTGAGTATGATTTTCCTCACGTTTAAGATATTCACCACGCTCAAGCCAGGCTACGGCGGTAACCACCTTCGTTTCCGCGTCTCGTTCATCAGCAGAAAAGGTTGTGTCAACGCTATCATCCTGCAAGATTTCTCCGGCAGTAATCACAAGTTTATTTCCCTTTCTTCGATTACTTTCGTTACGCAACTTACGTAAAATTTGTTGGATATCCCGGATACTTAATTTTGAACGCTCACTCATGCCAAATTGCGTTTCGATATCCTGTGGGTCGTATAAAAGAATACAGCGCGCATCTTCTTGATCGCGGCCAGCGCGTCCCGCTTCCTGTAAGTAGTTTTCAAGCGATCCGGGAATATCAGCATGAACAACAAGCCGAATATCAGCCTTATCCACCCCCATTCCGAACGCATTTGTCGCAACAATGATTCGCAATTGGCCCGCTTTAAAACTGTCCTGAATATCTGTTTTCGTATTGGGCTCCAGCCCGGCATGAAAGTGCTTACATGGCCATCCTTGTCCTATCAGAAAATCGGATAGCGCTTCTGCATTCTTTCTGCTTGAGACAAAAACAACCGCTCCACCGGTCTGGTTATCGAGATACTCGTGTAGCAAACGATCCGTATGCTGCCATTTTTCAGCTCGAACACAGGGTAATACGTCAAAATAGAGATTAGTACGCTCATGGCCCCCATGAAAAACCGCAAAATCGATATTCAAGGTATCCTTAAAGTGGTTGCGTATATCAGCAAGCACATCCGGTTTCGCGGTCGCAGTAAAGCAGCCTATCTGAGAAAGTGTATTTTCCCCCGTATATTCGCGGATAAAACGAGAAACATAGAGGTAATCGGGCCGAAAGTCGCTGCCCCATTTCGACAGGCAATGCGCTTCATCAAAAATCCATGCCCCAATCTGACGCTGGCTGAGCGCTCGTCTGAATGCTTTATTGCGAAATTGTTCCGGAGATACCAGCAGGATACCGACATCCCCCATCTGAATTTTCTCCAGGACATCCGCACGCTCCGGCATGGTCAAAAGCCCATTCAGGGCCGCCGCACACTGGATATTACGCTCAAGAAGCCCATCGACCTGGTCCTTCATAAGCGATTGTAAGGGGGAAATAATCACTGTCAGGCTGCCATTGCGATGAAAACGATTGAGGGCAGGCAACTGATAGCATAAAGACTTACCCCCACCGGTTGCCAGTACAGCCAGAACATGTTGCCCTCGCATACCCGCAAGCACGATGTCATGTTGCAGACTCTTACCCGGCTGCTCATAACGAAAATCGGCAAAGCCGAAATAACGATTAAGTTCATGACGTGGATTATGGGTTGTCTGGCAATATTGGCAATTGGCCCGCTCGCAAGGGACATCGCGCAGCTCGTGAACCAGTTGTTGCACTTCAGGGAACTGATGCCTTACCCAGGGAGCCAGAACAGAATTCCCGCCCGAAACACGAAGCCATGCCAAAGCATAAGCTAACGGCAAATGTTGTGCAGGATTATGCAAATCCCGCTCAAGCAGGTGTTCCAGCCGTGTCCGACAGACCTTCAAATCTCGAGACAAAGCGGGATCGGATTCTTGTAAAATTTCCGGAAGAAGCGCCTTTAAATCAAATAGAGGTAAAGCGTTACGACCTGTCAGTGAGACAAAAAAAGCAGCCAGGTCAGAATCTGTCGCCGGAGCTAATAATGTTTGATAACACAACAACTCCTTTCGACTCACCGTATTCAATTGTGTAAAGGCCAGACGCTGATCGTTAAAAAGCGTCCAGGTAGAATGACAATCTGACAGCGGTGAATTCAGGCTATCACGAATGAGTTTATAATCTTTCACCAGACGATGGTACGGGTTCTGCGGAAATGCCAGCGGCGACAGACGCAATGTATCAATCGCGGGTAAAGAATGGAGCGATAAAGAGGGATAAACTTTTCGTAGAATAGGAAGATCGTGCTCAATGATATTATGACCAAGGACGAAACTCGCACCTTCAGACAAACTATCTAATTTCTGCAACGCGGGATAGGGGTCGCCAGAAACTTTTAACTCCAGCTCTGTCCCTGAGTCGGGACATAATGCACCCAGCATGATAATGCGTGGAGGCTGATCGTCAATTGATGGTACGACTTCAAGATCGAACACCATCCCCGTAGATTGAGAAAAAGATAGAGACACCAGGCCATTCCTTTAATACCATTCGATATGAACCACTCCCTGCAAGGCAAATTATTTACACCGTGAATTATTTAAATACATATAAGCCGGGCAGTTATGTGTTAACAATGAGCCGCGCACTCCACAGTTCTCATACTTATAAAATACACATAAAATCCAATAAGGTTCAGTATTTTTATACTTGATGGGACAAAGACAATATATTTATCTCTACTTTTCGGTATCGGTGCCCAGCACCCACGCTCCCACATAATGCCCACCAAGCCGGCTGTACCACATCAGCGCCAGCAGGGTGTTCTTTTCCGTCCCTTCGCCGCGCAGATACATACCTGCTACGGCTTTTTCAGCTTCAGGTAGCCCACGCTCCGCAGCTTTCAGGTACCATTCCAACGCCAATTGGCGATCTTTATTCAGATGGTAGCCGTTGTAATACCATACACCAAAGTTATATTGGACCTTCGCAATTTCCCGTTCCGCGGTCTGGCGATACCACGTCTGTGAATGAACTTGCTCAGGCCTGTGGGCTTTGTCATATATTTCACCAAGAGGAAGCTGGCCTGGTGCATAGCCACTCCGTACCGCTTCATTGAGCCAGTAGACGGCCAGCCGATAATCCTGCTCGACGCCTTTACCGGTGAAATAGGCCTCACCCAGGTAGAATTGCGCCGGCTCATACATTCTGTCTGCCGCTTTGCGCATATAAGCCACTGCCTGTTTATCATCCTTAGGTAAGGCAAGGCCGTGCGCATACATAACGCCAACAAGAAACTGTGCTGTTGAAGAGGGATCGCCTATTTTATCGGCGGCTTTACGATACCAGTAAAGTGCCTGTTGGTAATCCTGCGCAAGCCCATCACCGTAGTAGTACGCGTTTCCCAATATGACTTGCGTAGACCTGTCCCCCTTCTCCGCCGCCTTGCGATACCATTTGAGGGCTTGTTGCCTGTCTTGTGGGAAATTTTTGCCATATTGGTAATGATAGCCAAGGATGAAATACTCAAACCCGTTACCTTCCTTACCTGCTTTTTCAAGCCACTTTATCGCCAGTTTATAATCAGGAATAACATATTCACCATTCGCATACATATCGCCAAGAATAAATTGCGAAAGGTCATGCCCTTCTTCCGCTTTGCGCTCAGTTTGTTGTACATACTGACACTCCTCTGAATCTGACGTGTATCGAGGTAGGCAGCGAGCGGCATAGCTTTGTTGCGGAAGAATAAAACCTAATAATGTAAAAACAGCCACTATTCTCAAAATTAATATTAAGCGCATACAACATCCTTATTGTCATTTTGACATCAGATTATCTGTGCAATATTGTTCCCGTCATCGCTTAATTGTGCCTTCGCCTTACAGGTGAATAGCAGCATAAAAAAACCCGCCGTTAAGCGGGTTTCAATTACTTCACCGTATCAAAAGGAATAATCATTCCCACTCGATTGTAAATGGTAAAAAAACCCTATTTATTTACAATCACTTAAAAAAATATATCTGAGCAATGCCACGAAAAATACCATGCCAAAATTAGCCGACTGAAAATGGCTTGTTCTGTCGATGCTTGCGCTCCTGGTCGGCAATCCTCGGCTGCAATGCCAGCTCAGCATCGCTCATACGCTCCAGCACGTCGCGCAGACGCCCAGTGCAGGCAACGGGCGGCGGCTCAAACTCATAGCCCGTCGCGATCAGCTCCGTCTCAATTTCCTGAGTGATGAAGAACGGCTCTGCGTAACTCTCTAGTTTCAATCCTCTCATGTCCTATCCTCTTTGTTTAGTATGGAATGAACATGTGCATAAGTCCCATCTCATTCGGAGTGATAGACGCTGGAAATTTTATCTGGTGCCTTGGCAGGCCGCTAATGAAATCATGCCTCTCCGTTTGGTAGAAATTGCGCAAAATAAATTCAACAAACCAACGTGGTGTCACTGGCGCTGATACGGGAATACGGCAACCTTTTACATCGCCCAGCGTAAGATGGCTTTTGGGATGAACAGCATCGACATGAACACCTTCTCGCGCATCAAAATCAAAACGTAACGGAAATGGAACAATTCTGCGTTGAACAATCTCAATGAACAGTTCGTCGCGCATGTACGCATCCGGATCATCTTGAAATGGCAACAGACTTGGGGAAGGGTAAAAGGCAAGCCTGTGCTGTAGAAGAACAGCACCTTCCACTCGGTACATTATCTGAAGCAATGCGCCATCGACCAGCTTCATGTTGAATGAACGCTTATCTGCTAGCTCGCGATAAATCTCGGCGTATTCGATATCGCCCAATGCAATGGAGACATGCTCTGAACCGCTGAAGGTAACATCAACCATACGGCCATGCGGTCGAATCGCAGAAAAATTTGAATCATCACAAACGCCTTTTTCTATCAAATCAGAAATTAATCCATCAATATCTTTTTTGATAGCATTCGGGGTCAGCACCATAATTCATGCCCCCCCGAGGAGTTTTTTTAGCTTCTCGCGAGTTATGTCATCAAGGTCTTCCGGATGCAGCTCACCACTCTCCAAATCACCCAGCAGATCAGCAAGTTGACTCTTTCTTTTCTCAAGACGTTGCCGCTCTTGTGGTGACAAATCACGATGAACAATGCGCAACTTGCTCAACAGGGCCTCATCTGGATATGTAAAATCCAAGACAAAGCCACTCTGTTTCAAAGCATTAAACTCCTCAATCAGCTCCTGCATACGCGGCCCATAACCTATCACACGTACCCATGCCTTACTCCGAGTGATCGCCGTGAAAAGGCGATTTCGCAAACTAGAAAGACCTGGACCGGAACCATTACAATCCTGAGCATTGATGACATAAACCATGCCAGCCTCATTCCCTTTAGCACGGTAAATTCCAGTGAAAGTTACTGACGGAGTATCTGTTCGGAAGAATACGTCCGCATCCGTATCTACACCGGCCAAATGGGTCTGAACTCCCGCTTCGAAGAGCTTCCTACGGATTGGGCCAGTACTGCTACGAGCAGTTCGAGGATCTGAGTGAATAACAATGATGTCGTCGTGGCGAAGTTCGTCCACTGTCAAATTGCTCTGGATCTGCTGAACTAACCATGCGTTCTGTTGCGCCTCATCATCAAACTTGATGAATTGGACGAGATCGTTAATATCTGAATGCTCTTCCAAAAATCTCGGGCTAGTTTCCGTTGTACGTTCAAGAACGATATGCTGACCCTTCGCCAATTGCCCACTCTTAACCTTGTATCCGATCTCTTCCCATAGCGCCGGATAGTCGAACATCTGGACCAATCCGGTCGGAGCTCCTTGCGGAGCTTCTCTGTAAATGCCGAAGCCAAGACCGTGGGCCGACACCAACACAGGACGAGAGTTTCGGTAGCATTTCTGCAGAATCACATCTCGCCTACGGTCATCACCAAACGTAACTAGAGGCCGTCCAGCCGCATCATTGCCAAAAATTTCTTCTGGCGGAGGAAGAGAAGTTCCAGAGAGGTTCTGAAGCTCATCGTAGGCGTAAACTAATCGCTTTGGCGGCTTCAGCATTGAATAACAAAGCTTCAAGAAACTGGGGGCAAAATCTTGCGCTTCATCCGCAAGAATCACGTCGTAAAGATGCGCAGCATCAGAAGCATTTGCCAGTGCAGCCTGGCAAGCTCCATCAAAAGCTCGCTCATTTCCTCCAAATCTGCCAGATGCGTTACTGAAATCTAAAAACTCTGTTCCCGTTGCTCGGCAATATTCATAGTAAATACCATCCCTAGCATCCCCACCTGGAGCCCCCCAGGCATTGATAATACGAATCTTCGTCCAGTCTGGCTCTTCACCACTCTGTTCTATGCAGAAGTTATTAATTAAACGGCGAAACTGCCCTTTCAGAGAGCGGGTATGGAAAGTTACAGCAATGCGCCAATCTGGGTACTGCGTATGCAAATAGGCAGCCTTGAGCGCCAGCACAATGGTTTTTCCAGATCCAGCCAATCCTCGAATACGCTGAACGCCATCCACTGTCTCAATAACAGCTTTATTCTGCCGATGATCGAGCGTCGCAATGGAATCTTCTAGACGCTTGAGCTTAGCTCCTCGCGAATCTAAGCGATGAACCTCACGCTTAGAGCGACTTTTCCTAATACTGCTGAGGCTCTCGATAGCCGAGAGCGTCATCCTGTATAGATCATTATTCCCATTGACCCAATTCAGTTCGTTAAGAGCAGCAGCAAGGCCGTGCTCATTCACGAGGGGATAGTTCTCTACGGCTACAGCCTCTATATTATTTATTCCTGGAGCAAATGAAATCACTGACAGTGGCACCAGCAACTGACGCCCCTTGACCAGCTCACGGTGCAACTTCAATCGCGCTTCAATCTTGTTTGCCAAATCGTCTTGACGTTCTGCATACTCACCAACGTCTGGCCCTTCGATCAAATCGAATAAAACAATGCCCTTCGATGGGCTCACCAAAGTAGCATCAATCGAATATTTTCCATCTGGCGTAGCGATCAACGGATAGCCTGTAAAGACGTCACCCTGTAAGTCCCGCAATATATCGAGACTTTGCTCCAAGGCGTCGGTAGCAACCGGCTTCTTGTTTACACCACGCGTGATATTCAATCTTTCAGTCATTATTTCCAATCCTCATTGGCGCGGCGTAACAATACCGACGTACTTGTAAAGGGTGGTGCGAGAAACATCATAACGTCGAGCCACCTCGGCAACCCGCATGTCCGGATCGCGCAAAAGAGCCTTGATCTCCCGCACCTGTTGATCATCCAGCTTAGGCTTACGACCACCGGCCCGGCCACGAGCACGAGCTGCGATCAGACCAGCTTGCGTCCGCTCTCGGATCAAGCCGCGCTCGAACTCGGCTAGCGCTGCGAAAACATGAAAAACCAGCTTGCCCGCTGCACTGCCTGTCTCAATCTTCTCCGTCAAGCTCTCGAGTCCAACGCCGCACTTCTCAAGTTCAGCCACTATCCGCACTAGGTCGGGCAGGCTGCGCCCGAGACGATCCAGCCGCCAAACCACCAGGGTGTCCCCTGCCCGAAGCGCCTTGCGACACTGTTCAAACTCTGGTCGAGCCGTGTTCTTGCCGCTAGCCGCTTCTTCGTAGATAACGCCGCATCCGGCCTGCTGAAGCGCGTCGCGCTGTAGGTCCAGGTGCTGGTCGTCGGTTGATACGCGAACGTACCCTATACGTTGATTCATGGACGCAACCAGGACATTGAAAACTTGACGGATATGTTAACACTTTCAAGCGGTTCTCACGATGAAAAATTGCGATGTTTTCATCCGTTCAGAAAACCACCGTTTTCCGAACATGACGGTTGCAACGATACACCACCAGTAGGGCCGAGACTGGTCCCCAATGAGAAGTAAAAAGGCGGCCACTGGCCCCCCTCCTTCATTTGCGCATTACCTCAAAACATCATCAGCCACATGCTTGACGTAGGGCCCTCATAGCTTCCTCAAAATCTGCGCTAGTCGCCCGGTCCGTTTCGGTGTCATCCAGTCCCGCAACATCTACCGAAGCCGTGGTCATCTGCCGCAACAGAATGGCTAGCTCGGCCGGATTGCCCTCGCGGCGGACCTCGGCCAGCAGCTCTGCTGCATAGTGCGGATCAGCGCGGAAGCACTCAGCCATCACCGTGTCGTGCGATCTGTCTTTCATTTGGTGCCGTCCTCCTTTCCCCGATCACAATAAACCATGCGGTAATCCAAGACAATTTCAGCGCCTCGCTTTGGATTGCGCAATCCAAAACGCAGCCCGCAGGCTATCAGTGCCCGGCCGGTGCGGGCCCGCCGTGAGTCGGCTTGAACGTGAACCGCAGACCAATCGCTTGGGTGACTTTCACCACGGTTGCGAAGCTAGGGTCGCCATCGCCTGAAAGAGCCTTGTCCAGTCCTTGGCGACTCATTCCCACCTCGCGGGCAAGCTGGCTAAGGTTGCGGGCGCGGGTCAAGTCTCCAAGCGCCGCCGCGATCAGTGATGGGGCGCCGTCCTCCATCACAGCATCCAGATAGGCCGTAATATCAGCCTCGGTCTTCAGATAGTCCGCTGTGTCATAGCAGCTGAATTTGACTTCCATCGTGGTCACTCCGTCCACTGCACTGCAATGGTCTTGGCTATGGCAATATCTCGCTCCTGGCTGCTCTTGTCGCCCCCACAAAGCACCACCACAAGGGGCCGCACAACCCGGCCATCCTCGAATAAGTATCAAAAGCGAAAAACCGAAACGGCCCGCATGGGCCGTTTGTCATTTCCGAGTAAAGACGATAGCACTCATCTGCTCTCGAATCCCTACCTGCAATTCGCGGAAATCGATCATCATCCGCTCGACGTCTATGGGTTTTGCACCTTGACCGCGCTTTTCCGCGAGCCAGAGTTTCAATAGGCCAGCTACCCGGCCAAGATCGCCATTCAGCTTCACCAACTCGCGCACTGCCTCAAGATCGGCCCGTGCTCCGACCGGTCTGTTCAGACCAACGGCGCGCAAGTAAGCGGAACGAGACAAGCCAGTTTGGTCAGCTAGCTCTGTAATGGCAGCTTTTTCCTCATCCGTTACCCAGACCTCTATGGGCTTACCACGCCGCCGCGCCGCCGTATCTTTTGGTGCCATCACTTCGCTCATGATGATCAACTCCTATTGTGGACAATTACGCACTTGAACGCGGCAGCGTCTGTGTGCCTCGCAGAGCAAGATGCAGTCGAGCCGCAGGCGAGTAAGGGGCGGTGGTGGATGGGGACGGGCTTGCCCGTACCCGTACAACACACATCCTGCCCGCTACCTCTCTGCGATTCTATGCGACTGGAGCAGAATCGCCAGTAAAATATGGCGTAATCGCGTACATTCGCGCTAATTCGCATACACTCGCGTAGCATCGCATTAATCAATTCTTCTAATCGCATAGAATCGCATACATTCGCATAAAAACGCGTTTCCGACTGAGTTCATGAGCATCAAGGACGGACTGACACCAAAAGGAGGGGGCTTTGATAGGCCATCAGCTAGGCCAGCCAAATCTAAGTCTTGTAAATTGCTCGACCCGGGTGAGAACATAGCCTCCGTTTACGCGCTTTTTTCGAAACTCGATCATCAAGAAACAACGGAGTAATCATGGCACGAAAAACCCTCGCAGAGCGCCGTTCTGATGCCCTTTCGGAGCTTGAAATGGCGAAAGCCAGATTGGCAAAACTCGACAATGAGGCAGCCGAAAGAATCGGAAGAATTGCAATAAAGTCAGGATTGGTTAATCTTGAGCTTACGGACGATCAAGTCCGAGAAGAATTCGACAAAATCGTGGAAAGGATTAGCAAGGGGAATTGATCATGAAGACAGCTCACCGCATCAGCGCATTGGCCAATCAACTCAACGAACTGCAAGCCTGCCTCGGTCGAGCCAGTGGACGGCCTAGCAAGAGCGTTATGGAAGCCCAGCGCATAGCGGCCGAGCTGGCTTCTTCACTCGAAGAGTGGCACCTTGAAACGCTACACATCCCTGAACCGGAGCGTGACCTTTATCGCGCACAGAATCCCTATTACGCTGCCCACTGACGCCGCGCACCGCCTTATCAAAAGCTCACTTCGGTGGGCTTTTTTTGTCCGCAAAACGTATCAAACCGGACAGCCGAGCCCCTTTCACGCGTCAAGAAAAACGCGATCAAAATCATAGCGTTGAGAAACAATCTCGTGAAGATTGACGGACAGTTTACGGACATAAATCATTGAATTCTATGCGGATACAAGATTATCCGCATATTTAAAACCGCTCCATATCGGTCAATAATCAAACCTCGGACGATGACAAAATGAGGTATTCGGTATGGAAATGGAATCGCAAAAAACGTCGGCTTATGCCGCCCGAAAATTCGGTCGAGGCGCGGCGCTCGCTCTAGCAATGGCGAGCGCAGGCCTTGGTGTAAGTCTCTACATGGCACCGGCTCCGGCCTATGCCATCTACTGCTCGAACTACTCTACGTTCTATCAGCAGATGTACGAATACGCCGAAGCGGTGAATACGCAACTGAACACCGCGCAGCAGTTGCAGACGCAGATCCAGCAGTACGACAACATGATTAAGCAGGGCATGTCACTGCCCAGCCGCATGTTCAACACCATCACTGGCGACCTCCAGCGCGTGGCCAGCGTCTACAACTCGGCGCAGTCACTCGGCCGCAACATCAGCAATCTGGACGAACAGTTTCGCCAGCAGTTCAAGGGCTATGACAGCTATCTGAACTCGATTGGCCAAGGGCAAAACAACATGCCGCAGCGCTATCGGGACTGGGCACAATCCGGCTTCGATAACGCCCGCACGGCCATGCAGGCCGCTGGCGTGAATACCCGCACATTCGAGGATGAGAACGCGATGCTGGACCAGTTGGTAAGCCGTTCACAGTCGGCCGTTGGTCGCCAGCAGGCCATTCAAGCAGGGAACGAGATTGCGGCGCAGAACGTGCAGCAGCTCCAGAAGCTGCGCGATCTGGTGGCCACACAGATCACCCTGCAAGGCAACTACATGGCGCAGCAAAACGAACGACAGTCCGTTAGCGATGCCTCCGAACAGCAATTCCGCAGCCGTGAAAATACACGCGGCCCGTCTGAGGGGTTCTAACCATGATGATTTCTAAGGCGCTGATTGCCGCCCTCTGTCTCGTCTCGGCCCTTGGTGGGTCGGCACTGACGGCCGTGGTCGTCACGAACGCCGCCGCGCCGGAATGCGCAGCGGTCGGCAATGTCCATCAGGATGACCAATTCCGCAGCCGCCCAAACACTCGCGGCCCGTCTGAGGGGTTCTGACTATGCGACGTTCAACCGTTTACGCACTTGTCGGCGCGGTGCTCTTGCTATCCGCAACTAGTGCGATGGCTGCCGGGGTCGATTTGGCGCAGAGCAACACGTCTATGAACAGCCTTCTGCGGCTGATTCAGAACGCTTCAAACCAATGGGCACCGCGCCTGCATGATTACGCCTTGTGGCTCTTGGGATGCCTTGCCGTCATCCAGTTAGTTTGGACTTTTGCTCCTTTGGTCATGCGCGGGGCTGAACTGGGCGACATCCTCCATGAACTGGTGAAATTCATCCTCGTGATAGGGTTCTTCTATGCGATGCTCGATCACGCGACCGAGTGGGGCGGGGCCATCGTCAACAGCTTCCGGCAGGCCGGGGCGCACGCGGCAGGGTTGGGTAGTGCGGAGCTGATGCCGGGGGATATGTTCTCAACTGCTGTGGACTTTTCACGGCAGGTGCTGACGGCCGGTGTTTCGATGTTCAGCCCAATCACATCGGTTGTGGTGGCCGTATCTGCATTGATCGTCCTGATGTGTTTTACGTTTATAGCGGCTCTGGTGTTCGTGACGCTGGTAGAGGCCTACGTCATCATCAATGCCGCCGTCCTGTTTATGGGTTTCGGTGGCTCTCAATGGACACGCGAATATGCACTGGCTCCCATTCGCTATGCCGTTGCGGTAGGTGCCAAGCTGTTTGTCCTGACTCTGATTGTGGGTCTGATCATGCAGGTTTCCGCAGAATGGTCGGCAGCCTACACCAACGACGAAGCGTCGTTGATGACCTTGGTCGGCCTGTCTTTGGTGTGCGCCTACCTGACCAAAACCATCCCTGAACTGATCGGCGGCATGATTAGCGGCACGTCGATGGGCGGCGGCTCTGCAATTGGGGGCATGGCCGCAGCCGGTGCAGCCGGTGCGGCGGCCGCAGTCGCTACTGTTGCAACAGCAGGGGCAGCAGCCCCGGCCGCAGGAGCACTAGGGGCCGCAGGAACTGGCGGAGGCGCTGCCAGTGCCGCGGGTGGTGGACTGGCCTCCGCACTGAACGCCAGCATGGCAGGCGGCAGTACCGCAGGGGGCATCGGTGGTGCGACGGGCGTCAGCAGCGCTGGAATTGGCGCAAGCACAGGAGGGGGCAGCGGTGCGGCCGCAAAGGCCGCAGGTTCTCGCGTCGGGGGTGGTGCCGCGTCAGGATCGGCGAATCCAGTGTCGGCGGCCGCTTCGCCAGCTAGCCAAGAGGCAGGCAGCGGCTTGAAACAAGCCGCCAAACAGGCCGGAAGAGCGGCCAAGGGCGGTGACGACGATACGGATCAGCAGGCCGTCGCTCAGCAACGGCAGATGACACCAAAAGAAGGGACCGGCGGCAACGGCAAGGTTGTTGCGCAGGGCGCCGAGGTGGCCACACGGGCGCTTGGCGTGCTGGGCGCTATCAGCGTACCCGGTATGGAAAGCTCCCACGGGCTTTCGCTCGGGGGCACCGGGTCTCCCCCTCCCGTCCCCGGCGGCGACAGTCCAACGCCTGACGACAGCGCAGAGCCGACTACACAAGCGGAATCCAACATTATTCGTCCGACATCGGACACAGCTAGGACCGGAAATGTCGGCGCGCTCAATGTGCCCGGCATGGATTCTGGCGTTAACTCTCAATCGGAGGCGTAATCATGATGAACGATGTATTTTTTGGCCTGATGATGCTCGGCGGCTTTTTTGTTCTCGGTATTGGTATGTGGGCGCTTGGCCAATGGCTCCGACGCAAAGGCTTTGGCCCGCAGCTCGATGCACTGGATAAGCAGTACACGGCACTACAGCATCGGGTGAACCGATTGGCTCTGCCTGCCGCTGCGCATTTCTACGGCGGCATGGGTATGCTTAATCGCATGCCACTTTTCGGCAGCAAGAATCAGGTGGTATTGGTAGAGCGTGTGAGAATGGCCATCCTTCAGATGGAAGAGGAAGAACGGCAGCGACGCAGGGTCATCAATCGCTGACGCGCACAGCCAGTTCCATCACCCACAACCCCGCCTGAGTGCGGGGTTTTGTTTTCCTGCCGCAGCATCTCCGTCTATTACACACCGCAAAAACGGCCTGTATCGCTCTGTGAGAAGTTTTCACACATGACAGTCACAACAAAACATTCCGACACTGAAAAAACGCCGCCACGACCCATACAGGAGGGATTTTGGACGCTTTCGCAGGCCGTAAGAGGCCTTATGTCGATTTTGGCCCTGCCCTTCCCTTTTTGGTGCCTGATCGTCTTTTTGCCGGTTTCAACGGCTCGACCAGGTGCTGCGACCGGTGGGTAATCCACGGAACTAGCCGCGTCGGCGACGGCAGGCTCGCCCTACCTTTCTTGGTGCCCAACGGCCGTAGGCCGACCAAGAGCAGCAAGCTAGGAGCTGCGCCATCAAGGCGCGGCACTTAGCGCGCATGCTGGAGATTCTTAGAGAATCTTAGATGGAATTTGCGAACGGCCCGCAAACGCCCGCCGTT
>NZ_CALSBS010000007.1 GCF_943590815.1 Pseudocitrobacter vendiensis | reverse complement strand
TGCGGGAGAGGGCCGGGGTGAGGGGCGCGGGTTTGCAGATGCCTCAAAATTGTCAACAGAACTCCCTCTTCATTATTTCTAAAGTCATTATTCCAGAAACGTAAAACCAGCCATTCCTGCCGTTCCAGGAAGCCAGTACGCATCTCATCATATTCAACACATTCAGCATGCTGTCCCCCGTCCAGTTCGATAATCAGAGCCGCTTTGTAGCAGGCAAAATCAACAATGTAATTCCCAATTGGCATTTGCCGACGGAACTTAAAACCATAAAACCGTCGCCCCCTCAACACATACCACAGCCGCAGTTCTTCCTTCGTTTGCTGGCGCCGTAGCGTCTTTGCATATTCCCGTCGTTTCTCCATCCCTTCATGTTGCCACTACGTTCAACCGTCGTCAGATCTCATAATCAAAACTGGAATCCGTCTTCCAGCGTACTTTCAGATTCTGTTTATCCTTCCTTCGTGGGCGAGTTTCGTATGATGACGTCCTTACTCACTAAAAGGATTTAAACCATGAAACTCGCCTGGAAATCTGCGGCACTCCTGTTGTGCTGCTTCGCGGCTCATGTCCTGGCTGATGACAACACTCCAACCGATGACGTCATAAAACAACAATTTGCAAAACAGTCTGACGGACTGATACGCATGGGAGATATCACGCTGCAACAGATTGAGAAGGTGGGGAACCGGGCTACCTATACCATCGAAGGGGATATTATCGCGACCGATAATCTTTATGCTGTTGTCGGCATAGCCGGAGACTATACGTTTTACGAAAGAACCTGGACAAAAGATCAACCCGTGAAATTTTCAGCGATGATGACTGCGGTTGGCACGAAGGCTTCGAGCTGGAGCACCGAGTTTTACTCCATGCAAGCAGCGGCAAAACGTATAGGCAGGCCATTCAGTAAGAATGAAAATTTAAGTAAGTCACTGATTGTAAACGACAGCGGCTTTATGGCGCAATTCGCGAAACTGGATGCGCAATTTGCTGATAGTAAGGCGAGCGTAGAAAAACAGCAGAAGCAGTATAAAGCGCTCAGTCAACAAATTGAGGCGCTGGACGAGCAGATTAACAAAGCCTGGGGAACGGATAGCAACGGTAAGCCCCTTGGGCGTGATGCTGTGTTAAGAGCAAAGCGTGCTGAGGTATACGACGTTGATAGCAAAAACGACATGAATAAGTTTATCAATCAGTATTACATCAAGGTGTATGAACCCGCGCTGATTGCCTGTCAGAAAAAAGGCAATTGCGATACCACATCGATTAATGCCGCCCGCGATAAAGCGCAAGAAGAGAAGAGTGCAGAATATGCGCGTCAGCATGATGCGATAAGTACGAAGGTAAAAGCTGAAATCGAGGCTCTTGAGAAAAAAGTTGAACCACTAACGAAAAAACGCGAAGCGCTGCGCGGGCAGATGGTGGTCCTGGAGTCGAGTAATTATGAATTAACGAGCGATGCGAAATTATGGGCGGAAGGTGTAGAACGGCTGCGCAAAGAGGGGGTTATCCGCTAAATACCTGGGCCTGACAATGTGGAGTGACAGGCCCGATATAAACCCGGCGTCGTGCAGCCCGCCGGGTCGTAGCAAATCTTACATCAGCCCTAAAAGCTGCGGCACAAACAGTGAGATCTGCGGAATGTAGGCGATCATGAGTAAGGCTATCAACAGCGCGGCATAGAACGGCAGTAACGGCTTGATCAACTGCTGGATCTTAACGCCTGAAATGGAACAGCCGACAAACAATGCACTGCCAACGGGCGGCGTTAACAGACCTATGCACAGGTTAGCGACCATCATAATTCCGAAATGCACCGGGTCCATGCCCAGATCCTGCGCAATGGGCAGGAAGATTGGCGTGAAAATCAGAACCGCAGGCGTCATATCCATGAAAATCCCGACGATCAACAAAACGATGTTGATAAGCAGCAGGATCACAATCGGGTTTTCAGAGATCCCCATCAGCGTATCGCTGATCATGTAGGGAATATCCGCATTGGTCATCGCCCACGACATCCCGACGGAAAAACCGATCAGCAACAGGACGATAGAGGTTGTCACTACCGACTCCAGAATCAGCTTCGGCAGGTCACGCCATTTCACCTCACGATAGATAATCACTGACAGAACAAAGGTGTATACCACCGCAATGGCAGAAGCCTCAGTCGCCGTGAAAATCCCACCGAGAATACCGCCCATGACAATAATCACCAGCAGCAGGCTTGGTAGCGCATCAAGGAACGCTTTTGCCGCCTGGGCACAAGTGGGGCGTTCAGATACGGGATAACCGCGTCGTTTGGCAATAATCGCGCAAACGACCATAATCGACAGGCCCATCAGAATACCCGGCAAATAGCCCGCCATAAACAGTGATGCTACCGAAACGCCGCCTGCGGTAAGAGAGAAAACAATCAGTACGTTAGAAGGCGGAATCAACAGCCCGGTGATGCATGATGAGACGTTGACTGCCGTCGAGAATGCCGGATCGTAGCCTTTTTGGGTCTGAATAGGATGCAACGTTCCCCCCACGGCGGCTGCGGCGGCCACCGCAGAACCAGAGATAGAACCAAACATCATATTAGCGAGTACGTTTACATGGCCGAGCGAGCCCGGAACGCGGCCCACCATTACCTGCGCGAGGTTTATCAGGCGTATCGCAATACCACCGCTGTTCATGAGTGTCCCCGCAAATATAAAGAAGGGGATCGCCAGCAAAGCAAAGTTGTCCAGACCGTTCGCCAGACGTTGGGAAACGGTAATAACCGCGATATCCCATGGAAACATCAGCAGCATTGACGCGACGGTAGCAATGCCAATTGAAAACGAAATCGGAACACCGATAAACACCAGTATAAAGAAGGCGCCAAACAGTGTGAGTGCAATATAACCGTCCATTAGCATGCTCCTTCTGTAGACTGTTTCAGGCGAACCAGGCCATTAGCGATAAACCACAAGGCGTAGAACATCATGATGAGGCCAGATAGCGGTAAGATCAGATAGACGTAGCCCATGGGGATTTGCATTGCAGCAGAAACCTGTGCGGTCGCCAGCGTTTTGGCGATTAACTTCAAACCGCCCGTGACGATGACTGAGCCGGAAAAAAGGAAAATGAGCAGGTTAATCAACACGCTCAGCAGCATTTGCTTACGCGGTTTTAGCATCATTGCTAACAGATCAATCGCCAGATGACGCTGTGCACCCACGGTGTAGGCAGCCCCAAGCAAACCTACCCAAATCATCAGGAAGCGCGCCAGCTCGTCGGTAAGGGTGCTGGGCTGATTTAACACGTAGCGGCTGAATACTTGCCAGACTACACAGACGACAAGCGCGACCATAACGGCGACGGAAAACGCGGCGATCGCGCGGTCCACCGCGTGTTTCGTGCGGATAAATATCATTGTTTATCATCCTGGTGAATGCGGGCCAGTAGCTGGCCCGCGAAAGCATTATTCTGCGGCGGCTTCGAACTTAGCCAGCAATGCGGCTTGTTTTGGATCTTTATTGAAATCATCGAACAGCGGCTGGACGGCTGCACGGAACGGGGCTTTATCGACTTTGACAATCTCAGCACCCATCGCTTTTGCCTGCGCACGGGTATCAGCGTCAATTTTATCCCACAGCTTTTGCTGATAGGCCTCAGAGTCCCTGGCCGCTTTCGTCAGAATCTCCTGCTGTTCTGGGGTGAGTTTGTTCCAGGTTTTTGTCGAAATGACCAGGAAGTCGGGAATAGAAGCATGCTCATCTTCTGAAAAGACTTTGGCAATTTCAATATGGCGAGTTTGTACCCAGGAAGGGACGTTATTCTCCGCTCCGTCCACGACGCCCTGTTGCATAGCGGTATAGACTTCACCAAAAGAAATAGGTGTAGGCGAGCCCCCCATTAATTCAATCATCTTAATTGTTGTTGGGCTGGGTTGAACGCGAATTTTCAGCCCTTTTAAATCGTCTGGTTTAGTAATCGGCTTTTTCGCGTAAAAGCTACGCGTACCGGCTACGTAGGCAGAAAGAGCAAAGAACCCTTTATCTTTTGTAGACTGCATAATTTCGTGGCCGACATCGCCAAATACGACTTTATTAAAGTGGGACTGATCTTTAAATAAAAAAGGAAGGTTATAGATAGCGTAAACGTTGTCGAAAGATTCAAGATCGCTCGCCGAGCCTTTTGTCATATCTAACGCTCCGTTTTGTAAAAGCTCCATGGCTTCGCGGGCGTTACCCATTTGGCTACTGGGATAGATGCGAATCGTCATTTTGCCGTCGGAGAGTTGCTTAACCTCTTTGGCCATTTCCTCAAAAGTCTGATGAACAACGTGGCTACGCTCAAGGTTATGCGCCAGTTTCAATGTCACTTTTTCTGCCGCATTCACCCCAGTGGAGAGTAAAGCGAAAAGCGATGCGCAGACCAGCGATTGGCGAAAAGAGAGAGTTTTCATTAATAGGCTCCATGCACTTTCATTTTTGGTGGTTTATATCTGTCGGAACAGTCTTGTTTGCTGTATGACATATTATCCTGGTTGTCCGACAACTTTTCGCTACCGCTCTCACACTTTTACTTTATCTACGCATTAAATGCTTTTTTTGTGCGCTGTATTATATTTATTTTGTATTCGATGCTTTGATTTTATTATTTTGCTAAATATTAATGGTGGGATTATTCGATAAATATTGAGTGATTGAATCGGAAAAAATGAGTTATGGAATTCGCCATTAATTCTAATGGCGAATTCTTCATTTACTCACTAAGGAATAATTCCAACAGCGAGTTCAAAAACAGTTTCCCGTGCTCGGTAATCTGCCAGTACTCTGCGCATTCGGTCAGATACCCCTGCACCAGCGCTTCGTCAATTTGTGGGCGAATCGCTTGCTCACTGAGCCCCGTATAACGGCTAAACTCATGGCGCGGGGCGGGTTCCAGCAGGCGGAAGCGGTTCATAAAGAACTCAAACGGTTTATCGGCCGCGTCGACATCATGCTGGCGTTCCAGGTAGCGTCCTTCCATATAGCCGCGCGGGTGGCGCGTTTTGGCGGTACGTAGAATGCGCCCGTCCGGGAAGGTAACTTTGCCGTGTGCGCCGCAACCAATGCCGAGGTAGTCGCCAAAGCGCCAGTAGTTGAGATTGTGCTGGCACTGATAGCCCGGTTTTGCATAGGCCGAGGTTTCATACTGTTGATAACCTGCTGCCGTCAGCAGCTTATCGCCCTGCTCGAAGATATCCCACAGCGCGTCGTCATCCGGCAGCACCGGTGGGCGCGAGCCAAACAGGGTGTTGGGTTCAATGGTTAATTGATACCAGGAAAGATGCGGTGGATTGAGTGCAATCGCCTGGCGCAAATCGTCGAGTGCTTCTTCCAGAGACTGGTCCGGCAGGCCGTGCATCAGGTCAAGGTTGAAGCTGCGCAGGCCCAGGCCCGTCGCCAGATTCGCCGCGCGTTTGGCTTCTTCAGGGCCGTGAATACGCCCCAGACATTTCAGCTTGGTTTCGCTGAAGCTCTGCACACCAATGGAGATGCGGTTCACGCCCGCACGCTGGTAATCGACGAAGCGATCCGCTTCCACCGTACCGGGGTTTGCTTCCATGGTGATTTCTGCATCCGCCGCCAGAGTAAGACGCGCGCGCACGCCATCCAGCAACGTTTGCATCGCCGGGCCTGAAAGCAGGCTCGGCGTACCGCCGCCAATAAAAATGGTCTTTACTTCACGTCCCTGCGCGTAAGCCACGTCAGCATCTAAATCACTCAGCAGATGCTGAACATAATCGTCGTGCGGCACCTCGCCTTTCAGCGCGTGCGAATTAAAGTCGCAGTACGGACATTTCTGCACGCACCACGGGATGTGAATATAAAGACTTAGAGGCGGCAAATTAGCCATTTCGTAATGCTTCCAGTAACTGTTTTAGCGCCTGACCACGGTGAGAGATGGCAATCTTCTCTTCACGCGTCAATTCAGCGGCGGTTTTCCCAACAGAGGGGACATAAAAAATAGGATCGTAGCCGAAGCCACCGTTGCCCGCAGGCGTGTGGGTGATGACGCCCGGCCAGCGGCCGTGGCACACCAGCGGCGTGGGGTCTTCCGCATGACGCAGGTAAACCAGCACACAGTGGAACTGCGCCTGACGCTGGTCGTCTGGTACATCTTTCAACGTTTCCAGCAGTTTTTGCAGATTGCGCTCGTCGGTCGCGCCTTCACCGGAATAACGTGCGGAATAGATACCCGGCGCACCGCCGAGATAATCCACCGCCAGCCCTGAGTCATCGGCAATTGCGGGCAGGCCGGTAACCTGCGACGCATGACGCGCCTTAAGGATCGCGTTCTCAATGAACGTCAGGCCAGTCTCTTCGGCGGAATCGACGCCAAGATCGGTTTGCGCAACGATATCGAGACCAAAATCGCTCAGCAACGAGGCGAGCTCGCGCACTTTACCGGCATTACCGGTAGCGAGGACAACTTTTTGCATGGGATATCCTAATTTATGAGGGCGTCGACGCCCGCTGGAATGTGCTGCGGATGAATGATTTTAACCTGTTTATGGCGGCCCAGTTCACCTTTCTCGATGATGACCTGGCTTTTGGCGACCTTAAACTGTTTGGCGAGAAATTTCACCAGATGGGCATTGGCCTGTCCATCGACCGGCGGGGCGGTAATGGCGACTTTTAATTCGTCGCCATGCTCACCCACAATGCTGTCACGACTGGCCTTCGGCTGAATATACAGCCGCAGTACCAGCCCGTCGTCGCAGGATATTACGGCACTCATAGCGCCATCCACAGCCCCGGCAGCAGCATGTTGCCCGTTGCCTGTAACACTTCGGCGATGCCCATATTAAGTACGTAGAGCAGCAACACGAGGATCATCGGCGAGAAATCGATACCGCCCATCGAAGGCAGCAACTTGCGAATTGGGCGCAGCAACGGATCGGCAAGCTGCATCAGTACAAACTCAACCGGGCTACGGCCCTGGCTTACCCAGCTCATAATCGCCATCAGCAGCAGTACCCAGAAGATAAGCAGGCCGGTGGTTTTCAGCAGGATCAGCACCGCCGCAATCCAGATTATCGGCTGGAAGGTGATAACCATAAACAGGGTAATCGCCTTGATAACGCTCAGAATAAAGGCTACGAGCAGAGAAGAACTGTCGAGCGGTCCCATCGCCGGAATGATGCGGCGCAGCGGCCCCACGATAGGTTGGGTAATTTTCACCACAAACTGGGAGAACGGGTTGTAAAAATCACAGCGCGCCCACTGCATCCAGACGCGCAGCAGTAGCACCATTGTGTACAGTTCGATCACTGTTGAGAGCAGGAAAGTCAACGTCTTCATGGCGTTCCTCAGAGTTCCTTATTTTTTGTGTAATCACGCGCACCGAAAATCGCGGTGCCGATGCGTACCATAGTGCTACCCGCCGCAATGGCGGCTTCCATATCGTCTGACATGCCCAGTGAGAGCGTATCAACTGTAGGGTAGTGCGTCTTCAGCCGCGCGAATGCTACCGCCATTTGTTGGGCGACGGCAAACTGCTTATCGTACTTGGTTTCCGGTGCCGGAATGGCCATTACACCGCGCAGACAGAGATTAGGCAGGGCGGAAACCTCCGCCGCTAACGCGTCAACCGCCTCGGGCGCGATGCCTGATTTACTCTGCTCATCGCTAATGTTGACCTGAATGAGCACGTTAAGCGGCGGCAAATGCGCAGGGCGCTGTTCGCTGAGTCGGGTGGCGATCTTTAACCGGTCAACCGTGTGGCACCAGTCGAAATGCTCCGCCACCAGGCGACTTTTGTTGGACTGCAACGGGCCAATAAAGTGCCATTGCAGATCCGTTATGCCTTTGTCCTGGAAGAAGCGGATTTTTTCCACACCTTCCTGAACGTAGTTTTCGCCAAACGCTCGCTGTCCGGCTGCCATCGCTTCTTCGACGGCGCTCGCAGGTTTTGTTTTGCTGACTGCAAGCAGCGTAACTTCTTCTGAAAGCCGGCCGCATCGTGATGCAGCGGCTGAGATTTTGTCCCGGACCTGTGCCAGGTTATGCGCTATATCGTTCATATTTGCTGGTGGGTCTTATGGAAATACAAGAAATCGTGGCGCTTAGTGTAAAGCATAACGTGTCGGATCTACACCTGTGTAGCGGGGTAATGGCGCGATGGCGACGTCGTGGCTTGCTCGAATCTGCACCATTTTTATCGCCGGAACCAGAAGCACTGTTAGGGCGTTGGTTAAGCGAAGCACAACATCGGCAATGGCGGGCGCAGGGCCAGCTTGATTTCGCAATAGCGCCTTCTGAGGGGCCACGCCTGCGCGCCAACGCATTTCGCCATGCGCGCGGTGTTTCGCTGGCATTGCGCGTGCTACCGACACGCTGCCCAACGCTCGCTGAACTCGGCGTGCCTGCTGCTCTACCCGAACTGTTGCATGAAGAGGGTGGGTTGATACTGGTCACCGGCGCAACGGGGAGCGGTAAGTCAACAACGCTTGCCGCGATGGTTGATTACCTCAACAACACGCTGGATGGGCATATTCTGACGCTGGAAGATCCGGTGGAGTTTATTCACACCAGCCAGCGCTGCTTAATTCAACAACGCGAAATAGGTCAACATACCGCTTCATTCGCTGAGGCGCTGCGCGGCGCGTTACGACAGGACCCCGACGTTATCCTGCTGGGGGAGTTGCGTGATAGCGAGGCGATCCGGCTGGCATTAACCGCCGCTGAAACAGGTCATCTGGTGCTGGCGACATTGCATACGCGCGGTGCAGCTCAGGCGATTGAACGTTTGGTTGACGTTTTTCCGGCGCAGGAAAAAGAGCCAGTGCGCAGCCAACTGGCGAACAGCCTGTGTGCGGTGGTGGCGCAAAAACTGGTCGCGGATAAACAAGATGGACGACTGGCGCTCTTCGAGCTGCTGGTGAATACCCCAGCGGTAGGTAACCTGATCCGCGAGGGGAAAAACCACCAGTTACCGGGTGTCATGCAAACTGGACAGCAGGCAGGGATGCAAACTTTTACGCAAAGCTATCAACAATGTATGGCGAAGGGTAAGTTATAAGGATTAGGCTATTTCTCCTGTACTTATTAATTCTATTTCTAATAGATAAGTGTTATTACTGTGATGGCAGTAGGGTTTTTGGAATTAATCAGCAAGAAAAAATGTTTCAATATATGATGAATGTGACGTTTGTTCGTTATTCTGTTGTAATAATGTTCTATTTGTGAATTCAACACTCCGTTATTATTCTGCGAAAATATAATCATCAGTGAAACATGCTGTGCCTAAGCTATAATATCTAAGTAATAAGGCTGACGGATTTTTATACGAATGCACAACATTATCTTGTGCAGACATAGAAAAAAAGGGTGATATTCTTTTGACACTCAGCGGGGATCGTTCTATCCTAATTATGGAATTAGGATTATTCTTATGAAATATTGTTTCACTTCATACTGTCTTGATTATTATTATGCATGACAATTAAGATTGCTTTGATTTATTAAAACACCATGATGGTGGCAAAATACTAAGGAGAGTTTCAAATGCTTGATGTATCAGAGAGTGTATCTAAATCCCGCAAAATCATTTTAATCACCCACCCGTCAGTACAGGCCAATGCATTCGCAGGTTATCTTTCTGATTTACTTTCAGTTTCTGTAGATGTTCACAATATCAACAAGCCGATGGTACAGCGCCTTGCTAAAGGTACTGTGGTGCTGTTTGATATCGCGGTATCGAACAAAAAATTGAACGGTATCTGGCGCGATATTATCCGCGTGCAGTTTGATTCTCCGCGTTTACTTATTATTAACAGTGCGCAAAAGTATGAATTATACGAAATGGCGCAGTGGCCCGCGCTGTACGGTGTATTCCGTCATGATGATGAAGAATCGCGCTTAATTGAGGGTGTCAAAGCCGTGCTGAACGGTGAACAGACTGCTGAATTGAGCGTAATGCATCCGGCAATGTACGCAGTTGAACAGCCGACTGAATCATCAGACAATATTCCGCTGACCGAACGTGAATGCGAAATTCTTAATGAGTTACGTCATGGTGCGACCAATATGGATATTGCTCGTGCGCTGTTCATCAGTGAAAATACAGTCCGTACACACTTATATAATGTTTTCCGTAAGTTAAGCGTGAAAAACAGAACCCAGGCTGTCAGCTGGGCTAATGAAAATTTGCGCCACTAAGTTTTACACTGGAAACGTTGTAGGCCGGATAAGCGCTAGCGCCATCCGGCTTTCCTGTCTCTAACGCCCACAATGTACACGTTATGCTAGCCTGACTACTGACTGTAGCTTTGCTCGAAGTAACTCTCCAGAATCACCACCGCAGAGGCCGAATCCACGCTGCCTTTATCCAGCGCACGAAAACCACCGTGCTCGAATAACCCGGCGCGGGCTTCAACAGTACTCAGACGCTCATCGTGCAGTTTAATCGCCACACCGAAACGGCCATGAATTTTATTGGCGAAGTTACGTGCACGCGCGGTAAGTGGCTGCTCAGTGCCGTCCATATTCAGCGGCAGGCCGACAATCACTAACGCCGGTTGCCACTCTTTCAGCAGCTTCTCAATAAGCGTCCAGTCTGGCGTGCCGTTTTGCGCTTTCAGGGCGTTAAGTGGGCGCGCGGTACCGGTAATTTGCTGGCCGACCGCGACGCCAATGCTGCGGGTGCCAAAATCAAATGCGAGAAAGGTTCCGCTCATTATGCGTGCCCCGCCACACCAGGCATGGTGTGAATATCGATGCCGATAAGTTTTGCCGCGTCGCGCCAGCGATCGGCGATCGGGGTCTTAAACAGAATATTGAGGTCGGCAGGCGCAGTGAGCCAGGCGTTATCGAGAATTTCCTGCTCCAGCTGGCCTTTCTCCCAAGATGCGTAACCCAGCGCAACCAGCACGTCAGTTGGCTGTGCCGCTGTGCCCAGGGTTTCCAGCACGTCGCGCGACGTGGTGACGATGGTGTTATCAGAGATACGGATGCTTGAGGAAAACGACGCCGGTGGCGTGTGCAGAATGAAGCCGCGATCTTCCGCCAGCGGGCCGCCGAGCATCACCGGTTTATCGAGGCGAATCGACGGATCGCGCGGATCGGGCGTGATCTTCAGTTTTTCCAGAATGCCTTCAACTTGCAGGTTTTCCAGCGGCTTATTGATGATAATCCCCATTGCGCCATCGTCGTTATACTCGCAGATATAGACAACCGAACGGCGGAAGATGGGGTCCTGAAGAGCCGGCATGGCAATAAGAAAGTGATGCTGTAAATTCATTGTCAGAGGTTCTGTCCTGGTTCAAAAAGCAGCAACGTCCAGTATGCGGGGAAAGAGGCGTGCTGTCACCAGGCAGTCCTGTAAACGCGCGTCAGCGCCTGGCAGGAAAGCCTGGTTGTGGCGGGTTCCCTCCCGCCGCAGAAGTTACTTACCTAAACGTTTTTCGATAGCGTCCATCAGCATCCCGGTGATGGAAATCGGGAACTCCGCTTCGATTTCACGCACGCAGGTTGGGCTGGTGACGTTAATTTCGGTCAGGCGATCGCCGATGATATCCAGGCCGACAAAAATCAGACCTTTCGCTTTCAGCGTTGGGCCCACTTTGCGGGCGATCTCCCAATCGCTTTCGCTCAGCGGACGCGGTTCGCCACGGCCACCGGCGGCCAGGTTGCCACGGGTTTCGCCGCCCTGCGGAATGCGCGCCAGGCAGTAAGGTACAGGCTCGCCGTCAACGACCAGCACGCGTTTGTCACCGTCTTTGATTGCTGGCAGGTACGTTTGCGCCATGCAATAGCGGTTGCCGAGCTCGGTCAGGGTTTCAGCGATAACGCCAATGTTAGGATCGCCTTCTTTGACGCGGAAAATCGACGCGCCGCCCATGCCGTCCAGCGGTTTCATGATGATGTCGCCATGCTTTTGCCAGAACGCTTTCAACTGCGCTTTGTTACGCGTGACCAGTGTTTCTGGTGTTAGCTCAGAGAACCAGGCGGTGAAGAGCTTCTCGTTACAGTCACGCAGGCTCTGCGGTTTGTTGACGATAAGCGTGCCTTTCTCTTCCGCGCGTTCCAGAATATAGGTCGCGTAGATGAATTCGGTGTCAAACGGCGGATCCTTACGCATCAGAATCACATCGAGGTCGGCAAGCGCGATATCCTGCTCGCTACCAAATTCGTACCATTTGTCATAGTTCTGCTCAACATTCACCAGACGCGTACGTGCGCGGGATTCACCGTTGGTCAGATAGAGGTCATTCATCTCCATGTAATGGAGTTCATAGCCCCGGCGCTGTGCCTCCAGCAACATCGCGAAGCTGGTGTCTTTTTTGATATTGATGTTTGCGATGGGGTCCATCACGATGCCGAGCTTAATCATTCTAGTTCTCCTGGAAGCCGGTATTAGCCCAGATCGCCAAAGCGCACCTGCAGTGCGGTAATGGCGGTGAGCGCGGTAGTCTCAGTACGCAGAACGCGAGGTCCCAACAGGATATCAGTAAACTGGTAGCGTGCGGTCATGGCAATTTCATCTGCCGAGAGACCGCCTTCCGGGCCAATCAGCAAACGCACGCGCTCCACCGGCAACGGCAGCGTATTGATGCTGGCGCTGGCGCGCGGATGCAGGTTCAGTTTCAGACTGCTATCTTCTTCGGCGCACCACTGTTCCAGATTCATCGCCGGGCGAATTTCCGGAATGGTGTTGCGGCCACACTGTTCACAGGCGGCAATCGCGATTTTTTGCCACTGTTGGATCTTCTTATTCAAACGCTCGGCATCCAGTTTAACGCCACAGCGCTCAGAAAACAGTGGCGTTATGAGGCTTACACCGAGTTCGATTGATTTCTGGATGGTGAATTCCATTTTATCGCCGCGCGACATCACCTGGCCGAGGTGAATGTGGATGGGCGATTCGCGGTTATCGATCTCTCCGCTCACCACATTCACCCGCACACTCTTTTTATCGGCGTGGGTAATTTCGGCGTCGAAGACCTGATTACTGCCATCGAAAAGCTGAATCGCCTGACCCGGCCCCATGCGCAGCACACGGCCAACATGGTTTGCCGCGTCTTCCGACAGGGCGATTTCATGCCCGGCGGTGATGTGTTCAGGGTGATAAATTCGGGGGATGCGCATGATGTGACGTTCCATTAATAGCTTAGGTACCAGGCACTGTCCGTTCCCTCTCCCTGAGGGAGAGGGCCAGGGTGAGGGGGAAATGTCCGGCAGAAAATTAAACAATTAGCCGCTAGTGTAGGTTAGCTCTTTTGCGCCTGGCAAGCCTGCAACACGTAAGGGTTATGGTTACCCTGAATTTTGGCGATGCGCCTGTCGCGCTCGCACTCCCATTCACTGACCGGATACAGCTTATTCCACGCGTTGAAAAGCTGCGTCTGCTGGCGGGAAAGATTGATTTGATACGTGTCACGCATATAGAAGTAGGTGCGGGCAATGGCGCCGCGCGAGCGTACCGGCGGCTCGGCCACTTTCTCTTTAAAGTTTACCTTCATGGCGCACTGACCGTACTGGCCTTCGCCGCCGTTCCACTGGCTATACATAAAGTTACCGCGATCGCCGTTCACCTCTCCGACCGCCGGTTGCAGGTTATGCATATCGCTTTCAATTTTGCGGTACAGCGGATCTTTGGCGCAGTTTTTCCGCCCGCCGTCCTGCCAGCACTGACGCTGGTGACCAAACTGCCAGGCGGGCATCACGTGTTCCCATTCAACGCGGCTGGCGCGGTTTTCATTTTTACGCACTTTGTAACCGCAGGACTCAAGGTCAATGACGCCTTTCTTACCCTGCCAGTTATTTTTACAGCCGCAGTAGAAATCACCCGGGACATCGCTGTTTACTTTTACGCCAGCGGTTTTAGCCTGGGAAAAACTTTTAATACCTTCGGCCAGCACCTGGCCTGAGAGCGCCGCCGTTAAAAACACGACTTCGAATGCTACTTTAGGGGACATCACGAACTCCGTCTCAAAACGAGCCCGCAACGTAGCGAAAGCAAAGGTCAGATGCAATCAGTCAGATCAGAAAACTTCCAGAAAATTCCATCAGTTACAATTCGGCAACCAACGGCTCGCCGCAGTGTACACAGCGATAGGTCGCTTCACCGCGCACCACGCGATTATGGCGGCGAATGGTCAATTGATGCAGCTGGCAGCGGCAGCGGTAGGGGAAGGTTTTGCTGCGTATTGAGCTCAGTTCAAACTGATGCGTACGGCGTGCCGGAACGCCGAGTACGGCTTCCATCATCCATTTCCACTCTTTCCCGTGCGGCGCGACGCGGCCAAAGTGTTTCCAGACCAGCAGATGCGCCAGTTCGTGCGGAACCACTTCATCAATAAATGCCTGCTGATTTTCCGCCAGCAGTACCGGATTGAGGCGAATTTCATACTCCTGCAACCACGCGGTACCCGCCGAGGTGCCGCGCTGTTGATAAACCAGCTTTGGCTCGGGGTAGTTACGCTTGAGCGCAAGATTTGCTTTGGCAAGATTTTCCCGCAGACAACGCATCACACTTTGCTGGAGGGCGATAGGAATTCGAGGGCTTTTCATGGAGCAGAGGATAGAGCGGGAAGCAGGGCAAGTGCAAGAGGAAGGTTTGCCCGATAGCGTTTCGCTTTCGGGCCAGGATGCGTCAGGTAGGTCGGGTAAGCGTAGCGCCACCCGACAACAGGGGGAGATTAGTCGTGTGCGCCGATTTCACGCAGTTTACGACCTTTCATCAGGTTACGTTCAATATGTTCCAGCGACACATGTTTGGTTTCCGGAACCAGCCAGATAGTCAGCACGATGAAGAACAGGTTCAGACCGGCGTAAACCCAGAAGGTGTTAGCGTTGCCCAGCGAGTTGAGCATGGTCAGGAACGTTGCGCCGACGATCATGTTGGCAATCCAGTTGGTCGCGGTCGAGCAGGTGATACCGAAATCGCGGCCTTTCAGCGGCTGAATTTCAGAACACAGTACCCAAATCAGCGGGCCGGCGCTCATGGCGAAACCCACGATAAACATCAGCAGCATGGCAATCGCGAAGTACTGTGCAGACGGCGAATGGATACCGACGTGCATCATTGTACCCAGTACGCCCATGCCGATGGCCATCACCAGGAAGCCCAGCGTCAGCGTTGGTTTACGGCCCCAGCGGTCAACCAGCCCGATGGCAATAAAGGTCGCCAGTACGTTGGTCAGGCCGACGATAACCGTGCCCCACATCTGTTCGTGTGTGTTGGTATAACCCGCCAGTTCGAAGATTTTCGGCGCGTAATACATGATGACGTTCATCCCGGTGAACTGCTGCATCACCTGTAACAGTACGCCCAGGAACACCGCGCGGCGGAAGTTGCTGTTCTCTTTAAACAGCGCCCAGCCACTCTGTTTGACCTGCAGGCTTTCACGGATTTCATCCAGCTCGCGTTTCGCTTCCGCGCTGGTATCGCGCAGACGAAGCAGTACGCGTTCCGCGTCGTGGAAGCGGCGTTTGGCCGCGAACCAGCGTGGGCTGTCCGGCAGGAAGAATACGCCAATCAGCAGCAGAATCGCCGGAATGATAATCACGCCCAGCATCCAGCGCCATGCGCCAGAGTAGCTGAATGCGGTATCTGACAGGTATGCTCCGAGGATACCGATGGTAATCATCAGCTGGTACATAGAAATCATACTGCCGCGAATTTTTTCCGGTGCGATTTCAGACAGATAGAGTGGCGCGGTATAAGACGCGACACCCACGGCCAGGCCCAACAGCACGCGAGAGATAATCAGCACTTCCGGGTTTGGCGCGGCAGCGGAGAACAGCGAACCGAGAACAAACAGGATGGCGCCAATCATCAGGCTTTTTTTACGCCCAAGTCGGAAGGAGAGCCAGCCACTGCCGACCGCACCAATCGCGGCACCAAACATCATGGAACTGACCACCCACTCCTGGGTGTGTGGAGAAATCTGAAATTCATCGGTGATAAAGGGTAGGGCACCGGCAATAACACCAATATCAAGACCGAAGAGAAGTCCGGCCAGGGCGGCCAGGAAGCAGACAAAGAAGGTCATTGTCTTGTTAGAACGCCCCTGTTTTTTATTGTCAGGCATTATGCCCTCCATTTGAATTATTAGATTGGTCGATGTAAAGGTTAAGTGAGTCAGGCGTAAAAAGATGTGATAGTAATCACATGAGTGTAATCGCTTACACTATCATTCACAGTGACTATGCATTAAAAATTATAGTAATCAAATGGTTAATTGTGAAATGTGGCGGGAAAAAATAATGCTTAAGATTAGCCTGAAAAATAAATGTAACAACAGAGCATTTGCTATGTAACATGCCTGGCTACGTCAATTGGCTTGACAGGCTATGGCGTGTAATCGCTTTCATAAATCGCGCGTTAGAAATAAAAAAAGGCCAGCGCGAGGCTGGCCTTCAGGCAAGACGGTGGTGAGATTATTTCAGGCCGGCAGCATCGCGCAGCAGCGCCGCTTTGTCGGTTTTTTCCCACGGGAAATGTTCGCGGCCAAAGTGGCCGTAAGCTGCGGTCTCTTTGTAGATCGGGTGCAGCAGATCCAGCATCTGAATCAGGCCGTATGGACGCAGGTCGAAGAACTCGCGCACCAGCAGGGTCAGTTGTTCAGAAGGCACTTTCTCAGTACCGAAGGTTTCCACCATGATGGACGTCGGTTCTGCCACGCCGATTGCGTAGGAAACCTGAATTTCACAACGGTCAGCCAGGCCCGCAGCAACGATGTTTTTCGCTACATAACGTGCCGCGTACGCTGCGGAACGGTCAACTTTAGACGGATCTTTACCAGAGAATGCGCCGCCGCCGTGACGCGCCATGCCGCCGTAGGTATCAACGATAATTTTACGACCGGTCAGACCGCAGTCGCCCATCGGGCCGCCGATCACGAAACGACCGGTTGGGTTGATGAAGAATTTGGTAGACGCGTTCAGCCATTCAGTCGGCAGAACTGGCTTGATGATCTCTTCCATCACTGCTTCTTGCAGGGATTTCTGATCGATGCTTTCAGCGTGCTGGGTGGACAGGACGACCGCATCAATACCGACGATTTTACCGTCGTCATACTGGAAGGTGACCTGGCTTTTCGCATCCGGACGCAGCCATGGCAGCGTGCCGTTTTTACGCACTTCAGCCTGACGCTGCACCAAACGGTGTGCGTAGGTGATCGGCGCTGGCATCAGCACGTCGGTTTCGTTGGTTGCATAACCAAACATCAGGCCCTGGTCGCCCGCGCCCTGTTCCAGCGGGTCAGAACGGTCAACGCCCTGGTTGATGTCCGGAGACTGTTTACCAATTGCGCTCAGTACGGCACAGGAATTGGCGTCAAAGCCCATATCCGAATGCACATAGCCAATTTCGCGAACGGTGTTACGGGTGATCTCTTCGATATCAACCCATGCGCTGGTGGTGATCTCACCGCCAACCAAAACCATGCCTGTTTTTACGTAGGTTTCACAGGCTACGCGCGCTTTCGGGTCCTGTTCGAGGATAGCGTCAAGCACAGCGTCGGAGATTTGGTCCGCAATTTTGTCAGGATGCCCTTCGGATACAGACTCGGACGTAAATAGGTGTTTTGCCATAATTTCTTCACCCTGGAAAAAATAGAGTTAGATAAGCTTCATGTGGCGGTGCCCGCGCGATGCGATGCGCAAAAAAACAGGGCAGCAGGTCGGCACACAAGAAGTCAGTATAGACGGATTAACTTCTGGACGGCTATTCTAGGTTACTTCTTAATCCGATTTCCAGCGTTTTTTGATTTGGCTCGCATTCTTGCGCAACGCAAGGTGGAAATTTTTCCTGACATTGCTGGCAGAGTCCGTATTTTTATTTTGCTTTTTACCCGTCTTCCCGGTATAAAACGCGGCGCGCGGCTCATACCAAAAAAGTGCACGAATTGATTTCGTGACGCCACTTCCAGCCGGGCTAAAACATGTGTTTTTTGGCTATAGCAAGCTCTGCGGGGCTGGCGTGGAGGTGATATCAAATAATGAACCGTTGTATTGTGCCAATTCTGTCACACCGTCCTGGTGTGAACCCGACTCCCGTTCTCAGTATCTCTGCTTTGTATACCTGCCGATGTTTTACCCATTTCGGCGCTTCTCAGGACTCCAGGGCCGGTCAGGCTTCCCGGAACTGAACAAGGGCGCTCTTGCAACGGCAAGAGATTTCTCGTGGTTTCTCCGAACATCGTCTTAAGTTCGGTTGCGTGTTTTACAATGATATGAACAAGAAACCGGTCGCACAGTCGATGCACCAGCATAACGCGCTGGGAAATCAGGCTGTATATGGGTTGTTATCGCATCGTTACGCTGCGATAGTAGTTAACTGTTTTACACTAGATACAAATTATTGAGGTTCGCTATGTCTGACGACATGTCTATGGGTTTGCCTTCGTCAGCGGGCGAACAAGGTGTACTACGTTCCATGCAGGAGGTTGCGATGAGCTCCCAGGAAGCAAGCAAGATGCTACGCACATACAACATTGCCTGGTGGGGCAATAACTACTATGACGTCAACGAGTTAGGCCATATCAGCGTATGCCCTGACCCGGACGTTCCGCAAGCTCGCGTTGACCTGGCGCAGCTGGTAAAAGCGCGTGAAGCGCAGGGGCAGCGCCTGCCTGCGCTGTTCTGCTTCCCGCAGATCCTCCAGCACCGTTTGCGCTCGATTAACGCCGCGTTTAAGCGCGCGCGTGAGTCTTATGGTTACAACGGCGACTATTTCCTGGTCTACCCGATCAAGGTAAACCAGCATCGCCGCGTCATTGAATCCCTGATCCACTCCGGCGAACCGCTGGGGCTCGAAGCAGGTTCGAAAGCGGAACTGATGGCTGTACTGGCGCATGCCGGCATGACCCGCAGCGTGATTGTGTGTAACGGCTACAAAGACCGTGAATACATTCGTATGGCGCTGGTGGGCGAGAAGATGGGCCATAAGGTCTATCTGGTTATCGAAAAGATGTCCGAAATCGCCATCGTGCTGGAAGAAGCCGAACGACTGAACGTTGTACCGCGCCTTGGCGTGCGTGCGCGTCTGGCCTCGCAGGGCTCTGGTAAATGGCAGTCTTCTGGCGGTGAGAAATCCAAATTCGGCCTGGCGGCAACGCAGGTGCTGCAACTGGTGGATATTCTGCGTGATGCAGGCCATCTCGACAGCCTGCAACTGCTGCATTTCCACCTGGGTTCTCAGATGGCCAATATTCGCGACATCGCCACTGGCGTGCGTGAATCGGCGCGTTTCTACGTTGAGTTGCATAAACTGGGTGTGAACATCCAGTGCTTCGACGTCGGCGGCGGCCTGGGCGTTGACTATGAAGGGACACGTTCCCAGTCCGATTGCTCGGTAAACTACGGTCTTAACGAATACGCCAACAACATCATCTGGGCGATTGGCGATGCCTGTGAAGAGAACGGCCTGCCGCACCCGACGGTGATCACCGAATCTGGCCGCGCGGTTACCGCGCACCACACGGTGCTGGTGTCGAACATCATCGGCGTTGAGCGCAACGAATATACCGAGGCGACCCCGCCTGCTGACGACGCCCCGCGTGCGCTGCAAAGCATGTGGGAAACCTGGCAGGAGATGCATGAACCCGGCACGCGCCGCTCGCTGCGCGAATGGCTGCACGACAGCCAGATGGATCTGCACGACATTCACATCGGTTACTCCTCCGGCACATTCAGCCTCAAAGAACGTGCATGGGCAGAGCAGCTTTATCTGAACATGTGCCACGAAGTGCAGAAACAGCTTGACCCGAGTAACCGCGCGCATCGCCCGATTATCGATGAACTGCAGGAACGTATGGCGGATAAAATTTACGTCAACTTCTCTCTGTTCCAGTCGATGCCGGATGCGTGGGGTATCGATCAACTGTTCCCGGTGATGCCGCTGGAAGGCTTAAATCAGGTACCGGAGCGCCGCGCGGTGCTGCTGGATATCACCTGTGATTCCGATGGCGCGATTGATCATTACGTCGACGGCGACGGGATTGCCACCACCATGCCAATGCCGCAGTACGACGTGGACAACCCACCGATGCTGGGCTTCTTCATGGTTGGTGCGTATCAGGAGATCCTCGGCAATATGCACAACCTGTTCGGCGATACCGAAGCGGTTGACGTGTTCGTCTTCCCTGACGGTAGCGTAGAAGTCGAGCTGTCTGATGAAGGCGACACGGTGGCGGATATGCTGCAATACGTGCAGCTTGACCCCAACACGCTGCTGACTCAGTTCCGCGATCAGGTGAAAAACACCGGTCTGGACGACGCGCTGCAACAGCAGTTCCTGGAAGAGTTTGAAGCGGGGCTTTACGGGTATACGTACCTGGAAGACGAGTAACAGACACCCTCACCCTAACCCTCTCCCTGAGGGAGAGGGGACAGAGCGTGCGGGTTTTCTCCCTCTCCCTGTGGGAGAGGGCCGGGGTGAGGGCATCAGACCGCACATTTGCTACACTCACTTGAACCCGCGCAAAATAACGGCGATAATTCGCCCCAACAAGCTGTAATCCAAATCAATCCCTTCCTCGTCGGGCCTAACGACGCGGAGGGGATTTTTTTTACCGACTTTAGATGAGGTCATAGCCATGAGTACCTTAGGAAATCAGTACGATAACTCTTTGGTATCTAACGCATTTGGTTTTTTACGTCTGCCGCTGAACTTCCAACCGTATGACAGCGACGCCGACTGGGTGATCACCGGCGTGCCGTTTGATATGGCGACCTCGGGTCGTGCTGGTGGCCGCCACGGCCCGGCGGCGATCCGTCAGGTGTCGACCAACCTCGCCTGGGAGCACAACCGCTTCCCGTGGAACTTCGATATGCGCGAACGCCTGAACGTTGTTGACTGCGGCGACCTGGTGTATGCCTTTGGCGATGCCCGTGAAATGAGCGAAAAACTGCAGGCGCACGCAGAAAAACTGCTGGCCGCAGGCAAACGCATGCTCTCCTTCGGGGGTGACCACTTCGTTACGCTGCCGCTGTTACGCGCGCACGCGAAACACTTTGGTAAAATGGCGCTGGTGCATTTTGATGCCCACACCGACACCTATGCGAACGGCTGTGAATTCGACCATGGCACCATGTTCTATACCGCGCCGAACGAAGGTCTGATCGACCCGAATCATTCCGTGCAGATTGGTATCCGTACCGAGTTCGATAAAGACAACGGTTTCACCGTACTGGACGCCTGCCAGGTGAACGATCGCACCGCTGATGACATCATCGCCCAGGTGAAACAGATTGTCGGTGATATGCCGGTTTATCTGACGTTCGATATCGACTGCCTCGACCCGGCTTTCGCGCCAGGGACCGGTACGCCGGTGATAGGCGGCCTGACCTCTGACCGCGCCATCAAACTGGTGCGCGGCCTGAAAGATCTCAACATCGTGGGTATGGATGTTGTGGAAGTGGCGCCAGCCTACGATCAGTCGGAAATCACCGCGCTGGCAGCCGCGACCCTCGCCCTGGAAATGCTTTACATCCAGGCAGCCAAAAAAGGCGAGTAATTCGTTACGCGCTTACCGCTGCTGCGCGACGCATGCGCAGCAGCAACATACCGCCCGCCAGCAGCGTCACGATTTGCGACGCCACCAGAACTGAAAATCCAGCGCTCACCGACCCCGCATATTTCATCACAACGCCCATCAGGAGCGGAATAAACGCCGCGCAAATATTGCCAATCCCGTTAATGATTCCATAGGCACTGCCCACCGCATCGTGCGCCGCGTGATGCTGTACTACCGCCGGAATGGCTGCGCCCTGTAATCCCCAGAAAATATTGGCCGAGAGTAAAAATAGCCCCAGCATAGCAGGCTGATGGCTGAGCATGAGCGCCAGCACCGAGCACGCCGTCAGCGCGCCACCGGCGACGAACAGCAACGGGGCCTGTTCCGGGCGTAGTTTATCGAGCAGAACCCCTCCTAAAAATTTTGACCCCAGACTCAGCAGAAACGGAATGGCGGCCAGAAAACCGGTCGCGTGCAGCGAGAAGTGATGCTCATCGCGTAGCCAGGCCGGAAGCCACGCGCTGCTGCCCCACAGATAGCTCAGGGTGGCAATCTCAACCAGCAGGATCCAGCCGAGCAACGGCGTGCGCCAGGCCAGCATAAAAGTCTCGCTCAACCCTTTTTTGCTGGTGGGATTCGCCTTCTGTGGCGCGGGCAGAAAGTGATAAATCAGCCCGCCACCCAGCAGCAGATTCAGCGCGGCAAGCGCATAAAACGACCCCATCCAGCCCAGATGCTGCATCAGAAACGTGACCAGCGGGAAGCCAACTGCCAGCCCGAGCGATACACCCAGGGCGCTTACGGCGTTCGGTTTGCCAATCTCCTGCGCGGCAAAGTGGTCGCTGATGTAACGTGTCTTCAGTGAAAAGAGCGGCCCTTCAGCAATGCCGAGGATCACGCGTGCGATAAGCATGCCGAATAGCGATCCGAGTAGGGGAGAGATGGCGCAAACCAGCGCCCAAACCGCGATGCTGATCAACAGTCCCTGGCGATAATTGAGCTTACTTTCCATTACGGGAGTTAATAGTAAAGCCGATAATCCATAACCCAGAAGAAAGAATGTCATTAACATTCCTTGTAACATTCTGTTTTCATTTATATGGAAATGATTGACAAAATCGGCGTTGAGAATCATTACCGAAATATTTACCCTATCGACATAAGAAATCACAATTAGAAACAATAACGCGATGACGCCCTGCCAGCGTGCTGAAATCATCTCATTTCTCCTGCCACAAATGTTATTTATTATTTTGCATTTATAGTTTCACATTGAAAATGTATTACCAGTGAAACTAATTGATATTAAAGATAAATTTATTTTTCAGTTTCACCTGTGAAACTGAACGGCGAAGCCTTGTGCTATTTATTAATAATCGCATTCTGCAAAAGTCAATATCTTTGAAAGTGAATATCACGCTATTTATAAAACCGATTCTTTACACCTTCATAAATCACAATTTCATATCGATGCAGTTTTTCGTGATCGATTACACACTTAGCTAATTAATTGCATTTCACTTAACAAAAACGTCACATTTGCGCTTGACGAAACATTCACCGCTTTTATATTGAGCGTATTAAATAAGAAACACAGTTTCATATATGAAACAAAAGCCTGGAGGAATGCGATGAGCTGGATAGGCGTATGTGACGCGGAGCAGGTACAGGAAGATTTCCCTTATAGCGGCAACATTGAAGGTAAAGAGATCGGTATTTATCTGGTCGACGGTGAGTTTTACGCGCTGGAAGACGTTTGTCCTCACGCTTACGCGCTGTTGAGTCAGGGGTTTGTCGAAGAGGGAAAAGTGGAATGTCCGCTGCATGAAGCGGTGTTCGACGTTAAAACCGGCCAGTGCCTGCACGGGCCCGGTGGCCGCAACCTGAATCGCTACCCGGTACGGGTAGTCGAAAACCAAATTCAGATCACTTTCATTGAGGAGACCGTGGCATGAGCGAAACCCTGGATTTCAACCCGGCGTTGCCGGAAAGCCGCCAGTTTACCCCGCCCGCAGAAGGCGGTAACGGCAACATTCATAAACCGGGTGATTACCAAAACATCATCTGGCAAACCCGCAGCCGCATGCCGGAGAACTGGGAACTGCTGCTGATTACCGCGCTGGAAGAGTTGTTCGAGCAGGGCGTGGAAACACTGCCGGAACTGGTCAACGGGCTGAACGCGATTCGCATGTACGACCAGCAGGGCGCGCCGTGGAGCGATGACAGCTTCCAGGCATTCTTACAGGTTAACGGTTACTGAGAGGCGGGTGATGACAACAACAGTACAGAGCTATCTTGATAAAGGGTTGCGCGGTTTGTGGTATCCGGTGCTGGCAAGCTGGGAAGTCCAGTCCGCACCGGTCGGGATCACTCGCCTGGGCGAACAAATTGTGGTGTGGCGTAACAAAGATGGTCAGGTACAGGCGCTGGAAGATCGCTGCCCGCACCGTGGCGCGCGTCTGTCGATGGGCTGGAACCTCGGCGACCGTATTGCCTGCTGGTACCACGGCGTGGAAGTAGCGGGCAACGGTGAAGTGAAAGATGTTCCGGCGGTGGATCGCTGCCCGCTGGTGGGCCAGCAGTGCGTACGCAGCTACAACGTGCAGGAAGCGCACGGCGCGATTTTCCTGTGGTTTGGCGTTACCGCGGATCAACAGCCGGAAGAACTCACCTTCCCGGAAGAGCTGGCGGACACCGAAAGCTACAGTAACTTCCTCTGTTCCGCCGCGTGGAAATGCAATTATCAGTATGCGCTGGAAAACGTCATGGACCCGATGCACGGCACGTACCTTCACTCGTCTTCGCACTCGATGGCGGAGGGCGATCGCAAAGCCGACATGGTACTGCAACCGACCCAAACCGGCTTTATCTTCGAGAAAAAAGGGCAGAGCGGCGTCAACTTTGACTGGGTTGAGCTGGGCAATAGCGGCACTTACTGGATGCGTCTCTCTATTCCGTATAAAAGACGTTTTGGGCCGGGCGGTCACTTCTGGATAGTCGGTATGGTGGTGCCGGAAGATAACGACAACTGCCGCGTCTTCTTCTGGCGTATTCGCCGCGTACAGGGCTGGCAGCGCGATCTCTGGCGTTTCATGTACCGCAATCGCCTGGAAAAACTGCACTGGGAAGTGCTGGAGCAGGATCGCGTAGTGCTGGAAAGTCTGGCGCCGAACGCCCGCGATCATGAATATCTCTATCAGCATGATGTCGGCCTTTCCCGCCTGCGCCGCATGATGCAGAAAGCGGCCAAAGAGCAGTTGGCGACGCGCGATGCGCAGCCGGGAGCGGCCTGATGCACGGCTTACTCGACGGCAAGCGTATCGTGGTAACCGGTGCGGCACGCGGGCTCGGCTTCCACTTTGCCAAAGCCTGCGCAGAGCAGGGCGCAACGGTTGTGATGTGCGATATCCTCGCTGGCGAGCTGGCGGAAAGCGCGCACGGCCTGCGTGAGCAGGGCTACCGTATTGAAGATTACGTGATTGATTTAGCCGATAGCGCCTCCATTGACGCCACATTTTCCGCCATCGCTGAACGTGGGGCGATCGACGGGCTGGTGAATAACGCGGCAATGGCGACCGGCGTCGGCGGCAAAAATATGATCGACTACGATCCGGATCTCTGGGATCGGGTGATGAACGTCAACGTCAAAGGCACCTGGCTGGTGACCCGCGCCGCCGTACCTCTGCTGCGTGAAGGATCGGGGATCGTTAACGTGGCCTCGGACACTGCCCTGTGGGGCGCGCCGCGTCTGATGGCCTATGTTGCCAGTAAGGGCGCGGTGATTGCCATGACGCGTTCAATGGCGCGTGAACTGGGCGAAAAACGCATCCGTATCAATGCTATTGCGCCGGGTCTGACCCGCGTGGAAGCCACAGAATACGTGCCCGCCGAGCGTCATCAATTGTATGAAAATGGCCGGGCGCTGTCGGGCGCGCAGCAGCCGGAAGATGTCACTGGCAGCGTATTGTGGCTGCTGAGCGATCTCTCCGGGTTTGTAACCGGGCAGCTTATTCCGGTTAACGGCGGCTTTATTTTTAACTGATCAGGGCGGAGGCAGTATGGCGAACGAGCACGAAATAAAGTACCTGGTGCCCGGTCTGGAGCGCGGTTTACAGCTGCTGCTGGCCTTTGGTGAACAGCACCGCGACCTGACCTTCGCCGAGCTGCATCGGCTGGTGGATATGCCGAAAGCGACGGCTTATCGCGTGGTTCAGACGCTGGAGTACATGGGGTTTCTGGAGCGCAACCCGCGTACCAATACCTTTTCTCTTGGGATGAACGTGCTGCGTCTTGGCTTTGAATATATTGCCTCGCTGGATGTGGCGCAGGTCGGGCAGCCGGTCATTGAGCAACTGCGCGACAGTAGCCAGTGCAGCAGCCACCTGGCGATCCGCGACGGACGCGACATTATCTATATCGCCCGCGTCAGCGCCGCCGGTTCGCGTATCAACCATGTCAGTATCGGCACACGCCTGCCGGTGCACTGCACATCGCTGGGCCGCATGCTGCTGACGGATGTGTCGCGCAGCGAGTTTGAACAGATTTTCCCGAATGAACGTTTGCCGGGGAATACGCTGGGTCAGCCGCATGATCGGGAAGCGTTGTGGCAAATGGTGCAGGAAGATAAAGCGCGAGGCTACGTGATTGGCGAATCATTCTTCCGCGAAGGGATCTCCTCCATCGTCTATCCGGTTTATGACCGCAGCGGGCGCGTGGCGGCGGTCGTGAGCATTCTGGTGCCCTCGGAACAGGTGCCGCAAACCGATCGCTGTCGGTTGCAAAATGACGTTCGCATGGCGGCGGACAAAATCTCTGGCTTTTTAGGGTATCTGTCACAAGCCAGTTAAATCAACCAGTTAGATGCAGGCGCTGAAGGGCGTCGGGCATGCTTTACGCCCAAATCTGGGCGTGGGGCGGCAAAGAGGCAACGAACCATGAGTGTAATCGGAATTGAAAAGCTGGAATTTGGCGTCGATGACGTGGCCCATAGCGCGAAATTTATGGCCGATTTTGGCCTGAAAGGCGATGCCAGCGGGCGTCGTTTCACCACCCTGAGCGGTGCAAGCGTTGAGCTGAATCCGCAGGATACTCCCACGCTGCCGGACGCTTTTGAAGCGGGCAATACGCTGCGTCGCATGACCTGGGGCGTGGCGAGCCAGGCGGAACTGGATGCGTTGCGCCCGAAACTTGCCAGTCAGCCGGGTTTTCGCGAGGTGGACAGTGCGCTGGAGTGCCGTGACCCGAACGGCATGACCCTGCGCGTGCAGGTCAGCCAGCAGCAGGCGGTTGAACTCAACGTAGAGCCGATTAACCAGTGGGGCGATGCGCGCCGCATCGACACGCCAAGCCCGGTTTACGATCGTGCGGAGCCGATCAACATCGGCCACGTGGTGTTCTTTGTTGAAGAACTGGCGGCGGTGGAAAAATTCTATCGTGAGGTGCTGGGTTTCCAGGTCTCTGACCGCTACATCAACCGCGCAGTCTTCCTGCGTTGCCAGGCGCGCGGCGGCCATCACAATCTCTTCCTGCTGCAATTGCCCAACCGCAAGCGCGGGCTGAATCACGTTGCTTTCACCGTGCGCGACATCCACGAAGTGATCGGCGGCGGTATTGCCATGAACAAACATGACTGGAGCACCTTTATCGGCCCGGGCCGTCATCCGGTCTCTTCCGCCTATTTCTGGTATGTGAACAGCCCAACCGGCGGCGCGTTTGAGTACTACACCAACGACGACTACCTCACCGAGAAGTGGCAACCGCGCGAGCTGGAACATTCGCTGGTCTCCTTTACCGAGTGGGCGGTGGAAGGCGGTATCGACCACGACACCCGCCGCCAGCAGAAGAAGCCGGAGGCGGTATGACGGCACGTATCGTGATTATCGGCGGCGGCCAGGCGGGCGGCTGGGCGGCGAAAACCCTGCGCGATGACGGTTTCGACGGCGAGATTTGCGTAGTGGCGGAAGAAGAGTGGGATTTCTACGAACGCCCGCCGCTGTCGAAAGCCTCACTGCTGGAAGATTCTCCGACGCTGCCGCGCCTGTTTAGCGAGGACGCGCAGCAGGCGCTGAACCTGCGCTGGTATCGTCCGCTTCGCGCGCTGGCTATCGATCCACACGCAAAAACCGTTGCGTTGAGTAACGGAGAGTCACTCAGCTACAACCAGCTTTTGATTGCTACCGGCGGCCGGGCGCGCCTGCCGGGAGACGCGTGGGCGACGCATCCGCAGGTGTATACCCTGCGCCACTGGCAGGATGCGCAACGTCTGAAAAAACGTCTGTCTGAGAGCCAAACGCTGGCGATTATCGGTGGCGGGTGGATTGGCCTGGAGATTGCCGCCTCGGCGCGCAAAAGCGGTATTGCGGTCACTCTGTTTGAACAACAGCCTGCGCTATGTATGCGCTCGGTCAGTGCGGAAGTCTCCGCTGAACTGCTGGCGATACATCAGCAGCAGGGCGTGGATGTGCGCACCGGATGCGGCGCTATCGAACTGGATGAGGGTAATAACAACGCCGTGATCCACTGCGACGGCCAGCGCGAAATTTTTGATGCGGTGGTGGTAGGGATCGGTGTCGATCTCAACCTGGAACTGGCACGCGATGCCGGGTTGAAAACCGATCGTGGCATTGTGGTCGATGCCCAGGGGCGCACGTCAGAACCGTCGATCTTCGCCGTGGGCGATGTGGCGCAGCACGCGCGTTACGGCCTTTGCGTACAGTCATGGGCATTTGCGCAGAATCAGGCGGTGGCAACGGCCAAAGCGATGCTGGATGCCAGCGCACCCGGATACGACGACGTGCCGTGGCTGTGGTCGGATCAATACCAGCACAATATTCAGATCCTCGGCATTCCGCAGCCGGACAGCCGGACGGTGGTTCGCCGGGAAGAAAAAGGACCGATTTTCTTCTCGCTCAACGCTGACGGCACGCTGAATCAGCTAGTGGCATTTAACGATCCGCGCACCGTGAAGCTTGCGAAACGCTGGATGGCGAGCGGGCGCGATCTGAACGCCGAGCCATTAGGCGATCCCGAATTTTCACTGATGTCACTACGCTAACCGCGACGTAACCCTCAGGGGGGAACATGAGCACATTAGAGAACAACACCGCGCCCGTTGAGGCGCGCGGTGAGGGCGTCTGCACGCCTGAAACGACCGTTCGCTGGGCTATTCCGCTGTCGCTGCTGGCCTGCGTCCTGTTGGCGTTTTTCGACAAAATCAGCATTGCCGCACTCTTTTCTGACAGCCATTTCCAGCAGGCGATGGGCATCGACTTCGACACCACGCGTCTGGGCATTCTGATGAGCGCGTTCCTGCTGAGCTACGGTTTTTCCTCCGTACTGCTGAGCGGGCTGGGAGACAAAATCGCGCCGCTGCGCCTGCTCACCGGCATGATGGTGGTGTGGTGTGTGTTGATGGTGATGATGGGCTTTACGCATAACTACACGCTGATGGTAACGCTGCGCATTCTGCTCGGCGTGGCGGAAGGGCCGCTGTTCCCGCTGGCGTTCGCCATTGTGCGCCACGCTTTCCCGCAGCATTTGCAGGCGCGCGCCACCATGCTCTGGCTGCTCGGCACGCCCGTGGGTGCGGCAATTGGATTCCCGCTTTCCATTTGGTTGCTTAATAACTTTGGCTGGCAGAGCACCTTCTTCACCATGGCGCTTCTCACCATCCCGGTGTTGATTCTGGTGCGCATTGGCCTGCGTGGCGTGCAGCTGGCGGCGAAACAGGAACCGACGCAACAGTCGCAGCAGGAGCGTCGGGCGGCGCGTCAGGAACTGTTTGTCAGCACTCACTTCTGGATGATTTGCGTCTTTAACATCGCTTTCCTGACCTATCTGTGGGGCATCAATGGCTGGCTGCCGGGTTACCTGATTAAAGGCAAAGGCATTCACCTGGAGCATGCGGGCTGGCTGTCGTCTATGCCATTCATCGCCATGCTGCTGGGTGAAGTGATAGGCGCGTGGCTTTCCGATCGCGTCGATAAACGCGCAGCCGCCTGCTTTATCTCGATGGCGGGGGCGGCCATTGGCCTGACGGCGGTCATGCATCTGGAAACGCCGCTGACCATCATCGCCGCCATGAGCTTCAGCACCTTTATGTGGGGCGTGGGCGCGCCGAATATTTTCGCCCTGCTGGCAAAAGCGACCCATCCACGGGTGAGCGCCACAGCGGGCGGTATTTTCAACGGGCTGGGAAACTTTGCCGGGGCGTTATCGCCGGCGGTGATGGGGGCGCTGATCGCCTTCACGCACAGTATGGATTCCGGGCTGATCTTTCTGGTGGTGATGGCGACCGTAGGGTGCGTTCTGTTACTGCCGCTGCTTAAACGTTACTGAGGAGTGTGTCATGTCTGATTCAACCGTAAGCGCGAAAACCGGCATCAAGCCAGAAAATCTGAGCATGGAAGAGTGGGTGGAGTCGCGTATTGCCCGCTTTGAAGGCCGAAAATATGACTGGAACGCGCTGAAGTTCCAGGCCGATTTTGACCCGAAATATCGCCGTGCGCAGATGCGCTATATCGGCACCGGGGCGACTGGCGTCGCCAGCGATACCAACACCGTGGCGGCGGAACACTTCACCTTCTCCACCATGGTGCTGCCATCAAAATGTGAAGGCCCGCTGCATCTGCATGATGACGTGGAGGAGGTCTTCTTCATGCTGAAAGGGCAGATAACCCTGATGATTCAGGATGGCGATAACTACACCGAAACGGTACTGCGCGAGCGCGATCTCATCTCCGTTCCGGCGGGGATCTATCGCGGCCTGTTTAACCACGGCGAAGAAGAAGCGCTGATGTGCGTGATGCTCGGTACCAAAAAGCCGGAGATCCCCACTTATCCGGCAGACCATCCGCTGTCGAAAGTGAAGCGCAACTAAGGAATGACGATGACGGGTTTTCGTGAACAGGGCCATGGCGTACCGGTGATGCTGCTCCATGGCATCAGTTCTGGTGCCGTTTCCTGGCATAAGCAGATGGCGCTACCGGGCTGCCGCGTGCTGGCCTGGGATATGCCGGGCTATGGCGAAAGCCCAATGCTGGCAACCGAACGAGCGAATGCAGGCGACTACGCCGATGCGCTTGCACTGTTGCTTGACCGGGCGGGCGTCTGGCAAACGGTGCTGGTGGGGCATTCGCTGGGTGCGCTGGTGGCCAGCGCGTTTGCCGCGCGTTACCTCGAACGGGTCGTGCATTTGCTGCTGGCCGACCCGGCGCAGGGTTATGGCAATGCAACGGCAGAAAAGCGCGAGCAGGTGTGGCGCAGCCGGGAACAGCAAATCGCGATGGGCGGCGAGATCCTCGCGCAAACCCGCGCGGCGGCACTGCTGCAACCGGCGGCACGCCTGGACGATGTGGCGACAGTGGCGGCAGGGATGCGACGTCTGCGTCCCGAAGGGTATCTGGCGGCGGCGTGGATGCTGGCGCACGACGATATTCACCGCTGGCTAGAACAGTACGGCGGGGCGTTCAGCGTGTGCTGCGGCGAGAAGGACACCATCACGCCACCGGATGCGGCGCAGGCGCTGGCCGCCCGTTACGGCATGCCGTACACCGCCGTTCCTGAGGCAGGGCATGCCAGCTATCTCGATAACGAAACGACATTTAATCAATGGCTTTTGCAGGCAATGGAAGAGGTGCGCGATGAATGCACAAATTGAAGGGCGTGTAGCGGTAGTCACCGGAGGATCGTCGGGAATCGGTTTCGAAACCCTGCGCCTGTTACTGGGCGAAGGCGCAAAAGTGGCGTTTTGTGGCCGCGATCCGGACAGGCTCGCCAGCGCGCACGCCGCGTTGCTCAACGAATTTCCGCAGGGTGAGGTTTTCTCTGCCTGCTGTGATGTTCTGAAAGAAGAGGATGTACAGGCATTCGCCGCCGCCGTTGAGGCAAATCTGGGCCGCGCCGACATGCTGATCAACAACGCCGGGCAGGGCTTTGTCGCCCATTTTGCCGACACCCCGCGCAGCGCATGGCTGCATGAAGCCGAGCTGAAACTGTTTGGCGTCATCAACCCGGTGCAGGCGTTTTTAAGCCAGCTTGAGGCGTCGGATATCGCGTCGATCACCTGCGTCAATTCGCTGCTGGCGCTGCAGCCGGAGGAGCACATGATCGCGACTTCCGCCGCGCGCGCCGCGTTGCTGAACATGACGCTCACCTTGTCGAAAGACCTGGTGGAGAAAGGCATCCGTGTGAATTCCATTCTGCTGGGGATGGTGGAATCCGGCCAATGGCAGCGCCGCTATGAGCAGCGCAGCGATAAAAGCCAGAGCTGGCCGGAGTGGACCGGTGACATCGCCCGTAAACGCGGCATTCCGATGGGTCGCCTGGGCAAACCGCAGGAACCCGCGCAGGCGCTGCTATTCCTGGCATCTCCCCTGGCTTCGTTCACGACCGGCGCGGCGCTGGATGTCTCCGGCGGTTTCTGCCGTCACCTTTGAGGAACAACGATGAAAAAGATCATGTTAATTGGCTACGGCGCGATGGCGCAGGCGGTGATCGAACGTTTACCGGACAACGTGGCGATCGGCTGGATCGTGGCGCGAGAATCACACCATCAGGCGATCCTCGACCGTTTTCACGGCGAGGTTACCCCGCTGGTTGATCCGCTGGAATGCGATGCCGCGCCGGATCTGGTGCTGGAGTGTGCCAGTCAGCAGGCGGTCGCGCAGTACGGCGAAGCGGTCCTCAAACGCGGCTGGCATCTGGCGGTTGTCTCCACTGGGGCGCTGGCCGATAGCGAACTCGAACAGCGGTTGCTGAACGCAGGCGGGAAATTAACCCTGCTGGCGGGCGCGGTGGCGGGTATCGACGGTTTATCGGCGGCGAGAGAAGGCGGCTTGCAGCGCGTGACCTATCAGTCGCGTAAAAGCCCGGCCAGCTGGCGCGGGAGCTACGCCGAGCAACTGATTGACCTGGCGACAGTGCAGGAGGCGCAAATCTTTTTCGAAGGCAGTGCGCGGGAAGCCGCACGCCTCTTCCCGGCGAATGCCAACGTGGCGGCAACCGTGGCGCTGGGCGGTGTGGGTATGGATGACACCCGTGTTCAGTTAATGGTTGATCCGGCGACGAAACGTAACACCCACACCCTGCACGTTGAGGGGCTGTTTGGCGAATTCCACCTCGAACTCAGCGGCTTGCCGCTCGCCAGTAACCCGAAAACCTCCACTCTGGCGGCACTGAGCGCGGTGCGCGCCTGCCGTGAACTGGCTCAGTGCTAAGAGGCTGATATGCAAGAACTCTCTATTTTTGTTGGCGGAGCCTGGCGACGTGGTAACGGTGAAGCGATGCAGAGCACCTTCCCGGCGGACGGTTCGCTAAACGCCACCCTCAACGCTGCCAGCATCGACGATCTGAACGACGCGGTGAAAAGCGCAGAGCGCGCCTGGCGTGACCCGGCATGGCGCAATGCGCTGCCGCATCAGCGGGCGAAAGTGCTGCACAACGTGGCGGACATTATTGAATCGCGCGTGGATGAACTGGCCCTGATGCAAAGCCGTGACAACGGCAAACCGTTGGCGGAAGCGCGCGGCTTGGTACTGAGTGCGGCGGGAACGGCGCGTTATTTTGCGGCGGCCTGCGAACTGCTGGAAGGCGAACTGCCGACCCCGCGCATGGCGGAGGTATTAACCCTCAGTCGCTATGAGCCGCTGGGCGTCGTCGCGGCCATTACGCCGTGGAACTCGCCGATTGCCAGCGAAATGCAGAAGGTCGCTCCGGCGATTGCGGCGGGCAACGCGGTTATCCTCAAACCGGCGGAAGCCACGCCGCTGATGGCCCTTGAACTGGCACGTATTTTTGAACAGGCTGCGCTGCCCGCCGGGCTATTGAGCGTGTTGCCGGGTAAAGGGTCGGTGATTGGCGATGCGCTGGCGCGCCATCCTCAGATTCGCAAAATCTCTTTTACCGGCGGCACGACTACCGGGCGGCATCTGGCGCACGTGGCAGCGGAAAAGCTGATCCCTGCCTCGCTGGAACTGGGCGGCAAATCGCCGACCATCGTGCTGGAAGATGCCGATATTGAGCAGGCGGCGCGCGGCATCTGCTACGGCATTTTCAGTTCGGCAGGGCAGGCGTGTATCGCCGGTTCGCGTCTGTTTATTCACGAATCCGTTTATCAACCGCTGATGGCACGGCTGCTGGAATTAACCCGTGGGCTGCGCGTTGGGCACCCTCATCAGGAAGGCACGCATATTGGGCCGCTGATTAACGAAAAGCACCGTAAAAGCGTGATGGATTACGTCGCACTGGCACAGAAAGAGGGCGGGCGCGTGCTGTGCGGCGGTGAAATTCCCGCTGACCCGACGCTTGCCAGTGGCAGCTATTTTCAGCCGACGATTATCGACGGCCTGAATAATCAGGCGCGTGTCTGTCAGGAAGAGATTTTTGGCCCGGTGCTGGTGGCTATGCCGTTTACCGACGAAGAGGCGCTGATTTCACAGGCAAATTCATCGGTTTACGGGCTGGCGGCGGGGATCTGGACACGCGACACCGGGCGAGCACTGCGTTTAAGCGAGCGGCTGGAAGCGGGTACGGTGTGGGTCAACACCTACAAAGTTTTTGCCATTTCGACCCCGTTCGGGGGCTTTAAAGAGAGCGGTCTGGGCCGCGAAAAGGGTATTCAGGGGCTGAAAGCCTGGATGCAACAAAAGAGCATTTATCTGGCGACAGGCAATAGCGTCAACCGCTGGTGCGACTAAGAATAAGGGTGAGTTATGAGTGAAATGATTTCCGTCGGCGAGGCCATTGCCAGAACGCTGGAACAGTATCAGGTAGATGCCATCTACGGCGTTATCTCAATCCACAACCTGCCGATTGCCGATGCCGTCGGGCAGCGCGGCAATATCCGTTTCGTCCCGGCGCGCGGGGAAGCGGGATCGGTGACGATGGCGGATGCGCACGGGCGTTTTTCCGGCCTGGGTGTGGCGCTGACCAGCACCGGCGCAGGTGCAGGCAATGCGGTTGGCGCGCTGGTTGAGGCGATGAACGCCTGTACGCCGCTGCTGCATCTGACCGGTCAGGTGGAAAAAGCCTGGCTGGATGCGGATACCGGGTTTATTCACGAGACGCGCGACCAGTTGACTTTTCTGAAGGCCAGCTCAAAACGCGCCTACCGCATCAGCAATGCTAATCAGGCGATAGCGATTCTGCATAAAGCGATTCAGGATGCGCAGACACCGCCGTGTGGCCCGGTGTCGGTGGAAATCCCTATCGATATACAGGGTGCGAAAATTCCCGCTTCGCTGGTGACGGCGGCGGTGCGTCCGGCGACACCTGCGGCGGCGGATACCGCAACCGTTGATGCGCTGTGGGCGCAGCTTAAGCAGGCGAAGCAACCGCTGCTGTGGTTAGGCGGCGGTGCGCTGGCGAGCGCTGCGGCAGTCAAGACGCTGGCCGATGCCGGGATGACGGTCATTTCCAGTACGCATGCCCGCGGTGTGTTGCCGGATAATCACCGCGCCAGCCTGCGTGCGTTCCATAACTCGCCCTCCGTGGAAGCGATGATGGAAACCTGTGATTTCACCCTGGTGGCGGGCTCGCGTCTGCGCAGTAATGAAACCCGCTCCTGGACGCTGACGCTGCCGGAACCGCGTGTGCAGGTTGATATCGACCCGGCGGCGGCAAGCCGGAATTACCTGATGGATCAAACCATTATCGCGGACTGCGGCGCATTGCTGACGGCGTTAGCTGCAAAAGTGCAGGGGCGTGAATGGGGCAACAGCGCGTGGGATGAGCAGGTGCAACAGGCGGTCGTGGCAGCAGAGCAGGGGTTGCGCGAGCAGTGTGGCGCGTATGCCGGGCTGAATGACGCCATTGAACATGCGCTGCCGGACGATGGCATTCTGGTGCGGGATATTACCGTTTCCGGCAGCCTGTGGGGCAGTCGTCTGTTCCGGGCGCATCAACCATTGAAAAACATCCACTCCCTCGCCGGGGCAATTGGAATGGGGCTGCCGATGGCGATTGGCACTGCGATTGCGAATCCGCAGCACAAAGTGGTGGGGCTGGTGGGCGATGGCGGTCTGAGCCTGAACCTGGGCGAACTGGCGACGCTGGCGCAGGAAAAAGCCAACGTCACGCTGCTGATTATGAATGACGGCGGCTACGGCGTGATGCGCGGTATTCAGGACAAATACTTCGGTGGTCGCCAGTACTATAACGAACTGCACACGCCGGACTTTACCGCGCTGGCGCAGGCCATTGGCTTACAGGCGTGGACGGTGAACCGTGCGGAAGATTTCCAGGCGGCGATGACCGAAGCGCTGGCGATGCCGGGGCCGTCGGTGGTGGAAGTAAGAATGGGCGAGATTGGCGCGCTACGCTTTGCCGGGCCGCCGCAGAAGACGTTGTATTAAGGTGCGGTCTTTTTCCCCCTCACCCTAACCCTCTCCCAAAAGGAGAGGGAACAAACAACGCGAGATGTGACATTTTGCGCAGGGTTTTACCCTCTCCCTTTGGGAGAGGGCAGGGTGAGGGGCGGTTTATATCAGAATACGTTGAACGGATACTCGACGTACACGCGAACTTCGTTCCCGCTCACGTTATAGTCGCTGGCGTTGTTAGAGACGCGCAGTACGGAGTAACGGACTTTGAATTTCAGATCCTTCGCCACGCCGTCCTGAACCTGGTATTGCACCTGGTTGAACCATTCGTGTTCTTTACCGTTGCTGGTCTGCGAGGTTTTGATGTTATCGCCGCGCACGTAAGCGGTGGTCCAGCTCAGGCCCGGTAAACCGAGACCCGCGAAGTCCAGGCCGTAAGATGCCTGCCATGAACGTTCGTCTTCCCCGTTAAAATCGGACCAGTAGGAGTTCGCCAGCCAGATGGTGTTGCCGCCATCGCCTACGCCGCCCTGATTACGGTAACCGCCATAGTTATAGCCAGTGCTGCCGCTGCTCTGCTGGTAAGCAATTTTAAAGGTATGAATATCCCAGATATAGCTGGCAGCCAGGCTCCAGATGCTGTTGCTGCGGCCGGTGTCCAGCGATTCAGCATAGCCCGGAGTCAGGCGAGAGTTATAACCGTTGAAATCAAGAACCAACTGCTGGCCGGTGCTGAACGGTTGTTTGTAGTTCAGGCCCAGGTACTGTTTGTTCATCACATCTTCAATGTGAGACGCATAGATTGCCCCGCTGAACTGGTCGTTAAACTGATAGCTCGCGCCGCCGAAGGAGATGCTTTCGAGGCCGGAGTTATGGCTATCGTCACTCTTACGCTGTTCGTCGGTAAAGTAACCGGCGTTCACTTCCAGGCCGTCGATCTCTTTAGAGGTCAACAGGGTACCGGTGTAGGTTTCGTATAACAGACGAGAATCATCCGCCGTCAGAATCGGCAGCGCCGGGCGCTGGGTACCGTAGCTCAGTACGGTATTCGAGAAACGGGCTTTAACCGTCGCGCCAAATTTCGCGAGGTCAGATTTCGCGCGACCATCGTTATCCTGGGCGAAGAAGTCGATCCCGCCCGCGCCGCTGCGGCCACGGCCACCGTCCAGACGCACGCCATACTGCGCAATACCGTCAACGCCAAAACCCACCACACCCTGAGTGAAGCCAGATTCGAAAGTCGCGATAATACCCTGACCCCATTCGGCTTTATCTTTCAGCCCATCCTGATAATCACGGTTGATATACGCATTGCGCAAAAATACGTCTAAATGGCTGTCATCAACAAAGCCCTGGCTTTCGGATTGCTGGCTGGCAAATGCAGGTGTAGCGGCGATCAGGCCTAATGCAATTAACGATAATTTATTTTTCACGGCGGGAACGTCTCTGTCTGTCTATATTAAAAGTATTGAGTTCCTCGCGATATTCTCCTGAATGAATAACGATTGCAATCATTATATGTGTAAATGTTTCTTCGTTATTGCCGGGTATGTCAGGCCCCTGCTGGCAAGGCTTACAGGGGATGGACTATGGATTATATGGCATTGGTTTATTCTCAAGGAGAGAATGAACATGAAGTTTGTAAATGGCAAAATAAATATCTTTTGAAACGCGATCTTTTGAAATTATTTATTTGGCAATTTTCAGTTGTTGTTAGCAAATTGTGCTGTTTAATTAGCGATTGATGCGATTTAATGATGAATAAAATAAACGCATTAGCTATGAACAAATATTCATAACGAGGATGAACGGGAGGGAATGTGCGCGCTGATGCCCTCACCCCGGCCCTCTCCCACTGGGAGAGGGAGAAAACCGGTGCAGAACTGTTCCCTCTCCCACGGGGAGAGGGAGAAAACCGGTGCAGAACTGTTCCCTCTCCCTCAGGGAGAGGGTGAGGGTGAGGGGGAGTTACTTAATCCCGTCTGCCGCCAGACGCTGACGAATGTGCGCCGCACGTTCCTGCGATGCCGGGTGATCGTCGAACATGGAACTCTGACGACCGTCTTCCAGTTTCGCCAGTTTTTCAAAGCTGGTGGCAAGGCCGGTTGGGTTGATCCCGCGTTTACGCAGTAGGTCGTAAGAGTAATCATCCGCTTCGGATTCCTGGCGCTGTGTAAACTGGGCGTTGACCAGTTTTTCACCCAAATCGCCTAATTGAGACTGGGAAAGACTGCCGACAATTCCACCTGCCGAAGCCGCCGCGGCGCGCAAGGCATTTGTGCCAATGGCCACCTGCATTCCTTTTTTCACGTGACCTAATGCAACGTGACCCATTTCGTGACCAATAACAGCTTCAACTTCATTATCGTTCATCAAGTCCATCAATCCGCTGTAAACGCGGATGCAGCCATTTGCCATGGCGAAAGCGTTCACGTCTTTGGCGACGTACACTTTGTAGTTTACCGGTTGACCGTTGATGTCATTGCCCAATGCCGCGGCGATTTTATTCAGGCGTACTGTGTACTCGCTACTGGCCGGAGCGATGGTTGCTTTACTGTCCATATCCTTACAGGCCTGATCGCTTAACGACTGTACCTGCTCATCACTCAGCGAAAAGGCCTGAAAAGCACCCGCGCCGGAGTTTAACATGCCGTTTGAATCCATATTCTGACAGCCGCTCAGCAGCAGTGAAGCGCCCAGAGCCAGCACGATTGTGCGTGTTTTCATGATGTTTACCGAACTCGCTTATCGATATAAATGTGTAAAAGTGCTCCAGGTAAACGGAGCGGGATTGTGGCTAAGTATAAAGAAAATCCTTAAAGATGAGCGAGAGGTTTGCACAGAGTGTGCCCTGTTCCGGAGATTTCTGAAGCGGCAAAAGGATGGTCCATGTACATGACTTGTCGCTTGGGTTACATTGTTGGCACTTTTTTCTGGCGTAGCCCATAACGCGCGGTCGTCAAGTCGTTAAGGGGCATAGCCTTCAACAGTCCGAACTGGAGTCAAAATGTCCTCACGTAAAGAGCTTGCTAATGCTATTCGTGCGCTGAGCATGGACGCAGTACAGAAAGCCAAATCCGGTCACCCGGGTGCCCCGATGGGTATGGCTGACATTGCCGAAGTCCTGTGGCGTGATTTCATGAACCACAACCCACAGAACCCTTCCTGGGCTGACCGTGACCGCTTCGTGCTGTCCAACGGCCACGGCTCCATGCTGATCTACAGCCTGCTGCACCTCACAGGTTACGATCTGCCGATGGAAGAATTGAAAAACTTCCGTCAGCTGCACTCCAAAACTCCGGGTCACCCGGAAGTGGGCTACACCGCCGGTGTAGAAACCACTACGGGTCCGCTGGGTCAGGGTATTGCGAATGCGGTCGGTATGGCGATTGCAGAAAAAACGCTGGCGGCGCAGTTCAACCGTCCGGGCCACGACATCGTTGACCACTTCACCTATGCGTTCATGGGCGACGGTTGCATGATGGAAGGTATCTCTCACGAGGTATGTTCTCTGGCAGGTACCCTGAAACTGGGCAAACTGGTTGCGTTCTACGATGACAACGGTATCTCAATCGATGGTCACGTTGAAGGCTGGTTCACCGACGATACCGCAAAACGTTTTGAAGCTTACGGCTGGCACGTTGTTCGCGGTGTTGATGGCCACGATGCTGATTCCATCAAACGCGCAGTAGAAGAAGCGCGCGCAGTGACTGACAAACCGTCCCTGCTGATGTGCAAAACCATTATCGGTTTCGGTTCGCCGAACAAAGCCGGTACCCATGACTCCCATGGTGCGCCGCTGGGCGACGCTGAAATCGCGCTGACCCGCGAAAAACTGGGCTGGAAATACGCGCCGTTCGAAATCCCGTCTGAAATTTACGCGCAGTGGGATGCGAAAGAAGCAGGTCAGGCGAAAGAATCTGCCTGGAATGATAAATTCGCTGCCTACGCGAAAGCCTTCCCGCAGGAAGCTGCTGAATTCACCCGTCGTATGAAAGGCGAAATGCCGTCTGACTTCGATGCGAAAGCCAACGAATTCATCGCAAAACTGCAGGCTAACCCGGCGAAAATCGCCAGCCGTAAAGCGTCTCAGAATGCTATCGAAGCGTTCGGCCCGCTGCTGCCGGAATTCCTCGGCGGCTCCGCTGACCTGGCTCCGTCTAACCTGACCCTGTGGTCTGGTTCTAAGCCTATCAACGAAGATACTGCCGGTAACTACATCCATTACGGTGTACGTGAATTCGGTATGACCGCGATCGCCAACGGTATCTCCCTGCACGGTGGTTTCCTGCCGTACACCTCTACCTTCCTGATGTTCGTTGAATACGCGCGTAATGCCGTTCGTATGGCTGCGCTGATGAAACAGCGTCAGGTGATGGTTTATACCCACGACTCCATCGGTCTGGGCGAAGATGGCCCGACTCACCAGCCGGTTGAGCAGGTCGCTTCTCTGCGCGTGACCCCGAACATGTCCACATGGCGTCCATGTGACCAGGTTGAATCCGCGGTTGCGTGGAAATACGGTGTTGAGCGTCAGGACGGCCCGACTGCGCTGATCCTTTCCCGTCAGAACCTGGCGCAGCAGGAACGTACTGAAGAGCAACTGGCAAACATCGCGCGCGGCGGTTATGTGCTGAAAGACTGTGCCGGCCAGCCGGAACTGATCTTCATCGCAACCGGTTCTGAAGTTGAACTGGCCGTAGCGGCATACGAAAAACTGACTGCCGAAGGCGTGAAAGCGCGCGTGGTTTCCATGCCGTCTACTGACGCATTCGACAAGCAGGATGCGGCTTACCGTGAATCTGTACTGCCGAAAGCCGTTTCCGCACGCGTTGCTGTGGAAGCCGGTATCGCAGACTACTGGTTCAAATACGTTGGCCTGAACGGCGCGATCGTCGGCATGACCACCTTCGGTGAGTCTGCGCCGGCAGAGCTGCTGTTTGAAGAGTTCGGCTTCACCGTTGACAACGTTGTTGCGAAAGCAAAAGCGCTGCTGTAATCGGTTAGATACTTGTGAGAAGGGCCGCGAAAGCGGCCCTTTTTTTATTTCGTCGAAATAAACGGCACCGTTGCACCCGGAATCATGGTATCCGGCAGTTTACCGTTCCAGCGTTCAGCGGTCGTTAGCGCGATGAGATTCGGGTTATCGCGCAGCGCTTCTCCGCGCAGACGAATGGCTTCTGCTTCTGCCGCCCCTTTTAAACGAATGGTCTCTGCTTCGGCTTTGGCTGAGGCCAGCTTACTTTCGGCTTCTGCCTGCGCCTGGGTGATGGCTATCTGCGCCTGGATTTTTTCGGTCTCCAGATTTTGCTTACGGGTGGCAATGGCGACTTCCGCCTTCATCCTGTCTTCAATCGATTTTTCATAAGCGTCGGAAAAATCGATATTTTCAATTTGTACCCCATCGATAACGACCGGGCCAATGACGGCTTTACGCATCGCGTTTTGCAGATCCTGCACCAGCTTTGTACGATCCTGTACCGCGCTGATGGCGGTGTACTGACCAAATACGTTTTCCAGCTGTGTAGGAAGCTGGCGGACAATCAGCCTGTCTTTAAGTGCGTCAATGGTGTTGTAGGTGGTGTAGACCGCGCCAGCTTCTGAAGGCGGAATATGGAAGCTGACGGATACGGTCATTTGCGCGGGCTGTTGATCGCGACTGTAAGCCTGAAGCCCCTGATAAACCACGGCCTGATTACGAGTGGAGATCTTTTCCACGCTTTCGATAAACGGGATTTTAAACCCGAGACCCGGCTCAGCGACTTTCACAATTTTTCCATAACGCAAGAGAATACCGCGTTCACCTTCGTTGACGGTGTACCAGGAGAGAAGCATCAGGAAAAGAATAATGAGTCCAGAAAAGGTGATGAATACAATCTTTTGGGGCTGAAAAGGTAACTTTAGGGCAGGCGCTTTCATGACTTTCATCCGTGAGTTAAAAACCGGACGATGGCATAACAAGTGTGAAGATTGAAGCGCACCAATGCACTTTCAGAATTCATAAAGAGAAGCCCGGCCGGCGGTAAAACGACCGGGCACTCCCTTTTTACTCCACTTTAAGTGTTAAATGGTCATAACCCCGTAACCGGTTTTTTTCCTCCGGCTCGCCCATGGCGTTGCACAGATGCGGCAGCCACGGCGCGGGAATCGGTAATTCCTCTGCTGAAGGGTTGTAAAGCCGCACCAGCGTTTGCCCGTACAGCACGTCTACGCCGCTAACGATGAATCCTTCTGGTAGCGCGTCCAGAATTTTTAACCGTGCCATTTCCTGCTGCGGAATATGCAGATCAAAATTATCCAGTCGATGCAGACAGCTGCGATCGTGCTGCCATTGCCAGAGTACCGGCGAGAAGCTGTAGTGTTGCTGACGAATGGCAAGCTGGGCAGGCGAGAGCCCTGCCAGGCAGAGTGCAAATTCAAAATGCAGCTTACCAATGAGGTTGCCTTCGGGTGTTGCCATCCGCTGCCCGGAGGCACGACCCGGACGATAAAGCAGATCATCTTTGCCAAGATTGCCGGTGCCGCGAAACAGCGTCACCCGCAACTCCTGCCCGTGATATTCATACTCTTTCAGGCCACGTGCAAAAAAATGGAAATCAGGATGCGCGCTAAGCTGGTGCATAAACGGTTCGATATCGACAGGCATTTCGGCAAACCCCGCAGCGCTGTTGATGGCCTGGTTTTCGCGTGCGATTGAACCGAAAGGCACGTCGGCGTTTACCGCACTGATCACTTTTCCGCTGTTAAAACGCAGCTGCAGGCGATGCTCGCGTACCTGATTATCGACGCTCATGGCAAAACGGATGATGTCGTCTTCGAGCGTAACGATCAGTTCTACGGCGACAGATCGTGTGTTTTCACTACGCGTGCGGCGATCGTCGTTCAGCGCTTCCGGCAAAGTGAGCGTGGCGCGAAGGTGCATCTCCTGATGTGCCGGATGAAGGCGTATCGCCACGCGCTGAAATGCCGAAAAGAGCAGACCGTCGTCGCCGGGAAGAGGAGAGAAATCATAAAGATCGCCATCATCGCTAACATCGTGAAAGTGAAGAAGTGGTTCCAGTACGCGGCCCTGAATTTTGTCCTCCAGCCGCAATGCGTTGCGGTGCAGGCTCAGGCGATAGTACGCATTTTCAATCGCTGTCGCTTCCGGGATGCTGACGAGCAAAGGCTGTGGCGCAGAAGCTGGTGCTACGAAGAATAGCGCCAGACTCAGCGGCGGAACGGGCGCATTAAGGATATCCACCACATTTTCGTAGTACCACGCCTGCTGTTCAGTTTCGACTTCGCCATCCGGGGTGAGTAACACGTGACGCGGGCGCTGAATTTTCTGCTGCTGACGTAAGACAACCTGCAGCGGCTGACCTGTTTCATCCAGTACGCTGAAATTAGGTTGCGGCGTGATGAGCGTTTGCTGACGCACCGTGACGGTTGGGCTACTGGTGCCGTTGCTGAGCAGGAAGCGATAGTTTTTGTCTGGTGCGAGATTCGCCAGAATCTGACGCGCGTGGAGGCTGTAAATCGCTTCGCCAATCTGTTGCGCCTGGCGGCAGCGGTGAAGGATATCGCGGTTGGTTTCGTCACTGTTGCAGCCGCCCATGCTGTCGTGAGCGTGACTTTCCAGCAGCCAGCGCCACGCCTGTTCAAGAAGTGCGTCGCCGTGGGCTATGCCGTTCAAACGTGCGATTGCCAGCATCGGTTCCGCCAGACGGGTCAGGATCTCTTCGGCATCGAAATTGGCTTTTTTGATGTCGTAGCGTGACGAGCCAATGCTTTTGTGCACACGGGCAAGGCGCGGGATACGAAACTCTCCGCGCCAGTGCGCTAACGTTTTGCCTTCTAATGTGGCAAAGAAGCGTTCATAGCTGCTCACTTCCCAGCGATCGTGACTGTGATGGTTGATCTCCTCAATGAGCCTTTCGAAATCTGCGTCGCAACTGACCTGATCGCCGCCGATCGGGCAGAGAAGATCTTCCGATGTCGTTAAAGTTTTCATTCGCGCGATCAACGGGAAGGTCTCTTCATCCAGATGGTGACGAGAGAAATTTCGCCAGCGACCGCCGCGTTCCGGGTGCGCCAGTGAATAGCCGAACGGCGTGATGACGGTGGTTACGCTGTCGCCATTCAGCGCCTCCCAGTTGAGCTCTGTCGGGCCCATCACGTTGGGGTCATAACCGCGCCGCAGCAAAATGGCGGGCAGGCCAAATGCGCGGGCAATTTGAGGAAGCTGCGCGTGGCTGCCAAAGGTATCGGGCAAATAAAGCACCTGCATGCAATAACCCGCCTGATTCGCATGATGAATGCCGATGCGCAGATTACGGAACAGTGACTCGGTGCTGATGTTGAACAGGTCTGGTTGTGTGTACCACGGGCCAATCAACAACCGCTTTTGTGCCACCAATGCCTGAGCGCGATGAGCCATTTCGGGCCTGAGGCGAACGAAATCATCGAAAATGGAGCTTTGTCCATCAAGATGAAAAACGAAACGCGGGTTGTTCTCCAGCGCGTCGATTAACTCGCTGAATGCCTTAAGGGCAAACAGCTGCGTATCGAGCGTGGAGAAATACCATTCGCGGTCCCAGTGGGTGTGCGATACCGCGTGGATGGTGCGGGCGTCGCTCATGCGGTTTCTCCCAAGTGGAAATGCAATTGATATTCAGCGTGAATATCTTCCTCATACCACATCGGGAAATTGGTGCCCCAGATGTTGTTGTAAAGCTGGCCGTAGAGGCTGGCGCTGGTTTGCGGGTGATCGTTAAAGCAAAGTACGCGCGGTTCGAACAGTGCCAGCAGCGGGGCGTCAATGGGTTCCAGCGTCCAGTTCGGGGTGCTGGCTGACTCCACGGCGTGCAGGTTGCGGTTGCCATTTTTAATGATGTTATGCCAGTTCAGCGGGTAGCCCAGCTTGTCGCACTGGCTGTGTTGTGTCTCGGCAAGGCCGAGTTGCAGCCAGATCTCCTCCGGCAAGCGGTTAGCCTGTTTGCCAAAAATCGAAACGCGCAGGGTGACATCGTGGTGGCTTTTACTGAAACGGTATTCGGTCCGGATTTCCTCCGGCAGACGGATGATCATGCTGTTGTCCGCCATCGGGCGTGTTATCGCCAGTAAATACCAGGCCTCATCGTCTTCACGCCAGCGGGCCTGGTGTAGCGCAAAATCCGCCTGTTGTGTGGTGACAGGGTGCGAATAGAGCTCCATGCCTGGCTTGGTGAAATCGGAGAGCGACCAGACGGAGGTCACCTCCATGTTTTGCATATAGCGCGCGCGGAACTGGTCATACTCCTGATAACCCACCTGACGGTAAATCAGCCGTCCAAGGGGGGCCTGAAGCTGTTCAGCTTCGCGTATCTGCAGCGAGGTCAGGCTACCATCCTGCGCCAGAGAGAGGGTGTAATCACCAAAGCGGAACAGGCGAGAAGCCGTGACTTCACCCTCCACTGCAACGGGGATGGGCTGGCTTGCCTGCACCAGCGCGTCGGGAAGATGGGTAAATGCGCTTTCCAGATAGTTTCGCTGCTCCTGCCACGAACGGGCAAAATGGCGATAGCCTCGAATTTTACGGTGCGGAAGTTTATCGACAAACTGCTGAATGAATGCGTATTTCTCAGGCATCGGATCGGTAACGTTATCGGCTTTACGTGCGCAATCAAACTCCTCGGGCAGGTAGTGGCTGTAATCGCCAAGATGCAGTTTGAGATCCATGCCCCAGGTGTGTTCCGGGATCATCAGCAGCGCATCCAGCGCCTGCGGATTGGGCTGTGGCAGTTGTGCAAGCAGGGTTGTCACCCGACGGTAGCGGCTGACTTTTGCCGGGTCGGTGCCGATTCCGTGATTCCAGGTGTCACCCATTTCGGCCTCAATCACCGGTAGCATGTGACGCACGGTTTCCAGCCGCGCGGCGAAGTTATCGAGCGTGGAGGCGCTGACTTCCGCCTCCGGATAGCGCTCCCGGTAGCGGTCGATAAGCTGCAATACATGGCTTGCCGAGGGTGGCGAGCAGTTATCTTCTGCATGGCAGAAGACCAACAGCTCATCCAGCACTTCGCACCAGGTTTCATTGCCATAGCCGCCGAAGGAGTAGTTAACGATGAGACTCTTGTCGCCATATTTCCACAGGAACAGCGGCGGCACGTCGGGTGGGCAGGATGCCGGGTTAACGCCAAGATGCAGATAACGAACGCCCGCATCAGCAAGCCAGGGAATCAGCGTTTGAGGATGGCCAGGAACGTCGGTCATTTTCGCGGCGATGGTGTGACGTCCGAAACGCGCATCCAGCGCCTGACTGTATGAAAGACCGTGTTGTAACAGCTGCGGTGTCAGCAGTTCGCTGTGGGTGGTGAACGGCAGCGCATGCCAGACAATATCGCCCTGCTTAATTGCCTCGACAAGCCTCTCCTGAGACGCGCGATCTGCCTTCTGGAAATAGCGCTGAATGAGCCAGGAGCCGCAGCTCCAGATAAAGTTTTTTTGCCCGTCGCGGTTCACCTGCTGGGCAAGATTGATGACCGACGGAATAAACTCATTCAGGTATTTATCTTCAATCACCTGCGCAAAATCGGTGAAACCGATGTCCAGATGCGTTTTATAGATAATGTGTACGCGTTTCATTTTTCACTCCCTGAAAATGGGGTTGGTAATCAACTGGGCTGTCTGTTCGTGATTAACCCGTAAAAAAGCAAATGTGCTGTCGCTGCAATCGACGTCCTGATTGATATGGCCGTTACGGTTGTTGAGCAGATAGATTTTCTTCTGCGTGTAAAGCAGGACCTGGTTGTCGGGGCGGGTATCGAGATTGACCTGAAGCACATGGCGGTTCGTGGTTTCGCCAATACCATCGTCACCCATGACAAAACGGTTTAACCGGGTTTCACTGTCGCTATGCAGATAACTTTGCCCACGTTCAAGGCCACGCAAGATATCCTCGCGCTCGGCGCTTTGCGTCAGTACGCTGATGCGCGGCAGGATCTGATCTTTCTCTTTATGAAAATCGCTACCTGCGGTAACCGGTACTTTGATGCCGTCGTACAGCAACTGTAACCAGTACTGGAAGGTCATCTCATTGCCGGTGGCATCCCATGGGCCATTCCATAGCTCCAGCCAGTCGTGGCCGCGAAACGGCAGCATCCAGGGGCAGTAGTGGCAGAAAGGGTGATTGATGCCGATGCGTGCGCCGTTGCGGCGAGCCTCGTCCATTTTGGCCGTGATATCTTGCTCGCTAAAATGCGGAAGAAAGCGTTCCACGGGCTGGGTCAGACCAAGAAAGTTAACGTGCCCGCGATCGGTGGTGAGTTCCATGCCGGGAATGAGCGTCAGCGGCGCGTTCATTCCGGCAATCACCCGGTTCTGTGAGGTGGTGTTGTGATCGGTCAGACACAGGAAATCGAAGTTCAGTCCCATTGCGCGCTCAATTAATGCCTCCACAGAAAGCTTGCCATCACTGTGTTCCGAGTGGACATGCGTATCGCCCGTCAGCCATCGAGCCGTTTTGCGCTGCAAAGTGATATCGATATCGATGCGGCATTCGCCACGAATTTTGTACAGACCGAGCAGCACCGACCAGGTGCCTTTGCTGATGGGCGTTCGGAGGTAGCCCGGCGTGGCGAATGATTCGCTGATAACCAACTCCTTTCGCGCGCCGCCGCTCCAGCCAATGATCTCATCACCGCGTGCGAGGCCCAGATCCACCACATTTCCTTCGCTAAAACGGTAGCTGATAATCAGCTTATCGACCTCGCCGTCCACTTCGAAGGTAACGGGCCTGAGCTGTTTCTCATCGTAAGGATGGGAAACAACACTTTGGTGCAGAGTAGTGGATTCCATTACGCTTCCCCCAGCAGTTCTTTGCAGTCGCCGGCAATCATCACCACTTCCGCGCCGTAAATGACCTGCAGGCCTTTTTCACTGACGTGGACGACGCCTTTCGCACGCAGGCTTTTTTTCCAGACGTCGTCGCTGGCGACGCGAGCCGGGTCAATGACCTCGACGCGGAGTCGGGATATACAGTTATCGAACTGCGAAATATTTTGTGGGCCACCCAGGGCATCAATAATCTGTTGGGCAAAAAGGGTGCTTTGCGCCGCGCTGGCATTCGCTTTGTCTTTAAAGTCTTGCTTACTGAACAGCCTGACGCCTTCGTCTGCAGCGGTGTCCTCTTCGCGGCCTGGGGTCATCACGTTAAAGCGCGTAATCAGATAGCGGAATAAAAAATAGTAAACGGCGAAGAAGAGCGGGGTCAGCCACAGATAACCCCACATATCGAGTTTATCCGGCTGAAGCAGTACAGGAAGAATGTCTTTCAGACAGCCGCCATATACGGAAATATTCGCCATTTCTGACAAGACAAAAATCAGGCCAGTTAGCGGTACGTGCACAAAGTAGAACAGCCATGGCGCGACGAACAAAAAGGTGTATTCAATGGGCTCGGTAATGCCAAACAGCATCATGGTTGCGACGACGGGGAGCAGTAAGCCGGCGACCACTTTTTTATGACTTGAGCGTGAACAGTGGTACATCGCCAGGGCGGCACCCGGCAGTGCACCGAAGTGAATCACCACGCGGCCAGACTGAAAACCGCGTACCAGTAGCTCGTGCGACGATTCACAACCCAGCTGCGCCATATAAATATTGGTGGTACCGCTGACCAGGTTATCGCAAATTTCCATCGAGCCGCCGAGTTCGGTCAGGCGGATAGGTGTTGTGATAAGGTGGTGCAGCCCTACGGGGAGAAGCGATTTATCAGCAATCGCCCAGATAAAGGTGCCGAACAGACCGGAATCGCCGATCATTTTACTGAACTGCGCCAGCATCCAGCCAATGGGGGGCCAGATAAAATAGAGCGCCACGCCCATCAACGCCCCAACAACCAGCGTAACAATGGGTACCGTACGCGTACCGGCAAAGAATGAAAGCACCAGCGGTAGCTTCACATTATACAGACGATTGTGCAGCCAGGCGGTGGTCAGGCCAACCGCCATCCCGCCAAAAACGCTCATGCGATAGGTGAACATGCCCAGTTCGGTGGTATAGATTGAAGCTTTCTGTACGGCCGCTACCGGGTCCATGTGCTGCTGAGTGATAAACCAGTCTGCGGTGGTGGTTTGCGCGCTGATGCCCTGGGAATCCAACAGTGTGTTGAGGATATAGTGCATCGCCATAAAGCACACTGCGCCAGAAAACGCGGCCCAGGCTTTCTCTTTCTTTGCCAGCCCGAAAGCGACGCCGATGGAGAAAAAGAGCGGAAGATTGCGAAATACGACATCGCCAGTGGCTTTCATGACGCTAAAGGCGATGTATCCAGGCGAACCTTTGCTGATGAGCGAGGAGAGATGCAACGCTGCAAGGGTTTCTGTATTCGTGAAGGCGCTGCCAAAGCCCATAAACATGGAGCCAATGGTGATAATCGATATAGGGACCAGCATGGCCTGGCCAATCATTTGCATCTGCTGCTTCATAAATTATCCTTGTGAATATATCTTCCGATGATAAATCGGCTGAATTCCTCTGTTTTTATTTGCGGCCTTCTGGATTTTTATATTTATATTGCAAATGTAATTAGCGTATTTTTTATTGATGACGCTAATAATTATTAGTTACCACGCAGGCCGCATGGCTGCAGTGTTTATTTAAAAACGAACGGGAAGTTTATCACTGTAAAAATGGGATTGTGTGACAGGGGCGGCGATAAATAAATATTGAAGATATCTATGATTAGTGCGTATTTATTTATCGCAAAGAAAAGCCCCGCCGAAGCGGGGCTAGTCAAGGTACAACGTTAGCCAGTTTCAAATTAAGAATAGCGGTACGGAATTTCTCCTTCGCTTAGCGTATAAATAACGCGATGAACCGGAGAGGGGTGTAAATCATTATGTATCATTGACGATACTGTTATATGAAGTACAACCATCAACATAGCGAATTTCAGAATATCCATACCGCAAATCCTGCTTGAAGCGGCAAGCGTCAGCGGCTATCCTAGACCTGTTGAGAGTCATGGATCACCCCCGTAGTTTGCCTGTTTAATATCGCAACGACGGGGGTTTTCTTTTTCCAGTGCAAGGAGCCGCACGGAAAAAGTCCCCGCGCCGTTGCACCTGCCGATGACTTACGCATCGACGAGCAAATTTTACCCTTCATTTCGCCTCATCACTCATTCAAAGATAGTCTGAATCCGTACCCGGTCTTTATTCCATCGCCCGACACGTTCTGGCATAACGCTGCTAATTATTCCTGTAGAAATGTGATGTACGTCAGATTCCTGGTGCGTTTGTCTGGACAATCATTCCTTTTATTCCAGGTTTCGCTTATTCTGGCTGAAGCGTTTCAGTCGATGAAGTGTTCGACATTTGACCAATCAGTCACTGTTTGTGGCAGGTAAGGTTTCCCGGAATGATTTGCTGCATTACTCTGTCAGCCACATTGCTTTGGGATGACCTTGCAGGAGACCTATGACCGTACGCGTAGCGATTAATGGCTTCGGTCGCATTGGGCGTAACGTGGTTCGTGCTTTGTATGAATCCGGACGCCGTGCGGAAATCACCGTGGTGGCAATCAATGAACTGGCGGATGCTGCGGGCATCGCGCATTTGTTGAAATATGACACCAGCCATGGCCGTTTTGCCTGGGACGTTCGCCAGGAACGGGAACAGCTGTTTGTCGGCGACGACAGCATTCGTCTTCTGCACGAGCGCGAGATTAACGCGCTGCCCTGGCGTGAACTGTCGGTTGATGTGGTGCTTGATTGTACCGGTGTGTACGGTAGTCGAGCGGACGGCGAAGCGCATATCGCCGCAGGCGCGAAGAAGGTGCTCTTTTCACATCCCGGTAGCAACGACCTCGACGCCACGGTGGTTTATGGCGTGAACCATGACGCGTTACGCCCCGAACACCGAATTGTCTCCAATGCCTCCTGTACCACGAATTGCATAATCCCCATCATAAAACTGTTGGATGATGCCTGGGGCATTGAGTCGGGGACGGTGACGACGATTCACTCCGCGATGCACGATCAACAGGTGATTGACGCCTATCATCCGGACCTGCGCCGCACGCGTGCCGCGAGTCAGTCGATCATTCCCGTTGATACAAAGCTTGCCGCAGGAATTACGCGTATTTTCCCGCAGTTTAATGACCGATTCGAAGCGATTGCGGTGCGTGTACCAACCATTAACGTCACGGCAATCGACCTGAGCGTAACGGTGAAAAATCCGGTAAACGCTAATGAAGTCAACCAGTTGCTGCAAAAAGCAGCACGGGATGCATTTCATGGTATAGTTGACTATACGGAATTACCGTTGGTCTCAACAGATTTTAACCACGATCCGCACAGTGCCATTGTCGATGGCACCCAAACGCGGGTGAGTGGGGCGCATCTGATCAAAACACTGGTCTGGTGCGATAACGAATGGGGCTTTGCTAACCGAATGCTCGACACCACGTTAGCGATGGCCGCACAAGGTTTCAGGTAGGACGCGAATGCGTCTGCAAAACTTTATGAATCAACGAGAGGATTCACCATGTCTGTAATTAAGATGACCGATCTGGATCTTGCTGGTAAACGTGTTTTTATCCGTGCGGATCTGAACGTACCAGTTAAAGAAGGGAAAGTAACCAGCGACGCGCGTATCCGTGCTTCCCTGCCGACCATCGAACTGGCCCTGAAACAAGGCGCGAAAGTGATGGTAACCTCCCACCTGGGTCGTCCGACCGAAGGCGAGTACAACGAAGAATTCTCTCTGCTGCCGGTTGTTAATTACCTGAAAGATAAATTGTCTGCTCCGGTACGTCTGGTTAAAGATTACCTGGATGGCGTTGAAGTTGCTGCAGGTGAACTGGTTGTTCTGGAAAACGTTCGCTTCAACAAAGGCGAGAAAAAAGACGACGAAGCACTGTCCAAAAAATACGCTGCGCTGTGCGACGTATTCGTAATGGATGCTTTCGGTACTGCTCACCGTGCGCAGGCTTCTACTCACGGTATCGGCAAATTCGCTGACGTTGCGTGCGCAGGCCCGCTGCTGGCTGCTGAACTGGACGCGCTGGGTAAAGCACTGAAAGAACCGGCTCGCCCGATGGTGGCTATCGTGGGTGGTTCTAAAGTTTCCACCAAACTGACCGTTCTGGACTCTCTGTCTAAAATCGCTGACCAACTGATCGTTGGTGGTGGTATCGCGAACACCTTCGTTGCCGCTCAAGGCCACAACGTCGGTAAATCTCTGTATGAAGCTGACCTGGTTGATGAAGCCAAACGTCTGCTGACCACCTGTGACATTCCGGTTCCAACTGATGTACGCGTAGCAACCGAGTTCTCCGAAACTGCGGCAGCGACTCTGAAATCCGTATCTGACGTGAAAGAAGACGAGCAGATCCTGGATATCGGCGATGCATCTGCACAGCAGCTGGCTGAAATTCTGAAAAATGCGAAAACCATCCTGTGGAATGGTCCGGTTGGCGTGTTCGAATTCCCGAACTTCCGTAAAGGTACTGAAATCGTGGCGAACGCTATCGCAGACAGCGAAGCATTCTCCATCGCAGGCGGCGGCGACACTCTGGCTGCTATCGACCTGTTCGGTATCTCTGACAAAATCTCCTACATCTCCACTGGCGGCGGCGCATTCCTCGAATTCGTGGAAGGCAAAGTACTGCCAGCAGTTGCAATGCTCGAAGAGCGCGCTAAGAAGTAATGTTTGAGCAGGCGGGGAAACCCGCCTGTTTTTCGCGCGCTATATAGCTCGCACTTCTTTTTCTAACGGCCGAAGATACAGATAGGACTCGTAAACATGTCTAAAATTTTTGATTTCGTAAAACCTGGTGTTATCACTGGTGATGACGTTCAGAAAGTGTTCCAGGTAGCAAAAGAAAACAACTTTGCACTGCCAGCAGTAAACTGCGTGGGCACCGACTCCATCAACGCCGTTCTGGAAACCGCTGCAAAAGTTAAAGCACCGGTTATCGTTCAGTTCTCCAACGGTGGCGCAGCATTCATCGCGGGTAAAGGCGTGAAAACTGACGTTCCTCAGGGCGCAGCCATCATGGGCGCTATCTCTGGCGCGCATCACGTTCACCAGATGGCAGAGCACTACGGTGTGCCGGTTATTCTGCACACTGACCACTGCGCGAAAAAACTGCTGCCGTGGATCGACGGCCTGCTGGACGCGGGTGAAAAACACTTCGCTGCTACCGGCAAACCGCTGTTCTCTTCTCACATGATCGACCTGTCTGAAGAGTCTCTGCACGAGAACATCGAAATCTGCTCCAAATACCTGGCGCGTATGTCCAAAATGGGCATGACGCTGGAAATCGAACTGGGTTGCACCGGTGGTGAAGAAGACGGCGTGGACAACAGCCACATGGACGCTTCTGCACTGTACACTCAGCCGGAAGACGTTGATTACGCGTACACTGAACTGAGCAAAATCAGCCCGCGTTTCACCATCGCCGCTTCCTTCGGTAACGTACACGGCGTATACAAACCAGGTAACGTGGTTCTGACCCCGACTATCCTGCGTGATTCTCAGGACTATGTTTCTAAGAAACACAACCTGCCCCACAACAGCCTGAACTTCGTCTTCCACGGCGGTTCCGGTTCTTCTGCTCAGGAAATCAAAGATTCCGTAAGCTACGGCGTAGTGAAAATGAACATCGATACCGATACCCAATGGGCAACCTGGGAAGGTATTCTGAACTACTACAAAACCAACGAAGCTTACCTGCAGGGTCAGTTGGGCAACCCGAAAGGCGAAGACCAGCCGAACAAAAAATACTACGATCCGCGCGTATGGCTGCGCGCTGGCCAGACCAGCATGAGCGCGCGTCTGGAGCAGGCTTTCAAAGAACTGAACGCGGTTGACGTTCTGTAATTTGAGGCAACATGATTGATAAAAGGCTTCCTCCGGGAAGCCTTTTTTTGATTAAAGAACAGATCGTTAGACTGAAATGCAGGTGCCTTTTTTTCCTGCAAGTATTTGTGGCGCATCTTTCAGCGCACCAATAAACGCCGCATTTCCTGTTTGCTTTACAAACTGAATGACCGCAGCGGCTTTTGGCCCCATCGCCCCATCCGGTGCGGCGAACGGCGCCAGTTCCACAGGGGTAATGTGCCGTAAAGCGCGGGCCTTTGGCGTACCCCAATTTTCATACACCGCATCGGCATCGGTCAAAATGAGCAGATGATCGGCGCTGATTGCCTGGGCCAGCACGGCTGCCGTCAAATCTTTATCAATGACGGCTTCGATACCCTGATAGCCGCCCTCTTTTGCAATGACCGGAATCCCGCCGCCCCCGCAGCAAATCACCAGATGCCCGTCATCCATTAGCGTGCGGATCGCCTCGCTATCGATAATTTTTAACGGGGTGGGGGAAGCAACCACGCGGCGAATATACTGGCCATCTGCCTTCATTTGCCAGCCATAGCGCGCCTGCAGTTCGGCCTGCTGTTCTGGTGGATATACGGGCCCGATGTATTTGCCTGGCGATGCAAAGGCATCGTCATTCGGATCAACTTCTACGCGAGTCATCAGCGTGGTGATCGGTGCGCTGCTGTTGGCCGTGAGCTCCTGGGCAATCGCAAAGCCAATCATCCCCTGGCTCTCGGCAACCAGGATATCCAGCGGCCAGGCAGGCGCATCCTGATAGGCGGCATTCTGCAACGCCAGCAGACCAACCTGCGGGCCATTGCCGTGAACGATCACCAACTGATAATCACGCGCCAGCTGCGCCACCATTTGGGAAAAGAGTTGAATGCTTTTCTGCTGATTCTCAGCGCTGAGGATTTCACCACGCTGTAATAACGCATTACCGCCAAGGGCAATGACCAGTTTCTTTTTCATTATTGCCTCACAAAATAGATGATGTCGCGCTCAATATAGTTTCTTCATTTCTATTCACTGTGATGGCGATAATGATTTAATTATCGCGAAAAATAACTTGTTAATCCTCGCCATTTTAATTGTTTTTATATAACTAAATTTAAAAGTGATTATTAGACTTTTTTTAATAATTATGCAGTGAGTTACCAGGAATTTATAACAATAGTTTTAGTGTGACTTTGCTCAAATGAAAACTCACTTAACCCCGATATGGTTAGGTCAGTTTAAACCTCACGCCTCCTGACAGAGGCATTCAGCGGTAATGATTACCGGGAGTTCACTTATGTCTGATTCATGTGAAGTGACTGATGTCACAAAAAGAAAAGGAATACCGGCCTGGTGGGTCACCGTATTCCTGTTCTGGTTGGGCTGGATTTTTATGTATGCCGACCGTACCGTTCTTAATCCGGTAATGGGCGAGCTGGAAAAAGAGTTTGGTTTAACAGGGACACAATTAGGTATTCTTAATTCAGTATTCTATTTTTCTTACGCCTTATTACAGGTGCCAGCAGGGATCCTTGGCGATAAAATTGGCAAGAAAAAAGTGTTGGTGCCCGGATTTATTTTGTTTGGCGTTTTTACTGCGGTAACGGGCTGGGCAAAAAGCTGGTACACATTACTTTTTGCCCGCGTAGTCACAGGCGCGGGCGAGGGAACCTATTATGGCCCGCAGTACGGCTTGTCTTCAGAGCAGATCCCGAAAAAATTCCGCTCGCTGGGAAGTGCGATCATCAACAGTGGTATGGCGTTTGGTATTGCGCTGGGGCTGATGACCTCAAGCTGGCTGGTCTACGATCAGGGCCATTCATGGAGGATGCCGTTCTATGCTATGGCGGTGCCGTCGGTTCTTGTTGGTCTGGCTATTTGGTTCTTTGTCAAAGAGAAGAAACGCACAACAGAAGTTGACGGTAAGCCAATTAAAAAAGGGAAATTTAGCGACCTGCTGAAGAACCGTAATTTAATTCTTACCTACATCATGGTGTTTTGTAGCTTGTTTGGTTTCTTCGTTATCCTGACCTGGCTGCCTTACTATTTACAAAGTGAGCGTGGTATTGCCGGTAGTGAAACAGGATTTATTTCATCACTGGTGGCGTGGATCTCCATTCCAGGCGCACTGTTATTCTCCAGCCTGTCAGATAAATTAGGTAAACGGAAACCATTAATCATGTTCCTGGTGCCCGTTGCCATTCTCAGCATGCTTTCCATCGTTTGGATGCCGAATATGACTGGCGTCATTGTTGCCCTGTGTATTTATGGTTTGGTGGGCAAACTGGCGCTTGATCCGGTATTGGTTGCGCTGGTGGCTGACAGCGTGGATGAAAATAATTACAGCACCGCTTTTGGCTTATTTAATTTCATCGGCATGAGTTCATCTATTCTTGCGCCGATTATTGCCGGTGCGGCACGAGATATGACCGGAAGTCTGGCCTCCAGTTTTTATGTTTCAGCCGTTCTATTGGCTATTGGTCTGGTCGCCATGCTGTTTTTAAAAGAAAAACGTACATAAGAGGTAGCGGTAATGATTTACGCCTTTATTAAAAAGGGAAGTTTTCAGGACTCCGTCAGCCTGATGATTATTTCCCGCAAATTGAGTGAACGTCCGGAAGTGGATCAGGTATCGGTAATGATGGGTACGCCGGCGAATAAATCGATGCTTGAATCGACCGGTTTCTGGCATGACGACTTCGCTGAAGCCACACCTAACGACATCTGTGTGGCGGTACGTACTGAAACAGAACAACCGGCGATTATGGATTTAATCCGTGAGCAACTGGAGAAAGAACTCAGCGCTATTGCCAGCGCATCAGGCAGCTCACAACAACTGCTGAAAGCCCGCCGTTGGGAAAGCGCATGTCAGAAATTACCGCAGGCTAATCTGTTGCTGGTCTCGGTGGCAGGGGAGTACGCCGCCTCGGTGGCAAAAGAGGGGCTGCAGGCAGGTAAAAACGTGATGTTGTTTTCCGATAACGTCCCGCTGGCGCAAGAGTTGGAACTGAAAACGCTGGCGCGTGAACGCGGGCTTATCGTTATGGGGCCAGACTGCGGTACAGCGATGATTGCCGGGAGCCCGCTGGCGTTCGCTAACGTACTGCCGGAAGGGGGCATCGGTGTGATTGGCGCCTCGGGGACGGGCATTCAGGAGATCACCTCGCAGGTGGCCTTGCATCAACAGGGCATCAGTCATGCGATTGGGTTAGGTGGGCGAGATTTAAGTGCCGATATCGGCGGCATTAGCGCGCTAACTGCGCTTGAGATGCTGGCCTCTGATGAAGCGACTCAGGTGATTGCCTTTGTCTCGAAACCTCCGTCGCCACAGGTTCGCACGCGGATTATCGCCGCGATGCAGAACGTCGGGAAACCCGTTGTCGCACTCTTTCTTGGCAGTAAGCCGGAACAGCACCGTGAAGGAAACGTCTGGCTGGCGAACTCATTATCTGAAGCCGCGCGTCTGGCGGTGTTGCTGATGCGCGTCGCGCAACAACGACAGATTCAACCGGAAGTAGCGGGCAAAGGTATTTATGGGCTGTATGCCGGGGGAACCCTGGCGGCGGAAGCGGCGATGCTGCTCTCTGCGGGGTTAAATGTGCCGGTGAGTGAAAGCCATGCGCAAGGCGTGATGCTGGACGCAGGCGGTCACCGGATTGTTGACCTCGGGGATGACAGTTACACCCTCGGCAGGCCACATCCGATGATTGATCCGACCACCCGCAGTATTGAAATCGAAAAACTGGCCGCGATGCCGGAAGTCGGTGTGCTGCTGCTGGATGTGGTGCTCGGTTACGGTGCCTGTGAAGACCCTGCTGGCGCAGTGGTAGAAGCACTGGAACAGGTACGCGCACGCCGCGCCGTGCCGCTGGTCACTATCGCCACACTGACGGGAACCGAAGGCGATCCGCAGGGTCGCACCGCGCAAAGCGAAAAACTTCGTGAAGCGGGCGTTGCGGTCGTCGAGACCCTGGAAGAGGCGATTCTGCTCGCCATTAGCCTGACGCATCACCAGGAAAGCCATTCGGCAGAAAAACACTACCCGCTGCTGGACGGTGTGCAGGTCATCAACGCCGGTTTACGCAGTTTCGCGCTGGATCTGCAAAGCAGCGGCACACCTGTTGTGCACTATCAGTGGGCGCCTGTTGCCGGCGGCAACGCGCATCTGGCCAGTCTTCTCAAACAGTTACATTAAGTTAGAGGTACGGATATGTATTCATCAATTGCACAGGCTAACGAAGCCATCATTGAACGCATCAAAGCTGCCCGACCGCACTGGGTTGCCGTTCGACCCGCGAAAGAGGTGGTCGTCACGCTGGCATCAGGCCGCAAACTGCTTCACGCGGGGCCGCCCATTGCATGGGAAGAGATGACCGGGCCGATGCGTGGCGCATGTATTGGCGCGTCACTGTTTGAGGGCTGGGCTGCAACGGAAGAAGAGGCGGTCCGTTTGCTAGGACAGGGCGAGGTAGAATTCATCCCTTGTCATCATGTTGGCGCCGTGGGGCCGATGGGGGGAATCACCTCTGCGAATATGCCGGTTCTGGTAGTGAAAGATACGGTCCACGGTAACCATGCTTGCTGCAATCTGAACGAAGGCATTGGCAAGGTGATGCGCTTTGGTGCCTACGGCGACGACGTCCAGCAACGTTTGCGCTGGATGCGCGATACGCTGGCGCCGGTACTTCAGGATGCGATTAGCAAACTGGATAATGGCATCGATCTTACCGCGCTGATGGCGCAGGCCATCACCATGGGCGATGAATTCCATCAGCGTAATATCGCTGCCTCTTCACTCCTGCTGCGCACGTTATCTCCGGTGATCGCGGGCCTGGATCGCCCTAAAGCCGAAGTGATTGAGGTATTACAGTTCCTCAGCGTGACCGATCAGTTCTTCCTGAATCTGGCGATGGCCTACAGCAAGGCAGTGATGGACGCCGCGGCAGTGATTAAAGCGGGCTCGGTAGTCACCGCGATGACGCGCAATGGTCGCGAATTCGGTATTCGCGTGAGCGGCACGGGCGATCGCTGGTTTACCGCGCCGGTAAACACGCCGCAGGGGCTATTCTTCACCGGCTACAGCCAGGCGGACGCTAACCCGGATATTGGTGACAGCGCGATCACTGAAACACTCGGTATTGGTGGTGCGGCGATGATTGCTGCACCGGGCGTAACCCGCTTTGTTGGCGCTGGCGGAATGGGTGCTGCGCTGGAGACATCGGAAGAGATGGCGGAGATCTATCTCGATCACAACCCGCTGTTCCAGATCCCCTCCTGGGATTTTAAAGGCGCGTGCCTGGGGCTGGATATCCGTCGTGTCGTCGAAACGGGCATCACGCCGTTGATTAACACCGGTATTGCGCACCGCGAGGCAGGAATTGGCCAGGTTGGCGCGGGCACCGTACGTGCGCCGCTGCTTTGCTTCGAGAAAGCACTGGAAGCGCTGGCGGAGCTGCACCACATCACTGCGTAACAAGAGAAGGGGCGGCAGTGCCGCCCCGGAGTGCTGCTGATGAAAATCATGAATGCTCAGGCGTGCGCCGGGTTATCTCATTTACCCGATGGTGAATGGACGCTGCATAGCCGCTATTCACAGGCAATAAACTACTGTCGCCCGGATGGTACCCTGTTAACGCTTTTCCGCTTCGGCAAAGGTATGGGCCCGGCGGGCGTATTGCTTACCACCTATCACTTTGCAACGTGTTCTCACCTTACGCGCGTTATCAAGCAGGGCAATCTGCTTTGGGGGGCGGATATCTTGATTCGCCCGCGTCGCGTGCTTTCACTCACCCCGGAGGTTGCCGCATTCAGGCAGGATAACGTGCATGTCTCGCCTCAACTGAGTGGTTTGTGCGGCGCGCTGAATCAGCCGCTGACAGCAATGCCGATTTTTGACCGTTTCACGCAGCAACTGGAACGCTGGCTAAATGGTGATACGCCGGACTGGTCATGGCTGATTGGTTGCGGACCCGGCCTGACGCCGAGCGGTGATGATATGCTGATTGGGGCGCTTGCTATCTTGTATGCGACAGGTCTCGCTTCACCACAGCGTCCGTTTTTACCCCCGGCGGATCAACTCGCGCATCTCACGACTTCAGTAAGCTGTTGCTATCTTAACAGCGCACGTCACGGCACGTTCTCGACGCCAGTGTTAAGGTTGTTACGGCGCTGGCAATCCACGCGCTGCGCGCAGTCTGCGGTACGGCGTCTGTTGAATATTGGTCACACGTCCGGCGCTGACACATTGGTAGGAATGGCGATGACGCAACAGGGGTTGCGGCAAAGAGAATCAAGGAGAGTGCATGCTCGATCAGGAAACAATACGCACGTTTATTCGGGTTGCTGAAACGGAGAGTTTCTCTCGAGCCGCCAGCGCGTTGCATAAAACGCCAGCGGCGATCAGCTATCGCATTAAGACCCTGGAAGAGCAGGTCGGCACGCAACTCTTTTTACGCACAACCCGCTCTGTCAGCCTTACGCGCGCCGGGCAGCATCTGCTTGAACACTGCCGCCAGTGGCTCAACTGGCTGGACGCTATGCCGGATGAGCTACAGCAAATCAACGCGGGCGTTGAACGACAGGTGAATATTGTTATCAATAACCTGCTCTACCAACCGCAAACCACGGCAGACCTGCTAACCTGGCTGCATCAACAGTTCCCTTTTACCCGCTTTCAGATTTCGCGCCAGGTCTACATGGGCGTGTGGGACTCACTGCTTTACGATGATTTTCAACTGGCGATAGGCGTCACAGGTTCGGAGTCGCTTTCCAATAATATTTCATTGCTGCCGTTGGGCGATATCAGTTGGCAGTTTGTGGTGGCGGCCAATCATCCGCTTGCCACGCTTCCGGCTTCACCGCTTTCGGATGATATCCTGCGGCGTTATCCAGCCATTAATATCGAAGATACTTCAAGAACCCTGACGCGCCGCGTGGCATGGTTATTGAGTGGGCAAAAAGAGATCAAGGTGCCTGACCTCAGCACTAAACTGGCTTGTCATTTAAGCGGCCTTGGCGTCGGTTTTCTGCCGGAACGGATGTGTCGGCCCTATGTGGAATCGGGGGCGCTGGTGGCACGCGACGTTGTTCATCCGCGCCAGCCTTCACCGCTTTCTCTCGCCTGGAAGAATGCCGGCAGCGGCAAGGTGGTGAGCGAAATTGCAGAGATCTTTAAGCAGCGAAACGCCTTAGTAAGTGGTTTCCTGCGTATGGTCGATCGCCCGGCTGGCAACTGATCTCACGGCAATTCACTCTCTGAATCATATTGAAAAATGGAATATTTGACGCTTTTTGTTTACCTTTAAAGAGTCATTTTTCGTGAGAGCCAACTCACATTTTTTTATTTTCGGGGAGTTTGAATGGAAGATTTAAATGTAGTCGACAGCATTAATGGGGCGGGCACCTGGCTGGTGCGCAACCAGGCGCTGTTGCTCAGTTATGCCGTGAATATCGTCGCGGCCATCGCGATTATCATCGTCGGGATGATCATCGCCCGCCTGGTTTCTAACACCGTAAACCGTCTGATGCGCGCGCGTCACATTGACGCCACCGTGGCGGATTTTCTTTCTGCACTGGTTCGCTATGCGATTATCGCGTTTACGCTGATTGCCGCGCTGGGACGTGTAGGCGTTCAGACCGCGTCGGTGATTGCGGTGCTGGGTGCCGCGGGTTTAGCCGTTGGTCTGGCGTTGCAAGGCTCACTTTCCAACCTGGCGGCGGGCGTGCTGCTGGTGATGTTCCGTCCGTTCCGTGCGGGCGAGTATGTTGACCTGGGCGGCGTGGCCGGTACTGTGCTGAACGTGCAGATTTTCTCCACTACCATGCGTACCGTTGACGGTAAAATCGTGGTGATCCCGAACGGGAAAATCATTGCCGGTAATATCATTAACTTCTCGCGTGAGCCGGTGCGCCGTAATGAATTCATTATTGGCGTGGCGTATGATTCTGATATCGATCAGGTGAAATCCATTCTCACCAATATCATCCAGTCCGATGAGCGTATTCTAAAAGATCGCGAAATGACTGTGCGCCTGAATGAGCTTGGCGCCTCGTCGATTAACTTTGTGGTGCGTACCTGGAGTAACAGCGGCGACCTGCAAAATGTTTACTGGGACGTGCTGGAACGCATTAAACGTGAGTTTGACGCCGCCGGTATTAGCTTCCCGTATCCGCAAATGGACGTGAATTTCAAACGCGTGAAAGAAGACGCAGAATAATATTTCCTGCCAATGGCGGAGCGCCGCTCCGCCATTATTAGCCTGCCTTATAAGCGATTAAAATTATCAATTTCCGCTAATGATCATCCCGCGCTATAGTCTGCCGTAAACAGACACAGCTCAGGATAAATCTCGTGATATCTTACTACTTTCAAGGGCTTGCGCTTGGCGCTGCCATGATTCTTCCCCTCGGCCCCCAGAACGCGTTTGTGATGAACCAGGGCATTCGCCGTCAGTACCACATCATGATTGCACTGCTCTGCGCCGTCAGCGATCTGCTGCTGATTTGCGCCGGTATTTTTGGCGGCAGTGCGCTGCTGATGCAGTCGCCGTGGCTGCTGGCGCTCGTAACGTGGGGTGGCGTCGCCTTTTTGCTCTGGTATGGCTATGGCGCACTGAAAACGGCAATGAGCAGCAATCTGGAACTCGCCAGTGCCGAGGTACTCAAGCAGGGCCGCTGGAAGATTGTCGCCACTATGCTGGCGGTGACCTGGCTGAATCCGCACGTTTATCTCGATACGTTTGTAGTGCTGGGAAGCCTTGGCGGGCAGCTTGATGTGGAACCTAAGCGCTGGTTTGCGCTCGGCACCGTGAGCGCATCGTTCCTGTGGTTCTTTGGTCTGGCGCTGCTTGCTGCCTGGCTGGCGCCGCGCCTGCGCACCGCTAAAGCCCAGCGCATCATTAACACCCTGGTCGGTGTGGTGATGTGGTTTATCGCTTTCCAACTGGCGAAAGAGGGCATCGGGCATGTTCACGCCTTGTTCAACTAAGCGTTGTCCGATGGACTTTCGCTTATGAAGCGCTAAGCTTGGATGCGAGTACCTGTATTTTCGGGTGATAACGTAACATGGAGAGACGACAGTGAAGTTTAAAGTGATGGCGCTGACAGCATTAATGGGTTTGAGCGCGATGTCGGTACAGGCGAATGAATTACCTAACGGCCCGCATATTGTCACCTCCGGTACGGCCAGCGTTGATGCGACCCCGGATATTGCCACCCTGGCAATTGAAGTGAATATCGCGGCTAAAGATGCGGCGACGGCGAAGAAGCAGGCGGATCAGCGCGTGGCGCAGTACCTCTCCTTCCTTGAGCAGAACGGTGTGGCGAAGAAAGATATTAGCTCAGCCAACCTGCGTACCCAGCCTGATTATGACTATCAGAATGGCAAAAGCATTCTGAAGGGTTATCGCGCGGTGCGTACCGTTGAAGTGACGCTGCGTCAGTTGGATAAGCTTAATTCTCTGCTGGACGGCGCGTTGAAAGCCGGCCTGAACGAAATTCGCTCTGTGTCGCTGGGCGTGGCTCAGCCGGATGCTTACAAAGATAAAGCGCGTAAAGCGGCAATTGATGACGCAATTCATCAGGCTAAAGAACTGGCCGCGGGCTTTAACAGCAAACTGGGGCCGGTTTACAGCGTGCGTTACCACGTATCGAACTATCAGCCGAGCCCGATGGTTCGCATGATGAAAGCGGATGCCGCACCGGTATCAGCGGAAGAGACTTACGAACAGCCGACCATTCAGTTTGGTGATCAGGTAGACGTAGTGTTTGAGCTGCAACCTGCTCAGGCGCAGTCTCAGCCAGCCACCCCCGCGAAAGCGCAGTAATCGTCGATATGTCGGATGGCGCAGCGCCATCCGACGTTAACCTTTAATCCTGCCGTAACACCCGACGCCCATAGGCCAGCAGCGCATCCGTCACATTGCGCATCATGCGGCTTTCCGGCGCAAAGCGGTGCCAGTACAACATCCGACGCTGGAACAGTCCTGGGGTCAGGTCAATCAGCTCACCTGAAGCCAATTCTTTTTCAATCTGCAAATGCGGAATCATGCAGCAGGTCGTTCCCTGACGCGCCAGCTGAACGAAGGCTTCTGATGAATTCACGATATGACACGGCACGCTGCCCGGCGGCAAATCAAAGTTTTGCTGCAGGAAGGCCTGATGCATATCGTCGAGATGGTCGAACGCCACGGCAGGCGCTTTCAGCAGCGCTGAACGCGTCACGCCATTCGGGAAATAGCGCTCGGCAAACGCTTTTGAACCGACAAACAGATAGTCCAGCGCGCCTAACTGATCAACCAGGCAGCTTGGTAGGGCCTGCGGCTGGATACTCACCGCGCCAACCACTTCACCGCGACGCAAGCGTTCTTGTGTGCGAGTTTCATCCTCAACCTGCAAATTCAGACGGATAGGCGAGTTAACCAGCACATCGGCAAGCGCTGGCAGCAGCCAGGTTGCCAGACTGTCGGCGTTGACCGCCAGCGATAGCAGCAGCGGCGTCGAACCCGTTTGCTCATCGCCAAGCCACTCGTCTTCCAGCAGCTCAACCTGACGCAGTAGCGCCAACAGCTTTTGACCCTGCTCCGTAGGACGTGGCGGCACGGTTCGCACCAGCAACGGTTGCCCGAACATGTTTTCCAGTTGTTTGATTCTCTGCGATACGGCTGACTGGGTGATGCAAAGCTTTTGCGCTGCGCGCTCAAAGCCGCGTTCCCGAATAACCGCATCCAGCGCCTGTAATGTTCTGTAGTCAGGACGTTTCATTGCGTTGAGGGGCTCCTCTAAAATCGTTATCTCGCACTATGACATAAATTGCAGGCAGATACAGACGAAATTGGTGCCTGGCGCAATGCGCCATTGTGTCCATATGTTCTATAATGCGGCAAATATCATTACAGCACGGGCAATAATCATGACGCAGGATGAACTGAAAAAAGCAGTAGGCTGGGCGGCGCTTCAATATGTACAACCGGGCACCATTGTTGGAGTGGGCACAGGCTCTACCGCAGCACACTTTATTGATGCGCTGGGTACCATGAAAGGGCAGATTGAAGGCGCGGTATCCAGCTCTGATGCTTCCACCGAGAAACTGAAAAGCCTTGGGATCACGGTTTTTGACCTCAATGAAGTTGACCGTCTGGGGATCTACGTTGACGGTGCGGATGAAATCAACGGCCACATGCAGATGATCAAAGGTGGCGGGGCGGCGTTGACGCGTGAAAAGATTATTGCCTCTGTTGCGGACAAATTTATCTGTATCGCAGATGCCTCTAAGCAGGTCGATATCCTGGGCAATTTCCCGCTGCCGGTTGAAGTCATCCCGATGGCGCGCAGCTGCGTGGCACGCCAACTGGTGAAGCTGGGTGGTCGCCCGGAATACCGTCAGGGCGTCGTAACTGACAACGGCAACGTGATTCTGGACGTACATGGTCTGGAAATTCTTGATGCCATCGCGCTGGAAAACGCCATCAATGCTATTCCTGGTGTGGTGACCGTAGGATTATTCGCCAACCGTGGTGCTGATGTGGCACTCATTGGTACGGCTGATGGTGTGAAAACCATCACGAAATGATCTGACTGGGGGAAGCGCAATTCCCCCAAAATTTTTTATCTGCCTCATTTTGGTGACTTGTATCACATTTTATAAAACCACTTCATTAACATCCCATCTTATTTCTTATGTGTAGCATTTTATGCTGACATTCTGCACCGCGTGAAATTTCCGCATGACGTACACGCAAACGTTTAGATTGCCGCGATAGTTTTTTTTGATATGTTGCTTAGGTGAACTTTCGTTCATCACAACATCAGTAAAACAAAGACAGGGCGGGGAAATGGCTAAGGTATCACTGGAAAAAGAGAAGATTAAATTTCTGCTGGTAGAAGGCGTACATCAGAAGGCTGTGGACAGCCTTCGTGCAGCAGGTTACACCAACATCGAGTTTCACAAAGGCGCGCTGGACAGCGAGCAGCTGAAAGAGTCTATCCGTGATGCCCATTTCATTGGCCTGCGCTCCCGTACGCATCTGACCGAAGAAATTTTTGAGGCGGCGGAAAAACTGGTGGCTGTGGGTTGCTTCTGCATCGGCACCAACCAGGTTGACCTGAAAGCGGCTGCCAAACGCGGCGTACCGGTCTTTAACGCACCGTTCTCGAACACCCGTTCCGTGGCCGAGTTGGTGATTGGCGAACTGCTGCTGCTACTGCGCGGCGTGCCGGAAGCGAACGCCAAAGCACACCGTGGCGTGTGGAATAAACTGGCCGTGGGCTCTTTTGAAGCGCGCGGCAAAAAACTGGGCATTATCGGCTACGGTCATATTGGCACACAGCTGGGCATTCTGGCGGAATCACTGGGGATGCACGTTTTCTTCTACGACATCGAAAACAAACTGCCGCTGGGCAATGCGACGCAGGTTCAGCATCTCTCCGACCTGCTGAATATGAGCGATGTGGTCAGCCTGCACGTGCCGGAAAACGCCTCCACCAAAAACATGATGGGTGTGGAAGAGCTGGCGTTGATGAAGCCGGGCTCGCTGTTGATTAACGCCTCTCGCGGCACCGTTGTGGATATCCCGGCGTTGTGCGATGCGCTGGCGAGCAAACACCTGGCGGGCGCGGCGATCGACGTCTTCCCGACTGAACCGGCAACTAACAGTGACCCGTTCACCTCGCCGCTGTGCGAGTTTGATAACGTGATCCTGACGCCGCATATTGGCGGTTCAACGCAGGAAGCGCAGGAAAATATCGGCCTGGAAGTGGCGGGTAAACTGGCGAAATATTCCGACAACGGCTCAACCCTTTCTGCGGTGAACTTCCCGGAAGTCTCACTGCCGATTCACGGTGGCCGCCGCCTGCTGCACATCCATGAAAACCGTCCTGGTGTGTTAACTGCCATCAACCAGATTTTCGCTGAGCAGGGCGTCAACATTGCCGCACAGTACCTGCAAACCACGCCGCAGATGGGTTATGTGGTTATCGATATCGAAGCAGAAGAAGACGTGGCACAGAAAGCGCTGCAAAGCATGAAAGCGATTCCGGGCACGGTTCGCGCACGCATGCTGTTCTGATTCTTACGCCTTCACGGGCGGGCCGCTGGCCTGCCCGTCATTTCCCGCTCATCTGCCGCTGTTTTCCATCCTGAAACGAATGTAATCAACCATTGCGAAGCGAGTCGTAAAAGGCAACTAAAGCCGCGCGACGGCATCTTTACGTGTGCAGGAAAGATTAGGATAGGGGCAGCATGATGCTAAAACGGGAAAGCCCCTACCGAAGCAGGGGCTCAAAGGAGAAGGGTTATGATGAAGTTAGTCATCATCCTGGTTATTCTGTTGATGATAAGCACGCCAGCTTTCTAAACAGTGTTCCAGAGGGAGGAGCAATCCTCCCTTACCCTTACTCACTAAATTAGGTCAAAGAATCAGCAAAGTCAATCGGGGCGGAGTGGGAAACTTCGCCCTACCACTCCCAGGTTTTTGACGGTGTCACTACAGCTGGCAGCGGAATATCCCACTCTTCAACTGGCAGTCGTTCCACCAATTGACAATCGTGTGCGTAGCCTACCGGGCTGATGCCGTGTTGTTGCCAGTTTTGCAGCGTGCGATCGTAAAACCCGCCGCCCATCCCCAGCCGTTGCCCCTGTTCATCAAAGGCGACCAGTGGCGTGATTAGCACATCCAGTTTATCCAGCGGTAGCACATTGCGCACGTCCAGCTTCGGCTCGTGGATTTTTAGACGGTTTACCACCAGTTCGCTGTGTGGGTGATAGTGCAGAAACAGCAGGTTTCCAGGGCTGAAGGGATGAAGCACTGGCAGATAGACGCGTTTACCTGCGCGCCAGAGTTGTTCTATTAGCGGTTGAGTGTCGAGCTCGCCATCAAAGGACAAAAACAGCGCCACCGTATGCGCCATCACCATGGGCGGATACGCCATCATGCGGGTGGCGGCCTGTTCGCCGAAATCGATTTGCTGTTGTTCTGTGAGCGCGCGACGCCGTTGCCGAATCATCTTGCGGATGTCTTGTCGGGAGAGGGCGAGTTCAGGAAGTTGTGTCATAGGGGCTGGTAGTAAAAGAAGGGGAATCTCCGAGATGCCGCCGCAGGCTGTAACCCTTGAACCCTTGGTTCAAGGTGAATGTGTCGTCACAGTTTTAAGGCTTCTCGGACGGGCCGAGCATGCTCACCAACCATGGAGCGCCACATTCTTGTGGTATGAAATATCGGCTCAGGGGACTGGCCCGCTTGCGAACATCTCAGAGAAATTTTGTCTTCACAGTCACTCTACCACAGTAAACTGCAAAGTGTTATTCAAAGTTTTGCCCTGACTTTTCGGAGGTGCGACCCTGGTCAAGCAATGCTTGTTCAATGGTCTGCTGAAGCATCCGAATGCGCTGCTCCATACTGGAAGCGTAGTCGCGCGTCTTGGACTTTTCCTGAGTTAATTCATAGCTGATGTTCAACGCGGCGATGAAGACCAACTGCTCAGTATTTGTGACTCTAGTGCGTTCTTTCAGATCTTGCAACCGCTGATTCAGATCGTCCGCGGCCTGATTCAAAGCATCCCTTTGTTCAGGCGGGCAATTCACGCGAAGCGAACGGCCAAAAATGTGAATATCGACGGGTTCTGCAGACATGCCACCTTCCTGCTGATTGACTGCGCGGCCTTCACACCCAGGATGCGAAGGGGCGACACTATAGCTACCCTGGTATGAACATACAAGCCCTTTTCTGGTATCACCAGGGTCCAAAGTGGTAGCATACCATGAATATTCCTCCCAACGATGATGAATGCGCATGTCTATACAGAACGAAATGCCTGGTTACACCGACGTGAACCAGTTACTGAACCAACAAGGGGTTGGCCTGACGCCTGCAGAAATGCACGGCCTCATCAGCGGGATGCTCTGTGGCGGGAACAGCGACAGCTCATGGCAGCCGCTGCTTCACGACCTCACCAACGAAGGGCTCGCCTTTGGCCACGAGCTGGCTGAAGCGCTGCGTACCATGCATGCGGTGACCAGCGATTCGCTGGAAGACGACGGTTTTCTTTTTCAGCTTTATCTGCCTGAAGGCGACGATGTCAGCGTGTTTGAACGCGCTGATGCGCTCTCTGGCTGGGTGAATCACTACCTGCTGGGGCTGGGCGTGTCTCAGCCGAAGCTGGATAAAGTGAAAGGCGAAACCGGGGAAGCGATTGACGATCTGCGTAACATCGCACAACTGGGCTACGACGAAGACGAAGACCAGGAAGAGCTGGAGATGTCGCTGGAGGAGATTATCGAGTACGTGCGCGTTGCGGCGCTGCTGTGCCACGATACTTTCACGCGCCCGCAGCCAACTGCGCCGGAAGTGCAAAAGCCAACGTTACACTAAATATTCAGGGGGCTGGTAATGTGCGCTCTGCCGGCTTTGCCCGATGGCGCTGCGCTTATCGGGCCTACAAAGTGATGTAGTCGAACGTAGGTCGGACAGGCGTAGCCGCCATCCGACAAACCGTCCGCACTTTACGTATTAAGGAGATGTCATGACACAGCAAGAGTTTCTCCGTCGCCGTCAGGCACTGCTGGCGCAAATGCAGCCAGGCAGCGCGGCGCTGATTTTTGCCGCGCCGGAAGTGACTCGCAGCGCGGATTCCGAGTATCCCTATCGCCAGAGCAGCGATTTCTGGTACTTCACAGGCTTTAACGAGCCGGAAGCCTTGCTGGTGCTGATTAAAAGCGATGACACTCATAATCACAGCGTGCTGTTTAACCGTGTTCGCGACCTGACGGCGGAGATCTGGTTTGGCCGCCGCCTCGGGCAGGATGCGGCCCCGGCAAAACTGGGCGTTGACCGCGCGCTGGCTTTCAGCGAAATCAACCAGCAACTGTTCCAGTTGCTCAATGGGCTGGACACGATTTATCACGCGCAGGGTGAATACGCCTGGGCCGATGAAATCGTCTTCACCGCGATGGACAAACTGCGCAAAGGTTCGCGCCAGAATCTGGTGGCCCCGTCCACAGTGATTGACTGGCGTCCGCTGGTGCACGAAATGCGGCTGTTCAAATCGGAAGAAGAGATTGCCGTGATGCGCCGCGCCGGTGAAATTACTGCGCTTGCTCATACACGCGCGATGGAAAAATGCCAGCCGGGCATGTTCGAGTATCAACTTGAAGGGGAAATTCTGCACGAGTTTACCCGCCACGGCGCGCGTTATCCCTCTTACAACACCATTGTGGGTGGCGGCGAAAACGGCTGCATTCTGCACTACACCGAAAATGAATCTGAACTGCGCGATGGCGAACTGGTGCTGATTGACGCCGGTTGCGAATACAAAGGCTACGCCGGTGATATCACCCGTACCTTCCCGGTGAACGGCAAGTTTACCCCGGCGCAGCGCGCCATTTACGACATCGTGCTGGAATCGCTGGAAACCTCGCTCAAACTCTATCGTCCAGGCACCTCCATTCAGGAAGTGACCGGCGAAGTGGTGCGCATCATGATTACCGGCCTGCGCGATCTGGGGATTCTGCACGGTGAAGTCGATGAACTGATCGCGGAAAACGCCCATCGCCCGTACTTCATGCACGGCCTGAGCCACTGGCTGGGGCTGGATGTGCATGACGTCGGCGTTTACGGTGTGGATCGTTCGCGTGTGCTGGAACCGGGTATGGTGTTAACCGTCGAGCCGGGCCTGTACATCGCGCCGGATGCAGATGTGCCGGTCGAGTATCGCGGCATCGGTATTCGTATTGAAGATGACATTCTGATAACCGCAGACGGCAATGAAAACCTGACTGCCTCGGTAGTCAAACGCGCGGATGATATTGAAGCGCTGATGGCGGCGGCGCGTCGCCTATGAGCCTGATTATTGTCGGCGGTGGGATGACCGGCGCGACGCTTGCGCTGGCGGTGTCGCAGATGACCGGTGGGCGTTTACCTGTGCATCTGATTGAAGCGGCGGAAGTCGATTCCCTGCAACATCCGGGCTTTGATGCCCGGGCGATTGCGCTGGCGGCAGGCACGTGCCAGCAACTGGCGAAAGTCGGTATCTGGCAGGCGATATCGGGTTGTGCGACGGCGATTCATACCGTTCACGTGAGCGACCGCGGCCATGCCGGGTTTGTTACGCTGGAAGCGGAAGATTATCGTTTGCCAGCACTTGGCAACGTGGTGGAACTGCATGATGTCGGCCAACGTCTTTTCGCGCTGCTGCGCAAAGCGCCTGGCGTAACGTTGCATTGCCCCGCGCGCGTTGCCAGCGTCAATCGCACCCAGGATACCGTGAGCGTCACGCTTGAAAGTGGCGAGACGATCAACGGACAAATGCTCGTTGCAGCCGACGGTTCACGCTCGGCGCTGGGTGAACAGTGCGGTATTCGCTGGCAGCAAGAGCCGTATCAACAGCTTGCTGTTATTGCCAACGTTACCACCGCCGTTCCGCATCAGGGGCGCGCATTTGAACGCTTCACCGCGAATGGCCCGCTGGCGATGCTGCCAATGTCACAAGGTCGCTGTTCGTTGGTATGGTGCCATGCGCTGGAAAATCGAGATGAGGTGATGGGCTGGTCGGACGAACGTTTCTGCAATGAACTTCAACAGGCCTTTGGTTGGCGTTTAGGCCGCATCACGCACGCTGGCGCCCGCAATGCGTACCCGTTGTCTCTCACCACGGCGACACGTGCGGTATCGCACCGTCTGGCGCTGGTCGGTAACGCGGCGCAAACGCTGCATCCGATTGCCGGGCAGGGCTTTAACCTTGGCCTGCGTGACGTCATGTCGCTGGCAGAATTGCTCGCGCAGGCCCATGAGGCAGGCCAGGATATCGGCAGCTATGGGTTGCTGTGTCGTTATCAACGTCAGCGGGCGGACGATAAAGCCGCCACGATCGGTGTGACCGATGGTTTAGTGCATCTGTTTGCCAACCGTTGGGCCCCGCTGGTTGTCGGGCGCAATGTCGGTTTAATGGCGATGGAATTATTCACCCCGGCACGCGATGTGCTGGCGCAGCGTACGCTGGGCTGGGTAGCCCGTTAAGGAGTCAATGTGCAGAGTGTAGATGTCGCTATCGTTGGCGGTGGAATGGTGGGCCTGGCGGTTGCCTGTGGTTTACAGGGGAGCGGACTTCGCGTCGCGGTGCTGGAACAGGCACTGCCCCAGCCGCTGGCCGTGGACGCGCCCCCGGCGTTACGTGTATCGGCAATTAACGCCGGTAGCGAAAGATTACTCACAAAGCTGGATGTGTGGTCCGCCATTCTTGCTCATCGCGCCAGCCGCTATCACGGCATGGAAGTGTGGGATAAAGACAGCTTCGGACGTATCGCCTTTGATGATAAAAGCCTGGGCTACAGTCATCTCGGCCATATCGTTGAGAACGCAGTGATCCACAACGCGCTGTGGGAAAAAGCGCAGCGTTGCCAGGATATTAGCTTAATGGCTCCCGCTGAACTTCAGCAGGTTGCGTGGGGCGAGAACGACGCGTTTCTGACGCTGAAAGATGGCGCAATGCTGACGGCGCGTCTGGTTGTGGGGGCCGATGGCGCAAACTCCTGGCTGCGTAATAAAGCCGATATCCCCTTAACCTTCTGGGATTACAAACATCACGCGCTGGTGGCGACCATTCGCACCGCCGAACCGCATGATGCCATCGCCCGACAGGCATTCCATGGTGAAGGCATTCTGGCCTTCCTGCCGCTTTCTGACCCCCATCTTTGCTCAATCGTCTGGTCGCTGTCGCCGCAGGAGGCTGAGCGGATGCAGCAGGCAGATGAACACGCATTTAACAAAGCGCTGAACATCGCTTTTGATAATCGTCTTGGTTTATGCACGCTTGAAAGTGAGCGTCAGGTTTATCCGTTGACCGGGCGTTACGCGCGTCAGTTCGCCGCGCACCGTCTGGCGTTAGTCGGCGATGCGGCGCATACCATTCATCCGTTGGCGGGTCAGGGCGTTAACCTGGGCTTTATGGATGCGGCTGAACTGATTGATGAAGTTCGCCGTCTGCACGCGCAGGGCAAAGATATCGGTCAGCATTTCTATCTGCGCCGCTATGAGCGTAGTCGTAAACACAGTGCGGCGATGATGCTGGCCGGCATGCAGGGTTTCCGCGAACTCTTCGCGGGTGAAAATCCGGCGAAAAAGCTGCTGCGCGATATTGGCCTGAAACTCGCCGATACATTACCGGGTGTTAAACCACAGTTAATCCGCCAGGCAATGGGTCTGAATGACCTTCCAGAGTGGCTTCGTTAACTGCGTCACACTTCTTCTCCCGGCGCGCTGCCGGGAGAACCGCCCTCTCGTTTGAAATATTCTAATTTCACGCCTTTTTTCGCATTAGTTTTTCTAATTCAGTGTTTTTGAGGTAACGAAAAACACGCCTCGTTTTCCGCACTAAATATGGTTTTATGCTAAACGCTCATGCACGAATGTTAATTATATGTGGCTCTATTCGCATTTTTATAGCGAATAACTCTGTAAGCTTTTTGGCTGATTTTGACCATAAGCTAATCTGATGACCCGCTTTTGCTTATGGTTTACCGCCGATTTCGGTGGTAAGTTCAGGCAAAAGAGAACGTTTGCGTCGGAGCCTGTTCGCGCTGTCGACGCCAGATTTTTCTAATGGAATGTGGTTGGCTTTGCTTACTCAACGAGGACAAGATGGCACAACAAACGCCTTTGTATGATCAACACGTGCAGTGCGGCGCGCGAATGGTGGATTTCCACGGCTGGATGATGCCGCTACATTACGGCTCGCAAATTGATGAGCACCATGCGGTGCGCACCGACGCCGGGATGTTTGATGTGTCGCACATGACCATCGTCGACCTGCACGGCAGCCGCACCCGCGAGTTTCTGCGCTATCTGCTGGCAAACGACGTTGCCAAACTGACGAAACCCGGCAAAGCGCTTTACAGCGGCATGCTAAATGCCTCGGGCGGCGTGATTGACGACCTCATCGTCTACTACCTCACCGAAGATTATTTCCGCCTAGTCGTAAACTCCGCCACCCGCGAAAAAGACCTCTCCTGGATCACCCAACACGCTGAACCGTTTGCCATTGAAATCACCGTTCGTGACGACCTGTCGCTCATTGCAGTTCAGGGGCCAAATGCCAAAGCCAAAGCCGAAACCCTGTTTAGCGATGAACAGCGTCGGGCCGTTGAGGGCATGAAGCCGTTCTTTGGCGTACAGACGGGCGATTTGTTCGTGGCCACCACCGGCTATACCGGTGAAGCGGGATACGAAATTGCGATGCCGCGCGAGAAATCCGCCGATTTTTGGCGCGCGCTGGTTGAAGCGGGTGTAAAACCGTGTGGTCTGGGCGCGCGCGATACGCTGCGCCTGGAAGCCGGGATGAATTTATACGGTCAGGAGATGGATGAAGGTATCTCTCCGCTGGCGGCCAACATGGGCTGGACGATTGCCTGGGAACCTGCCGAGCGCGACTTTATCGGTCGCGAAGCGCTGGAGATGCAGCGTGAAAAAGGTACCGAGCAACTGGTTGGCCTGGTGATGACCGAAAAAGGTGTACTGCGCGGTGAACTGCCGGTGCGTTTCACCGACGCCCACGGCAATGCGCAGGAAGGCGTGATCACCAGCGGGACATTCTCCCCGACGCTCGGTCACAGTATTGCGCTGGCTCGCGTGCCAGCGGGCATTGGCGAAACCGCGATCGTCCAGATCCGCAACCGTGAAATGCCGGTAAAAGTAACGAAACCTGTTTTTGTGCGTAACGGTAAGGCCGTCGCGTAATTCCCCCTTTTCTGGAGACTTTTTGATGAGCAACGTACCCGCAGAACTGAAATACAGCAAAGAACACGAATGGCTGCGTAAAGAAGCCGATGGCTCTTACACCGTGGGCATCACCGAACACGCACAGGAATTACTGGGCGATATGGTGTTTGTTGACCTGCCTGACGTCGGCGCGACAGTTGCCGCAGGCGATGACTGCGCAGTCGCAGAATCCGTTAAAGCGGCGTCTGACATCTACGCGCCAATCAGTGGTGAAATTGTTGCGGTTAATGATGAACTGAGCGACTCGCCGGAGCTGGTCAACAGCGAACCGTACGCGGGCGGCTGGATCTTCAAAATCAAAGCCAGCGATGAAGCGGAAGTTGCCGCGCTGCTGGATGCGACAGCCTACGCAGCACTGCTAGAAGACGAGTAACCGTTTTTCTCCCTCTCCCTCAGGGAGAGGGCCGGGGTGAGGGTGCCAATGTGCTCCTTACCCTAACCCTCTCTCCAGGGGAGAGGGCATTCTAAAATCACCGCACGTTTCAGGAACCATCGCTCATGACACAGACTTTAAGCCAGCTTGAAAACCGTGATGCTTTTATCGAACGTCACATCGGGCCGGACGCTCAGCAACAGCAGGAAATGCTGAAAACGGTTGGCGCGGATTCATTAACTGCACTGATTTCTCAAATCGTGCCGAAAGATATCCAGCTTGCCACCCCACCGCAGGTGGGCGACGCGACGACAGAATTCGCCGCACTGGCGGAGCTGAAAGCGATTGCCGGACGTAACAAGCGCTTTAAGTCTTATATTGGCATGGGCTACACCGGCGTCCAGTTACCGCCGGTTATCCAGCGCAATATGCTGGAAAACCCGGGCTGGTACACCGCGTACACCCCTTATCAGCCGGAAGTTTCCCAGGGCCGTCTTGAGTCACTGCTGAACTTCCAGCAGGTGACGCTGGATCTGACCGGTCTCGATATCGCCTCCGCTTCTCTGCTGGACGAAGCCACTGCCGCCGCCGAAGCGATGGCGATGGCAAAACGCGTCAGCAAACTGAAAAACGCGAATCGTTTCTTTGTGGCGGCTGACGTTCACCCGCAGACGCTGGATGTGGTACGCACCCGTGCAGAAACCTTTGGTTTTGATGTCATTGTTGATGATGCCAGCAAAGCGCTGGATCACCAGGACGTTTTCGGTGTGCTGTTGCAGCAAGTGGGCACTACCGGTGAAGTCCACGATTACACGTCGCTGATCGCTGAACTGAAATCCCGCAAAGTTGTGGTAAGCGTTGCCGCTGATTTTATGGCGCTGGTGCTGTTAACCGCACCGGGTAAACAGGGCGCAGACATTGTTTTCGGCTCAGCCCAACGCTTCGGCGTTCCGATGGGCTACGGCGGCCCGCACGCGGCGTTCTTTGCCGCGAAAGATGAATTTAAACGCTCCATGCCGGGCCGTATTATTGGCGTATCGAAAGATGCGGCGGGTAATACCGCGCTGCGCATGGCGATGCAGACCCGCGAGCAGCATATTCGCCGCGAGAAAGCGAACTCCAATATTTGTACTTCTCAGGTTCTGCTGGCCAACATTGCCAGCCTGTATGCCGTTTTCCACGGCCCGGTTGGCCTGAAACGTATCGCCAATCGTATTCATCGCCTGACCGATATCCTGGCGATCGGCCTGCAGCAGAAAGGGCAGAAACTGCGCTTTACACACTTTTTCGACACCCTGTGTGTCGAAGTGGCGGACAAAGCCAGCGTGCTGGCGCGTGCCGAAGCGGCAGAAATCAACCTGCGCAGCGACATCCACAACGCGGTAGGTATTACGCTTGACGAAACCACCACGCGTGACGATGTACTGAAGTTGTTCAGTGTGATCCTCGGTGACAACCACGGCCTGAATATCGACACGCTGGATAAAGACGTGGCGCTCGATAGCCGTTCGATTCCGGCGGCGATGCTGCGTGATGACGCGATCCTGACGCATCCGGTCTTTAACCGCTATCACAGCGAAACCGAGATGATGCGCTATATGCACTCGCTGGAGCGTAAAGATCTGGCGCTGAATCAGGCGATGATCCCGCTGGGTTCCTGTACCATGAAACTGAATGCGGCCGCCGAGATGATCCCGATCACCTGGCCTGAATTTGCTGAACTGCACCCGTTCTGTCCGGCAGAACAGGCGGAAGGATATCATCAGATGATCGGTCAGCTTTCTGACTGGCTGGTGAAACTGACCGGTTACGATGCGGTTTGCATGCAGCCGAACTCCGGCGCGCAGGGCGAATACGCGGGCCTGCTGGCGATTCGCCATTATCACGAAAGCCGCAATGAAGGCCATCGCGATGTGTGTCTGATCCCGGCTTCCGCGCACGGTACTAACCCGGCTTCCGCACAGATGGCGGGAATGCAGGTTGTCGTGGTTGCCTGTGATAAACAGGGCAACATCGACCTGGCCGATCTGCGTGCGAAAGCCGAGCAGCACGGCGAGAGCCTCTCCTGCATCATGGTGACCTACCCGTCCACGCACGGCGTGTATGAAGAGACGATCCGCGAAGTATGTGAAATTGTGCATCAGTTCGGCGGTCAGGTTTACCTTGATGGCGCAAACATGAACGCACAGGTCGGGATAACCTCGCCGGGCTTTATCGGCGCGGATGTTTCGCACCTTAACCTGCACAAAACCTTCTGCATTCCGCACGGCGGCGGCGGCCCGGGTATGGGGCCGATCGGCGTGAAAGCGCATCTGGCGCCGTTCGTTCCAGGCCACAGCGTGGTGCAGATTGAAGGCATGCTGACCCGTCAGGGCGCGGTTTCAGCGGCACCCTTCGGCAGCGCTTCTATTCTGCCAATCAGCTGGATGTACATCCGCATGATGGGTGCGGAAGGGCTGAAGCAGGCAAGCCAGGTGGCAATCCTGAATGCGAACTATATCGCCAGCCGTCTGAAAGACGCTTTCCCGGTGCTGTATACCGGTCGTGAAGGTCATGTAGCGCACGAATGTATTCTTGATATTCGTCCGCTGAAAGAAGAAACCGGCATCAGCGAACTGGATATCGCCAAGCGTCTGATCGACTACGGTTTCCATGCGCCAACCATGTCCTTCCCGGTTGCGGGTACGCTGATGGTTGAACCGACGGAATCGGAAAGCAAAGTTGAGCTGGACCGCTTTATCGATGCGATGCTTGCCATTCGTGCGGAAATCGACCGTGTCAAAGCGGGTGAGTGGACGCTGGAAGATAACCCGCTGGTGAACGCCCCGCACACGCAGAACGAGCTGGTCTCTGAGTGGAACCACGGTTACAGCCGTGAAGTGGCGGTCTTCCCGGCAGGCGTGGAGAACAAATACTGGCCGACCGTGAAACGTCTGGATGACGTCTATGGCGACCGTAACCTGTTTTGCTCCTGCGTGCCGATGAGCGAATACCAGTAAGCTATTCAGCTATGCTGTTAAGGGCGCTTCGGCGCCCTTTTTTACAGGAGACAGTTATGGGCATTGCACTGGTAACCGGCGCGAGTCGGGGAATTGGCAGGGCTACTGCGTTGCAACTGGCGCAGGAAGGGTACAGCGTTGCCGTCAACTATCGGCATAACGTGCAGGCGGCAGCCGATGTGGTACGCGAGATAACCGAAGCCGGTGGCGAGGCTTTCGCCTTACGAGCTGACATCAGCGATGAATCGCAGGTAGTGGCGATGTTTGAGGCCATAGAAAAGCACAATCAGCCGCTGGTGGCGCTGGTGAATAACGCGGGTATTCTGTTTCAGCAAAGCCGCGTGGAGTCGCTCACGGCAGATCGCATCAACCGCGTGCTGGCGACCAACGTGACAGGATATTTCCTCTGCTGTCGCGAAGCGGTAAAACGGATGGCGCATCAGCACGGTGGTGTGGGTGGGGCAATTGTTAATGTCTCTTCTGCGGCAGCGCGATTGGGCGCACCGGGCGAGTATGTGGACTATGCGGCGTCGAAAGGGGCGGTGGATACCTTAACCACCGGGCTGGCGCTGGAAGTCGCCGCACAGGGGATTCGGGTAAACGGCGTGAGGCCTGGATTTATCTACACTGAAATGCACGCCGACGGCGGCGAGCCGGGACGGGTTGAGCGGGTGAAATCGGTGTTGCCGATGCAGCGTGGTGGTCAGCCGGAAGAGGTCGCGCAGGCGATTGTCTGGCTGTTGAGCGAGAAAGCGTCATATGTGACAGGGAGTTTTCTCGAGCTGGCGGGCGGGAAGTAGTTTGTTGTCGGGTGGCGGCTGCGCCTTACCCGACCTACAACGTGCGGGCGGGAAGTGAGGTTTTTTGTTTCCCCTCACCCTAACCCTCTCCCGCAGGGAGAGGGAATCGATCGCGCCGGGTTACCTATGTGCGCGGGTTTTTACCCTCTCCCTGCGGGAGAGGGCAGGGTGAGGGGGGCCGTATTTAAAGCGTCTCGCCGTTGCTGGCAATCACCGCTTTGTACCATGCAAAACTTTTCTTGCGTGAGCGCGACATATCACCGGTACCGTCGTCGTGTTTGTTGACGTAAATGAAACCGTAGCGCTTGCTGTACTGACCGGTGGTGAACGAAACACAATCGATGCAGCCCCACGGCGTGTAGCCCATTAAATCCACGCCATCGTAGGTCACCGCTTTCATCATCTCTTTGACGTGCGCGCGCAGGTAGTCGATGCGATAGTCATCGTTGATGCTGCCGTCTTCTTCCACTTTGTCGTACGCGCCGAAGCCGTTTTCGACAATAAATAACGGTTTCTGGTAACGCTCATACAGCTCACACAGCGAATAACGCAAGCCAACCGGGTCAATTTGCCAGCCCCAGTCGGAGGCCTTCACGTGCGGGTTTGGCACGCTGCCCTCGAAGCCGGAAATGGCATCGCCGCTGCCGCCTTCTGCTTTAACCGCGTTGGTCATGTAGTAGCTGAAGCCAAGATAATCACAGGTACCTTCGCGCAGAATCGCTTCGTCGCCGTCTTCCATCTTGATGTTAAAGCCACGCCGGTCCCACTCGTTCAGAACGTAGGATGGGTAATAACCGCGCAACTGGACGTCGGTAAAGACATAACGCTCGCGCATTGATTCCTGAGCGAACATCACGTCTTCCGGTTTGCAGGAGAACGGATAGAGCGCCACCATCGCCAGCATGCAGCCGACTTTCATTTCCGGGTTGATGCGACGTGCCGCTTTCACCGCCAATGCGCTGGCAACGAACTGATGATGCAGCACCTGATACATTGTCTCTTCCGGGTTTTCATGCTCGGTGTAAACCACGCCGGAGCAGCAGTAACCGAACAGCGGCGCGCGCCAGTTGCGCTGGTTGTTGATTTCGTTGAAGGTCATCCAGTATTTGACCTTGTGCTTGTAGCGCTCGAAAACAACCTCAGAGAAACGAACAAAGAAATCAACGACTTTGCGGTTGGTCCAGCCGCCATATTCCTGTACCAGATGCAGCGGCATTTCAAAGTGGGAGAGGGTGATAACCGGTTCGATGTTGTATTTCAGCAGTTCATCGAACATGTCATCGTAGAATTTTAAGCCTTCTTCATTCGGCTGCGTTTCGTCGCCTTTCGGGAAGATTCGTGTCCAGGCGATAGAAGTACGGAAACATTTGAAGCCCATCTCCGCAAACAGTTTAATGTCTTCTTTGTAATGACCGTGGAAGTCGATGGCTTCGTGGTTTGGGTAGTATTTCCCGGGTACCACTTCCTGAGTGATTTCGCGTGGTACGCCGTGTGCGCCGCCGGTCAGTACGTCGCAAATGCTAGGGCCTTTGCCGCCTTTATTCCAGCCGCCTTCAACCTGATGCGCCGCGACCGCGCCGCCCCATAAAAAATCTTTCGGTAAGGTCAGTTTTTTCATTGTTGCTCTACTCACTCGTTAATGCAATTAAAGTGAGTCTAACAAAGGGCTTCGAAAAGTCACGATATAACAAATGTTGCTCCGTGTTATATGTTACATCGAAAAAACACCCTGTATTTTTATGCTAATTTCTTCGCCAGTTTACGGCCCAACGATTCCAGAATATAAACTACCGGGATCTGCGTCGTAATATCATAAACGCCACCAATACGCGTTTGAGGGAAATGCCAGGAGAGATTAAAGTCGGCGAGCTTTGCCAGACGGGAGTGTTCGTGGCTGGTTATGGACATCACCTTGCAGCGATGCAAGCTGAACTGGCTGGCAAAGCGCAGGATCTCCTCTGTTTCTCCGGAAACAGATAACACAATTGCCAGCGCGTTTTTCGCCATGTCGTTGGTTACCGGGAAATAGGGGTCATCAATGTGATTACTGAATTTACCGATATTCGAGAAAAAGCGTGCGCCATATTTCGCCAGCGAGCCTGACGTGCCCGCGCCGACGAAAATAATTCGTTCCGAAGATAATATAATATCGACGGCATCATCGAGTAATTTATCAAACTCGTCATTGTTGACGCTTTTAAAAAAGCCAATTATTTCACTGGCACCGAAATTAGCCTGTTGCGGCTCGTTTTGTTCCAGATACAATTTAAAACGTACACGAAATTCAGAGTAGCCGTCGCAGTTGAGCTTGCGACAGAAACGCATCACGGTGGTGGTGGAGACGCCCGCCGCATCGGCCAGTTCGCGAATGGTCATGTACATCACTTTGTCGCGGTTTTTGATAACGTAGTGATAGACCATCATCTCAAGATTATTGAGGCTGGCAACGGCGGTGTGGGTAAACATGCTCACGGTGGCGATACTCGTATAATTCATAGACCTTAAAGGAATAGTACCATGCAGCCCAACGACATCACTTTTTTTCGCCGCTTTCAGGACGATATTCTGGCAGGGCGGAAAACGATTACCCTGCGTGACGATGCGGAGTCTCATTTTAAGGCCGGAGATATTTTACGCGTCGGGCGTTATGAAGATGATGGTTACTTCTGCACCATCGAAGTGCTGGCCACCTCGCGCATTACGCTTGATACGTTAACGGAGTGGCACGCGCAGCAGGAAAACATGACGCTTGCCGAACTGCGCCGGGTAATTACCGATATTTATCCCGGCCAAACGGTGTATCACGTGATTGAGTTCAAATGCCTGCACGAAAATAATGAACAAGTGTGAGGTGAATGATTTTTATAAATATATGATTTTTAGTTATTTATAATTATACATCTTTTTATTTTAGCGAACAGGTGTTCACTGGAATCATTCTCAGTTACGCTAGGGGCGTTTAACAGATTGTGTTGTTCACCCGGAGTACGTAATGGATCAGAAACCGCTCATTAAACAGGGTTACTCGTTGGCAGAGGAAGTTGCCAACAGCATCAGCCATGGAGTGGGTTTTGTATTTGGTATTGTGGGGCTGGTTCTGCTGCTGGTGCAGGCGGTGGATACCAACGCCAGCGCAATGGCCATCACCAGCTATAGCCTTTATGGCGGCAGCATGATTTTGCTGTTTCTCGCCTCGACGCTGTACCACGCGATCCCACATCAGCGGGCCAAAATCTGGCTGAAGAAATTTGACCACTGCGCTATCTATTTGCTGATTGCGGGGACCTATACGCCATTTTTGCTGGTGGGCCTCAATTCCCCGCTGGCGCGCGGGTTGATGATAGTTATCTGGAGCCTGGCGCTGCTGGGGATCTTGTTTAAGCTCACCATCGCGCACCGCTTCAAAGTGTTGTCGCTGGTCACCTATCTGACGATGGGCTGGTTGTCGCTGATCGTGGTGTATCAACTGGCGATTAAGCTGGCGATTGGCGGTGTGACGCTGCTGGCTGTGGGTGGGGTAGTGTATTCGCTGGGCGTCATTTTCTACGTCTGTAAGCGTATTCCCTATAATCACGCTATCTGGCACGGTTTTGTGCTGGGCGGCAGCGTTTGCCACTTCCTGGCGATTTATCTTTATGTTGGGCAGGCGTAATTGATTGCCGGATGGCGCTTCGCTTATCCGGCCTGCAAACTGCATCATGCCTGTCGTAGGCCGGATTTGGCGAAGCCGCATCCGGCACTGGCATCCTTACTCTTCCAGCGAATACGGCAGCGGCTCAATGCTTAAGGTATTGGCATCGTCACGCACGCGGAAGATGCTGTCCGGTTCCATATCGTTATTCATCACCGCCTGAACCAGCAGACGGCCATCATCAAGCTGTACTGCCGCTAAAACGGTACCGGTACGGCGCCAGTTCTCGCCCATCTTCAGTTCCAGGTCTTCCCCGGCATCAGGTACGCGGCTGGCCGTTCCCGCCAGTGACCACAACGCACGTTTGTTGGCCCCACGGAATTTGGCGCGTGCTACCATCTCTTGCCCGGTGTAACAGCCTTTCTTAAAGCTGATGCCGCCCAGTGCCTGAATGTTGGTAGCCTGCGGAATGAACTGCCCGCTGTTGGCTTCATCGATAACCGGCAAACCCGCTTCAATATTCAGCGCCAGCCACTGCTGGCTGTTGTTGAGCTGTGCTTCGCCACGCAGGGCGTCGGTGACGCGGGTGGCGGTGGCTTCGTCGGTGACAAGCAGGAAGCGCTCGTCCGGGTAGGCAAACCACAGCAGTGAGGTTTCGCCTTCCTGCACCAGCGGGTTTTCGGCATCCGGCAATGTGGTAAACAGATTTGCCAGCGCCGCACGCGCCTGGAAGCCCGCTACACCAAGCAGCACCAGCGTATCGTTCGGCTCGATAACCACTTTGGAGAACACCGCGTACTTTTTCAGTTGCGTTAACTGCGCGTCGCGCAGGCTGCGGCGTTCGATCCAGGCGAAACCCTCGTTACGGCGAAACAGGCGCAGGTTGCTCCACATCTTGCCTTTGGCATCGCAATGGGCCGCTAGCAGATGCTGATTGGCGCTCAGTTCCGCGACATCGGCGGTAACCTGGCCTTGCAGATACTTTTCACTGTCGGCACCGGTAAGGGTCGCCAGCGCCCAGTCATCAAGTGTCATAAGCGTCAGCGGTAAACGCGCAGAAGCGGAAGGCTGACGAGGAGGAAAAGGTGTAAAAGCCATAGTGATGTCCTGAATTGCTTAACGCACGGGTAGATAACTCATGGTAAAAGAGATGGTCATCAATGCAAGCGCTTTCAACAGCCGATTCGTGCCCTGACGCGCGGTTTGCGATAAGGTACGCAGACAATCTGGAAATCCATTTAGTTTGCGTGGTTTTTCTGAATGTTGCCCGCGATTAACGAGATTGCTGTAAAGTAAGTGCAAAAAACACGTTAAACTAATGACATCGTTATGCTGGAAGGAAATTATGGACATCAATAATAAAGCCCGTATCCACTGGGCATGCCGTCGCGGTATGCGTGAACTCGATATCTCCATCATGCCGTTTTTCGAGCATGAGTACGATTCACTGAGCGACGGCGACAAAGCGATTTTTATTCGTCTGCTGGAGTGCGACGATCCAGATTTATTCAACTGGCTGATGAATCACGGTAAGCCGGCGGATGCTGAACTTCAGCGCATGGTGCATTTAATTCAGACTCGGAATCGGGAACGTGGTCCTGTGGCAATCTGATTTACGCGTCTCCTGGCGCTCACAATGGCTCTCTTTACTGCTCCATGGCCTGGTGGCGGCATTCATCTTGCTGATGCCCTGGCCGTTAAGCTACACCCCGCTGTGGTTGTTGCTGCTGTCGCTGGTGGTTTTTGACTGCGTGCGCAGTCAGCGGCGGATCAACAGCCATCAGGGGGAAATTAAACTGTTGATGGACTCGCGCCTTCGCTGGCGCGATCAGGAGTGGGAGATCCTCGGGCAACCGTGGGTACTGAACTCAGGCATGATGCTGCGCTTACGCAGGCTGGCAAGCCGTCGTCGTCAGCATTTATGGATTGCAGCAGACAGTATGGATGCCGAAGAGTGGCGCGACCTGCGGCGTATCGTGATGCAGCAGCCCGCGCCGAGTAAGCATTAAGAGAACTGTTCGGCCATCTCGCCAAGAATTTGTTCACACCAGTTCTGAATGCGTTCATCGCTCAGGTCGTACTGGTTGGTTTCGTCGAGTGCGAGGCCGACAAACAGTTGACCGTCGGCGATGACCGGTTTCGGGCTGGTGAATTCATAGCCTTCGGTCGGCCAGTAGCCGACAAATTTCACGCCTTTGGTCGCCAGTTTATCGTGCAGCATGCCGAGCGCGTCCAGGAACCATTCGCCGTAACCTAACTGATCGCCCATGCCATAGAGCGCAACAATTTTGCCCTCAAGATTCAGCGTATCCAGCTGTTCCCAGATGGCTTCCCAGTCTTCCTGAATCTCACCGAAATCCCAGGTCGGGATACCGAGGATCAGCACATCGTACTGCTCCATTAAAGCCGGCGCGTCATCTTTCACATTGTGCAGCGTCACCAGTTCCGGGCCAATGATGTCGCGAATTTTCTCCGCTGCCATCTCGGTGTAGCAGGTACTGGAACCATAAAAAAGGCCGATGTTCATAACGTAAAGGTCTCGATTCTTGCAGTGACTATGCGGCCAGTGTACCAGAAGAGACATCAATTCAGGCATAATGGTGCCGATGAAACAGGCAAAGGGGAGAACGTGGAACAGGATCTCGCACGAATCGAACAATTTCTCGATGCGCTGTGGCTGGAGCGTAATCTTGCCGAAAACACGCTGAGCGCCTATCGTCGCGATCTCACCATGGTGGTTGAATGGCTGGCGCATCGTGGCCTGACGCTTGATACCGTGCAGCATGATGATTTGCAGAATTTGCTCGCGGAACGCCAGCAGGGTGGGTATAAAGCCACCAGTTCGGCGCGTCTGTTAAGCGCGATGCGTCGCTTCTTCCAGCATCTTTATCGCGAGAAAGTGCGTTCAGATGACCCCAGTGCTTTGCTGGCATCACCGAAGCTGCCGCAGCGTTTACCGAAGGATTTAAGTGAAGCGCAGGTTGACCGGCTGTTGCAGTCGCCAGTGACCGATATTCCGCTGGAACTGCGCGATAAAGCGATGCTTGAGGTACTCTATGCCACCGGCCTACGCGTCTCTGAGCTGGTCGGGCTGACGATGAGCGATATCAGCCTGCGTCAGGGCGTGGTGCGCGTCATTGGTAAAGGCAACAAAGAACGCCTCGTCCCGCTGGGGGAAGAAGCGGTATATTGGGTGGAAACGTATCTGGAACATGGTCGCCCGTGGCTGCTCAACGGGGTATCGATAGACGTTCTGTTCCCCAGCCAGCGCGCGCAACAAATGACGCGCCAGACGTTCTGGCATCGCATCAAACACTATGCTCAACTGGCGGGTATCGACAGTGAAAAGCTCTCCCCGCACGTGTTACGCCACGCATTTGCCACCCATTTGCTCAACCACGGCGCAGATTTGCGTGTGGTGCAGATGCTGTTAGGTCATAGTGATTTATCGACAACACAAATTTATACGCATGTGGCGACAGAGCGACTGCGACAACTACATCAACAGCACCACCCACGCGCGTGATGCTGACTACAAAGGACGAGTTCATGAAAAAAGGTTTAGTGATGTTTACCCTGCTGGCGGCGGCATTTTCCGCCACCACCCACGCGGATGATGCGGCGATTAAACAATCGCTGGCTAAACTGGGCGTTCAGAGTACGGATATCCAGAATGCGCCGGTGGCGGGCATGAAAACCGTGCTGACCAACAGCGGCGTGCTTTACGTGACTGAAGATGGCAAACACATTATTCAGGGACCGATGTATGACGTCAGCGGCGCGCAGCCGGTCAACGTGACCAACCAGTTGCTGATGACCCACCTGAACGCGCTGGAAAAAGAGATGATTGTCTACAAAGCGCCAAAAGAGCAGCACGTGATTACCGTCTTTACCGATATCACCTGCGGCTACTGCCACAAGCTGCATGAAGAAATGAGCGACTACAACGCGCTGGGTATCACCGTGCGCTACCTCGCTTTCCCGCGTCAGGGCATTCAGAGCCAGGCCGAGCAGGATATGAAAGCCATCTGGTGCGCGAAAGATCGCAACAAAGCGTTCGATGACGCAATGAACGGCAAAGGCGCACAGCCTGCCAGCTGCGATATCAATATCGCGGATCACTACGCGCTGGGTGTGCAGTTTGGCGTTAACGGTACGCCGGCGATTGTCCTGAACGATGGCTACGTTGTGCCGGGTTATCAGGGGCCGAAAGAGATGAAAGCCTTCCTCGACGAACATAAAAAACAGACCAGCGGTAAATAATTCGCGTGAAACCACAGATTCAACTTCGCCGCCGCGAGGCGGTTGATTCAGATTCGCTGCCCGCTGATTTACCGCCGCTGCTGCGCCGTTTGTACGCCAGCCGTGGCGTGAAGTCGGCGGACGATCTGGAGCGCGGCCTGAAAGGCATGCTGCACTGGCGCACATTAACGGGCGTCGAAAAAGCCGTTGAGATGCTGCACGATGCGTTCGAGAAAAATCTGCGCATTATGGTGGTAGGTGATTTTGATGCCGATGGCGCGACCAGCACCGCGTTGAGTGTGCTCTCGCTACGTGCAATGGGCTGCCACAACGTGGAGTATTTGGTGCCGAACCGTTTTGAAGACGGTTATGGTCTGAGCCCGGAAGTTGTCGATCAGGCACATGCGCGCGGCGCGCAGATGATCATGACGGTGGATAACGGGATCTCTTCCCATGCGGGCGTCGACCATGCACATGCGTTGGGAATCAGCGTGCTGGTGACCGATCACCACCTGCCAGGCGAGACGCTGCCGGATGCCGATGCGATGGTGAACCCAAACCTGTCTGACTGCCCGTTTCCGTCGAAATCGCTGGCGGGCGTAGGCGTGGCGTTCTACCTGATGCTGGTGCTGTGTAATCATCTGAAGGCCAAAGGCTGGTTTGAATCGCGCGGCATCGCGGTGCCGAAGATTGTCGAGTTCCTCGACCTGGTGGCGCTGGGCACCGTCGCCGACGTGGTGCCGCTGGACGCGAATAACCGTATTCTGACCTGGCAGGGCCTGAGCCGCATTCGCGCGGGTGTATGTCGTCCTGGCATCAAAGCCTTGCTGGAAATTGCCAATCGTGACCCGCAAAAGCTGGTGGCGAGCGATCTCGGTTTCGCCCTCGGCCCACGCCTGAATGCCGCCGGTCGTCTGGATGATATGTCTGTTGGTGTAGCGCTATTACTGAGCGAAAACCTCGGTGAAGCCCGTATGCTGGCAAATGAACTCGATGCGCTCAACCAGACGCGTAAAGAGATTGAGCAGGGCATGCAGGCAGAAGCACTGACGCTGTGCGAAAAGCTGGAACGCAGCAGCGAAACATTGCCCGGCGGGCTGGCGATGTATCATCCTGAATGGCATCAGGGCGTGGTCGGCATTCTTGCCTCGCGTATCAAAGAGCGTTTCCATCGCCCGGTGATTGCCTTTGCCCCTGCCGGAGACGGCATGCTGAAAGGGTCTGGCCGTTCGATCCAGGGCTTACATATGCGCGATGCGCTGGAACGCCTGGACACGCTTTATCCTGGCCTGATGGTGAAGTTTGGCGGCCACGCGATGGCGGCAGGTTTATCGCTGGAAGAAACGAAGTTTGATGAGTTCCAGCAGCGTTTTGGCGAACTGGTCACCGAATGGCTCGACCCGGCCCTGTTGCAGGGGGAAATTCTTTCAGATGGCGAACTTTCCCCGCAGGAGATGACGCTGGACGTGGCGCAGATGCTACGTGAAGCCGGACCGTGGGGGCAGATGTTCCCGGAACCGCTGTTTGACGGGCATTTTCGTCTGCTGCAACAGCGCATTGTCGGTGAACGTCACCTGAAAGTGATGGTGGAACCCGTGGGCGGCGGCCCGCTGCTGGACGGCATCGCGTTTAACGTTGATACCACCTGCTGGCCGGATAACGGCGTGCGCGAAGTTAAGCTTGCCTACAAGCTCGACATCAACGAGTTTCGCGGAAACCGCAGTGTGCAGTTAATCATCGACAATATCTGGCCAATTTAGCGCCAGTAATCGCTATAAATAAGGGCGCAGATCCGGTAAAATCTCGCCCTTATAACCGCATTTTGACTCGTCCATTAAAAGAAAACAGACCATGTTTGAAATTAACCCGGTAAATAACCGCATTCAGGACCTCACGGAGCGCTCTGACGTTCTTAGGGGGTATCTTTGACTATGATGCCAAGAAAGAGCGTCTTGAAGAAGTAAACGCCGAGCTGGAACAGCCGGACGTCTGGAACGAACCTGAGCGCGCACAGGCGCTGGGCAAAGAACGTTCCTCTCTGGAAGCCATCGTCGATACGCTGGATCAAATGTCTCAGGGCCTGGAAGATGTCTCCGGGCTGCTGGAGCTCGCTGTAGAAGCGGATGACGAAGAGACCTTCAACGAAGCCGTTGCGGAACTCGATACGCTGGAAGAGAAGCTGGAACAGCTGGAATTCCGCCGCATGTTCTCCGGTGAATACGATAGCGCCGACTGCTACCTGGATATCCAGGCAGGTTCCGGCGGCACCGAAGCGCAGGACTGGGCCAGCATGCTTGAGCGTATGTATCTGCGTTGGGCTGAAGCGCGCGGCTTCAAAACCGAAATCATCGAAGAATCTGAAGGTGAAGTTGCGGGTATCAAATCCGTTACCATCAAGATTTCCGGTGACTACGCGTACGGCTGGTTACGTACTGAAACCGGCGTTCACCGCCTGGTGCGTAAGAGCCCGTTCGATTCTGGTGGCCGTCGTCATACCTCTTTCAGCTCTGCGTTTGTTTATCCGGAAGTGGATGACGATATCGATATCGAAATCAACCCGGCTGACCTGCGTATTGACGTGTATCGCGCGTCAGGGGCGGGTGGTCAGCACGTTAACCGTACAGAATCTGCGGTACGTATTACCCACATTCCGACCAACACGGTTACCCAGTGCCAGAACGATCGTTCTCAGCACAAGAACAAAGACCAGGCCATGAAGCAGATGAAAGCGAAGCTTTATGAACTGGAAATGCAGAAGAAGAACGCGGAAAAACAGGCAATGGAAGACAACAAGTCCGACATTGGCTGGGGTAGCCAGATTCGTTCTTATGTCCTGGACGACTCCCGCATCAAAGACTTGCGTACCGGTGTAGAAACCCGTAACACGCAGGCGGTGCTGGACGGCAGTCTGGATCAATTTATCGAAGCAAGTTTGAAAGCAGGGTTATGAGGAACCAACATGTCTGAACAACACGCACAAGGTGCTGACGCGGTAGCTGACCTTAACAATGAACTGAAAGCGCGCCGCGAGAAGCTGGCAGCACTGCGCGAGCAGGGCCTCCCGTTCCCGAACGATTTCCGTCGCGACCACACCTCAGACCAACTGCACGCTGACTTCGACGCCAAAGAGAACGAAGAGCTGGAAGCGCTGAACATCGAAGTGTCCGTTGCTGGCCGCATGATGACCCGCCGTATTATGGGTAAAGCCTCTTTCGTGACCTTGCAGGACGTGGGTGGCCGCATTCAGCTGTACGTTGCCCGTGACGATCTGCCGGAAGGCGTTTATAACGAGCAGTTCAAAAAATGGGACCTCGGCGATATTCTCGGCGCGAAAGGTAAACTGTTCAAAACCAAAACCGGTGAACTGTCTATCCACTGCACCGAGCTGCGTCTGCTGACCAAAGCTTTGCGCCCGCTGCCGGACAAATTCCACGGCCTGCAGGATCAGGAAGCGCGTTATCGCCAGCGTTACCTGGATCTCATCTCTAACGATGAATCCCGCAAAACCTTTAAAATCCGCTCCCAGATTATGGCCGGTATCCGCCAGTTCATGGTTGCCCGCGACTTTATGGAAGTGGAAACTCCAATGATGCAGGTGATTCCTGGCGGCGCGTCTGCCCGTCCGTTTATCACCCACCACAACGCCCTGGACCTGGACATGTACCTGCGTATCGCGCCGGAACTGTACCTGAAACGTCTGGTTGTTGGCGGCTTCGAACGCGTCTTCGAAATCAACCGTAACTTCCGTAACGAAGGTATCTCCGTACGTCACAACCCAGAGTTCACCATGATGGAACTCTATATGGCTTATGCGGATTACAAGGATCTGATCGAACTGACCGAATCTCTGTTCCGCACCCTGGCGCAGAATATCCTCGGTACCACCGAAGTGCCTTATGGCGAAGAAACTTTCGACTTCGGTAAACCGTTCGAAAAACTGACCATGCGCGAAGCGATCAAGAAATACCGTCCGGAAACGGATATGGCCGATCTGGATAACTTCGACTCGGCAAAAGCGATTGCGGAAAGCATCGGTATTCATGTTGAGAAGAGCTGGGGTCTGGGCCGTATCGTGACCGAAATCTTTGAAGAAGTGGCCGAAGCGCACCTGATTCAGCCGACCTTCATCACTGAATACCCGGCTGAAGTGTCTCCGCTGGCGCGTCGTAATGACGTTAACCCGGAAATCACTGACCGCTTTGAATTCTTCATCGGTGGTCGTGAAATCGGTAACGGCTTTAGCGAGCTGAACGATGCAGAAGATCAGGCACAGCGTTTCCAGGATCAGGTTGATGCGAAAGCCGCAGGCGACGACGAAGCGATGTTCTTCGACGAAGACTACGTAACTGCACTGGAACACGGCCTGCCGCCGACTGCGGGTCTGGGTATCGGTATCGACCGTATGGTGATGCTGTTCACCAACAGCCACACCATCCGCGACGTGATTCTGTTCCCGGCGATGCGCCCGGTGAAATAAATCACTGAGATGTAAAAAAGCCCCGATGTGTGAGCATCGGGGCTTTTTTTTACCCCTCACCCCGGCCCTTTCCCCAAAGGAGAGGGAGAAAACCAGCGAAGATTTTAACCACTTGCACAATCTGTTCCCTCTCCCTGTGGGAGAGGGTTAGGGTGAGGGTACAAACCGCGCCAGCTTATCCCGCGCCTCTTGCGAACGATACTGCAATACCATCCACGGGCTAAATGCCCACGGTGTGGCAGCCAGCGCCTGAAAAAGCGCATCCAATGAAACCCAGTGACTATCCATCACTTCGTCCGGGTTCAATGCAATGGCATTGGTTAACCTTGCCGCATACACCGGGCAGACTTCGTTTTCCACAATGCCGCTGGCGTCTGTTTCGCAATAACGAAATTCAGGATACACCGGCGTAATGTCGGTGAGCGCCGCGCCGACTTCGAAACGGCAGCGACGGGTAATCGCCTGCTCGAACGATTCGCTCAGTTGCGGATGACCGCATACCGAATTGGTCCAGACGCCCGGCCAGGCTTTTTTGCTGAGCGAGCGTCGGGTAATCAGAACCTCGCCTTGGTTATTGAAAATCCAGCAGGAGAAGGCGAGATGGAGAGGCGTGTGGGCGGTATGTACGGCATATTTTTCCGCAGAGCCAATCTGTTCACCTTTTTCATTCAGCAAAATGACGTGTTCTTGCCCTTTCATCCTGGCTCCCGATAGCGAATTCAAAAACGCCAGATGGCGCTACACCACCGGGCAAAGCTATTATACCTCAGGCTTAAGGAAACAAACTGGCCCGCAGTGCGGAAATTGGCACAACCAGAATTAAACCCGACAGCATATTAGCGATGGATTTGGTGGCGGAAGGGTATTCCTTCAACACTCATCCTTCTGTCTGAGATATTGGCATCCGCCATCAGCCTGCTATCATAGGCGACCTGACTGAACTAACCTGAGGACGATGTTTTGCTAGCAGGATGCCTGAGTACCCAGCCAATGCGTTTTATACTGTGCCTGTTTCTCGGCGTGGTGCTGGTGGGCTGTTCCGGGAGCAAATCGGGCTCCGGCAGCTATGATGGTTCGGTCTATACCGTCAAACGCGGCGACACACTGTCGCGTATCTCTCGTGCAACCGGCACCAGCGTGGCCGAACTGGCGCGTCTGAACGGTATCAAGCCGCCCTATACCATTGAGGTCGGGCAGAAGATTAAAACCGGCGGTTCCTCAAAACTGTTAGGTAAAAAATCAAGCAGCACGGCGAAAGTGACACCATCCTCCGCCGTGCCGCAGGCATCATGGCCTCCGGTGGGGCAACGCTGCTGGCGCTGGCCCACCAGTGGGAAAGTGATCATGCCTTACTCCACTGCTGACGGCGGTAATAAGGGTATCGATATTTCCGGCAGTCGCGGTCAACCGGTGTATGCAGCAGGTGCCGGGAAAGTGGTCTACGTCGGCAACCAACTGCGCGGTTACGGTAATCTGATCATGATTAAACACAGTGAGGATTACATCACCGCCTACGCGCACAACGACACGCTATTGGTGAACAACGGGCAAAGTGTGAAGATTGGCCAGAAGATTGCCACCATGGGCAGCAGCGATGCAGATTCCGTGCGTCTGCACTTCCAGATTCGCTACCGCGCGACGGCGATTGACCCACTGCGCTACTTACCGCCGCAAGGCAGTAAGCCTAAGTGCTAAAAGACTATTTTATCGCCAGTCAGTGGCGATGAGGCTTGCCAGCGAGGGCATAAGGTTTATAATGCTCCTCGCACACGCCGAAGCGGGCGTAGTTCAATGGTAGAACGAGAGCTTCCCAAGCTCTATACGAGGGTTCGATTCCCTTCGCCCGCTCCAATCTCCTGATAAATCAGCAAGTTAATATCGTTCAGTTAATTACGTTGCCTCGTCTTAGCAGGTACAACTTAAACTCCCCTTTGTTCTACGCCCGCACCTGTCGCATGATTGGTCTGTGGTACAAGAAAGCATATCATCACGCTGGCGGTGGTTCCTGGTTCTTACCGCGACAGCGCAACAATGAATAAAATTCCGCATACCTGGCATAACTCCCGAAACAGATTGATCACACGCATTTAAGCCCGATGTGTGGCCCTATGAGCCACGTAAAGAGGTAATTGTGGTAATGCCCCGGTAGCTACAGATCCGGCTCTGCCAGCGCTTCGCTCACGCTCCTAACGGTACACGAGCACTCTGATAAGGTGTGATTTCTCTGAACATTGATGTAGTCGCCTAACTGCTTCGCTTGTTGCTTGTGTAAATAGACCCGTTTTAGTTCCATGCATTTTTTGAGAACCCGCCCAAGATGTTCCTGGCCCAAAATCAATGGGGCCATATCCCGTTAGCCCCTCTCGTAGAAGCTCTGTGAAAGTGCTCTATGACACGTCTACATCAAGTTTTCAGGATTTACGATTGGACCGACATTTGATTTATCTTCTTATACATGATTATTCAAAACAATAAAAATACTGATTGTTAATATTGTTGCAACAAATTGAAATCAAAAGAATAACACGCTTGCATTTTGGAGATTATTTTTTAACTATTTGTGCTGTTATTTTTTAACCGAATACATGCCTGAACACTGGAATATTCCTACATCCTTCCAGGATAATCTTAATGTTTTTTTCAGGAACTTAAATCTCACTAAGAAAAATCCTATCAAAAATAGATGGTTATAAAATAAATGTTATTTCATGCCCTTAAGAATTTCATGAGATTTTAAACACTTAACATTTGTGCGTTAAAGTTGTCACATTAGTTTACTGTACGTAATATGTACTCACCGCAGGACGTGAACATTAAACGGAGGCTTTTATCGAGAATGCCTTTGCAGAAATATGAGTTAGTACGTTGCATAAGTTGTCATTATCGGTGTGAACTAACAGCTCAGCCTACTGTGAAAATGATGAACTGCGTTGAGAACCAATATTGCATATGGCCCAATGACAATACGTATTTGCAAATTGGGATAAGAACGCTTCTTATCAATACATATTACACTCTTACGCATACGGGGCTGATTTTTGTTGATTTTTCCAGGTATAAAATAAATCTGTTCACCAACAGCAAGTGGATTGAACACCTGAAGAAGACAGGTCTGAGAATAATTCTTGTATCAGATAAACAGATGCAGCCATTAGCATCCTATTGGAAGAAGAACTATCAACAGATTGTTTCAATTATAGGCGCTACCGATAGCCATGAGGAGGTTAAGAGGAAGATCAGAACCTCGTTTTTGGGGCGCAGAGATATGTCTATATCAAGGAATCAACTAACGGATTTGGAAATACATGTCCTTGATCTTTTTATTAGTGAATACACGGTGCGGCAAATAGCAGCAATACTGAATATAACTAATAAAAAGGTCTATGCAACAAAGCAGAGTTTGAAAAATAAAATGGGAGGAAGGGGGATATTGAATAGCATCATCTCTGGATAGTACGAACACAGTTATTTGAAAATAATGGATATAAATTTACTCACTCAGGATTAATAAAAATGAAAAAAATTGTATTAGCTGGTTTAATTGCATTAGGTTGCGTCTCCTCCCAGGCTATGGCTGATGTTACTGCGTCTGCAACTGCCAGCTGGGATGCAAGTGCAACTAAAGATACAACCAGTGCTTTGGTTGTTACCCCATTAAAATCACTGACGTTCCAGTATGCTGAAGGTATTAAATCATTTAATACCCAGAAAGGCGCATTTGATATCACTATCGAAGGCCAATCCGGCGCAACTGATTTTATGTTGACCTCGCAGATTGTCAATAACACCCTGAGCCGCACGACTGACGCATCGACACTTGATGTGGGTGTTAACTGGAACGGTGCCGCACTGAGCAAAACAACCCCAGTAACGATGATTGATACTGCCAACAATATCTCAGCTGGCCTTGATGCTCTGGCCGTAAGTACCGCTTACGCAGGTACCGATCGTGTAAGTACTCAGGGTAACTTCGATTTCAATATTGAATCAGCGACTTCTGACGGTAGCACCGCAGCAGAATTCAGTGCACTGACTGACGGTTATTGGAGTGGAGATGTCCGCGTTCAATTTAATGCCGTTTGGACCATCTGATTTATAGCTCTCCTGCCCGGTGATTTAAAGGAGGCTTCGGCCTCCTTTTGAGGATATAAGATGAAATACTGCGCTGCTTTTGTTCTGGTCATGTCATCAGCCAGTCCATTCTATGCAAATGCGATAAATGTTGGTGAAGTTACTTCAATGATGAGTAGCGATGCATCGAGTCTGGCTAAGGAGATTAAAAACACAACGGATGTCGCCCGCTATGTGAGCGTGTCGTTAGAGCGTATCAGTTCTCCAATGGCAGGTGGGAAGGTTATTCCCATGGATTCTAAAGGCGAATTATTATCCACCCCTGCCAGTTTAATTTTACCCGGCAACTCAAGTGAAAACTTTAGGTTTTTTTATAAAGGACTCCAGGATAACAAAGAGCGTTACTACCGGCTTTCGTGGACAGACGAACCTGTTACTGAATTTGATAATGTGAAAAAAAAGAAACAGGGTGAAGCAACAACATCCGCAATTATTGGAACAATTTTGGTTGTAGCTCCACGCGATGAAAATTTTGATTATACCTGGCAAGGCGATACGGTTACAAATACAGGGAATGTCTCATTCCGTGTGATTTCGTACGGGCCATGCCGAGATAAGTCTAAAGATGCCGGTGAAGGGTGCAGAGAACGTTATTATCTGATGCCAGGAATAAGTGTGAAGGTAAAATATACCGACCTTACTAATAAAAAAACGCGAATCGGCATTTGGCATAATGAACAGTACATTAACGTAAACTGAGAATAGCTATGGATAATCTGGGGTATGTGAAAGGGACTCTACTTCTGGGGCTTATGATTTCTTTAAATCATAGCCTCTCGGCAGCCCCGATGACTCCTGTTAGAGTCAGTAATTACGTTATTCCTTCTGTATTTGCCAATGCGCTTTATCAGGGAATGACGGTTCCCGTTTTCATTCGATATGAGGGTGATGACAGTACTCAACGCAGCCAACAAAAAATTGCTGATGCGGTACTAACCATCAAAGATAACGAGTTTCGATTAAACCAACTGACGTTAAGTGAGTTACCTGACCGTACAGAGCTTTCCCCTAAAATAAAAACATTAATAGCAGAACTTCAGAATAAAAATATCGGAGATGGTAACCGGATTTGGCTCAGTAAAGATGCATCACTTACTCTGGATACGCGTTCTTTCTATATAGAGCTTACTGTCAACAAAGAAGCGATGCAGGCAGCGATATTGCCACGTTCGAACGTGCTCGGCGAGTCATCTTCTGAACATTTGTCCTCGGTATTAAATTACTCTGTGGGCAGCTATTACAATAAATATAAAGATAATGATAATGCCAGTAGCTATCTGACGCTTGATAATACGGTTTCTCTTCGCGAGCATCATGTTAACTTGAACGGGTCGGTATACGGTATAGGGACAAGTAACCAGCATAGTGATCTGTATCGAGCAATGTATGAACGGGATTATACCGGTCATCGCTTTGCAATGGGGATGGTTGATACCTGGAATTTACAATCAATTGCCAGTATGAGCGCCCTCAACTCCAGCCGGATTTATGGGGTAAGCTATGGGAACAAGAGTAGCTCTCAGATAGAAGATAATACATTAGCACTTATTCCCGTGACCGTTTTCCTGCCAGCCGCAGGTGAGGTTCATGTGTACCGTAATGGAAAGCTACTGAGTATCCAAAATTTCTCGATGGGGAGCTATGAGCTTGATACTTCTCGCTTGCCTTTTGGTATCTATGATGTTGATGTGCAGGTTGTTGTGAATGGTAGAGTAGTCAGCTCGCGCACGGCCAACATTAACAAAACGTTCGCAAGAAAGTCGAGCGTCACAGGAAACATTTCCTGGCAAATGTTTGGCGGTAGTCTTGAATATAATAAAACAGATTACCGACGTCATACCAATATCAACTACGGCAAAAAAGACACATGGATTGCTGGTATTGCTGCCGCCACTAGCCAACCCTGGTTATCTGGTGTAAATCTGAAGTCAACGCTCTACGGTTTTGATAACAATGGAATTAACGAAACAGAAGCTAATGTGATTTTCAATAATGCATTTAGCTATAATCAACAGATGTTGCTCGCAACAGATAGCAGTTGGCAAAGCATCTCGACTCTTAATTTAAGTGTCCCGGGCGGATATGGTAATGTTTGGGGTTCACGTCAATTTAGTAGAATTGGCGATCGCTTGCCTATGCAACAAAATGATTATGTCACTATTGGGGCAACTGCTAATTTGAGAAAAATTGTACCATTCCTTGGTACACTTACCGTTAGCCGCACTAATAACAAATACAATAAAAACACTTATACCAATATCGATTATGATCAGTCACTTTTCGCTAATCGTTATGCTACCGTCTCTTTACGAACCGGTATACAGAATTATCAATATGACGATCACGAGAACCTAAGAGAGAAATATATCAATATAGATGTGTCGATTCCTTTTGGCACATGGTTTAGTACCGGTATCTCTAGCCAGAACGGAAATATGCTGGCAAATGCTGCCGTACGGAAACGGTTCGAGAACAGTGCGATTACCCAGGTCGGGGCCTCGTTATCGAAACGTATCAAACAAAATAATGATGACAATGGTAACTATCGCTCAGATGATTTTGCCGCTAATGGGTATGTCACTTACGATACAAAATATAATGCAGGTACTGTTGCTGTTACCCGGTCGTCGGATCGCAGCGCAAACTACAGTTTGAGTTCACAAGGCAGTATCGCCTGGACGCAAAAATCAATTTACGCCGGGAAAGGTTCGCAAAGTGCTGGTCTGGTGATTAATACTAATTTCCGCGAGCAGGGGAAAATGATGGCGCAGGTTAACGGTCAAAATTATTCGCTTACGGGTAAAAGTAATTTTATTAGTCTGCCACCGTATGCTGAATACAAGGTAGAACTCATGAACGATAAAAATTCAGAGGATAGCGTAGATATTATTAGTGGGCGTCGGAATCGAGTTGTACTTTACCCTGGGAATATTGGCGTGATTACACCTGAAATAAAACAGCTTGTCACCGTTTTTGGTCGGATGAAAAATCCAGCTGGTCATTATTATGTCAATGCGGATATTCACAATCATATAGGTAAAACTAAAACCGATAATAACGGTGAATTTGCTATGGATGTTGATAAGCGATATCCAGTGATTACTGTACTTGAAGCGAATGGAAGCCTTTGTGAAGCCGATCTTGACCTTAAAGACTCTAAAGGGGCTGTATGGCTTGGTGATATTCAATGTGAAGGACAGCAACAAACAGCATCACGAAATGGAGAAGTAGAATATGTTTATTAAGCCCTCTACCATTTTACTTTTTTTTAGTGTGTTTGTGGCTAATCCAGCCATTGCATTAACATCAAGTAGCAGTGGGAGTGGTAGCAATACCTATCTCTTTATTGACAATACTATTGATAATGAGTATTTCATAACATCCGGCTCACTTTCTCCACGTTTTAGTGGCGCAAATGTATGGACTAAATATAAAACTAACCAGCGAAGTCTGGGATATATGGGCAACTCCGGATGGAGTTACAGTAATCGTTACTTTGACTTGTGGATTACGAACTCACCCATTACTCAGCCATTTCTTGGTATTCGCTGCATGACAACTGGTAGTGATTGTCCTGCATCGGGGTATATTTCTCCAGATGTCATGGATAATGAAGGATTTTTTCATGCAAAATCAGGTAGTAGTGCTGCAAACGGCAGTTATGGTGCGGGAACGTTAAGCCCGGTTGCCTATGAGTATTTCCGTAGCCAGTCGGTCGGTTCCAGTGATACTTTTGAACTTAATCTGTGCTACATGAATTCCAATACGGATTATGACTATGCTGCAGGTGAACGCTGTAAGGATCTGGCGAAGGGAGGTACATGGCGTTACTACACAATGACCCTGGAGAAAGTTGGTCATCTAACGCTTAATAGTACGGGTGCAATGGCAGAAATATGGGTTGCAAGTGATGGCACACCCAGTGTGAATGTCGGGTCTGATCTTTGCCAGGTGGGGGTTGTATCTGGTTCTACCGGGCTTATCTGTAAAATGGTCTCATATACACTCCAGCAAACCAAAAATGTGACTAACTCTCTGGATTTTCAGATGGTTATTGATACCGCCCTACTGGGTTTTTCACCTTCATCATCCGATGTAAAGTACAGTGGTGATGGTTCCAGTTGGAGCAACTATTCCTCGTCGAGTACTTACTCAAAAGTTTTCACGACCACTGGGGAGTATGTTTATGTTTTTTTATCAAACTCTTTCTTTAAAAAGGCACTCGCGGCCGGAACGAGTTTGTCTAATAAAGATTCATTATTTACTTTCTATTTTGATAACTCTGTTACCCCGCAATCAGGATACTATCAATTCACCCCCTCGACGCTTATCAACATTACCCCTAAAGAATATGGGATCAGTATCGTATCAACAGATGGAACGACAACACCTTCGGCATCAGGAAAGATTGGAGATGAAAACCCAATTACCTTTGAATATAAAGTAACGACATCGGCAATACGCCAGGCCGACAGCATCACTGCACAGGTAGTGGGGGATTCAACAACACTCAATGGTATTCCGTACTGTACTTTTACATCTTCAGATTCTTCAATGACTGTCCCCATCCCGGCTTATCTATCCTGGATATCGGCGTCTGGAGGTGAAGTTAAAGCCAGAAACAGTTGTAGCGAAGACCCTATTGATATGACCAATGCAAACTGGGTTCAAACCGCATGGAACGCGAATGTCGATGAAGGGTATTATTTCACGACGACATTAAAACTTCTCTTTCCAATGAATGATACCCGATCAAAACTGACTGTAGATGGAAGTGACTGGATGGGTACGGTAAATGCAAGTGGCGAAGTGAAGGTCACTGCGACGTGGGTCGGTGTTGATAAGTAGGAATACGGATGAGATTTTTATTTGCTTTTTTTCTTAGTTGTTCTGTTTTATTTGTTTCAACACAGGCTTTCGCGGTTTATTTTAATGCCATTATCTATGATATGGATTCGAGCAAGAGTTTTACGGCCAGGCCTATCTATAATGATACTCAAGCGACTAATTTTTATACGATCTCTGCCTATAAAATTGCTCGTCCAGGCGATGGTGATGAAGCCAGTGTCAAGGAAGAGAGTAAAGATCTTATCTGGTCACCACTAAAACTGACTGTGCAACCGAAAGGAAAAGAGTATTTTAAACTATACTACCGCGGTCCGTCTGACAGCACTGAAAGATATTATCGTGTTATATTCAAGGAGGCACCTGTTACCCTGTTTCCATTTCGAATGACTCAAAAGCATATGGACGTCGTTCCTGTTGTTTCGATGAGTACTATTCTTATCGTCCGGCCAAGAAATATTGATTTAAAGTATGATGTTGATGAGTTAAATGGGGTTATAAAAAATACCGGTAATACCTTTTTTAGAGTGATACTCCAGAAAGGGTGCGATGGAGATGATGAAAGCTCAAAACAATTCTATATGTTGCCTGGCGAAACCTGGCGTGGTAAGGAAGCAAAATCCAGTAATAGAAAGTTTATTGTTGCACAGGAACGCTATCATCATCTTGGGAAAGGATGTTTCGATACGGACTAGGTATTACTGTATGTTAATTATAGTGAAAAGGTCCTTGAAATTATTTAATCCACCTATTTTCCGGCGTAGTGAGTATCGAGAGTCATAAACGTTGCGGACAGTACAGCTCAACTTTTTTGCAATATCTCTGGTTGAGTAACCCTGAAGTAACAGTTTGAGTGTGGTCATTTCCTTTAGTGAAAATACAGGGTGTTTTCGTCCTGGTATCCAGCGTCCTTCTAATAACTTTCTGAATCTTAGGATGATGGTGTTAATACCATCATCAACCTCTATAATAGACAATATAGATTCAGAACGATTCAACCAGTAATTAGCGAGGGCAACCATTGAGGCCTCAGCTACAATGATGATCTTTAGGCCAATCTTTTCTAAATCGTTTATCCAGATTTCGTCCAGGTAATGTGTGATGTTGATACATGAGAAATCGACCACAATGACGCCATCAATGAAGCAACACGTGACTTTCTCTATAAAAATATTATGTATTGCTATCTTGAAATAATGATTTCTTTCTGGCCATATTACAAGTCGCTTAAAACTACATCGTAATTTATATTTACACATATCAGGTAAATGACTGCAGTTGATCCCACAGCCAATACAGGTCACTTCCATTTTTGTTCTCCTTGACAAGACGTCTTCCTTAAACTATGGCGTGCTATACGGCATCCGGTTCACGGCGAACCATTATAGTGAAAAATATCTTAACTCAGTTTATCGGTAACAGGGTATTTACGGTAAATATGAAAATAATAGAAATCTTTAAGCAAATGATTGTAATTGATTTGTTTTTCATCAAATCGAATGCTCTCTGATGTAAAGTAATGGTTAAAAATTATAATGAAAATTTGTTTCTACCGCGATCGGAAGTATAGTTTCCATTTCTGCATATAATCCTTTCGTCAAATCTACAATAGCTATTTGTTTTCGCTGTAAACGACTTCGCCTGCTTCAAAACCAGCACCTTGCTCGTCTCTTTATCATTTAATTCGTGCCCCGAATGCTTATTGAACTACCCCTTTCGCTATCGCCGCGCCAATTTCTGCGCACACTACCAGCCCCTGCACAAACGGTCTGTCATGCATCAGCCAGGGCAACGCGCCAAAGGCGATTCGCCCACGCACGTTCTCCGGCACCTGCAAGGTATAGTCGTCACCCACATCCGGGATATTATCGCCACACGCCAGCAGCTGTTTACGCAGTGTGGGGAAGGGGAGGTCTTTAGTTTTTAGCGCCTTCTGGCCACGGGCGTCGATAAACATGTCAAACTCATAACGCGCATCATCGGTGGTAATGATTGTCAGGCCGTCGTTGACCTGCATCTCATAGTCGTTACCCAGTGCCCGGATATGTATCAGCCCGGCTTCGCGAAGCGCCAGCAGACGGCGGATAGATTCAGACGGAATGGCGGCATAGTTGTCGATAAAGACGCGCGCTAACCCTTTTTTAAAACGCTGATGATCCTCTTCATTCAGATGCGGGACAATCTGCTCCACCACTTCATGCAGCCGCAGAACGGTATAGCGCCAGGATACTGTGTGTTTCTCGCGCTTATTGCGTTCCACTTCTTCAAGATTTTCCACTGCCCAGTGAAACGGGTCGTGTGCTTTACGCTCGGCAAACCAGGCGTCGGCAAGCGTGTCGGCATTCAGGGTTTTTAAGCCTATTTGCGTAGCCCATTGTGGGTCAGCCTGTTCCAGCTCAGCAATAATCAACTGAAATACTCTATTCAACAGGCCATCACTACCCTTCGCGATTTCAGCTTCAATGGCCTGCTCCGTCACTATCGCCAGCGGCTCGTAGGGCAGTGGACAGTAAAAATCAGCCTCCGGCAGAATGCCGCTGCGGGACATTAGCGTCAGCTGAAGCGTCTGGCTTTGCGCATTAAGTTGAAAAGAGGCGGTTTTGCCCTCTTCAACAATAAATTTGCCATGCTGGGAGACGACGGCCATTGCCGCATCCAGACCACTCAACGATGCGCCCATAATGCCCACCCGGCATGGTGCGATGCGCGCGTCCATCAGGCCAGTCCACGGGCTGGGGTAAAAGTCGCGCGGCGAGTCATCGTCTTCAGGCCACAGGTGTCCGGTGGCGATAACCGCATAATCAAAGGGTTCCGGGGTATTACGATTTTCGCTCCACAACAATACGCCATCCCCGGCGGCTTTCAGATCGGTGACTTTGCTTGCTTCACGCACTGAAACGCTAAATCCTGAACGCTCTGCTTTTTCGACCAGCGCCAGAAAGCGGTCACGGTAATAATCGCCGAGGATCACGCGCGGCAAAAATTGTCTTTCATGCAGTGATTCACGTTTAATCCCAAAGCGCGCCAGGTAGCTGTCGCTCTGTTGATGCAGCCATTCAAGATAAGTGATAAAAATTGGCGGGATCTCGATGCTGGCGATATTCGCCAGCATCAGCGTGGCAGTATTATCATCGTTATAGGGCATGCCGACGCCTGCTTCTTCAGCCTGCTCAAAGAGCGTAATTGCAAGCGGTTCGCCGCGCTCAATAAGCGCATAAAAGGTGTAAATCCCGGTCGGCCCGACGCCGACAATCGCTACGTTTTTCATGATTATCCTGAATGAGAAACACAGCGATAAGTCTGGTTGAAAAAGGTGATTGCGCCAGACCCGGCAGCATAAATTCGGAAAAGGGAAAAACGGCACCGGGCGGTGCCGTTAGTGGAAATCAGAAGCTATAGGTGCCGCTGACCGAGAAGTTACGCGGTGCGCCGTACACGCCGTAAGTGCCCAGGTAGTCGTAATACTCTTTGTCGAACAGGTTGTTCAGGTTGGCCTGGAGGGCAAAGTTTTTGCTGACCTGATAACGGCTGAAGAGATCGACCACCGCATAACCGCCTTGTTTAATACGCGTATCGCCGTTCGGCCCGGCAATATCCTGCCAGGTTTTATTCTGCCAGCGTACGCCGCCGCCGACTGCAAGTTCAGGCAACATCGGCAACTGATAGCGGGTAAACAGTTTCGCTGTAGTGCGCGGTTGCTCCGGGTTCACTGCCACGCCGTCACCGTCTTCTGCGATGTAGCGTGATGCGCCGAAGGTGAGCTGCCAGCGGTCGGTCAGTGCGCCGTTAATCTCAAATTCCACGCCTTTACTCAAGGTACCATCGACTGATTTATACGCCGTCTGGCCGCCGGAGCCAGGAATGGTCTGCCCGGTGCTGACGGCAACTTTATCCTGCTCGGTACGGAATACGGCAAGCGTCGCGGTCAGGCGGGTGTTAAACCAGTCACCTTTCACGCCCGCTTCATAGCTCTTCCCGGTGGTTGGATCGAGGAACTCGCTGTTAGCGTTACGCTTACTGGTTGGCTGGAAAATAGAGGTGTAGCTGGCATAGGCCGACCACTCATCATTGATGTCATATACCAGGCCCGCATACGGCGTAACGTCATCGAATTTGCTGTCGCGGGTTTCGTCCGGTTTGCGCTCCAGATTGTAATGCGCGCTCCATTCTGTCCAGCGCACGCCGAGGATCAGATTCAGCGGGTCGGCCAGCGAGAGACGCGTCGCGGTGTAGAGCGATTTCTGGCGGATGATATCGCGCTGATAGAGTGCCCAGTCAGACCACTCCGGATACGCCAGTTTGCCGTCATAATTGTGAATGTTGCCGACATCCATCAGCCCGTAGTTATCGGTGACCGGATACGAGTTGTCGTAGTTGTTGCGCTGACGGCTGTAGCTGCCGCCGAACATGATCTGATGCTGACGGCCAAACAGTTCATAACCTCCGCGCACAAAGGCGTCCACGGAGTCCTGTTTACGCTCGCCGCGGTTCCAGCCGCCCCACGCACCCTGGTACAGTGCGCCGTTATACAGGCCGGTATTTTTATCCGGGAAGCCGTCGATATACATCAGGCGGCTGTCAAAATTGGTTTCCGCGTGCATGGCGTTCACTTTCGCCTCCCAGCCGTTGTTGAAACGCTGGGTCAGGTTAGCGAAGACGCGCGAGGTATCCTGATTAGAGTAGGTCCAGTCGGCGGCGGTATTGAATTCGCGGCGGAAATCGGTGCGGCTGCCGTCGCTCCACAGGGAAGGGAAACCGCCCCAGGTTGGGCTGTCTTCTTCGCTCTCCTGGTAATCGTAGGCCAGCGAGAGGGTGGTGGAGTCAGTGATATCGGCATCCACGACGCCGGTGATGAATTTTTTGCGGTAGTGATTGCGCTCAAGCCAGCTGTCGTTGTCCTGATACCCGGCAATCACGCGGCCACGCACGTCGCCCGATTCGGTCAGCGGCGCTTGTAAATCCAGCACATAACGTTGTTTATTCCAGCTTCCGTAAGTGGCGGAAGCGGAACCTTTAAACTCGCGGCTATCGGCGTGCTTACGCACCATGTTGACATACGCCGATGGGTTACCCGTACCACTCATCAAACCGGCTGCGCCACGCACCACTTCGATGCTCTCAAAAATCGCCGTATCGCCCGCTGTGTCGCCAAAATTCCAGCGATCGTCAAGGAACGTCGGCATATCGTCGAAGGCAAAGTTACTGACGAAGAAACCGCGTGAGAAAATATTAGTACGGTGGCTGTCGATGCGGGAAATGCTGACGCCGGTGGTGTTATCCAGCACTTCCTCAATCGAGTTCAGCTCCTGATCTTTCATTCGCTGCTGGCTGATAACGCTGACCGACTGCGGGATATCGCGCTGCACCAGCAGCATTTTGGTGCCGGTGGTGGTGGTTTTAACACTGTAATCCTGGTCCTGACCTTCGTCACCCGGCGTGGTGCTCTCTTCCACCACAATGGTGTCATCGCCGTTCGCAGCGGCGGCAAATGATAGCGCAGGCATAAACGCCATCGCCACGGAGAGGGCGAGCAAAGAAGGAGAACATCCGAGCGGGCGGCGCGTTTCCCGGGTCTGATAAGTGAAAGACATGATAAACCCTTAAGTGTGTTTGCGGGACTGCCCGACAGCGGTACATCGCCGCGCCGGGTTTTGTATTTTTAATTAACCAATGAACATAAAAATGCGAATGAGAAATATACGCATTAGTGTTTTAGATGTAAATGGATGTAAGCGGATTTTATGGAACCGCTTTCACATAAGGGAAATTGCCCGCAGAACGTCAGGGATGTTTATGGCGTAGCGCGTCGACCACCAGGGAAAATGCCGGGGAAGGCTGTTTACGGCTGGGATAGTAAAGATAGTAACCGGGGAAAGGCATACACCAGGGGTCGAGTATGCGAATCAATCGACCTTCGGCAATGTGTGTTCCAAACTCTTCTTCAGGCAGGAAAGCGATACCAAAACCGGCCAGCGCCGCATCAACGATATGTTCTGAGGTGTTAAAGGTGAGTTGCCCGCTGACGCGCACATTTAAATCCCCGCCGTCCTGGTCGAAATCCCACACATACAGCCCGCCGGATTTAACCATGCGCTGATTAATACACTGATGCTGCGTTAACTCGTGGGGCGTGGTGGGCGCGGGATGACGGGCAAAGTAGTCCGGTGAGGCGACCGCCGCCATGCGCAGTTTCGGGCCAATCGGCACTGCAATCATATCCTGGTCGATGGTATCGCCCAGACGCACGCCTGCATCGAAGCGATCCGCCACGATGTCGCGAAAGCCGTGGTTGGCATCAAACTCAACGTGAATATCCGGATATTCGCGCAGCAGCGGCGTGAGCTTTGGTAAAAGCGTGGTACGCAGGACGTTGGGCCCGCAGGTAATGCGTACGGTGCCTGCCGGTTTGTCGCGCAGTTCGGTCAACATATCCAGTTCGGCTTCGATGTCATCGATGCGCGTACCGACTGATGCCATCAACCGCTCACCCGCCGCCGTGGGCGACACGCTGCGGGTGGTGCGGGTGAGCAGGCGAATCTGCATCCGCGCTTCCAGTGCAGAAATCGCCTGACTGATCGCTGGCTGCGTGACGCCCAACAGCGCCGCTGCGCGGGTGAAGCTTCCTTCGCGGGCAACGGTCACAAAATACAGCAGATCGTTCAGGTTACGTTTCATGGTCGGAATGCCCGATTAATAAGTATGGCTTATAAGCCTATTAAGTATTCATTAGCTAGTTATCCTACGCCTGCCGTGTAAAATTTTCAGCAACGAATATTCCCGCCAATTTAATGACGTTATTCCTGCGAATAACGTGCGGCCCCGGCTTGCCTGAAAACAGCCGGTAAAACAGGAGATAAAACATAATGGCTTTGCAGGCTGAAGTTCAACGCGCCCATTGGGGCGGCATTTATGCCATGACGCTGTGTGTTTTTGTATTAATTGCCTCCGAATTTATGCCGGTCAGTTTGTTATCGCCCATCGCGGCTGATTTAGGCGTGACGGAAGGCCTGGCGGGCCAGGGCATTGCCATTTCCGGGGCGCTGGCGGTCATCACCAGCCTGACGCTCTCGCGGCTCATCGCTGGGCTGGATCGCCGATATCTGCTGCTTGGCATGACTGCGCTGATGGCATTCTCAGGCGCGATGATCGCCATGGCCGCGAATTATGTTGTTTATATGGTGGGTCGTGCGCTGATTGGTATTGCCATTGGCGGCTTCTGGTCCATGTCGGCGGCGACGGCTATCCGTCTGGTTCCTGAATCGCAGGTGCCTCGCGCATTAGCCATTTTCAACGGGGGTAACGCGCTGGCGACGGTGATTGCCGCGCCGCTTGGGAGTTATCTCGGCGACGTGATGGGCTGGCGGGGCGCATTTTTCTGTCTGGTGCCTGTCGCGATTGCCGCTTTCATCTGGCAATGGTTTAGCCTGCCAGCTATGCAACACAGCCAACAGCGCAGCAGGGTGCTTCCTCTCTTCTCACGTCCTGTTGTGGCAGTGGGGCTTCTTGCTTGCGGCCTCTTTTTTATGGGCCAGTTCACGCTCTTCACCTACGTGCGTCCTTTTCTTGAAGGCATCACGCAGGTGAGGGGAACGGCCTTGTCTGCCGTTCTGCTGATCATCGGTGTGATGGGATTTATTGGCACGCTGATAGTGGGTCGCCTGCTGAAACAGGGTATTTATCGCACGCTAATTCTCATTCCGCTGTTGATGGCAGCGATGGCTATCGCACTGGTGATTTTTGGTCATCAGCTTTGGTTAGTCGCGCCCCTGTTGGGCGCCTGGGGGCTGGTCGCAACCGCAGCTCCGACAGGCTGGTGGACGTGGCTCGCGCGGACGCTACCCCATGACGCGGAAGCCGGCGGCGGCGTGATGGTCGCCATCATTCAGCTTTCTATTGCCCTGGGATCCACGCTGGGTGGCCTGATGTACGACCATCACGGCTGGCACAGCACCTTTGTACTGAGCGCTGGCGTTTTGCTCTGCGCGTCGGTCATCACTTTCACAACCTCACGTAAACATACACTCAGGAGTTAACCTATGAAAAACGTCACACTGGCGTTGGGCTTACTGATTAGCGCATTTGCCTCTTCCGCTGCGGATATGTCACGCGGAGCGGACAATTTCTACAAAAGCGACAGCGTGACCCAGCAGCGCGTCAGCTTTAAAAACCAGTATCAAATGAACGTGGTGGGCAATCTGTTTATGCCTGAGGGGCTGGATAAAAACACGAAGCATCCGGCGATTATCGTTGGGCATCCGATGGGCGCGGTAAAAGAACAGAGTTCAAACCTCTACGCGCAAAAACTGGCGGAGCAGGGCTTCGTCACGCTGGCCATTGATCTCTCTTTCTGGGGCGAGAGCGAGGGCAAACCGGGTCATATGATTTCGCCGGAAATCTACGCCGATGATTTCAGCGCGGCTGTTGATTACCTCAGCACGCAGCCGTGGGTGGACGCGGAAAATATTGGCGTACTGGGTATCTGCGGTAGCGGTAGCTTTGTGATCAGCGCAGCTAAAATCGACCCGCGTATGAAAGCGATAGCGACCGTCAGCATGTACGACATGGGCGCCGCGTTTCGTAATGGCCTGAAGCATTCGCAGACCGTTGAACAGCGCGAAGCGTTGATTAAGACGGCCATTGAGCAGCGCTTTGCCGAGTACAAAGGCGGTGATACTGCTTATATTCCTGGCACCGTGAACGAGCTGGATGACTCCACGCCGGAAATACAGCGCGAATTCTTTGATTTCTACCGTACGTCACGCGGCGGCTATACGCCGAAAGGCGAGAAAGAAGCGCTGACGACCAAACCCATGCTGAGCAGTATTGGTAAATTTATGAATTTTTATCCGTTCAATGATATCGAGACAATTTCGCCACGACCCATGCTGTTTATCGCCGGCGATCGCGCGCATTCTAAGGAGTTTAGCGAAGATGCCTATCAACGCGCCGGGCAGCCGAAAGAACTGTATATCGTGCCGAACGCCGGGCATGTTGATCTCTACGATCGTACCGATCTCATTCCCTTCAACAAACTGACGGCATTCTTTAAAACCAATCTGCAGTAAATCCTCAGCGTTATCCGTAATTATTATTACGTATATCCTGATGTGCATTATTTGTTATAGAATATCGCCTGATGACATTTTTATCAGGCGATTTTTATATTTATCCCTTATCGTCTGGCGCAAAAAAGGAAAGTTGCGATGGAAATGAGCCAGGGAGGTTCAATGAAAATGGTTTCGTTAATTACGTTATCGTGTGCGGGTATTTGGCTTATCTTGCATGGGCTCTGGATGTGGTTGCCCCTACGATAATCACGCGGTTAATTATAACGCCATACGCGTTCATTACTAATAACGGGCGTTATCTCTTCGCAGAAAATCACTTTGTCAGATAAGCCGACATATTTTCGCGTCATCTGTTTTATATCGACAATCCACTTATATACCCCGGCGCTGGCCACCAGAGAACAATACTCTTCATAGCCTATTTCACCTGCGAAATGGCGGCGTGACGCTGCGCGAATGAGGTCTTCATTGGCCCGCAGATTGACGCGTTTGAGGCTGTACTCGCCTTCTATAATACGAATACAACCGGCGTTATCGACCAGATTGACGTTTCCGGTAGAGACGAAATGAACGTAGAAAACGATGTTCTGTTTTTTGAGTTCTTTGATCAGTTCATGCAGCGTTATCTGCGTTCGAGCCTCAGAAAATAGAGTGCGTAAAATAATCAGTGCCTCAATAATAATGATTGCAATAGTTACAATAATGCTAATTAAAGTAAGCAAAGGTAACTATCTTCTAACAGAGAGCCACTATACGGGCAAAACGAATCCATAGACAATTGAAATTTGTGTTATCTCTATCACAAAAAATGACTATACCAAATTTCATGTTTCCGCTTTGTTTCTTTAATTCATATTTCTGATGGAATATATCAACATCATTAATACATATGATCGATTTTTGATCTAATTTAGGTATTATATATCATCGAATATTATGATAATACTTTAGTGGTGTATTATTTATCAGAGTGATATTCACGTTATTATTTAACAATGAAATCGTTTTCCTGCGCTGAAACGGGCGTCGGGGTACACAGCGTCACAATTCGATTTTCAGACCAACGGAGTTGGGCTAAAAACAGTGGTGTGGGCAAGCAACTGTCGAAATCGGCGATGCGCCAGATCTGGCTGCCGGCCTGTTTAAGCATTGCCTCTTTGCGCGTCCAGATTTGCCAGAACGCGACGAGCTTATCTTCCGCCGCTGCAATCTGCGCCTGTTCACCGGGGCTGAATACCGATTCAACAATACGCTGGCTATTTTTACGCGGGCGTATGACTTCAATATCGCAACCCACCTCGCCCTCGTCGCTCAGCAGCAGCACAATGTCATCGCCGCTGTGGCTGATGTTAAACCACAGCGGATACCCACGAGCAAAGCCGGGTTTGCCGTTAGGGTTGCGAATAATCTCTGGCAGCACGGCGGGGAAAATCGCCCGTTCAAGCAGAGCGCGTCCCGCAGCCTGAGCGTCGATGTAGTCCGATACCTTTGCGCGCAGCAGGCGATACATGCTTATGCCCAGCGCTTGATGACCAGCGAGGTGTTGATCCCGCCGAAAGCGAAGTTATTGCTTTGCAGATATTCGCAGTCAATGTGACGCGCTTCGCCCATGATGTAATCCAGCGCACCGCAGGCGTCATCGGGCTGTGTCAGATTAATAGTCGGTGCGAACCAGCCTTCGCGCATCATCTGTAAGCTCATCCACGCCTCCAGTGCGCCGCAGGCTCCCAGCGTATGGCCGAAATAACTTTTCAGCGAGGAGATCGGCGTGGTATCACCGAAGATCGCCGCCGTCGCCTGGCTTTCCGCCAGATCGCCGCGATCGGTGGCCGTACCGTGTGCGGAGATATAGCCAATCTGCTGAGCGCCAATACCCGCCATCTGCAACGCCTGCTCCATGCAAATTTGCATCGTATCGCGCTGCGGTTGGGTGATATGCGCGGCATCGCAGTTGGTGGCGAAGCCGACGATTTCGCCGTAGATGGTCGCGCCACGCGCCTTCGCGTGTTCCAGTTCTTCCAGAATCAGCGTACCGGCGCCTTCGCCAATCACCAGCCCGTCACGCGTCTGGTCGAACGGCGAGGGCGTGGTTTTCGGCTGATCGTTACGCTGGCTGGTGGCAAAGAGCGTATCGAAAACGGCGGCTTCCGAGGGGCAGAGTTCTTCTGCGCCGCCCGCGACCATCACGGTTTGATAGCCGTGGCGAATCGCTTCCCAGGCGTAGCCAATCGCCTGGCTACCGGAAGTGCAGGCGCTGGAGGTGGGAATGACCCGCCCGCGCAGGCCGAAAAACAGCCCGGTATTCACCGCCGTTGTGTGTGGCATCATCTGCACGTAGGTGGTGCCGGTAATATTATTGGTATGCTTTTCGGTCAGCATGGTGGCGAATTCGCTTACCGGTCCGGTGCTGCCGGTCGATGAACCATAGGCGATACCGGTCTGGCCATTGGTCAGAACCGGGTCGTCAATCAGCCCGGCCTGCTCCAGCGCACGTTCAGTGGCGCGGGTAGAAAGCAACGACACGCGTCCCATGGCGCGGATGCGCTTGCGGGTGTAGTGAGCGGGCAGCGTGAAGTCATCGATGGGCGCGCCCAGCAGAGTATGCAGGCCAGCGTAGATCTGCCACTCAGGCATATAACGCACGGCGTTTTCATAATTCAGCAGCCCGCGCGAGACGTCCTGCCAGTTTTCGCCGAAAGCGGTGACGCCGCCCATGCCCGTGATCACGACACGACGTGTCATAACATGCCTCCGTTGATCGAAATCACCTGCCGGGTGACGTAGCCCGCGATGTCCGACATTAAATAACTCGCCAGCCCGGCGACCTCTTCGGCCTGACCCATGCGTTTCATTGGGATCATCGCCATGGCATCTTTCAGGGCAGCCTCTTCCATTGCAATCATTCCGGTGTCAATCAACCCAGGGGCGATACAGTTGACGGTAATTTTGCGCTTTGCGAGTTCAATTGCCAACGCTTTGGTGGCCCCGATGATCCCCGCTTTGGCGGCGCTGTAGTTCACCTGCCCTCGGTTACCCATCACGCCGGAAACGGATGAAAGCGTAATGATTCTCCCGCCTTTGCGCGCGCTTATCATGGGCATGATGCAGGGGTGAATCACGTTGTAGAAGCTGTCGAGGTTAGTGTGAATGACCGAATCCCAGTCTTCTTCGCTCAGCGCCGGGAATGCGCCGTCACGGGTAATTCCGGCGTTGCTCACCACGCCGTACCACGCGCCGTTCTCGGCCATATCCTCTTCCAGCACCGCTAAGCACTGGGCGCGATCGCCCACATCAAAGCGTAGTAAACGTCCTTTGCCGCCAGCCTGCTCAATGGCGACCAGCGTTTCGCGCGCGCCGGGTTCATCCTGATGATAGTGAACACCAAGGGTAAAGCCATCAGCGGCCAGTCGAAGGGCAATAGCCCGGCCAATACCTTTGCTGGCGCCAGTAACCAGAACGGAACGACTCATACGTTTTCTCCCTGCTGAAACAGCGACGTTAACTCTTCGGTCGACGGCTGGAATGTGTTGACGCGGCCCGTGGCGACCACGGTGTTATTAATCATGATTGTGCATTCAAAACTGCCGAAACGGCTGTCGCGCATCAGCAGGTGGGCGTGAATATCCAGCGTGGCGTGTGCCGGAAAAGAACCCGCCGCGCACACCAGTTCACGTGCGCCGAGGACCATGCCCAGCGTCAGTTGTTGCTCGCCATCATCCTGACGGTGCCAGCCGGACCAGACGCCGACCGTCTGCGCCATCAGCTCCAGCGCGTACCAGCCGGGCAGATTGCCCGACGCATCAAGAAACGGCGCCAGCACGCCCGCAGAATTAACCGTCACCCGGCACTGCACATCGTTTTCGCCGACGGCGGAAACCTGCTCAAGCAGGAGCATCGGCGCGTCGTGCGGCAAATAGTCCGCTGGCGGTAAGTAGTGGCTCATGGGTGTCGTCCTAACAAAATACTGGTGTTGTTACCGCCAAAGGCGAAAGAGTTGGAAAGAATCACCGGGCGCGCCAGCGGCGCGGCATTGTGAAGCAGGCCGCAGGGCAGCAGCGTGTCATCGACGGGCATTTGGCTGAAGTCCTGCGGTGGCAGCGGCAGGTTATGTTGCAGAATCAACATGGCAATACCTGCTTCGGTGATACCCGCCGCGCCTAACGTATGCCCGGTAAGATGTTTTGTGGAGCTACAGGGAACGGTATCACCGAAGATATGATTCACCACCTGCGATTCAATTTTGTCATTCAGCGGCGTGGCGGTGCCGTGCATATTGATGTAGCCCACGTCCTGCGGTGCGAGCTCGGCCTCTTTAAGCGCCTGAAGAATTGCGCGAATTGCGCCTTCGCCTTCCGGGTGCGGAGCTGACATATGCCACGCATCGCTCGACTCGCCCACACCCAGTAGCGCAATTGGCTGCGGCTCGCGGGTCAGCAGCATCAGCCCCGCGCCTTCCCCGATGGTAATGCCGCTGCGATCGCGACCAAATGGCTGGCAGCGTGAGGGTGAGAGCGACTCCAGGCTGTTGAAGCCGTTGATAGGCATCCGGCTCAAGGTATCCGCACCGCCAACAATCGCCACATCCGCTAAATTCGCTTCAATCAGACGGCGACCGCTAATAATGGCGCGCGCGCTGGATGAACAGGCGGTGGAGAGGGTAAATGCCGGGCCGTCGAGCGCCAGCCAGTGGCTGAGAAATCGCGATGGGTCGCCCAGTTCCTGCTGTGCGTAGCGCCACCGGGGATGTTGCTGGCTGACATGTTGATCGCCTTCGTCCAGCCCGGAGGTGCTGGTGCCCATCACCACGGCAACGCGCTCGCGCCCATAGCGGGCAATCGCGTCATCCACCTGCGGCTGGATTTGCGCCAGCGCCGCCAGCAGGAGCTGATTATTGCGGCTGTGATGTTCGGTAAAGGTGTCCGGAATGACAGGCAGTTCCGCCTCCACAGCACCAAAAACGGCATCTGAATTGCCCTGCAACCAGCCTGCTCGGGCACGCATGCCCGGCGCGATGCCGAGCGTCAGGTTAGCGGCAACCTCACGCGCGTTGTTACCCAGCGCGTTAATCATGCCCACGGCAGAGATATAAATCATATCAGTCATCCAGGTATTGAATGGTGATGTGGTATTTGAAGGCGCGCTGCTCAATGCTGACCGGTTCGCGTTTGCCTTTGCGCGTCATATAGGTGATGTCAGTGACCACTTCACCGCGGGCGTTACGCAGCGCGCGTTTATCGCCCGCGTCGGTGAGCGTCCAGCCTTTCGGCAACTGCGGCTGCCACGCGCTAATCGGCAGATAGCTGAGCATCACATCAGCCAGTACCTGGCTTGCGGGCGGCAATTGCGGTACGACGATGTTTTGTTCCGTGCGCAGGCCTTTTTCATCATAGGTCAGCAGGAAAAGACGGATCCCCAGCGACGACAGCCCGGCGAGCGTGATTTTGTGTTCATCGGCATCCAGCATCACCATTAATGATTGGGTTTTGCCGTTGAAGGTGCCGGTCAAAAGCTGCTGCGACGTAAAGGCGGGCGTCATGCCCGCTTCAGGCAGCGTCACGCGCGCGCCCGGTTGTAGCCAGGCGGTGGGGCGGGAGCCATCATGATCGTGGCTACAGCCCGCAAGCAGCAGCGCGGTTGCCAGCGCAAGGGCGCGCCAGGCGTTGCGTATCATCATCGTTTTTCTCTTTTTTTCGTTGGCATCGCCAGTGGCGACAGTAGCCAGGCGGTGAAGATACCGCAGACCAGGACAATCCCAAAACTGCTTATGGCCTGGGTACTGCTGAAGACCAGCATGCCCAGCGTCAACAAGGTGGTCATCATTGCAAGCGTGATGGCGAGCAGCGACGTCAGCGGCGTGCCGCGCGGGTTGCTGAAGAACAGGGTATAGTTAATGCCGATACCCAATACCAGCACCAGCGCCAGCAGTGAGAAGAGGTTGACGCTGTGCCCGCTAAAGGAGAGCGCCGCCAGCCCGCAGCCCAGCGAGAGCAGAGACGGAATCAAACTGATTAACCCCTTTCGCCAGCCCATTCGTAAGACTGCGCCAATCGCGATAGCCGCCAGCGCCACGCCAAGCAGCACCGTTAATACAGTGCGGTACAGCGCGAACAGCGCATCGAAACTCTGTTTTCTGTCAACCCAGGCGACGCCGGTGTGGTGTTCCGCCAGCGCCTTTAACGCCGCGCTATCTTTCACGCCGTCCACGGGAATAAGCACGCCACTTATGCCGCGCGGCAGCGTCAACCACATCAACCGCCAGCCTTCGCTGACAGGGCTTGCCAGCCAGTCGGATACGTTCACCGGCATCGCGCGAAGGTCGGGTTTCACGTCATGCAGTCCCGCCTGTAAGAGTGCCTGGCCGATTGCCGGCGCAGCGTGGTTGAGCAGCGCCAGATCCTGCGCCTGACGCGCCTGTGAATTCAGCGGAATGGTGCGATAACGGGCGAATAAGCCTTGCTGGCGAGCGGTATCCAGATGCGCGGTAAACGCCTCCATGCGCGTCAGCGTCTGCTCTGGCGAGTCGCCGTAGACCACAAACCATTTCTGATCGACGTTCTGCCCGGTGAGCTGCGTGATCTGCTTTTCCTGTTTAAGCAGATGCGGCGGCAGCGCCTGCAACTGGGCGATATCATCGTTAACGTGAAGTGTGGAAAGGCCGATCAGCGAAACCACGGTCAGCGCGGCGGGCAGGCCGTAAATCAATGCGTTATTGCGTCGCCACAGGGCGAGCCAGCGCAGCAGCAGGCCGAGCATCGGCACCGGGCGCACCGGTAGCCCGAGACACAGCCACGGATGCCAGAACACCACCGTCAGGCAGGACGCGCTCAGCCCCACGGCGGCAAAGATTGCCATCTGGCGAATGCCGGGGAAGGGGGCCAGCATCATAATCAGATAGGCGACAACCGTGGTCAGCAGCGCCAGCAGCAGCGCGTTTCGCACTTTGGCAAGGCTTTGCCACGGCGAGTTTTCCGCGCCGTGCACCATCCGTTCGGTCAGATAATAGAGCGTGTAGTCGGCAGAGATGCCGATGATGCTCATGCTCATCACCAGCGTCATCAGATGCAGTTCGCCAAACAACAGTAGCGTCACCGTTGTGCCTGCCAGCGCGCCAATGCCGATGGAGAGCAGGCTCAACAGCAGCGGACGCAGCGAGCGAAACACCAGCACAATCAGCAGTAGCACGCCGAATACCGTTGCCGCGCCGAGCGTGGAGATATCGTGTTTCGCCTGCTGGCTGGCGTAATCGCTGTACAGCACCGTGCCGCGTGATAACACCTGCGCCTGCGGGAAGCGCGTTTTAAGCCGGGCTTCGGCGGCGGTCAGTTCCTGCACCAGTTGGTGGGTTTGCTGCATATCAAACGCGTCGCTTTGCAGCTCCCCGTGTAACAGATACCAGTAGTTACCGTCTTGATCCTGCGTGGCCAGCCAGCCGTCCATCAGGCGTAAGCGCTGGCTGTTTTGCATTAACGCCAGTTGGGAACCGCGCGTCAGCATGAAGGGATCGTTTTGCAGTTCTTTGCCGCTGACGCCGGAAAAGGCGGAGTAGAGCTGTGAGAGGACCCACTGCGCTTGCGCCTCGCCGCCGTTTTGCAGGCGAGCGCGGGTGGCGCTGTCTATCATGCCGTTGCGGTGCTGCCAGTAAAATGTGCCCCAATCCTGCTGGTTTTTGGCATCCATCGGCCCTTTTACCTGCGCCAGCGCCGGGGTGCTTTTCAGTTGATCAAACCACGCCTGCGCGACGTGGGGATCGGGCGTTTTACCCGGGCTAACCAGCCACATCATTTGCTTATCAAGGCGTGAGATAAAACCATCATTCAGTGCGGGCGGAATATCACCTAACGCCTGCTTTGGCAGCATCGCCAGCACGCTGCTATTCATCCTCGCGCCGGGTAACAGTGCCAGCAGCGTGCCCAGCAATATCAGGCAAAAAACAGCCCAGATCAGCGCCGGACGGCGGGCGTTATTGGGCGCTAAAACGTTGTTGTTCGTCATGGGTCAGGGTGGCTGGCGTCAGGCTGTGTTGTGAGAGGGCGATATCGGTGCGGTCACCCTGTTGATCATTCAACTGGATAGTGTCGAGAAACTGCTGCCCGCTCAGGTCGATAGAGGCAAAAATCTTATCCAGCGGCGAGGTGATGGGCGTCAGGCGCAACGCCCAGCGGTTATCGCCTTTGTCCTGAAGGTTGATGCGGAAGTTTTGTTCCAGCACGCGGCGATCGGCCTGGAATAAGGCGCGCAGCAGATGATTAAGCTGAAACATCTGCGGGTTATTGTCGGCGGTGATCACCTGCGGCGGCTGGCCGTTAACCTGCTGTACCATGCGGGTGTCGGTAAGCATCAGCTGCATCGGGAACGGCGTTTTCTGATCCCACAGTAAGCCGTTGTCACGCGCAATCAGCATCTCGCCCTGAGAACGCAGCGGCTGCGGCATCGTTTTAATGGTGCGGGTTTGCTCGAAGTGGGCGCGCACAATCGGCTGTTCGGTAAAACGCTGTTGCAGGTCGTCCAGCGTTACGGCGTGTACCCACGGCGTAATCAACAGGAAAATAAGCGGCAGGAGTTTCATGGCTCGACTCCCATTCGTTCAAAAAGAACCGCCGGGCTGACGAAGCACATTGCTTTGCTGGCTTCCTCAACCGCCACCTGAATGGTGTAGCCGGTCGTGGTGCGCTTGCCGCTTTCGGCGTCGAAAATCTGGTAGGCAATGCGCAGTCGGTTTTCGTACTCTTCCAGATGCGCCCGCACGCGGATACGTTGCTCGAAGGTCAGGGCATCGCGATATTTAACGCGCGTATCCACCACAGGCCAGACATAGCCTGACGCTTTCATCTGGCGATAGCCGTAGTCGAACTGGTTGAGTAGCGCTTCGCGGGCGATTTCGAAATAACGGAAATAGTTGCCGTGCCACACTACGCCCATCGCATCGACGTCATGAAACGGGATGGTGAGTTCAACCTCAGTGGTAAAGCGGGGATCGTTAAGCACCCTTTACTCCTTATTGGCCGCGTCGGGCAGCCGCCAGAAATCAAAAAAGTTAAACCAGTCCAGCGGCGCCAGAAGCGCGTAATGCTCCAGCCGTTGTGCATAGCGGTCTACCGCCTGCTGAAGCGCCGCCTGGCGCTCTGCGCGCGGCAGCAGCAACGGGTCGGCGAACGGTTCGCAATGAATGTGTAATTGGCCCTGCTGTTTCAGGGCGAAAATCAGTAAGGTCGGGCAGCGCAGCAGCGCGGCGAGAATAAACGGACCCTGCGGGAACGGTGCGGGCTGGCCCATAAAGCGGCTCCATATAACGCGCCAGTCGCCGCCGCGCTGACGATTAACGGCGATACGATCGCCAACGATCGCCACCCATTCGCCGCGATCCAGTTTCTCTTTCAGCAGCATGGCGGTATCCGGGCCGATGTCGGTGACCGGCATCAGGTTCAGCCCGGCCTGTGGCGCCATTTCCTGCATGATCTGTTTGAATCGCTGGGCATTTTCACTGAATACCAGCGCGTTGATCACCCGGCCTTCTTCACGCTGTGCCAGCGCGCGACAGGCTTCCACATCGCCAAGATGCGATGCCAGTAGCAATTTGCCGCGCGGTTCATGCATTGCCAGCGCCGCTTCCGCGCCGGGGGCAAACACCACCTCGTGGCCAAAACGCAGCTCCCCGCGCCAGCTGGCGACTTTATCGAGCATCGCCTCGCCAAAGCGCAGAAAGTGGCGATAGCTGCTCAGTGGCTTCGCGTTCGGCTGCTGTTGATGTACGCGCGAGAGCCATTGCTGCGAGGCGCGTCGTTCAGCCCCTGCAATCAGCCAGTACACGGCCACCACCGGTTTCAGCAGCAGCGAAAATGCGCCACGCCCCAACCGTTGCCACACACGCAGCATCAGGCGCATGCCCCATAATCCCTTTACCTCTTTTTGCTCTGCCCAGTGCACATTGCGACGGCGAAACAGCAGCGACGGAATACGCGGCAGCATGCCGAAGAAAAGTCGGGTGTGCATCCAGGAGATGCGCACGTTGTCTTTCAACGCATCGAAATGGGAAAGCCCATCCTGCGGGTAGGTGACGCGCGTTGGCAGAAAATAGCTGCGATGACCTTTCCAGTAGAGACGCACCATCACTTCGGTGTCGAAATCCATTCGCTTGCCGAGCGGCACACGCTGTGCCAGTTGCAGCGTCGGCGTAATCGGATAAACGCGAAAACCGCACATGCTGTCTTTAAGCTGCAACGACAGCGTTTCAATCCACACCCAGACGTGGGTTATCCAGCGGCCATACAAGCGTGAGCGGGGGATGGAGTCATCGTAAATCGGCTGCCCGGAAATCAGCGCCTCGGGATGTTGCTGCGAAAGCGCAAGCAGCGCCGGAATATCTTCAATCGCGTGCTGCCCGTCGGCATCGACCTGAACCGCATGGCTGAAACCTGCGCGCGCCGCCTCTTCCAGCCCACGGATCACCGCCGCACCTTTGCCCGCATTGTGCGGCTGGCGAATGAGCGTGACGCTGGGGTGATTCTCGGCAAGCGTGTGTAATTCGCACCGGGTCGCGTCGTCGCTGCCATCGTCGACGAGGATAATGGGCAGGGCAAACGGCGCAAGACGCGTCAGTACCCGCGCCATCATCGCGCCGTGGTTGTAGCAGGGGATCACCACGCAGGGCGTGAAGGTTAACGGCATAAACGGATTTTCCCGCTGCTGGTGGTGTGGCGCGCGTCGCCGTCGTGGCGCTGGTAGCAGAAGGCGAGTATCTGGCGCGATGCCTGCCAGGTCAGCGTTAAGGTGATGCGGTTTTCCGGCAGTAGCGGCGCCTGGAACTTCACATTTTGAATACTGTGAAAGCGATAGTCAGGCGTCAGTAAACGGCTGGCATAGTGCATGACCCACTCCAGCTGTGCGACGCCCGGCAGCAGTGGCTGGACGGCAAAGTGCCCCTTAAACCAGAACAGCGTGGCGGGCAGGTGCAGGACAATCTCCGCCTCGTCCTCGCCCGTATGCTGGCAGGAAATTTCATCGGGCGACATGGTCATGAAAGCACTCCTGTAATTGCGCATCGATGCGCTTATTCATTGTGTTTGTCGGAATCGCATCCACCACGCGCCAGTAACGGGGAAGTGCGACGGACTCCAGCCAGGGGCGCAGCGCCTGACGCCACGCCAGCTCCTGTTTGCGGCTCGCGCGCTGCCAGGCCTGGCGCATAGCATCATCAAGCACCAGCAGTACACCAATGCTCTGGCGCGTGCCGCGCGTAATCAGTATGGCTGCAGCATCGCGCACGCCCGCCAGCGATAATACGCGCTGCTCAACTTCGGCCAGCGAAATCCGTTTGTCGGCGATTTTCACTATACGCCCGCGCCGCCCAAGCAGATGAAAGTGGTTATTCGCCGTGAAGCGCAGCGCGTCTTCCAGCACCAGACCACCAGGCTCGGCAATCAGCGGTGATGTCACACGCCAATTATCATTCTCTGCCGTGAACGTCACGCCGGGGAAGGGCTGCCAGGGGGTATCGTCCATGCTGCGTTGCCGCCATGCGAGGACACCCGTCTCGCTGCTGCCATAGATTTCGTCGGGCCAGATGTGCAGCCAGAGGTGCGCGTGTTGCGCGTCGCGCCAGTGCAGCATGCCGCCCGCGGTTAACACCATGGCGACGTCAGGGGCCGTCAGCCGCGTATCCAGATGCTTCAGAAACGCCGGGCTGCTGATAAACAGGTAACGCGAACGCGTGTCGAGCGCAGCCAGCTGTTCAGGCCAGGCGAGGGTGTCGGCATGCAGCGGCAGGCCCAATGACATCGGCAGAAAAATACGGAAGGTCAGGCCATAGAGATGCTGCGGCGAGACGGATGAGACCACCCGGCAATCGGCCAGCCGCCCGGTAAAGCGTGCGGCCAGCAGAGCGGATTCCGCATCCAGCGCCACCAGGCTTTTGTAAATGCGCTTGGGCTGCCCGGTGGAGCCGGAGGTAAAAAGTTCCAGCCCCGCGTCTTCAGGTACCGCGGGAAGCGGTTGAGCATCTTCACGGTCGTGGCTGTTGATGATGCGTAAGGGGCCATTCCAGTTCAGAGGACCATCGCTTAAGACGCCGTCGAATAACGCACGTTGTTCCTCAAGCTGCAAAGGGCGAGCGTGACCTGGCAATACTGGCGTTTTTCCGGCATGCAGCGTCGCCAGCAGGGCAACAAGAAACAGATAGCTCTCTTCCAGACACAGCGCCCAGCGCTGCCCCTTCTGCGTTTGCAGCCACGCGCAGTGCGTGGCCACGTCGTTACGCAGTTGGCCCAGCCTCCAGAGGCGCTCGCCTGACCAGGCGACGGGCGTGGTATCGGGACGTTCGGTACTCAGCCAGCAGGATAACGGGCGCGGCGCGTTCATGCGGTTTCTCGCTTCATCACCCGGCGGCGCACCAGCCATTCACCAGCCATGAGCGCACCCATCAGCAGGTAGGCGATCATCCCGTTCCACGCGCTCCATAGCGCCATATCGCCGATCCGCGCGGTGATCAGGGCAACGCTGCCATTGAGAATAAAAAAGCCGCACCAGATTTGCGTCACGCGTCGCGTGTAGCGCACACCCTGCGCGGAGAGTTGCGGATATTGTAGGCGCGCCAGCCGTTCAACCAGCGGCATCGCGCCAAACAGCGAACTGCCAAACAATGCGAGCATGATGCCATTGACCGCCACAGGCCAGTAGAGCAACAACTGATGCGTTCCCAGCAGCGCGCTGGCAAGGCAGAGCGCCAGCCCGGCTAGCGCGACGCTTTGCATCACCCGGCGCATCGGCCCGGCGTTGTCCTGCGCCTGACGCAGACGAAGTAGCAGAACGACCGCCAGCGTGGGCAGCAGCCATTGCAGGCCGTTATGCGCCAGGCCAAACCAGACCAAAAATGGCCAGGCCAGCAGCACACACGCGGTGATTATCTTGAGGAGCGGTAAACGCACGAAAAATCAGGCTTCCCGCAGCAGGCGCTCGACGGCGTCAACCACATCCTGCACGGTGCGCACGGCTTTGAACTCTTCCGGCTTAATTTTTTTGCCGGTCTTCTTCTGCAACTGGACGATCATATCAACAGCATCAATGCTATCGAGTTCAAGATCTTCATACAGACGTGCCTCGGGGGTGATTGCCGCCGGGTCGACTTCGAACAGTTTTACCAGCAGGGAAGTGACTTCCTGATAGACAGCAGTTTGGTCGGTCATGATGGCATCTCCTCAGGCGCGTTGAGATTGAATAAAAGCAGCGAGCGTCGCCACCGAATAGAAATGCTGGCGCATCGCTTCATTTTCAGCAGAAAGCACAATGCCATACTGGTTTTTTACCGCCAGCCCCAGCTCCAGCGCATCAATAGAATCCAGGCCTAAGCCGTCGCCGAACAGGGCCGCATCGGTATCAATGTCGTCCACGCTCAGTTCATCCAGATTCAATGTGTTAATGATGAGATGTTTAATCTCAGAATAGAGCTCTTGCATCGTTAATTCCTGCACAATGATGTTTTAACAAAATAATTGTAATTGCTGTAAAAGATGCCGGTTTAGCGCACGCGCGGCCAGCGCCGGTTCTTGCTTATTCACGGTAATAAAGTCGTTAATACAGATTTTCTCCCGGACGATAACCTCAAACTGCGGCGTCGTCTCCGGGACGTGATACCAAGGACGCTGCTTATCCAGCAGGTGCTCGCTACAGCGTATGCTCACCAAACGTAAATCGCGTTCGCAGCGCACCGCGATATTGGCGGCACCGCGCTGGAGAGTCATGGTTTCGCCGTGACGGGTACGCGTACCTTCCGGAAAGATAATCAGCGTGTCGCCGCGCTGCAAACGGGCCTGGCTTTCTGCGAGCAAACGTTCAGCTTCGCTGTTGACCAGATAATCTGCCGCGCGGATCACGCCGCTGACAAACGGGTTCTTTAATAGCGCGCTCTTAACCAGACAGTCTGTTTCCGGCATCACCGAGGCCAGCAGTACATAATCAATCAGTGTGGGATGATTCGCTACCACCAGGCAACCGCGCGCCTGACGTAAAATATCGGCGCCCTGCACGCGATAGCGCAGCACGCCCGTCATGCTGGCAAATCTTAAAAAGGCGCGGAAGCTGGACGAAATGCTGCGGCGCGCCAGGCGGCGGCGTTTATCGTCATCGCGCATGACCAACAGCAGCAGGTTAAACCAGAAAAGCGACAACAGCAGGCCGCCCAGACCAAACAGCGCAAAGCACAGTACGGTCATCAGTAATCGCCAAAGGTGATTGATGCGCCTGGCGATCATGTTCGGCTCCAGCACCAGCGTAACCGTTCGCCTTCAAGGACGAAATGGGCGTTGCGGCCCAGGTAATTCTGTAAAAATTGCAGGCTTTGCGGCAGCGCAGGCTCTTCTTTCGTTCCACCCGACTCGGTGACGCACTGAACCTGGTGGCCTGCTTCAATCACCAGCGCTGTTGCAAAGGCCCAGGTGGGCATCTGGGCGGGTAGTGAGGCTCGGTAAAAATCTGGCAGCGTACCGTCAAAATCGACCATTAAAATACGCTGGTGGCCCGCCTGTAGCAGGCACATCACCTCACATAAACCTTGCAGGAACGTATCGCGCCCGGCGCTGAGCGATGACGAGACAATCGCCTGCTTTGCGGCAATGGTGAGATTCCCGACCGCCGCGTTATGCACTGACATCGCGAAATCGGTCGGTGAAATGGTCTGTTCGCTCGCCAGCGCGCTAAGGATACGGTAATTACGCTCCAGCTCGCCGTGGCGACTGGTGTAGAGCACGGCATCAATAGCATGGCGACGCAGCAGAGTAAGGCCACACTCTACGGCCAGCTTACTGCCTGAACTCAGACGGCGCGCGGTCATCATTGGCAATTCAACCAGTTTCGCCTGCGGGCTGGCAGGGTCAATGGTATAAGGCGATTGCGCCCACGAAAGCCACTGGTCAGCCTCGCCCAGTCCAGGCGCTCGGGCGATCCAGTCGATGATATTGAATGCTAATTTCATTAACGCGCGTCCGCGGGGAAAGAAACGTACTTAAAATACGCCGGGCGTAATGCCGCGATCGCGTTATTTTAACGTCCAGGGTATTTCTTATCTATCTTCTACAAAATAGTGGGGACTTTACAAAAAAAAACCATTTTAGTCATGCGGAACAAACTGATTTTTGCTCATCGAATGAATTCAGGAAAGATAACAGGGCAGACAGAACTGCCCTGTTATCGGCGTTAGCCGAGGAACATCACGGAGACGCAGAGCAGACCCACAATCAGCGTAATCAGGCTGCCGATAGAGCGGTACGGCTTCAGCGACGGGATGAGATACGTAGAAAGCGTTGGCATGATAAACAGAATCATGGCAATCAGCGGGCCGCTTATCGCGTAGATCATCGAAATGGCGTTCGGGTTGATGCAGCACACGATGAAGGTCAGCGTCGAGACCAGCAGAATCGACATCATGCGGTTAAACGAACGGCTTTTGCGCACGCCAACCTGATTCAGCGACGCCTTAACCATCTCGCTCGCGCCTTCAATCACGCCAAAGTAAGTGCCAAGGAACGATTTCGACATCGCCACAATCGCCACAATAATACCGGATACGGACAGCCAGTTTGGCGAATTAGGCATCATTGACAGTGCTGACAGAATCGTCACGCCCTGATCTTTGGCGGTATTGATGTAATCAACCGGAATAGAGAGCAGGCAACTGAAGACAAAGAACAGCACGCTCAGGCAGATAATAAGATACGCGACCTTCATGATTTTTTTGCATTTACCCATCGCAAGCTCGCCATATTTCTCTCTGCGATCAATGGCAAAGGTAGAGATAATCGGCGTATGGCTAAAAGCAAAAACCATCACAGGAATGGATAACCACACCTGATGCAGCGTGTGCGGCGTCACTTCCATTTGCCCGGTGAGTAGTGCGGGCTGCCAGCTGCCTGTCAGGTAGATTGATAAAAACAGGAAGTAGGCGATCAGCGGGAACACCAGGAAGCCCATCACTTTGATGGTGGCCTGGCGACCGGCAAGGAAAATCACGTTCAACAGCAATACCACGCCGAAACTCACCAGCACGCGTAGCGTAAGATCGACCGGCATATGCTTGGCTATCTGTTCGGTGATGGAGTTGGTGATGGCAACGGCGTAAATCAGAATCACCACAAAGAACGCCAGGAAATAGAGCGCGGTGATGAGGTTGCCAATTTTCCTGCCGTAGTAGTGGGTGACTGCGCCGGTTATCCCGACACCCGCTGGGGTGTTGGAGGAGAGGATAAACTGACACAGGGCGCGATGGGGCCAGTACGTCAACGGCCATGCGACCAGCGCGGTAACAAACAGTACCACTGCCCCTGCGGACCCTAACTGGATCGGCAGGAACAGCGTACCGGCGCCTACAGCCGTGCCGTACAGGGCAAAGCTCCAGAGCGTCTCTTCTTTTGACCAAATTTTAGACATTATGCGAATTTAATAACCATGGAACATACAAAATGGAGCGTAATTTACCATAATTATGATTCGTGGTGGTTATGAATACTATTGAGTGTTTTTATCCCTCACCCTAACCCTCTCCCAGAGGGAGAGGGGACAGATTGTGCACATACGTAACTCACCCTCTCCCTGTGGGAGAGGGCCGGGGTGAGGGCATCAGCGCGCACAATCCAACGCCCGTTGCACACGGCGCTTCATTACGCGCTCGCGCAGCATGTCGTACACCCAGTTATAGAGCATGGTGTACGGCAGGAAGAACAGGAAGAAACCAATCTCCAGCGTGAGTGCCTGCATCAGCGTCACGCCCAGCACCGCCGCCACAATGCTCACGCCAATCACAATAAAGCCACACTCAAATCCCAGCGCGTGGAAGGCGCGGATTTTTGCCGTACGGGTAACGCGCGTCACCGGCCACAGGCGGTCAAAAATGGCGTTATAAATGATGTTCCACACCATCGCCGTGGTGGCGAGAATGATGGTTAACCCACCCATTTCAAGCACCGAACGTTGCATCAGGTACGCGGCGGTTGGGGCGAGGATCGCCGTGGCGATGCCCTCAAAGCACACGGCGTGGAAAATGCGTTCCGGCAGCTTTCTGCGGTGAAGGTTGTCGTGTTGCATGGTATATGACCTCAATTTGTGACCTGTATTGCTGGGCATTTTATGGATTAATATGATAAGTAAAAGATAGATTCCATCGATAAAGTAGATAGGTTATGCGCTATTCTCCCGAAGCTCTTACCGCATTTGTTGAAACCGTGGACAGCGGTTCGTTCTCTGCGGCCGCGCGGCGCTTACGAAAAAGCCAGTCCACCATCAGTACCGCCATTGCCAATCTTGAGGCCGATCTCGGTGTGACGCTGTTCGATCGCACATCACGCCAGCCGGTGCTGACGGCTGAAGGCCAGCGTGTGCTGAGTTACGTACAGGCGATTCTGGCCGCCAGCGAGCGACTGGATGAGCTGGCGGTGGCCCTGAGCAGCGAAACGGAAGCGCGGCTGGCATTTGTGTTGTCTGATACGCTCCATCCGGATGTGCTGGAGGATTTAATGGTGCAGTTCGATCGTCGTTTCCCGCACACGGAGTTCGAATGTCTGGTGGGCGAAAATGACGATGTTATCGATTTGCTGCAAAAAGGGCGTGCGCAGGTGGGGCTGATTGAGGCGCGCGAAAGTTATCCTACCGATATTGGTCACACGCGCCTGCCGATGCAGACACATATGGCGATTTACGTTTCACTCGATCATCCGTTAACCGCACAGCCCAGCGTCGAGTGGGATCAACTGCATACCTGGCGCGAACTGCGGCTGAATACCTATCTTGAAAATCGCCCCACGCCTGCGCGTGGGCCGGTTTGGTCTGCACCTAACTATCTGATGTTAATGAGTATGGCCGCACAGGGATTCGGCTGGTGCGTGCTGCCCTGCGCGCTGGTGGAGGAGTTTTCCTGCTCCGCACCGTTAACGATGCTGACACTTCCTGGCTGGCCGATTGCTGTCTCCATCGATTTGCTGTGGAACAAGAGCGCCCCGCCGGGCGCGGCCGGAAGCTGGGTCAAAGCGTATCTGCAACAGGTGTCAGCCTGATGGAAAACCTTTGTGATAAATCTCACTTTTTTTAAACAATTACGATAAATGTTGATAACAATAATCTACTATAGCCGGGTTATTTTGCGCTGAGGTAGAGATGAAAGATGTCGTTATCGTAGGTGCAGTCCGTACACCCATCGGCTGCTTTCAGGGGGCGCTCTCCCGCCATTCGGCTGTCGAACTGGGCAGCCTGGTGATCAACGCGCTGGTCGAACGCAGCGGGATTGAGCCTCATGTTATTGATGAAGTGATTATTGGTCAGGTGCTGACGGCGGGCACCGGGCAAAACCCTGCCCGGCAATCGGCGATCAAAGGCGGCCTGCCCAATACCGTTTCAGCCATCACCATCAATGACGTCTGCGGCTCGGGTCTGAAAGCGCTGCATCTGGCGACGCAGGCCATCCAGTGCGGTGAGGCGGATGTGGTGATTGCGGGCGGACAGGAGAACATGAGCCGTGCGCCACACGTTTTGACCGACAGCCGCACCGGCGCGCAACTGGGTAACAGCCAGTTGATTGATAGCCTGGTGCACGACGGATTGTGGGACGCGTTTAACGATTATCATATGGGCGTGACGGCGGAGAATCTGGCGCGCGAATATGGCATCAGCCGTGAACAACAGGATGCCTGGGCGCTGAGTTCCCAGCATAAGGCACGCAAGGCGATTGATTCCGGGCGCTTTCGTGCTGAAATCGTCCCGGTAGTGAATGCGCAGCCTAACGGTGAAACCCTGCGCGTCGAAACCGATGAACAGCCGCAAACCGATCCCAGTGCGGAAGGTCTGGCGCGGCTTTCACCGGCATTCGATCAACTGGGTTCCGTCACCGCCGGGAATGCGTCGTCGATCAACGATGGCGCTGCGGCGGTGTTAATGATGAGCGAAAGCAAAGCGCTGGAGCTGAATTTACCGATCCTGGCGCGCATCCGCGCGTTTGCAAGCGTCGGTGTCGATCCCGCGCTGATGGGGATTGCTCCGGTGTACGCCACACGCCGTTGCCTGGAGCGTGCGGGCTGGCAACTGAACGATGTTGATCTTATCGAAGCCAATGAAGCGTTTGCCGCGCAGGCGATTTCTGTCGGCAAGATGCTGGAGTGGGATGAGCAAAAAGTGAATGTAAATGGCGGCGCTATCGCCCTGGGTCATCCTATTGGCGCTTCCGGCTGCCGTATTCTGGTTTCTCTGGTTCACGAAATGATAAAACGCGATGCCCGCAAAGGCCTGGCGACGCTGTGTATTGGCGGCGGTCAGGGCGTGGCGCTGGCTGTAGAACGCGATTTGCCTGCTGCATAATCTCTTTCAACGCTACTAAAATCCCCGGTAGCGTTCAGAACAACCTGAGTTAGTTCCTCTCTATCATCCTTATTAACGCTAATGCGAATGACGTAACGAAAAGCGTTTTGTTTACACTTTTGTCGTCGTTGGTAATGTTGTGCGATGAGTTAATTCTATATAAAGTACATTAATAAAATACTTATCATTTGATTGGATAAAATAACGCTGGTTATTTTATTTTGCGTTGTAATTATAACCTGTTGATTTTTATTGTTTATTTAAAAGCGTTGTTTAAGCGGATTATGTTTAAAAAATTAATTATATGTGACTTATATCGCATATTTATCGTGGTTTGATATTTTTTTATTGAAGCCGATCACGCCATTTTGTGCCGTATTTTTTGAAACAAATAATTACGATCCTGATCACTAAAACACAGAGATTAAAAAAATAAAATGCAATTCCATAAAAGCGAAACATGATTTCAATTGAGGGATAGCAAATGTTTAAAAAAACTCTGGCCCTGGCTGTATTGTGTGGAGCATCTTTTGCTGCATCAGCGGTAACTGTCGATTTACGTCATGAATTCATTGATGGTGGTAAAACAGATAAATCTAACGCTGACCGCGTTTCTGTTTCTCATCGATTTGCAAATGGCTTTGGTTTCTCTGTTGAAGCAAAGTGGAAGTCGGGTGGTGATAATACCGATAAGCCGTATGCAGATTTTATTGGTAATGGTCATGAAGAATCGATTAGCTGGCAGTGGAAAGCCAATAAGAATTTCTCGGTAACGCCGGGGTTCAATATTGAGAGTAATGATAGCCGCTCAATTTATAAACCGAACCTGCGTGTTCAGTACAGCTTCGACAGCGGTTTTTATGTCGCCGCACGTTATCGTTATGATTACACACGCTATCCTTCAAATGCCGGTAAAGACGATGACAAAGTTAACCGTGGCGATGCCTGGGCGGGTTATGTGTTCGGCGACTGGCGTACCGAGCTGAACTATGTTTATGCGCGCAGCAGCGAAGGTACCGCGCGTAATAATAACAAACCATATTCTCAGGAATATAACGTTAAGCTGGCTTATCGTTGGGATAAAAACTGGGCACCGTATGGCGAAGTGGGTAACGTGGGTGTGAATGACCGTAACGATCGCCAGACGCGTTTCCGTGTCGGTGTGGCGTACACCTTCTAATTAATTCTTCCACCTCGTTATTAACCCGGCGTAGTTAGCCGGGTTTTTCTGTTTTCTTTTTTCTAATATAAATGGCAGACAAAAAAAGGCCCTCCATAAAGGAGGGCAAGGCCAGTTACAGAAACACTACATCAAACACTCAGTCACTCATACTTTATATTCAGCCATTCAGGCCTGAATGAAATCACGCTGCGCCGGGAGTTTGGCGATATAAAGCGCCGGTTTCCCGTCTTTGTCGGAGCTGAACAGCACCGCGCCATCGTGTGGCAGGAAAGAAGGGTGTGGATGCGTGACCTGGCGACTGTTTTGTACCGTCGCCCAGGAGGTGTCGTGACGCGCGATGCGGAAGTACGCTTTTTTCGCGACGTCGAAACCGTATAAATAGGGATCGTTGTCGATGGTGTAGCCGCTGGTGTCTTTCACATCGACCGGCGTACCGGAACCATCACCGACCAGCAGCGTACCGTCAAAGTTGCTCATCAGATGCGAACAGGCTGGCATCTGCATCAGCGCTTCGTTAACCCCGGTGTCCGGGTTGTAACGATAAATCGTTCGACCCTGCTTGCCCTTCAGATAAGAGACATACACCAGCGCTGAGCCGTTTGGTACCCAGAATTCATGGGTGCAGCTTTCGCCTTCCGCATGCTCTTTGACTTTGCGCACGTTGCTGCCGTCTTCGTTAACCAGCCACATACGGGCATCGACTAAATCGTGCGGGCCTTCATGGCAGAACGCGACGGTATTATCGTCAAATGGACGGTAAATGGGGTGGCCGAGCCAGTTCTTCTCTTCGTGAATTACCGAGCTTTCACCGGTTTGCAGGTCAACGCGCAGCAGGCGGCAGTGTGGCCCTTTATGGAAGAAGTCGTGGAACAGTTGCCAGCTGTTGAGCGGCGTCCAGTCACTTTTGGCAATCTCAATGCCCACCAGTTTGGTGCAGTCGCTGTTGGAAACCCAGGTACCGTAGCCGACCCATTCGTCCGGCACGCGATACACTTCCCGTTCCACCAACGTTTTCAGGTTCACTTCCAGCAGGGTGCGATCGTTTTTAACGTAGTAGAGCGATTTGTCATCCGGCGAGAGAAAGCCGCCGAAGGTGTTATCGCCTTCGCCTTCCGTTAATTGCACCGCTTCTGCACTGGCGACATCCAGCAGGTAGTAGTTCCAGTGGCCGTGGAATTCACCCGCGAAAAGAAGATGGCTGCCATCATTGAAAAAGCACTTCTGATAGAAGTAGTTACGATGACAGGTGACGTCTGGTGGGGTTAAGCGGGTGACTTCCGCGCCTGTGTCTGGATCGCGGCTGACCTCATAGTTCAGTTTTACCCGCATACCTTTAGCCATGTTGCACTCCTTTTTCTCAAGCAATGGTGGCGTAACGCTCACCGGCCGATGTGGATGTCGTTTTAAAAATGTAGTGATAATTTATCAAAACATCGTTTCATTGTTTGTGATGATGAGCGCATTTTGTACGAAAAGGCAGTAAATTCAATCCAGAGGACGTTGCCCAACACGATGTCTCCATAAATGAACTTTGTTTTCTGACGGATATTTCTCACATTTCAGCTAATTCTCAATGTTTCTATTCTACTGAATTGTAAAGACTTTATTTTATCTCGGGCGATAAGAGCAGGCATATTCGTGATCCCTTTTGCATTTTTAGTAATATTATGCAGAAAAAGTGAAACGATGTTTTGATTGTAATTGAAAACCCATTTCATCAGCGATAAGATGGCCTCATTGACAAAGCGGAACCCTGTTTCAGGTCCCTTAATAAAGAACAACAGATTTTCTGGAGGCATTCGGTGGACGTAAGACAAAGCATTCATAGTGAACATGCAAAAACGCTGGATACGCAGGGCCTGCGCAACGAATTTCTCGTTGAGCACGTCTTTGTCGCGGATGAGTACACCATGGTGTACAGCCACATCGACCGCATCATTGTCGGCGGCATTATGCCGGTGGCGAAAACCGTTTCTGTGGGCGGTGAAGTGGGCAAACAACTGGGCGTAAGCTATTTCCTGGAACGTCGCGAGCTCGGCGTAATTAATATCGGCGGCGCAGGCACCATTACCGTTGACGGTCAATGTTATGAAATCGGTCACCGCGACGCGCTATATGTCGGGAAAGGGGCAAAAGAAGTGGTATTCGCCAGCGTCGATACGACGAAACCGGCGAAGTTCTACTATAACTGCGCACCGGCCCACACCACTTATCCGACCAAAAAAGTCACGCCGGATGACGTTTCACCGGTTACGCTGGGCGATAACCTCACCAGCAACCGTCGCACCATCAATAAATACTTTGTGCCTGATGTGCTGGAAACCTGCCAGCTTAGCATGGGGCTGACTGAACTCGCGCCGGGAAATCTGTGGAACACCATGCCGTGCCACACTCACGAGCGCCGTATGGAAGTGTACTTCTACTTCAATATGGATGAAGACGCCTGCGTGTTCCACATGATGGGGCAGCCGCAGGAAACGCGTCACATCGTGATGCATAACGAACAGGCAGTGATTTCGCCGAGCTGGTCTATTCACTCTGGTGTGGGCACCAAAGCGTATACCTTCATCTGGGGAATGGTTGGCGAGAACCAGGTCTTCGATGACATGGATCACGTAGCGGTTAAGGATCTGCGCTAAGTCGCGGGCAGCAAAAGAAACAATGCCTGTCGCGAACAGGGGCAATCAATAAGGAATTTAACATGATTTTAGATGCATTCTCTTTACAGGGTAAAGTAGCGGTCGTCACCGGTTGTGATACTGGCCTGGGCCAGGGGATGGCTGTTGGCCTGGCGGAAGCGGGCTGCGACATCGTGGGTATCAACATTGTTGAGCCGGCTGAGACCATCGAGCGCGTCACCGCGCTGGGTCGTCGCTTCCTGAGCCTGACTGCCGATCTGCGTTCTATTGACGGCATTCCTGCGCTGCTTGATCGTGCCGTTGCGGAATTCGGTCATATCGATATCCTCGTAAACAACGCCGGTCTGATTCGCCGTGAAGACGCTATCGACTTCAGCGAAAAAGACTGGGACGACGTGATGAACCTGAACATTAAGAGCGTGTTCTTTATGTCTCAGGCGGCGGCGAAACACTTCATCGCGCAGGGCAAAGGCGGCAAAATTATCAATATCGCGTCTATGCTCTCCTTCCAGGGCGGGATCCGCGTGCCGTCTTACACCGCATCGAAAAGCGGCGTGATGGGCGTCACTCGCCTGATGGCTAACGAGTGGGCGAAACACGGTATTAACGTGAACGCCATTGCTCCGGGCTACATGGCGACCAACAATACCCAGCAACTGCGTGCAGATGAAGAGCGTAGCGCGGCGATCCTCGACCGTATCCCGGCGGGTCGTTGGGGTCTGCCGAGCGATCTGATGGGGCCGGTCGTGTTCCTGGCTTCTCCGGCGTCTGACTACATCAACGGCTACACCGTTGCGGTAGATGGCGGCTGGCTGGCTCGCTAATTTCGGGCTGGTGGTAAGAACCCTGCTTCGCGGCAGGGTTTTTTTTGCCTGTTAATGGCATAGATCCATATCGTATAAATTGATTTATCCATGTGATTATTGCTGTAATGAAATTAATAATAATAAATTTGTTCAAAAACAGTTAATTAAAAATAATTGATTCAATGTGTCTCATTTATAAAATTGTAATGTCCATCACATAACCGATATGCGCAGCTATTTAGTCCATATCTACGCGATGAACCGCCTGACGTATTTCCATAGAAATCCCGTATGTTCAGGGAATGTTTTATACAGTGCAGGCAGGAAAAGATGGTTACCTTAAATAGTGATTCAGTTGTGTCTCCACGCTCGCTGCGCGATACGCGGCGAATGAATCTGTTTGTCTCCGTTTCTGCGGCGGTTGCCGGTCTGTTGTTTGGTTTAGATATTGGGGTGATTGCCGGGGCGCTACCCTTTATCACCGACCATTTTGCCCTGAGCAGCCGTTTGCAGGAGTGGGTGGTCAGCAGCATGATGCTCGGCGCGGCGCTGGGTGCGCTGTTTAACGGTTGGCTCTCTTTCCGCCTGGGGCGTAAATACAGCCTGATGGCCGCGGCGGTGCTGTTCGTGCTGGGCTCGCTGGGTTCTGCGCTGGCCAGCAGCGTGGAAATTCTGATTGCGGCGCGTGTGCTGTTGGGGGTCGCGGTGGGGATTGCGTCTTACACTGCACCGCTTTATCTCTCTGAAATGGCGAGCGAAAACGTGCGCGGTAAGATGATTAGCATGTATCAGTTGATGGTTACGCTGGGCATTGTGCTGGCGTTCCTCTCGGATACCGCATTCAGCTACACCGGTAACTGGCGCGCGATGCTTGGCGTGCTGGCGTTGCCAGCGGTGATCCTGATTGTGCTGGTGGTCTTCCTGCCGAACAGCCCGCGCTGGCTGGCGGAGAAAGGGCGGCATATCGAAGCAGAAGAAGTGTTGCGGATGCTGCGCGATACCTCTGAAAAAGCGCGCGAAGAGCTGAATGAAATTCGCGAAAGCCTGAAGCTGAAGCAGGGCGGCTGGAAGCTGTTTAAAGCTAACCGCAACGTACGCCGCGCGGTGTTTCTCGGTATGCTATTGCAGGCGATGCAGCAGTTTACCGGGATGAACATCATCATGTACTACGCGCCGCGCATCTTCAAAATGGCGGGTTTCACCACCACGGAACAGCAGATGCTGGCGACGCTGGTCGTTGGGTTGACCTTTATGTTCGCGACCTTTATCGCCATCTTTATGGTGGATAAAGCCGGGCGTAAACCGGCGCTGAAGATTGGTTTTAGCGTGATGGCGCTGGGTACGCTGGTGCTGGGCTACTGCCTGATGCAGTTCGATAACGGCACGGCGGGAAGCGGGCTTTCATGGCTGTCGGTTGGCATGACCATGATGTGCATCGCGGGCTATGCGATGAGTGCCGCGCCGGTGGTGTGGATCCTGTGTTCTGAAATTCAACCGCTGAAATGCCGCGACTTTGGTATCACCTGTTCCACTACCACCAACTGGGTTTCCAATATGATTATCGGCGCGACCTTCCTGACGCTGCTCGATAGCATTGGCGCGGCAGGCACGTTCTGGCTCTATACCGGGTTGAATATTGCGTTTATCGGCATTACGTTCTGGCTGATACCGGAAACTAAAAATGTCACGCTGGAACATATCGAACGCAAACTGATGGCAGGAGAGAAGCTGCGAAATATTGGGGTGTGAAGGACAGTTGGGGTGAGTGCGCGCTGATGCCCTCACCCCGGCCCTCTCCCACAGGGAGAGGGAGAAGTAACAATTGTGCACCGTCAGTCCCCTCTCCCTGAGGGAGAAGTAACAATTGTGCACCGTCAGTCCCCTCTCCCTGAGGGAGAAGTAACAATTGTGCACCGTCGGTCCCCTCTCCCTGAGGGAGAAGTAACAATTGTGCACCGTCAGTCCCCTCTCCCTGAGGGAGAAGTAACAATTGTGCACCGTCGGTCCCCTCTCCCTGAGGGAGAGGGTTAGGGTGAGGGTTTACACCTTTGCCAAATACAGCGCCGGCATCCCCTCAACATCCGACGTATACAGCACCCATTGATTATCCGGTGAAAACGAAGGATGCGGATGTGTCACCTGGCGGTCACCGTCCAGCACCTTCCAGCTACTGTTATGCTGACACACCGCTTTCTGCTCCCCGCTGTGAATATCAAATACCCAGATAAACGGATCGTTACTACCATTATGCGGTGCACCGTCACCCACAATGAGCGATCCGTCATGATTACTCATCAGGTGAGAGCAGGGCGGTATCGCCATCAGTAGCGTATTCTCAAGCGTTATCGGGTCGGCGCGATATAAATAGCGCTGCGGAGAATTGTCCTGATGCGCCACGTAATAAAGCGCAGTTCCATTTGGCACCCAGAATTCATGGGTAAAACTTTCACCAGTCTGATGCTGGCGAACCTTGCGCAGGTTACTGCCGTCGGCATTGATTAGCCACATACGTGCATCGATTGCATCGCGCGGGCCTTCGTGGCAGAACGCCACCGTATTATCATCAAACGGGCGGTAAATCGGATGCCCCAGCCAGCGCTTCTCCTGCAAAATAGTGCGCTGTGCGCCCGTTTTCAGGTCGATGTTTATCAGACGGCACTCCGGCTGCGTAAAGTAGAAATCGCGAAATTTGCTCCAGTCGGTCAGCGGCTGCCAGTCGCTTTTTTTGATTTCGATGCCGACCAACTGGGTACAGTCGCTGTTGGCGACCCAGGTGCCATAGGCCACCCATGCGTCATCCACTTCGTAAATCACGTGCTCTTCCCGCGAATCGAGATCCACACGCCTTAACTGGCGATTGTTTTTCACATACCACAGCGATTGATCGTCTGCGGAGAGGAACCCCCCAAACGTGTTATCGCCTTCGCCATCCGTCAATTGCGTAGCGTACTGCGCTTCAAGATCCAACAGGTAGTAATTCCAGTGCCCTTCAAACGCGCCGCCAAAAATGAGTTTTTTGCCATCGCGCGTAAAACACTTCTGATAGAAGTAGTTACGGTGACAAATAATATGCGGTGGCGTCAGGCGAATAACCTCATGCCCCGTTTCGGGGTCCGGCTGTGAACGGAAATTTAGCGGGATAATTTTACCTTTCATTAATCAGCTCCTGATAAAAAAATACCCCGCCGCCGAAGCGCCAGGGTATTGAGAGATAAGGTCGGGATTAACGCATGGCGCGACGCAGAATACGTTCCGCCTGGCGCTGGAAGTCTGTGGCAGCATCTTCCACAGATTTCTGACCGTAATCGATGTATTGCAGCGTGGTGCCGAACTGAGCGACGATCTGCGGGTCATCAAAGTACGGAGACACGCTCAGTTTGGTCGGCAGAGACTGTGCCAGACGCAGGCCGGAGACCGCCGGGTCATCCTCTTTGATGATGCCGTCTTCGGTCAGGAATTTCACCGCGGCCTTGCTCAGCGGCACGCCGCGCTCCAGGCCCAGCGTATCAACCGCTTCTTTATTGTTAAGCAGGAAATTGATCAACTTCGCTGCCGCTTCCGGGTTTTTCGTCGACTTACCGATAGAGAGCATTTGCGCCGGTTTGAAGAACAGGCCCGCGTCGGTTGCGCCTTCCAGCATCGGATAGTTACCCAGCTCCAGTTTTGCTGGCGGCTTCAGGTTGTCGGAATATTTATTGATGGTGGAGTTCCACATGTAGGTTCCCCCCCATTCACCCTGGATCCACGGCTTCATTTCGTACATGTTGCTCTTACCGAAAGAAGCGTAGTACTTGGTATCCGGCATCACGTGACTGTCGACGAGCTTTTTGTACATCTGGAAAAACTCATTCCACTGATCTTTGCTCCAGGCCAGCTTTTTGGTCTTCTCATCAATGGCGGCCGTGTTGTACTTCTGCACCATATACGAGTTCAGCAGCGCCAGGGTATCCTGATGCTCAAGCACCACCGGGTAGTACTGTTTACCCAGTTTGCTTTCGAAGGTTTTCCCCGCTTCCATCAGCGCGTCCCAGGTTTTCGGGTACTCCACGCCAGCTTTTTTCCAGGTTTCATCGTTGAAGTAGAACACGCGCGCCGTGACGGAAATTGGAATACCGTTCAGCTTGCCGTTCACCGTGGTTGTTTGCAGCTCTTTGGCATCGAACTGGCTCAGGTCGATGACATCTTTCATTTTATTCAGGTCATAGAAGCCATCACCCGTTTTGGAGAAAATCGGCAACCAGTTCCAGTTGGTTTGCATCACATCCGGCTCGGTACCGCCCGCAATTTGGGTGGTCAGACGGGAGAGGTGACCATCCCAGCCGGTATATTCCGCTTTAACGTTGATGTCAGGGTTCTGTTTATGGAACTCTTCCAGCGCCTTCAGAGTGACCTGGTGACGGCCATTACCGCCCCACCAGGACATACGTAAATCCACATCTTTTGCCATTGAGGGTAAAGCAGTCAGTCCCAAAATGGTGGAGATTGCTGCGCTTAAAAGCACTTTTTTCATTTTAATACTCCATTAAAGAGAGAGGTTCTGTTCTGTTTTTGCGTCAAAGATATGACACTTATTCATATCAAACTTAAAGTACACTTTACGGTTAAGCCCTTTATCAATCATTGGCTTAGCTTCATCCGATGGAATGCGCGCCGTCAGCTCGTAGTTGGCGACTTTCAGGTAAACGAAGAACTCATGGCCCATGTTTTCAACGCGAACCATCTCGCCGGTGCAACCGCCTTCGGCATAAGGCTCATCTGATACGGAAACGAATTCCGGGCGAATGCCGTAGAACACGTCTTCATTTTTATGGCCCGCCAGTTTCTGCTCTAACACGTTGCTCAGCGGCAGGAACTCGTCGCCGATGGTCAGAGAGAGGTGTCCTTCTTTCTCCACCAGTTTGCTGGCGCGAATGTTCATTTCCGGTGCGCCGATAAAGCCCGCGACGAACATGTTTTTCGGCTTGTGGTAAAGGTTATCCGGCGTATCGACCTGCATGATGTGACCCAGCTTCATGACGCAGATACGGTCGCCCATGGTCATCGCTTCGGTCTGATCGTGGGTGACGTAAACGGTGGTCGCCGGTTTGCCCGATTTCTTCAACTGCTTATGCAGGTCAGAAATACGGATGCGCATCGATGCACGCAGTTTGGCGTCAAGGTTGGAGAGCGGTTCATCGAACAGGAACACGTCTGGCTTTTTCACAATCGCGCGGCCTACGGCCACACGCTGTGCCTGGCCGCCGGAGAGCTGGCGCGGCAGTCTGTCCAGCAGTTCATCCAGCTCAAGAATTTTCGCCGCTTCATCGACCTGCCTGTCGATTTGATCTTTTGGCATTTTGCTCAGCTTCAGGCCGAACGCCAGGTTCTCGCGCACGGTCATGTGCGGATAAAGCGCGTAGTTCTGGAACACCATCGCAATGCCACGCTCTTTCGGCGCGAGGTTATTCACCACTTTCTCGCCGATGCGCACTTCGCCACCGCTGATGGTTTCCAGCCCGGCCAGCATGCGCAGGGTGGTGGATTTGGCGCAGCCCGATGGGCCAACGATCACCATAAATTCGCCTTCAGCAATTTTAAGGTCGATACCATGTACCGCTTTGAAGCCGTTGGAGTACACTTTTTCCAGTTTGTTGAAAATCACTTCAGCCATGATATATCCCTCTTAACCTTTAATTCCGCTGCTGGTCACGCCCTGTACGAAGTAGCGTTGAGCCAGGAAGAACACAATGATGGACGGCAGAATGGAGATGCTCGCCATTGCCAGAATTTCGTTCCACGGCGCACCTTCGGTGACGTCGATGGACATTTTCAGTGCCAGTGCAATCGGGTACTTATCGACGCTGTAGACGTAGATCAGCGGGCCGATAAAGTCGTTCATGGACCACATAAACTGGAACAGTGCGACGGAGATAATGGCCGGTTTGAGAATCGGCACCACCACGTACCACAGCACCTGAATAGAGTTACAGCCGTCAATTTGCGCCGCTTCTTCCATGTCACGCGGTACACCGCGTAGGAACTGAATCAGCATGAAGACGAAGAATCCCTGCGTGGCGAACGCCAGCGGCAGATACAGCGGCATGTAGCTGTTCAACATGCCCATTTCGCGGAACATCAGGTACTGAGGAATCAGCAGTACGGTGCTCGGCAGCAGCATGGTGGTGATGAGCGTGGCAAACCAGAATTTCTTCCACGGAATCTCGAAGCGGGCAAAGCCGTAAGCCACGATAGTGGAAGAGATAATGGTCAGAATCACTTTCGGGATCACATACTTGAAGGTGTTCAGCATGTAATGGCCGAAGTTGTATTCGGTACCGGTTTTCCAGCCGTTGATAAACCCTTCCCAGGTGGCATTTGCTGGCCACAGGCCCAGGGTGGTGAAGATCTCGTGGTTCGGTTTGAACGACGCCGAGAACATCCACGCCAGCGGGTAAAGCATCAGCAGGCCGACAAACAGCAGGATGGTGTAGCGAACCCAGGCGTTAATCTTCTCGCGTCTCAGGGTGCGGGCAACCTCACGTTCAGCGATGCTTCTTGCTTCGTCGATTTGTTGAATATCAGCCATTTTTGCCTCCCTTATCGGCGGAGTAGAACACCCAGTATTTTGAAGACTTAAAGGCGATGGCGGCGAAGACCGCGACGACCAGGAACAGAACCCACGCCAGCGCTGCGCCATAACCCATATCGAAATATTTAAACGCGGTGTCGTAGATGTAGAGCGAGAACAGGTACGTGGAGTAAGTTGGGCCGCCGCCGGTAATCACATACGGGCCGGTAAACTCCTGGAACGCCTGAGTGGTTTGCATGATGAAGTTGAAGAAAATAACCGGCGTGATCAGCGGCACGGTGACCTTCATAAACATCTGCCATTTGGATGCGCCATCGATCATCGCGGCTTCGTACTGCGATTGCGGCACGTTTTGCAGTGCGGCCAGGAAGATAACCATCGCGGAACCGAACTGCCAGACACGCAGCAGCGTAACGGACATCAGCGCCAGAGACGGCTCGCCCAGCCAGTTAATAGCATCAAAACCAAACACGCCGAGGAAGCTGTTCAGCAGGCCGTCGATGGCAAACAGGGCGCGCCATAACACGGCAATGGCTACAGAACTGCCAAGAATAGACGGAATATAATAGGCGGTACGGAAGAACCCGATGCCGCGTAATTTAAAGTTAAGAACAAACGCAATGCCAAGGGCGAAAGCGAGCTTTAGCGGAATGGTCAAAAATACATACGCGAACGTTACGCCCATAGATTTCCAGAAGAGCGTATCTTCGGTAAACATATAGCGATAGTTCTCAATGCCGTTAAATACCGGCGGACTCATCAAGTCGTACTCAGTAAAACTGAGAAAGAAAGATGACACAAACGGGAAGGCCGTAAAGATTATCAACCCAATGATATAGGGCGAAATCCAGGCCAAACCCAGCATTCTGTTTTCATTCATAGATACCTACCTGGCAAACAAGTTTGTAAAACGGATTGAGGTTCGGTCATCGCTCCACACGAGGGGCACGGGGCGCGGAATTCACGGTGTTAGCTTGGTGTCGGTCATACGATCCTTCCCTGTAAATAAATGTTGTGTAAGACTTTTTTACTACTCATTCCATTGGTGGCGTTTTGCTGTTTCAACTCTGACGTTTTGTAATGCGCGATTAGTAAAACACCGTTTTAATTTTATTTTATTGCTATTTGTTTCCGCGTCATGCGTTTAATGATGGAAATGTGATCGAAGTCGAAACGATGTTTCAATTAAGTGAGGTGGGTGGTGTTTCTACTAAGGTGGTATGGAAGTAGATAAGAGAAAACACGCATTAACCGGCTGAAATTAGTGGTTCCGTTAATGGTTAACAGGCTAATGCTTAATTATTTGAAGTAAAAAAAACCTTCGCTAAACGAAGGCTTTTGGCGGTGTGAAAATATTAGCCCTTGAGGAAATCCTGGCGCATTGGGGTAAAGGTATCCAGCAGCGTACCGGCTTGCAGGCAAACACAACCGTGCATAATTTCCGGTTTTTTATACAGCGTGTCGCCTGCGCGCACGACGTGTTTTTCGTCGCCGATCGTGAACTCAAATTCACCGGAAAGCACGTAGGTCAACTGCTCGTGCGGGTGGTTATGCAGCGGGCCAACGGCGCCTTGCTCAAAGTTGACCTCTACCGCCATCATCTTGCCATCATGGGCGAGGATACGACGGGTGACGCCGTTACCCAGGTCTTCAAGGGTGGTCTCTTTATGAAAAATAAACATCAGGCAGTCCTGTAGTAAGTTGAAACAATGTTTCATTTAACTTATCTCAGAATGCGTGAAAAAGAAATCGGCTGCTGGAGAAGTGGAAAGTTGATCACAAGTTTGCTTCACTGGAGGCACGCGAAAAACCGAGGCATAAAAATGAAAACGATTGGGCTGTTAGGTGGCATGAGCTGGGAATCGACAATCCCCTATTATCGGCTGATTAATGAAGGCGTAAAGCAGCGCCTGGGTGGGCTGCATTCGGCGCAAATACTGCTGCATAGCGTTGATTTTCAGGAGATTGAAGCCTGTCAGTCGAGCGGTGACTGGCAGCGCGCGGGCGACATTCTGGCGCAGGCGGCAAAAGGGCTGGAGCAGGCCGGTGCACAAGGGATTGTGCTGTGTACCAACACCATGCACAAAGTGGCGGATCACATCGAGAACGCTGTGACTGTGCCGTTCCTGCACATTGCCGATGCGACCGGACGCGCCATCCAGAAAACGGGAATGCGTAACGTTGCGCTGTTGGGCACACGCTACACCATGGAACAGGATTTCTATCGCGGCCGTCTGCAACAGGAATTTGCCATCAGCACGCTGATTCCGGACAGCGACGACCGCGCGCGTATCAACCAGATAATCTTTGATGAGCTGTGCCTTGGCACCTTCAGCGAGGCGTCACGTGACTATTACCTCGAGGTGATTTCGGCACTTAAAGCGCAGGGTGCGCAGGGCGTGATTTTTGGCTGCACCGAAATTGGCCTGCTGGTGCCTGCGGAACTTAGCCCGCTGCCGGTGTTCGATACGGCGGCGATCCACGCCGCTGATGCGGTGGATTTCATGCTCTCCTGAGCCTTAATGCCCGGTGACGCTTCGCTTACCGGGCCTACAAGACTGCCGCCATCCGGCAAACACGCACGATTAGTAGGCCGGATAAGGCGCAGCCGCCATCCGGCAAACACGCACGATTAGTAGGCCGGATAAGGCGCAGCCGCCATCCGGCAAACACGCACGATTCGTAGGCCGGATAAGGCGTAGCCGCCATCCGGCATCCCTTTACGGCGCTAGAACCTTGTTCAACGTATCGGTAATCACACCCAGATTCACCTGCATATGCTGCGTAAATGCCTCAACCAGCGCCGAACCGGGCCGGTGGAGCGGGCGAATCAGACTCACGGTAAACGGCACATCTTTACTGAAACGGCGGATCACCACCCCGCTATTAACGTAATCCAGCGCGGTGAATGGGTTAACCACTGAAATTCCCGCGCCTGCCCGCACCATCGCACAAATTGACGCCGCGCTGTGGGTTTCTACCACCATTCTCCGTTTCACCTGATGCTCGGTGAATAATGCATCCAGCAGTTGGCGATAGCTGTCGGTACGCGACAGGCTGATGTAATTTTCGCCCTGAAAATCTTCCGGCGTCAGTACGCTTTTTGCCGTCAGTGGATGATCCTGCGGCAGCACGCAGACTTCGTTGAGCGTCAGTAGCGGCGTGCGTTCAGTCCCTGCGGGCGTGTGCAGCGTTTCCGTCAGCCCTAAATCATGGCGCTGTGCCGAGAGCCACTCCTCCAGCAACGGCGACTCCTGCGGCACGATTTGCAGGCTGACATCCGGGTAGCGCGCCAGAAAAGGCTGGATCAACAACGGTAAAAAGGATTGTGAAAACACCGGCAGGCACACAATCGACAGCTCGCCCTGGCGGAACTCGCGCAGGCTTTCCGCCGCGCTAACGATACGATCGAGCCCGTACCAGGAGCGTTGCACCTCTTCAAACAGTCTTAATCCTTGAACGGTAGGATGTAAGCGGCCACGGCTGCGTTCAAAGAGCTTCAATCCGAGCACTTTTTCAAAGCGCGCCAGTTCGCGGCTGACCGTGGGCTGCGAGGTGTGCAGCAGGCGCGCGGCTTCCGTCAGGTTACCGGCGGTCATAACCGCATGGAAGATTTCAATGTGGCGCAGGTTGACGGCGGGCATTGTGGGCTCCTGGTTTGTGGGTTTTTTCCCCCTCACCTTAACCCTCTCCCCAAAGGGGCGAGGGGACTGACCGTGCGCGTGTTTCGCCCTCGCCCCTTTGGGGAAGAGGGCCGGGGTGAGGGGTATACCGCGCACAAATCCAAACCATATCATTTTTGCATAGACTCGCCATAAAACGATATTTTTTATTCCCTTCATCCTGTGGCGTAATCGGTAAAAAGCAACATCTGACACCGGAGCCTTTTATGCCACGCCCGCTTAACAGTACCGACACCGACCTGACTGCAGAAAATCTGCTGCGCCTGCCCGCTGAATTTGGCTGCCCGGTCTGGGTGTATGACGCGCAAATTATTCGCCAGCAGATTGCCAAATTGAGCCAGTTTGATGTCGTGCGTTTTGCCCAAAAAGCATGCTCGAACATCCATATTCTGCGTCTGATGCGCGAGCAGGGTGTGAAGGTAGATTCAGTGTCATTGGGTGAGATTGAGCGCGCGCTGGTGGCGGGCTATCAGCCAGGGGCAGGTTCTGATGATATCGTTTTTACCGCTGACACCATCGACGAGGCGACGCTTTCACGCGTGCATGAGTTGCAGATCCCGGTAAACGCCGGTTCCGTCGATATGCTGGCACAACTGGGTGAGGTGTCTCCAGGACATCGCGTGTGGCTGCGCGTGAATCCAGGCTTTGGTCACGGTCACAGCCAGAAAACCAACACCGGCGGCGAAAACAGCAAACACGGTATCTGGTATAGCGATCTTCCGGCCGCGCTGGACGTGATTCAGCGTTATCAGCTAAAGCTGGTGGGCATTCACATGCACATCGGTTCCGGCGTGGATTATGGGCATCTGGAACAGGTTTGCGGTGCAATGGTGCGTCAGGTTATTGAATTTGGTCAGGATCTGGAAGCGATCTCTGCGGGGGGCGGGCTGTCTATCCCCTATCGTGAAGGCGAAGAAGCGATCAACACCGATCACTACTACGGCCTGTGGAACGGTGCGCGTGAACAGATTGCCAAACATCTGGGGCATCCGGTCAAGCTTGAACTTGAGCCGGGGCGCTTCCTGGTGGCGGAGTCTGGCGTGCTGGTGGCGCAGGTGCGTAGCGTGAAAGCGATGGGGAGCCGCCACTTTGTGCTGATCGATGCCGGATTTAACGATCTGATGCGTCCGGCCATGTACGGTAGCTATCACCACATTTCAGCGCTCGCCGCTAACGGGCGCGACCTCTCCCAGGCACCGCTGATTGAAACGGTGGTTGCCGGCCCGCTGTGCGAGTCGGGCGATGTCTTTACACAGCAGGAAGGTGGAAAAGTGGAAACGCGCGCCTTGCCTGCGGTGAAGCCGGGCGATTATCTGGTACTGCACGACACCGGTGCGTACGGTGCGTCGATGTCATCGAACTACAACAGTCGCCCGCTACTGCCGGAAGTGCTGTTTGATAATGGCGCGGCGCGTTTGATTCGCCGCCGTCAGACAATTCAGGAACTGCTGGCGCTGGAACTGGCGTAAAACGGTCCCGTCGTCACCGTATCACGTAGAACCAGCGTGCCGGTAAACGGCGGGATGGTTTCAATAGGCTCGTCATTGGCGAGCTTAATGGCTTGATCGATAGCGGTCACGATCATGTTATCGATCGGCAGATAAACCGTCGACAGCCCCGGCTCCAGCCATTTCGCGCTCGGCGCGTCATCGAACCCGAACAGTGAAATATCCTGCGGAATGCGTAGCCCTGCCTGATGCAGCGCTTTTGATGCGCCCAGCGCCATATCATCGTTACAGGCAAACAGCGCGCTAAATGGCACCTTTTCGCTCAGCAGTTCATTGCACTTCTCAAAGCCGCAGGTCATACCCGCATCGCCATATTTTACCTTCGCCGGATCCCATGCAATACCATGTTTTTCCAGCGCATTTTTATACCCTTCTAAACGCGCTTTCCCGGTCGGCGTGTGGATGGGTACCGTGAGGCAGGCGATGTCGCGATGGCCCTGAGAAATCAGGTACTCCACTGCCTGAAAGGCGGCATCCTGCTGTTCGAAGAAGACGCAGCGCTCGCGCGCCTGGCTGACGTCGCGGTTGATCACCACCAGCGGCATGGGAATGGAATCGATGAGCGACATGATGGTTTCTTCGCTCATAAAACGGGTGTAGAGCACAATCGCATCGCACTGGCGATCGGCCAGCATCTGCACTGCCTGCTTTTCTCGCTCTGGCTCGTCGTGCCCGTCGGCGACAATCAACTGCTTGCCCCAGACTTCCGTCTGACGCGATGCCTGTTGTAACAGGCGGCCAAAATAGAAGCCGTCAAAGGTTGAGACAATCAGCCCAATGCTATTGCTGGTGCGGTTTGCCAGTGAGCGCGCCAGAAAATTTGGCCGGTAGCCCAACTCTTCCATTGCTTTGAACACCTGCTGACGGGTGCTCTCTTTTACCTGACCTGTGCCGTTCAAGACGCGGGAAACCGTTGCTTTCGAAACGCCTGCGCGAATTGAGACATCCAGCATTGTTGTCATTGTCTGTTCCTGATGCCACGTGATTTCCGCAGTTTATCACAGACATTCAGGGGCATATGCGTTGAGAACGCGGCAAATAACTATCGGGATCACGGTTTTGAAGGGAAGTGGGTGTGCAGCGAGACCAGGGAGCACACGCAGGGCCTTCTTACTCTTTACGCGTTTCTTCCCCTATTAAACGTTGGCAATCTCCGATATCCCGAACGTAGTAATACCTGAAGCCTTCTGGTTCGCATGTTTTGTAGGGGGAGAATACTCCCAACCAGATGGTGACGAGAAAACCGACGACCTGTGTCATAACTAAAAGTGGGATCATTATGCAAGCGGCGATGCACATCGTAAACTCAACATTTTTGGGGCGTTTAACGCCAAAGATAATAGTGAGTACGCCAAAAATAAACCCGCAACAAAATCCTGGTACCGTCATTAATAATGAAAAATCGATACTATTAAAATAAATGATATCGCCGTAATGAAAAATTGATGTTAGTTTGTATGCTGTCAGCGTGGTGGAATAGTCATACAGGATGAGTATGGAGACAGTGCTGATAATAACACCACTCATAAATGATTTTGTTCTATTCCAATATGTTGAATTATTATTATGTTTTTTTGTAATGGGTTTGCGTTCCGTTTTCAATCTTAATTTTATCTCTAATGGTTGGCTGCCAGGTACTATTGTGAAAGAGCGAGTTTACGTGCGTATTACCTTCTCACTCTATGTGTGTATCTTCCCACATCAGGCGTTGACAGTCTCCGAGATCTCGAACATAAAAATACCTCAGAGCTTCTGTTTCGCATGCCTTGTAGGGGGAGAATACACCCAGCCATATGGTGACGAGCAGACAAAGGAGTTGAGTAAGAAAGATTAGCATGATTAAGATTAACGTAATGAGGTTCATGGTGAAGTCTATTTTTCTTGGTACCTTTCCTAAAAAATGAAAATACTATGGTTGCCATTGCAAAGAAAAAAATTGGAATACCTAGAGGAAGAACTATCTGATAGCCGTTGAAGTAAATAATCTCTCCATAGTGAAAGAGAGATGTAAACTGATACATGGCCATATCTTCTATTGTCGATTTTATGAACCATATCGAAAATGCAATTACAAAAACTCCAGAAAATGGGGTTTTTATTTTACCCCTGAATATAAAAAAGATATCTTTTATTTTGTTTTTTATTTTTTGTGGCATTTTTCAGTTCCTGAGTTGCAATGTAGTATGTTGAGTTATTATGTTTTTATGTTAAAACCTTTGTAGTTATGATTATTGAAAACCCATATGTTATAGAACCCGAGCTTGTCAGAAACTGAAGGTCCAGGTGTTGGAGATATTTTGGCCCCAGATATTATTTATACAAAGACCAAAACGAAATGAGAGGTAATACGTAAACAGAGGGTTTTAGGAAAAGTGCTCGCGATAGCCGTTGAATATTATAGGGATATGGCGGGTGTGCGTAGCGCTACCCGCCTGAAGCATTAAGCCTTATCACTCTCCGCCGGCACCGACACCGAATGACGGCGCACAAGCGTCGGGCTGAAGAGATGCGTGACATCTGGCACCGGGCGTTTTTCCGACAGTGCCAGCGCCAGTTCTGCTGCCTGCGTTGCCATGGTGACAATCGGATAACGAATGGTTGTCAGACGTGGGCGCACATAGCGTGATACCAGTACATCATCGAAACCAATCAGCGAAATCTCCTGCGGCACGTCGATGCCGTTATCATTGAGCACGCCCATTGCGCCTGCTGCCATCGAGTCGTTATAGCAGGCCACGGCGGTAAACTGTTTTCCGCGCCCCAGTAGCTCGGTCATTGCCTGCTCGCCGCCGCTTTCGTCGGGTTCCGCGAAGGTCACCAGCCGATCGTTACACGGCAGCCCGTTCTCTTTTAGCGCGTCGTAATATCCCTGCAAGCGGTCTTCCGCATCGGAAATCGCGTGGTTTGAGCAGATGTAGCCAATCCGGGTATGCCCCTGCTGAATCAAATGACGTGTCGCGAGCCACGCGCCATAGCGGTCGTCCAGCGCCACGCAGCGTTTTTCAAAGCCGGGCAATATGCGGTTAATCAGCACCATGCCGGGTATTTGCTTCATCAACCCGACCAGTTCCGCATCAGGAATCATTTTGGTGTGTACTACCAGCGCCGCACAGCGATGGCGGATTAACTGCTCAATGGCCTGACGCTCTTTTAATTCATTGTGATAGCCGTTACCGATCAGCAAAAAGTTGCCTGTGTGATATGCCACCTGCTCTACAGCTTTGACCATGGCGCCAAAGAAGGGATCAGACACATCGCCCACCACCAGCCCCACGGTTTCCGTTGACTGCTGCGCCAGGGCGCGCGCGTTAGCGTTAGGGTGGTAGTTGAGTGTTTCCATGGCCGAAGACACCGACTGACGCGAAGCATCGCTGGCTTTCGGGGAATTATTGATTACGCGGGAGACGGTGGCGACAGAGACGCCAGCCAGTCGAGCCACATCTTTGATAGTCGCCATACACTGCCTTTTCGATGGGTAAACGGTTACACCACTGTAGTGTTACGGAAATTTCGCGCAGGTTCAAGGGCGAGAGGCGCGTGAAGGAAAGATCTTTGATAGTCCCCTGTTGACACGAAAAAGCACTAAGTGATTCTAAAAAAACGAATACAAACTTTTGCTTACACTTTGCGAAGGGCTGTTGCGGTTCTGTACTGGAGAAAACAGCGGCGGGATTGCTACTCTGATTATCCCAGAGGTATTGATAGGTGAAGTCATCCGTAAGGTTGACTGACTTGAATTACACCAACCTGCGCAGATGCGCAGGTTTTTTTTGTCAAGAATTGGGGGTTTACTGCTTTTACGCTGTTTTCTCATGTACCCTTCATGCAGAGAAAACTTTGGCAAAAGGAGTTGGTATGGTTATTGGCTTTTTTCGGCAGCTTTTTAAAGTTCTGTTTCGGGTAAGGATGACCGGCGACACAGCGGCTTTAACACAATCAAAGGTGCTGATTACCCCGAACCATGTCTCATTTATTGATGGTATTTTGCTGGCGCTATTTCTGCCAGTACGTCCGGTATTTGCAGTTTACTCCTCGATTTCGCAAAAATGGTTTATGCGCTGGCTCACGCCACTGATCGACTTTGTACCGCTCGACCCGACTAAACCAATGTCTATCAAACACCTGGTGCGCCTGATTGAACAGGGTAGACCGGTGGTGATTTTTCCCGAAGGGCGTATTTCGGTTTCTGGTTCGCTGATGAAAATCTACGACGGCGCGGCCTTTGTGGCGGCAAAATCGGGCGCGACCATTATCCCGGTACGTATTGAAGGGGCAGAACTGACCTACTTCAGCCGCCTGAAAGGGCTGGTGAAGCAGCGTCTCTTCCCGCAAATTCGGCTGCATCTGTTGCCGCCAACCCGTATTGAGATGCCGGATGCGCCGCGTGCGCGCGATCGCCGCAAAATTGCGGGCGAAATGCTGCATCAAATTATGATGGAAGCGCGGATGGCGGTGCGTCCGCGTGAAACGCTTTTTGAATCGCTGATTAACGCCCAGTATCGTTATGGCGCAAAAAAACCATGCGTGGAAGACATTAACTTCCAGCCCGACAGTTACCACAAACTGATGACCAAAACGCTGTTTGTGGCGCGGATCCTCGACAAATACACCCGGAAAGGCGAACGCATCGGCCTGATGCTGCCGAACGCAGGGATCAGCGCGGCGGTGATTTTCGGGGCGATTGCGCGCGGGCGTATTCCGGCGATGATGAACTACACGGCGGGCGTGAAGGGGCTTTCCAGCGCGATTACCGCGGCGGAACTGAAGACGATATTTACGTCACGTACCTTCCTTGATAAAGGCAAACTCTGGCACCTGACCGAACAGCTGACTCAGGTACGTTGGGTGTTCCTCGAAGATTTAAAAGGTGATATCACTCCCCAGGACAAACTGTGGATTTTCTCGCGCCTGCTGGTGCCGCGTCTGGCGCAGGTCGAACAGAAACCGGAAGACCCGGCGATTATCCTCTTCACTTCCGGTTCCGAAGGCAACCCGAAAGGTGTGGTGCACAGCCATAAAAGCATTCTGGCGAACGTCGAGCAGATTAAAACCATCGCCGACTTTACCGCTAACGATCGCTTTATGTCCGCGCTGCCGCTGTTTCACTCCTTCGGTCTGACGGTCGGGCTGTTTACGCCGCTGCTGACCGGCGCGCAGGTATTCCTTTATCCGAGCCCATTGCATTATCGCATCGTGCCGGAGCTGGTTTATGACCGTAACTGTACCGTACTGTTTGGTACCTCCACCTTCCTTGGTCACTACGCGCGCTTCGCGAATCCGTATGATTTTTATCGTCTTCGCTACGTGGTCGCGGGGGCGGAAAAACTGCAGCAAAGTACCAAAGAACTCTGGCAGGACAAGTTCGGCCTGCGCATTCTGGAAGGCTACGGCGTGACGGAATGCGCGCCAGTGGTTTCCATTAACGTGCCGATGGCGGCGAAGCCGGGTACTGTGGGGCGCATTTTACCCGGAATGGATGCGCGTTTGCTGGCGATCCCTGGTATTGATAAAGGCGGACGATTGCAGTTGAAAGGGCCGAATATCATGACCGGCTATTTGCGCGTCGAGAACCCTGGCGTGCTGGAAAAACCGAGCGCCGAGAACCAACACGGCGAGCTGGAAGAGGGCTGGTACGACACGGGCGATATCGTCGCCTTTGACGAACAGGGATTTGTGCAAATTCAGGGCCGCGCCAAACGCTTCGCGAAAATTGCCGGGGAAATGGTATCCCTGGAAATGGTCGAGCAGGTGGCGCTGGCGGTATCCCCAGAGAAAATGCACGCCACAGCTGTGAAAACAGATGCCAGCAAAGGGGAGGCGCTGGTGCTGTTTACCACCGATAATGAGCTGACCCGCGACAAACTGTTGCAGTACGCGCGGGCACATGGCGTACCGGAACTGGCCGTGCCGCGCGATATCCGCTGGCTGAAACAACTCCCGCTATTGGGCAGCGGCAAGCCGGACTTCGTGACGCTCAAAGGTATGGTTGAAGAGGCAGAACAGCACAATGAGTGAGTCAGTACACACTAACACCTCTATCTGGTCGAAGGGCATGATGGCGGTGATTGCCGCTCAGTTTCTCTCCGCGTTCGGTGATAACGCCCTGCTGTTTGCCACGCTGGCATTGATGAAACAGCAGTTTTATCCCGAATGGAGTCAACCGGTTTTACAGATGGTGTTTGTGGGCGCTTACATTCTTTTCGCACCGTTCGTAGGGCAGATAGCAGACAGCTTTGCCAAAGGTCGCGTCATGATGATGACCAACGGCCTGAAACTGATTGGTGCAGCGAGCATCTGCTTCGGTGTAAACCCGTTCATCGGTTATTTGCTGGTGGGCATTGGGGCGGCGGGTTACTCACCGGCCAAGTATGGCATTCTGGGCGAGCTGACAACCGGCGATAAGCTGGTGAAAGCCAACGGGTTGATGGAAGCATCGACCATTGCCGCCATACTGCTGGGCTCGGTGGCGGGCGGAGTGCTGGCCGACTGGCACGTGATTGCGGCGCTGGTAGCCTGCGCTATCGCTTACGGCGGCGCAGTGGTCGCTAACCTTTTTATTCCCAGGCTTGCGGCGGCGCGCCCAGGGCAATCCTGGCGATTTCGCCCGATGACCAACAGTTTCTTCAGCGCTTGCAAAACCCTGTGGCACAACGGCGAAGCGCGTTTCTCGCTGTTGGGGACCAGTCTGTTCTGGGGCGCCGGCGTGACGCTGCGATTCCTGCTGGTGCTGTGGGTACCGGTGGCGCTCGGCATTACCGATAACGCCACGCCCACGTATCTTAACGCCATGGTCGCCGTAGGGATTGTGGTCGGTGCAGGCGCAGCGGCCAAACTGGTGACGCTGCAAACCGTCGCCCGGTGCATGCCAGCAGGCGTGTTAATTGGTGTGGTAGTGGCGATTTTCGCCCTGCAACACGCGATTCTGCCAGCCTATGCACTGCTGTTTGTCATCGGGATTTGCGGGGGGTTCTTTGTCGTGCCGCTTAACGCGCTGCTTCAGGATATCGGCAAACACTCGGTGGGCGCAGGAAACGCTATCGCCGTGCAGAACCTGGGCGAAAACAGCGCGATGCTGATTATGCTGGGGATTTACTCGTTGGCGGTGATGGTGGGAATTCCGGTGGTTGGCGTAGGTATTGGCTTTGGCGCGCTGTTTGCGCTGGCGATTATCGGCCTGTGGCTGTGGGGGCACAGGCGATAAGCGAGCAGCGGGTGGCGTTAAACGCCACCCGCTGAATTTATAATCCTGAAGGCGTGATTTTTTTCGGATACTTCACCGCATAAGAAAACGGCAAACTGACGTTCTCTTTCCCCGCCAGATGCAGTTCCCAGCTCAGTTCGCCGGTTCTGGCGTTGTACTGCGCCTGCCCATACTGCACTTTTTCCACCGTAATATCGCTGTTGGCGCTGACCGGGATTTGATCGAGAAGGGTTAAATCCACGGCTTCGGCATAACTGTTTTTCACGTTCAGGGAATAGCTGAAGTTGCGTACCGCATCGTCGTTAAAGATTGAGACCGCATTCTCTTTCTTCTGCACCGTTTTACGCTGGATGATCAGCTTCGGGTCACGATTAAGCTGAATGTTCAGTGATTTACCATCTTCCGGTGGCTGTAAATAGCCGACCCCTGTGCGGTTGGTGCCAAAGAAAATCTGGCTTTCACCGGGGATCAAGTTCAGATCTTCCCATGCGTTAATTTGCACCTGCAAATAGGCGTCATTGCTGATTTTCGGGATCGCAAAGAAGCGATAGTTGCCGGAGACGGACTCTTCTTTAATCACCACCGTACGCGCGTTGTTATCGCTGTCGATTTGCCAGGGAAGGGTGAGCGCATAACGGACGTTTAATGCGGTGAAGTTTTCTGCGGGCCTTGGGGATGGTGCTTTTACCGGGGCGGCATAACGACGACCGGCTTCTGCTGCTTTTTTATCAGCGGCGGCTTTTGTCGCCGCTGCCGCGTCCTCGGCGGCATAAGCGTCCTTACGAGCCGTCGCTTTCTCTTGTGCCTGGAAGGCCGCATCAAGTGAACCGCTGCCAGATCCGTATGCATAGCCCGACATCTTTATACTCTCATCGCGTACATCCACATACTGCGTCTCCATGCGCGGCAACGTCAGATGCGTATTCGGCTCGCTGGTAGAGAGCACCAGCTTAACGTTCTTCCACGCCAGCCCCGTATACTGGCGAATACTGGCCTTATAGACCAGCCGCAGCGGTTGATTAATGGCGCTGGCGTGAATATCGTAGAGCGGCGACCATGAGGCGGCTCGGGTCATATAACGCACCACTGCCCGGGAGCTGACGGCTTTGGGGGCATACACTCTGGCGATAATCACCTGCGGTTCGTTTTCGCCGCCCAACTCACCTTTGCTCATACTTTCGCGCAGCTCCAGCTTATCGATATCCCGCTGCTTGTCGCTGATTTTCTGCGTCAATTGACCGGCGGCTAACAGCAGTTCACCGTTCTTTTCTTTGACCATTTGCAGATATTTTCCCACCTCCGCCGCGCTCTTGGTGGTTAACGAACGGTTAGCCTCCAGCACCTTAATTTGCGCGTTGATATTGTTTTTCTCGGCGGTCAGTTTCTCTTTTTCTTGTCTGGCGGCGTTAAGCTGCTGCTGGATGTCGGACAGGTCCGCGCCGGATTGTGTTTCCTGCAGCGCGACGCGCGAGGAAAGTACGGTGACGCCGTTATCCATGGCAATGGCGATGCTGTCAGGAAGCACGGAATCTGCAACCTGCGTAAAGGTAATTTCGCTCTCTCCGGCAGGGAGATTAAGCGTTTCTTCACTTTGCAGACTCGCACCGCGCAGATAAACGGTGACCTCTTTAAGCGAAAGCGGCTGCGTAAGCTGTGCAGACCAGGCCGATGAAACAGACATGCCTGCCAGAAACAGGGCAAGGGGAAGCGGTTTTAAAATAAACATGGTTGTCCTTAACGAAGAAAAACGCCTGCGTGGCGTCGGCGTAAGTCTATGGCGCATCGTTAAGAAAAACGTGACTAAAACGTGTGAATGAATTCTGAAAAAGGGGAAAACGAGAGGCCTGACGCAAAACGTCAGGCCGGGGAATTACGGTGCCGGATAGGTATAAACCTGATGCACCGCTTCAATCTCTGCCAGCACCTCTTCACTCAGTTCAAGGTGATAGCTCTCGACGTTGGTTTTCAGCTGTTCAAGCGTGGTCGCCCCAAGCAGCGTGCTGGCGACAAATGGCTGACGGCGCACAAAGGCCAGCGCCATCTGTGCCGGGTCGAGCCCGTGGCGTTTGGCGATATCGACATACGCTGCCACCGCTTTCTGCGCCTGCTCACCGCTGTAGCGGGTGAAGCGGCTGAACAGGGTATTGCGCGCCCCTGCGGGTTTTGCACCATTAAGGTATTTGCCGGTTAATGTGCCAAAGGCCAGGCAGGAGTAGGCCAGCAGTTCAACGCCTTCAAACTGACTCACTTCCGCCAGACCCACTTCATAGCTGCGGTTCAGCAGGCTGTATGGATTCTGGATGGTGACGATCCGCGGCAGATCGTGTTTATCCGCCAGATGCAGGTAGCGCATTACGCCAAATGCTGTTTCGTTCGAGACCCCGATGTAACGAATCTTCCCGGCGCGCTGGAATTCGCTCAGCGCGTCCAGCGTATCGAGTAATGAGACTACCGGCGCAGAATCGGCCCAGGTGTAGCCCAGTTTGCCAAAGCAGTTGGTTGGGCGCTGCGGCCAGTGTACCTGGTATAAATCGAGATAATCCGTTTGCAGGCGGGTCAGGCTGTCATGCAGGGCTTCACGAATGTTTTTGCGGTCCAGCGCCTGATTCGGGCGGATACCGCTGTCGTTATTGCGTGAAGGGCCGCTGACTTTTGAGGCCAGGACCAGTTTTTCGCGGTTGCCACGTTTGGCAATCCAGTTACCGACGTAGGTCTCGGTCAAACCCTGTGTTTCCGGGCGAGGAGGCACCGGATACATTTCGGCGACGTCAATTAAGTTGATACCCTGACTGACGGCGTAATCGAGCTGTGCGTGGGCGTCGGCTTCACTATTTTGTTCACCAAACGTCATAGTGCCCAGCCCAAGAGTACTTATCTCAAGTGAGCTGTGGGGGATACGGTGGTAGTGCATAGCCAGCTTCCTTTTTCTTAACAACGTCAGGAATATCCCGACAAAGGAATATAAAAATGGCAGAGGGAGAGGGAAAGTGGAAGCAAAAAGATCAAAAAAGGCCAGCAGGCGGCTGACCTCATTTTCTTAGCGTTTAATGATTTGCGAAACGTCGTCGCGATTAATCTGCATTCTGTTGCCCTGCTGATCTTCGTAGCTAATCAGCCCGGTGTCGTCATCGACCTCCGGTTTTCCGTCCGTCAGGATCATCCTGCCATCCTTGGTTGCCATCACGTAATCACTGCTGCAACCCGATACAGCAAAAGCCAAACCCACTGCGGAAATCAACACTGCCCATTTTTTCATCCTTAATCCCCTTTTATGGCCGCACGTTTATCATTGTAGTAATAACTCAATATTTTGAGAGGATAAAGCAGTAAAGTCTTAAAAAAATAAGACTCAGCCCTCAAAAGAGGGCTGAAGAGAGGGATTAAAGCGGATTCTTTTTATTGCGGATGAGGTTCAGGCTTTCTACGGCGATTGAGAAGAACATCGCGAAGTAGATGTAACCTTTCGGCACGTGAACGTCGAAACTTTCCAGAATCAGGGTGAAACCCACCAGAATCAGGAACGACAGCGCCAGCATTTTGACCGACGGATGGCGGTCAACAAAATCGCCAATTGGACGCGCGGCAAACATCATCACACCGACTGCAATCACCACGGCGGCCATCATAATAAACAGGTGATCGGACAGCCCCACCGCCGTAATCACCGAATCAAGGCTGAAAATAATGTCCAGCAGCATAATCTGCACAATGGCGCCCATGAAGGAGTGAACGTTGGTTTTCAGCCCCTCTTCATCGCCTTCAATAGACTCGTGGATCTCTTTACTGGCTTTCCAGATGAGGAATAGCCCACCGACCAGCAAGATGAGATCGCGCAGCGAAATTTCCTGTCCCATCACGGAGAACAGTGGGTTTGTCAGTTTGACGACCCAGGCGATGGAAGCCAGCAGGCCCAGACGCATAATCATTGCGCCCAGCAACCCTAAGCGACGGGCGTGGGCACGTTGTGCGGTGGGAAGTTTCGCGACAACCAAAGAGAGGAAGATAATATTGTCGATCCCAAGGACGATTTCCAGAAGCGTCAGTGTTCCAAGCGCCAGCCAGGCGTTGGGATCGGTTATCCATGCAAATAACATCTATAAAGTCCTGCCAAAAACGAAAGCGTTAATTATAAGCTTGTGCGGCGGCGGGGTAAAAAGATTAATACGTTTGTAGCATGAAGTGACGGGCCAGCAGGGCGGAGGTGAAGTTTTTCTTCAGATAAAAACCGCGCGGAAGCGTCAGAATGGGTTCGCCGTGTGCGCCAATGGCTTCGGTCAGCGCTTTACTGTTGGCGGCTTTGGGGCGCAGTTGCAGCACTTCGCCGTGGCGGGCGGTGATCTTCTCGACCTGTCCGAGCACGATAAGATCCATCAGTTCCTCCCAGTCCATCTGCAACTGTCTCTCTTCTTCAGCGCTCGGCGTCCACAGCAGCGGCGATCCCACCCGGCGTTCGGCCAGCGGAATGGAACGCTCGCCTTCAACCGGGATCCACAAAACGCATTTCAGTTTATGCCGAACGTGACTGTTCTCCCAGGTCACCCCGGTATTGCCGGTGAGCGGTGCAACACAGACAAACGTGGTTTCCAGTGGGCGGCCCAGACTATCAATCGGAATCGTTTTAAGCTCGACGCCGAGCGCAGCGAAATCTTGCTCAGGTTTACTGCCGGCGCTAGCCCCCAGCCAAAGCTCCAGAAGAATGCCAATCCAGCCTTTATCGCGTTTCAAATCTTTCGGAATGGGTAGCCCTGCCATCGCCGCCAGTTCCCCCAGTGAATACCCGGCAAGACGTTGCGCTTGTGTTAACAACTCAAGCTGAGTTTGCGGGGAAGTGGTCAATGGAATCAGGGCGGACATGGGGTTAAACCTTTTGGTCAAAAAATGAACGAGAGTTTTGCACACTGTGGATAGAGTTTAACTTTTTCTGAGTAAATATACCAATACCATGATTAATATGGTTTTTTTCTCAGTCTTTGCTCATGAAAAAGTTGTAGGAAAAAGGTTTTCCAATTCTGGTCACTGGCAATGAACAGGATCTTACACCATGTTATCCACAGAAAAGTGGGATAACTGGGGAAAAGCCCCACTACTGTTTCGATTTACAGCCTTGACGTGCGACGAAAATCGAATTTTCGCACAAAAGATGCCTAAGATATTGGCACAATCTGTGGATAAAACCTACGTTGCTCGATCTTTCATCAATCAAAGGATCGGTGATGTGATGATCATCACGTTATGCTGTAATAACTGATAAATGATGATAATAACTTTATGAAAAATAGCGTTTTCCTGAGATGCTCTCATCCCTGTTGATTAGGACTACTCCGGGTTTTCCCTGGTTAATTCCATACTTCTTCACAACTCTATCCACAGAAAAAGTGAATAAAATCGCCTTTGTGCTCGCGCCTCTGTTTATAACTCGGGTCATTACTGTGAGTTATTCAAATGTTATTCGTTGTGAGCGGGGTGATAGAGTGGTTTACCGTTTCCGGGGAGTATGAAACAATCATTCACATTGAAGCTTATTTTGAGGTAGTCCGGTGATTGATGACGATGGCTACCGCCCAAATGTTGGTATTGTAATTTGCAACCGTCAGGGCCAGGTCATGTGGGCTCGGCGCTATGGTCAGCACTCCTGGCAATTCCCGCAGGGCGGGATAAATCCAGGAGAAACCGCAGAGCAGGCGATGTATCGGGAACTGTTTGAAGAAGTAGGATTAAGCCGCAAGGATGTGCGGATCCTCGCTTCAACCCGAAACTGGTTGCGTTACAAGTTGCCGAAACGTTTGGTGCGTTGGGACACAAAGCCGGTTTGTATCGGCCAGAAGCAGAAGTGGTTTCTCTTGCAGTTGATTGGCAATGACGCAGATATCAATATGCAAACTAGCAGCACGCCGGAATTTGATGGCTGGCGCTGGGTGAGTTACTGGTATCCGGTGCGTCAGGTCGTCTCGTTTAAGCGCGATGTATACCGCCGGGTGATGAAAGAGTTCGCCAGTGTTGTGATGGCGCTTGCGGAAAGCAATTCCAGACCGCAAAGCGCACCAGCTTATCGACGTAAAAGAGGTTAAGCCACGCACATTATGCTCACTCGCTTACGCGAAATTGTCGAGAAGGTTGCCAGTGCGCCGCGTTTAAACGAGGCGCTGGATATCCTGGTTACGGATATATGCCTGGCGATGGAAACCGAGGTGTGCTCGGTTTACCTGGCCGACCACGACCGACGCAGCTATTACCTGATGGCGACGCGCGGCTTAAAAAAACCGCGCGGTCGTACGGTCACGCTCGCCTTTGATGAAGGTATTGTCGGCCTGGTTGGCCGACTTGCCGAACCCATCAACCTGGCCGATGCGCAGAAACACCCCAGTTTTAAATATATTCCCTCCGTAAAAGAAGAGCGTTTCCGCGCCTTCCTTGGCGTGCCGATTATTCAGCGGCGACAGCTGCTTGGCGTGCTGGTCGTTCAGCAGCGCGAGCTGCGTCAGTACGATGAAAGTGAAGAGTCTTTCCTGGTCACCCTCGCGACGCAAATGGCGGCGATACTTTCGCAGTCGCAGCTGACGGCGCTGTTTGGCCAGTATCGCCAGACGCGTATTCGCGCGCTTCCGGCGTCGTCCGGGGTGGCGATTGCCGAAGGCTGGATGGATGCCACGCTGCCATTAATGGAGCAGGTCTACGAAGCCTCGACGCTCGACACCGCGCAAGAGCGCGAACGCCTGACCGGCGCGCTGGAGGAGGCGGCCAATGAGTTCCGTCGCTACAGCAAGCGTTATGCCGCTGGCGCACAGAAAGAAACAGCGGCGATTTTCGACCTTTACTCACACCTGCTTTCCGATGCCAGCCTGCGCCGGGCGCTGTTTGCCGAAGTGGATAAAGGCTCGGTCGCTGAGTGGGCGGTCAAAAAAGTTATAGAGAAGTTTGCCGAACAGTTTGCAGCGCTGAGTGACGGCTATCTGAAAGAGCGCGCGGGCGATCTGCGTACGCTGGGCCAGCGTCTGCTGTTCCATCTCGACGATACCATTCAGGGCGCAAATGCCTGGCCGGAACGTTTCGTGCTGGTGGCGGATGAACTCTCGGCCACCACGCTTGCGGAAGTGCCGCAAGACAGACTGGTGGGCGTGGTCGTTCGCGATGGCGCAGCAAACTCGCATGCGGCGATCATGGTGCGCGCACTCGGCATTCCTACCGTCATGGGCGCGGATATTCAGCCGTCGGTGCTGCATGGTCGCAACCTGGTGGTGGATGGCTATCGCGGTGAATTGCTGGTTGACCCTGAACCGATCCTGATTCAGGAATATCAACGCCTTATCAGCGAAGAGCATGAACTCAGCCGCATCGCCGAAGATGATGTGGAACGCCCGGCGCAGCTTAAAAGCGGCGAACGGGTAAAAGTCATGCTCAACGCCGGTCTTAGCCCGGAACATGAAGAGAAACAGGGGCGGCGCATTGACGGCATTGGCCTCTACCGCACCGAAATTCCGTTTATGCTGCAAAGCGGCTTCCCGTCGGAAGAGGAACAGGTCGCCCAGTATCAGGGCATGTTGCAGATGTTCAACGACAAACCGGTAACCTTGCGTACGCTTGATGTTGGTGCGGATAAACAGCTGCCGTACATGCCCATCAGCGAAGAGAACCCGTGCCTGGGCTGGCGTGGGATCCGCATAACGCTCGATCAGCCGGAGATCTTTCTGATCCAGGTGCGCGCCATGCTGCGTGCCAACGCCGCGACCGGCAACCTCAGCATTTTGCTGCCGATGGTCACCAGCCTTGAAGAGGTTGATGAAGCGCGAAGGCTTATCGACCGCGCCGGGCGGGAAGTGGAAGAGATGATCGGCTACGCGATCCCGAAACCGCGTATCGGCATCATGCTGGAAGTGCCGTCGATGGTCTTTATGCTGCCGCATCTGGCGAATCGCATTGACTTTATTTCCGTCGGGACCAACGATCTTACCCAGTACATTCTGGCGGTCGATCGTAACAATACACGCGTGGCGAGCATCTACGATAGCCTGCATCCGGCCATGCTGCGCGTGCTGTCGATGGTGGCGCAGGAAGCGGAGCGCTACGATATCGATCTTCGTCTGTGTGGTGAAATGGCGGGCGACCCAATGTGTGTGACGATTCTGGTTGGGCTGGGTTTCCGGCATTTGTCGATGAATGGCCGCTCCGTAGCGCGCGTGAAGTATTTGCTTCGCAACGTTGAGCTTGAAGAGGCGCAAACGCTGGCGCAGCGTAGCCTGGAAGCACAACTCACCACAGAAGTACGCCATCAGGTGGCGGCGTTTATGGAACGTCGCGGGCTGGGTGGGTTAATTCGCGGCGGGCGGTAAATCGGGGGAGTGGGCACGCTTTTGCCCGCTCCCTATACACATCTTTTACATCTTCCCGGCATCCTCTCCTGCAAGCCTTGTGCTATCATTCTGCCCTTTGGCGCGCTCGTTTCACGTAGGCGCACATCCATACCGCTGACCACTTTCGGCGGAATAACAAGAACTTGTGGTGACAGATGAATAGTGGGTATCTGCGTTTCCCGGAATTTGACCCGGTAATTTTTTCGATTGGACCGGTCTCGCTGCACTGGTATGGCGTGATGTATCTGGTCGGCTTCGTCTTTGCGATGTGGCTGGCGGGCCGCCGGGCGAATCGCCCTGGCAGTGGTTGGACGAAAAACGAAGTTGAAAATCTGCTGTATGCGGGCTTCCTCGGGGTATTCCTCGGCGGGCGTATCGGTTACGTGTTGTTCTATAACTTTGACCTCTTCCTGAGCGATCCGCTGTATCTGTTCCGCGTCTGGGATGGCGGCATGTCCTTCCACGGCGGCCTGATTGGCGTGATTATCGTGATGATCGTCTTCGCGAAACGCACCAAACGTACCTTCTTCCAGGTTTCTGACTTTATTGCTCCGCTGATTCCGTTTGGTTTGGGTGCCGGGCGTCTGGGCAACTTTATCAACGGCGAACTGTGGGGGCGCGTAGACCCCGGCTTCAAGTACACCATGCTCTTCCCGAATTCACGCGCGGAAGACCTGGCGCTGCTGCCATCACACCCGGAATGGCAATCGCTGTTTGATACTTATGGTTCGCTGCCGCGTCATATGTCTCAGCTGTATGAAATGGCGCTGGAAGGTGTGGTGCTGTTCCTGATCCTCAACTGGTTTATCCGCAAACCGCGCCCGGCGGGGTCGGTCTCCGGTTTATTCCTGATCGGCTATGGCCTTTTCCGTATCATCGTCGAATTCTTCCGCCAGCCGGATCAGCAGTTCACCGGCGCGTGGGTACAGTACATCAGCATGGGACAGATCCTTTCCATTCCAATGGTGCTTGCGGGTATCATTATGATGGTTTGGGCATTCCGCCGTCCGCAGCAACACGTCTCCTGAGGAATCATGAAACAGTATCTTGAACTGATGCAGAAGGTGCTTGATGAAGGCACCCAGAAAAATGACCGTACCGGCACGGGCACGACCTCTATTTTTGGCCACCAGATGCGCTTTAATCTGCAGGATGGCTTCCCGCTGGTGACGACGAAACGTTGTCATTTACGCTCCATCATCCACGAACTGTTGTGGTTCCTGCAGGGCGACACCAACGTGGCGTATCTGCGTGAAAATAACGTCACCATCTGGGACGAATGGGCCGATGAAAACGGCGATTTAGGCCCGGTTTACGGCAAACAGTGGCGCGCCTGGCCGACGCCGGATGGCCGTCACATCGACCAGATCGCAACAGTAATGAATCAGCTGAAAAACGACCCGGATTCCCGCCGCATTATTGTGTCGGCATGGAATGTCGGCGAGCTGGATAAAATGGCGCTGGCGCCGTGCCACGCGTTTTTCCAGTTCTATGTTGCAGATGGCAAACTCTCCTGCCAGCTCTATCAGCGCTCCTGCGATGTGTTCCTCGGCCTGCCGTTTAACATCGCCAGCTATGCGCTGCTGGTACATATGATGGCGCAGCAGTGCGATCTTGAAGTGGGCGATTTTGTCTGGACGGGGGGCGACACGCACCTGTACAGCAACCATATGGAGCAGACCGCGTTGCAGCTGACGCGTGAACCACGCGCGTTGCCGAAGCTGGTCATTAAACGTAAGCCAGAATCTATCTTTGATTACCGTTTCGACGATTTCGAGATTGAAGGCTACGACCCGCATCCGGGAATTAAAGCGCCTGTGGCGATTTAATCGCAGTGCATGAAAAACCGGCACCTTTTGCGTGCCGGTTTTTTTATGTCTGGAATTCGTCTTCCCATTTTTTTGCAAGCCGCTGCAATCACGTAAATTCACTGGAAAGCGCCTCGTAGAAATGCAATCTGCCCCTCGCAACGCATCTCCGGTTTGCTGATACTCCCCGTCATGAACAAGCAAACGGGTTATACCCTGATTGAAACATTGGTGGCGGTCTCGCTGGTTATCATCCTTAGCGCGGGTGGACTATACGGCTGGCAACGCTGGCAGCAGCAACAGCGGCTATGGCAAACCGCGATGCAGCTGCGGGATTACCTGCTATTTCTGCGTAATGACGCTAACTGGCATAACCGCGATCGGATGATTAAAGCCCATTATGTTGATACGCGATGGTGTCTGGTGGCGGATGACATCGTGATGGAAGGTTGCCCATCGGCTAATCCGCTGGTTTTTCTGCCACCGTGGGCTGAGGTGCAACTGGCGAGCATCACACCGTCTTTTGGCTTTTTTGGATTACGTAATACCGCGTGGGCCGGGAGTATTTCAGTTCAAAGCGCAGCCGGACACTGGGAGGTGATTCTCTCAAGTTTTGGGCGATTACGTTTGTGCGAGCGTGAAGGAGGCAACGAGTGCCAGTGATGATGCGCGGTTTTTCGCTGCTGGAAGTACTGATTTCAATGGCTATCAGCAGCGTATTGCTGCTGGGGGCATCGCGTTTTCTACCCGCGCTACAGCGAGGCATTTTACAACAGACCCGCCAGCAGGCGCTGGACGATGAGGTCTGGCAGCGGCTTTACACAGTGGCGAAGCATCTTCAGCGCGCCGGATACTGCTACGGCGAATGTCAGGGCGAAGCGCTGGAACTTGCACAGCAGGGGCAATGCGTCATTATTCGCTGGGATGCTAACAGCGACGGTATCTGGCAGGCGTCACCGATGACCGATGCCGACAGCATCGGGTTTCGCCTGCAAAAGGGCGTGCTGGAAACCTTACGCGGCGCATCGAGCTGCGAGGGAAAAGGCTGGGATAAAATGACCGACCCGGCGACGGTAACCATCACCCACTTTCAGGTTACGCGGCAAAACAGCGCCGGTTTTCCACCGGAGTTAACGGTCGCGCTAAGTGCGTCCGGTATACATGGCGCGGGTAACGTTAACGCGTTGTATAGCGTGACGGGATATAACCTGTGAATCGCCAACGGGGGGCATCGTCACTGGCGCTGGTTCTGTTACTGCTGGTGTTAGGCAGTTTGATGTTACAGGGGCTAAATCAGTCCCAGCGTCGGCAAGTCGCAATGGTGAATGATGAAACGCTGGCCTTGCGCGATACGGCGCGGGCACACTCAGCACTTCAGTGGGGGAAAACCTTATCATGGCAGATGGCGATGAGAGTCCAGTGCCGGATAAACAGCGACGGCGCTCGCGCGTGTCTGCGGCAGCTTAATGATGACGCCATACTGCTGATGGCGGAGAGTAACGGCATTCAGCTTTGGCTATCCGGCACCTGGCAGGATAACGGCGTGGTGTTTTCACCTCACGGCTGGAGCGACTTTTGCCCCTTACAGGAGAAAACCCTATGCCAGATGCCTTAGCCAAAATGCGCGGCTTTAGCCTGCCAGAAGTGTTACTGGCGATGCTGCTGATGGTCAGCGTCATTACGGCGTTGGGCGGATATTATCGTAGCCTGGCGCTGAGCAACCATCAGCTTAATCAGTATCGCCAGCTTTGGCGCTATGCATGGCTGCAAACGCAGCGGCAGGCTCAACCCCTGCCGGAAGGCTGGAGTAGCCAGCGTGTGCAGACAACAAGCCAACGTTGTGTCAGCATCAATGTTACTATTACTGCCCCGCTGGGTAAGCAAGGTCACATGACGCGGCTGCATTGCCCCGTCAATCTGTAGTCAGGAGCGAATATGTTACGGGTCTACCACTCCAACCGTCTGGATGTGCTGGAAGCATTAATGGAGTTCATTGTTGAGCAACAGCGGCTCGATGACCCCTTCGAGTCTGAAATGGTGCTGGTGCAAAGCACCGGGATGGCGCAATGGCTACAGATGACCCTGTCGCAACGCTTTGGCATTGCCGCGAATATCGACTTCCCGCTGCCCGCCAGCTTTATCTGGGATATGTTCACCCGCGTGCTGCCGGATATTCCCGGCGAAAGCGCCTTCAACAAGCAGAGCATGAGCTGGAAGCTGATGACCCTGCTGCCGCAAATGCTGGATGACGACGCATTTACCCCGCTGCGTCACTATCTGCACGATGATGCTGACAAGCGCAAACTGTTCCAGCTTGCCTCACGGGTGGCGGATCTCTACGACCAGTATCTGGTGTATCGCCCGCAGTGGCTAACTGACTGGGAAAATGACAAGCTGGTGGATGGCCTCGGTGAGGCGCAGCTCTGGCAGGCACCGTTGTGGAAATCGCTGGTGGCGCACACCGAAGCGCTAGGCCAGCCGCTGTGGCACCGCGCCAATTTGTATCAACGGTTTATCGATATCCTTGAACACAGCGAGACGTGCCCGGAAGGCCTGCCGTCGCGTGTATTCATCTGCGGTATTTCGGCGCTGCCGCCGGTTTATCTCCACGCCTTACAGGCGCTGGGCAAGCACATTGATATTTACGTGCTGTTCACCAACCCTTGCCGTTACTACTGGGGCGATATTCAGGACCCGGCGTTTCTGGCGCGGTTGCAGGCGCGTCAGCGTCGGCATTTCCGTGAAGAACGCGAGTTGCCGCTGTTTCGTGACGCCGACGCCGCACCGGGTTTGTTTAATGACGACGGCGAGCAGAACGTCACTAACCCGATGCTGGCTTCCTGGGGCAAGCTGGGGCGCGATTATATTTACCTGCTTGCTGGCCTGGAGCGTTATCAGGAGCTGGAAGCGTTTGTGGATATCGACCCGGATAACCTGCTGCACAACCTGCAACATGACGTTCTCGAATTAAAAAATTCCGCCATCGCCGGGCGCACGGCGCAAGAGTTTGCCCACAGTGGTGCCAAACGCGTGTTGAAGCCCGACGATCGCAGCCTGACGGTTCATGTCTGCCACAGCCCCCAGCGTGAAGTGGAAATATTGCACGATCGCCTGCTGGCGATGCTGGAAGCAGACCCGACCCTGACGCCGCGCGATATCATTGTAATGGTGGCAGACATCGACAGCTACAGCCCCTTTATTCAGGCGGTGTTTGGCAGCGCCACCGGCGAGCGCTATCTGCCGTATGCAATTTCAGACCGTCGCGCACGCCAGGCACATCCGGCGATGCAGGCCTTTATCACGCTGCTCTCGCTGCCTGATAGCCGCTTTGTCAGTGAAGACGTGCTGGCGCTACTGGACGTACCGGTGCTTGCTGCCCGCTTCAATATTGATGAAGAGGGGCTGCGTTACCTGCGTCAGTGGGTAAATGAGTCTGGTATTCGCTGGGGCCTCGATGACGATAACGTGCGAGAGCTCGACCTTCCTGCCACCGGGCAACATACCTGGCGCTTTGGCCTGACGCGTATGCTGCTTGGCTACGCGATGGAAAGCCAGCAGGGCGAGTGGCAATCTGTCTTACCTTATGATGAGTCCAGCGGTCTGATTGCCGAACTGGTGGGGCATCTGGCCTCGCTGTTAATGCAACTTAACCACTGGCGGCAGGGCTTGTCGCAGGATCGTCCGCTGGAAGAGTGGCTACCGGTGTGTCGCGATATGCTTAACGACTTCTTCCTTCCGGATCAGGATACGGAAGCCGCGCTGGCACTGATTGAGCAGCAGTGGCAGGCGATTATTGCGCAGGGAACACAGTCTCAATACGAGGGCATGGTCCCGCTGTCACTGCTGCGCGACGAGTTAGCTTCGCGGCTCGATCAGGAGCGTATCAGCCAGCGCTTCCTGGCGGGGCCGGTGAACATTTGTACCCTGATGCCGATGCGTTCAATACCGTTCAAAGTAGTGTGCCTGCTGGGCATGAACGACGGTGTGTATCCACGTGCGCTACCGCCACTGGGGTTCGATTTGATGAGCCAGAAACCGGTGCGCGGCGACCGCAGCCGTCGCGATGACGACCGCTATCTTTTCCTCGAAGCGTTGATGTCTGCCGGGCAGACGCTCTATATCAGCTACATTGGCCGCTCTATTCAGGATAACAGCGAACGCTATCCGTCAGTATTGGTACAGGAACTGCTGGATTACATCGGGCAAAGCCATTGTCTGGAAGGCGATGAAGCGCTGAACTGCGACGAGAGCGATAAGCGCGTGAAAGCGCACATCATGCACCAGCATACGCGCATGCCGTTTGATGCCGAGAACTTCACGTTCAATGAACGACAAAGCTACGCCCGCGAATGGCTGGCGGCGGCCAGCCAGCAAGGCGAGGCGCATTCGCCGTTTATCCAGCCACTCGCTCCACTCGATATCACGCATCTCCCGCTGGAGCAGCTTCAGCGCTTCTGGCAGCACCCGGTACGCGCCTTCTTCCAGATGCGCTTACAGGTGAATTTCCGTTCCGAAGAGAGTGAAATCCCTGAAACCGAACCGTTTACCCTGGAAGGACTAACCCGTTATCAGCTCAATCAACAGCTACTGAATACGTTGATTGAAGAGCAGGACGCCGGGCAGATGTATCGCCGTTATCGGGCAGCGGGGACGCTACCTTACGGTCCTTATGGGGAAATCGCCTGGGAGGTGCAGCGTCAGGAAATGGAGGCGCTGGCCTCGCGCGTTATCGAGCTGCGCGAGCCTGCGCAAAGCATGGAGATCGACCTTGATTGTGCGGGCGTTAACATTACCGGCTGGCTGGCGCAAGTGCAGTCGAGCGGATTGTTGCGCTGGCGCCCATCTTTACTTAGCGTTTCACAGGGAATGCAACTTTGGCTGGAACACCTTGTCTACTGTGCCAGTGGCGGAACCGGCGAGAGCCGTCTGCTGCTGCGCAAAGAGGGGGAGTGGCGCTTCCCGCCGCTGTCGGTCACACAGGCGAATGGCTATCTTGCTGAACTGGTTGAAGGTTACCGACTTGGCATGACGCAGCCGCTACTGTTCCTGCCAGAAAGTGGCGGTGCCTGGCTTAAAGCCTGCTTTGACGCCGAGAGCAACACGCTCCTGATGGACGACGAAACGCAGCAAAAAGCGCGAAGTAAGTTCCTTCAGGCGTATGAAGGGAATATGGTAGTCAATGGCGAAGGCAGTGATTTATGGTATCAACGCCTGTGGCGCACGCTCGAAAATGAGCAATATGAAGCCATTATCGAACAGACGCAGCGCTACCTGTTGCCCGTTTTTCGTTATCACCAGTCATAATGACTGTATAAAAATTGCGCAATTAAAACCCTTCGTTTACTATGCGCAAGAAGTCACGGACTGATGCGCATACGATACACCGGCTGACATGTTCAGCCGCCGGTTTGTTAATGATGAGGTCCGTGAATGCCCCGTAGTATCTGGTTGAGTGTTGTTGTTTTGATTACCGCCCTTTGGGCACCCATTAGTCAGGCAGACACAGGATGGCAACCCATACAGGAGACCATCCGCAAAAGTGAAAAAGATCCTCGTCACTATCAGGCTATCAAGCTCGATAACGGCATGGTGGTACTGCTGGTTTCCGATCCTCAGGCGGTGAAATCCCTGTCGGCACTGGTTGTGCCTGTAGGCTCATTGCAGGATCCCGAATCTCACCCGGGCCTTGCGCACTTCCTCGAACATATGACGCTGATGGGCTCGAAAATGTATCCGCAGCCTGACAGCCTCGCTGAATATCTGAAAATGCACGGTGGCAGCCACAACGCCAGTACCGCGCCTTACCGCACGGCTTTTTATCTGGAAGTTGAAAACGATGCGTTGCAGGGCGCGGTTGACCGTCTTGCCGACGCGATCGCATCACCTAAACTCGATAAAAAATATGTTGAGCGTGAGCGCAATGCGGTGAACGCCGAGCTGACCATGGCCCGCTCTCGTGACGGCATGCGCATGGCGCAGGTGAGCGCCGAAACTATTAACCCGGCACACCCTGGTTCACGTTTCTCCGGCGGTAACCTTGAAACGCTGAGCGATAAACCTGGCAGCCCGGTACACCAGGCGCTGCTCGCCTTTCGCGATCAATACTACTCTGCCAACCTGATGAAAGCGGTTATCTACAGCAATAAACCGCTGCCGGAGCTGGCGCAGATGGCGGCGCAAACCTATGGTCGCGTGCCCAACAAATCCATTACCGTGCCGCAAATTGATGTGCCCGTGGTGACCGACGCGCAAAAGGGCGTATTGATTCACTACGTCCCGGCGCTGCCGCGTAAAGTGCTGCGCGTGGAATTTCGCATCGACAACAACACCCCCCAGTTCCGCAGTAAAACCGATGAGCTGGTTACCTACATGATTGGCAACCGTAGCCCGGGTACGCTGTCCGACTGGCTGCAAAATCAGGGGCTGGTGGAAGGCATTCGCGCCGACTCTGACCCGGTGGTGAACGGCAACAGCGGCGTGCTGGCGATTTCCGCGACCTTAACCGATAAAGGCCTCGCGCATCGCGATGAGGTTGTCGCCGCTATCTTTAGCTATCTCAATTTGTTACGTGAAAAAGGCATCGATAAACGTTACTTCGATGAGCTGGCCCACGTGCTGGATCTCGACTTCCGTTATCCGTCAATCAACCGCGATATGGGCTATGTCGAATGGCTGGCGGATACCATGATCCGCGTGCCGGTCCAGCATACGCTGGATGCGGTGAATATCGCCGACCAGTTTGATGCACAGGCGGTAAAAGCGCGTCTGGCGATGATGACGCCGCAGAATGCGCGCGTCTGGTATATCAGCGAGAAAGAGCCGCATAACAAAACGGCTTACTTTGTGAATGCGCCGTATCAGGTCGATAAAATCAGCGCACAGACGTTTAGCGAGTGGAAGCAAAAAGCAGAAAAAATTTCGCTGAAGCTGCCGGAACTGAACCCCTATATCCCGGATGATTTCACCCTGATTAAGCCGGAAAAAAGCTATACGCACCCCGAACTTGTCATTGATGAGCCGACGCTGCGTCTGGTGTATATGCCGAGCCACTACTTTGCCAGCGAACCGAAGGCCGATGTCACGCTGATTCTGCGTAATCCGAAAGCGATGGATAGTGCCCGCAATCAGGTAATGTTTGCGCTTAATGATTATCTGGCAGGTATCTCGCTGGACCAGCTCAGCAATCAGGCGGCGGTAGGCGGCATCAGCTTCTCAACCGGCGCAAATAATGGCCTGATGCTGAACGCTAACGGGTATACCCAGCGTTTGCCGCAGCTGTTTGATGCGCTGTTGCAGGGCTATTTCAGCTATCAGACAACGGAAGAACAACTGGCTCAGGCGAAATCCTGGTACGCGCAGATGATGGATTCCGCCGATAAAGGCAAAGCCTACGAACAGGCGATTATGCCGGTGCAGATGCTTTCTCAGGTGCCGTACTTCCAGCGTGAAGAGCGTCGCGCATTGTTGCCGTCCATTACATTGCAAGAAGTGATGGCCTATCGCGATCGCCTGAAAACCAACGCCCGCCCGGAATTTATGGTGATTGGTAACCTGAGTAAAGAGGCCTCCAGCACGCTGGCGCACAATATCCAGACGCAGCTTGGCGCAAAAGGGACCGAATGGTGTCGTAACAAAGATGTGCTGATTGATAAAAAACAGTCGGCGATTTTTGAAAAAGCGGGCCCGAGTACGGACTCCGCCCTGGCGGCCGTTTTCGCACCGGTGAATGCCGATGAGGCCAGCACCTCCGCGACCAGTGCCGTCCTGGCGCAAATTGTTCAACCGTGGTTCTACACGCAGTTGCGCACGGAAGAGCAGTTGGGTTACGCGGTATTTGCCTTCTCGATGAACGTGGGTCGGCAGTGGGGTATGGGCTTCCTGCTGCAGAGCAGCGACAAGCAACCGGCCTTCCTGTGGGAGCGTTTTAAAGCGTTCTTCCCAACGGCGGAAGCGAAGCTGCGTGCCATGAAACCGGAAGAGTTTGCCCAAATTCAGCAGGCCGTGATTGCACAAATGCTGCAGGCCCCGCAAACCCTGAGCGAAGAAGCATCACAGCTCAGTAAAGATTTCGACAGGGGTAATATGGCGTTCGATTCACGTGATAAAGTAGTGGCCCAGATTAAGTTACTGACGCCGCTTAAGGTTGCCGACTTCTTCCATCAAACGGTGGTTGAGCCGCAGGGTATGACCGTACTGTCGCAGGTTTCCGGGAGTGATAACGGAAAACAGGACTATGCGCATCCTGAAGGCTGGAAAGTATGGCAAAGCATCAGTGAATTGCAGCAAACCTTACCGTTGAGACGAGAGAACGAATGACCGATACCGCCGAGTCCCTTGATCCCCTGCGCTTGCCCCTTTATGGCGAGCGTCTGATTGAAGCCTCTGCGGGCACCGGAAAAACCTTCACCATCGCCGCACTCTATCTGCGGCTCTTATTAGGCCTGGGCGAAAGCGCCGCTTTCCCCCGGCCTGTCAACGTCGAAGAACTGCTGGTTGTGACCTTCACCGAAGCGGCGACAGAAGAGCTTCGCGGGCGTATCCGCAGCAACATTCATGAGCTGCGTATTGCTTGTCTGCGCTATAACCCCGATGAACCTGAAACCACCGTTGACCCCCTGTACGCCCGGCTGCTGAATGAAATCGCCGATAAACAGCAGGCGGCAGAAGTGCTGCTGCTGGCCGAGCGGCAGATGGACGATGCGGCGGTCTTTACCATTCACGGCTTCTGTCAGCGCATGCTTAGCCTAAACGCTTTTGAGTCAGGCATGCTGTTTGAACAACAGCTCATTGAAGATGAATCTCAGCTTCGCTACCAGGCCTGTGCCGATTTCTGGCGACGTCACTGCTACCCGTTGAAGCGCGAAATCGCGCAGGTGATTTTTGATACCTGGAAAGGGCCGCAGGATCTCCTGAAGTCCATTGACCGATACTTACAGGGCGAAGCGCCAAATATCAAGCGCCCGCCGGACGACAGCGAGACGCTGGAGTCGCGGCATGAAAAAATCGTCGCCCACATTGATGCGGTTAAAAGCCAGTGGCTGGCCGCGGTTAGCGAACTGAATGATGTGCTGGAAAACTCCGGTATTGACCGGCGCAAATTTAATCGCGGCAACCAGGGAAAATGGATTGATAAAGTCAGCGCCTGGGCGAGCGAGGAAACCCGGGGCTATCAGCTTCCGGATGCGCTGGAAAAGTTCTCGCAGGCCTTTTTAGCCGAACGAACCAAAGCAGGCGGTGAGGTGCCGACGCATCCGCTGTTCAGTGCCATTGAGGCACTGCTTGCCGCGCCGCTCAGCCTGAACGACCTGGTGATCACTCAGGCGATGGTAGAAATTCGTGATGCGGTGGCGCAGGAGAAACGCCGCCGCGGCGAACTGGGTTTTGACGACATGCTTAGCCGTCTGGACACCGCGCTGCAAAGCGAAAGCGGCGACGCGCTGGCCGCGGCGATTCGTCAGCGTTTTCCGGTGGCAATGATTGATGAATTCCAGGATACCGACCCCCAGCAGTACCGTATTTTCCGCCGTATCTGGCGACAGCAACCAGAGACAGCGCTGCTGCTGATTGGCGACCCGAAACAGGCGATTTACGCGTTTCGCGGTGCGGATATTTTTACCTATATGCGCGCGCGCAGCGACGTGGCGGCGCACTATACGCTGGACACCAACTGGCGTTCCGCGCCGGGCTTAGTAGCAAGCATCAACAAGCTCTTCACCACGGTTGATAACCCCTTCATGTTCCGCGACATCCCGTTTTTGCCGGTAAAATCCGCCGCGAAAAACCAGTCGCTGAAATTTGAAATTAATGGCGAAACGCAACCGGCGATGAACGTCTGCCTGATGCCAGGGCAGGGTGTTGGCGCGGGCGATTATCAGGCCTTTATGGCACGCCAGTGCGCGGCGCAAATTCGTGACTGGCTGACTGGCGGGCAACGGGGCACGGCGCTGCTATGGCGCGGTGAAAAAGCCCGTCCGGTACAGGCGTCCGACATCACGGTGCTGGTGCGTAATCGCCAGGAAGCATCATTGATTCGCGATGCGCTCAATGCGCTGGCGATCCCTTCGGTTTATCTCTCCAACCGTGACAGCGTGTTTGAAACGCCGGAAGCGCAGGAATTGCTTTGGGTACTGCAGGCAGCATTAAGCCCTGAGCGTGAAACCACGCTGCGCAGCGCACTGGCGACGGCGATGTTTGGTCAAAACGCGCAGGATATCGAGCGCCTGAATCAGGATGAAAATGCCTGGGATGCGCTGGTGGAAGAGTTCAGCCAGTACCGCGATATCTGGCAAAAGCGCGGCGTGATGCCGATGCTCCGCGCTCTGATGAGCGCGCGAAACATTGCCGAAAACCTGCTGGCGACCCACGGCGGCGAGCGCCGATTAACTGACATTCTGCATTTAAGCGAACTGTTGCAGGAAGCGGCGACTCAGCTTGAGAGTGAGCACGCGCTGGTGCGATGGCTAAATCAACAAATCGCCGAGCCCAACACCAACGCCTCGAATCAACAGATGCGTCTGGAAAGTGACAAGCACCTGGTGCAAATCGTCACCATCCACAAATCGAAAGGGCTGGAGTATCCGCTGGTCTGGCTGCCGTTTATTGCCCGTTTTCGCAAACAGGATCAGGCGTTTTACCACGATCGTGAATCCTTCTCGGCGGTGCTGGATCTCCAGCAGGGCGAAGAGAGCCTGGAACTGGCAGAAGCGGAACGGCTGGCGGAAGATTTGCGACTGCTCTACGTGGCGCTAACCCGCGCTGTCTGGCACTGTAGTCTTGGCATGGCACCGCTCACTTCGCGGCGCAGCGACAAAGCGACCGAAACCGATATCCACCACAGTGCGCCGGGCCGCCTGTTGCAAAAAGGCGAGCCGCTTGACGCCGCCGGGCTGGAAGCTGCACTGCGCGCGCTGTGTGATGAACATATTGCGCTGACGATTGCCAGCGAACCCGACGACACCCGCTGGCAGGCGTTACAGCCAGAGGTGCCTGAACTGACGGCGCGCCAGGTTATGCGCCGGATGGTCGATGACTGGCGTGTTACCAGCTACTCCGGCCTGCAACAGCGCGGCCATAGCATGGCGCAGGATCTGCTGCCGCGTCTGGATATCGACGCCGCAGGCGTAGGGGAGGCGATGGAAGAGGAGGCGCTCACGCCGCATCATTTCCCGCGCGGCGCATCGCCGGGCACTTTCCTGCACAGCCTGTTTGAAGATCTCGATTTTACGCAGCCGGTTGCTGCCGAATGGATGCGCGAAAAACTGCTGATTAATGGCTTTGAAGCGCACTGGGAACCGGTGCTGACGCGCTGGATTTCCCAGGTGCTGGCAACGCCGCTTACGCCAGATGGTATGGCGCTGAATCAACTGGATGCACGGCAAAAACAGGTGGAGATGGAGTTCTATCTTCCTATTGAAAAGTCGCTCGATCCGGTGGCGCTGGATGCCGTGGTGCGCCGCTACGACTCTCTTTCGGCGGGCTGTCCGCCCCTTGATTTCCGCCAGGTGCGCGGGATGCTGAAGGGCTTTATCGACCTGGTCTTTCGCCACAACGGGCGCTATTACCTGCTTGACTACAAATCGAACTGGCTGGGCGCGAACAGCGATGCCTACACCCAGCAGGCGATGGCACAGGCGATGCAGTCGCATCGCTACGATTTGCAGTACCAGCTCTATACGCTGGCGCTGCACCGCTATTTGCGCCACCGTTTAGTCGATTACGATTATGAGCAACATTTTGGCGGCGTGATTTATCTCTTCCTGCGCGGCGTGGACGGTGAGCCGGGTCAGCAGGGGATTTTCAGCACTCGTCCTCAACGGGAACTGATTGATGCAATGGACGCCCTGTTTGCCGGGCAGACGCAGGAGATGGCATCGTGAGCCTGGAAAATTTACTGATTGAAGCCGCAGAGCTAAAGCTGCTGCGCCCGCTGGATGTGCAGTTTGCGCTGACAATCGCCCGCAATGAGCATCCCGCCGTAATGCTGGCGGCGGCGATTCTGAGCCGTGACGCCGGAGAGGGGCACGTTTGCCTGCCGCTCAGCCATTTGCAGCACGCGCCGACGCTGAATGGTCGGGCAAAAGTCTTGTGGACGCAACTGCTGGACGCGGTCGAAATACCCGACGACTGGGCGGCTCTGCTATTGGTCTCGCAGGCGGTGAGCCAGGGCGAACGCCCGACGCCGCTGATTCTCTGCGGGGACCGTCTTTACCTGAACCGCATGTGGGGCAATGAACGTAGCGTGGCGCGTTTCTTCCGCGATGCACAGCTTGCAGAGAATATTGACGAATCGCTGATTACCGAGACGCTCACCGATCTTTTCCCGCCATCCGACACCATCGACTGGCAAAAAGTCGCTGCCGCCGTCGCGCTTACCCGACGTATTTCGGTGATCTCAGGCGGGCCTGGCACCGGGAAAACCACCACCGTCGCAAAACTGCTGGCGGCGCTGGTGCGCATTGCGGGCGAAAACAAATGCCGTATTCGCCTGGCCGCGCCGACCGGGAAAGCCGCGGCGCGACTTACTGAATCGCTGGGTGCTGCGCTGCGCAAATTGCCGCTGAGCGAAAGTCAGAAAGCGATGCTGCCAACCGATGCCAGTACGCTGCATCGTCTGTTAGGCGCGCAGCCGGGCAGCCAGCGCATGCGATATCATGGCGGAAACCCGCTGCATCTGGATGTGCTGGTGGTGGACGAAGCGTCCATGATTGACCTGCCGATGATGGCGCGCTTGATTGACGCGCTGCCGCGTCACGGGCGGGTGATTTTCCTTGGTGACCGCGACCAGTTAGCATCGGTGGAAGCCGGCGCGGTACTGGGCGATATTTGCGCGTGGGTTAACAGCGGCTATACACCAGAACGTGCGCTGCAGCTTAGTCGCCTGACGGGCACGACGGTGCCGGCAGGAGAAGGTGAGACGGCTGGCGCATTGCGTGATAGCCTCTGTCTGCTGCGTACCAGCTATCGCTTCGGCAGTGATTCCGGAATTGGGCAACTGGCACGCGCGGTGAATCAGGGCGATCGCGCGGCTGTGCGTGAGGTCTTTGCACGCGGCTTTACGGATATTGAACTGAAATCCCTGCGCACCAGCGACGAGTATGAAACGATGCTCGACGATGCGCGCGCGGGCTATGGGCGTTATCTGCAATGCCTGCGCCAGCAGGCCGAGCCGGCTGAAATTTTGCAGGCTTTTGGTGAGTATCAACTCTTGTGCGCGCTGCGCGAAGGGCCGTGGGGCGTTAGCGGACTGAATCAGCAGCTTGAACTGTCGCTGGTGCGCCATCGCATGATTGCGCCGCAGCGGCATTCTCGCTGGTATGAAGGGCGTCCGGTGATGATCGCCCGAAACGACAGTGCGTTGGGGCTGTTTAATGGTGACATTGGCGTGGCGCTCGATCGTGGACAGGGGTTGCGCGTCTGGTTCCCGATGCCGGACGGAACCATTAAGTCGGTGCAGCCGAGTCGTTTGCCTGAGCACGATACGGCATGGGCGATGACGGTGCATAAATCGCAGGGTTCTGAATTTGACCACGCTGCGCTGGTCTTGCCAACGCAGCCCGTGCCGATTGTGACGCGGGAGCTGGTGTATACGGCGATTACGCGTGCGAAATCACGTTTGTCGATGTATGCCGATGCTGCGTTGTTAGGTCAGGCGATCGTCGCCAGAACCGAGCGTCGCAGCGGGCTTGCGGCGATTTTCGCCGAGGATTAATGGGGTTGTCGGATGGCGCTAACGCTTATCCGACCTACATCGTGAAGTCTTGTAGGCCGGATAAGCGTTAGCGCCATCCGGCGTAAAACGTTACCCCAAATCCGCCATCAGCACTTTTGAGCGTCGCTGGTAGTTATACATCTGCTTTTTGCTTTCCGGCAGCAGCTCAACGTCCACCGGCTGGAACCCACGTTCCTGGAACCAGTGAATGCTGCGGGTGGTCAGCACAAACAGTTTGCTCAGCCCCATCTGCTTTGCCTGCGTAGAGATACGCTGCAACAGCACTTCCCCGCGCGATGAACTTTGATAATCCGGATGTACCGCCACGCAGGCCATCTCGCCGATTTTCTCTTCCGGGAACGGATAAAGCGCCGCACAGGCGATGGTGGTGTTATCGCGCTGAATAATGGTGAATTTGTCGATTTCCATCTCCAGTTGTTCGCGGGAGCGGCGCACCAGAATACCCTGCTGTTCCAGCGGATGGATGAGATCGAGGATGCCGCCAATATCGTTGATGGTGGCGCGGCGGATCTGCTCGGCGCTCTCCATGACAATTTGAGTACCAATACCGTCGCGGGAGAACAGTTCCTGTAACAGCGCGCCATCTTCCTGATAGCTGATTAAGTGGCTACGGCGCACGCCGCTGCGGCAGGCTTTGACCGCTCCGCGCAGGAAACGCACGGTGCCAGATAAGTAATCGCCTTCTTGCTCAAGCTCCTCTACGCGGGCCTGAGCTTCGTTAGGGAACAGCTCTGGTACGATGTTACCCTCACGGTCAAAAACCCCCTGAGAAGAGCAGAAGCCAATCATCTTTTCCGCTTTCAGTTTGATAGCCAGCTGGGTAGCAATCTCTTCAGAGGTCAGGTTGAAGCTTTCGCCGGTGACGGAAACGGCGACCGGCCCCATCAGAACGATTGCGCCGCTGTCGAGCTGACGATGAATCGCTTCTTCATCGATACGACGAATGCGCCCGCTGTGGCAGTAATCGACGCCATCATCAACGCCCAGCGGCTGGGCAATGATAAAGTTACCGCTAACCACGTTGATATGCGCACCCTGCAACGGTGTGTTGTTGAGGCTCATGGATAAACGCGCGGTGATATCGAGCTGTAACAACCCCGCTGCCTGTTTAACCAGTTCCAGACTTTTCGCGTCGGTCACGCGAATTTGTTTATGGTAGAGAGGCTCATGATGATGCGCTTCAAGATTGGCATCGATTTGCGGACGCGCACCATAGACCAGCACCAGGCGAATGCCCAGGCTATGCAGCAGGCCAATGTCATTGACAATGCTGGAGAAATTGTCATGTTCGATGGCTTCTCCGCCCAGCATGATGACAAACGTTTTTCCCCGATGGGCATTGATATAGGGAACTGAATGACGAAACCCTTCGACCAGTTCGGTTTTACGTTCCTTCACCACGGCATAACCTCTCAGTGCATTTTTATTCGCAATAAATGTATTTTTATTCTGTTTTGGCCGCGAGTGCAAGCGCGAATTTTCCGCGAAAGGGCAAAATGAATTCCGAAAAAGGGCTTAGCAAAAGAATGTTTACCCTTTTATAGATGACAGTTTATGCGCCTTTGGTTAAAGTTTTTGGTCAAACTTATTATGCGTAATACCAAAGTAAACATTATTGGCTCGGGAGAAGCATGTCGGGAAGTCAGTCATTTAGCCGCCGCCGCTTGTTAAAAGGGGCGGGCGCCATGTGGTTATTAAGCGTCAGTCAGGTAGGTATGGCTGCCACAAGCCAGGTGGTGGCCGTGCGCGTCTGGCCTGCGTCCAGCTATACGCGTGTGACGGTTGAGTCGAATCGGGAACTGAAATACCGACAGTTTGCGCTGAGCAACCCGGAACGTCTTGTCGTCGACCTTGAAGGCGTGAATCTGAACTCGGTGTTAAAACGCATGACGGCGCAAATCCGCGCTGACGATCCCTTTATTAAATCCGCACGTGTCGGGCAGTTCGATCCGCAAACCGTGCGGATGGTCTTCGAACTCAAGCAGAATGTCACGCCGCAGCTGTTTGCGCTGGCGCCTGTTGCCGGATTTAAAGAGCGTCTGGTCATGGACCTGTACCCGGCGAATGCGCAGGATGTGCAGGATCCGCTGCTGGCGCTGCTGGAAGATTACAACCGTGGCGATCTCGATAAGCAGGTGCCGCCTGCTCAGAGTGGGCCGCAACCGGGTAAGGCCGGGCGCGATCGTCCTATCGTTATCATGCTCGATCCGGGGCACGGTGGGGAAGACTCCGGCGCGGTGGGTAAATATAAAACACGTGAAAAAGATGTCGTGCTGCAAATTGCCCGACGCCTGCGCTCTCTTATAGAGAAAGAAGGCAACATGAAGGTCTACATGACGCGAAATGAAGATATCTTTATTCCGCTGAAGGTGCGTGTGGCAAAAGCTCAGAAGCAGCGCGCAGATCTGTTTGTCTCGATTCACGCCGATGCTTTCACCAGCCGTCAGCCGAGCGGATCATCGGTTTTTGCGCTCTCAACCAAAGGCGCAACCAGTACCGCCGCGAAATACCTTGCTCAAACCCAGAACGCCGCCGACTTAATTGGTGGGGTGAGTAAAAGCGGCGATCGTTACGTCGACCACACCATGTTTGACATGGTGCAGTCCCTGACCATCGCCGATAGCCTGAAATTCGGCAAAGCGGTGCTTAAACACATGGGCAAGGTGAATAAGCTGCATAAGAATCAGGTTGAGCAGGCGGGCTTTGCCGTGCTGAAGGCACCGGATATTCCGTCGATCCTCGTCGAAACAGCGTTCATCAGTAACGTTGAAGAGGAGAGAAAACTTAAGACGGCAGTATTCCAGCAGGAAGTTGCGGAGTCGATTCTGGCGGGAATAAAAGCCTATTTTGCCGATGGCGCGACGCTGGCGAGGCGATAAAGTACAGGAAGAGGGCGCTACGGCGCTCTTTTTTATGGCTGGGCTAAATGACAGGCAAAAAAAAACACCCAAATGGGTGCTTGATTTTGTTGGTTGCGGGGGCCGGATTTGAACCGACGACCTTCGGGTTATGAGCCCGACGAGCTACCAGGCTGCTCCACCCCGCGTCCGTCTGTTACTCTCTTTCAAGTAACTCTTTTCACATTGTAATTGGTTGCGGGGGCCAGATTTGAACTGACGACCTTCGGGTTATGAGCCCGACGAGCTACCAGGCTGCTCCACCCCGCGTCCGTGGATGCGCACTATACTCTGCTCGCTTATTGATGCAACTATTTTTTGATTTAAATGGTTATTTTTTCCGAAAACGCGTTAAAAAGCGTCAGTTTGGTTCGTTTTTTATACGAAATTGCGCTCAGGGGACGTTATCACGTTTCAATAGGCCTGGCGGTTTGTTATCTTCTTCGGGCATTCACGATTTACGTAGAAGACGAGATACCATGAAAGGACGTTGGGCAAAGTATGTGGTGACGGGCGCAATGCTGGCGATGCTGGCTGCCTGTTCTTCCAAACCGACCGATCGCGGTCAACAGTATAAAGACGGGAAATTTACCCAGCCTTTCTCACTGGTCAATCAACCTGAAGCCGTCGGCGCGCCAATCAACGCCGGTGATTTTGCAGAACAGATTAATCAAATTCGCAGCGCGTCGCCGCGCCTGTACGGCAACCAGAGCAACGTGTATAACGCCGTACAGCAGTGGCTACGTGCCGGAGGCGATACGCGCAACATGCGCCAGTTCGGCCTCGACGCCTGGCAAATGGAAGGTGCCGATAACTACGGTAACGTCCAGTTTACCGGTTACTACACGCCGGTGATTCAGGCGCGTCATACCCGTCAGGGCGAGTTCCAGTATCCGATTTACCGTATGCCGCCGAAGCGCGGAAAACTGCCGTCGCGCGCCAGCATTTATGCCGGTGGCCTGAGCGACAGTTACATCCTGGCCTACAGCAACTCGCTGATGGATAACTTCATTATGGATGTGCAGGGTAGCGGCTATATCGATTTTGGCGACGGTTCGCCGCTCAACTTCTTTAGCTACTCCGGCAAAAACGGCTGGCCGTATCGCAGCATTGGTAAAGTGCTGATCGATCGTGGGGAAGTGAAACGCGAAGATATGTCGATGCAGGCGATCCGTGAGTGGGGCGAAAAACATAGCGAAGCCGAAGTGCGTGAGTTGCTGGAACAGAACCCGTCGTTCGTCTTCTTTAAACCTCAATCGTTTGCGCCGGTGAAAGGGGCAAGCGCGGTGCCGCTGATTGGTCGCGCTTCTGTGGCATCGGACCGTAGCATCGTTCCGGCAGGCACCACGCTGCTGGCGGAAGTGCCGCTGCTGGACAACAACGGCAAGTTTAACGGTCAGTACGAGCTGCGTCTGATGGTTGCCCTGGATGTGGGCGGGGCGATTAAAGGTCAACACTTTGATATCTATCAGGGAATTGGCCCGGATGCCGGACACCGCGCAGGCTGGTATAATCACTATGGCCGTGTGTGGGTGCTGAAAACCGCGCCAGGCGCGGGGAATGTGTTTAGCGGCTGATGCAGTCACCCTCACCCCGCCCTCTCCCTGAGGGAGAGGGAGAAAAGCGGTGAGAGTTGTCACTCCGCGCTCGATCGGTTCCCTCTCCCTCAGGGAGAGGGTTAGGGTGAGGGTAACCATCCACTCCCACTCTTAATGTTTTTCAACTCCGAGGTTCTATGTCAGTTGTCATCAGTGACGCCTGGCGCCAGCGTTTTGGCGGCACGGCGCGGTTGTACGGTGAACAAGCGTTGCAGCTCTTTGCGGGCGCGCACGTTTGCGTGGTGGGGATCGGCGGCGTCGGCTGCTGGGCGGCAGAAGCGCTGGCGCGTACCGGTATTGGCGCAATCACGCTTATCGATATGGACGACGTCTGTGTGACCAACACCAACCGTCAGCTTCATGCGCTGACTGGCAATGTCGGGCAGGCTAAGGCGGAAGTGATGGCTGAGCGTATTCGCCAGATCAACCCGGAATGCCGCGTCACGGTGATAGATGATTTCGTTACCCCGGAAAACGTCGCACAGTATATGAGCGCAGGCTATGACTACGTGATTGATGCCATCGATAGCGTTCGACCTAAAGCGGCGCTGATTGCTTACTGTCGCCGTTATAAAGTGCCGCTGGTGACCACCGGCGGGGCGGGCGGGCAAATCGATCCAACGCAGATTCAGGTGACCGATCTGGCGAAAACGATTCAGGATCCGCTGGCAGCTAAACTGCGTGAGCGGCTGAAGAGTGAGTTCAACGTGGTGAAAAACAGTAAAGGGAAGCTGGGTGTGGACTGCGTATTTTCCACCGAAGCGCTGGTATACCCACAATCGGATGGTTCAGTCTGTGCGATGAAAAGCACGGCAGAAGGGCCAAAACGAATGGACTGCGCCTCTGGATTTGGCGCGGCGACGATGGTCACCGCAACCTTTGGCTTTGTTGCGGTATCCCATGCGTTGAAAAAAATGATGGCGAAAGCGGAGCGTCAGGCAAGTGCCTGACGTGCAGCGTGCGTAACCGCCTCACTCAGGGCCGCGAGGCCCTGCGTGCGCGAGGCGCTCAACTGACCACGCAGCCCCAGTTCATCAAACAACGCCAGCGGGTCTGCTGTTGCTAAGTCACTCGCGCTACGTCCTTCTACCGCTGTCAGCAAGACCGCCAGCAATCCGCGCACAATTCTGCCTTCACTGTCACCAAAGAAATGCATTGCGCCATCCGGCGCAACACGATAGCCCAGCCAGACGCGATTTTCACAGCCGGGAATTTCCTGTGCCTGTGCTTTGAGATAGTCACTGAGTGCCGGAAGCTGCTTGCCCAGCAGAATCACCTGTCGGTATTTCTCTTCCCACTGCTGCAATGGGGCAAAAAGCTGGCGCAGCGAGTCGGGCGTCACGGTTGTGCCGAACGGATGTCCGGCGAGTAGGGAAGCTGTCATTAATCCACCAGTAATTCGAGCGCCCGATCAACAGCGTTGACCAGCGCGTAAACGTCATCCTGCGTATTATAAGGCGCAAAGGAAGCTCGCAGCGTGCCGCTTACGCCGAGTGCGGCCAGCAGCGGCTGTGCGCAGTGCTGCCCGGCGCGCAGGGAGATACCGTACTCTGCCAGCAGCGTAACCATATCGCTATGGTGAACGCCTTTAAAATCGAAGGCCAGCAGGCTGGAATCCTGGCAGCGGAAGGAACGGAACCCCGGTCGCTTTGCCAGTTCGTCTTCCGCAAGCGTTGCCAGCCCACGGCTCCAGTTTTCTGCCTGCACGATATCGATATCTGCAAGCCACTCCAGTGCGGCGCTCAGGCCAATGACCCCCGCGACGTTTGGCGTACCTGCTTCAAGGCGATAAGGTACCGGTTGCGTGGTAAATCCGTCGAAGGTGACTTCACTGATCATCTTGCCGCCGCCAAGCCATGGCGACATATCGTCGAGAAGGTCGCTTTTGCCGTACAGTGCGCCGATGCCGGTCGGGCCATACAGTTTATGCCCTGAAAAAGCGTAGAAATCGATATCCAGAAGTTGCACATCCGCCGGGCAATGTACTGCGCCCTGGGCTCCGTCGACCATCACAACCATATTTGCCTGATGAGCAAGGGTAATGGCGCGAGCTAAATCCGGACAGCCGCCGGTCACGTTGGACATTTGCCCCAGCGCCAGAAGCTTACTGCGCGGTGTAATAAGCGAAGGCAAAAGGCTGAGATCGGGCAGACGATCGCTTCCCAGTGGGAGCTTAACGATTTTCGCCCCGGTCTGCTGCGCAACCATCAGCCACGGTACCAGGTTGGCGTGGTGTTCTGCTTCGCTGACAATTATCTCGTCACCTGCCTGTAAACGAGGCCGTGTATAACACTGTGCCACCATGTTGATGGCTTCTGTCGTACCGCGCGTCCAGACGATATTTTTACCGGAGGGCGCGTTCAGCAGTGCGGCAACCTTTTCTCGCGCCGCTTCATAACGCGCGGTCAGTTTTTGCGCCTGTGAAAACTGGCTGCGGTGGACATTGCCTGCGCTGAGCGAATAGAAGTGCTGCGTGGCTTCAATGACAGCCTGCGGCTTAAGGGCCGTGGCGGCACTGTCGAGATAGACACCTGCGTCTGCCAGTGCAGGGAACTGGGCGCGAAACTGTGCGGGGTTAAAAGCGTTCATGTTATTCCTCGGTTCAGTTATACGATCGTGGCGTAAAACGGACCCGGTGACAAGGTTTGTACTAACCACCAGAATAATCTGGATATGCTGGCGAAATCTGACCAGTGACATATGCTAAATAATGTTAGGCAAATGTTTTTGCCTGTTACGGAAAATGAACTATCTGGCATAAATCGCTTAAAGGAGTAGAAGATGAAAAAGACTGCCGCAATTATTTCAGCTTGTGTAATGACCTTTGCCCTGGGCGCCTGTTCTTCCCCGAACTACGTCATGCACACGAATGATGGCCGTAGTATCGTCTCTGATGGTAAGCCGAAAACGGATGACGAAACCGGGATGATTTCTTACAAAGATGCCAACGGTAATAAGCAGCAGATTAACCGTACCGATGTGAAGGAGATGGTTGCCCTGGAAGACTAATGCCTGTTTACAGGCAAAAAAAAGCACCGCAATTGGGCGGTGCTACATTAATCACTATGGACAGACAGGGTAAATGTACAGGAAGTGAAAAAGGGTAGCGTTGCTACCGTGGTCTGAATCGCAGACCAATTGCAAACACAACAACACAACATCACAACCGTAAGCCAAAAGCCCATCAGAACACGCATTCCGAAAAAAGCTTCTCGTTCCGGCTCAGGAAGTGCCGCCACTATAGGTATTTGCTGGTAGAAGCTCAACGGACAATTTATAATGGCTCAGATAAAAAAAACTAATAGGTTAAACGTTGTTTCCTATTTGTTAAATCCTATTAACATTCAGGTTCTGGGACCATGTCGAAGCGATTGCCACCTCTGAATGCATTACGTGTATTTGATGCAGCAGCCCGCCATTTAAGTTTTACTCGCGCCGCCGATGAGCTTTTTGTGACACAGGCCGCAGTAAGCCACCAAATCAAGTCACTTGAGGATTTTTTGGGGCTGAAGCTGTTCCGACGTCGCAATCGTTCGCTGTTGCTCACGGAAGAGGGGCAGAGCTATTTCCTCGACATCAAAGAGATCTTTTCGCAATTAACCGAGGCTACGCGTAAACTACAGGCACGAAGTGCAAAAGGGGCGTTGACGGTCAGTTTATTGCCCAGTTTTGCCATTCAGTGGTTGGTGCCTCGTCTTACAAGCTTTAACTCAGCTTATCCGGGAATCGACGTAAGAATCCAGGCTGTTGACCGTCAGGAAGACAAGCTGGCTGACGATGTTGACGTGGCTATTTTCTATGGTCGCGGTAACTGGCCGGGGCTGCGTGTCGAAAAATTGTACGCAGAATACCTGCTGCCGGTTTGCTCTCCGTTACTGCTGACGGGTGATAAAGCGCTTAAAACGCCGGCAGATCTCGCAAAGCATACGTTATTACACGATGCATCGCGTCGCGACTGGCAAACCTACACTCGTCAGTTGGGGCTTAACCACATCAACGTTCAGCAGGGACCGATCTTCAGCCATAGCGCGATGGTGCTGCAGGCTGCCATTCATGGACAAGGCGTTGCGCTGGCGAATAACGTCATGGCGCAGTCGGAAATAGAAGCAGGCCGCCTGGTCTGCCCGTTTAATGATGTCCTGGTCAGTAAAAACGCTTTTTATCTGGTTTGTCATGACAGTCAGGCTGAACTGGGTAAAATAGCTGCCTTCCGGCAATGGATACTGGCGAAAGCGGCCAATGAACAAGAGACATTCCGCTTTCGCTACGAACAATAAATGAATGTAGGGTAATCGCATGACCAGCCGTTTTATGCTGATTTTCGCCGCCATTAGCGGCTTTATCTTTGTTGCACTGGGCGCATTTGGCGCGCACGTGCTAAGCAAATCTCTGGGTGTTGTTGAGATGGGCTGGATCCAGACCGGCCTCGAGTACCAGGCGTTCCATACGCTGGCGATCCTCGGCTTATCTGTTGCGATGCAGCGTCGCATCAGCATCTGGTTCTACTGGAGCAGCGTCTTCCTGGCATTAGGGACCGTGTTATTCAGCGGTAGCCTTTACTGCCTGGCGCTCTCTCATTTACGCCTGTGGGCGTTTGTTACCCCGGTGGGCGGCGTAAGCTTCCTCGCGGGTTGGGCACTGATGTTGGTCGGTGCTATTCGCCTTAAACGTAAGGGTGTTGTTCATGAATAAGGTTGTGCTCTATTGCCGCCCTGGGTTTGAGAAAGAGTGTGCTGCGGAAATTACTGATAAGGCCGCACGCCGCGAAGTCTTTGGTTTTGCACGAGTAAAAGATAACTCGGGCTATGTGATTTTTGAGTGTTATCAGGAAGGCGAGGCCGATAAACTGGCCCGTGAGCTGCCGTTTAGCTCACTGATTTTCGCGCGTCAGATGTTTGTTGTCGGTGAGCTACTCAAAGATTTGCCGCCGGAAGATCGCATTACGCCGGTTGTCGGTATGTTGCAGGGCGTGGTCGAGAAAGGCGGCGATCTGCGTGTGGAAGTGGCCGACACCAACGAAAGTAAAGAGCTGATGAAGTTCTGCCGTAAGTTCACTGTACCGCTGCGTTCGGCACTGCGTGAGGCTGGTGTATTAGCTAAATACGACACGCCGAAGCGCCCGGTGGTGCATGTGTTCTTTATCGCACCGGGTTGCTGCTACACCGGTTATTCCTACAGCACCAATAATTCCCCGTTCTATATGGGTATTCCGCGTCTCAAGTTCCCATCCGATGCGCCAAGCCGTTCAACCTTGAAGCTGGAAGAGGCGTTCCACGTCTTTATTCCCGCCGATGAGTGGGACGAACGTCTCGCAAATGGCATGTACGCGGTTGACCTCGGGGCGTGCCCTGGCGGCTGGACCTATCAGCTGGTGAAACGCAACATGTGGGTTTCCTCGGTCGATAACGGCCCGATGGCACAAAGCCTGATGGATACCGGGCAGGTGACCTGGCTGCGTGAAGATGGTTTCCGTTATCGCCCGAGTCGCAATAACATCTCGTGGATGGTGTGCGACATGGTCGAGAAACCGGCGAAAGTCGCCGCGCTGATGGCGCAGTGGCTGGTAAATGGCTGGTGTCGCGAGACTATCTTTAACCTCAAGCTGCCAATGAAAAAGCGCTATGAAGAAGTATCGTCAAACCTTGCCCACATTGAGCAAGCGCTGCAAGAACACGGCATCAACGCAGAGATTCAGGCGCGTCAGTTGTACCATGACCGTGAAGAAGTGACGGTTCACGTGCGTCGCTGGTGGGCTGCGGTCGGTGGACGTCGCGATGAGCGGTAAAGCCTGCACCCCCTAACCCTCTCCCGCAGGGAGAGGGAACCGATTGTGCATATCTGACAGACCCGAGCCGGTTTTCTCCCTCTCCCTGCGGGAGAGGACGGGGTGAGGGGGCTTTCTACCGCACCAACCGCAACTGCTGCAAATTCCCATCCAGTTGTAGATTCGTCTCCAGTCGCGCAACGTCGCGGCAGATAAATGCCATCTCTTTATGCTCTTCCAGCTTTTTGCGCCACTTTTCCGGCACGTTATCCAGATGCGCGTAAATGCCTTCCAGCGAACCAAACTCATTCAGCAACTGCGTGGCGCTCTTTGGCCCGATTCCCGCAACGCCCGGTACTTTTGAACTGCTAATTCCCGCCAGCCCCCAGTAATCCGGCAATTGTTGCGGCGTGACGCCAAATTCGCTGGCGATAAACGGCGCATCCAGCCAGCGTTTCTGGAAGTAATCACGAATGCGAATCGTGGGTGAGAGCAACTGACAGTAGCCTTTATCCGTTGACACAATCGTCGCCTGATGCCCGGCCTGCGCGACTTTCACCGCAAGCGTCGCTGCAAGGTCATCGGCTTCACTGCCCGGTAGCGCCCAGCACCGGAAGCCGCGCTGTTCGAACGCTGTACGCAGTGCTGGCATCTCTTCTATCAGCGTGTCCGGCATCGGCGCACGGCCCGCTTTATAGTCGGGCAGACGCTGGTGCCGCCAACCCTGACCCCGCTCTTCATCATCAAACACGGCGACCACGTGCGTGGGTTGACTATGGGCAATCAGTTGCTCCAGCGCCCGCAGACACGTTTCACCGCAGGGAGAACCCTGTACGGCATGAATGCGGCGAATCAAGTTGAGTGCGTCGACGATAAGCAGATGAACGGACACCGGGACCTCCTTGTAACAATTGAGGCTAGGGTAACATTTGCATCAGGGGGAGGCTACGCGGGATAAAAAAACAGGAAGGAGACTCGCAAAAAACTGCCCGGCGCAGCGTGCCACCGGGCAGTTGGGGGATTAATCGCAGGCAACCACTTTCATTGCCAGGCCGCCGCGAGAGGTTTCACGGTACTTGGCGTTCATGTCTTTGCCGGTTTCATACATGGTTTCGATGACCTTATCGAGGCACACGCGCGGCTCGCTGGTACGGCGCAGCGCCATACGGGCAGCGTTGACCGCTTTGACAGAGGCGATCGCGTTACGCTCGATGCATGGCACCTGAACCTGACCGGCAACCGGGTCGCAGGTCAAACCGAGGTTATGCTCCATGCCGATTTCAGCGGCAATGCACACCTGTGCCGGGCTACCGCCCAGCAGTTCCGCCAGACCTGCTGCGGCCATGGAACAGGCCACGCCCACTTCGCCCTGACAGCCGACTTCGGCACCAGAGATTGACGCGTTCATCTTGTAGAGCGAGCCAATTGCGCTGGCCACCAGCATGTAGCGCGCCAGCGAGTTGGCGTTCACTTCGCGGATAAATTTGTCGTAGTACGCCAGCACAGCCGGAACGATCCCGCAGGCGCCGTTCGTTGGCGCAGTGACGACGCGCCCGCCCGCAGCGTTTTCTTCGTTGACCGCCAGTGCGAACATGTTGATCCAGTCAACGACCGCCATCGGGTCACTGCTGATTTTATCCTGGCTGACCAGCATACGGCGCAGCGCGGCGGCACGGCGCGGTACGCGCAGTTTGCCCGGCAGAACGCCTTCGGTGGTGGTGCCATGTTCGATACCGCCTTTCATGACCGCCCAGACGTCAGCAAAGTGCTTTTCCAGCTCTTCTTTGCTGTGTAACGCCAGTTCGTTCTGCATCATCAGGCCAGAGAGGGAAAGCCCTGTCTCGCTGCAATGACGCTGTAAATCTGCCGCGCTGCTATAGGGATAAGGCACGGCGACCGGCGCTTCAGTCTGTTGACCGAAATGCTCTTCATCGACGATGAAACCACCACCGATGGAATAATAGGTTTTGCTGTAAACCGCTTTATCGCCCACCAGTGCGGTGATGCGCATGCCGTTTTCATGCAAAGAGAGGTTGTCGGCATGGAAGTTCATGCACTTATCAACCGGGAATTCCACTTCGTGCTGACCGTTTGCCAGCAGTAAACGACCGTGGGTATTCACGTCCTGGATAAAGCCAGGAATGCTATCGATATCAACGGTGTCCGGCAGGTTACCCGCCAGGCCCATGATGATGGCGATATCGGTATGGTGGCCTTTCCCGGTGAGGGAGAGTGAACCATATACATCGACGACGACGCGGGTGATGTCGGTCAGGATCCCACGCGCAATCAAGTCGTCCGTGAATTGTTTGCCTGCTTTCATTGGCCCGACAGTATGAGAGCTGGAGGGACCAATGCCGATTTTGAAAATATCGAATACGCTGATCATGATGCATCCATTGCTGTAGGAGAAGAAGAGACGCGCCGCCCGAAGGCGGCGCGGGGGGAATTAGCTGAACAGAGAGTAGAAGATAGCGGAGATAGCAATCAGACCCATAACCACAACGAAGACGTTGCTGATGTGGCCGCTGTATTTACGCATCGCCGGTACTTTCTGAATCGCATACATCGGCATCAGGAACAGAATCATCGCGATAACCGGGCCACCCAGGGTTTCAATCATACCCAGGATGCTTGGGTTCAGGGTCGCCACAATCCAGGTGGTAACCAGCATGAACAGTGCAGTGATTTTGTTCAGTTTATTGATTTCGATGGATTTGCCTTTGCCACGCAGAGACTTAATCACCATCCCGTTGAAGCCTTCACGTGCACCCAGGTAGTGGCCCAGGAACGATTTAGTGATAGCAATAATCGCGATGATTGGCGCCATCCATTCGATGAAGGAGACGTTAAAGTGGTTCGCCAGGTAAGACAGGATCGAGATGTTCTGTGCTTTCGCCGCTGCCAGGTCTGCCGGAGTCAGGCTCAGTACACAGCTGAAGACGAAGAACATTACGGTCAGCACCATCATGATGTGTGCACATGCCAGAATTTTGGAGCATTTCTTCTCTGCGCCCTGGCCGTATTCTTCACGTTTCGCAACAGCGAAAGAGGAGATGATCGGCGAGTGGTTGAAGGAGAAGACCATAACCGGGATAGCCAGCCACAGCGTCATCCACAGACCGTTACCGGTAGAGGAGGCAGAGCTAAAGGACAGGGTTTCCAGCGCCGCACCACTCCACTGAGGGATAAGGTACAGAGCCAGCAGCATCAGGGCTGCAACGAACGGGAACACCAGAATACTCATCGCCTTAACAATCATCTGCTCACCGAAGCGAACGATGGTCATCATACCGACAATCAGAATCAGTGACAGAATCGCACGCGGCGGCGCGGTCATCTGCAGCTGGTGCGTCATGAAGCTTTCTACGGTATTGGTGATGGCTACGCTGTACACCAACAGAATCGGGTAGATAGCGAAGAAGTAGAGCAGGGTAATCAGTTTACCTGCGCCCACGCCGAAGTGTTCTTCAACCACTTCCGTGATGTCTTCACCCGGGTTTTTACCGGACAGCACGAAGCGGGTCAGACCGCGGTGTGCGAAGAAGGTCATCGGGAAGGCAAGGATTGCCATGATAATCAGCGGGATCATACCGCCGACGCCTGCGTTGATCGGCAGGAACAGAACGCCCGCGCCGATTGCTGTACCGTACAGACCCAGCATCCACATGGTATCTGTTTTGCGCCATCCGCTAGCGGATTGTGTTGACGCGATGGTGCTGGTTTGAGTGCTTTCCATCTGTATCTCCTGGAGGACTAAAATTGCCGGTTTTTAGTTAAATCCAATGGAATTAAGACCGACAGTAATATGAAATCTTTTCAGTGACGGTTTTTTTATGATTTTCCACCCATCACTACGACGGGGCGGAAAGATACATTTAACTGATGAATCTATCAGTGATCATGATCCCAAATGTAATAATTCACTCCTCTTCGCTGTGTTTGCAGTTCATCTGCCTGTGATTGTTATTTGGGCAGAAATTTATGGGCGCGAAACCTAGCATTAGCAGTATGGGTGGTAAATAGGCAGGAGTGTAAATACGCGGTTTGCACTGATAAAAGTGTCAAAAATAGCGTTTTAGACGGTTTATTTATCTTTGTTGCTAATAATTCACGCTTTGTGTGAAGCACAAACGATTGAGGGAAAGCGATTAACGATAAGGGATTGTTGTCATTTTTTGTTCAACGCCCTCAGCACAAGTGAGGGGATAAACGAAACGGGGTGGCGTTTTATACTAATAGATTCAATGGGCCAGAAGGGATAAGTCGCCCGGCGAGCGGGCGACGGGGTGACGGGCCTATCAGGCCATGATTTCGTAGCAAGGGATATAAGCAGAGCCTGGCAGCTTCATACGGTGCTGGGCGACGAAACCCTGTAAGAGATCGTCCATGCGGCGCATCATCTCTTTATCGCCGTGGATCTTAAACGGCCCATGCTCCTCAATGGCGCGGATACCGACTTCTTTCACATTACCGGCAACGATGCCCGAGAATGCGCGACGCAGGTCCGCGGCCAGCACTTCAACCGGCTGGTCCGGATAAAGCTTCAGATTCGCCATGTTTTCGTGGGTCGGTTCGAACGGCATCTGGAGATCCGGTGCGATTTTAATCGACCAGTTAAAGCTGTAGGCATCGCCTGTATCGCGACGATTTTCTTTCACCAGCGGCATCGCTTTCTTCATCTGACGTGCCACTTCCGCCGCATCGTCGATGATGATTTTGTAGTGGCGACGTGCGTTTTCACCCAGCGTGTGGACGATAAACTCATCCAGCACGCGGAAGTAATCGGCGCTCTCTTTCGGGCCGGTGAGAATGAGCGGCAGCACCTGGTTCTTATTCGCCGGGTTCATCAGGATACCGAGCAAATACAGCAGCTCTTCCGCCGTACCGACACCGCCGGGGAAGATAATGATGCCGTGAGCGATACGGACAAACGCTTCGAGACGTTTTTCGATATCCGGCATAATGATCAGCTCGTTAACCAGCGGGTTAGGCGGCTCAGCGGCAATGATTGACGGTTCAGTCATGCCAATGAAACGGCCTTCTTTGTAACGCTGCTGTGCGTGACCGACCGCCGCGCCTTTCATTGGTGCTTCCATCGCCCCCGGACCGCAGCCGGTACAAATGTTCAGCTCACGCAGGCCAAGTTGATTCCCCACGCGACGCGCGTAGAGGTATTCGTTTTCGTTAATGGAGTGACCACCCCAGCACACGACCATGCTCGGGGCTTCGCCGACGTGGAGCGCACGCGCGTTACGCAGAATGCTGAAAACCAGGTTGGTGATGTGCGTAGAGCTTTCCAGATCAAGATTCGGGAAGCGCACGGCGTTATGAATCTGGCCGTAAACGAACAGAATATCGCGCAGAACGGCAAACAGGTTCGCCTGCAACGAGCGAATAATATGGCCATCAACGAACGCCTCTTCCGGCGGGTTGATGAGTTCCAGCTTCACGCCGCGCTCGCGGCGCAGCACGTTAATATCGAAATTCTCAAAACGTGACAGCAGTTCTTTACTGTTATCGGTCAGGCTGCCTGAATTCAGTACCGCCAGCGAGCAGTTACGAAACAGATGGTACAGGTCGCTGCTGGCCGTGCGTTTAAGCATGTCGACTTCCAGCTGCGACAACATATCCATTGAGCCAAGCGGGCTAATATGTGTAATCAAGTGAGCTCCTTACGGGACGAGAATCGTCTTCCCTGCTGATTACAATAGCCTTGCCTGTAGGAATACTACAACCATCCTGTGTGGGAGAATGGTTGCAAATTGAGAAATTATTTAGGTTTGTGAGGAAAGGGCCCTCGCCCCGGCCCTCTCCCACGGGGAGAGGGAGAAAACCGCGCTGAACGTAACAATGTGCACAATCGGTCCCCTCACCCCGCGGGAGAGGGTTAGGGTGAGGGGGAATTTACTGCCTGACCAACCGCCCAATCGCCGGCACAAACTCCGTATTCGAACGCCACGGATTAATATCCAGCCCCCCGCGACGGGTATAGCGCGCATAGACGCTCAGACTTTCCGGCTTACAGAAGCGCAAAATATCGCTAAAAATACGCTCGACGCACTGCTCGTGGAACTCATTATGATGACGGAACGACACCAGATAGCGCAGCAGCTTTTCGCGGTCAATCTGCGGCCCGCGATACTGGATTTGCACCGAGCCCCAGTCTGGCTGGTGGGTAATCAGGCAGTTGGATTTCAGCAGATGGCTGACCAGCGTCTCTTCCACTTTCTTGCTGCCGGTTGAGTTCAGCAGGTAATCGGCACTGAACTGATAGTTATCGATTTCGATATCCTGATTATCAATGCAGGTACCGTGGAAGCGGGCAATAGGCTGCCCTTCGATTTCATCCAGACGATAAAGCGAAACGGTGACATCGCCTTGCGCGCAGGCGCTGAGATCGCGCTCCAGCGTATGGCGGACATCTTCCCATGAGCCAAATCGCGTCTGGTTAAAACTGTTGAGATACAGCTTGAAGCTTTTGGACTCAACCAGGTTGACGGTAGTGTGGCTCAGCTCAACGTGACCCACCGCCACCTGCGGCAACCCTTTGGCGTTGAGCCAGGAGAGTTCATACAGCGTCCAGATGTCAGCGCCGTGAAACGGCAGCGCGTTGGCATGCAGGCCCAGCGGATCGCGGTTGAGGCTACGCGGAACGCCCTGTAATAACCCGGCATCGTAAGTGTCGCGGTAATCCGTTGATTTACCGAGCGTCAGGCCCGTCAGCGCCTGATGATTCTCATAAGAAGACATGTTTCACCGTTATAAAGCAGGTAGACTATGCGCCAAGTGTAACCTGACTAACCAGAAGAGAGAAATCGGTGGACCATCAGACCGCAGAAGCGCTTAAAGCCTTTACCCAACGTTATTGCGACGCCTGGCAGCAGCAGAATCGCTGTTGGCCGCGCAGCGAAGAGCTGTTTGGCGTAGCGTCTCCCTGCATCGTTAATACCACCGACGACGCGGTTTTTTGGCAACCGTTGCCGTTTAGCGGTGAACAAAATGTAAATGGCGTTGAACGTGCGTTGGACATTGTGGTACAACCACCTCTTCATACTTATTATACCACTCAGTATGCTGGCGACATGGAAGCCCGTTTTGCCGGACAACGACTGACGTTGCTACAGGTATGGAGCCCGGACGATTTTCGTCGCGTGCAGGAGAATCTGATAGGCCATTTAGTCACTCAGAAACGCCTGAAGCTTTCGCCGACGCTGTTTATCGCCACGCTCGACAGTGAACTGGACGTGATTTCCGTCTGTAATCTGACCGGCGAAGTGGTTAAAGAGACGCTCGGCACCCGCAATCGCCAGACGCTCGCCCCCTCTCTTGAGAGCTTCCTCAATCAATTAGCCCCCGATTTGTAATCCAGTTTGCCCGAATGCTTGTGAGAGATCTCTTACAAGCCTTGTAGGAGATCGCCAGGCTGTAAGTAGGACAGGTACTGATAGATTATTATGTTTTCCTTATAAATCAGCTTATTAAGATTTTTCTTAGGCTCTTTCATATGAAAATGTCCTTACAGGATTGCCTGAAGGGCCCTTGTAAGACGGGGCGGAATAAGCGATTCTATGTCCGTCGACAAGGAGTCGCACAACGAAGTGAACATCAGGATGATGACACTTCAAACAGGACACACCAGGATGGTGCTTCAGGGATAGGCCTCAGGATGAGGTAAGTGGATACGCCAGGATGGTGTAACAAGGAAAGGCTTCAGGACGAGGCAAAAGGATAACGCAGGACGCGTTAAAGGACACCTCCAGGACGGAGAATGAGAGCCAGACAGGATGGATGCCTGGTGGAGCAAGAAGTTCAGGACATACTCAGGGATTGGGTAGGTTCGCATCGGGGTGGTGTGAGCAGGACGCAAAAGTTTACGGATGAACAGGTCGCAAGGCCGCAGGAAAAGTTGTCACGGACGAGCAGGGAGCACGAAAAGTAGCTGGAATGCTGCGAAACGAACCGGGAGCACTGTTTATACAGTGCTCCCTTTTTTTGTTTTGCGTCCGGCTGGTGTATCCTGCACGCGATTTTGTTTCTACCGAGGTAGCCATGACCCTTCACCATAATTTGCGCGAACAACTTCAGGCCATCGAAGCGATGCTGCGTCTGCATCAACACTGGCAGGATGAAGCGCCGCATGCCAGCAAATTTACCAGCGATCAACCCTTTTGTATGGACACGCTGGAGCCGCTGGAGTGGTTGCAGTGGGTATTGATTCCACGCATGCATCAATTGCTGGATAACGGTCAGCCGCTGCCGCAAAGCTTTGCCATCGCGCCGTATTATGAAATGGCGCTGGATGCACAGCATCCGCAGCGCGAGATTATTCTGCTGGAGCTGCAAAAGCTGGACGCCTTTTTTGCCGATGATGCCCACTGATGCTGGAAATAATTTACCAGGATGAGTGGCTGGTGGCCGTTAACAAACCTTCCGGCTGGCTGGTTCACCGCAGTTGGCTCGATCGCGATGAAAAAGTGGTGGTGATGCAAACGGTGCGCGACCAGATAGGTCAGCACGTGTTTACCGCACATCGTCTCGATCGCCCGACCTCCGGCGTTCTGCTAATGGGGCTTTCCAGCGAGGCGGGGCGTTTGTTGTCTCAGCAGTTCGAACAGCATCAAATGCAGAAGCGCTATCATGCGATTGTGCGCGGCTGGCTAATGGACGACGCGGTGCTCGATTACTCGCTGGTGGAAGAGCTCGACAAAATCGCCGATAAATTCGCCAAAGAGAATAAAGATCCGCAGCCTGCGGTGACGCACTATCGTGGGCTGGCGACGGTCGAAATGCCGGTCGCCACCGGGCGCTATCCAACGACCCGTTACGGGCTGGTTGAGCTGGAACCGAAAACCGGGCGTAAACACCAGCTACGTCGCCACCTGGCGCATCTGCGTCATCCAATAATTGGCGACAGCAAGCACGGTGATTTACGTCAGAACCGTAGCGCGGCGGAACATTTCGGCTGCCAGCGCCTGATGCTGCACGCCAGCTCGCTTACGCTGACGCATCCGTTTACCGGCGAACCGCTTACGCTGCGCGCCGGGTTCGACGAGACCTGGATGCAGGCCCTGTCACACTTTGGCTGGCGCGGGCTTCTCCCCGATAACGAAAGGGTTGAGTTTGTCGCCAACAGCGGTCAGGATGAGAACATCTGAAAGTAAACAGGGAGTTAAATCATGGCTGAAGTAGGGATTTTTGTTGGCACCATGTATGGCAATTCGCTGTTAGTCGCTGAAGAGGCACAGGCGATTCTGGGTAATCAGGGCCATACCGCCAACGTGTTTGAAGACCCGCAGATCAGCGAGTGGGAAGAGTATGTCGGGAAATACGTGCTGGTGGTGACCTCCACGACCGGGCAGGGCGATTTGCCAGACAGCATCGTGCCGCTGTTTAACGATCTCAAAGATATGTATCAGCCGCATCTGCGCTACGGCATTATCGCGCTGGGTGACAGTACCTATGCTAATTTCTGCGGCGGCGGGAAAACGTTTGATGCGTTATTACAGGAACAGGGCGCGCAGCGTATCGGCGACCTGCTGATGATCGACGCCAGCGAAAATCCTGAACCAGAGGGGGTGTCGAACCCGTGGGTTGAGCAGTGGGCAACATTGCTTAAGTAAGGTGTCGCCCTCTCCCTACGCAGAGGGCGTTCCCTTAAATCGCCAGTTCGCTGCATTAGCAGCTTTCACTATCTTATTCCTGATTTTCCCCATCCGCTTCGGGCGAATGCCAATATTTCCCCATTTAATAATGGGTTAGCGCAGTGCATTTTCACTGCGTCAAGAGAGCAGTTTCACACTCTGCCTTTCTCCTTGCTTGTAACGGGCACTTCCCGCCAACACTTTTCATTTCCGTGAGGTATCTTCCAGCGCGTTGTGCATAAGCCATAAATCTCTTTTATTTACCGCGTGAATACTGTGAAGATGCACGGTGAGCCACAGGTAACCTCTTTTTATACTTCCTGAGCCAGTTATAAAACGCAGTCAGCAAGACATAACGACACGCTGCGATAAAAACACAAATACGTCATTCTGATTACCCTACAGGTTGTGCTGTTCAGAGTGAATGTAGCCCAAAGCTATAATTCAGGAGTACAACAATGAGTTCATTAAGTCAGGCTGCGAGCGCCGCTGAAAAGCGCACCAATGCTCGTTACTGGATAGTGGTAATGTTGTTTATTGTCACATCCTTCAACTACGGCGACCGCGCCACCTTGTCTATTGCCGGCTCGGAGATGGCGAAAGATATCGGTCTGGACGCGGTGGGTATGGGTTACGTTTTCTCCGCATTCTCCTGGGCCTATGTTATCGGCCAAATACCGGGCGGCTGGCTGCTTGACCGCTTTGGTTCAAAACGCGTTTACTTCTGGTCCATCTTTATCTGGTCGATGTTTACCCTTTTGCAGGGCTTCGTCGATATCTTTAGTGGTTTTGGCATTATTATCGCGTTGTTTACCTTACGTTTCCTGGTCGGTCTGGCGGAAGCGCCTTCCTTCCCAGGCAACAGTCGAATCGTCGCAGCATGGTTCCCGGCGCAGGAGAGGGGCACAGCAGTAGCGATTTTTAACTCCGCGCAGTATTTCGCCACGGTTATTTTCGCGCCGATCATGGGCTGGTTGACTCATGAGGTGGGCTGGTCGCACGTGTTCTTCTTCATGGGCGGGCTTGGGATCGTTATCAGTTTTGTCTGGCTGAAAGTGATCCATGAACCGAATCAACATCCGGGTGTGAACAAAAAAGAGCTCGAATACATCGCGGAAGGCGGTGCGCTGATCAACATGGATCAGGCGGGGGCAAAAGCCAAAGTTCCGTTCAGCGTGAAATGGGGGCAAATCAGGCAACTGCTGGGTTCTCGCATGATGATTGGCGTTTATATTGGCCAGTACTGCATTAACGCCCTGACCTACTTCTTTATCACCTGGTTCCCGGTTTATCTGGTGCAGGCGCGCGGCATGTCGATTCTGAAGGCGGGCTTCGTGGCCTCCATTCCGGCAATTTGCGGCTTCGCGGGCGGCGTGCTGGGCGGCATTATTTCCGACTGGCTCATGCGCCGTACCGGTTCGCTGAACATTGCGCGTAAAACGCCTATCGTCATGGGGATGCTGATGTCGATGGTGATGGTGTTCTGTAACTACGTGAACGTTGAGTGGATGATCATCGGCTTTATGGCGCTGGCCTTCTTCGGTAAAGGCATCGGTGCGCTGGGCTGGGCGGTGATGGCTGATACCGCACCGAAAGAGATTAGCGGTCTCTCCGGTGGCTTGTTCAATATGTTCGGTAACATTTCCGGTATCGTCACGCCGATCGCCATTGGCTATATCGTCGGGACCACGGGCTCGTTTAACGGTGCGCTGATTTATGTCGGTGTGCATGCGCTGGTGGCGGTACTGAGCTATCTGATACTGGTTGGCGACATTAAACGTATCGAACTCAAACCTGTTGCGGGGCAATCATCATGACAACGCAATCCAGCCCCGTCATTACGGACATGAAGGTCATTCCGGTCGCCGGGCATGACAGCATGCTGCTTAACATCGGCGGCGCACACAACGCGTATTTCACCCGTAATATCGTGGTGCTAACCGACAACGCCGGGAATATTGGCGTGGGTGAAGCACCGGGTGGTGAAGTGATTTACCAGACGCTGGTGGATGCGATACCGCTGGTGTTGGGCCAGGAGATAGCCCGGCTGAATAAAGTGGTTCAGCAGGTGCACAAGGGAAACCAGGCGGCAGATTTTGACACCTTCGGCAAAGGCGCGTGGACTTTCGAACTGCGAGTTAACGCGGTGGCAGCACTGGAAGCCGCGCTGCTCGACCTGCTTGGCAAAGCGCTCAATGTCCCGGTTTGTGAACTGCTGGGCCCTGGTAAGCAGCGTGATGCGGTGACGGTGCTGGGCTATCTCTTCTACGTTGGTGACCGTCGCAAAACGGATTTGCCGTATCTGGAGAGCACGCCGGGCAACCATGACTGGTATCATCTGCGGCATCAGGAAGCGCTCTCCAGCGATGCGGTGGTGCGTCTGGCAGAAGCCTCGCAGGACCGCTACGGCTTTAAAGATTTCAAACTGAAGGGCGGCGTCCTGCCGGGCGAGCAGGAAATTGAATCAGTGAAGGCGCTGAAAAAACGCTTTCCTGATGCGCGTATCACCGTCGATCCCAACGGGGCCTGGTTACTGGATGAAGCGATTTCCCTGTGTAAGGGGCTGAACGATGTGCTGACCTACGCGGAAGATCCGTGCGGTGCTGAGCAGGGGTTCTCCGGGCGAGAAGTGATGGCGGAATTCCGCCGCGCCACCGGCCTGCCGGTCGCCACCAATATGATTGCCACCAACTGGCGCGAAATGGGCCATGCGGTGATGCTCAATGCGGTGGATATCCCGCTGGCAGACCCACACTTCTGGACGCTTTCCGGCGCAGTGCGTGTCGCGCAGCTTTGTGACGACTGGGGCCTGACCTGGGGTTGCCACTCCAATAACCACTTCGACATCTCGCTGGCGATGTTTACCCATGTGGGCGCAGCCGCACCCGGTCATCCGACAGCGATTGATACCCACTGGATCTGGCAGGAAGGCGACGCGCGCCTGACCAAAAATCCGCTACAGATAACCAACGGCAAAATTGCCGTTCCCGATGCGCCCGGACTGGGTGTAGAGCTGGACTGGGATCAGGTGCAGAAGGCGCATGACGCCTACAAAAGCCTGCCGGGCGGCGCGCGTAACGACGCCGGCCCGATGCAGTATCTGATCCCCGGCTGGACATTTGACCGCAAACGTCCCGTTTTCGGCCGCAACTCATTAAAAAAGGACTGAATCATGTCTCACTATTCAACGCCAGTAGTTACTTCCATGCAGGTGATCCCGGTTGCGGGCCACGACAGTATGCTGATGAACCTGAGCGGGGCGCACGCGCCGTTCTTTACCCGCAACATTGTGGTAATTAAAGACAATTCCGGACATACAGGCGTGGGGGAAATCCCTGGCGGCGAGAAGATTCGTACTACGCTTGAAGATGCTATCCCGCTGGTTGTCGGTAAAACCCTGGGCGAATACAAGAACGTCCTGACGCTGGTGCGTAATACCTTTGCCGATCGTGACTCCGGCGGTCGCGGGCTGCAAACCTTCGACCTGCGTACTACCATTCACGTGGTTACCGGTATTGAAGCGGCAATGCTGGATTTGCTGGGCCAGCACTTAGGTGTAAATGTGGCTTCTCTGCTGGGCGATGGTCAGCAGCGTAGCGAAGTGGAAATGCTTGGCTATCTGTTCTTCGTTGGCGATCGCAAAGCGACGCCGCTACCGTATCAGAGCCAGCCGGATGAAAAATGCGACTGGTATCGTCTGCGTCACGATGAAGCGATGACCCCGGATTCCGTGGTCCGTCTGGCGGAAGCGGCGTATGAAAAATACGGTTTTAACGACTTTAAACTGAAGGGCGGCGTGCTGGCCGGGGAAGAAGAGGCCGAGTCTATCGTGGCGCTGGCAAAACGCTTCCCGCAGGCGCGCGTCACGCTTGACCCGAACGGAGCATGGTCTCTCAACGAAGCGATTAAAATCGGTAAATACCTGAAGGGCGTGCTGGCGTATGCGGAAGATCCGTGTGGCGCGGAGCAGGGCTTCTCCGGGCGCGAGGTGATGGCTGAATTCCGTCGCGCGACTGGCCTGCCGACCGCGACCAACATGATCGCCACCGACTGGCGTCAGATGGGCCACACGCTTTCGCTGCAATCTGTCGATATTCCGCTGGCGGACCCGCACTTCTGGACCATGCAGGGTTCCGTGCGCGTGGCGCAGATGTGTCATGAATTTGGCCTGACCTGGGGTTCACACTCCAACAACCACTTTGACGTTTCGCTGGCGATGTTCACCCACGTAGCCGCTGCCGCGCCGGGTAATGTCACCGCGATTGACACTCACTGGATCTGGCAGGAAGGAAATCAACGCCTCACCAAACAACCGTTTGAAATCAAGGGCGGGATGGTGCAGGTACCGACTACGCCGGGTCTGGGCGTTGAACTGGATATGGACCGCGTTATGCAAGCCAACGAGCTGTATAAGAAACACGGGCTGGGCGCACGCGACGACGCGATGGGCATGCAGTATCTCATCCCGAACTGGACGTTCGATAATAAGCGCCCTTGCATGGTGCGCTAATGAAAATGCCGATCCCTGCCGGGGTCGGCATTTTTTCTGATTCAGATGTAAGATCATGGCACTCCCAACGCATAAGGACAGCCAATGAAGATTGTAATTGCACCGGATTCATACAAGGAAAGCCTGAGCGCGCTGGAGGTGGCGAGTGCCATCGAGCGGGGTTTTCGCGAAATTTACCCCAACGCGGATTACCATAAACTTCCCGTTGCGGATGGCGGTGAAGGCACCGTCGAAGCGATGGTGGCCGCCACTCAGGGGCGTGTCGTTGAAGTAGAGGTGACCGGCCCGTTGGGCGACACGGTGCAGGGTTTTTACGGCCTGTCTGGCGATGAGCAGAGCGCCTTTATCGAAATGGCGGCGGCCAGCGGGCTGGAGCTTGTACCGTCCGACAAACGCTGTCCGCTTACCACAACGTCCTGGGGAACTGGTGAACTGATTCGCCACGCCTTAGATGCGGGCGTAAAGCATATTATTATTGGCCTCGGCGGCAGCGCGACCAATGACGGCGGCGCAGGCATGGCACAGGCGCTGGGCGTGAAGCTGCTGACGGCGGATAACCAGGCCATTTCCCCCGGCGGTGCGGGGCTTGAGACGCTAGAACGTATCGATACCAGTGAGCTGGATGCGCGGCTGGCTGAGTGCCGTATTGAAGTCGCCTGTGATGTCACCAACCCGTTAACGGGCGAAGAGGGCGCATCTGCCGTGTTTGGCCCGCAGAAAGGCGCAACGCCCGAGATGATCTCCCGCCTTGATACGGCGCTTGAGCACTATGCGCAATGTGTAAAGCGCTGTCTGGATATTGACGTACTGGCGCTGGAAGGAGGGGGCGCGGCAGGTGGAATGGGCGCGGCGCTGTATGCATTCTGCGGCGCAGAGCTTCGCCCAGGCATCGAAATTGTCACCGACGCGCTGCATCTCGATAAGCTGGTAGCAGACGCTGACCTGGTCATTACCGGGGAAGGACGTATCGACAGCCAAACCATTCACGGCAAAGTACCGGTAGGCGTGGCGCGCGTGGCAAAGCGTTATAACGTGCCAGTTATCGCGATTGGCGGCAGCCTGACGCCGGATGTCGGCGTCGTGCATGAGCATGGCTTAGAAGCGGTGTTTAGCGTGTTGTATCGCATCTGCACGCTGGAAGATGCTTTGCGGAATGCTGAAGAGAATCTGTTTATGGCAGCGCGGAATATCGCGGCGGTGTTGAGGATGGGGCAGGGGATGTGAGGTTGGATGCATTACCCCTCACCCCGGCCCTCTCCCACAGGGAGAGGGAGAAAACCAGCGCAGTTCTACAACATCAGCACGGTCAGTCCCCTCTCCCTTGAGGGAGAGGGCCAGGGTGAGGGGGAAAGCAGGTACTCACCCCAACATCTTCTTCGTTTCCCGCGTCACGTTATCCATCTCATCCAGCAATTCCAGGAACTCCGGCTCCAGATCTTCCGCAGGCGTTCCGTTGCGCAGTTGTCCTTCAATCAGATGGCATAAGTGTTTCAGGCGCGGCACGCCGCTGTAACCACAGCTACCGTGCAGTTTATGAATGGCGTCCACCAGATTTTCCGGCTCTTCCCCCACCAGCTGCTCTTCCACCTTGTTACGCACCTCTGGCAGGAACGCGACCAGCATTTGCAGCATCTCGCGCGCAAGGTCTGGTTTATACGCGGCCTGACGCAGTGCCAGCTGCCAGTCGAGCGTGGTGTTGAGATCGATAGCAGGTTCTACGGGTTCAGACGCGGTTGGCAGCGTCGCCGCAGATAACCCCGGCTTGTAACGCAGCAGAAGATTATGAAGTTTATCTTCCTCAATCGGTTTCGCCAGATAATCGTTCATGCCCGCGCTCAGTAGTTTCTCTTTCTGCCCGGCCATGGCGTGCGCGGTCACCGCAATCACCGGCGTTTGCTGCTGATGCGGCAACTGACGAATCAACTCGCAGGCGCGAATACCATCGATATCCGGCATCTGAATGTCCATCAGAATCAGGTCAAACTGCATTTCGCGGGCGCGCTCAATGGCCTGTTTGCCGCTTTCGCACAGTTCAACATGCTGTACCTGATCGCTAAGCAGTGCACCAATCAGCTTGAGGTTGGCCGGGTTATCGTCCACCGCCATCACCGTCATGGCAATGCGCGAATCATCATCCTGTAAGGTGAGCGCTGGTTCGGTGAGGTGGCAATAATCCGTCAGCGCGGGAAGAAGACGCGTGGAGGTGAGCGGTTTTAACAGACAGGCCGCCGCGCCCTCTTTTTTCAATGCTTCGGCATCAACCTGCGCGTGGCATGGCAAGGCAAGCAGCAGATAGTCGGTCATTGCGCGCGCCTGAGCGAGTTTCTCACGATGATGGGCCAGGTCGCGTACTGATACCGGAATCGCTGCCAGCATCATGTCGTAATGTTCTACCGGCAGCGCCGAGAAGGTCTGGCTGTAGATGACTTCCAGCGGCGTGGAGGCCAGCATATCAAGCGTTGCCTGCGCTGCCGCTGCGTTAGCTTCAACATATGCAAGGCGCTTGCCTTTCAGACACTGTGTGGGTGGCCCGTCGGAGAGAACATTTGGGTTGAGATCCAGATTGATGTTGAACCAGAAGGTTGAGCCGCGATTGGGCTGGCTGTGGAAGGAGATATCTCCGCCCATCTCTTTGACCAGTTTCTGGGTAATCACCAGCCCCAGCCCGGTGCCGCCGTGGCGGCGAGAAATGCTGGCATCGGCCTGACGGAATGCCTGAAACAGTCGCGACTGATCGCGCTCCGGAATGCCAATTCCTGTGTCGCGAATTTGCACTTCGATTTGCACTTTGTTGTTGCTGAGCGCGCGTTTCTCAACCAGCACATCAATGTTGCCGTGTTCAGTAAATTTAATCGCATTTCCGACCAGGTTGGTGATCACCTGCTGTAAGCGTAGTGGGTCGCCAATTACGTTATCCGGCACATCGTTTTTAATATTAAGAGTGAGCTCCAGCCCTTTGTCATGGGCAGAGTGGGCAAGCAGCGTCACGACCTCATCCAGCGAGTTACGCAGCGGGAACGGGATGCTTTCCAGAATCAGCTTACCGGCTTCCAGTTTCGAGAAGTCGAGGACATCGTTAATGATCGCCAGCAGATTATTCGCCGAACGCTCAATGGTGTTCAGGTGGTCACGCTGGGTGGGATTCAGCTCGCTTTTCAGCGTCAGGCGGGTAAAGCCAATGACCCCGTTGAGCGGCGTACGCAGTTCGTGCGACATGTTGGCAAGAAACTCGGACTTAATACGCGCCGCTTCCTGAGCGCGCTTTTTCGCCAGATCCAGCTCGACGTTCTGAATTTCCATCTGCTCCAGCGTTTCACGTAGATCGGAGGTCGCCTGGTCGACGTTGTGCTGCATCTCTTCGTGATACGCTGCCAGCGACATCGCCATCGAGTTAATGCCGTTTTTCAGCATATCCAGCTCGCCCAGCATAAAGCCTTCCACGCGGCTATCGAGTTGCCCGCGTCGGATGCGGTCAACCGTATTCACCATGTTGCGAATGGGTCCAGTGACATCGCGCATTAAACGCCAGCCGAAGATCAGCGCAATGCCAATACAGAACAGCATCATCACGCTGGAGATGAATATCTCTTTGTATTGCTGAAGCCGCACGGAACGGAGATCCAGTTCCAGCGCGACATAGCCCAACATATTGATCGGGGTTTTTGCCTCTGATTGTGGCGATTCATCCGGTGAATAGTGTTCGGAGATAATCGGCGTGCGTAAAATCATGATATCGCCGTGACGTACTACACTCAGCCGCCGGGGAAACGACTGGCCGTTGGGCAAACGCAGTTCGGTTGGGTCAAGCTGGTAGTTTGAGGTGACGAACAGTTTATTATGTTCGTCATACACGGAAATCGCCCGCACGATATCCGAATGGCGGCGATGTAATACGCTGATGAGCTGGCCAATGGATTCGCGGTTCTGCAAATTCATTCCATATTCGCTGGAGACGGCCAGCGGTTCGATAATGCTGGCGCCAGCGTCTTCGAGTTGACGCTGCAGGTCGTTATAGCGGTGAACGACAAAGAAGATGCTGAGCAGTAAACCGATAAGTACGGTCGGGGCCAGGATCAAAATCATCATGCGCGCACGCAGGCTGTAGTTGGTCATGAAGGTCCGTTGTGGGAGAATCAGGGTAATATGTTTGATTGAGAAAAATCTCTACGATGGCGCAATTCTACTCTGCAAAACGGCGCGTGACGACGCGCCAGATCATAACTGTGACAGTCAGTGACCTCGATCCCTTCGGTCAGGGTGTTGCGCGTAACAACGGTAAGACGCTATTTATCAGTGGGTTACTTCCTGATGAAAGCGCAGAAATTACCCTGACGGAAGATAAAAAACAGTACGCCCGTGGGCAGGTAAAACGGCGCTTAAGCGACAGCCCGGAGCGTGTGAAACCGCGTTGCCCGCATTTTGGCGTCTGCGGTGGGTGCCAGCAGCAACACGCCTCAATTGCACTACAGCAGCGCAGTAAACAGGCCGCACTGGCTCGTCTGATGAAGCGCGATGTAGAAGACGTGATTGCGGCCCAGCCCTGGGGCTACCGCCGCCGCGCGCGCCTGAGCCTGAACTACCAGCCTAAAACACAGCAGTTGCAGATGGGTTTTCGCAAGGCCAACGCCAGCGATATCGTTGATGTGGTGCAGTGCCCCGTTTTGGTGCCCACTCTTGAGGCGTTGTTGGTGCCGTTGCGCGAATGTCTGAATACGCTGCAAGGCAAACGCAGCCTGGGGCACGTTGAGTTAGTGAGCGCTGACAACGGCCCGCTGCTGGTGCTTCGCCATACCGCGCCGCTGAGTGCGCAAGATAGAGAAAAACTGGAACGCTTTTCGCATTCTTCAGGTCTTTCCCTGTATCTCGCGCCCGAAAGCGAGATACTTGAACGCGTAAGCGGCGAAGCGCCCTGGTATTCCTCAGACGGACTACGCTTAACGTTCAGTCCGCGCGACTTCATTCAGGTGAACGATGGCGTAAACCAGAAAATGGTCGCCACGGCGCTTGAATGGCTCGATATACAGAAAGAGGACCACGTGCTCGATCTGTTCTGCGGTATGGGCAATTTCACGCTGCCGCTGGCAAAACGCGCCGCCAGCGTGATTGGCGTAGAAGGCGTTCCGGCGCTGGTGGCGAAAGGCCAGGAAAATGCGGCGCTGAATAATTTACAGAATGTCACATTTTTCCATGAGAATCTGGAAGAGGACGTGACGCGTCAGAGCTGGGCGAAGCACGGTTTTGACAAAGTTTTACTCGATCCTGCCCGCGCAGGCGCACCGGGCGTGATGCAACATATTATAAAATTAGCGCCAACGCGGATGGTCTATGTGTCCTGTAACCCCGCTACGCTTGCGCGTGACAGTGAAGCGCTTTTACGTGCGGGTTACCAAATTCAGCGTATGGCAATGCTTGACATGTTCCCGCACACTGGGCATCTGGAATCAATGGTGTTGTTTGAGCGTAAGTAATAATTGTGGCTTGTCGACTTCGACAGGCCCGGTCCCTTAAGGAGAGGACAATGGTTGCGGTAAGAAGTGCACATCTAAATAAAGCTGGTGAGTTTGACTCACAAAAATGGATCTCAAGCCTGGGAATTTCCAGCCAGCAGTCGTGTGAGCGCTTAGCCGAGACCTGGGATTATTGTCGACAGCACACCCAGAATCACCCGGATGCCGAGCTTCTGCTCTGGCGCGGGGTGGAGATGGTAGAGATTCTGTCGATGCTCAGTATGGATAACGACACCCTGCGCGCCGCCTTGCTGTTCCCGTTGGTGGACGCTAACGTGGTTTCTGAAGAGGTGCTGACCGAAAGTGCCGGGAAATCCGTCGTCACCCTGATCCACGGTGTGCGCGATATGGCGGCTATTCGCCAGTTGAAAGCCACCCACACGGATTCCGTTTCTTCAGAACAGGTTGATAACGTACGCCGCATGCTGCTGGCGATGGTGGATGACTTCCGCTGCGTGGTTATCAAGCTGGCAGAGCGCATTGCCCATCTGCGTGAAGTGAAAGACGCGCCGGAAGATGAACGCGTGCTGGCGGCGAAAGAGTGTACCAACATCTACGCGCCGCTGGCGAACCGACTCGGTATCGGCCAGTTGAAGTGGGAGCTGGAAGACTACTGCTTCCGCTATCTGCACCCGGCGGAGTACAAACGCATTGCTAAACTGCTGCACGAACGCCGTATCGACCGCGAACACTACATTTCTGAGTTCGTGGGTCACCTGCGCGCCGAAATGAAAACCGAAGGCGTGAAAGCGGAAGTGTACGGGCGACCAAAACACATCTACAGCATCTGGCGCAAAATGCAGAAAAAACAGCTCGCGTTTGATGAGCTGTTTGATGTGCGCGCGGTGCGAATCGTCGCCGAGCGGTTGCAGGACTGCTATGCCGCACTGGGGATAGTACACACTCACTATCGCCACCTGCCGGATGAATTTGACGACTATGTCGCCAACCCGAAACCGAACGGTTATCAATCCATCCACACCGTGGTGCTGGGGCCTGGCGGCAAAACGATTGAAATTCAGATCCGTACCAAACAGATGCACGAAGATGCCGAGCTGGGCGTCGCCGCGCACTGGAAATATAAAGAGGGTACGGCGGCTCCAGGCCCGCGTAGCGGCCATGAAGACCGCATTGCCTGGCTGCGTAAGCTGATTGCGTGGCAGGAAGAGATGGCGGACTCCGGCGAAATGCTCGACGAAGTGCGCAGCCAGGTCTTTGACGACCGCGTGTATGTGTTTACACCGAAAGGTGATGTTGTCGATTTACCGGCAGGCTCGACGCCACTTGATTTCGCCTACCACATTCATAGCGATGTCGGCCACCGCTGCATCGGCGCGAAAATTGGCGGGCGCATCGTGCCGTTCACCTATCAGTTGCAGATGGGCGATCAGATTGAAATCATTACCCAGAAGCAGCCGAACCCAAGCCGTGACTGGCTGAACCCGAACCTGGGCTACGTCACAACCAGCCGCGGGCGTTCGAAAATTCACGCCTGGTTCCGTAAACAGGATCGCGATAAAAACGTGCTGGCCGGACGTCAAATTCTGGATGACGAGCTTGAGCATTTGGGTATCAGTCTGAAGGAAGCGGAAAAACATCTGCTGCCACGTTACAACTTCAACGACGTGGAAGAGCTGTTAGCGGCGATTGGCGGCGGAGACATTCGTCTCAACCAGATGGTCAACTTCCTGCAGGCGCAGTTCAACAAACCGAGCGCGGCAGAAGAAGACGCCGCAGCGCTGAAACAGTTGCAGCAGAAAACCTACACGCCGCAAAACCGCAGCAAGGATAATGGCCGTGTGGTAGTTGAAGGTGTCGGTAACCTGATGCACCACATTGCGCGTTGCTGCCAGCCGATTCCGGGCGATGAGATTGTTGGCTTTATCACCCAGGGGCGTGGGATCTCCGTGCACCGTGCCGACTGCGAACAGCTGGTCGAACTGCGTGCGCATGCGCCGGAACGCCTGGTGGACGCCGTTTGGGGCGAAAGCTACTCAGCGGGTTACTCGCTGGTGGTGCGCGTCACGGCGAACGACCGTAGCGGCCTGCTGCGTGATATCACTACCATTCTCGCCAACGAAAAGGTCAACGTTCTCGGCGTCGCCAGCCGCAGCGATACCAGGCAACAGATGGCGACCATCGACATGACCATTGAAATCTACAACCTGCAGGTGCTGGGCCGTGTGCTTGGCAAACTGAATCAGGTGCCGGATGTGATAGACGCGCGGAGATTGCACGGGGGGTAAATTCTTCCAGGCCGGATAAGGCGAAGCCGCATCCGGCACTATCGCAACGCCGGATGCGGCTTCGCCTTATCCGGCCTACATCTTTTCAATTTTCCAGGATTTTACATGGACCAAATCACCCGCCTTCTCACCATTATGCAGCGCCTTCGCGACCCAGAAACCGGCTGCCCGTGGGATAAAGAACAAACCTTCAGCACCATCGCGCCATACACCCTTGAAGAAACTTACGAAGTGCTCGACGCTATCGCCCGTGAAGACTTTGACGACCTGCGCGGCGAACTCGGCGACCTGTTGTTCCAGGTGGTGTTTTACGCCCAGATGGCGCAGGAAGAGGGGCGTTTTGACTTCAACGATATCTGCGCGGCCATTAGCGACAAATTAGAACGCCGCCACCCGCATATCTTTGGCGATGCGGCCGCAGGCAACAGCAGCGAAGTACTGGCGCGCTGGGAGCAAATCAAAACCGCTGAACGCGCTGAAAAAGCGCAGACTTCCGCGCTGGATGATATTCCGCACAGCTTCCCGGCATTAATTCGCGCGCACAAAATACAGAAACGCTGCTCGGCGGTTGGCTTTGACTGGGACACGCTCGGCCCGGTGCTGGATAAAGTGCATGAAGAAATTGACGAAGTGATGCACGAAGCGAAGCAGGCGGTGATTGATGAAGCCAAACTGGAAGAGGAAGTGGGGGATCTGTTGTTCGCCACGGTGAATCTTTCACGTCATTTAGGTGTAAAAGCCGAAACCGCGTTGCAAAAGGCCAATCTTAAATTTGAACGCCGTTTTCGTGAAGTTGAGCGAATCGTCGCCGCCAGGGGCCTGGAAATGACCGGAGTAGACCTGAATACCATGGAAGAGGTATGGCAGGAGGTAAAACGACAGGAACATGATCTCTAAGGAAATTTCGCGATCAAGCGCAATTTGTGTGATTTTTTAAATGACAAGCGCTTGATTTGCGTCAAAAACATTTAGCCAAAAGCGGCTATTTTCTCACTCCTTATCTCTGTTGAGACTCCATGCTGAGATGCATTCATCACTAATTCGTGAGACATCAAGGTGATAACGGAGTAATTCTCTGGGTGAATAGCAGTGTAATGCCCTGTTTAACCCGGAGAAAACCAACATTAACGCGGCCTGAAGAACACAGGGGAGGGAGAATGAAAGTTTGTGGCGCTCGTCATGTTCGGGTATACTGTTTTCCCGTCCTGGTTATTCCATCGTTTCACCCTAACTTCTCAGGTTCAGCATGACAACGAACTATATTTTTGTGACCGGCGGGGTCGTATCCTCTCTGGGTAAAGGCATTGCCGCAGCCTCCCTGGCAGCCATTCTTGAAGCCCGTGGCCTCAACGTAACCATGATGAAACTGGATCCGTACATCAACGTCGATCCAGGCACCATGAGCCCGATCCAACACGGCGAAGTGTTCGTTACTGAAGACGGCGCAGAAACCGACCTGGACCTGGGTCACTATGAGCGTTTCATCCGCACCAAAATGACTCGCCGCAATAACTTCACGACCGGCCGTATTTACTCAGATGTCCTGCGCAAAGAGCGCCGTGGCGACTATCTGGGCGCGACCGTACAGGTTATCCCGCACATCACTAACGCTATCAAAGAACGCGTACTTGCTGGCGGTGAAGGCCATGACGTGGTTCTGGTTGAAATCGGCGGTACCGTAGGTGATATCGAATCCCTGCCGTTCCTTGAAGCGATTCGCCAGTTGGCGGTTGATATCGGCCGTGAACACGCGCTGTTCATGCACCTGACCCTGGTGCCTTATCTGGCAGCGGCGGGTGAAGTCAAAACCAAACCGACTCAGCACTCTGTAAAAGAACTGCTGTCCATTGGTATTCAGCCAGACATTCTGGTTTGCCGTTCCGATCGCGCCATTCCGGCGAACGAACGTGCAAAAATTGCTTTGTTCTGTAACGTGCCAGAAAAAGCCGTTATTTCGATGAAAGATGTCGATTCCATTTATAAAATTCCGGGCCTGTTGAAATCGCAGGGGCTGGACGATTATATTTGTAAACGATTCAGCTTGAACTGTCCGGAAGCTAACTTGTCTGAATGGGAACAGGTTATCTATGAAGAAGCTAATCCGGCAGGCGAAGTAACGATTGGTATGGTCGGCAAGTACATTGAACTGCCGGATGCCTACAAATCCGTTATTGAAGCGCTGAAACACGGTGGCCTGAAAAATCGTGTAACCGTCAACATCAAACTGATCGATTCGCAAGATGTTGAAACACGTGGCGTCGAAATTCTGAAAGATTTAGATGCTATCCTGATTCCTGGTGGCTTCGGCTACCGTGGCGTTGAAGGTAAAATTGCTACCGCACGCTATGCGCGTGAAAACAATATTCCGTATCTGGGTATTTGCCTGGGTATGCAGGTTGCGTTGATTGAGTTTGCACGTAACGTGGCGGGTATGGATAACGCCAACTCTACGGAATTTGTGCCAGACTGTAAGTACCCGGTTGTGGCGCTCATTACCGAGTGGCGTGATGAAGAAGGCAATGTTGAAGTGCGCACCGAGAAGAGCGATCTCGGCGGCACCATGCGCCTGGGCGCGCAGCAGTGCCAGCTCTCCGACGATAGCCTGGTTCGTAAGATGTACAATGCGCCAACTATCGTTGAGCGTCATCGTCACCGCTACGAAGTCAACAATATGCTGTTGAAACAGATTGAAGCTGCAGGTCTGCGCGTTGCGGGCCGTTCCGGGGATGATCAGTTGGTCGAGATCATCGAAGTTCCGAATCACCCGTGGTTCGTTGCTTGTCAGTTCCATCCGGAGTTTACTTCTACACCGCGTGATGGGCATCCGCTGTTTGCAGGCTTTGTAAAAGCCGCCAGCGAGTACCAGAAACGTCAGGCGAAGTAAGTAAAAAAGTTAGAACGGCAACGCCCCATGAGGGGCGTTGTTTGTCTGGAGTTTTAGTTTAACTTGTACTGAGGAAAACCTAATGTCCAAAATCGTTAAAATCATCGGTCGTGAAATCATCGACTCCCGTGGTAACCCGACTGTTGAAGCAGAAGTTCACCTGGAAGGTGGTTTCGTCGGTATGGCAGCTGCTCCGTCAGGTGCTTCTACTGGTTCCCGCGAAGCTCTGGAACTGCGCGATGGTGACAAATCCCGTTTCATGGGTAAAGGCGTACTGAAAGCTGTTGCAGCTGTTAACGGCCCAATCGCTCAGGCTCTGCTGGGTAAAGATGCTAAAGATCAGGCTGGCATCGACAAAATCATGATCGACCTGGACGGTACTGAAAACAAATCTAACTTCGGTGCGAACGCAATCCTGGCCGTTTCTCTGGCTGCAGCTAAAGCTGCTGCTGCTGCTAAAGGTCTGCCGCTGTATGCTCACATCGCTGAACTGAACGGCACCCCGGGTAAATACTCCATGCCGGTTCCGATGATGAACATCATCAACGGTGGTGAGCACGCTGACAACAACGTCGACATCCAGGAATTCATGATTCAGCCGGTTGGCGCTAAAACCCTGAAAGAAGCTGTACGTATGGGTTCTGAAGTGTTCCACAACCTGGCTAAAGTTCTGAAAGCTAAAGGTATGAACACTGCAGTTGGTGACGAAGGCGGCTACGCGCCGAACCTGGGTTCCAACGCTGAAGCGCTGGCTGTCATCGCTGAAGCGGTTAAAGCAGCAGGCTACGAACTGGGCAAAGACATCACCCTGGCGATGGACTGCGCAGCGTCTGAATTCTACAAAGACGGTAAATACGTTCTGGCTGGCGAAGGCAACAAAGCGTTCACCTCTGAAGAATTCACTCACTTCCTGGAAGAACTGACCAAACAGTACCCGATCGTCTCCATCGAAGATGGTCTGGACGAATCTGACTGGGATGGTTTCGCATACCAGACCAAAGTACTGGGCGACAAAATCCAGCTGGTAGGTGACGATCTGTTCGTAACCAACACCAAGATCCTGAAAGAAGGCATCGAAAAAGGCATCGTTAACTCCATCCTGATCAAATTCAACCAGATCGGCTCCCTGACCGAAACTCTGGCTGCGATCAAAATGGCGAAAGACGCTGGCTACACTGCTGTCATCTCTCACCGTTCTGGCGAAACTGAAGACGCTACCATCGCTGACCTGGCGGTCGGTACTGCTGCAGGCCAGATCAAAACCGGTTCTATGAGCCGTTCTGACCGTGTTGCTAAATACAACCAGCTGATTCGTATCGAAGAAGCACTGGGCGAACAAGCTCCGTACAACGGTCGTAAAGAGATCAAAGGCCAGGCTTAATCGCCCCGCTTTTAACTCTTAATAAAAACCCGCTTCGGCGGGTTTTTTTATGTCCACAAATTTTTTCTGCCAGCTCATTTTTACGCAATTTGATCTTTCTCACATCGTTATTATTT
>NZ_CALSBS010000006.1 GCF_943590815.1 Pseudocitrobacter vendiensis | reverse complement strand
CTTTTAACGATAGCATGCGTAGCCAAATCAATAACGAGCACAAAGTCCGAAAAAACCTGGCCGACAAACAAACGGCCATCTGCAATAACTAAGCTACCAGGAGGATGGCTCAAAATCTCTCTTTCACCGTTTTGCGGGGAGATCGACTCATATTTATCCAGGTCGATGGTACGTATGATTGATTTGGATGATGGATTAACGATTGAAATGCTGCATCCAGCCCAATTTGCAGTTATCAGGAAGTTGTTATGCAGGAGAATGTCATGTGGTTCAGAGCGGCTTGGAAATTTATAAATCGGGGCTCCATCATCACTACTGTCTAGAATAAGAGAGGCTTCTGATGTTGCTGCCTGTGCAGTCTTGGCAAAATCATCCAAGGATATGACCAGAGTGATGTTCGACCCTCGTGCCGCATCCTGTGCTCCAGGTTGGAAACCAACCTCACTGACCATGATTCCTCGATCGGCACCAAGGTCATCAATGAGGCTCTTGAGAGCAAGCACCTTTTCCTTAGGAACGCGAGTTTTCCACAATTTGCATTCGATTACCCAAGTACAGAGGATACCCGATCGAAGGAAGGTCGCGTAGACGTCAATATCATGGGTCGCTCGAACACCTTTGGCTCGATAATCAACCAAAGCATTACATCCAAGACGTCGAAATACTTCAGCTGTGGCCTCCTGATAAACTCGCCAGTCCGCGTAGCTCATGCAACTCCCCAATAATATGGCTATATTTTTTTCTGTGTGCCATCCAGCTTGCGATGAATAAGCGAAACCAACGTAAGGATGTCCAGCGCATCCAATTCAGACATGGGCCAATTCTTCTTAGGCGAATGGGCCAGTGGATTGCGCACAGCGCCGAATAGACCAATGAGTAGGTTCGCAAAACCTTTTTGTTCACTCTTTTCTGAGTCGGTAGTGAGCGGTCCCAAGGTCAGAACTGGTTGTTGTCCGGTAAATGCCTTGTTCACCAAGTCAGCACCATCGCCGCTCAACCCAGACAACTGACGAATACGTTCCGCAACCCCTTTCGTCGCCTCGAAGACGGCATGAAAATAGTTTTCGTCCAGAAGTTCTGCACGACAATAGTTCAAAACTTCTGCATGCACAGCACGGTTTTCGAGTGCAGCCTTAAGTCGCCCGGCGCGGGCTCTGGCTGAATCGAGTGTTGTTGCTTTAGTAGCGTTCGTGACCTTACCATCTTCGCGGACATAAAAGCCGGAAAAAGCTAGGACAACATTGAGTTCATCACGCCTCCAGGTAAATACTGCTGGATCACGAGCGTAATTTACCGGATTCATCGCACGGTTAATGAACATTATGAGATGGTTGCCGACCTGATATTGGTTCTGCGCACCTACGAGCGCATTATACAGCCGTTTCCATTTTGTCATGCTTGGCGATGTGTCGGCAACTTTGATTTCTTGTAGGAGTCGCTCGATCTGCGCCCCACTCAAGCCACGTTCGGTATCAGCAAGAACGCGACAAGCGGCCTCAAGGTGCTGAGAGTTGAATAATGGAATACGTATCATAAATTACCTTTTTATCACCTTTCAGACCCACTCGAGCGCCGTGATAATCGATTGTCCCTCAGTACCGACCTCCACAAACAAAGCGTGATCGTAGCCAAGCTGCTGCTTATAACCTTGAAGTTTCAGTAGATCGATTCGTCTATCGACGCGACTCGTTGATTTTTTAAATTCTAAGACCAGATGATTCTGTTGTGTACCTCGCCGATGCACGATCACATCAGGAAATACTGTCTTTGCTTCAACGTCTTCGCTGTCTGGATAAAGCTCCAAATGTCTGAGCCGTTTAGGTTCTACACCATCCCGGTTATATTCGCAATCTACATTCCAACCGGGGAAAGATAGCTGGAGGTACATCGCAAAGCGAAAGGTAATGGACCGTTCGTTAGCATCAATACTGAGTAGATCATGATCATTGAATAGTAGCTCGGACAATGCATGTGACACAGGTTCGCCTGGTTCACATTGATTGAGGTAGCGTATTTGAGCCGGGGTCAGTGCCATTATCACGCTCGCATATTTAAGGAATTTTATTGGATTTTTCAGTACGCATTCGGTTACCAACTAAAAGGTATAATAACTGAATACTAAAACCTGATGTTCATCACAAAATCAGAAAAACCAGTTCATGAACCAATGGTAGAAAATTCGTATGATTTGTGTTCAGCTACTTGCACAGTTATGAACCAAAACTTAGTTCATAAGTGCATGCTTTGATTGCTCGATGAGAAAAAATTATTTAATTACAGTTGGTTGCAAAGTTTTTTATTATAAATTAAATTATGTATTTCCCTCAAACCCAGAATAGTTAAATTAGATCTGACATCACAAATGTTCAGTTAGTAACTGGACGGATAATCGGTTTTTTATGCCCTGCCTTGCCGTGCGCTACGTGAATTCTGAGAATCAACACGGGCAAGTCTTGCGTCAGATTTTACGTAGCGCATCCAAAACTTACCTCAGACACTCCACATACTTTGTGGCTGAACGCTGGACTATCATTGCACCATCACCATACACATCTCTACCGCTAAACGCGCCGTGGATAATATCGAATTCAATATGCTGCAAGCGCTGCGCAATGTCACTTACCGTTGCAGCAGATAGCGGCAACATGTTTGGGTAACTCCACATAAAGGATACAGAATCTCCACCTGGTGCAACCTGAATGATATCGCCAGACAGCAGCACACCCTTCCCTTTAGCACAATGAAGCACGGTTCCCCCGCTGAAATGTCCCCCCAGACGGATGAGTTGGATTTCTTCATCAAGTCTGTATGTGTCACCCTGCCAAAGTTGTATATGCGGGCTGTCTCTGACAATCCATTGCCGATCGTCAGCATGCAGATAAATTGGTGCGTCAAACGCCTCCGCCCAATCTTGCATCGTGCTGTAATAATGTGGGTGTGAAATCGCGACCGATTTGAGCCCACCCAGCGCTGAAATAAGTGTTCGGGTCGCATCATCAAGATTCGCAATGCAATCCCATAGAATATTGCCCGCTGGAGTCATTACCAGGAACGCTCGTTGGCCAATGGCAAATGCAGGTACGCTTTCCAGTGTCAACAATGTGGGCGAAAGCTGCTGCCATTGATTGCTATGGTTTGCGTGTAAGGTTTCCGGAGAAATCCATTCCTGACCAGAAACGGGAACAAATTGTCTTTCATCTTCACAAATTGTGCATCGTTCAGGGGGGCCACATTTAACTGAATAAGAGGTACCGCAGGCTTTGCAGAGAATGTTCACCATCATATTCCTTTGTTATCCAGAAGTGATGCATTAAATCTAATAGCAAAAACCGACCCTTGGGCCGGTTTCTGAAAATAAAATGAGAATTACAGCGGTGATGTTGTCACGGCCACGTGGGTCTGACGGCGATAACCCACAGCCCCCATGGCGCCAGCAACTACGCCCATGACAATAAGCATAAAGAAGCTGTACCAACTGGCTTTGGCGGCGGCAGCTGCTGCTTTATCAGCCGCCTCGCGCGCTTTTTGCGCAGTCTCTTTTTTCAACTCCTCATATTTTTGACGAGCCGCCTGATAATTCTGCTCTGCCTGATTAACCATTTGCTCAGCCTCGGCATCACTTTTACCGGTTCGTGCAATGATTATATTTTTCAGTGCCTGACGATCTGCCGCTTCAAACGTTGCACTGTTTCTATCGGTAAGGCCCTTTATAAACTGAGTGATATCTCCGCCCTGATTCACCTGATTTTGTGCTATTTTCCCCTCATTACGTGCATTTTGCTCGAGGGCTTCAGGTTGCAATTCGGGTTTACCGGTCTGTCTTAATGTCAGCTCCAGTTGATTTTGAAAGTCATCGAGATTGATATTATTTTCATCCATTTTCTCTTTTGCTGTTTGCACAACTGACGGTGCGACAGATTTAATCCCGCTACCCACAGCCTGCATTCCTGATCCAACAATATTTAACGCACCGGTTGTCGCACTATTGGCTAACATCAACAGAAACGTTGTACAAATAAGAGTGTTTACACCAAAAACGAGTACACCATGCACTGCGCCGTGACGGTAAGCGAGCCAACCACCAATAAAACCGCCCACTGCAGCGGAAATTATCATGCTAATTCCCGTCCAGATAGCCGCGCCAGTCGCCAGCCCATTGAGTGGATTTTCCTCCTGGAGCGGATCAACCGTGGTTGCGCCAATCGCCGAACCCAGAATAATGAGAAGTAAATAGACAACAATGGAGATAACGACACCCGCGAAGACAGCGCTCCATGATATTTTTTTAAAAGCAGAAGTGCTCGCCGTCGGATAAAGAGGATCGTATTCTCTCTCTTCAATATGTTGATAATTAGCCATTTCAATCTCCACTATTGCGTTAATTCAGATACATTCAGGTCATGACTTATAAAACCAACGATCAATTTAAGCGTAGCCTTGATTGAAATAATTGAATGCATAATTAATCTAATAGGAATTTTCAACCATGGAAATGGATTTTCGTATCTGAGATAAAATCAGCACTCCAAAATTCTGGCGCCCCAGAATGGAACCACTGATAAATCTGAATTAATGAAATTTGCAACGCAACTCTCTTACACAGACTATTATTTATATTCACTACATAAGGAGCCCGGTATGACTTCAGGAAATGACACAAAGCTACATTACCCTCGTCCACCATTTGTTGAACAACCTCAGCAAATGCCTGGGTTGGCCTCGGAAATGAAGCCATTACCGGATCATGGAGAAACCAGTTATATCGGTTCGGGTAAACTTGCCGGTAAAAAAGCGCTGATCACCGGCGGAGATTCAGGAATTGGTCGGGCAGTGGCTATTGCTTACGCCAGAGAAGGCGCCGATGTTGCCATTGGTTATTTACCTCAAGAAGAATCGGATGCTGCAGCTGTTATCGCCCTGATTCAGGCTGAGGGACGTAAGGCTGTCGCCATCCCAGGGGATATTCGCGTGGAGTCTTTTTGTGACACGCTGATTGAGCATGCAGTCAATGCCTTAGGTGGGTTGGATATTCTGGTGAATAATGCCGGCAGACAGCAATACTGCGATGCCATTGAGGATCTCACTACCGCTGATTTTGATGCCACGTTTAAAACCAACGTTTATGCCCCCTTCTGGATAACTCGCGCTGCTGTGCCCCATTTGGCAGAAGGTGCGGTGATTATTAATACCTCTTCCGTACAGGCTTTTAAACCCAGCGAAATTCTACTGGACTATGCACAGACTAAAGCCTGCAACGTAGCATTCACAAAATCATTAGCAAAACAACTCGGCCCCCGCGGGATCCGCGTCAATGCGGTAGCGCCTGGCCCTTACTGGACACCGTTGCAGTCCAGTGGCGGTCAGCCCCAGGAGAAGGTTCAGCACTTTGGTGAAGACACGCCATTAGGCAGACCCGGTCAGCCTGTTGAGATTGCGCCGTTATATGTTCTACTGGCATCCGACAGTTGTTCATATGCTTCCGGGCAGGTGTGGTGTTCTGATGGCGGAACAGGCGTAGCATAAAAAAAAGCCTCTGTGAAAACAGAGGCTTAATTTATTTCGCTAATATCAACGCGTTAAAAGCGTCTCAGCCGTCTCTTTCACGCTCGCCAGCAGAACTTTGACATCTTCCAGGCAAACGGTCGGGTTCAGCAGTGTCAGTTTCAGGCACGTCACACCGTCAGCTTCTGTGACACCGACGTTAGCCGCGCCAGATGCCAGCAGCACGTCACCGATACGCTGGTTGAGCAATGCGACAAACGCGGTATCACCCGCTTCAGGGCGGAAACGGAATAATACGCTGGCCAGCTGTGGCTGCATAACCAGTTCCAGGTGCGGCTGTGCGGAAACAAATTCTGCGACCTGCTGCGCCAGGGTTACACCGTTATCAATGATTTCGGCGTACTGCTTTTTACCCAGCGCTTCAAGGCCCATCCACAGTTTCAGTGCATCGAAACGACGGGTGGTTTGCAGTGATTTGGACACCAGGTTCGGCACGCCATGCTCTTCATCAAAGTCAGAGTTCAGATACGCAGCCTGATAACGCATCAGTTCATAATGACGCGCATCTTTCAGCAGGAACGCGCCGCAGCTGATGGTCTGGAAGAACTGCTTATGGAAATCAAGCGTGACAGAGTCAGCGGATTCGAGGCCGTTCAGGTAGTGACGGTATTTCTCAGAGAGCAGCAGCGCCCCGCCCCACGCGGCATCCACGTGGACCCAGATATTCTCAGCAGCCGCCAGCTCCGTGATCTCGACCAGCGGATCGATAGCACCGGCGTCGGTGGTTCCCGCCGTAGCGATGATCGCCATCACCTGCTCACCATTTGCCTTCGCCTGCGCCAGTTTGGCTTTCAGGTCGGCCATATCCATGCGAGAGAATGCATCGGTTTTCACCTGAGTCACTGAGCGATAGCCCAGGCCCATCAGCGCCATATTCTTCTGCACAGAGAAGTGTGCGCTTTCAGAGCAGAACACTTTGATCTTACTGAGATCGCCGGTCAAACCATTCTGCTGAATGGAATGCCCCTGACGAGCAAAGAAAGCGTCGCGCGCCAGCATCAGGCCCATCAGGTTGCTCTGAGTGCCGCCGCTGGTGAAGACGCCAGCATCGCCAGCCGGATAACCTACCTGTTCGCGCAGCCATTCGATCAGCTTCATCTCAATGATGGTGGCTGACGGGCTTTGATCCCAGGAGTCCATGCTCTGGTTGGTGGCGTTGATCAGCACTTCTGCGGCCTGGCTGATGACCAGGCTCGGGCAGTGCAGATGCGCCACACACTGCGCGTGATGCACAGAAAGGCTATCCTTCAGGAAGTACTCAACAGCACGCGCAATAGTGGCCTGGTTACCCAGGCCCTCTGCGGTGAAGTTCAGATGAATACGCTCGCGCAGCTCGTCAACGGTTTTACCCTGATACATCTCAGGTTGTTTTAACCATTCAACGACCGCTTTGCTGCTTTGCTCGATGGCATCCTGGTAGGCGGCGATGCTTTGCGCCGAACCGGACAGAATCGGGTTATTATCTGACACGTTCATTAACTCCGATTAAACCGGCTTCACGCCAGCGCCCAGCAAGGCGTTTTCAAATTTATCGAGGAAAATTTCCAGCTCAGCATTGGTGATCAGCAGAGACGGCAGCAGACGCAGTACGCAACCGTTACGACCGCCACGCTCCAGAATCAGGCCAGACTCAAAGCATTTTTTCTGCAACAGCGCAGAGAGCTCGCCATCCGCCGGGTAGCAACCCATGTGATCTTTCGCTTCGTTCGGCTTCACAATTTCCAGACCGATCATCAGACCCAGACCGCGAACGTGGCCGATTACCGGGTAACGTTTTTGCAGCTCGGCCAGTTTGCCTTTCAGCCACTCGCCCTGAGCGGCGACTTTGTCAGCAATGTTGTCGTCTTTCAGGATTTTCAGCGTGGTCAGGCCCGTGGCCATTGCCAGCTGGTTACCACGGAAAGTGCCCGTATGGTGACCCGGTGCCCAGGCGTCGAACTGCTTCTTGATACCAAGAACAGCCAGCGGCAGACCGCCACCGACAGCTTTAGACATCACGATGATGTCTGGCTCAATACCCGCATGTTCGAAGGCGAACAGTTTACCGGTACGTGCAAAGCCTGCCTGTACTTCATCGATAATCAGCAGAATGCCGTGTTCCTGGGTGACTTTACGAATGCGTTGCAGCCACTCGACCGGAGCCGGGTTAACACCGCCCTCGCCCTGTACCGCTTCGAGGATCACCGCAGCTGGTTTACGCACGCCGCTTTCTACGTCGTTGATCAGGTTTTCGAAGTAGTACGTCAACGCTTTAACACCCGCGTCGCCGCCAATACCCAGCGGGCAGCGGTACTGATGCGGATACGGCATAAACTGCACTTCCGGCATCATGTTGGATACGGCTTCTTTCGGTGACAGGTTACCGGTGACGGAAAGCGCGCCATGCGTCATCCCGTGGTAACCGCCAGAGAAGCTGATGATGCTGGAACGACCGGTCACTTTTTTCGCCAGCTTAAGTGCAGCTTCTACGGCGTCAGCGCCGGAAGGGCCGGTAAATTGCAGGCAGTACTCTTTGCCCTGACCCGGCAATAAAGAGAGTAAATAAGATGAAAATTCATCTTTTAAAGGTGTGGTAAGGTCAAGCGTATGTAACGGTAAGCCGCTGCTGATGACACTTTGAATGCTTTGAAGCACGTCAGGATGATTATGACCCAGCGCCAGGGTGCCAGCGCCTGCCAGACAATCAAGATATTGATTATTTTCAACGTCGGTGATCCAAACGCCCTGCGCTTTAGCAATCGCCAGCGGCAGTTTACGTGGATAACTTCGAACGTTAGATTCAAACTCAGCTTGTCTTGCTAAAAAGGTATCATTGCTTTGTGGTAATGAATTAGCACTTAAAGTATCAATACGGACTTTATCCGTCATCATATCACTCCCACAACCTCGGGTATTAATAACGCCGGGTTGAATTAAGGTTAAAGGGACTGCCTGTAAAAAAACGCGGCTAATATAAGTGGTTTTAGCGTAGGACTCAATCATTTATTTTAGCGATGTTTTCATTAGGATTTTTCCCTTGTGAATCAATGTGTAACGTGGGGTTCTGCTGTTCACATACTTTAAAAATCGTTACCATTTCAGGCAAAATGTAACTGATGAACAAAACACGCACAACGTCATGTAAACCATCACATTGTCGTGGGTTTATGCTTTCTTTACACACTTTTACTATTAATAACGTTCAGGAATTGCTGGTAAGGCATTCTTTTTAACTAGTTTATCGATAAATATAATAAAAACATCGACCCTAAAAGATAAATCACTTACTATGGCGCGCTTATTTGCACTACACGCTAATAAATGAACTAATGCGCATCACACCGGTAACGCGTAAGAGGCATACACGTTATCGACAACGGGATGTATATCCTGGGTTGTCACCAGAAATGTTCGCGGGCGGACATTTCGTAAGGCGAAGTCACTTCCCTTATGCCGAGAATGAAAATTTTCTAGCCATCTATTATGGCGCCCTGATATGAGATTGTTATGACACGCATTTATCCACAATTCGTCGTTGCCAAATTTGGCGGTACCAGCGTTGCTGACTTTGACGCGATGAATCGCAGTGCCAGTATTGTTCTTGCAGATGAACAGGTTCGCCTGGTCGTATTGTCTGCCTCCGCCGGTGTCACTAATCTGTTAGTCGAGCTTTCTGAAGGTCTGGAAAGCGGCGACCGTATGGATAAAATCGATACTCTTCGTACCATCCAGTACAACATTATTTCCCGCCTGAAACAGCCAACGGTTATCAGCAAAGAAATAGATCAACTGCTTGAAAATATTGCTCATCTTGCTGAATCCGCGCAGACAACGCCATCGGCTGCATTAAGCGATGAACTGGTGAGCCACGGCGAGCTGATGTCGAGCCTGTTATTTGCTGAAGTGCTTCGTGAACGTGAGGCCCAGGCTGAATGGTTTGACGCGCGCAAAGTGATTCGCACCAACGACGTTTACGGTTGTGCGGAACCGGAACTTAGCCAGGTCGCCGAACAGGTGGAAATGCACCTGCGTCCGCGTATCGAACAGGCCATCGTGATTACCCAGGGCTTTATCGGTAGCGATCATACCGGGCATACCACGACGCTGGGGCGCGGCGGCAGCGACTACACCGCATCCCTGCTGGGCGAAGCGTTACAGGCATCACGCGTCGATATCTGGACGGATGTTGCAGGGATCTATACTACCGATCCTCGTGTTGTGCCACAGGCGCAGCGTATCGACCACATCTCGTTCACTGAAGCCAGCGATATGGCCGCCTTTGGGGCGAAAGTGCTGCACCCGGCAACGCTGTTGCCCGCGATGCGCAAGAATATACCGGTATTTGTCGGTTGCAGTAAAAATACCGCTGCCGGCGGCACGCTGGTGCGTCGTGAAACCGAGAATCCGCCGCTGTATCGTGCGATTGCCGTTCGCCGTAAGCAAACCTTGTTAAGGCTGCACAGTCTTCACGCGCAGCCAGCCTATGCCTTTTTTGCTGAGATGTTCGCTATTCTGGCACAGCATCAGGTGGATATTGATCTGGTTACGACCTCGGAAAGCAGCATCGCGCTGGCACTCGATCCCACCTGCGCGACATCCGGAGAAGATCACACCTTGACCACGTCACTGCTGACGGCGCTCTCCTCCCACTGTCGGGTTGAGATTGAAACCGGGCTGGCGCTGGTGACGCTGATTGGTAATCAGCTTCATCAGGGGACGGGGGTGTGTCGTGATGCCTTCGCCGAACTGGACGAACATGCGGTACGCATGATTTGTCACGGCGCATCCAATAATAATCTCAGCTTCCTGTTGCCGGGCGACACTGCCGATAGCGCCGTCGTTGCATTACACCGCAGGCTGTTCGAGTAAGCGAAATCAGGGGCGTTTCGCGCCCCTTTTCATTTCATTGCTGCAGTGCCCGCTTTCTTGTACCCTTCCCGCTTATTTTCGCACACTTTATCGGATATTCATGACCGCTCAACATTCGAAAGACCCTTTGCACGGCGTTACGCTGGAGATGCAAATTAATGCCCTGGTGGCTCGCTACGGTTGGGAAAAACTGGGCAAACTGGTAAACATTAACTGTTTTAAGAATGACCCTGGCGTGAAATCCAGCCTCAAGTTTTTACGCCGCACGCCGTGGGCGCGAGCGGAAGTTGAAGCGCTCTATCTTGATTCCCTTGAAGACGATGGACCTCAGGACGGCGGATTTAACCCGTGGTTGCAGGGGCGTGACGATAAGATCTGATTCCCTTCCCCTGCAAATCGTAAGAGAATATCGCCTCTCAAGGGACTAGTAGAAAACGGGCGTTTATGATCATCTCTTTGCGGGGCGTCTCCCCGGTCACTCAGGTTAAAAAATTAGGCACGCTGGTTGCCGCGGCATTACTTGTTGTCAGTTGTTCGTCTAAGCCACCGAGTTCACTTGTTACATCGCCAGGCAACACATCAAAGCCCGCCGGTAAAACGCAGCAGAGTAATGAACCGATGCGCGGTATCTGGCTGGCCACGGTTTCGCGGCTCGACTGGCCGCCAGTTAACTCAGTCAATATCAGCAGCCCCGCCATTCGCATCAATAAACAGAAAGAAGCGCTGACGGCGAAGCTCGATAACCTGAAACAACTCGGTATCAATACCGTATTTTTCCAGGTAAAACCCGATGGCACCGCCCTGTGGGATTCTAAAATTCTGCCGTGGTCCGATACCTTAACCGGCAAGATTGGCGAAAACCCCGGGTACGATCCGTTGCAGTTTATGCTGGATGAAGCCCATAAACGCGGCATGAAAGTACATGCCTGGTTTAACCCGTACCGGGTAACAACCAACACCAAACCGTCAACGGTGGCTGAGCTTAATCGCACGCTTTCACAGCAGCCTGCCAGTATTTTTGTCCTGCATCGCGACTGGATCCGCACATCAAGCGATCGCTTCGTTCTTGACCCCGGAATCCCGGAAGCGCGCGACTGGATAACCAGTGTTGTGGCGGAAGTGGTGGCAAAATATCCGGTCGATGGCGTGCAGTTTGATGACTACTTCTATACCGAAACGCCCGGCTCAACGCTTAACGATAACCAGACCTGGCGGCAGTATGGCCAGCAATATGCGTCAAAAGCCGACTGGCGACGCCATAACACGCAACAGCTTATCGAGCAGGTTTCACGCACCATTAAGCAGCTGAAGCCCGACGTCGAATTTGGCGTCAGCCCGGCAGGCGTCTGGCGTAACCGCTCGCACGATCCTTTAGGGTCGGATACGCGCGGTGCGGCCGCCTACGATGAGTCTTATGCCGATACGCGTCTTTGGGTGCAACAGGGCTTGCTGGACTACATTGCCCCGCAGCTTTACTGGCCATTTGCCCGCGATGCCGCGCGCTATGATGTGCTGGCGAAATGGTGGGCGGATGTGGTGAAACCGACCAAAACGCGGCTCTATATTGGCGTGGCGCTGTATAAAGTGGGTGAACCGTCGAAAAAAGAACCTGACTGGGCGGTGAATGGCGGCGTACCCGAGCTGAGTAAGCAGATCGATCTCAATGAATCAATCCCGGAAATCAACGGGACGATTCTGTTCCGCGAAGATAATCTCAATCAACCGCAAACCCGCCAGGCGGTGAATTATCTGAAAACCCGCTGGGGCCATTAATCCCGCCTTTTGTGCGCGACGCAAACCCGGCGTCGCGCGCCTCATCTGCTATGCTTACCCTGACATTCTTTACTGGAGAACGGATATGGGACTGTTTAACTTCGTGAAAGAAGCAGGTGAAAAACTGTGGGACAAACTGACGGATTCGCATCAGGACCAGGGCGAAAAAGTTACCGAGCATTTAAAGAAACTCAATATTCCGGGTGCGGATAAAGTTCAGGTGACGGTCGTCGACGGGAAAGCCAGCGTCACCGGTGATGGGCTAACCCAGGAAGAGAAAGAGAAAATTCAGGTCGCCGTCGGTAACGTTGCCGGCGTCAGTGAAGTTGAGAATAACATCACCGCTGCCGATAGCGCGGATGAAGCCACCTACTACACCGTGAAGTCCGGCGATACGCTGAGCGCGATTTCCAAAAATGTGTACGGTAATGCCAATCTGTACAACAAAATCTTTGAAGCCAACCGCCCGATGCTTTCTCATCCGGATAAAATTTATCCCGGCCAGACTTTACGTATTCCTAAAGCCTGATAACAGCACGCTTGCCGGAAGTCATTCCGGTAAGCGTTCCCCCCTCGTTGTATTCACAGAAAAAATATCGTATAAAACCACCTGTCCGAGGGGTGTCCAGTAATGGGCTGAGATGGCGCAAGCCGAACCCTTAGAACCTGATCTGGGTCATGCCAGCGAAGGGACGGGTTAGCCATCTATTTACACAGCCAATTCCTGTTCTTCCCTCATTGCGCCCGGATCTCCATTTATTGACTGGAGGTCCTATGTCTTTACCCCTGTTTGAAACCGGTCTTTATGGACGTCTTCGTATGCTGGCGGATCACCACTGGCACGATTACGTCGCGCACGAATTTGTCCAGCAGTTGGGTGATGGCACCCTGCCTGAACCTGCGTTCCGCCGATACCTCACCCAGGATTACCTGTTTTTAGTTCATTTCGCCCGCGCCTACGCACTGCTGGTGAGCAAACTGCAAAACCTACCGGAGATGCGCACGGCGACGACATCACTGAATGCCATTCTCAATGAACTGCCGCTACATATCAGCTACTGCCAGCAATGGGGATTAACGGAGTCCGACGTTACGCAGGTCGAAGAAGCCGCCGAAACGGTGAACTACACCCGTTACGTGCTGGATGTGGGGCATTCTGGCGATGTGCTTGATCTGCTCACCGCACTGATGCCGTGCGTGGCAGGCTATGCGGAAATAGGCCTGCGCCTGCTCAACGATCCGGCGACCGTCTTTGAGGGTAATCCTTACGCGCCGTGGATCCGGAACTATGGTGATGAGGACTATCTGGCAGGCGTACAAGCCTCTCTGACGCTATTTGAAAATCTGGCGGCCCAGCGCGGGGGAGAAAGCCGTATCGCTGAACTTTCATCTATCTTCACCACCGCCACCCGGCTGGAAAGTGCGTTCTGGCAAATGGGGTTGAACGCGAAATCATGAAGTCAGTGAATGAATCCCCCGCGATCAGGCTGACAGATCTTACGCTGCGTTATGGCAAAAAGACGATATTCGAGAACCTGAACGTGACTATCCCGGCAGGGCATTTTGTCTCCTTGCTGGGTGCCAGCGGTGCAGGTAAAACCAGCCTGCTGCGCATTGTTGCCGGGCTGGCCGCACCCACATCGGGTAGCGTGACGGATGAAAATGGTCGCCCGCTTGCAGGCCGAATCGCCTGGATGGGGCAACGCGATCTGCTCTATCCGTGGTTAACCATTGAAGAGAATGTTTGCCTGGGTGCACGTCTACGCGGAGAAAAAGCCGATCGCGAATGGGCGCAAGAGCTGCTTGAGCGTGTTGGGCTAAGCAGTTATGGCCACGCCCTTCCGCAGACGTTATCCGGCGGGATGCGCCAGCGCGCCGCCATCGCCCGAACTCTCTACGAACAGCAGCCGATAGTCCTGATGGATGAGCCATTTTCCGCGCTGGACGCGATTACCCGCGCCACGATTCAAGCGCTGGCGGCGGAACTGCTGGCTGACCGTACCGTGTTACTGATCACACACGACCCCGTAGAGGCCTGCCGCTTGAGTCATCACATTCTGGTTCTGGCGAAACATCCTGGCGGCATCGATGCCTCCCACGTAATGGCTGGCCTACCGCCACGCGAGCTTGACGATCCTCTGGTTATCCAGAGCCAACGTGAGCTTATGCAACAGCTCATTCGGGGGGCACAATGATTTTCTTATCACGTATCTGGCGTGGGATGACGCTGTTTGCAGGCTTAGTGGGGTTATGGTGGCTGGCGACGCTCGGCTCTATCCCGTCATTCCTGCTGCCCTCACCCACGGCGGTCGTTCAGGCCCTGCACGACAATGGTCGTTACCTCGGCTGGCACACGTTGATCACCCTATCGGAAATCGCCAGTGGCCTGGTGATTGGTGTACTGCTTGGAGCGATTCTGGCGCTGTGCATGGTCTTTTCTCCCCGTCTTCAGCGCTGGGTAATGCCGGTGGTATTAACCAGCCAGGCGATCCCTGTCTTCGCCCTCGCTCCGCTACTGGTGCTGTGGTTTGGGTTTGGTATGAGCGCTAAGGTCACCATGGCGGTGTTGATTATCTTCTTCCCGGTCACCTCGGCGCTGTTTGACGGTTTGCGCCGGGTGAGTGGCGATTATCTCGACCTGGCCCGCACCATGGGAGCGTCACGCTGGGCGCTGCTTCGTCATGTGCAGTTAATGGCTGCCCTACCTGCCTTTGGTTCCGGCCTGCGCATGGCGGCAGCCGTTGCGCCCATCGGCGCCATCATTGGCGAATGGGTTGGTTCGGCGGAAGGTTTGGGTTACGTGATGCTCAACGCCAACGCGCGCATGCAGAGTGATATCTGTTTCGCCGCCCTTCTGATACTCGTTTTGATGACCATCTCGCTGTGGATGATCATCGATGCCCTGTTACATCGCCTGATTTATTGGGTTCCGGATAACCATTGAGAAAACTACGATGACAACAAAAATGCTAAAACCTGCTCTCTCTGCGCTGATTATTGCCAGCACCCTTTCGCCAAACGCCTGGGCACTGGAGAAAGTCACACTGGTACTGGACTGGTATATTAACCCGGACCACGCCCCCGTGATGGTGGCACAGCAAATCGGGGCATTTAAAGAAGAAGGCCTCGACGTCACGATTATCCCGCCTTCCGATCCGGCGCTTCCTCCGCGCCTGGTGGCGGCAAAACAGGCGGATCTGGCGATCACCTATCAACCGCAGCTGCACTTCTTTGCCGACCAGGGCTTACCGCTAATGCGGGTGGGCACACTCATTAATACGCCGCTGAATACAGTGATTGCGCTGGATAAAAATATTAAATCACCTGCTGATTTAAAAGGGAAAAGCGTGGGCTATTCCGTCAGTGGCATCGAGCAGGCTACTCTGGCTACCATGCTGAAACATAGCAATACGCCAGCGGATGCAGTGAAACTTATCAACGTTAACTTCCAGCTAACCAGTGCCCTGCTGACCGGAAAAGTGGACGCGGTGATTGGCGGCTATCGCAACATAGAAGCGCTGGAGATTCAACTTCAGGGGAAAGAACCAGTGGTGTTTAACGTCGAGGATTACGGCGTACCCACCTACGATGAACTGATTCTGGTGGCGAATAAAGACGCGGCTGAAGAACCGAAGATTAAAAAATTCCTCGCAGCATTGAAAAAAGGCAGCGACTACCTGCACGCGCATCCGCAGGAAAGCTGGAAAACGTTCTCCAGCCTGCATCCTGAGCTGAATACCGAACTGAATCAGCAGGCATGGATGAAAACGCTGCCGTTCTTTGCGCAAGATCCGGCAAAGCTGGATAAAGCCCGCTATGAGCATTACGAGCAGTTTTTATTTGATAACAAGCTCATCAAAAAAATAACCCCGGTGGAGCAATACGCCACCGGGGTTATGTGAGCCGTACATCAGATTGCTAACGAAGTGCGCTTTGTTATTGCCGGATGCGGCGTAACCGCCTTATCCGGCCTACAAAATAGCGCTAATTCAAAATAGTGCAGAATTCTTGTAGGCCGGATAAGCGCAGCGCATCAGGTAATTTTACAGCGCCATATCGTGCTGCGGAGACGCTTCGGGCTGTGCCGCCTTGGGCGTGACGTTGTCACCTACATTAGCATTCATTTGAATGACCGGAGGCTTAACCAGCTGCAGTGTAGCAGCGGTATCGTCCCATACCTGTTGCGTCAACGCGCTGTTACCGTTCAGTTCCTGGCCATAGCTTGGCACGATCGCGCGGATTTTGCTCTGCCATTGTTCCGAACTGAACTGTTCCGGGAACATTTTCTTGATCACGTTCAGGGTGATAGGTGCAGCGGTCGATGCGCCCGGAGACGCGCCCAGCAACGCAGAAATGGTACGCTGTTGGTCAACAACCACTTCCGTACCCAGCTTCAGTACGCCGCCTTTGTCTTCATCTTTCTTAATGATCTGCACGCGCTGCCCCGCCTGAATCAGTTTCCAGTCTTCTTTACGCGCCTGCGGATAGTACTCTTTCAGCGCGGCAAAACGGTCGTCATCGCTCAGCATAACCTGGCTAATCAGGTATTTGACGAGGTCAAAGTTATCCAGTCCCACGTGCGTCATCGGCATCACGTTGCTGGTTGTCGTGGTGCTCAGCAAATCGAAGAACGAGCCATTTTTGAGGAACTTGGTGGAGAACGTCGCAAAGGGCCCAAACAGCACCACACGTTTACCGTCGATGAAACGCGCATCAATGTGCGGTACGGACATCGGCGGCGCGCCAACGGACGCCTGGCCATAGACCTTCTGCAAATGCGCTTTGGTGATAGCCGGGTTTTCCGTCATCAGGAAAGATCCGCCAACCGGGAACCCTGCATAATTATCAGCCTCAGGGATACCGGTTTTTTGCAGTAATTTCAGCGCCCCACCGCCCGCACCGATAAACACATATTTGGCGTCAATCGCGTGCTCTTTACCGTTATTCACATCTTTAATTGTCACGTGCCAGGAGTTATCGCCATTGCGTTTAAACTCCGTCACTTCAGACGAGGTTTGCAAAGAGAAATTCGGGCTTTTTTTCAGGCTGCCGATCAGCTGTCGGGTAATTTCACCGTAGTTCACATCGGTACCGGCGGGTGTCCAGGTCGCGGCCACTTTTTGCTGGGGATCGCGCCCTTGCATAACCAGCGGAGCCCATTGCTGAATTTGCTGGTGATCGGTGGAGAATTTCATCCCCTGGAACAACGTGGTTTTTTGCAGCGCATCATAGCGCTTTTGCAAATAATTAACGTTGGTGTCGCCCCAGACAAAACTCATATGCGGCGTGGAATTAATAAAGGAGTGCGGCTCACGTAAAATGCCGCGTTTCACCTGCGCCGTCCAGAATTGACGCGAGATCATAAACTGCTCGTTAATATCCAGCGCTTTGCTGACATCAATCGAACCATCCGCACGTTCAGGCGTATAGTTCAGCTCCATATTCGCGGAGTGACCCGTACCGGCGTTATTCCAGCCATTGGAAGATTCCAGCGCCACGCCGTCGAGTTTCTCGACCATGACCTGCTTCCAGTCTGGCTGCAACTCCTGGAGCCACGTGCCCAGAGAGGCACTCATAATACCGCCGCCAATCAGCAGAAAATCGGTTTTTTGTGAGGTTTCAGAATTAGCCCAGGTTGCCGAACTGACAAACAGCGCCACAGAGGTGAGTGAGATAATTGTCTTTTTAATTGCAGGCATAATAGTAATTTCACATAGCATTGATGAAACATGAATAAATATAGTAAAGCATTTTTACGTTATTTTAAAATATCTACAACATTTTTAGCACTATTATATAATTACAGGTTTATTTAGTTATTTAATTAAATAAATTGGCATTAATATTGGTTGGGTAATTTAGAGATGAGGACGTCGCGAGATTCCCTCGTTCCTGTCGAACGAGGGAGTGAACCAGGAGGCTTTACCAGGAGAAGTCCTGGACTAACGATAAGTCCCAGGCGGTGGCAAACAGTGAAATGAAGATGATCAGGTTCACTGCGGTTTCGATTCTTTTTTCCATTTTGATTCTCCTTATGCCGGTTATGACTATCTAACACGGAAAACCTTAATGATTTCTTAATGCTACGTGACCATCATAAGCCGATCGCAACAGGTTATGAATACGAGTATGCCAATAAAAAACGGCTGCGTCCCCCTCTTTTACTTTTGCACACTATGTGAGCTGATAATGCTTATCCGCCGTCAGTTTTGCCGGGATCACGGTTTCATCGTTCATTTGCAGAAGCTCTATCTCAATCGCGTTGCAGATAGCGTCCAGCGGCAGATCGTTATCTTCCATACCAAACGGCTCTTCCAGCTCTTCCGCCAGCGTATCCAGCGCGATAAACGTATACGAGATCAACACCGACACAAACGGCGTCATATAGTGCAAATCGACAACCAGCGCGAACGGCAGCATGATGCAAAACAGATAAACGGTGCGGTGCAGAATCAGCGAATAGGCAAAAGGCACTGGCGTATTGGCGATACGCTCACATCCGGCCAATACGCCCGACATATCATTAAGCCGGTTATTCAGGCTGTGAAACAGAATGTCCGACAGTTTACCTTCACGGCGACGAACGGCCAGCCACTCTCCCATCATGAGAAGAATACGGTTTGCAGGTGTTTGAACGGCCAGAACCTGTGCCAGCTGTTTGTCATCAAGATAGTTCGCCAGCACCGCTTCCGCTGGCTGGCGGCGTAATGACAACCGCAGGCTGTGGACAAACGCGATTTGCAGCCGGGTAAACTCTGCAATATTGGGCTCGTCGTGAAGTGTATTTTTCACTTCCCGCAGCAAGGAGCGTGACGCAATCATCAATTGCCCCCACAGCAACCGCGCTTCGACATAACGGGCGTAGCAGGCGTTATTTCTGAAGCCCAGGAAGATAGCAATAGCGACGCCAAGAATACTGAATGGCGCGACAGTGAGCTTGATACCCAGCGAGGTGTACCACGGCAAAATCGCAATCACCACAATGGAGAGCAAGAAATTAAGTAGCAAGCGAGAGTATATCTTGGGGAGCACCGAACCGTGCCAGACAAGAATGCGAGGCAGCCAGTGTTGATGAGGACGCGCGATCATAGAGTTATCGATTAAGTTAAAAACTTGTTTATTAAACGTGATTGCAGTCACATATTCAAGCGGTTTGCACGGCTGTCGCGTATAATCAATCTCCTTCCACTCCTGCTAAAAATGTTAATGCACGATGCTTCGGTATGGATTAAAGAAAGAGAAAATATGTATGTTGTAACTAATTAGAGTATATAAATAACCCGGCCATCGCCGGGTCTGGTTATCATGCCATTAGCACAAAGGCTGAACGGCTTTACGCATTCCCTGAAGCAGAATCGCGTCGAGATCCAGTGATACCTGCTCAACGAGACCGACAACCTGAGTCAGGTCTTGTTCCCAATGCTCACTCACAGAAAGCACGGCTTTGACCAGCTCACTGGTGCTGATCAACTGATCACGATGCTGCGCCCAAAGGTGCTGATAACGTTCAATCCAGTGCGCATCATCCTGCACCGGATACGTTTCACCGTTACGCTCTGCGCGATAGAACGCAATCAGGGCCGCCAGGGCGAAAGTTAGACGTGCAGGCAGTTTGCCAGTCGCCTTCTGCCCTGCCAGCAGCTGCGGCAGAATACGGGTACGGAATTTTGTCATTCCGTTCAAAGCAATGGAAAGCAGCTGATGCTTGATATACGGGTTACGGAAACGCCCCGTTACCGCGCTGGCGAAGGACTCCAGCTCATCGCGCGGTAAATCAAGCACCGGGATAATCTCGTCATAAATCGCCTTCTCAACGAATGCGCAAATTTCCGCATCATTCATCGCCTCACCGACCGTATCGAGCCCGGCCTGGAAGGCAACCGGTACCAGCGCCGTGTGCGCCCCGTTCAGAATCGCAACTTTACGCTCTTTGTACGGTTTGATGTCATCAACAATCAGCACATTGAGCGACAGTTTGTCGAGACGCAGTTCGCTGGCGAGCGATTTCGGGCCCTGAATAACGAACAGGTAGAAGTGCTCTGCGGTATCGAGGAAGCCGTCTTTGTAACCCAGTTCCGCTTCAATAGTCGCCGCTTCATCGCGCGGATAACCAGTAACAATACGGTCAACCAGGGTGGAACAGAAGGTGTTGGACTCATTCAGCCAGGTTACGAATTCCACCGGCAGCGCCCACTCCTGCGCGTAACGCAGCACCAGTTCATGCAGCGCGTCACCGTTATAGTCAATCAGTTCGCAAGGAATGATAACCCAGCCTTTATCTGCCGCACCGTTGAAATGCGTGTAGCGTTCAAACAGCAGACGGGTCAGTTTAGCCGGATAGCTTACGGCTGGCGCGTCATCGAATTTATCGCCAGCATGGTAGCTGATACCCGCTTCGGTAGTATTCGAGAAGACAAAACGCATGTCCGGGTTGTGTGCCAGTTTCAGGAAAGCGTCGTAATCGGCATAAGCGCTGATTTCACGATTAACCGAACGAATCAGACGCGCATCACTCACGGCTTCGCCTTGCTCATTCAGACCACGAATGATGGTCGTGTACAGGCCATCCTGCGTGCTGAGTGGCGGCGGGAAATCGCTGGCAATCGGGCGAACAATCACAACACCGGCATTCAAATCAGTGTGCTCGTTCAGCAGGTCGATCTGCCAGTCAACGAATGCGCGCAGAAAGTTACCTTCGCCAAACTGAATAATACGTTCAGGGTACTGCGCACCGGGGAAGTCCTGGCGGTTCAGAGTCTTCACAATCGTTTCCTTTTTAATTAGTCATACAACCTGGTGGAATTGGTGTAATAACTTACCAGATCTTTAGACAATGAAACCCTGTTTTGATCAAAATCTGAGGACTAATTCATAATTCAGAGGAATTTATAAAACACACTGGTAGCGGTTAACTCCCCTGCAGGCATCAGTGCATAACGCGGGATTTCACCCACCTTTTGCCAGCCAGCACGCTGGTAGAACGTCTCCGCCCCGCTTCCCGTGGCGGTATCAAGCACGAGCACATTCTTACCTGCATCACGCGCCAACGTTTCCAGATGCGACATCAGCTGACTTGCTATACCAAAACGCCGGGCATCTGCATGCACCAGTAGTTTGGCAACATCCGCGCGATGCGGCTGATTTTCGGGCTGATCAGTAATAAGCTGGACGGTGCCGACAATCCGCTGCTGCGCGTCCATCGCCGCAAGTAAGATGCGTTCATTCGCCACCACGCTCTCAGCAGCACGTTGCCAGAACGCCAGCGCTTTATCCCGGCTAAAAGGCAGCATGAAGCTCACCGACGCCCCACCTTCTACGCAGTTAATCAGGATGTCGGTCAGATCGTTGAGATGCAGCAAAATATCATCACGCGATAGCGTACGTACGGTGAATGACGGGCTCATGAAACTCTCCTTTGTGAATTTCATGTCACTATCGCTGGCGGCGCGTAACGGCACAAGAGGCGCCGTCATCGCATTTACTTATGATTGCGGCTTATTCATTTGAATCACCAGCCAGTGGTGAATGACGCCGACAATATAGTGTTGTTGAGCGTCATCAAGCGGCGTTCCCGCCGGAATATTGTGCCATTTTTCCAGGCAGCCACGGCAGCAGGTCGCCGTGGCGTGCTGGGCGATAAACACTGGATGACCGCGCATTGGCGTTTGCTTGCCATCGTTTTTTGGCTGAGCCGGGGCTAGTCGGGATGCAACGAAATCTGCAGCATGACGGTCGATAACATCGGGGCCCTTGTCATAGCAATACTGCCGCTCCTTTACGCCGAGTTTAAAACGGCTGCGAAACGGTGAGCGCGCCAGACGTGTGAACAAATTATCGAGAGGAACCATTAGTACACTGAACGTCCAATCTTTTGCGTTAACTTTTCCAGAACCGCGACGCCCGCCAGTGAGTTACCGGCTTCGTCCAGTTCCGGGCTCCAGACAGCAATCGCCATCTCGTGCGGCACGATCGCCACCACACCGCCACCCACGCCGGATTTTGCCGGCAACCCAACGCGCCAGGCAAATTCACCGGCATTCTGATACATGCCGCTGGTCGCCATAAGGGCGTTAACCTGCCGCGCCTGCATCGGCGAAATAATCGGATGGTGAATATGCGGTGCCCGGCCCTGATTCGCCAGGAACAAAAATGCCCGCGCCAGTTCGTTGCAGCTCATTTTCAGCGCGCAGTAGTGAAAATAGTTTTGCAGCACCGTCGCCACATCATTATGGAAATTACCGAAGGATTTCATCAACCAGGCGATCGCCGCATTACGTGCAGAGTGCTCAAACTCAGAACGTGCCACTACCGTATCATAGGTAATATCCGCAACGCCGCACAGCGTGCGCACAATCTCCAGCATACGCATGCGCGGCGCGCTTAAACGCCCTTGCAACATATCGCACACAACCAGGGCACCCGCATTAATGAACGGATTACGCGGAATACCCTGCTCGATTTCCAGCTGTAACAGTGAGTTAAAGGGCTGACCGGAGGGATCTTTCCCGACGCGCTGCCAGATTTCGTCTTCCGAATAGTGGTTCATCGCCACCACCAGACTGAGCACTTTCGAGATGGACTGGATGGAAAAACGTTCGTCGGCATCACCCGCCGAGAAGTGCTGGCCATCCACCGTGCTGATGGCAATCGCCAGCTTGTTACCGCTCACCTGGGCCAGTGCCGGAATATAGTCCGCCACCTTACCTTGCCCAATCAGCGGCCTGACGTCGGCTAAAATCGACGCCAGCATGTCATTATCGATGACCGTAGTCACTTACTACTCCTTGCCCGCAGGCTATTTCCGGCCTGCAAGTATAACAGAGCATGATGGATGAAACATAAGAAAGCCCGCACGAAGCGGGCTGAGGAAAAATTGGGTGCGTTGTGGATATGCCTGACACACAAAGCGTGGCGGGGATCGCTCCCCGCCGGTGCTCTTACATGGTTCGGCACGCTGTGAAAACAGCAACCTCCGTTTGGCCAGTTCGGATGTGGACCTCACAGAGATCTTTTCTCATGACCAGCACCGCCACATTGGCGGAAACACAGATGATGACCAGGGCCAGTAACATCCCTTTGTACTGTTTCATCGCGCTCTTTTCCTTGACCTTACGGTCTGTAAGAGGCACTCTACATGTGCTGACATATAGGGGGCCTCGGGTTGATTGAAAAATCACTCGGGGCTTTTCTCTATCTGCCATCCTGCAAATGCCTGAGACAGATAGCCTCAAGCACCCACACCCATCTTACGCCGCGCCTTCCCTGTTTACGCGTTGATCGATAATCCTTTGTCGAAATTATCGACGGTCTTTCCACACCGTTTGTACGTTGCAGAATTCATGCAAACCAAAATGCGACAGTTCTCGACCAAATCCGCTTTTCTTCACGCCGCCGAAAGCCACGCGCGCGTCACTGGCGCTGTAACCATTGATAAATACCCCGCCGCATTCAAGCTGTTCGGCAAAGCGTTGCGCCTGCGCGTCATCGGCAGTGAACACAGTCGCTGAAAGACCAAACTCACTGTCGTTTGCCAATTCAAGGGCATGGTCGGCATCCCGCGCCACGGTAATTGCCGCGACCGGGCCGAACATCTCCTGACGAAATGCCGTCATGTCAGACGTGACATTCCCCAGTACAGTCGGCGCGTAGAAGTTACCGTTTCCGGCCATCTTTTCGCCGCCTAACAGCAGGGTCGCCCCTTCAGCAAGCGTAGCCTGCACCTGTTGATGTAGTTCATCACGCAGGTCAAAGCGCGCCATTGGGCCTAAATAGTTTTGCTCATCCAGCGGATCGCCCATTTTCAGTTGCTCAGTTGCCGCGACAAACTGGCGCGTAAAAGCATCCGCGATCCCGGCTTCAACGATAAAGCGTTTCGCCGCAGCGCAAACTTGCCCGGTGTTTTGATAACGCCCGATAACAGCCGCCTGCACCGCGATATCGAGATCCGCATCGTTCAGCACAATAAAGGGATCGGAACCGCCCAGTTCGAGCACGCATTTTTTCAGCGCAGCGCCGGCCTGAGCGCCAATCGCACGACCTGCACGCACGCTTCCCGTTACTGTCACAGCGGCGATACGCACGTCGTTAATCGCCTGCGTCACGCCATCATTGGTGGCATTCACCCAGCCGAAAACGCCCGCAGGAAGACCCGCTTCGTTGAAGATCTTGCCGATCAGTTCCGCACTGCCCATAACGTTAGGCGCGTGTTTTAACAGATAGCTATTCCCGGCCAGCAGAATCGGCACCGCACCGCGCAACACCTGCCACAACGGGAAGTTCCACGGCATAATCGCCAGAATCGGCCCCATCGGACGATATTCAATAACGGCTTTGTTATCCTCCACCAGCGTGGATTCGGTATTCAGCATCGCCGGGCCATGCTCGGCGTACCAGTCGCAAAGGCTGGCCGATTTCGTAACTTCTCCGCGGGCCTGAGCAATCGGTTTGCCCATTTCGCGAGACATCATTTGTGCCATCTCTTCGCCACGCTGACGCAGTACGCGGCCAACAGCACGTAACGCCTCTGCGCGCGCCGTGACGGATGTATTACGCCACTGTCGATAGCCAGCATCGGCAAGGGCGATAGATTCATCGACCTGTGAGGTTGTCGCCCACGGCAACGCCGACAGTGTTTCGCCATTAGCCGGGTTGATGGAAATTGCGTGAGTTGCAGGTGAAGTCATTCTCTTCTCTCTTATCCGGTGATGTGATGCTGTCATTCTGGACGCTTGTTGTCTTTATGAAAACTGAATAATATTAAGCCAATCATTCACGAATTGAGAATACCATGGACCTGACGCAACTTGAGATGTTTAACGCCGTCGCGCAAACCGGCAGCATTACCCAGGCCGCGCAGGTTGTGCACCGCGTGCCCTCGAATCTCACCACCCGTATTCGCCAACTGGAGGCGGACCTGGGCGTAGAACTGTTTATTCGCGAAAGCCAGCGCTTACGCCTTTCACCCGCCGGGCACAGTTTTCTGCGCTACAGCCAGCAGATCCTCGCGCTGGTCGATGAAGCCCGTATGGTGGTCGCCGGCGATGAACCGCAGGGTTTATTTTCCCTCGGTGCGTTGGAAAGCACTGCCGCCGTTCGCATTCCGGAAACGCTGGCGCGTTATAACCAGCGTTACCCAAAGATTCAGTTTGATCTGGCGACCGGCCCTTCCGGAACCATGATCGACGGCGTGTTAGAAGGCTCGTTGAGTGCGGCGTTTGTTGACGGCCCGTTGATGCATCCGGGACTGGAAGGCATGCCGGTTTATCAGGAAGAGATGATGATCGTCGCGGCGAATGGGCATCCTAAAATTACCCGCGCCAGCGACGTCAACGGCACGAGCATTTACGCCTTTCGTGCCAACTGCTCTTATCGCCGCCATTTCGAGAGCTGGTTTCAGGCGGATCACGCAACGCCCGGTAGAATTCACGAAATGGAGTCCTATCACGGAATGCTGGCCTGCGTGATAGCCGGAGCGGGATTAGCGTTGATGCCGCGCAGTATGCTGGAAAGTATGCCCGGACATCACCAGGTCGAGGCCTGGCCGCTGGAAGAGAAATGGCGCTGGCTGACGACCTGGCTGGTCTGGCGACGTGGTGCGAAAAGCCGCCAGTTAGAAGCGTTTATTGAATTGCTGGATGAATCATCGGATGTTAATGACTAGCTACTGCCTCTTGTTGTAATAATTGACAACACAAGATGCGTTGGTGATAATTACAACACGCAGGGAGGGCAACGGAATGACGGCGACTCTATTTAAAAAATTTACGCGCTATCTGGATGAAAATGAGTTTATTCAGATCCTTATATGGGAAGTCGACCCCAATGTTTCCGGGTCGACTCACTATTACAAGTACAGTATGGCTTATATTGTTTCAGGGATTTGTGTCATGCGTTATGACAACGAGAGAGGGAAAGGAGATCACAAACATATAGGTCAGCTGGAAATCTCAACCCATTTTGAAAGTATTGAGCAACTCTTTAACGATTTCCTGAAAGACGTTGAAATTATTCGCAATGAACGGAGGTGATATGCGTACCGTAACCATCAAGATCGAGAGCATGAACGACTTCTCGAAAGACGTTATGTCTGCTATGCACGCCGCCTCAAAAGGTGAACAAAATAGCAAAAGCGATGTGATTTCTTTTCCTTCCTGGGCCGTTATGCACAAAGTTCTGTCCCCCAACCGCATGACAATTTTACAAGCCATGGCCGGACGCCAGGAACTTACCATTCGTGAAATTGCTTCACTCGTCGGGCGAGATGTTAAGGGTGTGCACACGGATGTAACGGCATTATTGAACAGCGGATTATTAGTCCGCGGTGAAAATGGTACCCAATTCCCCTATCAGGCCATTCATTTCGATTTTACGATCAATGCCGCGGCTTAGAAAAGCTCCCCGGTTAGTCAGCAATGATTAACCGGGTTGGAAGTGCTTGCAGCGTGCTACGCGCCTGCTCATCAAGTTGATTATCCGTAATAATCTCCGTCAGTTCATCAAGATGCGCGATATTAAACAGTGACCATGCACCGTATTTAGAACTGTCGGCCAACAAAATTTTGCGAGAAGCATGCGCGATAAGGTCGCGCTTTAGCGCAGCTTTCTCTTCTGTGGGTGCCGTAATTCCTTTCTCCAGGTCCCAGCCGTTACAGCTTAAAAATGCCACGTCCGGCCAGGTATTTTGCAGCAATTTTCGGCCATGTTCACCAATGCAGGACTGACTGGAGTCATCGATACGCCCTCCAATAATGGTCACTTCAATCTGTTTGAATTCCGCCAGAAAGAGCGCGATATGCAGGTCGCTTGTGATCACGCGAAGCGGTAAATGGGTAATCTGCCGAGCCAGTTCAATCATTGTCGTACCGGCATCAAGGACGACAGAATCCCCCGCTTTAACCATCGACGCAGCAGCAGTGGCAATGGCGTGTTTTTCTGCCAGGCTGCGCTGCATTTTCTCATGAGTTGTGGGTTGGGCAGGAATAAACCGGTTCAGGGTCACACCGCCGTGGGTGCGGCTGATAACACCTTGCTCATCGAGTTTAATCAGGTCTCGACGAATCGTGGCCGGTGATGCATCCGTTACCCCCACCAGCTCATCAACGGTGACCAGATTGTGGCTCTTCAGGTAATCCATTATCTGCTCTAACCGGTTATATCCCTTCATTTTATTCCCGCGAAATCTGCATTGCTAACTGGATGGAGACAGCCATGCTCTCAGACTTGGCTTTTCCTGTCCAGGCAATATCAAACGCGGTGCCGTGGTCAGCGGAAGTTCGGATAAAGGGCAGCCCGGCGGTGATATTGACACCATCATAAAAACCCAGCAGTTTCAGCGGGATATGCCCTTGATCGTGGTACATCGCGACCACCATATCGTACAATCCGTCGTGGCACTGCATAAATACGGTATCCGGCGGACACGGGCCGGTAACATCGATACCTTCGGCCTTCATTGCTGCAATCGCGGGCGCGATAATCTCAATTTCCTCAGAGCCAAATAAACCGTGTTCCCCGGCGTGAGGATTCACACCTGCCACGGCAATACGCGGACGCTCAATGCCAACGCGTTTCAGGAAGTGGTTTGCAACGCGAATAACCGTCTTCACCCTTTCACCGTTCAGTGTATCCAGGAATCTACGCAGTGAGATATGGGTCGAAATATGGATAACCTTGAGTTTATCGGTATAGAGCACCATCGCGAACTCTTTGCTACCCGTCAGATGCGCCAGTAATTCCGTATGGCCCGGATAGTTATGGCCACCAAGATGCAGGGCTTCTTTATTCAATGGCGCAGTCGCGATCGCTTTCACTTCCCCCGCTAACGCCAGCATCGTGGCACGCTTAATGCAGCGGTAGGCTAAATCTCCCGCAGCAGCCTGCACAACGCCAGGCATCAATGCGTCCGGGTTTTCCAGGGGCTCGTCAATCACATTGATAACACCAGGCTTAAACGTTGCGTCACTGATTTTATCGATAACACGCAACGCTGCCTGCGGGGTAATATTCATGGCGAGTATACGCCGCAGCGTCTGAACGCACCCTACCACAACCACCGGCGCACCAGAAAGCCCGGCATCGGTCAGGGATTTAATAATGATCTCCGGGCCAATACCCGCCGGGTCGCCCATCGTTACCGCAATAATATTATTCACTCATTCTCTCCTCGATAAAATTCAGAACCTGACGCAATGTGGTCTCATCGCCAAATCCACCTGCTTTCGTCATCACCGGACGGGACCAGACGCCGCCCAGAAAGTGCCCGTATGGAACGCATTGCGCCACGTTTCCCGTAATACGAAACCCGCTCGCGCCTAACGCGCTGGCGGTTGCCATTGCAACATCGCCACCCGAGAGATAAAGCGCATCCGGCGTTGTGCGAAGCAGTACTTGCCGGGTGAGTTCGCCGAGACACTGGCAAATCTTTTCACCAAGCGCAGCACGATCCAGTTGCCAGCGCTGGCAAAGCGTGTCGATGTTGTGTCTCGCCACTGAATCGGCACAGGTGTGAACAAGGCAGTGTTCTCCCTGGCTTAACGCCTGCACAATGCGTGTTTCATAGCGATGAATATCCCCCGCCAGAATAGTGTCCACATCGACGTGAATGCGCGTGGTGCGGGGATGCGTGTTAAGTGTGGCGATCTGCCGTTGAGCGATTTCACTCATTGACCCCATAATGGCCAGCACGCGACGTGGCGGGGTGACAGACAAGCGCCGGGCAATGGCATCACAAATACCAGCGGAACCCACCAGCAATAGCGGTTGTTCGGCCTGCATCACTGCCTCAACAATATGATCCAGGTCGCTATCGGTCTGCGCATCCACCACGCCAATGCAGGGATGTTCGCGGGCAAAATGACCAAGGTCAGACACCGTGACAGGACAGCACGGTATAGCCGTCTGCATCTGAATAATGTCGGTCACACGATCATGCTTGACCGGCGTTTTCGGATCGCTGGCAAACTCAGTTTCTGTTAACAGAACGCCATTCACCCGACACTCTCCGCCAACGGTCGTACGCCCTGCCAATGGGTATGCCGGAGCGACAATTGCGCCTTTTACACCACAGGCATTCATCAACGCATCAATTTCAGCGCCGATATTGCCACGCAGCGTGGAGTCTATCTTCTTGATAATGAGCGGTGTTTTTTGCGCTAAGCGGATATTGCCCATCAGCGTGGTGATTTTTTTCGCTGCCTGTTCAGGATTCATCGCCCGACTGTCGCTATTAATCACCCATGCGCTGGCATCACCGCGATAAGGCGTTTCAAAGGCCACATCGACCTTATGCCCCGCCAGTGCCAGGCTCACCCCTGCATCGTTAGCCCCTGTGAAATCATCGGCCACAACGAGAATGCGCGGTTCACTGATTCCCTTTTCCATCATCACTCCGGGTTGTTTATGATGAGATTGATTATATTCAATCACATTTGATTAAATGTGAGCAAGCTCAAGTTATTAACTACCCGGATAAATTATAAAATTAGGCCATGGTACGTAGATGTCGGATTTCTGTTTGATTGAATTCAATCACAAAAGCGAGGTAATAAGTGGTAACCATCAATAGCACGATACTGAGCGGCGCAGGCGCAATCCCTTCTCTGACGTCGCTCTTACCCGGCATCAGGAAACTGCTGCTGGTCACAGACCGGAATATTGCGCAGCTCGACGGCGTGCAGCAGATCCGCGCCTTACTGGAAAAGCACTGCCCGCAGGTTAGCGTTATCGATAATGTTCCCGCAGAGCCCACACACCATGATGTTCACCAGCAAATGGCCGCTCTCGGCAATACGTCTTTTGATGCGGTGGTCGGTATCGGTGGCGGCAGCGTGCTGGATGTGGCGAAACTGCTATCGGTGCTTTGTCATCCCAATTCACCAGAACTGGATGCGCTGCTTGCCGGTGAAAAACCCACGCAGCGGGTGCAATCATGGTTGATTCCTACAACCGCTGGAACCGGCTCGGAAGCGACACCTAACGCAATTCTGGCCATTCCGGAGCAGAGCACCAAGGTGGGCATCATTTCCCCCGTACTGCTACCGGACTATGTCGCCCTTTTCCCGGAGCTGACCACCAGCATGCCTGCACATATCGCGGCATCCACGGGCATTGATGCACTTTGTCACTTACTGGAGTGTTTTACCGCCACCGTGGCAAATCCAATAAGCGATAACGCCGCCCTGACCGGGTTGAATAAGCTTTTCCGGCATATTCAATCCGCCGTGAACAATCCTCACGATCTGCGCGCCAAGCTCGAAATGCTGTGGGCGTCCTACTATGGCGGCGTTGCCATTACCCATGCAGGCACGCACCTGGTTCATGCGCTCTCCTATCCGTTAGGCGGGAAGTATCACCTGCCGCACGGCGTGGCAAATGCCATCTTGCTGGCACCGTGCATGGCAGTGGTGCGCCCCTGGGCGGTCGAGAAATTTGCCCGGGTCTGGGACTGCATTCCCGATGCGGATATCTCCCTGAGTGCGGAAGAGAAATCTCACGCTCTGGTGGCCTGGCTACAGGCATTATTCAATCAACTCAAGCTGCCCAACAATCTCGCCGACCTTGGCGTTCCGCCCGAAAATATCGCATCTCTTAGCGAGGCGGCGCTGAGCGTGAAGCGCCTGATGAACAATGCGCCGTGTCAACTTGATCAGCATGCCGTGCAGGCCATTTACCAAACGCTGTTTCCGCAACATCCAATTAAGGAGTAAATCATGCCGAAAACTATTGAAGGGGTATTAACCGCCATCGTTACGCCATTTACCACTACGGGCGACCTGAATCTCCCTGCGTTAAAAGTGCAAATTAATCGCCAGTTAGCAGCAGGTAATGCGATTTTTTGCGGTGGTACCAACGGCGAATTTTTTGTGCTGAACGAGCATGAAAAGCGCTGTGTTACACAAACCTGCGTTGATGAAGTGGCTGGCCGTGCCCCCGTTGTGGCGCACATTGGTGAGATCTCGACGCGCGAAACGATTCGTTTAGGCCAGCAGATTGAAAAAATGGGCGTTGATGCGGTATCAGTTATTATCCCCTACTTCGTGCCACTGAAGCAAGAAGAACTGATTGCGCATTACACCGCGGTTGCCGACGCGCTGAGCATTCCGATGTTCCTCTATAACATCCCGGCCCGCACCGGCAATACGATTCAGCCGGAAACCGCGCGCGTTCTGGCATCACATCCCAATATCATTGGAATTAAAGACAGTGCCGGAAGCAATGAAAGCCTGAAGGGCTTTCTCGATGCGGTGCGCGACATTGACGGCTTTAATGTGCTCAACGGCCCGGATTCGCTGATCCATAAAGGGTTTGTCTCGGGTTGCACAGCCTGTATTTCCGGGCTCGCCAACGTCGCGCCTCAGGAAATTAATGCCATCTGGTCTCGCTTCCAGGCCGGAGATATTGAAGGATCTTATCAGGCACAGGAAAGTGTGACCGGCCTGCGTACCGATCTCTATAACGTCGCGTTTTCTCCGGCAGCGGTAAAAAAAGCATTGCAGCTAATGGGGCATGAGGTTGGTGATAGCCGCTATGCGGTTAATTTCACGCCGGAACAACTCAGCGAGATTAAACAAATTATTCGCAATTATAATATCAAATAAAATAATTATATTATCCAGCTCACCAACCTGTTGCCATAAAGATTAGATTAAAGAGACTAAAGGATTAACACATGCTCCTGTGGTTATTGCAGCCAGATATTTGGCTCACATTACTTACCCTCACCTTTCTGGAAATTATTCTCGGGGTGGATAATATTATTTTTCTTTCACTGGTGGTGGCAAAACTTCCATTATTGCAGCAAAACATGGCGCGTAAACCGGGGTTAAGCTGCGCAATGATCATGAGGATATTATTACTGATATCCATTGCCTGGCTTTCACATATTACCCAACCACTTTTTACCGTACTGGCACTGAGGATTTCGTTTCGCACGTTGATTCTTCTCGGCGGCGGAATATTCCTGATTTATAAAGCGATACAGGAGATACACGAAGAGCTGTCACCTGCTCCGGAAGACGCGCATGGTAGCGGGTCGCGGCAGCTGTCACTCTGCGGCGCCATTGTGCAGATCATGCTGCTCGATATTGTGTTTAGCCTGGATTCAGTAATCACCGCCGTCGGTCTTTCTCAGCATATATTTATTATGATTACCGCTGTCATGATTGCCGTCGGCATCATGATGTTTGCGGCGAAACCCATCGGTGATTTCGTTAACGCCACGCCGTCAATAAAAATACTGGCGTTAACCTTTTTATTGTTTGTCGGCGTATTACTGATTGCCGACAGTCTCAATATTCACATTGCCAAAGAGTATCTCTACTTCGCGATATTTTTCTCATTAAGCGTAGAAATACTCAATATTTTCCGTGAAAGAAAAAATAAAAAAGTTCCGACATCGATCGAAACTCATTAATCGCACTCGCATTAATCAATCTATTACCGACTTTAAGATGGAGTCTAACTATGTCTGTAGCCCTTATCCGTGACGGCATCATCCGTCCATCCGAAAACGATTCGCATGTGCTTACCGCCATGCTGCCCTCATGCTGCCCGCAAAACCACGCGGCAAATATTCTGCCATTGCCAGATGGCGCGTTAATGTGCGTCTGGTTTGGAGGGACGCAGGAAGGTATTGCCGATATTTCCGTCTGGGGATCGCGGCTGCCCGCTGGCGGAACACAGTGGAGCGATGCGGTCAAACTTTCCCATGATGATACGCGTTCAGAGCAGAACCCCGTTCTGTTTTTTGCGCCGGATAACGTGCTGTGGCTGCTGTGGACGGCACAGCTCTCTGGAAATCAGGATACCGCCATCGTCCGCTATCGTCAGTCTCACGACCTCGGGCAAACCTGGGGCGAGATCGCCACTCTGCTCGACAAGCCCGGCACGTTTATTCGCCAGCCAGTCACGGTCCTTGATAATGGAAACTGGCTGCTGCCCGTCTTTTATTGCCGAACTCAACCCGGCGAAAAATGGGTCGGCAATGATGATATCAGCGCGGTAAAAATTTCCGCTGACGGCGGTCACTCCTGGCGCGATGTCGAGGTACCACAAAGCCTCGGCTGCGTTCATATGAATATTACGCCGCTGCATGACGGTACGCTGGTTGCGCTCTTCCGCAGCCGTTGGGCGGATAACATCTATATCAGCCATTCTGTAGACCATGGCGAGAGCTGGTCGGAGCCGAATGCAACTGATCTGCCTAACAACAATTCGTCTATTCAGGTGACGACGCTTGCCAGTGGTGAACTCGCGCTGGTGTACAACGCAATGAGCGCGGCGGGCGCTGTAGAACGTCGCGCGTCGCTGTATGACGAAATCGACGACGGCGACAGCAGCCGCAAAGAGCCGACAATTACCGGGCGTTCCGCATTCTGGGGAGCCCCGCGCGCGCCCATGACAGTCGCGATTTCTGCCGATGGCGGGAAAAGCTGGCCGTGGCGGCGCAATCTCGATGAAGGTGACGGCTACTGTATGACCAACAATTCGCTGGAAAAGCTAAACCGCGAGTTCTCCTATCCCAGCATCAAGCAAAGCCCGGACGGTTCTCTGCATATCGCCTACACCTGGTGGCGACAGGCCATTAAGTACGTGCATATCTCCCCTGAGTGGATCAAGGGGCAGGCATCATGATTATTGGCAATCTCAATCATCTCTCGCAGGCAGGGCTTCCCGCCGGGGTAAAAAATATTCTGCTGCGCCCGGAATGTTCACTGTTGGAACTCTCCGCCAGGGAGGATGGTCGCTGGCAACCTGAAGGATGTCGGTGGTTCTGTACGCTGGGCATTTCAGACACGCAGCCCGCCGATCTCCGGCATACGGAGTATCACCATCTGTGGGCCGATATTCAGGTGGTAATTACCGGGTGTGAGGGCATTAATGCGGGAACGCGGCCCGTAGCTCGCGAAAGCGATGAAGAACGTAAGCCTGATCTGTTTATCGCCTCAGCCCCTGAAAACAACGTCGCCATTACTCTACACGCCGGTGATTTCGCCGTCTTTATGCCTGAAGAACCTCATCAGGCACTGTGCGCGATTGGAACGACCATATCAGTACGCAAAGCGGTCTTTAAGGTGCCACGCGACATGCTGGAAGCCTAACAGGAGAGAAAAAATGACAATGGAAATGATGTTGGCGCTAGGGATACTGGTTCTGATGATCGTATTGATCATGTCAGACAAAATGCCTTTCGGCGCGCCCCCGCTGCTTGCGTGTTTATTACTGGTTGTCTCGGGTCTGTCTACCGTTCAACAAGCCTTTGCCGGATTCGTAAACCCCAGCGTGATTATGATTGCGGGATTTATGGTGGTGATGGCCGCCTTACAAAAAACCAGACTTATCAATAACGTTAAATCGGCCATGATAAGTCTGGTTAACAAAGGGAGTTATCGTAGCTATGCACTTCTGCTGATTATCGTCATGTTGGGGGCAAGCCTCGCGGGCACGGGGGCGACTGGCTATTACGTGCTGATCCTATCCCTGGTCTCGACCATTCCATATAGCAAAAAACTGCCAACATCAAAGTTGATGATGCCACTGGGTTTTGCCACTAACCATCCGCTCCTTCCGATTAACCTCGCACTTCTTTTTGGTGTAACTGCGACCGTTCTTGAAACAGCCGGTTTTCATCAGGAGATTTCGATGGGGCGCTTTGCATTGGTAAACCTGGTCATGTCGGCGGCCTTTCTTGCATGGAGTCTGATTGCTTATCGCTTTCTTCCGGATCATCCGATTGCCGATGCCTCCGATGACGCCCTTGCCGCCCGCGAAGAAACGTTCAACGCGCTTCCCGCATGGAAAGAATATTGCACCATCGCCGCATTTGGTGTCAGCGTTATCGGCATGATGCTGATGAATATGCTGGGAAACATTGCATTTGTTATACCGGGGCTTGCTGGTGCGTTCGTCCTGATGATTGACGTGTTGGATTTTAAAGAGGTACGCGATCATATGGGCGCTCCCGTCATTCTGATGATGGCGGGGGTAATTGGCGTGGCTGACGCACTGGCGGGCACCGGTTTCACGGCAATGGTTGGCGATGCCGTGGCAGGTGTACTGGGTTCGGGCGTCTCACCGTTCGTCTTTATCGTCGCCTTTGCGTTGCTGACCAGTACCTGCGCCACATTCACCGGGTCGAATATGGGGTCAGTTTATATTTTTGCCCCTATCGCTATAGCCGCCTGCACCAGTCTTGGGCTCAACCCCACAGCTGCGGCCATTGCGGTTGTCATTTCCGGCTGGAACGGCGGCTATATGCCGATTGACGGAATGCCGGCCATGATACTCGGGATGGGGAAATACAAACTTCCGGAATTTTGGGTGTTCTCCGTACCCATGTATCTCATCCGCATTCTGGCACTGTGCGCAGGCGCGGTTTTTATCTTCCCAATGTAGCCTCCGGCAAATAAAGCGTTCCTTTCAGATAAAGGGACGCTTTCCCGCCCATCAATACCCGATTCCCCTGCCATTCGCAGCGCGCATCGCCGCCGCGTGCGGAAACCTGACGCGCCAGCATCCGCGTTTTGCCCAGTTTTTCCCCCCAATAGGGAATCAGCATGGTATGTGATGAGCCCGTAACCGGATCTTCCCACACCGCTTCACCCGGCGAGAAGAATCGGCTGACAAAATCATACGCGCCGTCGCCGCGTGCAGTAATCGCCACTTTGTGTTCTCCGGGGATCATCGCGCTAATATTGGGCGTTACCGCCTCAACCTGCTGACGACTTTCCAGTTCAATAATCCAGGCGCGGCCTTTACGTGCATTGAGGTAATGCGTAATCCCTAGCGCGGCAAGCATCTCGGCAGGCGGTGTCGCGGGTTGCGTCTCGCCTACCGGAAAATCAAGCGTCAGCCATTCGCCTTCGCGCGTGACCGTCAGTTGACCTGATGCGGTTTCAAAGCGGATTGTGCGTTCCGGGTAATGCAATTGCTGAAAAATAACGTGCGCCGTGGCAAGTGTCGCGTGCCCACATAGGTTGACTTCCTGACGTGTGGTAAACCAGCGCAGCTCAAAACCGCTCGCCTGTTGAACCACAAATGCGGTTTCTGACTGATTGTGCTGCTGGGCCATTTTCAGCAATACCATATCGGGCAACCAGTTCTCCAGCACGCAGACCGCCGCGGCATTCCCCTCAAACGGACGCTCACTGAACGCATCCACCAGATAAATATCAATTTCCCGCATTCTGATCTCCTGTCGCTATTCAATCGTTAAAATGACACAAATCTGTGGGCTACGGCAGTCTGATGAAAAAAATCATGGGCAATACCATTGATTGAACAAATACAAAATGAGATCTACATCACAAAATGATTGTCATTTAACCAATAATGGCTTTAAGATCGCACGTCTCATCCTGACCAAACTACCTCAGAAAATTCTATGACAACGAACTCAGTCTCGCGCCACATCGCATGGCTTCGGGTGGTGACGCTCGCCATCGCGGCCTTCATCTTTAATACCACCGAGTTTGTGCCGGTGGGCCTGCTTTCCGATATCGCCGACAGTTTTGGGATGACGACGGCGCAGGTCGGTATCATGCTGACTATCTATGCATGGGTAGTTGCGCTGATGTCACTGCCGTTTATGCTGCTGACCAGCCAGATGGAGCGCCGTAAGTTATTGATTGGCCTGTTTGTGCTGTTTATCGCCAGCCATATCCTCTCTTTCTTTGCCTGGAACTTTACCGTGCTGGTCGTCAGTCGTATCGGTATCGCGTTTGCTCACGCCGTGTTCTGGTCGATCACTGCGTCTCTTGCTATCCGGATGGCACCTGCCGGAAAACGGGCACAGGCGCTGAGCCTGATTGCCACCGGTACCGCACTGGCGATGGTTTTTGGCATTCCGATTGGCCGCATCGTGGGGCAATATTTTGGCTGGCGAACCACCTTCCTGGCCATTGGTATGGGTGCACTGCTGACCATGGTGGCGCTGATTAAACTGCTGCCCAAACTGCCGAGTGAGCATTCGGGTTCCCTGAAAAGCCTGCCTGTACTGTTCCGTCGCCCTGCACTGGTCAGCATTTATCTGCTGACCGTGGTTGTGGTAACCGCCCATTACACCGCATACAGCTATATCGAACCTTTTGTCCAAAACGTTGCCGGGCTGAGCGGGAATTTCGCCACCATGCTGCTGCTGATTCTTGGCGGCGCGGGCATCATCGGCAGTATTCTGTTCGGGAAACTGGGTAATTTGCACGCTTCTGGCCTCATCACCAGCGCGATCGGTCTGCTGTTGATTTGCCTGCTGCTACTATTGCCGGCGTCCCATCAGGCCAGCCACCTTGCGGTACTGAGCGTCTTCTGGGGTGTTGCGATTATGATTATCGGCCTGGGCATGCAGGTGAAAGTGCTGTCGCTGGCACCAGATGCAACCGACGTAGCGATGTCGCTGTTTTCCGGGATCTTTAATATTGGTATTGGTGCGGGCGCGCTGCTGGGAAGCCAGATAAGTAGCCACATCTCAATGGCCTCAATTGGTTATGTCGGGGCGGTTCCGGCGATTGCCGCATTGATCTGGTCGGTGATTATCTTCCGCCGCTGGCCCGCGGCGTCATTAGAAGAGCAGGCGCACCGCTCGTGATGGTAAGTGAGCCGGGCTGATATCCCCGGCTCCCTGTATTACGCGCCCGGCCAGGTGTTAATAATTTCCACCACGCCGTTAATAATAAACTGCACGCCCATACACACCAGCAAGAATCCCATCAGGCGCGAAATGGCTTCGATGCCACCTTTCCCTACCCAGCGCATGATCGCCCCGGAACTGCGCAGGCTCCCCCACAGAATAATCCCCACCAGCGCGAATATAATGGGCGGCGAAACAAGCACCACCCATTCAGGGAAACTCACGCCGTGTTTAATAGTAGACGCCGAGCTGATAATCATGGCGATGGTACCCGGCCCTGCTGTGCTCGGCATCGCCAGCGGCACAAACGCAATATTGGCGGTCGGCTCGTCTTCCAGCTCTTCTGATTTGCTGGACGCTTCCGGGGATTCGTGAGCTTTCTGCTGCGGGAAAAGCATGCGGAAGCCAATGAACGCGACGATCAATCCCCCGGCGATACGCAGGCCAGGTATTGAAATACCGAATGTATTCATCACCAGCTGACCGGCATAGTAAGCCACCATCATAATGGCGAAGACATAAATAGACGCCATCCGTGCCTGATGATTACGTTCTGCCGCGTTCATATTTCCCGCTAATCCGAGAAAAAGCGCTACGGTCGTGAGCGGATTTGCCAGCGGTAAAAGCACCACCAGACCAAGCCCGATAGCCTGAAAAAGTTCAATCATATGAGATACTAGCCTTCTCTGTTTTACGAATAAGTTCGCAGTCTACGCGATGCAGTATAGCGTTTTCGCAGCATCTCTTGCTATGTCACCCCGTTGTACAGAATTTCCTCTTAATGGTAGTTGGATAGTCTCTGTTCAGCGTTTTAGCAAATCGTGGCATCCCTCAATCCATTCAGTTGACTTATGATTGCGTGAGAAATAATATCCACCGCAACTAAAGTACTTGCCAGGGCAACCATTGTGAACATCACAAGCGACCTCTTCAATGAAATCATCCCGCTTGGGCATTTGATTCACATGGTTAATCAGAAAAAAGATCGCTTACTCAACGAGCATCTATCGCCTGAAGACATTACTTCCTCACAGTTCAGGGTCCTCTGCTCTATCCGCTGCAAAGGCAGCATTACACCGGTAGAGCTGAAGAAAATCCTTTCGGTCGATCTGGGCGCGCTTACCAGAATGCTTGACCGATTGCTTTGTCGGGGCTGGATTGCCCGTTTGCCGAATCCTCATGACAAACGCGGCGTACTTATCCAGTTAACGCCAGAAGGCGCTGAAATTTGTGAGAAATGTCATCAGCTTGTTGGGCAGGACCTGCACCAGGAATTAACAAAAAACTTAACGGCAAACGAAGTTGCAACGCTTGAGCTTCTGTTAAAAAAGATTTTGCCGTAAACAGAAAGAGGTAAGACGATGTCCAGACGCAACACTGACGCTATCACCATTCATAGCATTTTGGACTGGATCGAAGATAACCTTGAATCGCCCCTGTCGCTGGAAAAAGTGTCAGAGCGCTCGGGTTACTCCAAATGGCACCTGCAACGGATGTTTAAAAAGGAAACGGGACACTCTTTAGGTCAGTACATTCGCACCCGTAAATTGACCGAGATTGCCCAGAAGTTAAAAGAGAGCAATGAGCCGATTCTCTACCTGGCAGAACGCTACGGTTTTGAATCACAGCAGACGTTGACGCGAACCTTTAAAAACTATTTCGATGTGCCACCGCACAAGTATCGCGTTACCAATATGCACGGAGAGTCTCGTTATCTCTTCCCGCTTAATCACTGTAGTTATTAATCGCCTGTACAAGACGTATCGAGGAATACCATGAAACTGTTCGCCTCCGCTGCCTTCGCTATTATGGCGTTGGTTTCCAGCCAGAGTTACGCGGAGCAAACCCTGACACCTACGCAACACAACGCCCGAGACACCATGATTATGCCGTCGGCTAACCAACAGTCGCCGTTCGATTTTAATCATATGAATGCCGGTAGCGACAAATCAGACGAACTGGGCGTGCCGTACTACAACCAGCGTGGCCTCTGATTTGTGTCCGCCCCGCACACGCGGGGCGTTGCTTTATCCCCTCGCCGCCCGCATGCCGGGCAGACGCAATCCGAAGACGTTAATAAACAAGCCCGCCATAATCAGCACCGCTCCCAAAAGCTGTAATGCCGATAAGGTTTCATCAAGCATTAACGCCGCGCTTGCCAGCCCCACGACCGGAACCAATAGCGATAACGGTGCCACACGCCAGGTTTCATAACGTCCGAGTAACGTACCCCAAATGCCATAGCCGATAATTGTCGCTACGAATGCCAGATAGACCAGCGACAAAATCGTGGTGAGATCGATAGCCAACAGACTTTGCGCCATCAGCGACGGGCCGTCAAAAATAAGAGAACTGAGCATAAACGGAATAATCGGGATCAGCGCACTCCACACCACCAGCGACATCACCGCCGGTCTTGATTCATGTTGCATGATACGTTTATTGAAGATATTGCCGCAGGCCCAGCTTAACGCCGCCGCCAGGGTGAGCATAAAACCTAACAAGCCGACATGCTGACCATTCAGGCTCCCCTCAATCAACACCAGTACGCCAAATACCGCCAGAGAAATCCCGGCCACCTGCTTGCCCTGCAAACGTTCGCCAAACACAAATGCACCGAGAATGATGGTAAAGAACGCCTGCGCCTGAAGCACCAGCGAGGCCAGCCCGGCAGGCATACCAAATTTGATCGCGCAAAACAGAAAGGCAAACTGACCAAAGCTTATCGTCAGGCCATAACCCAATAACAGGTGAAGGGGAACTTTCGGCCTTGCCACAAAAAATATGGCCGGAAACGCCACCAGTAGGAAGCGTAATCCTGCTAACAACAGTGGCGGCATATTGTGCAGGCCCACTTTGATCACCACAAAGTTGATGCCCCACGCCACCACCACCAGCAATGCCAGTAGCCCGTCTTTACGTGTCATACCCTGCCTCAATTATTTATTAAAATTATGTGAACAGATTCAACATAACTAAAAATAGCAAGATCGAACAGATCATTATTTTTGGCAGGATAAAATGTTCAGACGAGCTCTGCGCTCGGGTATACAAGTGCGCGTTGGCATGATATTTCTGAAAAGGCACATCACAACGAAAACATAACAAATCGTCAGGCAGAACAATGAATCCAACTTTACGGCGCTCCACCGGTGCGCTGCTGGCGTCGTCGCTTTTGTTGACCATCGGGCGTGGCGCGACACTTCCTTTTATGACTATCTACCTCACGCGCAAATATGCAATGACGGTCGATACCATCGGCTATGCCATGACTATTGCGCTGACCATCGGCGTCATCTTTAGCCTTGGCTTTGGCATTCTCGCGGATAAGTTTGATAAGAAACGCTATATGCTGCTGGCGATCGTTGCGTTTATTGCCGGGTTTATTGCCATTCCACTGGTGAACAGCGTTACGCTGGTAGTGCTGTTCTTCGCGTTAATTAACTGCTCTTATTCGGTGTTCGCTACCGTTCTGAAAGCCTGGTTCTCCGATGCCCTGTCATCGACAGAAAAGGCGCGGATCTTCTCCCTCAACTACACCATTCTCAATATCGGCTGGACTGTCGGGCCACCGCTCGGCACGTTGTTGGTGATGTACAGTATCAATCTGCCCTTCCTGCTGGCCGCCGTATGCGCAGCATTACCCCTGATACTGATTCAGCATTACGTACAACGACTCGTCGCCAGTGAGAGCGAACAAACGCCAGTGGCCTGGGATCCGTCGGTGTTACTGCGTGACAAAGCCTTGTTGTGGTTCACGCTCTCGGGTCTGCTCGCCTCCTTCGTAGGCGGGTCGTTTGCTTCGTGTCTTTCGCAATATGTGCTGGCCGTGGCAGACAGCACCTTCGCAGAGAAAGTGATCGCGGTGATCCTGCCGGTGAATGCCGCTATTGTTGTATCACTCCAGTATGCGGTGGGACGCCGACTCAGTGCCAGAAACCTGCGTCCACTCATGACGCTGGGCACCGTTTGCTTTGTGCTGGGGCTGGTCGGCTTTATGTATTCCGACAACAATTTGATTTACTGGGGACTTGCGGCGGCGGTGTTTACGATTGGCGAGGTTATCTATGCGCCCGGCGAATATATGTTGATTGATAACATCGCCCCGCCGGGCATGAAAGCCAGCTACTTCTCAGCGCAGGCGCTGGGCTGGATGGGTGCCGCGATAAACCCTATGCTCACAGGGCAAATTCTTACGCACATGCCACCCGCGTCGCTGTTCCTGATTTTAATTGCCGCGATCGTCATCGCCTGGGCGTTAATACTCAAGGGGATGAAAGCCAGCGGCAGGCGTAAAGCACTCTTCGCACAATAAGCGTTATCCTCAGCGCGCATTTATCGCGTGCTGAGGCGTGTCGGAAAACGCATATCCTTCATCCTGCCAGCCGGTCATCCCACCTATCATCACTTTCACCGGACGCCCCAGTAACGCCAGCTTCAGCGCCGCTTGATCGGCGCCGTTGCAGTGTGGGCCTGCGCAATAGACCACAAATAACGTCTCCTGTGACCACTCTGCCATTCGCTCTGCCGTCATCTGACGATGAGGCAAATGATGCGCACCGGGAATATGCCTCGTGGCAAACATTTCCGGGCTGCCAACGGCATGCAGAAGCACAAAATCCACATCCCCATTACGCATGGCAGCGTGCACATCGGCACAATCTGTTTCCATACTTAAACGCTTGCGGAAATGACGTACCGAGTCTTCGGCTGAGGCCACGGCAAATTCACTCACATAACTCATAGTCACATCTCCTGGTCTGTGTTAACACTATGTTGTCACCGCATCTGCGGGATCCACTATCGCGAGTATAACCATGGTATTACCCCTTAAGCCGCCCGCATCTCTGACAGAAAACGGCCAGAATATGACAATCTCTGATTCTCCCCAGGTGGTCGTACTGGCTTATGATGGGCTTTGTACGTTTGAATTCGGCGTGGCGGTCGAAATTTTTGGCCTCCCGCGCCCAGAAATGGGCGACCGCTGGTATCGCTTTGCTGTCGCCGCCGTGGATGACGGAGAAATGCGCGCCCTCGGCGGCATTCGTCTTATAACGGATGGCGGTTTAGAACGCTTACAGGAGGCTGATACGATTGTGGTACCTGGCTGGCGTGGCGTGGAAACACCTGTGCCTGAAGAATTGTCTGAAGCATTGCGTCAGGCTCATGCCCGGGGTTGCCGAATTATGTCTATTTGTTCCGGCGTTTTTGTACTGGCGGCGGCTGGCCTGCTGGACGGTAAAAAGGCCACAACCCACTGGCGTTATACCGAGAGGCTCCAGCAGCGTTATCCCGCGATCGATGTGGTCGATGATGTACTTTATATGATGCAGGATAACGTCATGACATCAGCAGGCAGCGCTGCGGGGATTGATCTCTGTTTGCACGTGGTGCGCCTTGATTTTGGTCTCGATGCCGCAAATATCGTAGCGCGCCGTTTGGTCGTCCAGCCTCATCGTGATGGCGCACAAAAGCAGCAGGTTGAGCGACCTGTCGCGCGCGATCGCGAAAGCCTGCGGTTAGGCGCGCTGTTTGATTATCTGCACCAGAATATTGCTGAAAACCATACGGTGGCTTCACTGGCACAGCGTATGGGGATGAGTGAACGTACGTTTTTACGCAGATTTCAGGAATCAACAGGAAAAACGCCGGCACGCTGGCTGTTAGACGAACGCCTTCGCCGTGCGCAGCATTATCTGGTAACGACGCGAATGAGTATGGAAAGCGTGGCTGAGCAAGCAGGATTTGTAAACGGTAAGACTTTGCGTCGCCATTTCCAGCGGCATCTGGCAAGCAGCCCACTCGCCTGGCGGAAAAAATTCACGGTTAACGGTGAATATGAGTCTTTTGGACAAAAAAAACCGCCAGATATCTGACGGTAAAATGCTTGCATGGATAGATCTGTGTTTTTGCTTATACAGTCATTCGTAGACATCCGTGGTCACGACGACTGTTGCTAAAATCATCCTAGCACTGGTTTCCTCAATGAAAGCTAAACGACAAATACGTCATTCAGCGTATTTGTTTTCCAGCCTTTTTTGCTTTTACAGCAGGCTGTGCGATCCGCCCACCCTCTGCCGGACCGTGATTCCTGTAAATTTTGATTTTCAGGCGTGTTTGACCAGGTGATGCCACGGCGAATTTTACGCATACTTTTTTTCATACTACCCTCCGGCAGATTGTCGAAATTTAATCCATTAACTCAACAAGTTACAAAACAATAGTAGCAGTCTGAATGGCGAGTTACTTCAATAAATGCGCTTATTTGTAAAGACGGTGTGAGGAAATGCACGAATGCTAAAGACATAGATATCAACATCAGACACCTACCGAATATGTCGGGTTGCCGTGAAATGCATCTTGCGTAAGATAATCCGTGTTATCTTCCTTCAGGATTGATGACGAGAATGCATAATTCATTGTCAGATTTAGCCCGCCTTCCCCTGTGCGGGCTTTTTTTCGTGTTTTCATCACATAAACAGACATCAAAAATAAAAAACATTTGATACCAAATCAGATAAATTATAATGCGGATGAATAACACTACAGGGAGGTTGTCGTGTTTGAAGCCCATTTAAATATTTTTATCAGAGCGGTATTTGTTGAAAACATGGCACTCAATTTCTTTTTAGGGATGTGCACGTTTCTGGCGATTTCTAAAAAGATCGATATCGCCTTTCGTCTTGGCCTTACGGTTACCGCCCTGCTTACCGTGGCGACCCCCATCAATAATCTGATTTATACCCATCTGCTGAGAGAGAACGCGTTAATTGAAGGTGTGGATCTGAGTTTTCTCGATTTCATCACCTTTATTGGCGTACTTGCAGCACTGGTACAGATCCTGGAAATGGTGCTGGATCGTTTTCTGCCCGCCTTGCATCACACACTTGGGGCATTCCTGCCATTGTTGACTATACATTGTGCGATCTTTGGCGCGACCATTTTTATGGTTCAGCGCGAGTATACGTTTGGGGAATCCATCACTTACGGCGCCGGATGTGGCCTCGGCTGGATGCTGGCGCTGGTGGCTCTGGCGGGCATTCGCGAGAAGCTGAAATACGCCAATATGCCAAAAGGTCTGCGAGGGCTCGGCAGCGTGTTTATTACCGCCGGGTTGATGTCGCTTGGGTTTATGTCGTTTTCGGGGATATCGCTTTAGGCAAACTGCCCCCTCACCCTAACCCTCTCCCTGGGGGAGAGGGCCGGGGTGAGGGGCCGTACTACTCACTCAACCCACGATTCCTCAGCATCGACTCAATCAGCGGATCGTGCCCGCGCCAGTCTCGGTACAGCGCTTCTAAATCGCTACTATTCCCGCGCGACAATATCGCCTGACGGAAACGTTCACCGTTCTCGCGGCTTAAACCGCCCTGCTCTTCAAACCAAAGATAGCCGTCATCGGCCAGCATTTGTGTCCATAAATAGGCGTAATAGCCAGCGGCGTAGCCTCCGCCAAAGATATGGGCAAAATAGCTGCTACGGTAACGTGGTGGTACCGCAGCGAGATGCAGATTTTCTTGCTGTAAGGCCTGCGCTTCAAATTGCGCCACGTTCTGCGGAATAGACTGCGCTGTCACCGTATGCCAGTTCATATCCAGCAACGCCGCGCTGAGCAGTTCCGTCATGTCATAGCCTTTATTGAACTTCGCGGCACGTAACATGCTCTCGCGCAGGGCTTCCGGCATCGGCTCACCGGTTTGGTGATGGCGGGCATAGTGGGCAAACACCTCCGGATGACTGGCCCAGTGTTCGTTGATTTGCGACGGAAACTCGACAAAATCACGCGGCGTATTGGTGCCGGAAAGCGTGGCATAGCGCTGGCTGGCAAACAGACCGTGGAGCGCGTGACCGAATTCGTGGAACAGAGTAATAACGTCATCCCACGCGATCAACGCACTGTTGCCGGCGGCTGGTTTTGGGTAGTTACAAACGTTGTAAATCACCGGACGCGTATTGAGCAGCGTTGATTGCTGAACAAAGTTATCCATCCACGCCCCGCCGCTTTTGCTGTCCCGGGCAAAGAAATCACCATAAAACAGGGCAATACCTTCGCCATCTTCGGCAAAAATCTCCCAAACGCGAACATCGGGATGATAAACCGGAATATCGAAGCGCTCGACAAAGCGAATACCAAACAGTTGGCTGGCCGCCCAGAAAACCCCCTCAACCAGCACACTTTCGAGTGCAAAATAGGGTTTGATCTGCGCTTCATCAATGGTGTATTTCTCGCGACGAACCTGTTCAGCGTAATAGAGCCAGTCCCAGGCTTGCGCCGCAAACGGCGCCGGCTGAGAATCAATAACCTGCTGAATATCTGCCAGTTCTCGCTCAGCGCGCGCCCGGGCTGCAGGGGCGATTTCGCGCATAAAATGCAGCGCCGCGTCCGGCGTTTTCGCCATCTGATCGGCCATACTCCAGCTGGCGTAATCCTTAAAACCTAACAGGGCGGCCTGTTTCGCGCGAATATCGACCAACTTCAACACCAGTTCGCGCGTGTCATTATCATCGCCCGTTTCCGTACGAGACCATGCGGCATTAAACAGCTTTTCGCGCGTTTGCCTGTCGTGCAAAGACGCCAGGAACGGTTGTTGGGTCGTATTCAACAGGGGAAGCAGCCAGCAGTTATGCAGCCCTCGCTCCTGTGCCGCGACCGATGCAGCAGCTAACTCTTCTGGGTTCAGGCCATCAAGCTGAATAGGTTCCTCAATGACCAGCCCACCCGCTTTTGTGGCCGCCAGCAGGCGCTGATGAAACTGGCTACTGAGCGTGGCGGACTGCGTATTCAGCGCTTTTAACTGCGCTTTTTCATCCGCGCCCAGCGTGGCGCCCGCCAGAATAAAGCGCTGATAGATGACCTCAACAAGGCGGCGTGATTCCGCATCCAGAGTTAATTCATCACGTGACTGCCAGACCGCATCTACGCGGCTGAACAGCGCATCATTAAGATAAATATCGTTTGAAAGTTCAGCCAGCTCTGCCGAAAATTGTTCGTCCAGACGCTGAATCTCATCGTTAGTATGTGCCGCAGCCATCGCAAAGAAAACACGGGTCACGCGGGTCAGCAATTCGCCGCTTTTCTCCAGCGCAATGAATGTATTCTCAAAGTTCGCCGGTTCCGGGTTTTGTGCGATGTGGCCAATCTCTTCGCGCTTGCGCTTCACACCTTCGTTAAACGCCGGGCGATAGTCGCTGTCACTGATCAAATTAAACGGGGGGGCCTGATACGGCAGCGTACTGGCAGCAAAGAATGGGTTGGTGGCCAACATGTTCGACTCCTTGAAATGACTTTCCCTTAGAGTAGGCACCCCCCGGAAAGACCGCAATCACTTCCCGCGATGGAAAGGAGCGTGCTATCGTAATAACACACAAAAAGCGTTGAGGAACAGAGAGATGATCATACTGGTTACCGGGGCAACGGCAGGTTTTGGTGAAAGCATTACGCGTCGTTTTGTCGCCAATGGGCACAAAGTGATTGCCACAGGACGCCGCCAGGAGCGCCTGCAGGTGTTGAAAGAGGAACTCGGCGATAGCGTGCTGACAGTGCAACTGGACGTTCGCAACCGCGCCGCAATCGAAGAAGCGTTGAGCCAGTTGCCCGCTGAATGGCAGGCGATTGATATTCTGGTGAACAACGCCGGACTGGCGCTGGGTATGGAACCAGCGCACAAAGCCAGCGTAGAAGACTGGGAAAACATGATCGACACCAACAACAAAGGTCTGGTGTACATGACCCGCGCCGTGTTGCCGGGAATGGTTGAGCGCAATCGCGGCCATATTATCAATATTGGTTCCACCGCCGGAAGCTGGCCCTATGCAGGCGGTAACGTCTATGGCGCAACCAAGGCGTTCGTGCGTCAGTTCAGCCTGAATTTACGTACCGATCTGCACGGCACTGCCGTTCGCGTAACCGATATCGAACCGGGTCTGGTCGGCGGTACCGAGTTTTCGAATGTGCGTTTCAAAGGTGACGATGCCAAAGCAGGTAAAACCTATGAAAACACTAATGCACTGACGCCGGAAGATGTGACCGAAGCGGTTTGGTGGGTGGCAACGCTGCCAAAACATGTCAACATCAACACCGTTGAAATGATGCCGGTTAGCCAGACTTACGCAGGCCTGAGCGTTCACCGTCAAAATTGATGTTTTTAGCCCTGCCCGACGCCCGTCGGGTATGGGCTCAGCAGCAAAAAAAGCGTAAAATAGAGGCCAAAATCAGCGAATAAGAATGAGTCAATGGCCGCCGAAACACAACTGAACCCAACACAGCCCGTCAATCAGCAAATTTATCGCATTTTACGCCGCGATATCGTGCATTGCCTGATTCCCCCAGGAACGCCGCTTTCTGAAAAAGAGGTATCGATGCGCTTTGACGTTTCACGTCAGCCTGTTCGCGAAGCGTTTATTAAGCTGGCGGAAAATGGCCTGATTCAAATTCGCCCTCAGCGCGGTAGCTATGTCAATAAAATATCACTGTCTCAGGTGCGTAACGGCTGTTTTGTACGTCAGGCGATTGAGTGTGCGGTGGCGCGTCGGGCGGCGACCATGATCACCGATAAACAGCTCTATCAGCTGGAACAAAATCTTCACCAGCAGCGTATTGCCATCGACCGACTTCAGCATAATGATTTTTTCCAGCTTGATGATGAATTTCATCAGCTGTTATCACTGATTGCCGATTGTCAGCTGGCATGGGATACCATCGAGAATATTAAAGCGGCTATCGACCGCGTTCGCTATATGAGCCTTGACCATGTTTCCTCCCCCGATATGTTGCTGGCACAGCACCACGATATATTTCATGCACTGGAAAAGCGCGATCCGGATTTAGTGGAAAAAGCGATGACGCAGCATTTGCAGGAGATTAGCGAATCCGTGCAGTTAATTCGGCAGGAAAAACTCGACTGGTTTAGCGAAGAGTAATAGAAAGCCTTCACACTGGAGGTAAAGGCTTTCAGGTTGTTCAGGCCCCTCTGACGACCATGGTCGGTATCTCAGCGTGACGCAGAATCGACTCAGCATTGGAACCCAGCAAATGGGTTGTACCGCCAGGGTTGCGAGAGCCGATAACGATGGCATCGTAACCTTCCGTTTTGCTCATCGCGATAATCTCATCACGAATATTGCCAAACCGTACTTCGGTACGCAGTCGCGAAGCGGGAATATCCAGCATCTTCATCAGACGCTTCATTTTTATTTCCGACTCGTTAGACATAAACGCATTAAACTTTTTGATATCAGAGGCAAATCCGCGTAATAACGATCGACTGCTATTCGGCAGTACATTCACCAACGTGATCTCCCCCTCTTCACCCGCTAACCAGGCCGCGTGGCGCAATGCGTTGTCACTCAAATCCATTTCAAATACATCTACAGGCATCAATATTTTCTTGTACATAGCCCGATCTCCTTATTCCAGAGGAACTTTAGTGCAGCAAGGTAACAATGCCATAATTAAACTAAATAAATCCATAATACTTTCATGGATAAACTATCTCTTTTGAAAAGATTCGTCCGTTACTTCAGCTACTCTTAACTAACCTGTAGATATGTATAGGCCCGCTCTTTCCTTAAAAAAAACGTGTAATTGATCAAAAACAATTTAATTTTTTAGGTATAGGCGTATTTATAGAACCCGTCGTTGCCACATCCTGTTTTGTAACCGGCTTCGATATGAAATAGAGGAGAACACCATGATGACTTACGATCGTAACCGCAATGCAATTACTACTGGCAGCCGTGTAATGATTAATGGTACCGGGAAAACCGGCACTATCAAGGCGATTAAAGCAGACGGTATGACGCCTGGCCAGGTGCGCCGTAGCAAAACAGTTGAGATTGATGGTTGTGATGGACAGTTCGAGCCGATTGAGCTTATTCGTCTCGGCATGCACTAATTAGTGGTGTTATTCGGGTGGTCTTGTTCTGAGGCCGCCCGAAAATGGGTTTCCTGCCTGCGTTAAATTCCCGATTGAAATTATGTGCCTGCATTTTGCCGGATGGCGCTGCGCTTATCCAGCCTACGAAGAAAGTGCCTATCCGTCGGCCCGGCAAGTAACGCGCCACCGGGCAAATTACCGCAACAGGTGTCGGCATTCCGCAAACCGCACAACACCAAAACGTAGGCCCGGTAAGCAACGGGTATGAACCGGAAACATGGGTAACACTTTAGACCGGATACATGGGTAACAGTTATAACTGGCATAGAAGAGGAGACTCGCTATGCCCTGGACTGAGACCCGACCTATGCAACGCCTTGATTTCATTCGTGCCTGCCATGCAGGCACGGATTCCTTTTCCGCTCTTTGTCGTCTTTTTGGCATCAGCCGTAAAACCGGCTACAAATGGCTTGAGCGTTTTGACCCTTCTGACTTGTCATCTCTCTCTGACCGGTCGTGCGCTCCGCATTCCAACTCCCGGACGGTTCCGGATTATATCGTCGGACATCTCACTGCACTGCGGCAAAAACATCCTGACTGGGGGCCTAAAAAACTGCGAATGTGGTGCATCAACCACTCGGTGGATTTTGCCGTACCGGCTGCCAGCACCATCGGCGACATTCTTAAACGAGAGGGACTGGTGCCGGATAAAAAACGAAAACGCAAAACGCCGGGTAATCGCCAGCCGCTGACTATCATCAGTGAGAACAATCAGGTCTGGAGCGCTGATTTTAAAGGTTGCTTCAGACTGCTGAGCAGAGAGTACTGCCACCCTTTCACCCTGACGGACAATCACAGCCGATATATTCTGAGCTGCCGCGGAACATACCGTGAGAGCGAGCCCTTCGTCAGGCAATGCCTGACGGATGCGTTCCTGGAATACAGGCTCCCGGATGTGCTCAGAACGGACAACGGGCAGCCGTTCGCAGGAACGGGTATCGCCGGGTTAAGCCGCCTCGCGGTCTGGCTAATAAAGCTGGGCGTCAGACCGGAACGTATCCGGCTGGGTCATCCGGAGGAAAATGGTCGTCATGAGCGAATGCACCGTTCTCTGAAGAGTGCGCTGAAACTCGGAAACACCTTCATGACGATGGAAGAACAACAGCGATGGTTCAGTGACTACCGTGAAGAGTTTAATTATGAAAGGCCGCATGAAGCACTGGCCGGCGCAACGCCCGGAACGGTGTGGCGACCATCGAGCCGACAGTGGGATGGCAGAATTCCTGAATATGTTTATCCGGCAGAAGGTATGGTCTACAGGGTGAAATCGAGGGGAACACTTTATATGGGTAAAAAGGGGACTGTGTTTCTGAGTGAAGCGTTGACGGGTGAGTACATTATGCTAGAGGAACAAGATGATGGCCTGGAGGCCATCATCTTTAATGGAATAACACTTGCGTACTATGACCGCAGAACCCAGAGTGTACTTCGGATAGACTAAAGTGTTACCTATGTTCCCGGTCTGATCTGTCACCTATGTATCCGGTCATACATTAGCGCCACCGGGCAAATTAACGCATCAGGCGTTGGCAAATTCCGCAACCGTCGCCTTCGCACCTTTCGCCAGCAGTGACAGATACGCCTTCGTCACCTGCTCAACAAATTTCGCTTCATGCGGCAGTTCTTTACCGAAAATAGCCTCAATACCCAGCAGCGCTTTCACGCGGGCTTCGCCCTCTTCGCTTTGGGCAACGGTCGCCTGAATCACTGACAGAAGTGGATCGCACACTTCAATATCCTCGCCCTGCTCGTCTACGCCGCCAACATAGCGCATCCAGCCGGCAACACCCAGCGCCAGCAGGTTAAAACTGCTGTTATGCACCAGGTGCCAGCGGACAGAATCCAGCATACGCTGTGGCAGCTTCTGGCTCCCGTCCATCGCGATTTGCCAGGTACGGTGACGCAACGCCGGGTTGGTATAACGCTCAATCAGCAGATCGGCATAGCGAGAGAGATCCACACCCTGAACTTTCAGCGTCGGAGCCTGCTCCTTTAGCATCAGATCGTGTGCCGCGCGGCGATAGTTCTCATCACCCATGCAATCATTGATATGCTGATAGCCAGCCAGGTACCCCAGATACGCCAGGAAAGAGTGGCTGCCGTTAAGCATGCGCAGTTTCATCTCTTCGAACGGAATAACGTCTGAGACCAGTTCCGCGCCTGCTTTTTCCCACTCCGGGCGGCCAGCGACGAAGTTATCTTCAATCACCCACTGGCGGAACGGTTCACAAGCCACGCCAGCCGGATCGCGCACGCCAGTCAGTTGTTCAATTTTATCCAGCGTATCAGCAGTAACCGCCGGAACGATACGGTCAACCATGGTAGACGGGAACGTCACGTTCTGTTCAATCCATGCCGCCAGGTCTGCATCCACCGCGCGGGCATAGGCGGTAACGACATTACGCATCACGTGGCCGTTTTCCGGCATGTTGTCGCAAGACATCACGCTAAATGCTGGCAGGCCCGCGGCTTTACGACGCGCCAGTGCTTCAACAATGACGCCCGGCGCAGATTTAGGCTGATGCGGGTTTTCGATATCTGCGGCGATAAATGGATGATCGAGCATCAGTTGCCCGGTCGCCGGAGAGTGGCAATAGCCTTTTTCGGTGATCGTCAGAGAGACAATCGCCACCTGCGGTTCACACATTTTCGCGAGTACAGTTTCCAGACCGTCGACCTGCGCGTGCAGGGCTTCTTTGACCACGCCAACTACGCGCGCAGTCCATGCGTCGGCAGACATCTCTGCCACGGTGTATAAATTGTCCTGGTTCTTCAGATCAGCAATCTGCTGCTCGCCGCCAATCAGGTTAACTTCGGTGTAACCCCAATCACTGCCGTGCTCCGTGGCAAGGATATCTGCATAGATAGCCTGATGGGCGCGGTGAAAAGCACCAAAGCCAAGATGGACAATGCGCGGCACGAGTTTGCTGCGATCAAAGTTCGGGAGTGTTGCCTTAGCGGTTAATAGCTTATTTTGCATCTTTTTGACTCACTGTAGAGAACGTGGATTGCCATACTAGATTAACGAGTTCATTTGGCGTGTTTTTGATTTGAGTTAACTTATTGGCGATTGGTATGACATGATTTTTAAGTTGTGTGACAGGATTATGATTTTGATAAAAGCACACCGCGTAAGCAGTGTGCTTTTAATGTCAGATCATCTGCCCGGCTGCTCGCTGCTTCTCCGCCAGAGTGATATCCGCAGCATCATGCAGAATGCTTAAATCACGGTCGCGAACTTCTGGCATGAGTAGCGCAGAAATAAAGCCGATGAGCGAATAGCAAATAATCATAACCACAATCGGCATCCATGATCCTGTCATATTGCAGAAGATCCCCGCCAGAAGCGGACCGAACCCAACAGCAACCAGCCCCCCTAACTCTTTTGAAATCGCCATTCGTGTAAACCGGTTCTTCGAACCGAACATCTCTGCCATCGTGATGTTTTCAAGAGCAAATAATCCCAGCACCGCAAAATTATGAATAATGATAATGGAGGCCATAATCATACTCACGCTATAGCTTTTATCGACAATGATAGCCAGCATAGGATAAGCCAGTATCATCGCGGAGAAACTCAAGAGCATGTACGGGATCCGTCGACCATATTTGTCCGACAACCAGCCCAACAGTGGTATTGTCAAAAATCCCAGAACCGAACTTATCATCAGCGCATCGGTGGGAATGGCTTTATCAAATAACAGCGTTTGTACGAGATACCCTGCAAGGAAGGTCTGAATCAACCCTGAATTTCCCGCCTGACCAAAACGTAGTCCCGTCGCCAGCCAAAATGATTTACTGCGGAACATTGCCCCCACGGTATTCTCATCTGACACGGCTTTGGTAGGGGTGAGCTCTGCATCATTAACCTTTTCGAATACCGGGCTTTCTTTAAGGTTAAGTCTCAGCCAGATAGCAAAAATCATGACGACGACGCTTGCGAGGAACGGAATACGCCATCCCCATGCCACCAGTTCTTCACGATCCAGGACAAAGAACATAAATGCCCAAATTGCCGTCGCGCTTAAGGTGCCACAGTTGGTCCCCATCGCCACCAGCGACGATATAATCCCGCGTTTTCCTTTAGGCGCATACTCGGCCAGCATCGTTCCTGCGCCAGAAATCTCCGCTCCCGCTCCCAGCCCCTGAATAATACGCAGCGTGACCAACAATACTGGTGCAAAAATACCAATTTGCGCATAAGTTGGCAGCACGCCAATCAGCGTCGTACAAATACCCATCATTGTGATAGTAATAAACAGGACTTTCTTTCTACCTACCCTGTCGCCCATTTTTCCAAAGATAAAAGCACCTGCTATACGTGCGATATATCCTGCACCATAAGTGCCCATCGCCAGAATCAAGGCCATTGCTGCCGATTGTTCCGGGAAAAATATCTCGTGAAACACAAGTGCCGCACCCAATGAATAAAGCTGGAAATCCATAAACTCCAGGGCAGTACCAAGCCATCCGGACAGAGCAGCTCTTACGAGATCAGAAGTTGTTCTTTCATGTTTTACTTGAGTCATAGCGTTCATCTCTAAACGTTAGGATGCGTACAACTTAATCGCATGTTAATTATTGTTATTAGTTGAAGGTTAATAACACCTTGCAGCACGATTTTTGATCTTTCTCGAATAACTCTATGGCCTCACTGACCTGGGTGTAATTAAAGCGGTGAGTAATTAATTTGTCTGGGTCAATAAGTCCATTTTCCAGCCACTCCAGTACAACAGGAAATTTATTGGCATTAAGTCTTGAGGTATAAATAGAGATCTCTTTCCCGGTAATCGCCTGCTGAACAACGGTGGATGGCTCGCTCGAGAACCCCATGAGCACAATCCGTGCCGCGGGTGAAGCCAGCGTAATGGCCTCCTGTAAAATTGAAGGATGGCAGGCGGCATCAACGATCAGCGTCGGCTTGATTCCCTTCTCTTCAAGTAACGACGGCAATGACAGCGTACTGTTATTGATTACCCAGTCTGCACCATTCTTTTCAGCCATTGCTAATCGTTCATCAATTCGGTCAACCACAATGACTTGCTTGACCTGGTAAACATTTTTTAATGCCTGCAGCGTTGTCAGGCCCATCGGGCCAGCACCATAAATCAGTGCGATATCCTCTTTACGTGGTTCCACCTGGCCGGTGACATTCGCCGCAATTGTGAATGGCTCGACCATTACCGCATGATGATCGGCAATCGTCGGGGCAACAACCCAGGCATTCTTCGCCGGGACAACAGCATATTCACTGAATCCACCATCACGATGGACACCGAGAACAACCAGTGATGTACAGACATTAGGCTTGCCTACTGAGCAGGGATAACAATGACCACAACTGATAACGGGATCGACGCATACACGTTGACCCTGTAATTTATCCGTAACCCCTTCACCTACCGCATCAACGATGCCAAAAAACTCATGACCAATGACGCGTGAGTATTTCGCGAAAGGATTATGCCCACGATAAATATGACTATCTGAGCCGCAAATACCTGCCAGACTGATTTTTACACGTACTTCTCCCACACCAGGTGCTGGCAATGGACGTTCTTCAATGACAAGCTCATTGGGTTGTTGAACAACAATACTTTTCATTTTTTATTCCTTCCTTACCAGTTCCACAGAGTGCCATCTTCCAGACGCGCTACCGGCAAGTACGCCGGATCATACGGATATTTCGCCGCCAGCTTTTCGTCAAACTCAATACCCAGTCCCGGCTTATCGCCCGGATGCATATAGCCGTTGTCGAAGGTCCAGTTATGCGGGAAGACTTCCAGCATTTGCTCGGAATAGCCCATATATTCCTGAACGCCAAAGTTTGGCACCCACAGGTCAAAATGCAGTGCAGCGGCCATGCATACCGGTGACAGGTCGGATGGACCATGCGAGCCCGTACGTACCTGATAAAGTGAGGCGAAGTCCGCAATGCGGCGCATACCCGTAATCCCACCCGCGTGAGTGATAGTTGTGCGGATATAATCGATTAATTGCTCTTCAATAAGCTGTTTACAGTCCCAGATACTGTTGAAGACTTCACCGACTGCAATAGGCGTTACCGTATGCTGACGAATCAGGCGAAAACATTCCTGATTCTCTGCCGGAGTGGGATCTTCCATCCAGAACAGGCGATAGTCTTCCACGCTTTTACCGAAGCGCGCGGCTTCAATCGGTGTCAGGCGATGATGCATGTCATGTAGCAGGTGTTCGTCAAAACCAAACTTGCTACGCACGGCATCAAACAGCTTCGGTGTGAAGTCGAGGTACTTCTCTGTTGACCACAACTGCTCTTCTGGCCATTGCCCCTTGGTTGCCGGTTCATAAGCCAGCCCTTTTCCTTTTGACATCCCGTAGGTCGTCTTCATTCCCGGCACACCACACTGTACGCGAATGGCTTTGAACCCCATCTCTTTATGGCGCGCGTAATCATCCAGCACATCATCGATCGTGTGACCCGTGGTATGGCAATAAACCATCACACCGTCGCGCGATGCCCCACCCAACAACTGATAAAGGGGCATATTTGCGGCTTTTGCTTTGATATCCCACAAGGCCATATCCACAGCAGAAATCGCCGACATGGTGACCGGGCCACGACGCCAGTACGCGCCTTTATAAAAGAACTGCCAGATGTCTTCGATACGGTGTGCATCGCGCCCAATCAACTGTGGGCACAGGTGATCCTTCAGATATGAGGCAACGGAAAGCTCACGCCCGTTCAGGGTGGCATCGCCGTAGCCTACAAGCCCGTCAGATGTGGTAATTTTCAACGTGACAAAATTTCGCCCCGGGCAGGTAACAAAAACTTCAGCTCCTGTGATCTTCATCTTCAATCCTTACATCTCATCGGTTAATGGCGCTAAATTACACAACTGAGCTACTACCATACAAGTATTATGATCAAAAAATGACTATCGAGATCACAAAAAAGGGCGCTGTAAGTAAGCGCCCCTTTGGTACACACTCTTGTGCGTATCAAACACCAATTAGACTCTGAAGTGGAATGCCAAGCTGAGTATGTAACCGCCGTATCATCGGTAGGGTCAAATTTCGTGTACCTGCGAGAACTTCATAAACGCGATTAGATTTACCAATCGCAGGCTCCAGATCTTTAATACTGAGCCCTTGCTGTTCCATCCGAAACGTGATCGCCTCAATGGGATCGGGAGGCGCTATTGGATAATGTTTCTTCTCATACTCTTCAATGAGAAGGCACATCACCTCGAAATAATCCCCCTCAGGAGCCCCTTGCGCGGGTTCATTGTCAAACATGGGTGAAACAGTACGGAGCGCAGCCTCGTACTCTTCTTCATTCCTGATGGGTTTTAGTTGCATATTCATCATTCAAGCTCCACGGTCTCTGCATCAATCTTGTCGTATTCCCTATGAGTGCCAGGAAATTTGACGAATATCGTACATCACCCCCGCCCCCATCCCGCCACAATAATCAGCATGCCGCAGAACGCCACGCCCGCGCCTGCCCAGTCATACATGGAGAGTTTGACGCCATCCACCACCCGCAGCCAGATAAGCGCAGTGAGAATATACACGCCGCCATACGCGGCATAGACTCGCCCGCTGGCGGTAGGATGCAGGGTCAACAGCCAGACAAACATCGCCAACGCCAGTGCGGCAGGAATAAGCAGCAAGGGGGTCGCACCACGTTTAAGCCATAACCAGGGAAGGTAGCAGCCAAGGATTTCACACAGTGCCGTCGCAAAGAAAAGTAAGGATGTTTTTAACATTATTGTCGCAGCGTTAAGATTGGTTTAACGATGATACGGGATAATCCGCTGAAGGCGACCCTGTTTTTCCCGTGGGTATGCCGCTGAATCGAGTTGTAGTAAACTCTTAGCAGTTTTAGTTACGCCAAAGGAATCTGCAATGAATATGACATCTGGCAAACGCTTGTGCCTGACGGCGATGCTGGCACTGGGCGCGATTATGTATACAGCGTCGGCCTCTGCTAACACCAGCAAATTGATTATTGAATCGGGTGATAACGCCCAGACGCGTCAGGATGCCGCGATGGATAAAGAGCAGTGGAATGATACCCGTTCGCTGCGTAATAAGGTTAATACTCGCGTTGAGAAAGAGTGGGATAAAGAAGATGCCGCTTTCGATTCCCGCGATAAATGCCAGCAGAGCGCTAACGTGAACGCGTACTGGGAACCCAATACTCTGCGCTGCCTTGACCGCCGCACGGGTCGCGTCGTTAACCCCTAGTTGTTAACCTATAGTTGTTGGGCGTGTTTGCGCCCTTTTCCCCTTTTTATCCCATAGTCAGCCTGAAAGGATTTCACATGAGTGACGCCAGTAACGTCAGACTTCGTCCGCTCGAACGCGAAGACCTCCGCTTTGTCCACCAGCTCGATAATAACGCCAGCGTCATGCGTTACTGGTTTGAAGAGCCCTACGAAGCGTTTGTTGAACTCTCCGATCTCTATGACAAGCACATTCACGATCAAAGCGAACGTCGTTTTGTGGTGGAGTGCAACGGTGAGAAAGCGGGCCTGGTCGAATTAGTCGAAATTAACCACGTTCACCGCCGCGCGGAATTTCAGATTATTATTTCGCCGGAACACCAGGGTAAAGGGTTAGCCTCGAAAGCGGCAAAACTGGCGATGGATTACGGCTTTACGGTGCTTAACCTGTATAAGCTTTACCTGATTGTCGATAAAGAAAACGAAAAAGCGATTCATATCTATCGCAAACTCGGTTTTATGGTGGAAGGCGAGCTGATTCACGAATTCTTTATCAACGGCGAGTACCGAAACACCATCCGCATGTGTCTGTTCCAGCATCAATATATGGCGATGCACAAAACACCGTCGCCCGGATTACTGAAGCCGACGGCTCAGTAATAATCAATCACGTTTTTAATCGTATAGCGGAGCGTGACCGCCGGGTTCACGCTCATATCGACGACCTCGAGGTCGCAGCTAACCGGATTATCATGCCGGTCATAATCACAGCTCTGTTTAACGTTACCAACCGGCTGCTTATTCAGCAGGCTGACGGAGGTGTAATCGAGCTTTTTACGCGGATCGTCTGATGGCGTAGATAATACCGCCAGCGTATTTCCCTTCGTGAGCGACGTTTTACCCAGCGGATATCCTTCACTGTCATACTGATAATTCACTTCACGTTCCTTGCTGAGTGATTTCACCACAAAGCCATCGTCGTTTGTTTCCCAGGCAACGCCCGCAGACGGTAATTCCGCCAGCTGACATTTACCCTGCAACCGCACGCGTTTTTCCTGGGTCATGCCATCGACGTAATAATTGGCGTCCAGCACCAGCGTCGCCCCGGTGTTATTTTCCAGGTCATGAAACTCCAGCACGTCGAAGCAGCCCTCTTCGGACATCTGCCCGCTAACCCGCTTTGCCACCTCGCCCTTTTCATTCATTAGCGTCTGGCTAAAATCTTTAACCGGCCCGCGCAGCGGATCGAAATCAAACTCATTAGAAAAGCTCGCCATTTCTGGTGAAAATGCGGCTGGCGAGTCATTTTTATCGCAGGCTGCAAGTAGCGCTATAAATGGGGTCAGCAACAGAAGTCTCTTCACGCCAGGATCCTTTTTGGGGAATTTTCTCAATCATATTAGCAAATACAGTTATTTACACTAGCTTTGCTATACTTGATTTACATTTCAAAAAGGAGATTGCCATGAGATCTTCACGCTGGTTACTCGCGTTTCTGTTGGCCGGAGCCGCCGCGCCCGCGCTGGCGGCACCTGACTCATGTGAACGTGTCAGGAGTGATATTCAACAAAAAATCATCAACAACGGCGTTGCCGAAAGCGCATTTTCACTGGATATCGTGCCAAACGATCAGGCGGACCAGCCAGGCGCTCAGGTTGTCGGCCACTGCGCCAACGACACCTTTAAAATTATCTATACCCGCAGCGACAACGCCCCTTCCAGCGACGCACAATAAAATCGTAGCTGTCATCAAATATTATCCCTGGTTTGACCAGGGATAATTCTTTCCTACTCCTTAATATGTATGATCCGCTCACCATTAGCCGGTATTTAATTTCACTTTGAAATTAATTAAACAAAATAATAATGGAGTGAGCGATGTCAACAACGGAATCTCCCGCCGGGATAAGCCGGCGGACGCTTATCAAATCCTCAGCCGCAGGCTCACTGGCCCTGGTCGCGGGGGGATTATCTCTTCCTTTTGCCTTACATCCTGCCGCCGCCGCAGTTTCATCCGCAAATCAGCCCGAAGACAAAGTCGTTTGGGGCGCCTGCTCCGTCAACTGCGGCAGCCGCTGCGCTTTACGTCTGCACGTGCGCGATGACGAAGTGTACTGGGTTGAAACGGATAACACCGGTGATGATGTGTATGGCGATCACCAGGTACGCGCCTGCCTGCGTGGGCGCTCGATCCGACGCCGAATCAATCATCCGGACCGCCTTAATTACCCCATGAAACGCGTAGGTAAACGCGGAGAAGGTAAATTTGAGCGCATCAGCTGGGATGAAGCGCTGGATACCATCACCAATAGCCTGAAAAAAGTGGTGCATGAATACGGTAACGAAGCGGTGTATATCAACTACACCTCCGGGATCGTCGGCGGCAATATTACCCGTTCCTCCCCCTACGCTTCGTTAGTTGCCCGCCTGATGAACTGCTATGGCGGTTTTCTCAGTCACTATGGCACCTACAGCACCGCTCAAATCGCGGCGGCGATGCCCTACACCTACGGGTCAAACGAAGGCAACAGCACCTCCGATATCGAAAACACCAAACTGGTGGTGATGTTCGGCAATAATCCAGCGGAAACGCGTATGAGCGGCGGCGGGATTACTTATTTTCTTGAACAAGCGCGTGAACGCTCAAATGCGCGCATGATCGTTATCGATCCTCGTTATACCGATACCGCCGCGGGCCGTGAAGATGAGTGGATCCCCATTCGCCCCGGTACCGATGCTGCGCTGGTGGCGGGAATTGCCTGGGTGTTGATTAACGAAAATCTGGTTGATCAGCCTTTCCTTGATAAATATTGCGTCGGTTACGACGAGAAAACACTACCAGAAGATGCGCCTGCGAACGGCCATTATAAGGCATATATTCTCGGCCAGGGCGAGGACGGTATCGCCAAAACCCCGGCGTGGGCCTCGCATATTACCGGCATTCCTGTCGATCGCATTATTAAGCTCGCCCGTGAAATTGGCACGGCTAAACCTGCGTATATTTGCCAGGGCTGGGGGCCACAGCGTCAGGCTAACGGCGAACAAACGTCCCGCGCGATCGCGATGCTTCCCATTCTTACCGGTAATGTGGGCATCAACGGTGGTAACAGCGGCGCGCGAGAATCAACCTACACCATTACCATCGAACGTATGCCATTGCCGGAAAACCCGGTGAAAACGCAAATCTCCTGCTTTAGCTGGACGGATGCCATCGACCACGGCCCGGAAATGACCGCCCTGCGCGATGGTGTACGTGGCAAAGAAAAACTTGATGTGCCTATCAAGTTCATCTGGAACTACGCGGGTAACACCATTACCAATCAGCATTCCGATATCAACCGCACCCATGACATTTTACAGGATGAGTCAAAGTGCGAAATGATTGTGGTTATCGAGAACTTTATGACCTCATCGGCGAAGTACGCCGATATTCTGCTGCCTGACCTGATGACCGTTGAACAGGAAGACATTATTCCCAACGATTACGCCGGGAATATGGGCTACCTGATTTTCATCCAGCCCGCCACCGCGCCAAAATTTGAGCGTAAACCTATCTACTGGATCACCAGCGAAGTCGCAAAGCGTCTGGGCCCGGATATCCACCAGCGCTTCACCGAAGGGCGCACTCAGGAAGAGTGGCTACGCTATCTTTACGCCAAAATGGAAGCCAAAGACCCTGCGCTACCCTCTTATAATGCGCTGAAAAAGATGGGGATCTATAAGCGTAAAGATCCGAACGGCCATTTTGTTGCGTATAAAGCCTTCCGCGACGATCCGCAAGCGAACCCGCTGAAAACGCCGTCCGGAAAAATTGAGATTTACTCCAGCCGTCTGGCGAAAATCGCCAACAGCTGGGAGCTGCAAAAAGATGAGGTCATCAGCCCGCTTCCCGTTTATGCCTCCACCTTCGAAGGTTGGGACGACCCGAAACGCAGCCAGTTCCCGCTTCAGCTGTTCGGTTTCCACTATAAAGCCCGCACGCACTCCAGCTACGGCAACGTGGATGTATTACAAGCCGCCTGCCGTCAGGAAGTGTGGATTAACCCGGTCGACGCGCAGCCGCGCGGGATCGCTAACGGCGATATGGTGCGCGTCTTTAACGATCGTGGTGAAGTGCGTCTTCCTGCAAAAGTCACCCCCACGCATTCTGCCTGGCGTCAGCGCCATGGGCCAGGGCGCGTGGCATGATGCCAATATGACGGGCGATAAAATCGACCACGGCGGCTGCGTCAACACCCTCACCACTCAGCGCCCCTCCCCGCTGGCGAAAGGTAATCCACAGCACACCAATCTGGTACAAGTCGAAAAGGTATAACGCGTTTTGCCCGAGTGTCTTTTGGCTCGGGCGTTTTAATTATGGAAAAGCAAATAAGTGAGTCACTATGAAAATCATCGCGCCTGAGGCGCTTATGACGGCGAAGATTAGCCGCCGAAATCTGGTGAAAACCTCCGCGATAGGCGGCCTGGCCGCCGCCAGCAGCGCCTTCACACTGCCATTTACCCGCATCGCAAATGCGGCGGATAAACTGGCGCCGGTGGAGGAAAAAGCAGTCTGGAGTTCGTGTACCGTAAACTGCGGCAGTCGCTGCCTGTTACGGCTTCACGTCAAAGACGACAGCGTTTATTGGGTGGAATCAGACACCACTGGCGAAGATATCTACGGCAACCATCAGGTTCGCGCCTGTCTGCGCGGGCGCTCGATTCGCCGCCGAATGAATCACCCGGATCGCCTGAAATACCCGATGAAACGCGTCGGTAAGCGTGGTGAAGGCAAATTCGAGCGTATTTCGTGGGATGAAGCGCTGGACACCATCGGCGATAACCTGAAACGCATTCTGAAAGATTACGGTAACGAAGCGGTGCACGTGCTCTACGGCACCGGCGTCGACGGCGGCAACATCACCAACTCTAACGTGCCTTATCGCCTGATGAACTCATGCGGCGGTTACCTGAGCCGTTACGGCAGCTACAGTACCGCACAAATCAGCGCCGCCATGAGCTACATGTTCGGCAGCAACGATGGCAATAGCCCGGACGATATCGCTAACACCAAACTGGTGGTGATGTTCGGCAACAACCCGGCGGAAACGCGCATGAGCGGCGGCGGCGTCACTTATTATGTGGAACAGGCGCGCGAACGCTCGAATGCCCGCATGATAGTCATCGACCCGCGCTATAACGACACCGCTGCCGGACGTGAAGATGAGTGGCTGCCGATTCGCCCTGGCACCGACGGCGCGCTGGCCGCGGCAATCGCCTGGGTGTTAATCACTGAAAACCTTGTCGACCAACCTTTCCTCGATAAATACTGCGTCGGCTACGACGAAAAAACACTGCCCGCCAGCGCCCCGCGTAATGCGCACTACAAAGCCTATATTCTGGGTGATGGCCCCGATGGCATCGCGAAAACGCCTGAATGGGCGGCGCAAATTACCAGCATTCCGGCGGATAAAATCATTAAGCTGGCGCGTGAAATCGGTAGCGCAAAACCGGCCTACATCTGCCAGGGCTGGGGGCCGCAGCGTCACTCAAACGGCGAGCAAAACGCCCGCGCCATCGCCATGCTGTCCATTTTAACGGGCAACGTCGGCATCAACGGCGGGAACTCCGGCGTGCGTGAAGGTACCTGGGATCTCGGCGTGGAGTGGTTCTCGATGCTCGATAACCCGGTGAAGACACAAATCTCTGTCTTCACCTGGCCGGACGCTATTGACCACGGCGAGAAGATGACCGCCATCCACGACGGCGTGCGCGGGAAAGATAAACTCGACGTGCCGATTAAGTTCATGTGGTGCTATGCCAGCAATACGCTTATCAACCAGAACGGTAATATCAGCCGCACCCATGAGATTTTGCAGGACGACAGCAAGTGCGAAATGATTGTCGGCATCGAACATTTCATGACGGCGTCGGCAAAATATTGCGACATTCTGCTGCCCGATCTCATGCCGACCGAGCAGGAAGATCTGATTTCTCATGAATCCGCCGGGAACATGGGTTACGTCATCCTCGGTCAACCGGCAACCAGCCGGAAGTTCGAACGTCGTCCGATTTATGAGATTCTTTCTGAAATCGCCAAACGTCTGGGCCCGGATGTGTATCAAACCTTCACCGAAGGCCGCTCGCAGCATGAATGGGTTCAGTATCTGCACGCCAAAACCAAAGAACGTAACCCGGAAATGCCGTCTTATGAGGAGATGAAAACTCTCGGCATCTTCAAGAAAAAATGTCCGGAAGAACACTATGTTGCCTTCCGCGATTTCCGTGAAAATCCGGCGGCGAATCCGCTGAAAACGCCATCAGGGAAAATCGAGATCTACTCTGAACGGCTGGCAGATATCGCTAAAACCTGGGAGCTGAAAGAGGATGAAATCATTCACCCGCTGCCGGCCTATGCGCCAGGCTTCGACGGCGTGAGCGACCCTGCACGGAAAACCTATCCGCTGCAGTTAACCGGTTTCCACTATAAAGCGCGTACCCACTCCAGCTACGGCAATATTGACGTGCTGCAACAGGCCTGCCCGCAGGAAATCTGGATCAACCCGGTCGATGCGCAGCCGCGCGGCATTGCTAATGGCGATACCGTTCGTGTCTCCAGCCAGCACGGCCAGATGCTAATCCCAGCGAAAGTCACGCCGCGCATTTTGCCAGGCGTCACCGCCATCGGACAAGGCGCATGGCTGAAAGCCGATATGTTCGGCGATCGTCTCGATCACGGCGGCAGTATCAACATTCTCACCTCTCACCGTCCATCACCGCTGGCGCAATGGCACTCTCAGTTGCTGATTCCCGTCGCCGTGAAAACGCTGTATCGATAATGTCCGTCGTGCCGGATAGTGGCGTAAAAACGCCTTATCCGGTCACTTTAATTGTGACAACGTCACTTCAAACAATGACTTTTAAGACTATTCTATATCCCCCCCGCAAACCGTTCTCCCGTATAGCCAACTCACTGATTTCGCTCAAAAGCTGCACAAAATAAATACCCCTATTTCTGGAATACCTGACCATGCATTGCTATAGGTCAAATGCGTCACTGTGAATATGACGCGTTAATAAAAACCTATAACAGGGAGAAACACAGCAATGCAGGCTTCCCCCCTTATGCGCTTTCTGGGCTTTACAGGCGCGATTGTTCTTGTTCTGGCGCTCCTCGCCTGGGGTATCGGACTGGACACGATAAAAGCCCGTCAGGTTGACCTGATCTATCTGGGTCAACAACACCTTAAACTCGTCTTTATCTCGATGTTTTTTGCCCTGCTGGTCGGCATTCCCAGCGGTATCCTGCTGAGTCGCCCTGCGGCGAAAGGGATTGCCGAATATGTGATGCAGATTTTCAACGTTGGTAACACGCTGCCGCCGCTGGCAGTACTGGCGCTGGCGATGGTTGTCATCGGGATTGGTGATATCCCTGCTATCGTGGCGCTTTTCCTCGCCTCGTTACTGCCAATTGTGCGTAACACCTACTCCGGCCTGAAGTCGGTCCCGCCTTCGCTGATTGAAGCGGCGAACGGTATTGGCATGACGAAGTTGCAACGGCTTTGGCAGGTCGAACTGCCTAACGCCTGGCCGGTGATGCTGTCAGGGATTCGCATCGCAACCGCTATCAACGTCGGTACGGCCCCGCTCGCCTTCCTGATCGGTGCCAGCAGCTACGGCGAACTGATTTTCCCGGGTATCTACCTTAACGACTTCCCAACCCTGATTTTAGGCGCAACGGCCACCGCCCTGTTTGCCCTGATTCTTGATTCTCTGCTCGCCTGGCTTGGACGCGTGCTTAGCCCCCATACAGCCTGAACATAAGGAGCGTGACATGACTTTTAAAAAACAGCTGCTGGGGTGGTTTAGTGCCACGTTACTGTTTGCCGGAACCGTACAGGCCGCGCCGATTACCCTGGCCACCAAAAGTTTTACCGAACAGCATATTTTATCGGCGATGACCGTGCAGTATCTGCAAAAGAAAGGGTTCCAGGTACAGCCGCAAACCAATATCGCGACCGTTATCTCGCGTAACGCGATGATCAACAAACAGATTGATATGACGTGGGAGTACACCGGTACCTCACTGATTATCTTTAATCACATCAACAAACGAATGAGCCCGCAGGAGTCTTACGACACGGTAAAACGGCTGGATGCCAAACTGGGCCTGGTGTGGCTTAAACCAGCGGATATGAACAACACCTATGCCTTCGCCATGCAGCGTAAGCGCGCGGAAGCAGAAGGCATTACCACCATGTCGCAAATGGTGGAGAAGATTGAGCATATCCGCCAGACCGACCCGGATAAAAACTGGCGTCTGGGGCTGGACCTCGAATTCGCCGGGCGCAGTGACGGCATGAAACCGTTGCAGGAAGCCTACAACATGCCGCTTGATCGCCCGCAGATCCGCCAGATGGACCCAGGTCTGGTCTATAACGCGGTACGAGATGGTTTTGTCGATGCCGGGCTTATCTACACCACCGATGGTCGCGTGAAAGGCTTCGACCTGAAAGTGCTGGAGGATGACAAAGGTTTCTTCCCGAGTTACGCCGTGACGCCGGTGGTGCGTAAAGACGTGCTGGAGGCCAATCCGGGTCTTGAAGAGGCGCTGGATACCCTCTCCGGCCTGCTCAATAACGATGTGATCGCCACGCTCAACGCGCAGGTGGATATCGACCATCAAACCCCGCAGCAGGTGGCCCGTAAATTCCTGCAAGACAAAGGCATGCTGTAAGGAGCGCTTATGGACACGTTGCATTACATGATGGACAACGCAGGGTACCTTGCTACGCTCACCCTTCAGCACCTGTGGCTGGTGGCGCTGGCAGTGGGCCTTGCGATTATTATTGGCGTACCGCTCGGCATTCTCATCGTGCGCCATAAGTGGCTGGCGACGCCGGTACTGAGTGTCGCGACACTGCTGCTGACCATTCCGTCTATCGCCCTTTTTGGCCTCATGATCCCGCTATTTTCGCTGATCGGTCACGGGATTGGCGTATTGCCCGCCGTCACCGCCGTTTTTCTCTATTCACTGCTGCCGATTGTACGCAACACGCATACGGCGCTGGACGCCCTGCCGCCGGGCCTGCGTGAAGCAGGACGTGGGATCGGCATGACCTTCTGGCAGCGTCTGCGCTGGGTAGAAATTCCGATGGCATTACCGGTGATTTTCGGTGGTATTCGCACCGCCGTGGTGATGAACATTGGCGTGATGGCAATTGCGGCCGTCATTGGCGCAGGCGGGCTGGGATTACTGTTACTGAACGGCATCGGCGGAAGTGACATCCGCATGTTGATCGCTGGCGCACTGATGATTTGCTTACTGGCGATTGTGCTCGACTGGCTGCTGCATCGCCTGCAAATCGCTCTGACACCGAAGGGGATACGATAATGATAAAACTGGAAAACCTCACTAAACAATTTTCACAGAAAAACGGTCAACCGTTAAAGGCCGTTGATAACGTGAACCTGAATGTGCCAGAAGGCGAAATGTGCGTATTGCTGGGGCCGTCCGGCTGTGGCAAAACCACCACCCTGAAGATGATTAACCGCCTGATTAAACCGAGCAGCGGGACCATCCTCATCAACGGGCAAAATACCGATGAGATGGATACAGTAACGCTGCGTCGCAACATTGGCTATGTTATCCAGCAAATTGGTCTGTTCCCGAATATGACCATTGAAGAAAACATCACCGTGGTGCCACGCATGTTGGGCTGGGATAAATCCCGCTGCAAAACCCGTGCACAGGAACTGATGGAAATGGTGGCGCTGGATTCGAAAAAATTCCTTCATCGCTACCCCAAAGAGATGTCCGGCGGCCAGCAACAGCGTATTGGCGTGATCCGCGCGCTGGCGGCGGATCCGCCGGTGCTGCTGATGGATGAACCTTTCGGCGCAGTCGACCCCATCAACCGTGAAGTGATTCAGAACCAGTTCCTGGAGATGCAGCGAGCCCTGAAGAAAACGGTCATGCTGGTGAGTCATGATATCGATGAAGCACTGAAACTGGGCGACCGTATCGCGGTATTCCGACAGGGGCGTATTGTTCAGTGCGCCAGCCCGGATGAGTTGCTGGCGAAACCGGCTAATGAATTCGTCGGCTCATTTGTCGGCCAGGATCGCACGCTGAAGCGCCTGCTCCTGGTCTCGGCAGGCGATGTTACCGACCAGCAACCGACGATCACCGCCCGCAGTTCAACGCCGCTTGCCGAAGCGTTCGGTATTATGGATGACAACGACATTCGTGCACTGACCGTGGTGGATGAGGAAGGCAAACCGCTCGGATTTGTGAAGCGCCGCGAAGCGCGTCAGGCGAGCGGCGTATGTTCTGACTTGATTCACCCGTTCCGCGTCACCGGCAAGGCAGAAGATAACCTGCGCGTGGTGCTGTCGAAACTCTATGAGAGCAACACCAGCTGGATGCCGATTGTCGATGAGGACGGGCGCTATAACGGCGAGATATCGCAGGATTACATTGCCGATTACCTCAGCTCCGGACGTACGCGTCGGGCGCTGAATATTTATAGCGAGAACTAAGCCCTCACCCCGGCCCTCTCCCACAGGGAGAGGGAGAAAACCGCACACACTTAACCACTGGCACGAACGGTCCCCTCTCCCTGTGGGAGAGGGTTAGGGTGAGGGGGATCCGCACCCACAGCTTTTGCATCTCCCCTGCTTTCCCCGCAAAATAGCCGCCTGAACTTCTTTGTGTTGAAACCGCTCATGCAACGTCTTCACGCTTATCCCGATCTGCGCACCATGCTACGTCGTCTGCTGTTTGCCGCCATTACTGGCGTACTTGCCGCATTGGCCGTCGCAGGGTTTCGCCATGCCATGCTGTTTCTGGAGTGGCTTTTCCTCAGCAACGATACCGGCAGTCTCGTTAACGCCGCGACGGGGCTTTCCGCCTGGCGGCGCGTGCTGACGCCTGCACTCGGTGGATTTGCGGCGGGAATGCTCTTGTGGGGCTGGCAGCGACGGAATCAACAACGGCCTCACGCGCCCACGGACTACATGGAAGCGCTGCGCACCGACGGGCAATTTGATTATGGCGCCAGCCTGGTCAAATCCCTGGCATCGTTACTGGTGGTGGTCAGCGGCAGCGCCATTGGCCGTGAAGGTGCGATGATCCTGCTGGCGGCACTGGCGGCGTCGTGGTTTGCTCAACGATTTACCGCACACGACGAATGGAAATTGTGGATTGCCTGTGGTGCCGCCGCCGGGATGGCGAGCGCCTACCACGCACCGCTGGCAGGCAGCCTGTTTATCGCTGAAATTCTGTTTGGCACGCTGATTCTGGCCTCGCTTGGCCCGGTCGTGGTGTCTGCTGTTGTCGCGTTGCTGACCACACATATTATTGGTGGCGGCAGCGAACCTCTATACACCGTCAACCTACCGGCAACGCTCAGCGTAACAGCCTACGTGTTAATTATCGCCACCGGTCTGCTGGCGGGCGTATGTGGCCCGTTATTGATGTGGTTAATGAATGCCACGCACAACCTCTTTTTGCGCCTGAAACTCTCTCCGCCCTGGCAACTGGCGCTCGGCGGGTTGATTGTTGGCCTGCTGTCGCTACTGACGCCTGCGGTCTGGGGAAATGGCTACAGCGTGGTGCATGCCTCCTTGCTCTCTCCGCCGTTGCTTGCCGCTATTACAGGGATATTCATCTGTAAACTATTGGCGATCCTCGCCAGTAGCGGTTCCGGCGCACCGGGCGGTGTGTTTACGCCAACGCTGTTTCTGGGAATGGCAGTGGGTATGCTGTTTGCGCAGCTGTGTGGGATTTGGCTACCCGATCAGCCGTTAATGGCTGTCCTACTGGGGATGAGCGGAATGGCGACGCTGCTGGCGGCAACCACACATGCGCCGATCATGTCGACATTGATGATTTGTGAAATGACCGGGCAATATAGCGTTCTGCCCGGTTTATTGATTGCCTGCGTGCTGGCGTCAGTGCTGTCGCGAACCTTACGCCAGGATTCTATCTACCGTGAGCACACTACTCAGCATGGATAAGTCAATGTAATGGCTCAATTCACGTTGTTCAGGACGCGGCAGATACGGTAACTCACCTATCAGCGGCCCGGGCAGTTTTTTACTCAGCACATCAATGATTTCAGCATAATGCGCCAGACCGGGGTTGATGCGGTTCGCCACCCAGCCAATGAGCGGCAGGCCGTCGTTAGCGATGGCCTGAGCCGTCAGCAGCGCATGATTGATGCACCCTTCCTGAATCCCGACCACCATCACAACCGGCAATTGCTCCTGAACCACCCATTCAGAAAGCGGGCGCAGGTCATTCATCAGACTGCGCCAGCCGCCGGTCCCTTCAACGACCACGTTGTCCACTTTCTCGCTCAGGCTGGCGAGCCCGTTTGACAACAGTGTGTAGTTAATTGGGCAGCTGTGCGCGACGCTGCTCTCTTCTTCACTCAGGGCAATCGGGTTCACCGCATCGTACGGCAGTTCCAGCGATGACACGCTTTGCAGCACCAGCGCATCTTTGTTGCGTAACCCTTCAGGGGTCTCTTTGCTGCCTTTTGCCACAGGTTTGTACCCGGCTACTCGTTTCCCGCTGGCTGCCAGCGCCTGCAGTAGCGCACGGGAAACCACCGTCTTGCCGACAGAAGTATCAGTACCAGTAATAAAGAAACGGTTAAGCATTACTAACTCCACAGTTATGCCGGTGAAATATACAGACCAGTAATAATTTAAAGTGGTGAAAGTCTACGTGATGAACCAGAAACCCGGCTTGAGATAGCGCAATTTTTTGCGCGACAGTGAAAAAATGTTAACCCTGTAACAGTCGAATTAGCAGCGATCCGTTATAGAGCGCATCTTTGACCAGCGCCGCCCCGGCCATCGTGCCACGGTTTGAGAACTGAGTCTGTTCAACGGAGATATGCTTGCTGTAAGCCGGAAGTGACTGCTGACGAATACAGTCGCTGATCGCCGGGAAGAGGATATCGGCAGCCTGATTAAACGGCGAACCGATAAGTATTTTTTGTGGATTGAATAAATTCACCATGATGGCCAGGATGCGCCCGACGTTGGTGCCAACGCTGGTGATGATATCTTTTGCCAGTAAATCGCCCTTAACTGCCGCCAGACACAGCGACTCCACCGTCAGCGGCTGCTGATGCAGCATCGAACTCATCGACTGATGCATTCGCACCTGCGCCAGCTCCAGTACGCTCTCAACGCTGGCGATGGTTTCCAGGCAGCCGTGGTTACCGCAGTAACAACGTTTTCCGTAAGGATCGACCTGCGTATGGCCAATCTCCACCAGGCTACTGCTGCCCGCATGAAGCAGACGACCGTCGGTGATCACCCCCGCGCCCACGTTATGATCAATCACCACCTGAATGACATCCCGCGCCCCGCGTGATGCACCAAACAGCGCCTCAGCCATGGTCCATGCACTGATATCATGCTGAATATAAACAGGTACGCCCGTATGCGCCGCCAGGGTTTCCCCAAGCGGCATATCTTTCACATCCTCGTAAAAAGGCATCCGGTGAATGATTCCGCTTTCCGTATCAATGATTCCGGGAAGCGTAATGGCGATAGCCGTTAAACGCTCCAGCTTGCCCTGATGGCGAATAAAGAACTGATCGATTTGCGTGATAATGCGGTTCAAAAGCGGTTGTGGGTCCTGAAGCGCCAGTTCGAGACGCTCTTCGACCACCAGCTTACTGCTGAGATCGCGAAGCGCGAGGTGAATTTCCCCCCGGCTGATACGCAGCGCCAGATAGTGCCAGGCTTCCGTTTCCACCATCAAACCGACGGCTGGACGCCCCCTGCTGCCGGGTTCCTGAATTTCAGTTTCCTGCACCAGGTGCGCTTCGAGCATTTCACGTACAATTTTGGTAATACTGGCCGGTGCCAGTTGCGCCAGCCGGGAGAGGTCGATACGCGACACCGGGCCAAGCTGATCAATCAGGCGATACACCGCGCCCGCATTGGTCTGCTTTATTTGATCGATATGGCCTGGCTGACTGTCCGCTACCACCGTAGACTCCCTTTATTTTCGCGCTTCGAAATAATCTCAGGGCTATGGTGAAGGACTTCAATGGGGTACGCCAAATTTTTCCTTAGCCTTGTGATTCGCCGCACATTTTTTCATGCTTTTTCGTCAGAAGTGCTTATCTTTGCCGCAGCCAGTAGCTGTTGCTTAAAGCGCTGGGCAGCCTGACTAAGTTCATGATGTTTAGACCACACCAGCCACATTTCTGAAACGGCATCCTTTTCAATGATGGGCACCCAGCGCATTTCCATGAGCTGCACACGCCGAAACGACGCCGGGAGTATTGATACCCCGAGCCCGGACGCCACCAGGCCAATAATGGTCATCGCCTCGCCCACTTCCTGGGTCATACGCGGCGTCACATCATAGCGACGCAGCAAGCCCAGGATATCGTCATACAGGCCCGTTCCCACGTGTGGATCGAAGAAGACAAAAGGCTCATCAGCCAGCTCTGTCAGACTTACTGCCCGCTGATTCGCTAACGGATGCTCATGATGAATCATCGCCAGCAGCGGCTCATGCAGGATCACCTCCCACTCCAGCGTGTCAGGAAGCTGCGTATTTCGCATCAAACCGAGATCCAGCGAACCTTCGGTTAGCGGCGAAATCTGCTCACGGGTATTGGTTTCGCGCGTCTGGATATGGACATCGGGATAGCGACGACGAAAGGTCGAGAGCGTATCGGATACCGCCTTAATAAAGGGGGCCGATGAGGTAAAGCCAATATTCAACTCACCCGTTTCGCCATGATGCAAACGCCCTGCGCGGGCGGCGGCGTCTTCAACCAGCAGCATGATTTGGCGGCTATCGGCAAGAAACTGCTTTCCCGCCGCCGTGAGATTTACGCTGCGGTTGGTACGGGCAAACAGACGGGCGCCGATTTGCTGTTCAAGTATCTGAATTTGCTGACTTAGCGGCGGCTGAGAAATATTAAGCCGGGCAGCGGCGCGACCAAAATGGAGCTCTTCCGCTACCGCAATAAAGTAGCGCAGATGACGCAACTCGATATTCATATTTGTTACATATCAATTGAGATTATTAATATATTAGACAGAATATTCGCGTTTTCCTACTCTAATTATGTGACCTACATCTCTATTACCTTTTGTTTTTACGCAAGGATCTCCCCGTGAGCCGTACAACCACCGCAGACAACGAACCGGCTATCGACGTCCGCGACAATGCCCCATCCAGGCCGAACCAGTTTATTACTCGCGGCACACCTCAATTTATTCGGGTTACCCTCGCACTTTTCTCCGCCGGGCTGGCGACCTTTGCCCTGCTCTACTGCGTTCAGCCGATTCTGCCGGTACTGTCACATAAGTTTGGTATCTCGCCCGCGGGAAGCAGTATTTCTCTGTCAATTTCCACAGCGATGCTGGCGATAGGGCTGCTCTTTACCGGGCCGCTTTCCGATGCCATTGGCCGCAAACAGGTTATGGTAACGGCGCTGCTGCTGGCATCGTGTTGCTCTCTCCTCTCCACGATGATGACCAGCTGGCACGGCATTCTGATCATGCGCGCGCTGATTGGTTTATCACTCAGCGGCGTGGCGGCGGTTGGCATGACCTACCTCAGTGAAGAGATTCACCCGAGTTTCGTCGCCTTCTCTATGGGCCTCTATATTAGCGGCAACTCAATAGGCGGGATGAGCGGACGCCTGCTCACCGGGGTTTTCACCGACTTCTTCGGCTGGCGTATCGCTCTGGCGGTGATCAGCGCCTTCGCGCTGGCTTCAGCAATTATGTTCTGGAAGATCCTCCCTGAATCGCGCCATTTCCGCCCGTCCTCCCTGCGCCCGAAAACGCTGCTGCTCAATTTCCGTCTGCACTGGCACGATCGCGGCCTGCCGCTGCTGTTTGTCGAAGGCTTCCTGCTGATGGGCGCGTTCGTTACCTTGTTTAACTATATCGGCTACCGCCTGATGCTCTCGCCCTGGTCGCTGAATCAGGCCGTGGTTGGCCTGCTCTCCGTCGCTTATCTCACGGGAACCTGGAGTTCACCGAAAGCTGGCATGATGACGGCCCGCTACGGTCGCGGCCCGGTGATGATCTTTTTCACAGGCGTCATGCTGCTCGGCCTGCTGCTGACGCTCTTCTCGCCGCTGTGGGTCATCTTCCCCGGCATGTTACTGTTTTCCGCAGGCTTCTTTGCCGCGCACTCGGTTGCCAGTAGCTGGATAGGCCCACGTGCACGACGTGCCAGAGGTCAGGCATCATCGCTTTATCTCTTCAGCTACTACCTGGGTTCCAGCATCGCCGGTACGCTGGGCGGCGTGTTCTGGCATCGTTACGGCTGGAATGGCGTCGGCGCGTTTATCGCCCTACTGCTGGTTGCGGCATTACTGGTTGGAACGTTGCTGCATAAGCGATTGCATTGATGGCGACGGGCGCGAATTTTTTGCGCCCGCTTATCGCCCTGTGATAGATCTGAATCTATCGGCGCGTGTCGCCTTCTCTCTTATAGAAAACAGGGCACTATGGAAAACAAAAACTACCAACACCTCACCCGCACCTTCCAGCGTCTCTCCCGTTTTTCACACCTTTCCGCCATCGCGGGCTGGGATATGTTTGCCATGATGCCGCCAGGCGGCAGCAACGTGCGTAGCGAAGCGCTGGCTGAACTTGGCGTGTTGCAGCACCAGATTCTGACCGATAAGCAGGTTGGTGAATGGCTGCGCAACGCGGAACAGGAAAATCTTAACGATCTCGAACAGGCTAACCTGCGTGAAATGGCACGTCATTATCAGCAGGCGGCCCTGTTGCCGGAAAGCCTGGTAGAAGCGAAATCGCTGGCCGGTAGCCGCTGCGAGCACGCCTGGCGAACGCAGCGCCCGAATAACGACTGGCAGGGCTTCGCGGAAAATCTAAAAGACGTGGTTAAACTCAGCCGGGAAGAAGCGCGTATCCGTGCGCAGGCCAAAGGTTGCTCACCCTATGATGCCCTGCTGGATATTTTTGAGCCTGACATGACCAGCGCTCGTCTGGACGTGTTGTTTGGCGATCTCAAATCCTGGCTGCCAGAACTGTTAACCAGCGCGGTAGAAAAACAGGCCAGCAAAACGCTAATTGCCCCGCAAGGCCCGTTCCCGGTTGAAAATCAGCGCCAGTTGGGGCTGGAAACGATGAAGCGCCTCGGCTTTGATTTTAACGCCGGTCGTCTGGACGTCAGCGCGCATCCTTTCTGCGGCGGCGTACCGGAAGATGTCCGCATCACTACCCGTTATAACGAGCATGATCTGTTAAGCGCCTTGTTTGGCGTGATCCACGAAACCGGACATGCGCGCTATGAGCAGAATCTGCCGCGGAACTGGCTGGGTCAGCCCATTTCTCACGCTCGATCTACTGCCATTCACGAATCGCAAAGTCTCTTTTTTGAGATGCAACTGGCGCGCAGTGACGCCTTCCTTCAGCATCTGCTTCCGGCCGTTGTTGAACAGTTTGGCCCGCAGCCCGCTTTTGAGGCCTCAAACTTTGTTGCCTGGAATCAGCGCGTGAAACCGGGCTTTATCCGTATTGATGCCGATGAAGTGAGTTACCCGGCGCACGTAATCCTGCGTTACGAAATTGAACGCGCGTTGATTGATGGCGAGATTGAAGTGGATGATATTCCCGCCCTGTGGGATGAAAAAATGCGTCACTGGCTGGGGCTCTCGACGGAAGGGAACTACCGCGATGGTTGTATGCAGGATATTCACTGGACCGACGGCGGCTTCGGTTATTTCCCTTCCTACACGCTGGGCGCGATGTACGCCGCGCAATTGATGCATGCGGCGCGTAATGCAATGCCGGATCTCGAATCACGTATTGCCAGCGGTGATTTCAGCACGTTGTTCGAGTGGCTGCGTCAGAATATCTGGCAGCACGGTAGCCGCTTCGGAACCTCGCAGCTTATTCAGCAGGCGACTGGCGAAGACCTCAATAGCCGCTATTTCCGCGAACATCTAACCGCCCGCTATCTGTAATTCCTCTCACGCCGGGGGGCTCTCCTCCGGCGTTGTACATTCCGTTACACGCCGATACCAATCACTCACGGAAAGCCTGATAACTCAGGGATATAGTTCTTTCAACGGCCCCGCAGTGGGGTTGAATGAAAAAACCAATTCGAGGGTATGAGAATGAAAAAAGTATTAGCTCTGGTTGTTGCCGCTGCTATGGGTCTGTCATCTGCTGCATTCGCTGCTGAAACTACTGCTGCTCCGGCACCGGCTGCTACCGCAACCGCTAAAGCTGCACCGGCAAAAACCATGCATCACAAAAAACATCAGAAAGCCGCCGCAGAACAGAAAGCGCAGGCTGCAAAAAAACACCACAAAAAAGCGGCTAAAACCGAAGCGACCAAACCGGTAGAACAGAAAGCGCAAGCTGCTAAGAAACATAAAAAACATGAAGCCGCAAAACCGGCTGCTGCTGAGCAGAAAGCCCAGGCAGCAAAAAAACATCATAAAAAAGCAGTAAAACACGAAGCCGCTAAACCAGCCGCTCAGCCTGCTGCCTAATCGTCACCGTTCGTATCGTTCCGATGACAAATCGGCGCTGTTTCAGCGCCGATTTTTTCCTGGAGAGCAATGATGTTGCGGCGCTATCGTTTCGAGCTCATCCTGGCTTTACTCATCGTCTGCGCACTGATCGCAACGCGATTTTTCCTTTACTGAGCGTAGTTCGCTGATTTTACTCCCCCTTTTCATTTGTCCCGTCTATAGTAATCACATTGGGTTTAACTTTTTATAATCATAATTACCCCACCAGAGAGTGATATGCGTAGAGCTGTTTTCGTTTTACTGGGATCGTTGAGCGCGCTGTCGATGGCTGTACATGCGGATGACGGCGATAGCGGCATGAGCGCGAAAGATGTCAAAACGCTGTTTTTCGGTCAGGACGATCGCACCCTTGTGACCGATTCAACAGACTCCCCCTGGGATGCTATCGGTCAACTGGAAACCGTCAGTGGTAACCTGTGCACCGCCACCCTCATTTCGCCCCATCTGGCGTTAACCGCCGGACATTGTTTGCTGACGCCTCCTAATGGCAAGCCGGATAAAGCGGTCGCGTTGCGTTTTGTGTCCCAGAAAGGCGTCTGGCGTTATGAAATTCACGGCATTGAAGGCCGTGTTGATCCTTCGCTTGGTAAACGCCTGAAACCCGATGGCGATGGCTGGATTGTTCCGTCTGCCGCCGCGCCGTGGGATTTTGGCTTAATTATTTTACGTTACCCGCCGGGAGGTATTACGCCGCTGCCGCTGTTCGAGGGCGATAAAGCCGCGCTCACCGCCGCATTGAAGGCCGCGGACCGTAAAGTGACACAATCGGGCTACCCGGAAGATCACCTTGATTCGCTGTACAGCCATCAAGACTGCGTGGTCACCGGATGGGCGCAAACGTCGGTGCTCTCGCATCAGTGCGATACGCTACCGGGCGATAGCGGTTCGCCATTAATGTTAAAGACCGATAACGGCTGGCAATTGATTGCGGTACAGAGTTCGGCACCAGGGCCGAAAGATCGCTGGCGCGCGGATAACCGGGCCATTTCGGTGACGGGTTTTCGTGATAAGCTGGAAGCACTGGCGACAGAGTAATCTTTGCGCCGGGTGGCGCTACGCTTACCTGGCCTACAACGCTTGCGCATTTCTTAGGCCTGATAAACGTAGCGCCCTGCCATCAGGCCATTTTAATCAGCACCATGCCGACTATCAGCAGACCGAGGCCCATCCAGCCTTTGTTATTCAGGCGTTGACCAAACAGGATCCAGCCCGCCGCCAGCGTAGCCATAATCCCGAAGGCCCCCCATAACGCATAGGCTACGGATAAATCAATACCTTTTACCGCCTGCGACAAGGCGCTAAACGCGGCCAGTACTGCGGAGATGGAAAGCACGCCATAGAATTTGCGGCGAAAACCGTCCGAGAACTTCAGAAAGATATTCGCGATAATTTCCAGTACGATTGCCAGCCCCAGCCAGGCGGCATGAACCCACTCAAACTGTTGCATGGTGAGCCTCCACCGGCTGAGATTTCACTTTGCGGGTACCGGATTTAATCAACACAATCCCCACCACCAGCGTCGCCAGACCGGCAATCTTCATCGCCGACAGGGCTTCATCAAACAACATGACGCTGAACAGCGTAATGAGCAAAATACCAATACCTTCCCACAAGGCATAGGCCACACCCAGCGCGATTTTTTTAACCGCGAAGGCGAGAAAAATATAAGAGATGGCAATCATTACCAGCATCAAAATAAAGCCAGCAGAACCGTGACTGACAGCGGCCCATTTCATAGACAGCGTGCCGATAATTTCAGCGACGATCGCAAGGGATAAAAGAATCCAGTAAAACATGTTATTTCTCCTGCTTGAGAATATATTCCGTTGCGGCTCACAGCGAGGTGCAAACCGTAAAATCCAGGTTGTAATGAGTCCTGACGGCGAGCGTCAGTTCAGGCAGAAGAAATAGACTAAAGCGCGTTGCGCCAGTGTTGCTCTGCACAGAGCAAGGAAGAGGTAGGTAAAGCTGTAGTGTGAGTAGAAATGGAAGTTTCGAACTGATTGTCCATAAAAATACAATTATCCGCGGTATTGCTTCTCTTCGTTGCGGAAAAAAATTGTCCTCGGTAGTTAAACACAGCTAATTTTTAGCACAACCTTCTGATTAACTCAAAATATTTTCAGATCTTTACCATAAATATTAGATCTAAGTGATTTCCTTCTCAGACCGTTCGCAATTATGATATTCAGGCTGGTTGTACACTTTTTCAGGAACCCTTATGGCTAAGCCCATCATTACGCTTAATGGATTAAAAATTGTCATCATGCTGGGCATGCTGGTCATCATTTTGACGGGTATTCGTTTTGCGGCGGATATCATCGTTCCCTTCGTGCTGGCGCTGTTTATCGCCGTGGTGCTTAACCCGGTCGTGCAGTTGATGACCCGCTGGCGCATTCCCCGCGTGCTGGCTATCTCTTTACTGATCTGCCTGATTATTATGGTTGCCGTCCTGCTGCTGGCGTCACTCGGCACTTCGCTTAATGAGCTGGCGCGCACATTGCCGCAGTACCGTTCGTCCCTACAGGTGCCGCTACAGAATATTCAGCCCTGGCTGGAGCGCTTTGGCGTGACAGTCTCGGCAGATGAGTTGATTAAATATATCGACCCCAACGCCGCGATGACCTTTGTCACCAGCCTGTTGACACAGCTCTCTAACGCGATGTCTTCGATTTTTCTTCTGTTGTTAACCGTGGTGTTTATGCTGCTGGAAGTGCCGCAGCTTCCGGCCAAACTCCAGCAACTGATGGTCAAACCGACAGAAGGAATGGCGGCGATCCAGCGGGCGATCGACAGCGTTTCACATTATCTGGTGCTGAAAACGGCAATAAGCCTGGTGACCGGCCTGGTGGCGTGGGGCATGCTCGAAGCGCTGGGCGTACGTTTCGCGTTTGTCTGGGGGCTGCTCGCCTTCGCGCTGAACTATATCCCTAACATCGGTTCCGTGCTGGCGGCGATCCCGCCGATTTTACAGGTGCTGGTTTTTGGCGGGTTTTATCAGGCGCTGATTGTGCTGGCAGGATATCTGCTGATCAACCTGCTGTTCGGTAATATCCTCGAACCGCGCATTATGGGACGCGGGCTCGGGCTGTCAACGCTGGTGGTCTTTCTGTCGTTGATCTTCTGGGGATGGTTGCTTGGGCCCGTGGGGATGCTGCTTTCGGTACCGCTCACCATTGTGGTCAAGATTGCCCTTGAGCAAACCATCGGCGGCAGGAGTATTGCCGTGCTGTTGAGCGATCTCAGCGATAAGTGACAATGTCACATAATGCTGCCGACATCTTGTCGGCAGCATTCCTTCTTTTACGTTCTCCCCGCTTTTGCCAGACTAAACCACATCCCAACCGCCAGCAGTAACAGCATCATCCCGGCACTGCTTAACGCGACGCTGTGCGAGAAGGTAAACGCGGTACGTGCGGCATTAATCGTGGCCTCGGCAAGCGTCGGCGTCAGGGTTTGCGCCGCTTTAACCGCTTCGCCAATCGACGACGAGGCGCGCGCCGCGATATCCCCCGTCAGCCCTTCCGGCAGAATAATCGACCCGGAAAAACTGCGGCTCAGCAGTAAGCCAAAGACGGCAATGCCTAACCCCGCGCCCAGTTCATACGCCATGGTTTCAATTGCCCCGGCGGCCGCCGCTTTTTCCTTCGGCGCTGCGGCCATAATCGCCGCCGTTGACGCCAGCAAGGCGCTGGCGGCGCTAAACCCGAGTAAGACCATCAGCCCCCACGCCTGCCACTGTTGTGTGCTGAAATCCAGCATCGACAGCCCGAGGAAGCTCAGTGCACTCAGTGCCATGCCGCTCGTTGCCACAGTACGCAGGCCAAGTCGCGCGACCAGCACACCCGCTATCGGGCCGCTGAAACCACTGGCCACCATCAGCGGCAGCATAAACTTCCCGGCTTCGAACGGCGTGAAACCATGTACAAACTGCAGTTCCTGCGCCATCAGCAGCTCAAAACCGACCAGCGCAATCATTGCCGTCATCGCCATCACCACGCCACTCAAAATAATGCGGTGGCTGAACAGACGCATATCGATCATCGGCTTCACCGCACGAAGCTGGATACGAACAAACATCGTTAATAACAGTGCGCCGGTGACGAACGCCCCGCCGATAATCCACGGCGTAACCAGCCCTTTCATCGCGGTTTTGGCGCTATACACCAGCAGCAGGATCGCCACAATCAGCATAATGGCGTGACTCAGGTTTAACGGCTGATCGCGTCGGCCTGGCTGCTGCGGCACGAAGCGCGCGGAAAGCGCCATCACCAGCAACACGATGGGGACGTTAATCAGGAATACCGAGCCCCAGTAGAAGTGCTCCAGCAACATGCCGCCAATCAATGGGCCAAAGGCTGCCCCACCGGAACCGACCGCAGCCCAGACGCCAAGCGCAATGTTACGATGACGCGCATCAATAAACAGCGTGCGGATCCCGGCAAGAGTCGCCGGAACGATCATTGCCGCACCAATCGCCAGTACGGCGCGCGCCGCAATCAGCCAACCTGCATCGGGCGCAAACGCGGCTGCCAGCGACGCCAGGCCAAACAATCCGCTGCCGAGCAACAGCAGGCGTTTAAAACCGATGCGGTCGCCCAGCGCCCCCATCGGCAGTACCATTCCCGCCATCACCAGCGAGTAGATATCAATGATCCACAGTAACTCGTTGCCGCTTGCCCCAAGCGTCATACTCAACGTCGGCGCCGCCACATGCAGCACCGTCGCATCGATGGCGACCGGAATATAGACCAGCACGATAATCACTAACGCTAACCACTGACGAAACATAATTCTCCCTCATTTATTAAAGTTGGACATCCGTCCAGAACGCGATCCTACGGAAAGTTGAACAACTGTCCAGCTTTTTGTTAAACTCGTTACGCGATTATTGAGGATGAAAAATTATGGGTTATCTGAGTAAGGACGAACGACGGGAAGAAATTATGCAGGCGGCGATGCGCGTGGCGCTGGCCGAAGGTTTTCCCGCCATGACCGTCAGGCGGATCGCCACGGAAGCCAACGTTGCCACAGGCCAGGTCCATCACCATTTTGCTTCGGCGGGCGAACTCAAAGCCCAGGCGTTTATTCGCTTAACCCGTACTCTGCTGGATGCTAATCCATTGCCAGAAAGCGCCACGTGGCGTGAACGTTTATGCTCGATGCTCGGCAGCGATGATGGCGGGTTTGAGCCCTATATTCGCCTCTGGCGGGAAGCGCAGCTGATTGCCGCGAAAGATCCTGATATCAAGGCGGCTTATATTTTCACTATGCATATCTGGCATGACGAAACCACGGCGATTATCCGCCAGGGCCACGCAGCGCAGGAGTTTACCCTGCGCGACAGCCCAGAGCACATCGCCTGGCGGCTGATTGCGCTGGTTTGCGGACTGGATGGCATGTACGCACTGGGAATGACGGATATTGATGACGACGCCTTTAACCGGCATGTGGACGCCGCGATCGCCCTGGAGCTGTTTTCACTACCGCGCACACACAATATCTGACATGCGCGTGGTATAGCGCGGTGAGAGCAGTTCCCGTTTCATCTGCCACGGCTGCGCGATACCCTGCCCGGCAAAATAGAGCGTCCCGCGCCCGCTCTTGTGATTAATGGCATCTAACACGCTCATTAACGCTTCGCTGTCCGCGCGCGGGGCATTGTCATCAAACAGATTCAGCTGCGCAACGCCCTGGCTGAAAAAATCCCCCAACATTACGCCCGCTTTCTGATAGCGTCGCCCTTCTTTCCAGATAACCTCCAGACAGCGCGTTGCGGCCTGAATAATATCGCGGCTATCCTGAGTAGGTGTCAGCAGTTTTACCGATGCACTATTGCCGTAGTAAGGCTGCCCGGCGGCAAACGGAGATGTTTTAATAAATGCCGAAATAAACCGGCAATACTGATGTTCAAGACGCAGCTTCTCTGCCGCCCGGCACGCATATTCACAAATGGCCTGACGCATATCGTCGTAATCCGTTACCGGCGCGCCAAAGGAACGGGAACTGATAATCTCCTGCTTCACCGGCACAAACTCTTCCAGTTCAAGACACGTCTCGCCGCGCAGCTCGCGCACCGTGCGTTCCAGTACCACGCTAAAATGTTTACGGATGAAGCGAATATCTGTATCCGCGAGATCCAGCACGGTATGAATACCCATCGCTTCCAGCTTTTTGCTGATCCGCCGGCCGATGCCCCACACTTCACTGACCGGGAATGCCGCCATCAGTTTACGCTGTTTTTCGAGGCTGGAGAGATCAACCACGCCGCCCGTTTGATGCTGCCATTTTTTTGCCGCATGGTTCGCCAGCTTGGCGAGGGTTTTGGTTTGCGCGATCCCCACCCCGACGGTTAAATGCATGTGTTGACTGATTGTTTCGCGAATTTCACGACCGAAATCGGTCAAATCACGGCAATTTCTGACACCAGTAAGATCGCAAAACGCTTCGTCGATACTGTAGATTTCCACTCTCGGAGCCAGCGCTTCCAGGGTCGTCATCACGCGTTCTGACATATCCGCGTAAAGCTCATAATTGCTGCTAAACGCTATCACGCCGTGACGGCGGAACTGCTCCTTTTGCTTAAAATAGGGTTCTCCCATCGCGACCAGTGACTTCGCCTCTGCGCTACGGGCAATGACGCAACCATCGTTATTCGACAGCACCACCACCGGTTTGCCTTTGAGATCCGGCCTGAACACCGTTTCGCAGGAGGCATAAAAACTGTTCACATCCACCAGCGCAAACATGATCAGCAGGCCGCTTTCACGATAAACGTCACCACGCCGAAGATATCCAGCGGCACATCTTCGTTGATGCGGATAGGCACATATGCCGGGTTACAGGGCACCAATTGGATGATCGGACGCAGTTGCAGGCGCTTGACGGTAAATTCGCCATCAACCGCGGCAATAACAATATCGCCATGCCCGGCAGTTCTGGCGCTATCGACCACCAGCAAGTCGCCATTGCCGATACCGGCGTCGATCATGGAATCACCCGCCGCGCGGACAAAATAGGTCGCACTGGGGTGCGCCACCATAAACTCGTTGAGATCGATACCGCGCTCAACGTAGTCGCGTGCCGGGCTGGGAAAACCACATGCCACTAAGTCACTGAAAAGAGGCGTAATTACGCTCTCGCGTTGTTCTGCAAGTTTGTACATCATAACTGTAAACACCACATACTGTATTTATATACAGTATTATGGATTTCAGGAATGAATCAAGCCACTTTTCACGGAGAAAGAAAAACGCGTTGAAGTGTAGAGGAATTTAATTTGCCCGCTATTTGCTGCCCTCAGGCGGAGCAGCAGGCGGCATGTACCAGTTCTCTTTGGCAACCATCACCGTCCTCTCAGGCTGCATCACAAAGTTTGGCGACATAATCTGCACGTTGAATTCGTTAAAGACATCCTGAATATTGCTAAACAGTGCGTTTCGGGCGGCGGCAAGGGACTGGCCCGGCTGCAATCGCACCTGAAGTTCATAGGCAATATACCAGTCCATCAGGCTCAACTGGCGCACCAGTGGCGCGATAGTCAGGTCAATCCCTTTTGCCCGTTTTGCCGCCAGTTCCAGCATCGCATGAACCTGACGCCAGGGCGTGTCGTAACCGATCGTCACACCCACGGTTAAGTTGATACCACCATCCGCACTCTGCACGCTAAGGTTAGTGATTTTCCCACTCACCACCACCGCGTTGGGAACGGTCACTACGTAATTTTCACGGGTGATAATTTTTGTCGCCAGCATACCGATTTCACTGACCAGACCTTCGTTATCCGCCACTCGAATGACATCGCCTTTGCGTAGCGCGCGTGAATAAATCAGCACTAACCCGCTCATGGCCTGGTTCATCACGCCCGCCGAGCCTGGCGTGAGCATTAACCCAAAGAAGACGCTAATCCCTTTAAAGGCAACACCATAACCGATAGCGCCCCGGTGACGCGATCACCGGGGCGTTTTGTCATTTCAGACCGGGATTAACATTGGCGATGACTATTTTTCGGCAATATTAATGACCACCCGGCGATCCGCAGACAAACAGGTGATCAGTTGATTACCCGACTGCCCGTCACAACGATTTCCGGTGACGGGTTCACTTTCACCTCGCCCTTCAGCTGAGATATTTTGTGCCGGGAATCCCTGGGCAATCAGTTCGTCGGCAACGGACTGGGCGCGACGTGCAGACAGCTGCTGGTTGTAATTGGCACTGCCAATACGATCGCTATAACCAACCACAACTGTCGTTTTATCATTGGCTGGCTGTACACCCGGCGCATGGTAAAGCTGATTGATTGCGGCTTTCCCTTGCGCAGAAAGCTGAGCTGAGTTGTAGCCAAACAGCACATCAGATTTGAGAGTAAACTGCTGTGGTTCAGGCGCAGGCAACGGTGCGGCAACCGGCGTATTAACAACAGATTCATCATCATGCTGACCAAAACGGTATGAAATACCTGCCGTTACCGAACTGACATCGCTGCTCACGCCAATCTGATTAGCATTCCCGACATTACTGACCCATTGATACTCTAAGCGCCCTGCCCAGTTTTTATTAAACGCATATTCCGTACCGACAGCCGCAAGCGGTCTGACGCCCGTTTCAAAGCGATTGTGCCCACCGATATCAGACTCTGCACGATACCCCATCGCCCCTGCCCGGCCATAAATATCCCATTTACTGGTTAACCCGTAACTGGCTTTAAGCGACATTTGTAAGCCCTGGCTTTTCATTTTCGCCCCGGACGCACCATGATTACCCTGAATTTGCATATTCCCCAGGTAATCATATCCGCCTTCGACCGCTAACCACGGTGTAATCTGATAACCGGTAAAGACGCCGCCGCCCACGTTATCACGATCAAAATCAAATTGATCGCCATTGTGCGCGTTATCGCCCTGTTCCTGATCGGTATGAGAGTCAAAATAGTGTGACCACCCAAATTTAGTGCCACCGTACCAGGTACCCGCATCCGCCGCTGCAAAAGCCGTTGAGGCCGTAAACGCATTGACGATAATCAGAGTAATGAGAGTCTTTTTCATATATATCCCGTTATGAGCTTGCTTAAATTAATGCTGTATCTGTTTAAGTGCGCTCACAATAAATCCAAAATCTCACTCTGATAATCTATTTATTGTTTATTTTTGGACAATGGCTCAACACGCCTCATCATTAAGATGCACAGGCTATCAAAAATTCTCCGGGAGATTATTAACCGCCGTCAGATAACCCCCTCTTTTAAATGAGATATATTCACCTTTACTCAATGCGGAAATAACGTTCAAAATGCTACTGCGCGATAAAAGCGTACGGTCCTGAATATACTCAAGGATAGAGGTGCGCATCCGCGTAGCATCGGGTAACAGAATCATCTCCAGTAAATGGCTTCGGATGACAGAGTATGTTCGCTGCTGCACCACCAGCGCATCCCGATAAAAAAGATATGCCGTATGGTAGGAAAGTAATGCCGCAACGTCCGCCCACAGACCTTCTTTAGTAAAAATCTCGGTAGCCTTTGTTGCATCGACGCGCAACATTGTCGATTCGGTTTCAACCCGGAAAATATGTCCACGAACCGGTTGGATCATTTCTGCGATGCCAAAAAGATGCGGATCATAGACGGTAACAATCAGCAAGCCATCTGACGCCCGCAATATAGAGAGCTCACCCTCCATAAAAATATAGAGTTGTTGCTTGCCTTTATGCGTCCATGTCATACGCTTGCGTGGCGGAATACTTACGCTTTCAGCGACAGGGGCCAGGGCTGCCGTCAAGCGTTGTATACTGGCCTCTGGTCGAACGGGAGACAATATATTCATTGTGATTCCTGATAATAATAATGACTGGAGTATAGCTTACCGCTATCTCAGTGCAATGCACTAAAAATGGCATTATCCCTTACGCTGCTGAAGGCGGGCAGAATTTATATTTAAACAAATTCAGTTCACCTTCAAATCCGTGTTCAACCTATACTGATGTAAATCTTTTTGTGATACCCGCCATTCCCTACCCCCGTCACAACACACTGACAAAATTTTCAGGCAGCAAAATACGATGAAAAAAAACATTCTATTATTAACCTGCATAGCCGTTATCTGCCCTACGCACGCCGCAGGATTATATCTTTATGAGATAGCCACTGAAGACACTGGCTTAGCTTCCGCCGGGCAAGCGGCTCGTGCGCAGGATGCTTCAACGCTCGCCACTAATCCCGCAGGAATGACACGATTACCCGACCGTATGGTTACTGGCGGCTTACAGATGCTTTATGGCGATGCAAATTACAGAATGGACAACGATGCCGGGCTACAGGGAAAAAGCCCGGGCAATATTATCGGATGGTTTCCAGGAGCCAGTGCATTTTATACGCAAAGAATAAATAACGATGTCACCGTCGGAATAGGTATGTACGGCAATTATGGTCTGGGGCTGGATTTTGGCAATTGGGCGGGTTCGCGTTTAATCAGTAAAAGTACATTACTCGGGCTGACCATTAGCCCTGCTGTGGCCTGGAAAGTGAATGACCGTCTTTCAGTTGGCCTGGCACCCGGCATCAATTACGGTTACCTCTCCCTGACGCGTCAGGTTGATGGCCAGGATGAAAACCAGGCTGACCACGACTGGGCGATGAATTATCGCCTTGGTATGTTGTTCGACATCACGAAACAAACTCGCGCGGGGCTAACGTGGCAAAGTAAGACCGACTACCATTTTTCAATTAACGCCACCGCCCGACTGCCACAGGCTGGTAATACCGCCGACTTCACACTGCCCATGTCTGCACAGGTTAATGCTCCGCAGCAGGTTATGTTTAGTCTGGTGCATGATGTTAATAGCCAATGGTCCGTTATGGGTAATCTTGGTTGGCAGGACTGGAGTGCCTACAACACTAATCAAATAGCCGTCAATGGCAACCCGGTTGAGCATAATAATCGACTAAAGGATACCTGGCATACCGCATTAGGCGTGCAATACAGGCCGAACGAAAAATGGCGACTGAATACCGGTGTCGCGTGGGACAGCAGCTTTTATCGCACACAAGGCGATACTGCGTTGACCATGCCATCAGGGCAGGCCTGGCGATGGGGTATTGGCGGGCAATATCAAATTACGCCGAACAGTAACATTGGTGTCGCAGTAGAGTACTTAAAAATGGCATCGGCAAAAGTCTCTACACCCGCCATCAAAGGGGAATTTACGCGTCCTTCAATTCTATTTTTAAGTGCTAACTACAGCTATACCTTTTAAAAGGTACAACGTTTATTTTTAAACAATCTAACGTTATGCCGTTTTTCTCGACAGTGATATTCTTATGGCTATTGAACACCTTAAACCAATTAACTCACACACTGAGATGGTTACTGACTTTCAATAACACGAAGGTATTGTAATCACTATTATTTATCAAAATAAACCATTCATTGAGGACATATGAAACTCAATAAAATTACAGGCTATATTGTTTTAACCAGTCTGCTATCAACATCACTATTTTCCTTTTCTGCCATGGCACAGGAAAATACTAAAGTGGCCACTGAATACACTAAAAGCGCAAATGAAGCGCTTTATAATCAATTACCCTTCTCTGACGCCACAGATTTTTCCAACGCGCATAAAGGGTTCATCGCTGCATTACCGTCAAATGTCATAACCGGTGACAAAGGAAACGTCGTATGGAATCCACAGCAATATGATTTCATCAAAGAAGGAACCAAAGCGCCTGACACGGTCAATCCCAGCCTCTGGCGCCAGGCCCAGTTAATAAATATTGGCGGTCTGTTTAACGTCACCGATGGCGTATATCAAATTCGTAATCTTGATCTCTCGAATATGACCATTATTGAGGGTAAAACCGGGATTACTGTTATCGACCCTCTCGTTTCGGCAGAAACAGCGAAAGTCGGGATGGATCTTTACTATAAAAATCGGGGCAAAAAACCGGTGGTTGCGGTGATATTTACCCATAGCCACGTTGACCATTATGGCGGTGTAAGAGGCGTCGTTAACGAAGCTGATGTTGCCAGCGGAAAGGTTAAAATCTATGCGCCAGCCGGCTTTATGAAAGAAGCCGTATCCGAAAACATTATGGCCGGGAATGCCATGAGCCGCAGGGCCAGCTATATGTACGGTAATCTTCTGAAGCCGGACGTTAAAGGTCAGGTTGGTGCAGGATTAGGCACCACGACATCAGCCGGTACAGTTACGCTGATTGAGCCAACAAATTATATTACTGAAACCGGACAACAGGAGAATATTGACGGCCTGATCTATGACTTTATGATGGCTCCCGGTTCTGAAGCGCCCTCTGAGATGTTGTGGTACGTAAAAGAGAAAAAAATGATTGAAGCTGCTGAGGATGTCACCCATACCCTGCATAATACCTACTCTTTACGCGGCGCCAAAATTCGTGATCCTCTGGCCTGGTCAAAATATATTAATGATGTTATCAACCGCTGGGGCGGTGATGCTGAGATTATCATCGCACAGCATCACTGGCCGACATGGGGTAATAATAACGTCGTTAATCTGATGAAAAGCCAGCGTGATATGTACCGTTATATCAACGATCAGACATTACGCCTGGCAAATAAAGGGCTTACGCGTGATGAAATTGCCGATAACTTTAAACTCCCTTCCGGGTTAGCTAATTCCTGGGCAAGCCGTGGCTATTACGGTTCCGTTAGCCATGATGTGAAAGCCACCTATGTATTTTATCTTGGCTGGTTTGATGGCAACCCGGCAACCCTCGATGAATTACCGCCTGAAGCCTCGGCGAAAAAGTTTGTTGAGTATATGGGCGGTGCCGATGCGATTATGCAGAAAGCGAAAGCCGATTATGCGCAGGGTCATTATCGCTGGGTGGCACAGGTCACCAGCAAAATAGTCTTTGCCAACCCAGATAATCAGGCGGCCCGTCATCTGGAAGCGGATGCCCTGGAGCAACTGGGTTATCAAGCCGAATCAGGCCCGTGGCGTAACTTCTACCTCACCGGCGCGCAGGAGTTGCGTAACGGTGTGGTGAAAGGCCCAACGCCAAATACCGCCAGCCCGGATACGGTGCGGGCAATGTCCCCGGAGATGTTCTTTGATTATCTCGCGGTCCATATTAATGGTGAAAAAGCCGCCAATGCGAAAGCCATTTTCAATGTCGATTTAGGAAACGATGGCGGTAAATATAAACTGGAGCTTGAAAACGGGGTGCTGAATCATACAGCGAACGTACAGGCAGATAATGCGGATGCGACGATTACACTGAATCGCACGACGCTGAATAAAATTATTCTGCAAGAAGAGACGCTGAAGCAAGCCCAGACGAAGGGTGAAGTGAATATTACGGGAGACAGTACAAAACTCGATCAGATGCTAAGTTATATGGATAAATTCGAGTTCTGGTTCAATATTGTGACACCATAAAATCGAACGCCTTCTGTCATTGCCTGGCAGAAGGCGTTCTACGACTATTTACTGCTGCGGCGGGAGACATAATCCCGTTGCGTTTCGCCGGTATAAATCTGGCGCGGACGGTAGATAGTCAGCGGGGACTGATGCATCTCGTTCCAGTGTGCCACCCAACCCAGCGTACGGCCCACCGCAGCCACCACCACAAACATGGAAGATGGCAGGCCCATCGCTTTCAGGATCACCGCCGTGTAGAAATCTACGCTCGGCGACAGTCCATTTTCAACAAACCAGGGATCGGTCAACGCCACCTCTTCGAGGGCCATCGCAACCTGTAGCAGGCTGTCAGACATGCCCTGCTCCTTCAGCACACGATGACAGGTATCGCGCAGGATCGTCGCACGAGGATCAAGATTGCGGTAACGCGAGTTACCAAACCCCAAACGGCGGAACGCCTGCGGATCTCGCTTCGCATTGCGAAGGAACGCCGGTACCTGATCGACCGTTTCAATCTCTTCCAGCATGCGCATGCTGGCTTCATTCGCACCACCGTGCATCGGGCCCCACAACGAGGCCAGTCCTGCCGCCACGCAGGCGAACAGATTCGCTCCCGATGACCCCGCCGCGCGAACCGTTGTGGTCGACGCGCACTGGCCGTGATCGGCGTGCAGCACCAGAATCTGGTTCATCGCCTGTTCAATCACCGGATTAAGCTGATATTTCTCCGCGGGTATCGCAAACAGCATGTGCAGGAAATTGCCCGCATAGGAGAGATCGTTACGCGGGTATTGCGCGGGTTGTTCGATGCTAAATTTATAGCTCATTGCCGCCAGTGTCGGCATTTTTGACAGTAATCGCGTCGCCGCCAGCGCCCGGTGTTCAGGGTTTTCCACATCCAGCACATCGTGATAGAACGCCGCCAGCGCCCCCACCATGGCGCACATCAGCGCCATCGGATGCGAGTCGCGACGAAAACCGCTGCACATCTTTGACATCTGTTCATGCACAAGCGTATGTCGCGTAATGTTTTGCCGAAAGGCTTGATAACGGGATTCGTCCGGTGCATGGCCTTCCAGCAAAATGTAAGCCACTTCCAGAAAATCGCACTGACTGGCCAGTTGCTCAACCGGATAACCACGGTGTAGCAGAATGCTTTTATCCGTATCGATGTAGGAAATCGCTGACTGACAGCCCGCCGTGTTAGAAAAACCGGGATCAAAGCCGCATAAACCAGACTGGTTCAGCGCCCGAATGTCCATACCATCGTGCCCAAGCGTTGCTGACACGCGGTCCAGCATTACTGGCGCCTGCCCGTCCAAAGAAAGCGTTAGTGGTTTAGCACCCATCAGTAAGTATCCCCTGTGCAATACGAAGCCATAACCTGAGGTAATGTTTCAGGCAGAAAAACCAACATAACCAGAGCGATGGGGCGATTCTTTGATGTAAACGGCTAAAACGACGATAAAACGTGCGATGGATAAAAAACGGAGGTTTTTTATGGCTGCTTGTTCAAAAACTCAAAAAAAAGGGTGCATTGAAGATACCTGCCTGCACATGAGATTGGCGGGGATAACTCCCCGCCTTGTCTCTTACTGTTTAGAGTCACACGCGGTGAAAACAGCAACCTCCGTTTGGTTTGTCCGGAAGTGGACCTCACAGAGATCCTTCCGCATCGCCAACACCGCAAAAATCACGGTGATACAGATGATAACCAGGGCAATTAAGCCCGAACGCTGCCGTTTCATAGCCTGCTTCTCCTTGACCCGAGGGTCTGTAAGAGGCTAATCTTATGTTGCTAGGCATAGATATGGCCTCAGATTAATGTTTAACGTCTTGCCGGACGTTGAATATGTCTGGGGCTTTTTTCTATCTGCCTTTTGGCCAATGCCTGAGACAGATAGCCTCAAGCACCCGACGCAATATTACCTCTTCTTCTCTCTACTCCCGCAGTCTGAAAGCGGACCTGCCGTACTGTTCATTGGCGTTAATCCTGGCTTTCAACGCTGAAGAAACGGTTGAAGAACCAGCAATCAGGGAGATTCTGTGAAGATTACCGCTCGTTGCGATCCTGATATATAGACCTGTGTTATACATGCCGCGTTCAATTGAAGAATGTATCAGGAAGCGTTATGAAAAAATTTGCGATGATCTTTGCCATTATTCTGGCGACGGCAACCGTCAGCGGTTGCGCACCATGGTGGGGACCGGGTGGACACGGTGGCCCTGGCGGGCATGGTGGCCAACATTCAGGCGGACCAGGCAATGGTCAAGGTGGCCCAGGCGGTCGTTAATCAATATGATTGCCCAGCCCAATCGTTCTGGGGATTGCAAAATACACCGCCCGAAGGCGGTGTATGCCAGGTTTGTTAGTGATGTACTAATTCACCAGAGCTGTGTTTTGGCCCGAGCCGTCCCGCCTCTTTTAAGATTTCCTCAATGAGTTCCTCAAGGCACTCTTTGCCATGATGGTCGCATACCAGATGCACCTGCCGCGATATTTCTTCCGTCTGCATACCGTCACACAATGCCGATTTAAGCATCACCGCTGCCCAGCGTTTCGCTTCAGAGTGAGTTAACATAACCCCTCCCGATTCAGGATACCTTTCTAAGCGTAGCCCTCCGCATGCAAATAGCCAGCATGAGAATAATCACCAAGAGAAACAAATTATGTCAGATGAATTTATTCCTGATACATCAGTGCGGTCCACTCATATTAATTGCTTACATTGATTATTAATTAAAACTGGATTAGTCTGCATCAGAAAAATCGCAACTGGATAATAAGTAATGAAGAAGAAAATGATAGCTCTGTTTGTCATCAGCCTGGCCGGGTGTAGTGCAAATAGTGTACAAAGTAATGCGGCCCACGTCAGAGTGACAAATAATGAACCAGGCCGTGAGTGTAAATTTCTGGGCGATGTAACGGGAAGTCAGGGTAACTTCTTTACAGGTGGATGGACATCGAACAGTAATCTCGAAACTGGCGCGCGTAATGACCTGAAAAATAAAGCCGTAGATATGGGTGGCAATGTGGTGGCAATCATTACCCAGAGAGCGGGCCAAACAGGCAGTGCTTATGGTGGTACAGGTTCTTCTGAACAGACCAACGTAACATTATCCGGCAATGTTTATCGCTGCCCGGAATAATAGCCAGGCCCAGCAATGGGCCTTTAAATTAAGTGCTAATTTAATAATAAAACACCCTGCAATTCTCAATCTTCAGAAAATCCTTCAAAGAGAAAATTCTCATAATAATTTACACGCGAAAAATTAAACTAGAATTAATCTTGAGGTTTTCATCAACGTGAAATGGAGGATTGATCATTGTCTATTCAACACGACGAAAAAGGCCAAATTGTTATTGGAGAGGCTGCCCTCGCGCTTGCACTTAGCGAGAGAGAAATTAGTCTGAATACACTCATCATGCAGCTATCCCGGATGGAAGCTGGCTGCGTAACGAATGAGCGCATACAGTCTATCGTCAAAGCCAGAAACTGGCTGATGAGCTTCGAACATCCACAGGATGCCGCGGCATGTCTGCCCTACCTTAACAGTTAAGATTTACCGTCTTTATCTCGAGTAGAAGCATATTCATGGACGTAATCCGGTTTTCACCGGAAAACGGCGAAGACAACCTCAACGGTTACGCGTAAGCGTTTTCCGGCTGGAATATCTGTCAGGGATGACACCTCATTAACTTTATACAGTTATTCTCATCATTAAGCTGACACGACCATATTAATCAGATTTTTCCTGCGAAAGCATACCTCTCATTAATCTACACTGAATATTTATACTTGCGAAAATATTTAATTCCGTCCTGATAACCAGGAGACCAAATGGCTGATTTAAATGAACGCATTGAAACCCTTGAGAAAACGCTTGCTGATCTAAGGCTTGATCTTCAGGCATCCGGGATTGCTATCACCGTATTAACGCATGTAATTAATAAGATGAGTGGCGACCCAGGCTACGTAGCAAGTCTGTATGAGGAAAAAAATAGTTCGGCTCCTTTGGTTAAGTTTAACCATCCGGAGCAGGATGGTTATGAGGAAAAACTTACGGACAAAGTGCTGGCGCTGATTGCTAAAACACAATGATTCAGATATCTATAAAGGAAATGGCTGAATAAAATCAGCCATTTCCCTGCCCTTAATGCTTCACCATCACATGCCGCACGACCGTATAATCTTCCAGCCCATACAGCGACATATCCTTGCCGTATCCCGACAGTTTCTGCCCTCCGTGCGGCATTTCACTTACCAGCATAAAGTGGGTGTTGACCCAGGTGCAGCCATATTGCAACCGTGCGCTGACGCGATGCGCGCGGCCGACATCCTGCGTCCACACGGAGGACGCCAGCCCATACTGTGAGTCGTTCGCCCACGCCAGCACCTGGGCTTCATCATCAAATGCGGTCACACTCACCACCGGGCCGAAAACTTCACGCTGTACAATGTCATCCTGCTGCCTTGCGCCCGCTAACAGCGTTGGCAGAAAGTAATACCCTTTCCTCTCCGCTTTTTGACCGCCGGCGATCACCTTGACGTGGGGCAGCGCTTTCGCTTTGTCTACCGCCGCGCTAACACGTTCAAGGTGGGCAATCGAACTCAGTGGCCCCAGTTCAGTACTCTCATCATTCGGATCGCCGATTTTCAGGCTGGACACTGCCGCGCCGAGTTTTTCGACTAACCGCTCATAGATCCCTTTCTGCGCATAGATGCGACAAGCGGCGGTACAATCCTGTCCGGCATTGTAGAAACCGAAGGTGCGCACGCCCTCAACCACGGCATCAATATCCGCATCATCAAAGACAATCACCGGCGCTTTCCCGCCCAGTTCCATATGCGTGCGTTTTACCGAGGATGCAGTATGCGCAATAATATGCTCCCCGGTAGCGATTGAACCGGTCAGTGACACCATACGAACTTTAGGGTGTCCAGTCAGCGGGTCGCCGACGGTTTTCCCTCGCCCAAACAGCACGTTCAACACGCCTGCCGGGAAGATATCTTTCGCCAGTTCAGCCAGCGCCAGCGCGGTGAGCGGCGTGATCTCGGACGGTTTGATCACCACGCAGTTGCCTGCCGCCAGCGCCGGAGCCAGTTTCCAGGCCGCCATCATCAGCGGATAGTTCCACGGGGCAATAGAGGCAACAACACCGACCGGATCGCGTCGGATCATGGACGTGTGCCCTTCCAGATATTCTCCCGCCGCCAGGCCATTGAGACAGCGTGCCGCACCGGCAAAGAAGCGGAAAACATCAACAATGGCCGGAATCTCATCATTGAGTACGCAGTGTAATGGTTTACCGCAGTTTAATGACTCCAGCTTTGCCAGCGTTTCGGCATGCGCTTCGATGGTATCCGCCAGCGTTAACAGGCATTCCGCACGGTGCTTCGGCGTGGTTTGCCCCCACTCAACGAAGGCACGGTCGGCCGCCTCCACGGCCGCGTTCACCTGCTGAGGAGACGCCTCGGCTATCTCCAGCAATACCGCGCCCGTTGCCGGGTTGTACACAGGCTGCGTTTCACCTTCACCCGCTACCAGCTCCCCATTAATCAATAAGTTATGTTGCATCGCTGTATCCTGTCTGATTGAGTTATTTACCACCGCTGGCCGCTGTCTCATCATCACGAGTCAGCCACCATGCCCCTAAAATTGGTATTGCTGTAATCATCATCACCAGAAGCGCCACAACATTGGTAACCGGAACATCACGCGGCCTGCCAAGCTGATTTAACAACCAAAGCGGCAACGTGCGCTCATGGCCTGCCGTAAAGGTCGTCACGATGATTTCATCAAACGACAGCGCGAAAGCCAACATTCCGCCCGCCAGCAGTGCGGAGCCCAGATTCGGCAGAATGACATAGCGGAAGGTTTGCCAACCGCTGGCCCCAAGATCCATCGACGCCTCGATCAGGCTCCAGGAGGTCCGGCGAAAACGCGCAATCACATTATTGAATACCACCACCACGCAAAACGTGGCGTGCCCTATCACTATCGTCAGCAAACCGGGTTCAAGCTCCACCGTTTTGAAGGCGCTGAGCAGCGCCAGGCCCGTCACAATACCCGGCAAAGCAATCGGTAACAGCAGCAGCAACGAAATAGCGTTTTTGCCAAAAAACTCACTGCGCCAGAGCGCAGCGGCGGCCAACGTTCCCAGAACCAGCGCGATAGCCGTCGATAACGAGGCAATTTTAAGTGACAGTGTCACCGCATCAAAGATATCGCTGCGCCCGGCGGCTTCACTAAACCAGCGTAGCGTGAGCCCTTGCGGCGGGAAGCTAAACGCGGCGTCCTCGGTGTTGAAGGCGTAGATAGCGATGATCAGCAGCGGGAAGTGAAGAAATATCACGCCGCCCCAGGCCGCGATACGAACGAACAACGGTGCGCGATTAAAGTGCATCGAAGGCTCCCAGGCGTTTCACAAACGCCAGATAAAGCGCGATCAGCACAATGGGGACCAGCGTAAACGCGGCGGCCATTGGCATATTGCCTATCGCCCCCTGCTGGGAATAGACCATGTTGCCGATAAAATAGCCCGGCGGCCCCACCAGCTGCGGAACGATAAAGTCGCCGAGCGTCAGTGAAAAGGTAAAGATGGAGCCTGCCGCCACGCCGGGAATCGCCAGCGGCAATACCACATAGCGAAACGTCTGACGCGGGTGCGCGCCCAAATCGGCGGAAGCCTGCATCAACGACGGCGGAAGACGCTCCAGCGCCGCCTGAATCGGCAGAATCATAAAGGGCAGCCAGATATAGACGAACACCAGAAAGCGCCCCAGCCCCGAGGTGGATAGCGTATTTCCGCCGACACCTGGCACGGTCAAAATCACGCTTAACACACCGCCGAGCCCCATATGGTTGAGAAACCACTGCGCCACGCCATCTTTCGCCAACAGCAGCGTCCAGGCATACGCCTTAACGATATAACTGGCCCACATCGGCAGCATCACGGCGATGTAGAAAAACGCCTTCATCTTGCCCGAGGTGTAGCGCGCCATGTACCACGCCATCGGAAATGCCAGAATGGCGCTGGCAATCGTCACCGCGATTGCCATGGTGAGCGTACGCAAAATGATGTCATAGTTGGCCGGGTTAAACAGCGCCTGAAGATTCGCCAGGGTGAGATCCGGCGTTACTGACATGGTGAAATCGTCGAAGGTATAGAACCCCTGCCACAACAGCGTCAGCAGCGATCCAAAGTAAACAACGCCGAACCACATCAACGGCCCCAGCAACACTAAAAAGAGCCCGAGCGCGGGTTTACGCCAGAACAGACCGGAAAGCCACGCGGAACCGGCGGAAGGGCTGGATTTGCTGATACTCATCTCCATTTACCTCCCTCCATCCAGTGGCACCATCGCGTCACGCGACCACGATGCCAGCACTGTCTGTCCGGTTTGCGGGCCGCCGGGAGTCAGTTCCGAAGAAAAGTTGGCTTCACTGACCAGCAGTTTTCCGCCGCCTTCCAGTCGCAGTTCAAAACGCGTGGCGGCCCCCTGATATTGCACCGACTGCACGACGCCGCGGGCCTGAATTTCCCCTGGCGTATTCAGACGAATATGTTCCGGTCGCAGCGACCAGTTGCCGCTCATTCCGCAAAGTGTTGTCGTCTGTTCAGAATCAAAGACGTTCGAGGTGCCGACAAACCCGGCGACAAACGGCGTGCGTGGGCGCAAATAGAGTTCTCGCGGCGTGTCCACCTGCTCAATCCGACCATTATTGAACACCGCGACCCGATCGGACATCGACAGCGCTTCGCCCTGATCGTGGGTGATAAAAATAAAGGTGATCCCAAGTTCCTGTTGCAGCTTTTTCAACTCAACCTGCATCTGTTCACGCAGTTTGAGATCCAGCGCGCCCAGCGGTTCATCCAGCAGCAGAACGCGCGGCTGATTGACCAGCGCACGCGCGATTGCCACACGTTGACGTTGTCCGCCGGAAAGCTGTGACGGTTTACGATCCCACGCAAATCCCAGGGCCACCTGGTCCAACGCCTCTCGCGCCCGGGCATGACGTGCTTTCTTCGCCATGCCTTTTACCATCAAGCCATACGCGACATTGTCGAGAATCGACATATGCGGAAACAGCGCGTAATCCTGGAACACGGTGTTCACATCACGCTCCCACGGCGGGAGCTCACTGGCCTGACGGCCAAAAATAGAAATCGTGCCGCCTGAAAGCTGTTCAAAACCGGCAATCAACCGCAGGCAGGTGGTTTTGCCAGAGCCCGAAGGCCCCAGCATCGAAAAGAACTCCCCGTCGTGGATAGCAATACTGACGCCATCCACCGCACGAACCTCACCATACAGACGGGAGACATCATGAAACTCTACTGCGTACGTCATGTTTCACTCCCGGGCGATCAGCGGCCACCCATAATGGCGATATAATCCTGCGTCCAGCGGCTGTAAGGCACATATTTCCCACCTTCCGCCACCGGCGTTTTCCAGAATGCAATTTTGTCGAAGAAGTTATAGCCGTTGGTTTCACAGCCTTTGTCGCCCAGCAGCGGGCTGGCTTTACAACCTTCTGCCACCACCGGCAGCGAGCCGAACCAGGCCGCCACGTCACCCTGAACTTTTGGCGTCAACGACCAGTTCATCCATTTGTACGCACAAACCGGATGTTTCGCCTCAGCATGAAGCATGGTGGTATCCGCCCAGCCAGTGACGCCTTCTTTCGGGAAAACCGTGGCAATCGGCTGGCCTTCGCCTTTCAGGCCGTTAGCCTGATACGGCCACGCGCTGGACGCCACCACGCCTTCGTTTTTAAAGTCGCTCATCTGGACGGTGGTGTCGTGCCAGTAGCGGTGGACTAACCCATGCTGATCGCGCAGTACTTTCAGCACCGCCTGATACTGTTCTTCGGTCAGTTGATAAGGATCGTCAATACCCAGCGCCGGTTGCGTGGCTTTCACAAACAACGCCGCATCGGCGATATAAATCGGGCCATCGTAGGCCTGAACGCGGCCCTGGTTGGATTTGCCATCCGACAGATTTTGTTTCACAAAGACAACGTTCCAGGAGTCCGGCGGCGTCGGGAATATTTTGGTGTTATACATCAGCAGGTTTGGCCCCCACTGATACGGCGTACCGTAGACTTTGCCACCGACGTTAAACCAGGCGCCTTTTTCCAGACGCGGATCGAGGGTTTTCCAGTTAGCGATCAGATTAGGGTTAATCGGCTGCACGCGTTTGCCCATAATCAGGCGCAGCGAGGCGTCGCCAGACGCGGTGACAAGGTCATAGCCGCCCTTCGCCATCAGGCTCACCATTTCATCTGACGTCGCGGCGGTTTTAACGTTAATTTTGCAGCCGCTCTCTTTTTCAAACTGGCTCACCCAATCGTACTGTTTATCCGTTTCGCCCCGTTCGATGTAACCCGGCCAGGCGATAATATCCAAACGCCCTTCTCCTTTATCGAGTGATTCAGGCGGTTCGGCGGCGTGCGCCACAGCGATAGTCATCCCGAGCGCGCACAGGCTGCTGCAGGCAAATTTCTTGCTCATAAAGATTTACTCCTGTCACAATGAAATTGAGCGGCAGCCGTGCCGTAAAAATATCTCCCTCATTTAAAATAGATGGCGTAACTCAAGGCCTCGCGGGCGCGCGAAGAAATTTGTGCAGGTTGTGACAAAGTACGCATTCCGCGTATCTGAACGGGTGACCTGCTTAGAATATGGATTATAGACAAGGAGTTAGGGCGTGATGCGGCTATGCGAATTTCCTATGACCGCGGCGGAATAAAATAACCCACGGCCATTGTTCAAACATAACGAAAATTAATTCAGAAGCTGACGAATGAGTTTACCGAGTATTTCCACTGCGCGATCTTCTCGCTCTCCCCAGCCCCACGCGGTATTAAAACGGAAAAAGGATGCCCAGTTATCGGTGGTGGAAAACATTTTGCCCGGTGCAATGCTGATGTGATGTTCAAGCGCCATTGCACTAAGCACGCCCGCATCAATTCCGGCGGGCAACTCCAGCCATAGGAAATAGCCGCTGTCGTTATGGTGAATTTTGACTTCCGGCGGCAGATGACGCAGCAACGCCTGCCACGCCTGCTGTTTACGCTCAGCCAGTTGGCGGCGCAGACGCCGCAAATGCGCGTCATATCGTTTGGTGGCGAGATAATCCACCAGCGCCATCTGCATCGGCGAGCTGGTTGAGAGCGTGCTCATCAACTGCAAATGCTGAATACGCCGGGCGTGCTTGCCTGCAGCCACCCAGCCAATCCGAAAACCCGGCACCAGACACTTGGAAAAAGAGCTACAGTGCAGCGTCATATCGTTGCGGTCCCACGCTTTCGCGGGGAGGGGTTTATCGCGACCAAAGTAGAGCTCGCTGTACACATCATCTTCGATCAGGGTTACATTGTGCGACGTCAGTAAAGTCACAAGCTGTGCCTTCTTCTCTGGAGATAGCGTGAAACCCAGCGGGTTCTGGCTGTTGGTCATCAGCCAGCAGGCTTTCACCGGATAATTTTGCAGCGCCTGCGCCAGCGCATCGAGATCGATCCCTTCTTTCACATCCGTCGCCACCGAAAGCGCTTTGAGTTTCAATCGCTCCAGCGCCTGCAATGCACCGTAGAAACAGGGGTTTTCAACGATCACCCAATCACCCGGCTCGGTCACCGCCTGCAGGCTGAGATTCAGCGCTTCAAGCGCCCCGGCGGTGATCACTATCTCATCAGGAGAAACGGTTATGCCCTGCAACGCATAACGTCGGGCGATGGCGTGACGCAGTTCATCATTGCCCGGTGGCAGGTTTTCAATCACGCTCATCGCCGTCGCGGTTTTACTTACCTGCGCCAGTGAGCGGTTTAACTGTGGCAGGGGAAACAGCCGTGGGTCAGGAAACGCCGAGGCAAAAGGCAACACAGACGCATCACGGCTGGCCTGTAACACCTCGAAAATGTAGGTGTTGATATCAACGGCTTCATCACGCATTACCTGCGCAGGCGGACGGCTGGGCCGTTGCACGACCGGACGCGGCGCAACGTAATAGCCAGATTGCGGACGGGCGATGATTCGTCCCTGACTTTCCAGCAACTGATAAGCGTGGCTCACGGTCATAAAACTCATGCCGCTGTTCACCACCTGCTCGCGCAGCGACGGCAACCTGTCGCCAGATTGCCAGACGCCATTCTCTATCTGATCCGTCATCTGTTGCGCAAGCCGCTGGTATTTTTTCATCGTTTTGTCCGATTTACGATTGAGCAACCTGCATCTTATAACAGTTTTACAAAAACTTCATTTTCGTGTAACTGTTATGAATAGTCCGAAAGTGCGTTTTTTCTGAAGTACGTATTAGACATAAACGCGACGAACAATAATCATGAGTATATTCGACTGCTACCCATCATGGGGAATGGTCAATTACCGCTGTAACAATAACACTGTGTGAAAGCGTACGGATTTGTAAAAAGTATTAAGAATCAGCCAGGAATGAAATCCAGACTGGAATAGATGCGCTGATGAGACAGGAATTATAGAGGACGGTAATATGGCGTTAAGGAGCGTTATGCAGGATCACACCTATTTATGCCCGGACTGCGACGAACCTATATTTAAACCGGGTACAGTCATTTACACCCCGGAAGAGATAAGCAACTGTCGCTGCCAGGAATGTGGCCGCGCGTACACGCCTGAAGATGTGATCAACCAGGCGCGTAAAGCTGCCGCAGACCTGCTACGCAACGCTCTGCACTACCACGAGTGAACGCCAATGCTGATGCTTAGCGCCAGTAAGTATGTCTTTTCTTGATTGGCCCACGGAATAACGAGGGAGCGGCTTTCTTACTGCGAGTCAATAACATAAGCAGCACACACATAAAGCTAATAAAACCTAAAAAAACGCCCTGACCTGCGGCGATCATTAGGTGCATTAAAGATGTATATTCAACGATCATATCAGCCAGACTTCTTTATACTCTTACTGCCCACTGCGTGTGGTTAAAAATTCAGCAAAAGAAAATGTGTAATTATCAGAAAAGGGGTTTATTAGCCGACGAAGGAAATGACACGTCGGTTAACCGGCGCAAATTATATGACAGGATGCAGTAAAAACGGAACTGCTAATTATGGCAATCGCGCGATGCGTCACAGGAAAAAGATTGCAAAATGTTAAGTAAAAACTCAATCGCCCATTTACCGCAATGCTGCAATTTTGTTAACTCATAACATCAGATTAGCCGCCGTTCCCTCGATAGCCCCTACCCATGCGCAGGAGAAACAAGAGGCAGGATGCCTCTATCAAGTCACCCAAAATGTGGACCGCCATCGAGGCCTCGAACCCCGTCCCTTCCAATCGAAAATCGTCTGCTCTTCCAGTTGAGCTAATGGCGGTTTGTACCTACATGCTAAACAACGAGCGGCAGAGTAATCCTCTCTACTTCAATGAAAGTTAAACAAAAATTTGGAACCGAAAAAACTTAACGTTCCTTACATTTCGCTCAGTCATTCGCACGACGAATCTCCTCCGGATGTATAACAGTTAACGCAACTGTTATCTAAAAACATCGCTTTGCTGTACATGTCACCGAATTGTTACGCACCTTACAATTTGACCGAACAAAAATTGATGCGGAGTTTTGCATGTTTGGTCTTGATGCGTTTCACCTGGCGCGAATACAGTTCGCCTTCACCGTCTCCTTTCACATTATCTTTCCCGCCATTACTATCGGGCTTGCAAGCTATCTGGCGGTGCTCGAAGGGTTATGGCTTAAAACCCGTCAACCGATCTGGCGCTCGCTCTACCATTTCTGGTCGAAGATTTTTGCCGTTAACTTTGGGATGGGCGTCGTTTCCGGGCTGGTAATGGCCTACCAGTTTGGCACTAACTGGAGCGGTTTCTCACAATTTGCAGGCAGTATTACCGGCCCGCTGCTGACCTATGAAGTATTAACTGCCTTTTTCCTCGAAGCAGGCTTCCTCGGCGTGATGCTTTTTGGCTGGAATAAAGTCGGGCCGGGATTACACTTCTTCGCCACCTGTATGGTGGCGCTGGGCACGCTTATCTCGACATTCTGGATCCTCGCGTCAAACAGCTGGATGCAAACACCGCAGGGCTTCGAAATAGTGAACGGTCAGGTAGTCCCGGTTGACTGGTTCGCGGTGGTCTTCAACCCTTCATTCCCCTATCGCCTGTTGCATATGACGGTGGCGGCTTTCCTGAGCAGCGCTCTGTTTGTCGGCGCGTCTGCGGCCTGGCATCTGCTGCGCGGTAATAACACGCCGGCTATCCGCACCATGTTTTCGATGGCCCTGTGGATGACGCTTATCGTCGCGCCCATTCAGGCCATGATTGGTGATATGCATGGTTTGAATACACTGAAACATCAGCCGGCAAAAATAGCCGCCATTGAAGGTCACTGGGAGAATCCGCCGGGCGAGCCTACGCCACTGCTGCTGTTTGGCTGGCCCGATATGGCGCAGGAGCGCACCCGCTATGGCCTTGAGATCCCCGCGTTGGGAAGCCTGATCCTCACCCATAGCCTCGACAAGCAGGTTCCGGCGCTGAAAGAGTTTGCCAAAGAGGACCGCCCTAACTCCACCATCGTCTTCTGGTCATTTCGCATTATGGCGGGTCTTGGCATGCTGATGCTGCTGTTAGGCGTGGCCGCGCTGTGGTTACGAAAAAAGCAGCGTATCTATGTTTCGCGCCCCTTCTTATGGTTTGCGCTGCTGATGGGGCCATCTGGTTTAATCGCCATACTGGCCGGATGGGTGACCACTGAAGTGGGGCGTCAGCCGTGGGTCGTTTATGGCCTACAGCGCACGGCGGATGCGGTTTCCGCGCACGGTGATTTGCATATGAGCATCAGTCTGCTGACGTTTTTTGTGGTCTACAGCTCGGTCTTCGGCGTCGGATACAGCTACATGGTGCGCCTGATCCGCAAAGGGCCGCAGGATTTCACCCCGCCTACTGATGGTACGCCTGCGCGTCCTCTTTCCGCGGCGATTACCCCCTCTCATTCACAGGAGCAGCACTGATGGGCGTCGACCTCTCTATTATCTGGTTTGTAATTATCGTCTTCGCCACCCTGATGTACATCGTGATGGATGGCTTTGATTTGGGGATCGGTATTTTGTTCCCGTTCACCCGTAACGCCGCCGACCGTGACGTGATGGTAAACAGCGTTGCCCCGGTGTGGGACGGCAACGAAACCTGGCTGGTGTTGGGCGGCGCGGCGTTGTTTGGTGCATTTCCGCTGGCCTATGCGGTGATCATCGACGCGCTGACTATCCCGTTATCGTTGATGCTGATCGGCCTGATTTTTCGCGGCGTGGCATTTGAATTTCGCTTTAACGCGACGCCATCGCATCGCCCTTTCTGGGATAACGCTTTTCTCTGTGGCTCAATTCTGGCGACGTTCAGCCAGGGCGTGGTGGTCGGTGCGGTACTGAACGGTTTTCCGGTGGTTAACCGTACCTTCGCCGGTGGCCCGTTCGACTGGCTGACGCCGTTTACGCTGTTCTGTGGAGTGGGCCTGGTCGTGGCCTACGCCCTGCTGGGCGCAACCTGGCTGGTCATGAAGAGTGAAGATCCATTGCAACGTATTATGCGCCGCCATGCTCGTGGGTTATTGATGGCACTGTTGGCGGTGGTTGCGGTGATTAGCGCGTGGACACCGCTGGCGCATCCAGCCATTGCGCAGCGCTGGTTTACGCTACCTAACCTGTGGTTCCTGTTACCGGTTCCGGTGCTGGTGATGGCCCTAAGCCTTGTCATCTGGCGCGCGCTGGCCCGCCCGGAATCCCATGCCCAGCCGTTTGTCTTAACGCTGGTACTGATTTTCCTCGGTTTTAGCGGGCTTGGGATCAGCATCTGGCCGCACATTATTCCGCCCGATATCACCCTGTGGCAGGCGGCTGCGCCGACGCAGAGTCAGGGCTTTATGCTGATTGGCTCCCTGCTGATTATTCCCATTATTCTGGTTTATACCTTCTGGAGCTACTACGTCTTCCGAGGGAAGGTTCAACATGGCGAGGGGTATCACTGATGCAAAAATCATGGCTTCAGCGGCTATTCTGGCTGGTCGCAATCTGGGGCGGCAGCGTATTAACGCTGGCAGTAGTGGGATATTTATTTCGTTTAATGATGACCGCCGCCGGATTTAAATCCGGATAATACGCTACAACAATGGCAATACAATGCCAGCGCAGCCGCGTTAATTCAGGCACAATCGGTCCCCTCTCCCTGTGGGAGAGGGTTACGCTGAGGAATGAGCGCTTACTTGCGCTTCGGCAACGTCTTCAGCAACTCTTCCGGGCTGACCGACCCGACCACGCTTCCCGGCAACGGCATTTTCAGGATGTGATTCTTGATTTTCCCGACGACGTGCATTTCACACGGGCGACAATCAAACTTCAGCGTCAGCACCTCATCACCGTGAACAAGCTGCATCGGCGTGGCGCGCCAGCTCTTAATTGACCCTTTCGCCTGTTTCGGGCACAAATTAAAGGCAAAACGCAGGCAGTGTTTGGTGATCATCACCGGCACATCGCCCTTCTCTTCATGCGCTTCATACGCCGCATCAATAAGCTTCACGCCAAAGGTCTGATAGAATTCGCGCGCTTTGTGGTTGTAGACGTTTGCCAGGAAACTAAGGTGCGTTTCCGGATACACCGGCGCTGGCGTACTGACCGGTTTACGGCTGCCGCGTTGATACGCCGCCAGTCGCGCCGTTTCAAGCATTTCTACAGTTTCACGACGCAGCTGATTCAGCACGCTGTTTGGGACAAACAACGCTTCCGCTAACTGCACGTCGGCGCGGCGCGGGTAATAGCGGGTCTGCCCCAGCTTGGCGATGCCGTCCTGCAACTGGCTCAACGCTTTCTCCGCATTGTTGGCCGGGGCGAATTCGCCATCCAGCGTATGGGTCACGCTGACGCCATCCTCGCTGGTCATGGTTAATACCAGTTGCTCCTGCCAGCCCGACAGTTCAACGTCCACACCGATGCGGCGCTCGCTGGAGGTTTTCAGCAACGCCTGCTGCCAGTTATGGTCAAGGTTACGGTTAAGGACGTGATTCGGACGCACCTTGTACAGTTCGGCAGGCATTTCGTTTGGCCAGACGCGATAACGGTTTGCACCGGTTTTCTCAACCGTATTCGCACGGAAGCCCACCACTTCGCGTTTAATCAGCACGTTCAGGCCATCGCCATTGGCTAACGGTTCGGTCACTTCCACGTCCAGGTGATCTTTGCTGACTTTCAGCACTTCACCGACCGGCAGACCAACGAACTTCGGCGAATCAAAAGCACCAATATCGCCTTTACGGGCGTTAACGAAATAGTCGGTGCTACCGCGATGGAACGTTTTATCGGTGGACGGAATAAAGAAATGCTCAGTACGCCCCGCTGAAGCACGCGCCAGGTCGCCACGTTCTTCGATAATCGCATCAAGCATCTGCCGATAATGGGCGGTGATATTTTTCACGTAGCTCATGTCTTTGTAGCGCCCTTCAATTTTGAAGGAGCGTACGCCCGCATCAATCAACGCGCCAAGGTTGGCGGTTTGATCGTTATCTTTCATCGACAGCAAATGTTTTTCGAACGCCACCACGCGCCCCTGATCGTCCTTCAGGGTATACGGCAGACGACAAGCCTGTGAGCAATCACCACGGTTGGCGCTGCGCCCGGTCTGGGCATGGGAGATATTGCACTGACCGGAATAGGCCACACACAGCGCGCCATGAATAAAGAATTCGATGGTTGCATCGGTGCTTTCATGGATTGCCTGAATCTGTTGCAGGTTCAGCTCGCGCGCCAGCACAATCTGACTGAAGCCCACATCAGAAAGGAATTTCGCTTTCTCAACGCTGCGAATATCGCACTGTGTACTGGCGTGCAACTCAATGGGCGGGATATCCAGCTGCAATATGCCCATATCCTGCACAATCAATGCATCCACGCCGGTCTCGTAGAGATCGGTAATCAGCTTCTGCGCGGGCTCCAGCTCATCATCATGAAGAATGGTATTAAGGGTGATAAAAATCTTCGCACCGTAGCGATGGGCGAAAGGCACCAGTTCGGCAATATCACTCAGGCTGTTGCTGGCATTATGGCGAGCACCAAAGCCAGGGCCGCCGATATAAACCGCGTCTGCACCGTGAAGAATGGCTTCGCGGGCAATCGCCGTATCTCGGGCCGGGCTCAGTAATTCAAGATGATGGTTTTGCAGGCGCATACTGTCGTTGTTATCCGTTGGGGTCAAAATGGCGGCTATTGTAGTCAGATCCTGGCGCAGACCAAACACTTTTCCACCCCGTCTGCGCGGTCAATTTCTCTTTTCCGGCAAAGTATCGAAGAATTAACTATTTCCACGCGCTCACCGGGCCGATTACAGTAGGCACGTATTCCGGATTTCCTCGTCACGTTATTGATGATTACTGTCTTTATGACGCACCGCAAGCTCGCTTGCGGTTTTTTCTTTTGGGTAGTGAATCAGCGAATGAAAATGCACGGGCTGGTCGCCACTGTTGCGATAAGCATGGGCTTCATCACCCGCGAAACGTAACCCTTCCCCTGGCGTCAGGCTGCGCCACACACCCGCCACGCACATATCGAGGGTACCGCTGATGGCAACGACGTGCTCAATGACACCTTTTTCATGCGGCGTCGATTCACTCAACGCGCCCGGAGCCAGCACGATGGAAAAATGATCGAAGCACAGTTCCGGGTCCCACGGAAAAACGGGCGTAACGACCATCGCCTGCTGCTGTGGATCAAACGCACCTGGGGCCTCAACCTGCGGTGGCGTAATAAAGACTGAAAACGGCACATTCAAGCCGGTGGCGATTTTCCATAGCGTCGCCACCGTGGGGCTGGATTCATTACGCTCGATTTGCCCAAGCATCGCTTTGGACACGCCTGTCTCTTCCGCCAGCCTCGACAGACTCCACTCGCGCTGCTGGCGCAGCATTTTCAGCGTGGCTGACAGATGTTGTGCAATATTCATATCACCTCTCCAGTGCAGAAACGGCTTTATTATATCAAAGGTTTACTGAACAGCCTGTGCTAATCATCACTACTTGTGCGTTATAGCGCACAGTGCTACAGTTCTTTTGGACGCTATAACGCACAAGAGGTCAATATGTTCACTCGTTTTTGCCCGTTCCCGACGCTGTTGGCCGGGTTTGTCGCGGTGCTGGTGGGCTACGCCAGCTCAGCGGCCATCATCTGGCAGGCTGCTGCCGCTGCCGGGGCAACTGCCACGCAAATCGCCGGATGGATGACGGCATTGGGGCTGGCAATGGGGATCAGCACGCTGGCGCTGACGCTATGGAAAAAAGCACCCATTTTAACGGCCTGGTCAACGCCCGGCGCGGCGCTACTGGTGGGCGGCTTAGAGGGCGCAACGCTCAACGAGGCGGTAGGGATTTTTATTTTCGCGAACGCGCTGATTGTACTGTGCGGGGTAACCGGGTTATTTGCCCGGCTAATGAAATGGGTTCCGCATTCACTGGCGGCGGCAATGCTGGCGGGGATCTTACTGCGTTTCGGGTTACAGGCGTTTTCCAGCCTGCAAAATCACCTTATCCTCTGCGGTAGCATGCTGCTTGCCTGGCTTCTCAGTAAAGTCTTCGCGCCACGTTATGCGGTCGTGGCCGCCTTGATAGTCGGTAGTCTGGTGGCCTGGCTGGGTGGTGAGCTGCAGTACAATACGCTTTCATTCGCCCTCGCTGCGCCTGAATTTATCCCGCCACATTTTTCTCCCGCGCTGCTGTTAAGCGTGGGTATCCCTTTTTTCCTGGTCACCATGGCCTCGCAGAATGCACCGGGATTTGCCACATTACAGGCTTCGGGCTATCACATTCCCGCCTCCCCGTTGATCGTTTTTACCGGGGCGCTGGCGTTACTGTTCGCGCCGTTCGGCGTTTACTCCGTTTGTATCGCCGCGATTACTGCGGCTATTTGCCAGAGCCCCGATGCCCATCCGCAAGCCGCGCAACGCTGGCGTGCCGCCGCCGCTGCTGGCGTATTTTATCTGTTGGCAGGCCTATTTGGCGGGTCGATCACGGCGTTGATGGCATCGCTTCCCGCCGCCTGGATTGAAATGCTGGCAGGGCTGGCACTCCTGGGAACCCTGAGCGGCAGCCTGTATCAGGCGCTGCAACAGGCCAATGAACGTGACGCGGCAATGGTTACTTTTTTGGTCACCGCCAGCGGGCTTTCGCTCGCCGGCGTCGGCTCAGCGTTCTGGGGATTAATACTGGGTGGCGCAAGTTATGCGCTGCTATCGCAGGTGCGACGCGCGTAGTTGCGATGGCGTAACGCCCTGCACGCGTTTAAAGCGATTGCTGAAATGGCTGGCCGAGCTAAATCCGCAGGCCAGCGCGATATCGGTCAGGGGCAATGCCGTATTCTGCACCAATTGCTCTGCGTGATGCATACGTCGTTGCATCACATACTGATGCGGCGCAAGGCCGGTTGACTGACGAAACATACGCGCAAAATGGTATTCGCTGAGCGCGGCCTGCGCAGCCAGATCCGCAAGCGTCAGCGGCTGCGACAAGTTGGCGTCTATCCACGCCAGCACATTGCGCAGCACCGACGGCGCAAGACCGCCGGTCACCGAGGGCAGTCGCCACTGAACAGAGGCGTAATTCTGGATAAGATGCGTCAGCAGCAGTGTACTGGCGCTGCTCAACGTCAACTGGTTCGCAGGTTGCTGCCAGTCGCAGCTCAGCAGGAACTGACGATAAAGCGCAGTGATTTTAGCGTCATCGGCAAAGGATTTTTCCTCAAGCTGAATGGCTACCGGGCTTCGGTCCCAGATCTGCTCGCCAATGCGTTTCAGATGCTGGTCTGTGCAATAAAGATGAACGAAAGAGAGGTCACCGCGAATATCCCACGTTGATTCACAGGATTGCGGCATCAGGCAGAAGCGATCCGGGCCCCCGCCGTTTTTCCAACCCTGCGGCGTTTTCTGATAACTTTCATAGCCATCCGCCACATAAAGGCTCAGCGTATGATGATCGCTTTCAACGGTGACAGTGTCACAATTATTATACCAGGCCGCAAGCTGGATACCTGAGTTAAGCACAACCGTTTCACGCAGCACGGCGTTCTGACTTTGCAGGCGTTCCAGAGTAGCGTAGGAATGTGTCATTGGCGGTCTGTATCACGATGATTCATAGACCTAGTCTATGTAGCGATGCCCATGATTGCCAGAGTTGTTCGACCCTGCTCACAAAAAATCCGCAAGAATTTGCAAGTCTGTGGCAAGACGCTGCAAGCGCCATCCAGCGAGCCCCGTCAAACTGGATTTTTCTGAGTCATTGAGGAACGCGCATGAACGCACTGCTCTACATATTGGTTGTCGCCATCTGGGGCACAACGTGGATCGCCATTTTTTTACAACAAGGCCCGGTACCGGCAACCGTGTCTATCTTCTGGCGCTTCGCAATCGCCAGCGTCACCATGCTGACGATTCTGCTCCTGACTCGCCGTCTGCGCCGCCTCGCCTTACGCGACCATCTTTTTTGCATCTTGCAGGGTTGCTGTGTATTCGGCTTTAACTTCTGGTGTTTTTACACCGCCGCAAGCTGGATTAACACCGGGCTGGAATCGGTGATTTTCTCTATGGCGGTGCTGTTTAACGCCATCAACAGTTTTCTCTTTTTTCGCCAGACGCCGCCAGGGCGCTTTTTCCTTGCGGCACTGCTGGGACTGGTCGGGATTATCACCCTGTTCTGGGACGATCTTCAGGTCTCCGGGCTCAGCAGTACGATGCTGCCGGGCATTCTGTTGAGCGCGCTTGGCACGTATGGCTTCTCGCTGGGGAATATGCTCAGCATCCGCCACCAGCGACGCGGGCTGGAAACGCTGACCACCAATGGCTGGGCGATGCTCTACGGCACGTTGATCATCGGCGCAATCGCTCTGTTACGCGGCGAAAGCTTTACGCCACAGTGGACCATGAGCTATCTCGGTGCCCTGTTCTACCTGGCTATTTTTGGCTCGGTGATTGCCTTTGGCGCTTACTTCACCCTGGTAGGCAGAATCGGTGCCAGCAACGCGGCGTACAGCACATTACTGTTTCCACTGGTCGCGCTGACGCTCTCGACGTTGTATGAAGGTTATCAGTGGCATGTCAACGCCATTATCGGGCTGGTACTGATTTTGGTCGGGAATCTGGTGATGTTTGCGCGAATACCCGCGTGGCTTTTGAGAACGCGCCTTAAAATGAAACAGGCGTAAAAAATCGGGTGGCCTGGGCCACCCGATTTCCGTTTATTTCATTGCCGGGTCAAATTTGACGGCATCCACCGCCATATCGTCGATAGTTTGCTTCAGGGTTTGCAGGGTCATCGGGGTATTCTCATTGTTGAGGTCTTTCCCTTCGCCTTTACGTACCACTTTCACCACCGGTTTATTGGTTGCCGCATCGATCAACTCGCCCTCGAAGAAGAGATGGGTATCCATGGTACGGTGACCCGTCGCCATTTGGGTACCCGCAACCACCAACGCGACAGGGACTACCTCATAGAACTGAAGCCCTTCGTTGCTGGAGTTTACCGCCGTAATCGCGCCGCGGAAAATCAGGCTATGCGGGCCAGGTTGGGTCACGATTTTTTTATGTTGAGAGACAGCCTGTTTAATCTGTTGATCGGTGTAGTTACGAATATCATCCAGCGCTTTCTGACCAATTTGGGTGCTGGGTTTTGGCGTCGGATAATAAGTCACCGGGTTATAGACAATACTGTCATAGTTTTTCGGATTGTAATTAGGATCCACCCAACGCAGGGTCGGTTTGCCCGTTGCGGAGGTGGTTTCCTGCAGATTCGAATAATCTTTTAAAAAGCCGGAATACTGCGTAGGTTCCGCGACTTTCGATGCACAACCAGACAGAGCAATAACACCGGCAAGGGCCGCAACTTTGAAGAACGTATGAGTACGCATGGGTTTGATCCTGATAGAGGTACGATTTCAAAAGAGTTATAGCAAAGGAATGAGCCCGGTGTTGTTGCAAAAATGGTTGTCGCTCGCAATTTATAGAAAAAAAATAATTAGTTAGCAGGCGAATAAAAAATTACCGGCGTAATTTTTAGCCGGTAATTTATGATATGAAAAAGCTAATAGTGGGACTTTTAGCCGTTATGCCGTTTTTTGCGCCAGCATCGTGGCAAAACGCAGTCTAATACGATTGCCATTGGCATCAGTACGGTGCAGTTCACCTGGATTCTCGTTATATTTAAGTAAGTTCCAGCCTGCATAGTAGTGACGAAGTTCATCAGTTTTAAACGCAAAAGGGAAACCCACGGTACAAGGATAGTCTTCAGTATCCATCGCTGCGACAATCAGGTTATATCCGCCGGGCTGCGTACAACGCTGCATATTCGCAATCAACCCAGGAATCGTTTCCGGTTGCAGGAACATCATCACTACGGTCGAAAGAATAAAGTCGTATTCCCCGTCAAAGCTCAGTGTGTTGAGATCTTTAATCGCCGATTGCACATTCTCCAGCCCTTCTTCACGACGGATCGATTCCAGGTTAGTGATGCTTGCCGGATTCTTATCCCATGCCGTAACGTCAAAACCGTTTGCAGCAAGGTAAAGCGTGTTACGCCCGTTACCGCAGCCGAGATCCAACGTTTTGCCAGGCTTAATCACTTTCGCCGCCTCCAGCACCTCGGAATGCGTACGGGTCAGACCATATTTTTCACTGAAGTAGTTTTCATCACGAATCGTCATCATCAATCCTTACTTTTCTCTAAAACAGAACGGTCGACACGGACCAGCAGTTTCCCCTGAAGCAATAACACCAGCGTGCGTATCAATAACAGGCCAATAATGAAATTGGTAAAGATAAACATCGGCAACGCCAGGTGATGGTAGAAACCGACGCCACTGGCATGGCCGAGATGCAGCGCCGTCGTGGCAAGCGCGGAGATACCAAACGAGAAACTCCAGAACGACGCATTAAAAGCCTGACGCAGATACCAGGGCATCAGGCGTAGCATAAACAGCAGTTGAAGCAGGCCATAACCAAACAGCATTTTGGCGAAGACATCCGCGTGCCCGCCGTTGACGCTCAGCCATGCGCTACAGGCCACCAGCGCCGGAGCAAGTTGAATACCCAAAGAGGTACGCAGCGGCACCGGTAATTCGCCACCGCTACGCAAGCGCTGAACGATAGCCGGTTCGAGCGTGATCCATGAAATTACGCCCGCCCCCAGAAACGCCAGCCCGGCGTCGTTAAAACCCAGCGCGCCGCAGGCCATGGTGCTGATAAAGTTATTCGCCACAGTCGGTAAATAAAGCCCCGGCGTGGTGGCGCCTTCGGGATGTTCTCCGCGCCACAGCCCCGCGGTTTGCCAGGCGGCGTAAGCCAGTTGCAGCGTCACCCCCACGGAAAACAGCACCAGCGCAATCGGCCTGTCCCACGGCGTGACGCCAATTGACACCAGCATCGTTGTTGCCGGAAACAGGCTGACAAAACTGCTGGCAATCGGATGTCGCATTTCATCGATAACGCTATGTGGAAAGTGTATCGCCCGGCTGATAAACGCCAGCGCCAGCAAGCTCCACATCACGATCGCCAGAATCACCAGACCGTCGCCAATCGCCCGGTTCACTGGCCAAATCGTGCTGGCATAACGCCAGGCAAACCCCATCCCGATGGTCCCCAACACCATGCCAAAATAGCCAGCGGGTAAATTCAACACCTTGCTCTCACACTTCGAATTCTTCATTTTGTTTATAATATCAACTAAATTTGAAGATGCATTTTAAAGTAATCTTTAAATGCCCGCTACCTGCAATATTTGCTACGTTTATCTTAGTGCGAAGCAATGAGAATAACCGATGAAAAAATACCGCCTTAGCGAACAGACCCGCACACACTCGTTTACGGAAAATGGCGATAAACGCAACGTTGTGGTGCGGCAAATCATTGCCCTGCGTGACTTTGCCGATGTCACCGCAGGCAGCGCGGGCGGTTGGATAGACGACGAAAGAGCGCTTAGTCAGCAAGGCGATTGTTGGATATACGATGAAAACAGTGTGGTATTTGCAGGCGCGTATATCGAAGGAAACGCCCGCCTGACGCAACCTTGCGAAGTCAGCCATCATGCGCAGATTCGCGGAGAGGCCTGGATCGATGGCAGTAAAATCACTCATTACGCTCGTATAAGTGACAATGTCACCGTACAGGCATCCATCGTTCGCGGATATTGTCACCTGTTTGGCAACGCGCGCATTTTACACCATAGCCAGGTGATTGCCGCCCGGGGACTGACGCCTGATAACGATCAAGTGCTTCAGATTTACGACCACGCGACGGTGAGCCGCTCGCGAATTGTTCACCAGGCACAAATTTATGGTGAAGCGATTGTGAATCATGCCTTTGTTGAACACCGGGCTGAGATCTTCGAACGCGCCCTGCTGGAAGGCAACGAAGAAAACGACGTCTGGGTCTGCGACTGCGCGAAAGTGTATGGCAACGCTCGGGTGGTAGCCGGGGCCGGAGAAGACGCCATCCCCACTCTACGCTACAGCTCGCAGGTAGCTGAAAACGCGGTCATTGAAGGTAATTGCCTGTTGAAACATCACGTGCGCGTCGGCGGTAACGCAGTACTCCAGGGCGGCCCGATTCTGCTTGACGATAACGTGTTGATTTACGGGCATGCGCGTATTCGCGGCGATGTGGTGATCGAGCATCATGTTGAGATTGAAGGTGATGCCGTCGTCGAAGCCTTTGGGGATGACGTGATTCATTTGCGCGGACGCGCGGTGATTCGCGGCGAGCAGCGGATTACGCGCACGCCGCTATTAGGATCACTTTGAGGCGTTGTCGATAATTCGTGCGTAAATATTTTGATCGTAATAATTACCGTTGAGAAATTCCGCCTGCTTCAGACAGCCTTCGAGGCTAAACCCGTTACGTAAGGCAACCTGATTGCTACGCGCGTTATCTACGCGGCATTTGATGACAAAGCGGCGTACCTCGCCGCGTTGCGCAAAGTAATCAATAAACGCCTGCAACGAGGCAGATAGAATACCTTTACCCTGCTCAGCCTCATCAAGCCAGTAACCGATGTAACCGGTCTAGTTGGTCGGTTCAATTTGATTAAACGACAGTACGCCCACCAGCGTTTCATGCTCGAAAATCATAAACATTTTCACGATGCCGCGCTGATGCAGCATCATATTGCCCAGCACATGCTGATGCGTATCCTGCTCGTGGGTGACCAGCAGCGGCCAGTTCATTGACGCAGAAAGCCAGTCTCTGTTTTTAATAACCAACTGATGCAGCGCCGGAACGTGGCTTTCATCGACGGCGTGGAGGCTCAATATATGGCTAACCGGGATAATCTCCTGCGAAGACATGGCGTTTCCTCAATAAAAAAGCCGGATGGTGCTTCGCTTATCCGGCCTACAGGTTACAGTTTTATTCGATTACTTCATCACGCGGTCGTCAACGTACTGACGTTTATCCGGCGCAGGCGGGAAATACTGATACAACCAGGTTTCACTGATAGCATCCCCCTGACAGCGCAGGAACATACGCATATCAACCGGGTCGGTTGAGTCGGAGGTCGGATACCAGTCAAAGAGAATACGGTAGCCGTCGAACGGTTCCACGTAGAGGATCTCAACCTGTTTGGCTTCCCCACTGGAGAGTGTAATGACCGGCTCGATACCTTTCGGCGCAGCCGCTTTCAGATCGCCGCCAACGAAATCGATAGCAAATCGACGTGACCATTTTTCCGGGTAATGCTCGCCCGGCGCCCAGCCTTCCGGGAAACTGCCCATACCGGTCCGGGTCGCCATCACGCGTGCCAGCGGTGAACGTACCGGCGGCATCGCGCTCCAGTAGAGGCGATAGCTGAAGTTAAGCGTATCGCCTGCTTTCACCGGTTTTTCCGGCTGCCAGAAGCAAACAATGTTATCGAGCGTTTCACCGGTAGTCGGGATTTCCATCAAACTGACGGCCCCTTTGCCCCACTGATTACGCGGTTCAACCCACAGGCTCGGGCGCTTATTGTACCAGCCCATGACGTCCTGATAGTGCGTGAAATCGCGATCCAGTTGCAACAAGCCAAAGCCTTTCGGATTTTTGTCCTGATACGCGTTGAATTGCAGTTTCTGCGGGTTATTCAGCGGACGGCAAATCCACTCGCCGTTACCCAGCCACATCGCCAGACGATCGGAGTCGTGAATTTGCGGGTGGATAGTGTCGCAGACGCGGCGTTCGTTATTGCCGCAGCTGAACATACTGGTCATCGGTGCAATACCCAGTTGTTTGATGTCTTTGCGCGCGTAAATATGATTTTCGACGTCCATAATCACCTGGCTTTCCGCACAGTTAATAATGAACTTATACGCACCGGTCACGCTTGGGCTATCGAGCAGTGCATACACCGTAAAGACGGTTGCCCCTGGTTTCACGGTTTCAAACCAGAACGAAGTGAAATCCGGGAACTCTTCCAGACTGTCGGTGTAGGTATCCACCGCAAGTCCTCGGGCGGACAAACCGTACTGATAGGTGCTGTCTACCGCGCGGAAGTAGCTCGCGCCAAGGAAAGATACGATATCGCGACGCGCCAGTTCCGGCGCTTTAAAGGCGCGGAATCCGGCGAAGCCGAGATCGGTCTGCCCTTCCAGCTGTTTGGTATCAACGCTCGTGTCGGTGTATTTAAACAGTTCCGGACGGAAATGCACTTCGCGCGCTTGCTGCGTCGCGGCATCGACGGAGAACATCCGCACGCGACGGCGGAACCCCATCCCCACGTGGAAGAACTGGATGTCTAACTGGCGATCGTCAACGTTGTTCCACAGAGAATGTGCGGCGTCATACTGAATGCTGTTGTAGGCCTGCGGCGTCATGTTCGCCAGCGTTTCCGGCAACGGACGCGGCGCGCCACCCCATGGCTGACGGGAGAGATCGTGTGCCATAGACTGCAGCACCGAAAAGTCGAAACGACGGGTTTGTCCGTCCGCAATATCCGACTCCTGCGCTAACGCAGCCTGAGAAAAAAGGGAAGCTACACCGGATGTCCCGCACACGGCGGCAACAGCCATTGATGATTTAAGAAAGTGTCTGCGGTTCATGCCTGAGAAAGCGTCCTTTTTAAGAGAAGAATGCGGTAAACGGTTACGTCGTTAAGTCCGACCACTCTAGACAAAATCGATTAATAATCCAATTGTTGGCGCGATAAATTGTTCTGACTGGCGCAAAAAAATTCTGTCGAGGGGAAGAGACTGAATAAGGTGTAAATTTGTGTATAAAAAACGTTATTTACCACGAAAGGTGTTGCACACGTTGCACGGGTGAAGTTAAGGCTCCGACTAAAATCGCCGCAAAAATTCGGAATTCATCAATCCAGTATAAAAGGGATTAAGGCGTAGAATACGCGAGGGTGCTTGAGGCTATCTGTCTCAGGCATTTGCAGGACGGCAGATAGAGAAAAGCCCCGAGTGATTTTTCAATCAACCCGAGGCCCCCTATATGCAGACACATGTAGAGTGCCTCTTACAGACCGTAAGGTCAATTCAACGCTCAGTTCTCAATCCAACGTCACATGATGCTTCATCACCCGTTTAAACAACGCCAGCCGCGCACGCATAAAACGGTTCTCCACTTTAAAACCTGCGTGCTTATTCAGGCCAATTCTCAGTAGGCGGTCGCGTCCCTGTATCGATGCAGGCCAGCGCATTGGGCCATTGAGCACCGTGCAGGTGGCACTGGCATGATGCGCGAAATTCACCCAATAATCGGCCACCTGTGTCGCAAAGGCACGGTCTCGCTCATTGACGTAAAATCGGGCAGGTTCTGCCAGCGTCAGGGTATCAAAAACGTAAGGGACTTCGTTGCCATGCCACGCGCCGTTGGCGTAAGTCGCGTGTTCCGCTTCGGCCACATAATCAAACCAGTAGCGCCAGCAGGGTTGATTCACCCGCTGTTGGGCCTGCATCACCACATAGCCCAGTGTGGTAAAGGCCATATCCCGGCACACCTGCCGCCCGAGTTCTTCATCGCCCTTCACACCCGGATAGAGCAGTTTAATGAGCCCCAGCCCCAGACGCCGGGTTCGCCTGAGTTTTTCTATCTCACCGGCAAGATCAACACCAAACACCGCCATCACGCTGGCTTCGTCGCTGTTCGAACCAATCAACACCGGCATCGCATGCTGTTTCCCGGCAAAAAAGACGTCCAGCATGGGCTGTGGTAGCACCGCGTCTCCGGCGATGGGCGTTGGGCCAATATTGAGCGGTGCTTCGAGCGGCCAGAACTTTTCCGGCGGGATCGCACGTAGCTGGTCCGCGCTGGCATTCTCCAGGCCAAAGTGCGCCGCCAGCTGTACGCCCTTCTCCAGCGCCTTTTCGCGTGGGGTATCGGGAAGCGTATAGCCACTCTGGATCACCGCTTTGTGAAACAGCCCCGTCGCTTTCGGCGATGTCATGAGTGACAGCACGCTGCGCGCGCCCGCAGACTCGCCAAATAACGTGACATTATTACTGTCACCACCAAATGCCGCGATGTTCTCCTGAACCCAGCGTAGCGCGGCGATTTGATCCATCAGGGCAAAGTTATTGAGCGGCTCGTCGTCTTCTCCTTCAAGGGCAGGATGAGCAAAAAAGCCCAAATGCCCGAGCCGATAGTTAACCGTCACCACCACCACATTACGTTGCGCAAGCGCTTTGCCGTCGTACGGCGGCAGTCCGCCCGCACCAATGGTGTACCCGCCACCGTGCAGCCACACCATCACGGGTAAAGGCGCTGAACGCGCGGCTGGCGACCAGACATTCAGATACAGACAATCCTCTGAGAAGCGCCCCGGATCGCCACCACCCAGTTCGCGGCAGTAGTCGATATTCTGCCAGCAGGACGCAGAAAACGTATCAGCCTCACGCACACCAGCCCACGGTTGAACGGGCTGTGGCGCGCGCCAGCGCAAAGCGCCAACGGGCGATTGTGCAAAGGGAATGCCTCGCCAGAGGTGGATATTCTCATCAACGAGGCCAAGGAGTGTGCCCTGGCGGGTTTCCGCCAACGGCGTTGAGGGGTTGTGCATCGATTTCGTCCTTTATCAATCTCCCTCAAGATTACCTGTTTCAGAGCAGACCGCAACGCCGTTTGCTGCGCGCTTCTGCCTGCTCGTAGAGCGTAAACTCATCCAGCACCGGACAGCCCAGCGCCTGTTCAAAGGCGTCGCGACTGGCGTTTCCGTGATGACGCGACGAATTGCCGTTTCCAAGGTTGGACTGAAAAATCCCCGCCGCGCTGACGGGCAGAAAGTCTTCATAAATAATCGGCTGCGCTATCACCCAACCGCGCTCAATTAACGGTTGTGGATCGTCGCCGGGATGAAATGCCTGACGGTGCGCTTCCCCTGCGGGCGTCAGACGATAACGAAACCAGGCAAGCCCCTGCTGACGGAGCAAAAATTCGCTATCCGGAAACGCCTTGAACACATCCTGCAGATGCAGTTGATGGGTCAGATTATCGCTACCGATGCCCGCCTCATTCAGCAGTTTGTCATACAGCGCCCGCCCTTTTTGCGTTAACGCGATGCCCCGCTGCTCGATTTCACCAAACCGCGCGGTATGCGTTCCCTGCCCATCACCGGCAAATTTCACCGGCTCTTCCAGCGCTTTAAAACTGGTCTGGCGCAATAACAACGGAACATCACGGCGCGGTGGGCCTTCAATCACCGCTTTTGGTTCAATTCCGTATTCCGCCATCAGCGCCTGTACGCGGTCGATATCCAGCGTGCGCGGCGTGAGATGGTTGATGTGACATCCGGGGAAACAGACAACATCGGCAATTAACCGATGCTGCTGATGCAACGCCTGATAGGTCTCGCGATCGACCGTCGCCGACTGATGCCAGCGAAAGGTTTCCAGCGCTTGCTGGACAAACTCCTGTGCCTGCGACGCCGTGAACTCGTCCCGCTCTTCATGTAGTGCAATCAGCTCACGACAACGCGGGGTAAAAATATCGCGCTGCTGTAAAATCTCAGTAGCACGCTGCCTGAGCGCGGGATCGTCAATTAATTCCAGGCGTAAAAGCGAGGTAAACACGCGAAATGGATTGCGCGACAATGCCGCATCATCTACCGGGCGAAATGCCGTGGAGTGCACCGGCACGCCCGCCTGAGAGAGATCATAATAGCTAACCGGGTACATCCCCATAATCGCGAACATGCGCCGCAGCATCGATAGCTCCTCAGCCGTGCCGACGCGAATCGCCCCATGACGCTCAACGTTTAGCCGAGCCAGTTCATCCGCATTTACCAGTTGTTCATGCAGGCGCGTGTTATTTTCCAGCACCGCCAGATTCACGTCTGCAACCAGCTCCAGCAACGTGCCGTACTGCGGCACTTCCTGCTGATACATTGCCGACATCGCCTGCGAAAAATCTTCCCGAATCTCATCTGCCGTGATGCTTTGCGCCATGATGTCATGCCTCCAGTGAATATATTCTGGAGTGTAGAAAAGCTAATGACACTGCGTGGCAAGAATTTGGAAAGTGTGATCGGCATGACGCTGTAAGCGAAACGGAGAGGTATAACCACAGGTTATTAAACAAACACCTTAAATTCACTTTAAATTAACATTGAATTTACACACACTCATTGTGGCGACAAAAACAACACCCTACACGGAGCCACCCTATGAGCACAAAATGGTCACCGCAAGAAGTTATCCATCGCGACTATAACAGTCATCCGCCCGCGTTTGCGCCGGGCTACAAAACCAGCGTGCTGCGCTCGCCGCGCAATGCACTTATCTCCCTGCAAAACTCACTGTCGGAAATCACCGGCCCGGTTTTTTCCAGCGACGATCTGGGTCCTCAGGATAACGATTTAATCCTGAATTATGCCAAAGATGGCCTGCCGATTGGCGAACGCATCATCGTTCACGGTTATGTACGCGACGGATTTGGCCGCCCGATGAAAAACACCCTGGTTGAAGTCTGGCAGGCCAATGCCGGCGGTCGTTATCGCCATAAAAAAGATCAGTACCTGGCACCGATCGACCCCAATTTTGGCGGCTGCGGCCGCGTACTGACGGATGAAAACGGCTATTACTTCTTCCGTACCATTAAGCCGGGCCCGTATCCGTGGCGTAATCAGGCGAGCGACTGGCGTCCTTCGCATATACATTTTTCGCTGTCAGGCGATGCCTTTGCTCAACGTCTGGTGACGCAGATGTATTTCGAAGGCGATCCGCTAATCAAACAGTGTCCTATTGTTAAAACCATCAATAACGATGATGCCATCCGCACGTTGATTGCCGAGCTGGATACGCATGCGGCGATTCCGCTGGATTGTCTGGCGTATCGTTTTGATCTGGTGTTACGCGGGCAACGTGCAACACTGTTTGAAAACCGCACTCAGGGGGCTGCGCGATGAAAAATTATTTACAGGAAACGGCCTCACAGACGGCAGGCCCATACGTCCACATCGGCCTCGCGCCGGATGCCGCCGGGTTCCATATTTTCGAAAAAAACTTTGGTCCGGTACTGGTTAATAGCCATACTCAGGGCGAGCGCATTACCATTGAAGGGCGTGTACTGGATGGTTCAGGCACGCCAGTGCGCGATGTCCTGCTGGAGATCTGGCAGGCGAACGCCAACGGCCGCTATAACCACCCGGCGGACAGACAGGAAGGCAAAGCGCTGGATGCCGATTTCCGTGGCTGGGGTCGCGCCTGCTCAGATTTTGATAGCGGCATCTGGCGCTTCGAAACCATCAAACCCGGCCCGGTAGTGGGGCGTGATGGGCGTATGATGGCACCGCACGTTAATCTGTGGATAGCCGCACGCGGCATTAATATTGGCCTGAATACGCGGATGTACTTTGCCGACGAACAGGCCGCAAATCAGACCGATCCCGTACTGAATCTGATTGAGTGGGAAGTTCGCCGCCAGACGCTCATCGCCCAAAAAGAGACGCGCGGTAACGAGACCGTGTACCGTTTTGATGTCTATCTACAGGGTGATAAGGAAACCGTCTTTTTCGATCTTTAACCACCCGATGCCCGGCGTCGCTGCGTTTGCCGGGCTTTCTTTTTCCCCTGACCCCCTTTGCTTTGCCAGAAAATTCTTGTAACTCAATTAGATCAGATGTTAAAAATAATTTGCAATCAAGTTATCAATTTTAAACAGTATTACTTGTCACTCTTATCGATCTGTTCTTAACATCGCGTATGGAAAAAAATGCTCTCTTTAGTCAGCGCATTCGTCTGCGCCACCTGCACACTTTCGTTGCCGTCGCCCAACAAGGAACTCTGGGGCGCGCGGCTGAAACCCTTAATCTCAGCCAGCCAGCGTTGTCCAAAACGCTTAATGAACTGGAGCAACTGACCGGCACCCGCTTATTTGAACGTGGGCGTCTTGGCGCACAGCTGACGCTTGTTGGTGAGCAGTTTCTTACCCACGCGGTGAAAGTTCTGGATGCGTTAAATACCGCAGGTCAGGCATTAACCCGCAAAGAAGGCAGCCATCACGATGTCGTCCGAATCGGCGCGTTGCCTACTGCTGCGCTGGGGATCTTACCGATGGTGCTGGGTCAGTTTCATCAGCAACAGCATGATGTCACGTTGCAGGTAGCAACAATGAATAACACCATGCTGCTGGCGGCGCTGAAATCCGGGGATATTGATTTTGGTATCGGTCGGATGTCCGATCCGGAGCTGATGACCGGCCTAACCTATGAGCTACTGTTTCTGGAATCGCTCAAGCTGGTAGTACGCCCGGACCACCCTCTTCTGCATGAAAATATCACCTTGAGCCGCGTATTGGAGTGGCCTGTTGTTGTCTCTCCGAAAGGGACCGTTCCCCGTCAAAATGCGGAAACGCTACTGCAAAGCCAGGGTTGTAAAATGCCTGCGGGATGTATTGAAACGCTGTCAGCCTCGCTTTCTCGCCAGTTAACCGTAGATTATAACTACGTTTGGTTTGTGCCATCTGGCGCGGTCAGGGACGATCTGCGACGCGGTGCGTTGACCTCGCTTCCCATCGCGACCCAAGGTCAGGGCGAGCCCATTGGTGTGTTGACGCGTGTAGACAGTCCCCTCTCCAGCTGCGCACAGACGCTGCTGGCAGCCATTCGCAAATCAATGCCAGGTTGACCTTCCGCATTCCGGCCCTCTCCGCCATGGAGAGGGCGGCTACCGCTTCACCTCAGATGCCGTCACCATAGATCAATTAATGCGAAATCATTTATTAACAATTGCGTAATGCCATTTAACAGATCTATTATAGCCATAAATTAACCATATGGTTCATTCGTAATTCATATGAGTATCGGATGAACATGAATAACAAGCAGATCTCTTTCATTTAAAACAACACCCCTTCTATGTGTGATTCATTTGGTTCACTCATCTGGGTTTGGCTGTCATCAGGAGAACAGTATGGCAACGGGTATTTCACTCAAAGGACTCCCCCGGGTCCTGAAATGGCTTCTCGCCGGGCTGATGTTTATCATCGGTCTGGCCGTGGGCGCGCTGGGCATTAAACTCGCCACCGTGGGAGGAACCTGGTTCTTCGCACTGATGGGACTGGTGATGATTGTCGCTGCGGCGCTGATTGCACGTAATCGTCGTAGCGGGATAGTGCTGTATGCGCTGGCGTTTATTATTGCGCTGATTTGGTCCGTCAGCGATGCAGGCTGGGATTTCTGGCCCCTCTTTTCACGTCTGTTCACCTTTGGGGTACTGGCCTGCCTTTGTGCTATTGTCTGGCCATTCTTGTCCGTGTCGCCACAGGCCAAGAAAGGTCCGGCCTTTGGTCTCGCGGCTATCATCGCGGTAGGATTACTGGCCAGCTTAGGGGGAATGTTCAAAACCCATACTCTGGTAAGCGCAAATGAAGATGTACCGGTGAAGCAGGTGACCGCCGGCGAGCAGCAGAAAAACTGGCTCCACTGGGGGAACACGACTCACGGCGATCGCTTTGCCGCGTTAGACCAAATCAACAAACAGAACGTCGATAAGCTGCAGGTGGCGTGGGTAGCACACACCGGAGATATTCCGCTCAGTAACGGTTCCGGTGCAGAAGATCAGAATACCCCATTACAGGTGGGCGATACGCTGTTCGTCTGTACGCCGTACAGTAAAGTGCTGGCGCTGGATGTCGACAGCGGTAAAGAGAAGTGGCGCTATGATTCGAAAGCCACCGCACCAAACTGGCAGCGTTGCCGCGGGTTAGGCTATTACGAAGAGAAGCAGAACGTCGCCGCTGCGGAAAATAACAGCGCGCCAGCGGCCTGCCCGCGTCGTTTGTTCCTGCCAACCACCGACGCGCGCCTTATCGCGATCAATGCCGATACCGGTAAACCGTGCGCCGATTTTGGTGATAACGGCGTGGTTGATCTGAGCGTTGGGATGGGCGAAATCAAACCCGGTTATTATCAGCAAACCTCAACGCCGTTGGTAGCCGGTAATGTGGTGGTGTTGGGTGGCCGCGTGGCCGATAACTTCTCCACCGATGAGCCGCCGGGCGTGGTGCGTGCTTATGACGTACACACCGGTAAACTGGCGTGGGCATGGGATCCGGGTAATCCGAACATTACCGGGCTGCCGCCGGAAGGCCAGACCTACACGCGCGGGACGCCAAACGTGTGGTCCGCGATGTCCTATGACGCCAAACTGAATCTGGTCTACTTACCGACCGGGAATGCGACGCCAGATTTCTGGGCAGGCGAACGTACAGCGCTGGATGACAAATACAGCTCGTCGATTGTGGCCGTTGACGCCACCACAGGTAAAGTGCGCTGGCACTATCAAACCACCCACCACGATCTGTGGGATTTCGACCTGCCTTCCCAGCCGTTGCTGACCGATTTGCCTGACGGCAAAGGCGGCACCACGCCGGTGCTGGTACAAACCAGCAAGCAGGGCATGATCTTCATGCTGAACCGCGAAACCGGCGAGCCGGTGGCGAAAGTCGAAGAGCGCCCGGTTCCAGTTGGTGATGTTAAAGGCGAACGCTATTCCCCTACTCAGCCGTATTCCGTCGGTATGCCGATGATTGGCAACGAAACGCTGAAAGAGTCGGACATGTGGGGCGCAACACCAATCGATTTGCTGCTGTGCCGTATTCAGTTTAAAGAGATGCGCCATCAGGGCATTTTCACCCCACCTGGCGAAGATCGTTCGCTGCAATATCCCGGTTCGTTGGGCGGCATGAACTGGGGCAGTGTCTCCATTGACCCGAACAACAGCCTGATGTTCGTTAACGATATGCGCCTGGGTCTGGCGAACTACATGGTACCGCGCGAGAAAGTGGCGAAAGATGCCAGCGGTATCGAGATGGGGATTGTCCCGATGGAAGGCACACCGTATGGCGCAATGCGCGAGCGCTTCCTGTCGCCGCTGGGTATTCCGTGTCAGAAACCGCCATTCGGTACGATGTCAGCGGTCGATTTGAAATCAGGCAAAATCGTCTGGCAGGTACCGGTGGGTACGGTGGAAGACACCGGGCCGTTGGGTATCCGCATGCATATGCCGATTCCTATCGGGATGCCGACGCTGGGCGCGTCGATGACGACACAATCTGGTCTGCTGTTCTTCGCCGGTACGCAGGATTTCTATCTGCGCGCGTTTGATACGGCAACCGGGAAAGAAATCTGGAAAGACCGACTGCCGGTGGGTAGCCAGTCTGGCCCGATGACCTATGTGTCGCCGAAAACCGGCAAGCAATACATTATCATCAACGCCGGCGGCGCACGTCAGTCACCGGATCGTGGTGATTACATCATTGCGTACGCCCTGCCGGACACACAAAAGTAACTCTCCGTGTCGGGTGATTTCTCACCCGACCTTTTAACCTAAAACGATTCCCAGCTATCGCTGCCTGCCACGGCTAACGTCGGTGCGGTAGCCGGGACGTTTTCTTTCTTCACACCGCTGCGTGAAGGAATATGAAAAGTCCCTACCGCTTCAGTTAATCGTGCTGCCTGTGCCTCCAGCGAGGCCGCCGCTGCCGATGCTTCCTCCACCAGCGAGGCATTCTGCTGAGTGACGTTATCCATCTCGGTAATCGCCTGGCTGACCTGCAAAATCCCGCGACTCTGTTCATCAGACGCCGCCGCGATTTCCAGCATAATGTCCGTCACGCGTTTCACCGCATCAACAATTTCCGTCATCGTAGCCCCGGCGTTCACCACTTCATCCGAACCGCGCTCAATCAGGGTGACAGATTCAGAAATCAGTCCTTCAATCTCTTTCGCCGCCTGCGCGCTGCGGCTGGCGAGCGTGCGCACTTCACTGGCGACCACCGCAAACCCACGCCCCTGTTCGCCAGCACGCGCCGCTTCCACCGCCGCGTTGAGTGCCAGAATGTTGGTCTGGAAGGCAATACTATTAATCACCGCGGTAATTTCGGAGATCTTCTTCGAACTGGTAGAAATATTGCCCATTGTTGTGACCACACCTGTGACCAGTTGCCCGCCACGCATCGCTTTCCCGGAGGCATCCTCCGCCAGTTTACTGGCGTGATGAGCGTTATCGGCGTTTTGTTTCACGGTTGCGGTAAGCTCTTCCATGCTGGCGGCGGTCTGTTCAATAGCAGCCGCCTGTTGTTCGGTCCGTGCAGAGAGATCCGTATTGCCCACGGAAATTTCGCTGGTACCACGATAGATTTCCTCCGCCCCCTGTCGTACCGAACCCACCGTTTTCACCAGCGCATGCTGCATTTTTTGCAGGTTAAAGCTGAGTTGGCCGATTTCGCTGCGCCCGGTAGATTCATCAGGCTGGGTAAGATCGCCGCTGGCGATTTGCGCGATACGCTGCCCGGCATGTTGTAAGGGTTTAATCACAATACGGCGCAACACCACGAAGGTCATTATTGTCAGCACCAGCGCCAGCGCAAAGGCTGCCGCCATGAACATCAGCCCCAGACGGGTACGCTCCAGCGACAGATCAGTAAGGAGATTGGCTCTGTCGGTACGAATCTGAATCACTTTCAGCAGTACCGCGTTATAGCGATCGTCCAGCGGTTTCGCCTGTTCATTTTCATGATTAATGATCGCTTCAAACATGCCATTTTTAGCGTATTTCAGCATTGGCTTCAGACCATCAATATAGGCGGTATAGCGAGCATTAAGCTCTTTATCCAGGGCACTGTCTGCAGACGTTTTCACCCGACGCTCACGATATTGGGTAAACGCCGCCTGCGATTGCTGCATGCGCGATTCTGCCGTCACAATATTGCGTTTCATCTCTTCCATTTCAGCAATCCGGCTCGCCGCGCCGGCGTGAATGAGCTCAATACGGGTCGTGCGCAGATGGTTAGAGCTGTTTGATAAGCCCATCCGCACCTGCAATTCTTCGGTGACATCTTTTTGATCCTGCTCCGCCTGCAACAGGAAATAACCCGCAAGCCCGGAGCTTAAGGCAAACAGCAGAATAATGCCGCCAAGGATAGCGGAGAAAAGCGGAACTAAACGAATATGGTGCAGGAAACTGGGTTTTTGCGGCGGGTATTGGGTTGTAGTGTTGTCCATGCCAATCGACTCTCTTCAGGTAAGCGGCGTACAAACACGCCCGTAAGATTGTCATCGGCAAGCCAGAGAATTTGATTATGGCTAAAAGCGCAAGGTGGGTCACAATTTGGCGTAAAAAACGTCCTCTCCCCGCGGGAGAGGACACCTGAGATTACGCGTCGCCGAAATGAATAACCGTACGAATGGATTTTCCTTCGTGCATCAGATCAAACGCTTCGTTGATTTGCTCCAGCGGCAAACGGTGCGTAATGAACGGATCGAGCTGAATTTTGCCCGCCATGGCGTCTTCTACCATTCCCGGCAACTGGGAACGGCCTTTTACGCCACCAAAAGCAGAACCACGCCATACGCGGCCAGTTACCAACTGGAACGGACGGGTTTTAATTTCCTGACCAGCACCCGCAACGCCGATGATGACGCTTTCGCCCCAACCTTTATGGCAGCATTCCAGCGCGGCTCGCATGACGTCGACGTTTCCGATACATTCGAAGCTAAAATCAACGCCACCGTCGGTCATTTCGACAATGACATCCTGAACCGGTTTATCGTAATCCTTCGGGTTAATGAAATCGGTCGCGCCCATCTCTTTCGCCAGCTTGAATTTCTCCGGATTGGTATCAACAGCCAGAATGCGTCCCGCTTTCGCCTGTACCGCCCCCTGAATCGCCGCCAGGCCGATGCCGCCCAGACCGAAGATCGCAACAGTATCGCCCTCTTTTACTTTTGCGGTGTTATGCACCGCGCCAATACCGGTAGTGACGCCGCAACCCAGCAGACAAACTTTGTCGAGCGGTGCCTGCGGGTTCACTTTCGCCAGTGAGATCTCGGCACACACGGTGTATTCGCTGAACGTACTGGTGCCCATGTAATGGTAAATCGGTTCACCGTTATAGGAAAAACGAGTGGTGCCATCCGGCATCAGACCCTTCCCCTGGGTAGCGCGAACGGCCTGACAAAGGTTAGTTTTACCAGACTTACAGAACTTACACTCCCCGCATTCGGCAGTATAAAGCGGAATAACATGGTCGCCCGGTTTCAGGCTGGTGACGCCTTCGCCCACTTCAACAACGATGCCGCCGCCTTCATGACCCAGCACCGCCGGAAACACGCCCTCCGGATCATCGCCGGATAAGGTAAATGCATCGGTATGGCAAACCCCGGTGTGGGTAATTTTTACCAATACTTCGCCCTTTTTCGGCGCTGCGACATCGATTTCAACAATTTTCAGCGGTTGACCTGGGCCAAACGCGACAGCTGCACGTGATTTCATAGCGGTCTCTTCCTTTATGATGTTTTATTTTAGATAAGATCGTAGCAGATGACCGACTTCAGCCATACGCACGGCGCGCTGATCGGGCGTCGTTTCGCCGCTTACCAGTTCGTCTTTAAGGTGCATTTCAACCAGTTCGCCCATCAGGCCATTGGCGGCCCCGCGAATTGACGCGATCTGTTGCAGAATAGTCAGGCACGGCTCGCCGGATTCCAGCGCACGTTCAAGAGCATCAACCTGCCCTTTAATGCGGCGTACCCGGGTCAGCGCCCGTTTTTTATCGTCAGGGGAATGCGGCATACGCCCTCCATTAGTATAGGGGGGTATACTATCATCGATATGATACAGATGTAAAACAATCACCAAATGAATATGTTGATAGGGTGCATTGAGGACGCCAGCCAACCATTGAGATTGGCGGGGATCGCTCCCCGCCTTGTCTCTTACTGTTTAGATTCGCACGCTGTAGAAACAGTAACCTCCGTCTGGTTTGTCCGGAAGTGGACCTCGCAGAGATCCCGCCGCATCGCCAACACCGCGAAAATCACGGTGATACAGATGATAACCAGGGCAATTAAGCCTGAACGTTGCCATTTCATAGCCTGCTTCTCCTTGACCCGTAGGTCTGTAAGAGGCTAATCTAATGCTGTTGGGCATAGATTTGGGCCTCGGTAAGTGTTAAGCGTCCTGCAAGACGCTCAATGTTTCCGGGGCTTTTCTCTATCTGCCTTTTGGTGTTTGCCTGAGACAGATAGCCTCAAGCACCCGCCGCGATTTTACACCTTCGCAGTAAAACTCAGCAGTCTGGAAATGGACACGTAAGAAAGGAAGGATTGCTTTGGAGGGGTTGCCGGATACAGAAATATCCGGCAAAAAGGAACTCAGGACTGCAGCGTCGCCAGTCGCGCCGCGAAACCGACAAACACCAGCCCAATCAGGCTATTGCCAATTTTCGCCAGCTTCTTACGGGTTTTCACATACCGCGTCACCAGCGAGCCTGATACGATCAGGAAGCTTAAATAGGTAAAACTCACCAGTTCAAGCGTCAGCGCCAGGATAAAGAATGCCAGCCCCGGCGTAGCCGATTTCACGTCGATAAACTGCACGAAGAACGAGACATAAAACAAAATCGCTTTGGGATTCGTTAAGCTCAGCGTCAGCGCGCGTTTGAAAATAGCATGACCCGGCTCGGGGTGCGCTTCTGGTTCTCCGGCTGTACGCTTCAGCGTACTGTAGAGCATTTTCCCGCCCAGATAGAGCAGATAAATCGCCCCCAGATAGCGCACCAGATTAAACAGCACAGGAGTGGTTTTAATGAGCGTCGCCACGCCCGCATACGAGAGGAACATCAGCACCGCATCGCCGATAAAGACCGCCAGCGCTGCCATGTAGCCGCCACGAATACCGTGTGCCACGCCTGTTTTCAGGACAAAGAAGGTATTTGGCCCCGGCACCAGAATGATAAAAATCGCCCCAACCACATACGTCCAGTAATTTAGTACGCCAAAATCTGCGAACACCCTGCTCTTCCTTACACAATATTAACCATCGTGGCGGTATGGTAACGCACGCCACATGGCCAATAAAGGACTATTCAGTTTACTTATGATTGACCCCGTTTACGCGGCATCATGCGCAGCAGCGTATTGTCTTTCCAGACATAATGATGTGCCAGCGCGGCCAGTGCACGAAGACCAATCAGCCAGTAACCAATATTCGCCAGCAGAATGTGGTAATCCTTCATCGTATCGACAATATCGAAATTCGATTCCGCCGCATGCGGCATGGTTATCCCAAAAGCAAACCACGGATTTCCCCGGTTATACATCATCACCAGACCAATAATTGGCAATGCAATAAACAGCAGATAAATCGCCAGATGCCCCAGATGCGCCATACCCGTCATCATTGGCTTAGGTTTCGGCATAATCGGTGGCGCCGGGCGTTTCAGGCGAATCAGCAAACGCGCCACCATCAGCACCAGAATGGAGATGCCACAGGACACGTGCACCATGTTGATAATCGGACGCGCGCTACGCGGAAAAAAGCCACGGAATTCCATCGAACAATAAGCAACAATAACCAGTAAGAAGACCAGCCAGTGAATGCCTATTTGCAGGCCTGAGTATTTATCGCGCATAGCGCCCCCTGATAAGTAATTAACAAAAAAGCAAAATAGCCGTTTTTACTTAAAAATTCATTAACTTTTCAGCAGTTACTTTCGTCCTGCTCATCTCATTGATGTGTTATTAACAAAATTGGGTTGCCCATCCGCTAATGCTGAACTAAGCCTGGATAAGTAAAAAAATCGTATCACGCGAACTGACGGAGAACATCATGAGTAAAATTGGCATTAACGGATTTGGACGGATTGGTCGACTGGTCCTGCGTCGTCTGCTGGAAACCTCGAGCAGCAATGAAGTGGTCGCAATTAACGATCTTACGTCGCCAAAAGTACTGGCATATTTGCTGAAGTACGATTCCAACTACGGGCCGTTCCCGTGGAGCGTTGATTTCAGTGACAACGCGCTGATCGTTAACGGTAAAACGATTAAAGTTTTTGCGGAAAAAGAGGCGAAGAACATCCCCTGGAAATCGGAAGGTGCAGAAATCGTCGTTGAATGTACGGGTTTCTATACTTCGGCTGAAAAATCGCAGGCGCATATCGATGCAGGTGCAAAAAAAGTCCTGATATCTGCTCCGGCAGGTGACATTAAAACGCTGGTTTACAACGTGAATGATGACACGCTCAACGCCAGCGACACGATTATTTCTGTCGCCTCCTGCACCACCAACTGCCTGGCGCCAATGGCAAAAGCATTGAATGACGCATTCGGGATCAAGGTGGGCACCATGACCACTATCCATGCCTATACCGGGACTCAGGCGCTGGTTGACGGGCCACGCGGCAAAGATCTGCGCGCTTCTCGTGCCGCAGCGGAGAATATTATCCCGCATACGACGGGGGCAGCAAAAGCGATCGGGCTGGTTATCCCCGCCCTTGTCGGTAAACTGAAAGGCCATGCCCAGCGGGTGCCGACCAAAACCGGTTCTGTGACCGAACTGGTGTCGATTTTGGGTAAAAAAGTCACCGTCGATGACGTGAATGCCGCGCTAAAAAAAGCGACAGAAAATAATGAGTCGTTTGGCTACACCAACGATGACATCGTATCGACCGATATTATCGGCACGCACTTTGGTTCCGTTTTCGACGCCACGCAAACCGAGGTGACCGAGGCAGGCGATCTGCAACTGGTCAAAACGGTAGCCTGGTATGATAACGAATACGGGTTTGTAACCCAGTTGATTCGTGTACTGGAAAAATACGCCAAACTGTAAAAATAACGCCCGGAAACGATCCTTTCCGGGCTTCATTCACGGCTTCTTAGCGCAACGCGCGCATGGCCGACATCTCCCGTAGGGTGGCATCTTGCGTTAACTGATTCCAGGCCTGCTCAACCGCCAGTGGAATATCCACGTGAGCAATAAAGTTTTTACCGCGCGGCCCATAACCCTGTTCATCATCACGTATCCGTGGCAATTCACCGATAATTAATGAGAGATATCGCGCCACCGGCCACAATCCGGTGTCATCACCTTTAAATGCCACGCCGTTTTCACTGTTAAAGAGTTCCGGCTGGCATCCGGGGTAACTCCGCCAGTGCGGCCTGTTTTCTACGTCCTGCCAGACATGTTCAAACGTTGCCATTGTGCGACGCTGCATGGTTGGGTCCTGCATGACGATACCGTTTTTAACAGCAATCCCCTGCGCGTCCAGCATCTGACGGGTAAAACGCGCATTTTCGCCGCAGTTCGTCGATGCATCTTCAACCAGTATATTCTCGCGCGGGATTTTCCAGAATTGATGCGCAATCTCCGCAAGGATTGCCGCTTCAGACAACCCGGTGGTACGCAAGGTGTTATAACTCGGATGCTGGGCTATGGCGGCATAAAGATAGGTCGTTGAATGGCCGATACCGCCGCTGATCAACAGCGTTTTTCCCTTATCCATCGCCAGCTGACAGGCTGCGTCGATGACAGGAATAACGGCGTTCCCCGCCAGCACCACCACTTCAAAATCGTCTGATTGAGGTTGGGAGGCAAAATCGTTTTGCGCAAGCCAGCTCCCCACTAAATTGGCCGCCTTGAGTGTGCTATCGGGTAATTGTGGCAATGTCGTTAGCATAATCCTCCCTCTCTGTGAGTTGGTCAGCACAGGATAACGTGTTTGAGCTTCCATGACAGTAGATCACTCCGAAAGCGTTAATTTTACCTGGCTTGCATTTTTGTAACATTATTGAAATAACCAGAAACATCTAAAAATAATGCGGTTGCACCTGAATAAATCACCAATATCACGCCAAAACAGAGAACATAAAACCATCAATCATTCACTTTGCGAATAATTCAATCATCAAAATGCCTGGCTTTTGCGTATAAATCCCCTGTTCACCCTTGCTAAAAATAGCACCCGCCTCTAAGTTGCTTAACAAACAAGCAACCTTTTTAACACATTGCAGGTTGCACCTTTGAGGTATCAGGTGGCACCTGATTTTAACTTAATGTGGCGGGAGTTTTCCTTCATGACGACGCAAGAAAGCAGCAGTACGATCCTGAAAAAAAACAAACGGGTCTTGATTGCCAGTTTGACCGGCAGCTCCATTGAATGGTTTGATTATTTTCTGTACGGCACAGCCGCTGCGCTGGTGTTTAATAAAATCTTCTTCCCGATGGTTGATCCGGTTATTGGACTCATCCTCTCATACCTTTCCTTCTCGCTAACGTTCTTTATTCGCCCGATTGGCGGCGTACTCTTTGCCCATATTGGCGACCGTATTGGCCGCAAAAAAACGCTGGTGTTGACGCTCTCGCTGATGGGCGGTGCAACCGTCATGATCGGTCTGCTGCCCACTTACGATCAAATTGGCATCTGGGCACCCATTCTGCTGATTCTGATGCGTATTATCCAGGGAATGGGAATTGGCGGTGAATGGGGCGGCGCATTGCTGCTGGCCTATGAATATGCGCCAGAAAAACGTAAAGGATTTTTCGGCAGCATTCCGCAAGCGGGCGTGACGATTGGCATGCTGATGGCGACCTTTATCGTGTCGTTAATGACGCTATTCAGCGAGGAGCAGTTCCTCTCCTGGGGCTGGCGCATTCCGTTCCTGATGAGCGCCGTGCTGGTGTTACTGGGGCTGTGGATCCGTAAAGATATCGATGAGACGCCAGAGTTTAAGAAGGTGAAGCAGTCCGGTCAGGTGGCGAAAGCGCCGTTGCGCGACACACTGACGCATCACTGGCGTGAAGTGTTGATTGCGGCGGGTCTAAAAGTTGTCGAAACTGCGCCGTTCTATATTTTCTCAACCTTCATTGTGAGTTATGCCACCACCACCCTCGCCTACCAGAAATCGCAAGTTCTGGAGGCCGTCACCCTCGGTGCACTGGTTGCGACGGTGATGATTCCGCTGATGGGATTGTTGTCTGACAAAATTGGTCGCAAACGCATGTACGCGGTGAGCGTCGCGCTGCTGGGCCTGTTTATCGTACCGTGGTTTATGCTGCTGGACACCGGCACTACCTGGGCGATTATGCTGGCCACCGTCGTGATGTTCGGTATTCTCTGGGCACCGATCACCGCCGTGTTGGGCACACTGTGTTCAGAAATTTTTAGCGCTAACGTGCGCTACACCGGCATTACGTTGGGTTATCAGATTGGCGCTGCGCTGGCGGGCGGTACCGCCCCGCTTATCGCAACGGGCCTGCTGGCGAAATACGACGGCGATTGGGTTCCGGTTGCCTGGTATTTGGGCGCAACGGTCACTATCTCGCTGATTGCCATTTTCTTTGCCAGCCGCAGCCATCGAATTGATGCGGTGAATGCGCAGACGTCAGGGTTGTAATCATGCTTTATGCGGCCCGATACGCAACGCGTATCGGGCCGTACTTATCATGGTAATCTCACCTACGCGCTAATCTGCTCCATCGCCTGCAACACGCGTTTATCGGAAATGGGGTACGGCGTCCCCAGCTGCTGAGCAAAGAAACTGACGCGCAGCTCTTCAATCATCCAGCGGATTTCCTGCACATCATCGTCATCCCGACGGGCTGGTGGCAGTTTATTCAACCACTGCTGCCAGGCCTGCTGCACGCTTTCCACCTTCAGCATCTGCGCACGGTCACGGTGCGGGTCGATGGCCAGTTTTTCCAGTCGTTTCTCAATCGCCTGCAAATAGCGCAGCGTATCACCCAGGCGTTTGAAACCGTTGCCGGTGACAAAACCGCGATAAACCAGCCCGCCCATCTGCGCTTTAATATCCGACAGGCCCAGCGCCATGGTCATATCCACACGCCCTTTCAGACGTTTGTTGATATTGAAGACCGCCGTCAGGATCTGTTCGACCTGTTTGGCGATTTCGACGACGGTTTCATTCAGTTCAGCTCGTACTTTATCGTGCAGCTTCGTGAAGCCTTCTTCAGTCCATACCGGGCCACCCGCATCATCGATCAGCTTATCAACACCGCAGGAGATGCAGTCATCAATGAGATCCAGCACTTTACCGTATGGGTTAAAGTAGAGTCCCAGCTTGGCTTTGTTCGGCAATTTCTCATGCAGATATTTAATTGGCGACGGAATGTTCAGCAGGAGCAAGCGACGTAAACCACGCCACATAGCCTGCTGTTGTTCCTGCGGATTATCAAAAAGCTTAATCGCTACGCTTTCACGCTCATCGACCAGCGCAGGCCAGGCCTTCACTTTGTAGTTGCCACGTTTCTGCTCGTAGTGATCGGGTAAATTACCGAAGCTCCAGATATGCAACCCGCTTTGCTCGATACCATCATCGGCAACGGCGGAAAGCGTTTCCTGAACTTTCCCTTTAAGCGTATCTTTCAGCGCCTGGAGGGAACGCCCTTCCTGAAGTTTCTTGTTTTTGTCATCCACCACCCGGAATGTGACTTTCAGGTGATCGGGTACCTGATCCCACTGCCAGGCGTCGCGGTCAACGGTGACCCCGGTCATACGGCGCAGTTCGCGCTCCAGGCTGTCGAGCAATGGCAGTTCCAGCGGCGTGACGCGACCTAAGAATGCTTCCGCATAGTTAGGCGCAGGCACAAAGTTACGACGCACTGGTTTCGGCAACGATTTAATCAGCGCGATAATCAGTTCACGACGCAGGCCAGGGATCTGCCACTCGAACCCGCTCTCCTCCACCTGGTTGAGCAGCGGCAGGGGAATGTGTACGGTAACGCCGTCCGCATCTGCCCCGGGCTCAAACTGATAGCTCAGGCGTAGCTTAAGATTGCCCTGATGCCAGAAGTTGGGGTAGTCAAGCTTGCTGACTTTCTCCGCCCCCTCTTTAATCAGCATGCTCTTTTCAAAGTTGAGCAAATCCGGCGTTTCGCGGCTGGCCTTTTTCCACCAGTTATCAAAATGACGAGCGGAGATGACATCGTGGCTGATGCGCTGGTCGTAAAACTCAAACAGCGTTTCGTCATCAACCAGAATGTCGCGACGACGCGATTTGTGCTCAAGTTCTTCAATTTCACTGCGCAGTTTCAGGTTATCGCGGAAGAACGCATGACGTGTCTGCCAGTCGCCTTCCACCAGCGCATGGCGAATAAACAGCTCACGGCACAGCGCCGGGTCAATCTGGCTGTAGTTCACCTTACGCGCGGCAACGATCGGCAACCCGTATACGGTCACTTTCTCGGTCGCCATAACTGCGCCCTGCGCTCGCTCCCAGTGCGGCTCACTGTAAGAACGTTTAATCAGATGCTGAGCAACCGGTTCTACCCATTCCGGATCGATGCGCGCGGCAATACGTCCCCACAGACGGCTGGTTTCGACCAGTTCGGCAACCATGGTCCATTTCGGCGGTTTTTTGAATAAACCAGAACCAGGGAATATCGAAAAGCGCGCATTACGTGCGCCGGTAAATTCCTGTTTATCAGCATCTTTCATACCGATATGGGAAAGCAGACCGGTGAGCAGCGCGATATGAATTTCGCGATATTGCGCCGGTTCGCTGTTGACCGGAATACCCAGTTCTTTCACCACCTGGCGCAGTTGGGTGTAAATATCCTGCCATTCGCGTACGCGCAAATAGTTAAGGAAATCCGTGCGGCACTGGCGGCGGAAGGCATTCGATGACAGCGCCTTTTGCTGCTCGCCGAGGTAATTCCACAGGTTCACGAACGCGAGGAAGTCAGATTCTTTGTCATGGAATCGGCGATGTTTTTCATCCGACGCCTGCTGTTTATCCATCGGACGTTCGCGCGGATCCTGGATAGACAAGGCCGAGGTAATAATCATCGCTTCGCGCACGCAGCCATGTTTTTGCGCTTCCAGCACCATACGCGCCAGACGCGGGTCAACCGGCAGTTGTGACAGCTGGCGCCCAAGTGGGGTCAGTTTATAGGCGGTTTGCTGTTCGTCCGTGGTGATTGCGCCGAGCTCTTCCAGCAGACGCACACCATCCTGAATATTACGTTTATCCGGCGCTTCGACAAACGGGAAAGCGGCAATATCTCCGAGCCCCAGCGCGGTCATCTGCAAAATAACCGAGGCCAGGTTGGTACGCAGAATCTCCGGATCGGTAAATTCCGGGCGCGACAGGAAATCATCTTCCGAATAGAGTCGAATACAGATACCTTCCGAGACACGCCCACAGCGGCCTTTACGCTGGTTTGCGGATGCCTGGGACACTTGCTCAATCGGCAGTCGTTGCACTTTGGTGCGGAAGCTGTAGCGGCTGATGCGCGCGGTACCCGGGTCGATAACGTATTTTATGCCCGGTACGGTCAGCGAGGTTTCGGCGACGTTGGTCGCCAGAACAATGCGACGCCCGCTATGCGACTGGAAGACGCGATTCTGTTCACTGTTGGAGAGTCGCGCATACAACGGCAGGATCTCCGTATGGCGCAGATCCCGCTTGCTGAGCGCATCGGCGGTATCGCGAATTTCACGCTCCCCGCTCATAAAGATCAGGATGTCGCCCGCACTCTCCCGTCCCAGTTCATCCACGGCGTCAAAAATGGCCTGTAACTGGTCGCGTTCCGTATCATCCGCCTCTTCGACAATCGGGCGATAACGCACTTCCACCGGATAGGTACGCCCTGAAACTTCGATAATCGGCGCATTATTAAAGTGGCGCGAGAAGCGTTCCGGGTCGATGGTTGCCGAAGTGATGATAATTTTCAGATCAGGACGGCGCGGCAGTAGCTCTTTCAGGTAACCGAGCAAAAAGTCGATGTTCAGACTGCGTTCGTGCGCTTCATCGATAATGATGGTGTCGTACTGCATCAACAGACGGTCCTGCTGGATTTCTGCCAGCAGAATACCGTCGGTCATCAGCTTGACCATTGTGTTGTCACTGACGTGATCGCTAAAACGAACTTTATAACCGATGCAACCGCCCGGCTCCGTTTTCAGTTCTTCCGCAATACGGTTCGCCACAGTACGCGCCGCCAGACGACGCGGCTGGGTATGGCCAATCAGGCCTTTTATGCCGCGCCCCAGCTCCATACAAATCTTCGGTAACTGGGTAGTTTTCCCGGAACCCGTTTCCCCGGCGACAATCACCACCTGGTTGTCGCGCACCGCCTCCAGAATATCCTGTTTTTTCTGGCTAACCGGCAGGTTATCTGGATAAGTGATATCCGGACGTGCGGCTTCGCGCAGCAGGACTTTACCTGCTGCCAGTTCAATCTCTTTCGCCATTTCCTGGTAAATGGCCTGTTGTGCATCAGGATTTTTAACCTTCTTCACACCGTGCAGGCGACGGGCAAAGCGCTGTTTATCGCGCAGCGTTAATGCATTGAGTTGCTGATTCAGCGTCGCGAAGGTGATTTTTTGTTGTTCTGTCATAGCGTTATCGGGCATCTGTGTGCCGGAAATGTTCTCGTCATATGTTCCCTCCAGAATACCACACCAGGCCTGATACCGAACGGTTTTCCCGGTGTGCGGTATAGAAAGGAAAATCAGTTGTTCAAAAAAATCGAACAGAGGATTCGATATATTGCGCTATCCCTGTGGCAGGATTGTGAATAAAGTGTCTGCAAGCAACCGGGCAAGGCCCGTCACTCAAAGTATAAAGGAAACACCCATGAGCAAAGTATTGGTTCTGAAATCCAGCATCCTGGCAGGCTACTCCCAGTCTAATCAGCTGTCCGACTATTTTGTTGAACAGTGGCGTGAAAAACACAGCGCGGATGAAATCACCGTTCGTGACCTGGCCGCTAACCCGGTGCCGGTGCTGGATGGCGAACTGGTTGGCGCACTGCGTCCAAGCGATTCCCCGCTGACGCCGCGTCAACAGGAAGCACTGGCGCTGTCTGACGAGCTGATTGCTGAACTGAAAGCCCACGACGTTATCGTGATTGCAGCACCGATGTACAACTTCAACATCTCTACCCAGCTGAAAAACTATTTTGACCTGGTTGCTCGCGCTGGCGTGACCTTCCGTTACACCGAGAAAGGTCCTGAAGGCCTGGTTACCGGTAAGAAAACCGTGGTGATCACCAGCCGTGGCGGGATTCATAAAGATACCCCGACCGACCAGGTGACTCCGTACCTGTCTACCTTCCTGGGCTTTATTGGCCTGACCGACGTGAAATTCGTCTTTGCTGAAGGTATCGCGTATGGCCCGGAAATGGCGGCCAAAGCGCAGGCAGATGCAAAAGCGGCAATTGACGCCGTGGTTGCAGCGTAAGATTTAAGAGGCCTCCCGCGAAATCGGGAGGCCTTTTTATTTAACCCGCATTTTTCGCAATGCTGTTAAGCGTAGCCAGCACGTCATCAGTTAGCACTAATTCCCCCGCCGCCATATTTTCCCGCAAATGCCCCACTGAAGAAGTACCTGGAATCAACAGGATATTCGGCGAACGTTGCAATAACCACGCCAGCGCCACCTGCATCGGCGTCGCACCAAGGCTTGCAGCCACATCCGAAAGCGTTGACGATTGCAGCGGCGTAAAACCACCGAGCGGGAAGAACGGCACGTAGGCGATACCGTCACGCGCCAGCGCGTCAATCAACGCGTCGTCGGCACGGTGTGCGATGTTGTATTCGTTCTGCACGCAGACGATTTCCGCAATTTTACGCGCTTCAGCCACCTGCGTCGGTGTAACGTTGCTCAGGCCGATATGTTTCACCAGCCCCTGCTGTTGCAGTTCCGCCAGCACGGTAAAGTTGGCTTCGATCGACCCTTCTGCCGGGCCGTGACCATCGCCGAGCATTACGCGCAGGTTAACCACATCCAGCACGTCCAGGCCAAGGTTACGCAGGTTATCGTGTACTGCTTGCTTGAGCTCCTCAGGGGAAAACGCCGGAAGCCATGAAGCATCGTTCCCGCGACGCGCGCCAATTTTGGTGACAATCGTCAGGTCATCCGGATACGGATGCAGGGCTTCACGGATAATCTGGTTTGTCACGTGTGGGCCATAAAAGTCACTGGTGTCGATATGATTCACACCCAGCGCCAGCGCTTCACGCAATACTGTAATAGCAACATGGCGATCTTTTGGCGGCCCAAAGACACCGGGGCCTGCCAGTTGCATCGCGCCATAACCCAGTCGTTTTACCGATTTTGAACCAAGAGTAAACGTACCACTGTTGTTGCTCATAACACCCTGTCCTGTTTAAGGCAGATTAAGAGCCCACAGTATAGAAATGAACGCGCGGGGAGGAAATGTGTAATAAATGCGAATGTGTAAAAAAATGCCGGATGAGCACAACGCCTGAGCCGGCACACACATTATTGCCCGGTGGCGCTGCGCTTACCGGGCCTACAGGTACATTACCCGTAGACAAAACAAACCAATAATTTTTCTACGCGGATTAACGTGCTGATTTCGGTCGTAAGCTTTCGTCGAAGGTCAGTCGTTTTCGTCCTTCCTCCACCGCCCGTAACGGTTCAACCTGATGCATGGTTTTCTTACAGCGTTCCACCAGCACCTGATATTCCCGTGTACCCTGTTTTTTCCACGCCATTTCCTGCTCACTGAGCTCGCGAATGGCTTTCGCGGGGCTACCGATAATCAGGTGATTCGCAGGCATCTCTGCTTTGGCTTTCACAAATGCTGCCGCGCCGACAATACTGTTTTCACCGATCACCGCGCCGTCCATCACTACAGCATTCATCCCAACAAGTGCGTTACGGCGTACGACGCAACCGTGCAGAATGGCGCTATGACCAATATGCCCGTCCTCTTCCACAACGGTGTCTTGCTCCGGAAAACCGTGCATCACACAGTTATCCTGAATGTTCGCGCCATCTTTAATGACAATGCGACCAAAGTCGCCGCGCAGGCTGGCGTTTGGCCCAACGTATACACCTTTACCCAGGATGACGTCGCCAATTAATACGGCGGTAGGATGCACATAGCTCTCGTCCGGCACCACCGGGGTTAAGCCGTCAATCTGATACACTGGCATAAGACCTCCCTTCACTCACCGGCAACCCGCCAAATCGTTGATAGAACAGCGTTCCCGGTGAAGGCAGTTCGCCGACCGGGGTTTCGCCTTTTTCGCTGACAAAAGCCAGCGCGGCAGGTGCCACACGTTGATAAATATTGATACAGAGCTGGCGCGCCGAGCCGCCGAGCCAATGCGCCGGAAGCAATTCCTCCGGCAGCAATGGATCTTTCAGCACCACGCGGCGATAAAAGTGAATCAAGAGCAGTTGGATCTGGAAGCAGCGTTCAGGCGTGAGTTCATCTGCATCCACCTCACGCAGCAGCGGCAGCAGTGGGCGGAACAACTGGATAAACATGTCGTACATGGCGTTCTGTTCGGTCAGTTGCCAGCACTCTTCCACACGGGCTCTTAACGCCGCACGCGACAACGCCAGTGGGGAATGCGCTTCAAAGCAGATGACGTTTTCCGCCACACCCGCTTCATGCAGCAGTGATTGCACATCCGCCAGTTTTTGTGATGGAGAGGCCATCAGGCTGGGTGCTAACGTGCCAAACCCTTGCCAGATAAGCTGTTTTTTGACGTCTGAAAGTGTTGCGCGATCCAGACCTTCTGAGAGTAACAACAGCCAGGTGCCATCCCAGGTCGGCGTTTCCGCACGATAAATTTTATTTTCCGCCCGGCGAGTTAAGCGCTGGCCTTTATCACTCAGGCGATAAAAGCTGCGGCGGCCGATGCGTTCCACATCCAGCCAGCCCTCTTTATTGAGGCGAAACAACGCGGTACGGACAAAACGTTCCCCAAATCCCAGGCCTTCGAGCATTGCCGCCAGGCTACCCAGCCAGACAGTACCGCCGCGATGCAACAGGGAATCACCATACAGCGAGGCGATCAGCGACGTGCCGCTAATGGGCACCGATGACACGGCCTGTTGAATGAAGGTATCGATTTTACTCATCTGATTCATCCTGTTGTTATTGTTTTGATTTATGAATCATAGCATAGGTTTCCCCTCACCCCGGCCCTCTCCCAAAGGGAGAGGGAGAAGACCGCTGCAGACTGTTCCCTCTCCCTATGGGAGAGGGTTAGGGTGAGGGGTAAGGTGTTATCAGACGTTAGCAATCTTACGCAAATCAAACACTCTGCACGCTTTGCCTTCGGAACGCGGGATCGCGCCGCAGTTAACGATCGTCACATCGGTGGAAATCCCGACCATCGATTTAATGCGGTGACGCAACTGGTGGCACACCTGACAGCGCTGTTCGTGGCTCAGGTACAAGCTACTCTCTTTGAGCTCCACCTGAATCGACAGCGAATCAAGATGACCGCGACGATTCACTTCCAACTGGTAATGCGGTGAAAGATGTTCAAACTTCACAATCTCTTCTTCCAGTTGAGACGGGAAGACATTCACACCGCGAATAATCAGCATGTCATCGCTGCGCCCGCTGATGCGATCCATACGACGCATGGTACGTGCGGTACCCGGCAACAGACGCGTCAGATCGCGGGTGCGATAACGAATCACCGGCAGCGCTTCTTTGGTCAACGTCGTAAACAGCAGTTCACCATGTTCGCCGTCATTCAGCACCGTGCCATCGTTCGGGTTCACAATTTCTGGATAGAAGTGATCTTCCCAGATGGTCGGACCATCGGCGGTTTCGATACACTCCATCGCCACGCCCGGCCCCATCACTTCAGACAGGCCATAGATATCCAGCGCGGTAATACCCAGACGACGCTCAATCTCTTTACGCATCGCCATCGTCCACGGCTCCGCGCCAAACACGCCGACGCGCAGGGAACACTGGGTCGCATCACCGCCCATCTGGCGTTCCAGTTCTTCAATCAGATTCAGGCAGTAAGATGGCGTGACCATAATCATATCCGGCTGGAAATCGCGGATAAGCTGTGCCTGCTTCTCGGTCTGACCACCGGACATCGGAATAACCGTTGCCCCCAGACGTTCCGCGCCATAGTGCGCGCCCAGCCCGCCGGTGAACAGACCATAACCGTAAGCAACGTGGATTTTATCTTTCGGCGTGCCGCCTGCCGCGCGCAGAGAACGCGCCACAATATCGGCCCAGGTACTGATGTCATTTTGAGTGTAACCGACCACCGTCGGTTTACCGGTGGTGCCGGAAGAGGCATGTACGCGCACCACTTGCTCCATCGGTACGGCAAACATGCCGAACGGATAGTTGTCACGCAGATCCTGCTTAGTGGTACACGGGAATTTTTCGATGTCTTTCAGTTCGTTGAAATCATCAGGGTGAACGCCTGCTTCATCGAATTTGCGGCGATACATCGGCACATTTTCGTAGGCGTGTTTCAGCGTCCATTTCAGGCGTTGCGTTTGCAGTGCCTGCAGTTCGTCCAGCGATGCTTTTTCGATTGGGTCCAGCTTTGTATTTGTTGTCATTATAGGGTACTCGCAGGTAAAAATTAGCTCACACACGCTCCAGGATCATGGCAATGCCCTGACCCACACCAACACACATCGTACACAGGGCATAGCGGCCCTGACGGCGCTGCAGCTCGAGGCTGGCGGTAAGTGCCAGTCTCGCGCCGCTCATACCTAACGGATGGCCTAAGGCGATGGCGCCTCCGTTGGGGTTAATATGCGGCGCCTCGTCCGGCAGCCCTAACTGTCTGAGCACGCCCAGCGCCTGCGCGGCGAAGGCTTCATTCAGCTCGATAACATCCATATCGGTGATACTTAAACCTGCACGCTCCAGCACTTTACGCACCGCAGGTACCGGGCCCAGCCCCATCAGACGCGGCTCAACGCCCGCCGTCGCCATGGCAACGATACGCGCACGCGGCGTCAGCCCCTGCGCGATGGCCTGCTGTTCACTGGCGATGATCAGTGCCGCCGCGCCATCGTTTACACCTGAGGCATTGCCTGCCGTGATCACGCCATTCGCGCGGAACGGCGCTTTCAGTTTGCCCAGCTGTTCCAGCGTGGTTTCCGGGCGCAGATGTTCGTCATCCAGCACCTCAGTAAACGTGCCTTTTTTGCCTGGCACCCGCACCGCGACAATCTCTTCAGCAAACACGCCATCACGCTGCGCTTTCGCGGCACGCTGTTGGCTGCGATAAGCGAAAGCATCCTGATCGTCACGGCTAATTTTTAACAATTCAGCTACATTCTCCGCCGTTTCCGGCATGCTGTCAGTTCCAAATTGTTGCTGCATGAGCGGGTTCACAAAACGCCAGCCGATGGTGGTATCAAACATCTCGGCCTGACGCTGGAAAGGCGCAGTGGCCTTGCCCATCACAAACGGCGCACGCGACATCGATTCCACGCCGCCCGCCACCATCAGGTCTGAATCACCAGCTTTAATCGCGCGGGCCGCAAAGCCAATCGCATCGAGACCCGATCCGCAAAGGCGGTTAATGGTGGTACCGGAAACATCCTGCGGGTAGCCCGCCAGCAGCAGCGCCATACGCGCCACATCGCGGTTATCTTCCCCGGCCTGGTTAGCACAACCGAGGATCACATCATCAATACGCGTTGGGTCGAGCTTTGGGTTACGTGCCAGCAGTTCACGCAGCGGCACGGCGGCGAGGTCGTCGGCACGGACACCCGACAGCGCGCCCGCATAGCGGCCAATTGGGGTACGAATTCCGTCACAAATAAATGCATCACGCATCAGGCTTCTCCTGTTACCGTGCCGCCGATGCGGTGGGATTTACCGCGAAACAGGGCTACCGTTTTTTGTTGTTGGTTTACGATTTCAATGTCATAGACGCCGGTCTGTTTGCCCTGATGTTTTACCCGGGCAGTGGCGGTGAGTTTGTCACCCGCAAAGCCAGGTCGCAGGAAATCTATCGAGCAGGCCGATGCCACCGCCGCCAGCCCCTGGCTGTTACAGGCGTAAGCGAAAGCGGTATCCGCCAGTGAAAACAGCTGCCCGCCGTGGCAGGTCTGGTGACCGTTCAGCATCTGCGGCGCGACGGTCATGGTGAGCACCGCAAAACCATCGTCCATTTCGATAATGTTGATACCCAGGGCCTGTGCGCAGGTGTCGCGCTCATACATCGCATGGGCATTACGCCAGGCGTTATTCATGATGGCTCTCCAGTAGCGCGCGCTGGCGCAGTAAGGAACTCGGGCGATAACGCTCTTCACCGTAGTGGGCTTGCAGGTTTTCCAGTACGCGCAGCACGTTGTTCCAGCCCAGTTCTGCACCCCACTGTAACGGCCCCTTCGGGTAGTTCACGCCAAGGCGCATCGCCGTATCGATATCCTGTTCACTGGCAACGTGTTTCTGTACAGCATCCAGCGCTTCGTTCGCCAGCATGGCGACCGTGCGCCATACCAACAACCCCGGATAATCCGCGATTTGTAGCACTTTGTTGCCCTGCTGCTGGAAGTAATACACCGCTTTATCCGTGTCGGCCTGAGCATTGGTCTGCGCGGCAGCGAGCACCACCACATCCCCCTCGATGCGGTCAAATACCACAACCGGGCGCTGATGACGCATTGCCAGCGCCAGCGCGGTTTCGCCTTGTGTTTCAATCAGCAGGAGATCGCCAATTGTGACACTGTCACCATTTTCTGTAATCTCACCTGGAACGGCTAAAACCTCAGGCAGATACGGTTCAGAGCCGGCTTCCACCGGCCAGCGATACACGCCCTGCCCACTCTTCTTGCCCAATCGCCCGCCCAGCACCAGTTCCTGTTGCAGCAGCGACGGTAAGAAGCGGCGATCCTGCCAGAAGGCATTAAATACTGAACTGGTGACCGCAAAGTTCACGTCATGACCAATCATGTCGGTCAGTGCCAGCGGGCCCATCGGGAAGCCGCCGCCTTCACGCAGCGCCGCATCAATGACGTCTGGTGCCGCAACCTGTTCTTCCAGCGCGCGCCAGGCTTCGGCGTAGAATGGACGCGCGATGCGGTTAACAATAAAGCCCGGCGTTGAGCGGCAGCGCACCGGCGTTTTGCCCCACGCAGACACGCAGTTGCACAGGGTGTCAGCCACTTCCTGCGACGTCGCCAGCCCACTCACCACTTCCACCAGCTTCATCACCGGTGCCGGGTTAAAGAAGTGCAGCCCCGCGACGCGTTCCGGGTAGCGAATATCTGCCGCGATAGCCGTGATAGAAATGGAAGACGTGTTACTGGTGAGCAACGTTTGCGGCGGGCAGATTTCTGCCAGTTGGCTGAAGAGTGCTTTTTTCACCTCCAGCCGTTCTGAGGCCGCTTCAATCACCAGGTTAGCCGGCGCCAGCGAAGCGATATCCGCCACCGCATAGATTTTTTTCAGCGTTTGATCACACGCGTCGGCACTCAGTTTGCCGCGCGACACGCGGGAGGTCAGACGCTGGCGAATGCCATCAATGGCGCGGGTGAGCGCATCCTGATTAATATCAAACAACAGCACGTCGTGCCCTGCCGCCGCGGCTACCTCCGCGATCCCGGCCCCCATCGTGCCGCTGCCGATCACCGCAACCGTTTTGATTTCATGGTTCATGGCTTATTTCCCGCTGAACTGTGGTGAACGTTTCGCCAGAAACGCACTGACGCCTTCGCGGTAGTCGTCGCTGCGCCCGGCCATACGCTGGAAATCACGTTCCATCTCGAGTTGTTGATCCAGCGTTTGCGTTTCGGACGCCAGCAGCGCCTGCTTGATAAGCCCTAAACCGTAGGTCGGCTGCGTGGCTAAATGGCGTGCCAGCGTCAGGCTGGTATCCGCCAGTTCGGCGTCATCCACCACCTGCCAGATCATGCCCCACTGTTGAGCCTGCTCGGCGCTCATTTTGTCGCCCAGCAGTGCCAGCCCCATGGCGCGTGCACGACCGGCAGTGCGCGGCAGCAGCCAGGTACCACCACAATCAGGCACCAGCCCCAGCTTACTGAACGCCATCACGAAATTGGCTGAACGCGCGGCAATCACCATATCGCAGCCCAGCGCCAGCGTTGCGCCTGCACCTGCCGCGACACCGTTCACCGCAGCAATCACCGGTTTCGGCAGCTTTGCCAGACGGCGCACCAGCGGGTTATAAAAACGTTCAACAGACATCCCCAGATCCGGTGCCGGACCGTTGGGATCGACGTTACGGTCGTTCAGATCCTGCCCGGCACAAAAACCGCGCCCCGCGCCGGTAATCAGCAGGCAGCGGATAGTGTCGTCACGCTCTGCCTGCTTCAGGCATTCGGCCAGTTGCTGATGCATCACGTCGTTAAAGCTGTTGAGACGTTCCGGGCGGTTAAGCGTTATGGTCATTACGCCCTGCTCAACATGACTCAAAATAAAAGCATCCACGATTAACGTCCTTTAAATTCTGGTTGGCGTTTTTGCAGGAAGGCATTAATGCCTTCCTGACGATCTTCGGTTGCACTCAGCAGCGTAAACAGCTGGCGCTCCTGTTGCAGGCCCGCATGCAGCCCCACTTCCTGCGACTGGCGCAGCGCCTGCTTTGCCGCCTGTAATGCCAGCGGTGAATGGCGGGCGATGGTTTTTGCCAGTTTCAGAGCGTATTCGAGGGTTAAACCTGCCGGGTGGACGTCGCTCACCAGCCCGGCCTGCTGCGCCTGATGAACGTCAATCGCTTCACCCGTCAGCACCATACGGCTGGCAAGCGCCTTACCCACGCTGCGAATTAAACGCTGGGTGCCGCCTGCGCCCGGCATAATGCCGAGGGTGATTTCCGGCAGGCCGAAACGGGCGTTATCACCCGCCACCACCGTGTCGCACAACAGCACGAGTTCGCATCCTGCGCCCAGCGCATAGCCGTTAACGGCGGCAATCAGCGGTTTGTTGAAGGCATCGATACGCGCCCATAAACGCGGGCGAATATCGTTGAGCGTGGCGGGCATATCATTGGCCGCCATCTCATTGAGATCTGCACCGGCAGCGAAGAAACGGTCATTGCCGAAGATGACGCAGGCAGAAATTTCCGTATCGCGCGCGGCCTTTTCCAGTTCGCTGGCGATTTGCTCCAGCAAGGCGTTGTTCAGGGCATTGCGCGCCTGTGGGCGATTCAGCGTCAGCAGCAACACGCGCTCGTGGCGCGCAACGATCAGTTCGCTCATGCCATCCCCTTCGCGTCAAAATCAACAATTACGCCATCGCCTTTCGGCAGCGCCTGGCAGCTCAGCACATAGCCCGCGGCCACTTCATCGGGCTCAAGACTGTAGTTGGTTGCCATCTCCACTTCGCCGCGCAACACCTTGCATTTACAGGTAGCGCAGACGCCGCCTTTGCAGGCATACGGCAGGTCAGCGCCCTGACGCAGCGCAGCGTCAAGAATGCTGTCATCCTCTGCATTCAGAGAGATCTGACGGTCACGCCCATCGTGACGAATCGTCACGCTGCGCCCTTCAGCCTGTACGGTAGAGACGCGTTTAAGGGTGCTGCCCGGTGTGTTAAAGCGCTCAAGGTGAATCGCTTTCTCCGGCAGGCCTAATGCGCGCAGCGCGATTTCTGCGTCGTCCATCATCGCCGCCGGGCCACAGATAAACGCTTCATCAATCTGGTCGAACTGCACCAGATTGCGGGCCAGCGCGTGCAGTTTTTCACTGTTGATATGGCCGGACAGCAATTCGCTTTCGACCGTCTCCTGGCTGAAGAGGTTGATCAGCTGTAAACGCTGCGGGTATTTATCTTTCAGGTCTGCCAGCGCCTGACGGAACATCATGCTCTGGCTGCTGCGGTTACCGTAAATCAGCGTGAACTGGCTTTTGGTTTCGGTGTTTAGCGTGGCCTCAATAATCGCCAGCATTGGCGTGATGCCAGAACCGGCGGCAATCGCCAGGTAGCGTGCGGTACGCTCCGCCTGCGGTTGATAGCCGAAATGGCCCTGCGGCACCATCACCTCAAACGCCATACCTTGCTTAATATCACTCTGGGCAAAGCGGGAAAAACGCCCGCCTTCGATGGCTTTTACCGCAACGCTAATCTGCCCCGGCGTACCGGTACGGCAGATGGAGTAGCAGCGGCGCAGTTCTTCACCACCAATGCGGGTTTTCAGCGTCAGGTGCTGACCAGGACGGAAAGCGTAAGCCTCCCGTAACGTGTCGGGTACGGCAAAAGTAATGGTCACCGCATCGCGGGTTTCCGGTTCCACTTTTGCCACCGTAAGCGAATGAAACGTCGTCATGGCAACCTCAAATACATTTGAAATAGTCGAAGGGTTCGCGGCAGCTATCACAGCGGTAAAGCGCCTTGCAGGCCGTCGAACCAAATTCGCTGATAAGCGAGGTATGCGTGCTGCCGCAACGCGGGCAGGTCACATCCTCAGGAACCGATGCGTGGCAGGCGTGGGCCTGCGGCGGGCTGATGCCATACTGGCGTAAGCGTTCACGGGCATCGGCGTTCATCCAGTCGGTAGTCCAGGCAGGGTCGAGTTGCAGCACGATATGCACCGGCGTGAAGCCATGTGCAGTCATCACGTCACGGATAGCGCCAAGCAAATGCTCGGTGGCCGGGCAGCCAGAGTACGTTGGCGTAAAGCCAATCACCCAGCCGTCACCCTGCGGCGCGACGCTGCGCACCATGCCCAAATCGGTGATGGTTAACACCGGCACTTCCGGGTCGGGGATCTCGCTGAGTAAACGCCAGATCTCATGCACTTTCGAGGGTGCTATCGCGGCAATTCGTTGCACTATGACCTCCTGATTACCACTGAAGTGCGGGGTAGATACGTTGCAGATACTGCATTTCCGCCAGCATCGGCCCCAGATGTTCTGTATGCAGACCTTGTTTCCCGCCGGTACGGAAAGGCGTTTCTTCCGGCAGTTGCAGGCAGGCATCGGCAAGCGCGCCGCGTACGGTGGTCTCCCACTCGTCTTTCAGTTCGCGCACATCAACGGCAATGCCCTGCTCAATCAATTCCTGCTCAACGGCATCCACTTCGAACAGTTCGCCGGTAAAGCGCCAGACGTTGTTCAGCGCCTGCTGCATTTTCTGCGCGGAGTCCGGCGTACCGTCACCCATGCGTACCAACCAGCCACGGCTGAATCGCTGGTGATAGCGCACTTCTTTAAGCGATTTGGCGGCGATTGCGGCAATTTGGACATCGCGGCTGTTGACCAGGCGGCTGTATAACGCGACGTGCCAGGCGTCCATCAGAAACTGACGGGCGATGGTATCGGCAAAGTTGCCGTTGGGTTGTTCCACCAGCAGCAGGTTGCTGAACTGGCGCTCTTCGCGACCGTAAGCCAGCGTGTCTTCATCGCCGCTGCCATAGCATTCGGCGGCATAGCTCAGGAAGTTGCGCGCCTGCCCAAGCAGATCGAGGCCAATGTTCGCCAGCGCCAGGTCAATCTCCAGTTCCGGCGCATGGCCGCACCAGGCACCTAAACGCTGCGAGAGGACCAGGCCGTTGTCACCCAGACGCTGGGCATAAATCGCGACAGAATTGTTATTCATCACCCACCTCACATGTGCTCGATGCCATCAGGGATGGTGTAAAACGTCGGGTGGCGGTAGACCTTGCTTTCCGACGGGTCGAAAAACTCACCGCGCTCTTCCGGCTGAGAGGCAACGATCTCGCTCGCCTTCACCACCCAGATTGAGCACCCTTCGTTGCGACGGGTGTACGCGTCGCGCGCGTTTTCCAGTGCCATCGCGTCATCGGCGGCGTGCAGACTGCCAACGTGACGGTGAGACAACCCCTGTTTGCTGCGAACAAAAACTTCATATAACGGCCAGTAAACATTGCTCATGGTGCTTCTCCTTATGCCGCGTTGCGGGTTTGTTGTTTTTGCGCATGCGCCAGCGCGGCTTCCCGCACCCACGCGCCCTCTTCCCAGGCTTTGCGTTTTGCTGCCAGACGTTCGTGGTTACAGATGCCACGACCGTGAATCACGTCGTTGAATTCGTTCCAGTTGATTTCACCAAACTGGTAGTGGCCGGTCGTTTCATCAAAATGAAGATCAGCATCAGGAATGGTCATCCCCAGCATTTCAACCTGCGGGACGGTGTTATCGACAAAGCGCTGACGCAGTTCATCATTGGTAAACAGCTTGATGCGCCACTCCAGGCTCTGGGCACTGTTCGGCGAGTTGTCGTCGTTTGGCCCAAACATCATCAGCGCCGGCCACCAGAAACGGTTGATGGCGTCCTGCAACATCTGACGCTGAGATTCGCTACCCTGCGCCAGCGCCATGCAGGCTTCATGACCCTGACGCTGATGGAAGCTCTCTTCTTTACAGATTTTCACCATTGCACGGGCATATGGACCGTAAGAGGTACGGCACAGCGCCACCTGGTTAACAATCGCCGCGCCGTCGACCAGCCAGCCAATCACGCCGATATCAGCCCAGCTCAGGGTCGGATAGTTAAAGATCGAGGAGTACTTCATGCGCCCATCGAGCATCTTCTGGTAGATGTCTTCACGCGCACAGCCAAGGGTTTCCGCTGCGCTGTAGAGATAGAGGCCGTGCCCCGCTTCATCCTGTACCTTCGCCAGCAGAATGGCTTTACGACGCAGCGTCGGTGCACGGGTGATCCAGTTTCCTTCCGGCAGCATGCCAACAATTTCTGAGTGGGCATGCTGACCAATCTGGCGGATCAGCGTTTTACGGTAGGCGTCCGGCATCCAGTCCTGCGGTTCGATGGCCGTTTCCTGCGCGATGCGCTGGTTAAAGCGTTGTTCTTCTGTCACGTCATCACCTTTTATGATTCTAAAAACATTCACACCACAAACATATGTGAATCACTTTCTTTTCTAAAAGTTACACATTAGTTAAATAAAACCACAAATTTTGTTTGTGCATTATGTGACAGCTCTCGCAAAGCATTTAAATAAAACATTTATTAACAATAATTTGAATCATCATGCAAACCACGCAGCGATCACAATGTTAAAAAAACATTAAAAATCAGCTTGCGATTTATGATTCACAATTTAACTATGTATAACGAAATCACGTAACATTTGGAGATTAGCGATGCAGCAGTTAGCCAGCTTCTTATCCGGCGCATGGCAAACCGGCCAGGGGCGCGCCCGTACCATTCATCACGCCATCAGCGGCGACGCGCTGTGGGAAGTCACTAGCGAAGGGCTGGATATGGCACAGGCCCGCCGTTATGCCATTGAGAAAGGCAGCAGCGCGCTCCAGGCAATGACCTTCATTGAACGTGCCGCCATGCTGAAAGCGGTGGCTAAACACCTGTTAGCAGAAAAAGAACATTTCTACGCACTGTCAGCACAAACCGGTGCCACGCGCGCGGACAGTTGGGTGGATATCGAAGGCGGGATCGGCACGCTGTTTACCTACGCAGGCCTGGGAAACCGTGAACTGCCGGACGACACGTTGTGGCCGGAAGATGAGCTGATCCCACTCTCAAAAGCGGGTGGATTTGCCGCGCGCCACGTGCTGACTTCAAAATCAGGCGTAGCCGTTCACATTAACGCCTTCAACTTCCCCTGCTGGGGCATGCTGGAAAAACTGGCCCCTACCTGGCTTGCCGGGATGGCGGCGATTATCAAACCGGCCACCGCCAGCGCCCAGCTAACTCAGGCGATGGTGAAATCGATTATCGACAGCGGCCTGGTGCCTGACGGCGCGTTGAGCGTCATTTGCGGTGGTGCGGGTGATCTGCTCGATAAGCTCGACAGCCAGGATGTGGTCACTTTCACCGGCTCTGCCGCCACCGGGCAACAGCTGCGCGTGCATCCCAACATCGTCGCGAAGTCGATTCCATTCACCATGGAAGCCGACTCTCTGAACTGCTGCGTACTGGGTGAAGACGTCACGCCAGAGCAACCGGAATTCGCGCTGTTCATTCGCGAAATCGTGCGCGAGATGACCGCTAAAGCTGGACAAAAATGTACGGCTATTCGCCGTATCATCGTGCCGCAGCAGCAAATCAATGCTGTCAGTGAAGCGCTGATTGCGCGTCTGGGAAAAATCGTCGTTGGCGACCCGGCGCAGGAAGGTGTGAAAATGGGCGCGCTGGTGAATATCGACCAGCGTCAGGATGTGCAGGAGAAAGTAGATTTACTGGTTGCCGCGGGATGTCAGATTCTACTGGGTGGCAAAGCAGATGACAAAGCTGCCGGGGCATTCTTCCCGCCAACGTTACTGCTTTGCCCGCAGCCGGATGAGATTAAAGCCGCGCATGCCATTGAAGCCTTTGGCCCGGTTGCGACCCTGATGCCGTATCAGAACCGCGACCACGCGCTGGCGCTGGCACGGGCGGGTGAAGGTAGTCTGGCAGGCACGCTGGTGACCGCCGATGGCGCATTAGCGCGCGAGTTTATTCTCGGCGCGGCACGCGCGCACGGGCGTATTCAGGTACTGAACGAAGAGTCTTCGAAAGAATCGACCGGTCACGGCTCCCCTCTGCCGCAACTGGTACACGGCGGCCCGGGCCGTGCGGGCGGGGGTGAAGAGCTGGGCGGGTTACGCTCGGTAAAACACTACATGCAGCGTACCGCTATTCAGGGCAGCCCAACCATGCTCGCCGCCATTGGCAAGCAGTGGGTACGCGGCGCGGCAGTGGTGGAAGATCGCGTCCATCCGTTCCGTAAATACTTCGAAGAGATCCAACCCGGCGACAGCCTGCTGACCCATCGTCGCACCGTCACCGAAGCGGACGTTGTGAACTTTGCCTGTCTGAGCGGTGACCACTTCTACGCGCATATGGACAAACTCGCCGCTGCTGACTCGCTGTTTGGAGAGCGAGTAGCCCACGGTTATTTCCTGATTTCCGCAGCGGCCGGGTTATTTGTCGATCCGGGCGTTGGGCCAGTTATCGCCAACTACGGCATGGAAAACCTGCGTTTCATCGAGCCTGTTAAACCAGGCGACACCATTCAGGTGCGGCTGACCTGTAAACGTAAAACCATCAAGCGGCAGAAAACAGCAGAAGAGACACCTACCGGCGTGGTGGAATGGTCGGTTGAAATCTATAACCAGCATCAGCAGGCGGTTGCGCTGTATTCGATTTTAACCCTGGTCGCGCGGCAGAACGGGGATTTTGCCTGATAGTCTGCGGATAATCTCGCCATACAACGGCTGAAACGGCCCGAGGGTGCACAACATCATCGGGCCAGAGTACCCTGCACAATTAGCCCCTCAACTCACCTCGTTCCCCACCAATTTTAAGAGTGTTGCAACGCGTTTTCGTGTTCAGAAAGGTTGCTCACGCATGCTATTATAACGAAACGTAACTGTCAGGGATGAAACTGTCCCTTACGGTATTAACAGGGATCGCAGTTGCAAGAGGATACGTGCATGATTCTATTTTCAGATTATAACTCGCCCTACCTGTTCGCCATTTCATTTGTTCTTCTTATTGGGTTAATTGAACTCATCGCGCTTATCTTTGGGCATTTACTTTCCAGCGCGCTTGATGCACATCTCCAGCATTATGATGCTTTAACATCCGGTAATATCGGGCAAGTGATGCATTATATGAATATCGGACGGATTCCGGCGTTGGTTATTCTGTGTCTGCTGGCTGGTTATTTCGGCCTGTTTGGCATCCTTATACAACATGGTGCCGTGTCACTTTGGCACAATCCCCTCAGCAACCTGCTGCTTGTCCCCGTCTCACTGGTGCTCTCCGTAATTGCTGTTCATTACAGTGGCAAGGCCATCGCCCCGTGGCTACCGCGTGATGAAACCACTGCTATCGCGGAAGATGACTATATTGGCTGCATGGCAATAATGACCGGACATACAGCCACCGTGGGGTGTCCTGGCGAAGGGAAATTCACCGACAAATTCGGGCAAACGCACTATTTATTACTGGAACCCGAAGAAGGGAAAGTATTTCATAAGGGAGATAAGGTGCTAATTATTGGCCGCCTCTCTGCAACGCGTTATCTGGCCGAAATTAATCCATGGCCAGATCATTTGTAATTTTTGATTAATTTAAAGGACTACATAATGGATGATGTTATTGGCATGCTGCCGTCATGGATGTTTACCGCTATCATCGCGGTCTTCATTCTGCTGGTTGTTGGGATTATTTTCGCAAGGTTATATCGTCGGGCTTCCGCCGAGCAATCCTTTGTTCGAACGGGACTGGGTGGGCAAAAAGTGGTAATGAGCGGAGGCGCAATTGTCATGCCCATCTTCCACGAGATCATTCCTATCAACATGAATACCCTGAAACTGGAGGTCAGCCGTTCAACGATCGATAGCCTGATCACAAAAGATCGTATGCGTGTCGATGTCGTCGTGGCCTTCTTTGTACGGGTCAAACCTACCGTGGACGGCATTGCAACCGCTGCGCAAACGCTGGGGCAACGAACCCTTTCACCGGAAGATTTACGCGTGCTCATTGAAGATAAATTCGTGGATGCCCTGCGCGCGACCGCCTCGCAAATGACCATGCATGAACTTCAGGATACGCGTGAAAACTTTGTCCAGGGTGTACAAAACACCGTTGCAGAAGATCTGTCAAAGAACGGTCTGGAGCTGGAAAGCGTCTCGTTAACCAATTTTAACCAGACAGAAAAAGTACATTTCAACCCAAACAACGCCTTTGATGCCGAAGGCCTGACAAAACTGACGCAGGAAACGGAACGCCGTCGCCGGGAACGTAACGAAGTCGAGCAGGATGTGGAAGTGGCTGTGCGTGAGAAAAACCGCGATGCGTTGTCGCGTAAGCTGGAGATCGAGCAGCAGGAAGCGTTCATGACGCTGGAGCAGGAGCAACAGGTGAAAACCCGCACTGCTGAGCAAAATGCAAAAATTGCCGCGTTTGAAGCCGAGCGTCACCGTGAAGCGGAACAAACACGTATTCTTGCCGAGCGTCAGATTCAGGAAGCCGAAATCGAGCGTGAGCAGGCTGTGCGTTCGCGCAAAGTGGAAGCCGAACGTGAAGTTCGCATAAAAGAAATTGAACAGCAGCAGGTTACCGAGATTGCTAACCAGACCAAATCTATTGCCATCGCGGCGAAATCTGAACAGCAATCCCAGGCAGAAGCCCGCGCTAACGATGCGCTGGCAGAGGCGGTTCGCTCGCAGCAAAATGTTGAGACCACGCGCCAGACTGCAGAAGCTGACCGCGCGAAACAGGTTGCGCTGATCGCTGCCGCACAGGATGCAGAAACCCAGGCGGTTGAACTGACCGTGCGGGCGAAAGCCGAGAAAGAAGCAGCGGAAATGCAGGCCGCAGCCATTGTTGAACTTGCGGAAGCAACGCGTAAAAAAGGCCTTGCTGAAGCGGAAGCACAACGCGCGCTGAATGACGCCATCAACGTACTTTCTGATGAACAAACCAGCCTTAAATTTAAACTGGCTCTGTTACAGTCACTGCCGTCCGTAATTGAGAAATCCGTTGAGCCAATGAAGTCTATCGACGGTATAAAAATCATCCAGGTTGATGGATTGAATCGTGGTGGGGCAGCGGGCGACGTCACCACTAGCACAGCAAACGGCGGCAATCTGGCGGAACAGGCCTTGTCTGCGGCACTCTCTTATCGCACTCAGGCACCGCTGATTGATTCACTGTTAAAAGAAATCGGCCTGTCTGGTGGATCGTTGTCTGAGCTGGCTGAGCCGCTAAAAGCTATCGAGCCCCATGCAAAACCTGCTGAGAATATCCTGGCAGAAGAGCGTGTGGCTCGCGAGTAAACTGCGTTTTGATTATTAAAACTCATGCCTCCCCGGAGGCATTTTTTATATCTGGCAAAACTGCCAAACAACCTGGCAGGTGCAGGCAAACCACTTTACCGCAGGGCTGATAGGGTGAAAGCGTTAAAAACCGCCCGCAGAGCGCGGTCACGCGCGAGAAACACAACAACAAGACGAGGTTTATAATGGTAAGCTCCTCTATTCTTTCTCCCCGTAAGACGGCACTGGCTCTCGCCGTAGCCCTGTTTTGCGCCTGGCAATCGCCGGTTTTTGCCCATGGCGGCGAAGCCCACATGGTGCCGATGGATAAAACGCTGGCTGATTTTGGGGCCGATGTGCAATGGGATGACTACGCACAAGTTTTCACGCTGATTAAAGATGGCGCTTACGTTAAAGTAAAACCAGGCGCGAAAACCGCGATCGTCAACGGCCAGCCGCTGAATCTGCAAGTCCCGGTGGTGATGAAGGATAACAAAGCCTGGGTTTCTGAAACGTTCATCAACGATGTTTTCCAGTCTGGTCTTGATCAAACCTTCCAGGTTGAGAAAGCCCCGCACCCGCTCAATGCCCTGAGCGCGGACGAAATCAAACAGGCTGTCGACATCGTCAAAGCGTCGCCAGATTTCAAACCAAACACCCGCTTTACCGAGATCTCTCTGCGTTCGCCTGAGAAAGCCGCCGTGTGGGCCTTTGCGCTGGAAGGCAAAACCGTGACCGAGCCGCGTAAAGCGGATGTCATCATGCTGGATGGCAAGCACATCATCGAAGGCGTGGTCGATCTGCAAAACAAAAAGATCCTCTCCTGGCAGCCAATCAAAGACGCACATGGCATGGTGCTGATTGACGATTTCACCAGCGTACAGAACATCATCAACGCCAGCACAGAATACGCTGAAGCGCTGAAAAAACGCGGCATTAACGACCCGAAAAAAGTGATCACCACCCCACTCACCGTGGGCTATTTTGACGGCAAAGACGGCCTGAAACAGGATGCACGTCTGCTGAAAGTGATCAGTTATCTGGACGTCGGCGATGGCAACTACTGGGCGCATCCGATTGAGAACCTGGTCGCCGTTGTTGACCTGGAACAGAAAAAGATTGTGAAGCTGGAAGAAGGCCCGGTGATCCCGGTGCCGATGGCTGCACGCGCCTACGATGGGCGTGACCGCGTCGCCCCGGCGGTGAAACCGCTGGATATCATTGAACCGGAAGGCAAAAACTACACCATCACCGGCGACATGATCCATTGGCGTAACTGGGATTTCCACCTGAGCATGAACTCCCGCGTCGGCCCAATGATTTCTACTGTCACCTATAACGATAACGGCACTAAGCGCAAAGTGATGTATGAAGGATCGCTGGGCGGGATGATTGTGCCTTACGGCGACCCTGATATCGGCTGGTACTTCAAAGCGTATCTGGATTCCGGTGATTACGGCATGGGTACCCTGACCTCGCCTATCGCCCGCGGCAAAGATGCGCCCTCCAACGCCGTGCTGCTCAACGAAACCATCGCTGATTATACCGGTACACCAACCGAGATCCCGCGCGCGATTGCCGTATTTGAACGCTATGCCGGGCCGGAGTATAAGCATCAGGAGATGGGCCAGCCAAACGTCAGCACCCAGCGTCGTGAGCTGGTGGTACGCTGGATCAGCACCGTAGGTAACTATGATTACATTTTCGACTGGATCTTCCACGAAAATGGCACCATCGGCATTGATGCGGGCGCAACAGGTATTGAAGCGGTAAAAGGCGTGAAGGCCAAAACCATGCACGACCCGAGCGCGAAAGACGATACGCGTTACGGTACGCTGATCGACCATAATATTGTCGGCACCACCCACCAGCATATCTACAACTTCCGCCTCGACCTCGACGTTGATGGCGAGAACAACAGCCTGGTGGCGATGGACCCGGTAGTGAAACCGAATACCGCAGGCGGCCCACGATCCAGTACTATGCAGATCAACGAGTATGCCATCAGCAATGAGAAGGACGCAGCGCAGAAATTTGACCCGGGTACCATTCGTCTGCTGAGCAACCCGCACAAAGAAAACCGCATGGGTAACCCGGTTTCCTATCAGATTATCCCGTACGCGGGCGGCACGCATCCGGTCGCCAAAGGCGCGCAGTTCGCCCCGGATGAGTGGATTTACCACCGTCTGAGCTTTATGGATAAACAGCTGTGGGTGACGCGTTATCATCCGGACGAGCGTTTCCCGGAAGGGAAATACCCGAACCGTTCAACGCACGATACCGGGCTCGGTCAGTACACCAAAGACAATGAGTCGCTGGACAACACCGATACGGTCGTGTGGATGACGACCGGCACCACTCACGTCGCCCGCGCCGAAGAGTGGCCGATTATGCCAACGGAGTGGGTGCATACGCTGCTGAAACCGTGGAACTTCTTTGATGAAACGCCAACGTTGGGGGCGAAGAAAGAGAAGTGATGGGGTGAGTAGCAGGAACGGCGCTTTGCGCCGTTCCTGATTGCTGACACGGTGGGCTTTGTTGATGCCGGATGCGGCATAAACGCCTTATCCGGCCTACATCGAGCATTAATCTTTCGTTTCAATTACTTTATTTAAAGTCGTAATAAAGGCATCCCCAGAAATTATCGTTGGAAACATCATTGAGAATTTCTTGCTACCATGACTATCAAACACATACAGATTTTCTACCCAGCTGTCATTCGTTATGCAATCCGTCTTATTGATGACGATGTTTTTCTCATCAATAACAATACCCTCTTTCGTCAGATAAAGAGGCTTTAAGGATGCATCTATTTTTAAATAATCTGCAATTCGTAATGCGAATGCCCGCTTTAACCACACATTCTTCGCGCTAACATAGTCAAACCTCACCTTTTGTCCCTGCTCGATTTTTTCCTGCAACGCTCTGCTTCTTTGCTCAGCATGAAGCTGCCGGAACAAGGAAATCAGCTTTTCCGAATCGGTATTTAACAGCGAAATGATAATCCAGTCATTTTGTCTGGACTTACGGTAAGCCAGTGAATTTAATTCACCCGAGTAATTTCCACGACCAACAGAGAAGAGATAGACATCCTCAATATCTCTAAAGGGGATATAGGTCTCTTTCCCGCCACATCGACTGGCTATGCCCTCTTCATACACGGTGAAGGTATATTTTGCTTTAACCGACCTGGCAACGAGCAAAGTAATCGCGGCCAGAATCAACAACCCACCACCGACACTCATAAATAATATAAAGGGTGATACAGGCCAACCCGTTGTATCAAAATAAGCCCCACCGTGCGCAGCTTCTCTTGAAGTGGGGATGTTCATTAAAGAAAAACAAAGAATAGCAACACCAATGAATATTACTGCACAAACTATACATCCTATAAATCTAAATTTCGCCCAACCGAAAACACCAACTATTTCCCCTGCATCCTTTGAGATGTTCATCACATAATTCCCTGTATAGATATAAGGCACCAATCACGACTATAATCGTGACAAATTAAATATGTTTCTTTATAACAACAATCAATTATTAAGGCATTGCACGATTTATATTACCAGCATGAAATCATATCGAAAAGAGAAGAGGTCGGATGTGCGAGGAGATTTATAATGAGGGGATGCTTAGCCTGCCCTCTTTCCTGTTGAAAGTGGACAGGCTAAACACTGTTATCGCCTTTAATGAAGGATAAACTTAATACCGCACACACACCGATTTCGTTTCACACCAGCCATCCAGCCAGTCTGGCCCGAAGTCGCGTCCGGTGCCGGACTGCTTCATCCCGCCAAACGGCAGGTTGGCATCGATTAAGGTGTGGCTGTTAACCCATACGGTTCCAGCTTCTAAGCGGTCGCCGTATTCCAGTGCCTGTGACAGATTTTGCGTCCAAACGCTGGCGGTCAGGCCATATTCAGTGTCATTTGCCAGGCGCAACGCTTCTTCGCCATCGGCGACACGCACCAGGTTTACCACCGGGCCAAAGACTTCTTCACGGGTTAAACGCAGCTTCGCGTCCGGGTTAACCACCAACGTCGGCGCTACATAGTAACCGTCGCCCGCCGGGCCGTTTGCGCCACGAATTAGCTCTGCATTGTGGGCCTGGGCATCATCGAGGAAAGAGAGCACTTTGTCACAATGCTGACGTGAGACCAGCGGGTTGATGTGCGCAGATGGCGACATACCTGGTCCCACCTGTAACGACTTCACTGCCTGCTCAAAACCACTGACCAGCGTGTCGAACAGTGGTGCTTCAATATAAATGCGCGAGCTGGCGGCGCACACCTGACCCTGGTTGAGGAAGCTCCCGGTCATCAGGCCTTCAATCACCCACTCCGGGTTCGCGTCTTTCAGCACAATCGCCGGATTTTTTCCGCCCAGTTCCAGCGTCACGCGGGTAAGACGATCGGCGGCGGTACGCGCGATCTGCTTACCCGTCGCGGTCGAACCGGTAAAACTCACTTTCGCCACGTGAGGATGCGACGTCAGCGCCGCACCGCACACCGCGCCGGAACCGGTCACCACGTTAAATACACCTTCCGGGACGCCCGCTTCCACCGCCAGTTCCGCTACGCGCAACAGGGTGAGCGGTGTGGTTTCGGAGGGCTTAATCACAATCGAACAACCTGCAGCCAGCGCGGGCATCACTTTCCACATACCAATCATCAGCGGGAAGTTCCACGGTACCACGCCCGCAACCACACCTACCGGCTCTTTACGCGTCCACGCCTGATAGCGCGCGCCTTGCGGCAAGGGAATAGAGAGATCCAGCGTTTTACCCGCGATCTTCGTCGTCAGCCCGGCGGTATAGCGCATCCAGTTCAGGGTACATCCCACTTCAAAAGCGCGAGAAATGGCGATGGATTTACCCTGCTCCAGCGTCTCCAGTTGTGCCAGCTCTTCGCTATGCTGCTCAACCAGATCTGCAAACCGCAGCAGGATACGTTCACGCTCAGCTGGTAAACGCCCCGCCCAAACGCGTGATACAAACGCTTTCCACGCCGACATCACCGCCAGGTCAACGTCTGCCACGCTGGCATCAGCGGTCGAGGAGATTGCCTGCCCGGTCGCCGGGTTAAAAATCGTCAGCCGTTTATCGCTCTGTGACGGCACCTGTTGGCCATCGATCCAGAGACCGTGCTGGCGGTCGAGAAATTGTTGTACGTTATTAAGTACCGCTACGTTTGCCTCTGACATAGATTTTCCTTATTACTCACCCATCGTGATTTCAGTCTACTCACTCTGTGAGAATGGCGCTTTTTTCCCCGTGACATTCGTTTTGTCTGCTGTGACAGGCTCCGCAAATAGCGACAATAGTCGACCTCCCCCCTATAACTTGTGAGACTTCTTTCCTATAGTCAGCGTCATTAGCTTCGTTTAACGCAACATAAATGCAACACTGATAAAACATTTAACAGAGCGATACAAAGCCATGACCCCCGTTGTTAATCGTGATTTTGAGCACTGGCTGACCCAGATTAATCAGGTATGCGGCAATTTTGCCGGGAATCCGTTGGCGGACGATTTTGTCGGCAAGCTGGAAACCAGCTATGCCAAAGGGTTGAAACTCAGCACCGTCACCACCCGTGGCGCCACGCTGTTTCGCACCTCGCAGGAAATCAAAGGGAGCGATGACGCCTGGTTTTATACGGTGTTTCAGTTGAGTGGTCAGGCGATGATGGAGCAGGACGACCGTCAGGTGGTGATTGGCGCGGGGGATATCTCGCTGATTGATGCCTCCCGCCCGTGCTCGCTGTTCTGGGAACAGGATTCACGTCAAATCTCTCTGCTGCTGCCGCGCCCCCTGCTGGAGCAGCATTTTCCGCATCAGAAAATCGGCTGTGCCGAGCGCTTGCCCTCGAACCTGCCAATGGTGCAACTGAGCCATAGCCTGTTGCAGGAGAGCATGAACAACACGGCGATGTCCGAGAGTGAAAGTGAAGCCGCATTACAGGCGATGGTGTGTCTGCTGCGCCCGGTGCTGCATCAGCGTGAATCCACCCCACCGCGCCGCGAGCGTCAGTTTCAAAAGGTGGTCACGCTGATTGACGATAATATTCGCGAAGAGTCGCTCCGCCCGGAGTGGATCGCCGGAGAAACGGGAATGTCGGTGCGCAGCCTGTACCGCATGTTTGCCGATAAGGGACTGGTCGTCGCGCAGTATATTCGCAACCGTCGCCTCGATTTTTGCGCCGAGGCGATTCGTCACGCAGGGGAAGATGAGAAACTGGCCGGGATTGGTTTTAACTGGGGATTCACCGACCAGAGCCATTTTTCAACGGCCTTTAAACAGCGTTTTGGCCTGACGCCAGGCGAGTACCGCCGTAAGAGCCGCTGATTATTTGCGGATCCACTTGCCGTTCAGCCCCTGAACATACTCACCGGGCTGTGCTTTGGCGATCAGCTTTTTACCCGCCAGTTTTGCCACTTCATCGACCGGAATATTGTTTGTTTCCGCCAGTTGCTGATAGCTCTGACTACGCGCCTGATTGATGTTCTGCACCAGCGCCGTCGTCTCTTTATCCTGCTTTAAGGCCGCGATATAACCGCTTTGCGTCTCGCCAACGCGCCCCTGTTGACGGGCTTCATTTAGCGTCAGCGCCATCGCTTGTACGCTGAAAAGCCCCAGCGCCAGCAGTGCCCATATGCTTTTTTTCATCATCCTGGCCTCAGAACAGATCGCTACGTGACTTCAGCAGATTTTCCACATCTTTATCGACTTTAATGTGGATCTCATGTTCAATTTTCACGTTCATATTGATGGTGATAGGCTCTTTTGGCGCGGCCACTTCGATGCGTGGCGTGCAGCCCGACAGCAGCGTGGTTGCCAGCAAGCCCAGCATAGCGATGGTGATTTTCATTATTGCTCCTTACATTCCTTGCCGCCATCACACCGCGAGACCGGAAGCGTCGCGTGTTGCTCAAGCCATGACTGTAGATTGTCGCCAAAGCGCAGGCTTCGCCACAAATCAAAAACGTTTTCCTGATGCGTGTAATTTAAATGCACCGTATTACTTTTGCCATCGACACGGCTGGTGCCGCTGATTCTCGCATCCAGGGTCAGCATTCCGAGATTATCTAAATTGATTTTCGTCCACGAGCGGGAAATTTCCATATAACGCAGCCAGTTAATGGCGGCCCCGGCGGCGATATTATCCTCGACAATCGCATCCGCCATGTCTTTATCCACGCGCAGCGTCATCGGTCCGGGGTTATTCAGCCAACCGTCTTTGATTATCCATTTGTCGTTATTCAGCCACAGCGGCAGCGCGCCGTTCATCGCACCAGACATAGCGAACTGTTTGGTATTCACTGCGCTAATCAGCTCGCTGGTCGAGATATTTTGCAGGCGCAGCAGCGCCGGATCATGCTGCGGCATGCGAAGCTGTTGCATGGTGAGTTTGCCGCCCAGAATATCGACGCTGACGTTGCTTAACTGAAGTGGTGACGCTTCGCTGTAAGGCCAGGTGCCCTGTAAATCGGCGGTGACGTTTTTCGCCGTGACCTGGTTGACGATTTCGGCGATACGCAGTGAGACAGGGTGACGCGTGCCTAAATCCCAGATGCCCTCTTTAAAGCGGAAAGGCAGCACAAAATCGACGCCGTTGACCTGGTTATCCGGCATCCAGGCGCTACCACCCTTCAGCACACCGTGTCCGCCCGCTTCGAAACCTTGCCCCGCAGCAGCAGAAAACGCCACCTGTGCGTAAAGCTCACCATCGCGCAGCGCCATTTTGAGATCCGGCGGAACGAGCGGCTGGAAGACGGTTAGCGATTGTTTCGGCCACCAGGCCTGACCGCGCAGACGCTCGCCATCCCAACGGCCACTGAGCTGTATCGGGCCAATCGCCTGCGCGCGCAGGTTACCTTTGAACAGGAAGAACGTCGGGTCGCGCCCGTCAACGCTAAATTTGAACGTTGACGGCGGCAAAACGCTGCCGCCGGTAAAGGTGGTTTCTTCCGCATCGAGCGAGAGCGCCCCCTTAAAGGAAGGATGCTGTTCATCACGCACCCAGCGGATGGGCTCTTCCAGTACCAAACGGGGTTTTGCCATCGTCATGGTGCCGTACTGCAATTTATCGAATCCGGTAGAGAGCGTGTTGAGCACGATCGCGCTGTCGCGCCATGCACCGGTACCCTTCACGTCCCAGCGCGCCTGCATCGGCGTAAAGTGACCATCGCCCCAGTAGCGCCATTCCCAGGTCCCTTTATCCGGCAAAAAGTTGTCGGCTTGCCCATCAAGGTGCAGAACAAAATCACCTGTGGCATCCTCATGGGCTTTTAAAATCGCCTGCAGGCGACCATCCACCCCCTGACGGGCGACTTTAACACCCGCCAGTGGCCAGCGAATGTCATCGATATTCAGGGAGTCAATAATACGGCCCCGCGAACGCAACAGCGCGCCGGGCAGGAAGGTAAGGGTTGGATCTGTGAGCATACCTTTCAGATGCGCAGGCAACACCGCATAGAGTATCAAATCTCCCTGCTTCGCTTCGCCCGTCAGTTGCAACGGCATATCGCTGTTTTCCATGCTGAGTTTGCCGGGGCCAATTGTCAGCACGGCGTTGCCTTTACCGGCATCGCCTGAAGTCAGCACGTTCAGGCGGCCCGCGATTTGCATCTGCTCCAGCCCTTTCTGCCAGTCATCAACTTTCAGACCCACGCGCCCGCTGAGCGGAATGCCTTCCTGGAAAGGCCAGCTCCAGCGACCATCGCTAAGCGTGAGCTGCTGTTCGGTGAGCGTCCAGGGAAGATCGAGCAAGGGGTCCGGCTCACCCCGCGCCATCGCCAGCAGTTGCCCCTGATTGCCGTTCCAGTCCAGTTCCGCATCCACCAGCGGGGAAATTTGCGGCAACTGGAATGTCGATTCAACATGCCCCTGCACCGGCAAACCGTCCGGTACCAGCGGCAGGGTAAATTTCCCCACCAACTTCAGCGGCGGTTCATTGTCCATCACCTGCGCTTCAAACTGACTGACCGTCAGAGATTGCCCTTCAAGGCGTGCGCTGAGTTTCGCGTCCGGCCCGTCATAACGAATCTCCTGACGCTGCGGGGTCAGCGACAGCGTGAGTTTTCCCTGCCACTTTTCCCACGGAGCAAAACGCAGATTATCAATAGTCAGCCAGGTGTTTGGCAGCATCGACTGCCACTCTGCGAGGGTGCGCGGCGCACCCGGTACGGCATCCGATTGAGGAAGTTTGCTAAAACAGACGGAATTGATATTGACGCTACCGGCATGGAGCTTCCAACGGCTCGGGTGTGAAAGGGAAACGTTCTCCACCCTTGCCAGGGTACATTCACCCGCGAGATATCTCAGGTCAGGGATGTGGAGCCCGCTGCGGGTAATTTTGGGGCTTTGTTCAAAAGCAATTCGGGTTCCGGCCGGTAGCCAGATCCCGACGAGCGTCGGCACCCAGTAACCCAGCGTCATCGCCAGCGTTAACGGCAGGAGAATAATAAGCAGAATTAGCGCTAAAGCGGCTTTGTATTTACCCTTCATGGGTTAATTAATATCCAGATTTATCAAGCGTAAAAGCCGTGTATGACCAATATTGTGTCATGCCAGACCTGATAGATAAAGCTTAGGTGCATTAATAGCGTAGCCTGCGCTGGCGAAACGGACGCATTTAAGTTGAAACTTACCGTGTCAGCCACATATAGATAGAGGCGTTGCTGCTACATGCAAACCGCATCAGAACCAATGATTATTATCTGATACGGAAAAGAATAAAGGTCTTATACTGACCTTCAGGATCGTCTCTATCGCGCTGAGTATCAACTCTTTTTTATAAATTGTAAGATAATTTTAGCCATGCTAATCTGGCTCAAAAATCACCGGAGAAAAGTCTTATGAAAATCGCCGTTTATAGCACAAAGCAGTACGACAAAAAGTATCTGCAAAATGTGAATGAGGCTTATGGCTTTGAGCTTGAATTTTTCGACTTTCTGTTAACGGAAAAAACCGCAAAAACGGCCCACGGCTGCGAAGCGGTGTGTATTTTCGTCAATGATGATGGCAGCCGTCCGGTGCTGGAAGAGTTGAAGAAAAATGGCGTCAAGTACATCGCTCTGCGCTGTGCGGGCTTTAACAACGTCGATCTTGATGCGGCTAAAGAGCTTGGTCTGCGCGTAGTGCGCGTTCCGGCCTATTCGCCGGAAGCCGTCGCCGAACACGCTATCGGCATGATGATGACGCTGAACCGCCGCATTCACCGCGCGTATCAACGTACCCGTGACGCCAACTTCTCGCTGGAAGGCCTGACTGGTTTCACCATGTACGGTAAAACTGCCGGGGTGATTGGTACAGGGAAAATCGGTATTGCGGCGCTGCGTATACTGAAAGGTTTCGGCATGCGTCTGCTGGCATTCGACCCCTATCCGAGCGCTGCGGCGCTGGAACTGGGCGTTGAATATGTCGACCTGCAGACGCTGTTTTCTCAGTCGGACGTTATCTCCCTGCACTGCCCGCTGACGCCGGAAAACTATCACCTGCTGAACGCCGAGGCGTTTGCTCAGATGAAAGACGGTGTGATGATCGTTAACACCAGCCGTGGTGCGCTGATTGATTCTCAGGCCGCCATTGATGCACTGAAAAATCAGAAGATTGGCTCGCTGGGGATGGATGTGTACGAGAACGAACGCGATCTGTTCTTTGAAGATAAGTCTAACGACGTGATTCAGGACGATGTGTTCCGCCGCCTGTCTGCCTGCCATAACGTGTTGTTTACCGGGCACCAGGCGTTTCTGACCGCCGAAGCGCTGACCAGTATTTCCGAAACCACGCTGGAAAACCTGCGTCAAATCGACAAAGGCGCAGATTGCCCGAACGCCCTGGCGTAAGTGCGCGCGGTTTGCCGGGTGGCGCTTGCCCGGCAAACGAAGATAACGCTTGTAGGCCGGATAAGGCATAGCCGCATCCGGCAGTCTTGCACAATGCCCGATGCGCTACGCTTATCGGGCCTACGTGAGAGCAGACGGCAATTCAGCACACCAGCCACTGCACTTCGCAGTCGCTTGTTCCGCAGAAAAGAAGCCTCCCCTTCGGCATCTGTAACCATCCCGCAGGGAACACCACATCACGCAAATCGTCGCGCTTGCTCTCCCCTGGCAGAAAATCATCACGACACGCAACGATCTCGATTGGCGAACTTTCTCCATTGCGATAATCAAAGATAAACCGCGCCGCATAGTAGTGACGGTTTAACTTCGAATCAAAATGGGCGACATGCGCCAGCACCTCAACACGCCCGTCAGGCAGTATCTGCGCTGCGTTTACGCCGCACCAGTCCATACTATCGACATGATGCAGTAAAGTGGCTTTGGCGATCGACGCCTCATTGAGATCTTTAAGCGTGTCAATAATCGTCCAGCCAATCATCCCTCGCCCGCCAATGGCCCCCTGGGGCCGGGTAAACACCAGCACACGATCATCTGGCAAAGAGACCAGTCGGATATCTTTCATTCCCCACGGGCCCTTTGTCATCAGGCGCATATGGGAAATTGATGGCCCGGCCCAAAACTGGGTGCGCCAGCGTACAGGTTGGTTATGCGCATCAAATTCGACCTCTACGCCACCGACAACGCGCTGGTTATCTATCCAGCAAACGAAGGGGTCCTGAAGCGCGAAACGCGGCGCATCCTCCACCAGCAACGCATCGTTAAGCCCATCCCACTCAAAAAAGCAGACCTCAGACATTTCGCTCGCGCGTGCTTCCACACGCGCGGCGATAAGCCACCTCTTTGCGTCACGAAAAGGCGCGGACGGGTTGTAGATATCCACGCCTTTCACGCCGTGAAAGCGTATTTTCCCAGCGGTGCGCGGCGTGCGTTGCGCAAGATAGCGCTGATAGAGTTCGTTGACGCTGGCGACCATCACACCAGCCTCAGGTGACGCCAGAGGGCATCCAGAGGCCAGGTCGCCAGCGCGGTACACTCATCCGCCGCACCGTACCAGACATGCAGTACATCATCACGAATCAGTGCACCGCAGGTGAACACCACATTACCGAAAAAACCTTCGAGCTCATATGGCGCGGCGGGTTCCAGCAATGGCACGGGTGATTTCGCCAGAATTTTAGTGGGATCGTTAAGATCGAGGAGTAACGCCCCAAGGCAGTATCGCTGGTCAGCATCCACGCCGTGGTAAATTTCCAGCCAACCGCGTTCGGTTTTAATCAGCGGCGCACCGCCGCCGGACTTGCGCGCATCCCACTCGTCACCAGAGCGGCCCAGCAGGTGGCGATGGTTACCCCAGTGCAGCATATCTGGCGATTCGCAAATCCAGATTTCCGGGTGGCCGAAGTGACACGGAGCCGGGCGGGTCAACGCCATATAGCGGCCATTCACTTTTTCCGGGAAGAAACAAACGTCACGGTTATCCGGGCACAGAATCAGCCCTTTCTTCTCGACGCTAACAAAATCGCGCGTTGTTGCCAGCGCGGTTGAGATCCCCAGTGAGGAAACCGCAGAATAATTGATGTACCAGGTGTCGTCGATTTGGGTAATACGCGCGTCTTCGCAACCAAATTCTTCATATTGGGTGTCGGCGATAATAAAAGGATGTTCGTCGATGGTGAAATTCACCCCATCCGAGCTACGTGCCAGCCGCAGATGCGACATCGACGTCAGCCAGAGTTGCGCCGGGTCGCTTTTCAGTACAATGGTGCGAGGGTCACTGAAATCATAGCGATCATCACGTCTATCAAACGACGTGGTCGATTCCATCCAGCCCGCATCCGTTTTTTCCAGCAGCGGCACGATAATCAGATTAGGATCGCGGCTTATCACGCTTTCCGCGACCCGCAGCAGCAGAATGATTTCATTGTTATATTCGGTCACGCCGGTATTGAACACGCATTCCACCTTCCTGCCAGGTAGAGACGGCACGATGTCTGCCGGGGTGATCAGCGGGTTATTACTGTGCCTGTTCATAAACTCTCCTTTTAATTAAACAGTGATTCTTCGCAAGCTCAGGGACATCCTCGCCATAGAGAACGTCGGCTTCGATGGCGTGCCACGGGTTAGGCAGAGGTTCACCAAAATTGACTGCGACCCAAACCTGTTCGGTAGCACTGCTACGTGAAAACCAAATGCACGCATTGCTTAGCATCAACGGGCCTTGCTGACCGTGGTGTAAGACGTCGGTGCGACGACGCAGCGAGATAAGTTGCTGGTATTGATGCCAAAGCGATGATGCGTCCTCTTGCTGCGCCTGCGCATTAAGCGTGGCAACATCACCGGTAACCGGCATCCATGGTGCGACCGATGAGAAGCCGCCATTAGGCGCATCCTGCCAGGGAATGGGGGCTCGCGAGCCATCGCGCGAGTGATTCATCGCCACGGCCAGCGCCGCTTCAGTCGAGTTCCCTGCGGCCAGCGCCGTTTGATAATGGGTGATACCCTGGATATCAAACAGTTGTTCTGCGCTTCGCGCACGATAGTCCGTCAGCCCCAGCTCTTCCCCCTGAAAAATAAACGGTACACCGCTGACGGTCAGTTGCAGAGCCAATACCGCCAACGCACGTGCAGTATCCCGCTCGCTTTCGCCAAAACGGCTGATCATGCGAGACATATCGTGGCTGGAGAAAAAGAGCGTGGGCAGGCCGGTCTGTTGCTCAAGTGTGGCCTTCAACGCCGCGTAGAGGCTGGCGACATCAAAAGTTTTTTGGCTACCGATGTTAAAGTTAAACACCACGTCCATCAGCGTAGGGCTTTGATAACGTTTGATTACCGCTAAGTCGTCGCTGCCAATCTCGCCAATCAGAAAAAAATCCCCCCGCTGGCGGATATAACGACAAAGCCGTTCCAGGGTGGTAATAATGCCTGGCTGGTTAATATCGTATTCGTGCTTCTGAGCCCCTTCTTCTTGCGGGTTATCGGCGAGCACGCCGTCTGTGGTGAGAAAGTTAATTACGTCGAAGCGGAATCCATCGACGCCCTGTGCAATCCAGAAATCAATAACGCGATGAATCTCTTTCTCGACCTGCGGATTCGCCCAGTTCAGGTCAACCTGCTGCGGCGCAAATTTATGATAATAGTACTGGCCGGTATCTGGCTCTGCGGTCCATGCACTGCCCGAGAAAAACGACTGCCAGTTATTGGGCTGGTCGCGAAAAATAAAGTAATCACGATAGCGACTGGCCGGGTTATTCCAGGCGTCTTTAAACCAGGGATGCTCAGAGGAAACGTGGTTCACCACCAGATCGATAATGACGCGAATACCTCGCGCATGGCAGCCCGCCACTAACTGGCGAAAATCGTCCATATCGCCAAAACGTTCATCCACCGCGCAGTAGTCGCTGATGTCGTAGCCGTTATCCACCAGCGGCGATGGATAAAACGGCGTAATCCACACCGCACCTATCCCAAGCGACTGCAGGTAATCCAGTTTTGAGATAAGGCCAGGGAAATCACCCAGCCCATCGTTATTGCCATCGCAGAACGACGGCAGATAAATTTGATAGCAGGTTGTCGCCTGCCACCACGGTTTACTCTCCATAGCGCACCTTATTTGAGTGACAACGACATCCCTTCAAGGAAGTATTTGCGGAACACAATAAACAGAATGACGATAGGCAACATTTGCACCACTGAACCCGCAAGCACCGGCCCGAGGTAAACGCCATACGATTTACTGAAGGTCGCCAGCAGCACGGAGAACGGCATTTTGTCCACCTCGCGCATCACAATAAGCGGCCACAGGAAGTTGTCCCACGAACTGGAAAAGGTGAACAACGCGACAATCGCCAGAATGGATTTATTCAATGGCATCATGACATGACGCAGGATGCCCCACAGGCTGGCGTGATCGAGACGTGCCGCGTAGAGATAATCGTTTGGCGTACCCTTAAAGCTTTGCGACACCATAAAAATCCCCCACGCGCTCATGGCATAAGGCAGAATCATCGCGCTATAGCTGTTGATAAGCCCCAGTTCCCGCATCAGTACAAACTGCGGAATAATGAACATGAATACCGGGAAGACCATTTGCACAATCAACAGGTTACGAAATGCATTTTTGCCACGAAACTCCGTTTTTGCCACCGCATACCCCACCAGCATGGAAGTGATTGTCACGCAGGCGGTAATGGTGATGGAGACAAACAGCGAGTTGCACAATGTCCGTAAAAACGGTTTATCAGCGCGATTGCTGTTATCAAACAAAAAGGTGTAGTTCTCCAGCGTCAAATGACCGGAGAACAACCCGGTGGTATAGATTTCCGCCGTCGGTTTCAGTGACGAGATGACCATCCAGATAAACGGATAGAGCCAGGTTAACGCCAGCAGAAACATCAGCGCGTGTATTACAAGACTCAAGGGAGTGAGCTTTTTCATTCACACAATCTCGATATTTTTTTCGTACAGTTTGCGGAAGATCCAGATCGCCAGGAAGCTGCATGCCGCCACAATAATCGACATGGTTGCCGCCCAGGTGGGTTTCATTTTCTGGAACGCCACTTCATACATCACCACCATCGGGCTGGTGGTGCTGTTCAGCGGGCCGCCGCCGGTAATCAGGTACGGTTCGGTGAAGATGGCAAAAGCCACGGTCATTGCCAGCACCACCACCATCACGATTTGCGCGTTCATCATCGGTAAGGTGATTGCCCAACTTTGTTTAAATTTCCCGGTTTTGTCTAATAACGCCGCACTGTAAATATCCTTCGGAATAGCCAGCATGCCGGAATAAAGTATGAGCCCATAATAACCCACAAATTTCCACGTAACGATTAGCGCAATGGATAACATCGCACAGTCCGGGTTGGTAAACCAGGGAACTGAAACGCCCAACCATTCACGTAAAAATTGATTCACCGGCCCGTACTCGCTAAACAATTTAGAAAAAACGATGGAGTAAGCCACACCCGACGAAATATTGGCCAAAAGAAAACTGAGGGCAATAAACGATTTACCGTACTTAATTTTCTTAAGGCCCGCCGCAAATAACATTGATGAAATAAATACAATCGGCAAATACCACATTATAAAACGGCACACGTTCCACATGGATTGCCAAAAGAGTTTATCCTGCATTACGCCAATTAAGTTCTGCAGGCCGGTGAATTTCGGTGTGCCAATAAACTGCCATTGGGTCACGCTAAGTACTGCCAACCAGGCCAAAGGATAAAACCAGAATACAAGTGAATATCCGACCCAGGTGGAGGCCAAAAGGCCTCCGGTGCGGGAATCATATCCAGCCATTATTTCCCCTTATTTCGCCAGTAGGGTGTTAATTTCCTGGGATGATTGCTCAAGCGCTTTAACGGGATCGGTATTTTTGAAAATCACTTCTTCCAGCATTTGCGTCATGCTGCGCTGAATTTCCGTGGTTTGCGTGGTAGCGACCGGTGGCAGCGCAACATCAACATACGACGCTATCTCTTTTTCCAGCGGATTTTTATCAAAGTAGCTGACAAAGGTTGGGTTGCTGAGCAGGTCGGCACGCGCTGGCGGCATCCCGGTCAGCTCAAGCCAGGTACGGTCATGTTCGGCATTGCTGAACACCCATTGCATAAATGCCCAGGCTTCAGCTTTGTGCTTACTGGAATTGAAGATAACCATTCCTTTACTGTCGCCAAAGGTGTACGGATGCGCGGAACCTTTTTCCGTCAGCATAGGGCCAATCTGAATGGATTTCAGCACTTCCGGATACTGCTTACGATAACGGGCAAGATCCCAAGGGCCACGCGCGGAAGCCAGCACCTGCCCGCTTGCCAGCGGATCGTCTGCAGAGGTGAAGTCGTAGCTACTCCATTTGCTGTTGAAGACTTTTCCCATAAACGTCAGTACAGACAACCCCGAAGGGTCGTTAAACTGCGCTTTATTATCAATAATATAGGATTGTCCATTGCTCTGCGCATAGTACAGCGGGATGAGATCGAACCAGCGCTCCCACCAGTTTTTCCCGGCGGTGAGCTGGATGGTGTAGCCGTTGTTATCCTGCGCGCGTTTTTCCGCCAGTTGGTAGAGTTCATCGTAGCGCGTAGGCACATGGTCAAAACCGTATTGCTTGAGCAAATCACCGCGCCACCACCAAACGATGGGGTTAACATAAATCGGCAACACGGTCTGTTTGCCGTTTAGTTTCCACGCAGGAATAATATTTGTCATTTGACGATTTTTAATCAGCTCATCGTAACCCGGCATTTTCGACAGGTCTTCAGTTTGGCCAATTTCATCGAGCTGGCTCGCGAAACCGATAAAGATATTGCTGGATAAATCAGGTTCCGTTCCGGATGCCAGCGCATTCATTATGGCTTCTTCGGAACTATTTGCCGCAGGAATAGTGGTGAATTCGACGGGGGTATGTGACGGATCTTTATTCCACTCTTTTACCATCGTATTCCAGAAAGCTTCTTCATTCTCATTCGGCGCCACCCACATTTTAATTGGCGTTTTCGCCGTTTCATCCGCCGGTTTTTCATCTGGGCCACAACCAGACAGTGAAAGCATCAGTAATGCTGATGCCGTTAATTTAGCAATCATTGCGGTCTTCACTTTATCTCTCCTCTTCCATAGAAAGGACAATTAAATCATTGAAAGCTGCTTTTGAATGGAGCGTAAATTAGCACCCTGCTTTTTTGTTTAACGTTAAACACATCACAAAACTATTTTTGTTTAACGTTAAACTCAGCGCCAGTTGAATTTAAAAAACACAAAAACATTCACCAAGAGAATATATAAATAAAAAATATAGATTATCAGATGAAAATAAATCCACGTGATAAAAATAATACACCACGCATTACCATCAAATCATTGGCAATGGTATTAGGCGTCTCGCACACCACGGTTTCTAATGCATGGAATAATCCGGAAAAATTGTCGCCTGAATTACGCGAACACATTTTACGTTATGCCAATGAAATTGGTTTTCAGGGTCCGGACAAACTGGCACGCGCACTGCGTACCGGGAAAGCCAACACCATTGGCGTCATTTTTAATGACTCAATGAGCTATGTGTTTATCGATCCCCATGACATCGCGCTGATGCGTGGCATCGCTTCGCGCTGCGAGGCACAGGACGTCAATCTGGCGTTAATTCCTCTGCGTAAATCGCAGCAAACCGGAACCGCCTCGCTCACCGCACTGGTTGATGGCTACATCCTCAATGCCACCCACAACAGCGCAGATGTCATCCAGCAGATCCTGGTTCGCGGCCAACGCGTGGTCACGCTAGATTTCCAGTTTCCGGGTTACAGCAGCGTGTCTATCGACAACGCGGGGGCGATGCACGACGTCGCCCACTATCTGTTGGGCAAAGGACATCGTCGCTTTGGCATTATCGCCTTCGCATCACAGGCAAATGCCCTCGGAATGCGCTCCCTCAGGGAGCCCATCACGGGCGATAACACCCTGATGCTGACCCGCGTTAACGCCTGCCGCGACGCTTTTCTGGCCAATGACGTGAATGTTGATCGCTGCTGGCTATATGAAACTCGCCACGATGAAGATCACGGGGAAACCGCTGCACAGGCGCTCCTCACCGCTCACCCTGACATTACCGCTCTGATATGCCTTTCTGACCGCTTTGCCGTCGGCGCCCTTCGTTATTGCCATCGCGCCGGGCTGGCAGTGCCTCAACAAGTCGCCGTTACCGGGTTCGATAATCTGGCGGTCGACGTTGATGGCGTAGGGCTAACCACCATTGCGCAAAACGCAGAGCGCAAAGGGGAAATCGCTGTGGAATTACTTTTAAACACCGGGCCCGTTACCCATTATGAACTGCCAAGGCAGCTCGTCATCCGGGAATCGGCCTGAGAATTCAGTAAACCGAAGAGTAGATTATGGACGAACTAACTTGTTTTAAAGCCTATGACATTCGTGGCGAAGTGGGCGTCAATCTGACCCCGGAAATCGCTTTTCGCATTGGCCGCGCCTGGGCGGCGTGGCTGCATCCGCGCCGGGTCGTGGTCGGTGCCGATATCCGCCTGAGTTCTGAAACATTGAAAAACGCCCTGATCGATGGGCTGACCGCCAGTGGCGTCGATGTAATAGATATTGGCCTGAGCGGCACAGCAGAGATCTACTTCGCCACTCGCGAACTGCGCGCGGACGGCGGTATTCAGGTCACCGCCAGCCACAATCCAGCCAACTACAACGGTATGAAGCTGGTGCGCGAAGAAGCGCGGCCGGTCAGTAATGATAATGGATTGCTGGAAGTGAAAGCGTTGGCCGAAAAGAATCAGTTCCCCCCCACCGTCCATCGCGGCCAGGTAATTCACTACGATAATCGTCCGGCATGGGTCGCCTGCCTGCTGCGATTTATGCATCATGCGCCGATTCGCCCGTTACGCATTGTGGTGAATGCCGGGCATGGTACCGCTGGCCCGGCGCTGGATGCGCTGGACGCCGGGTTGAAATCACGGGGGATTAACGTCGAGTTTATCCGCATACATCACCAGCCGGATGGTACCTTCCCGGCGGGCATCCCTAACCCGATGCTGGCCGAAAATCGTCAGGCCACCCGTCAGGCGGTCATTGATCATCACGCCGATTTTGGCGTTGCCTGGGACGGCGATTTTGACCGCTGCTTCTTCTTCGACGAGCGCGGCGAATTTGTCGAAAGTTACTATCTCGTGGGCTTGTTCGCCGGGCATTTTCTCCGGCAGGTATCAGGAGAAACCATCCTCCTGGACCCGCGACTGACCTGGAACACGCTGGAGAGGGTCGCCCAGTCTGGCGGGAAACCGATAATCTGCAAAACCGGTCATGCGTTTATCAAAGCCCGGATGCGTGAGGAAGACGCGGTATACGGCGGCGAAATGAGCGGTCATCACTATTTCCGTGATTTTGGCTACTGCGACAGCGGCATGATCCCGCTAGTGCTGATGCTGCAAATTATCGGCCAGGATACGTGCACCCTATCCTCTTTAGTGACGCTGGCGCAGGCGCGTTTTCCGGTATCTGGCGAATTGAACATGACCGTTGCCGATCCCGCGCATGTGATGGCCTGCGTGGCGCAGCACTATCAGCATGAAAAAGCACAGCGCGACGACTGCGACGGACTGAGTCTCGATTTTACCGACTGGCGCTTTAATCTGCGCGCCTCCAACACCGAACCGCTGTTACGGTTGAATGTGGAAACCCGCGCCAGTGTTGCCCTGCTGGCGGATAAAACTGATGAACTCCTCACCCTGATTGCCGCGCATCGAAATGACAAGGAGACGCTATGACCGCGCTGAGCCTGAAAAATATTCACAAGGTTTATGATAAAAGCACCATTATTGAAAATCTGTCGCTGGAGATCGCGTCCGGGGAATTCATCGTGCTGGTGGGGCCGTCAGGATGCGGGAAATCAACCCTGCTGCGCATTATCGCCGGGCTGGAGTCGCCCGATGGCGGCACACTTAAAATGGGCGATCGCGATGTTACGGACGTCGCCGCTGGCAAGCGCAATCTGTCGATGGTATTCCAGTCATACGCACTTTACCCACATATGACGGTGAAAGAAAACCTGTCTTTTGGTTTGCGCAATCTGCGCACGCCGGCCGATGAAATCGATAAACGCATCACCCATGCGGCGACAATGCTTAAGCTTGATGAAATGCTCGAACGTTTACCGCAAAATTTGTCAGGCGGTCAGCGCCAGCGAGTGGCAATTGGCCGCTCCATTGTCCAGCAGCCTGAGCTCTTTCTGTTTGACGAACCGCTCTCCAACCTGGATGCCGCACTGCGTGTCGAGATGCGCCAGGAGATTCAGCAACTGCATAATACCCTGCAAAATACCATGATCTATGTAACGCACGATCAGGTTGAAGCAATGACCCTCGCAGACCGAATTGTGGTGTTATATAAGGGGAAAATTGAGCAGGTTGGTACGCCCCTGGAGCTCTACAATCATCCGGCAAACCTGTTTGTCGCGGAGTTTATCGGCACGCCTAAAATCAATATTCTGCCGGCCGTCTGGCGCGAAGGGGCATTGCATATAGCAGACACGATCACCTTCCCCCTTTCTCAGCCGCTAACAGGGGTTAGCGAAGGTGATAAAGTGTTTGTCGCGATTCGTCCGGAACACATCCAGTATCAGCAGGCGGGCGATTTCTCATTGACGGCACAAACGCGGCTTTGTGAACTTCAGGGGGATTCCACGCTGGTGTGGATGGACCTTAACGGACATTCACTTTGTCTGAAATCGTTCCAGCAGTTGAGCTTCACTCCGGGCACAACCCTCACGCTCAGCGTGCAGGAATCACACCTCCATCTTTTTGATGCGCTTGGGAAAAGAGTCGCCGACCGCTAAACTTTTTGTCTGCGGGCATAAGGTGATACGAATGCCCGCATAAGACTTTCACGAAGCACTTTCAGATAATCCCCACAGACTCTGTTGGTTGTAAAGTTACACTCCAGAAACATTGATTGGGTGAATAATCTCTCGGGGATACTAATGAACAGAAAGGTCTACCTGGTAGCAGCCGTTGCACTGCTGGCGGGATGTGTCTACAACAGCAAAGTCTCGACGGGCGCGGAACAACTTCAGCACCATCGCTTTGTACTGGAAAGCGTGGATGGCAAAGCGTTAACGAACAGTAAAACGCCACTGGAACTCAGCTTCGGCCAGCAAACGGGGATCATTCATCAGTTGCACGTTTCGGGCAATATGTGTAACCAGTTCAATGGTACGGGCCGTGTGTCTGACGGTGAGCTGAAAGTTAAAGAACTGGCGATGACGCGCAAGCTCTGCACCGACCCGCAGCTTAACGAACTGGATAAAACAATCAGCACTATGCTTTCACAAGGCGCACAGGTTGATTTGACCGAGTCGCAATTGACCCTGGCCACGGCGCAGCATACGCTGATTTATAAAAAGTCTGACCTGGTAAATTAACCGGGTTAGTAATTCCCACAGCTTCCGACGGCGAGGGATTGCTCGCTGCAACGTTTACCGTTAGGTAACGCACACATGCCGATACTGGAACCGTCGAGCTGTCTGGCTACAGAAAGTGAGCCGCCAATCATGGCGCAGTTAGCTTGCCCGGAATTGGACATGGCTGCTCTCATTCCTGGTGAAACGTGTGCGGCGGTAGCCTGCTGAACGGGCTCACTGCTGCACGCCGACAATAATAAGGCAGCACACCCCACGAAAAACGCTGCTCGCATGTGTCTCTCTCCGTAGCAAAATAATTAGCAAACCTATGCATCATAGGCATCAGAAGCCGGTCCGTCGAGAGAGGGAACGCGCATTTATGCGCTCCAGAAACATTTTCTGTCAATTTTTATGACCAGAATCATCTGATGCGGGTCACTACTCTGCATCAAGGACACAAAAGCAAAAATGATTAAGCCTGACGTTTGCTAGACTTTATAAGAAATCATCCCCAGTAACGTCGCGGATTTTTGCTGGCTTTACGACGTACAGAATGATGTTAATCAGGTTCGCGGATTTTTTCCCCGAGCGTCTTTTTGCGCAATGTAAGGTGTTCTCAATGATCACAGTTGATGGTAATGGCGCAGTAGCAAGCGTCGCGTTTCGCACCAGCGAAGTTATCGCGATTTACCCCATTACACCCAGTTCCACGATGGCTGAACAGGCTGACGCCTGGGCAGGCAACGGCCTGAAAAACGTGTGGGGCGATACGCCTCGCGTGGTCGAAATGCAGTCTGAAGCCGGGGCCATCGGCGCCGTGCACGGCGCATTGCAGACCGGCGCCCTCTCCACCTCTTTCACGTCATCGCAGGGATTACTGCTGATGATCCCAACTCTGTACAAACTGGCCGGTCAGTTAACGCCGTTTGTGCTGCACGTCGCCGCGCGTACTGTGGCCACACACGCGCTTTCAATTTTTGGCGATCACTCTGACGTGATGGCCGTCCGACAGACCGGTTGTGCCATGCTGTGCGCCGGTAGCGTACAGGAAGCGCAGGATTTTGCGCTGATTTCCCATGTCGCTACGCTGAAGAGCCGCATTCCATTTATTCATTTCTTCGATGGTTTTCGGACGTCGCATGAAATTAACAAGATTGTGCCGCTGGCTGATGACACCCTTCGTGCGTTGATGCCAGAGGAAGAGATTGCCGCGCACCGCGCCCGGGCGCTGAACCCGGAACATCCGGTTATCCGTGGCACCTCTGCCAATCCGGACACCTATTTCCAGTCTCGTGAAGCCACTAATCCGTGGTACAACGCTGTTTACGCGCATGTCGAGCAAACCATGCGCGACTTCGCTGATGCCACCGGTCGCGAATACAAACCGTTTGAATACTACGGCCATCCCCAGGCGGAACGTGTCATCGTCATTATGGGTTCCGCCATCGGCACCTGCGAAGAAGTTGTCGATGAACTGCTGACGCGCGGTGAGAAAGTGGGCGTACTCAAAGTACGACTGTATCGTCCTTTCTCAGCGCAACATCTGCTACAGGCGCTGCCGGAAAGCGCGCGTAGCGTGGCGGTGCTCGATCGTACAAAAGAACCCGGTGCACAGGCCGAACCGCTTTACCTCGACGTGATGACCGCACTGGCGGAAGCCTTTAATCAGGGCGAGCGCGAAACGCTGCCGCGCGTTATCGGTGGCCGCTACGGTCTCTCCTCGAAAGAGTTCGGGCCGGAATGTGTGCTCGCCATTTTCAGCGAACTCTCGCAGGCAAAACCAAAACCGCGCTTCACAGTCGGGATTTATGACGACGTCACTAACCTGTCGCTGCCGCTGCCGGAAAACAGCCTGCCGTCACGCGCGAAACTGGAAGCCCTCTTCTACGGGCTCGGCAGTGATGGCAGCGTATCTGCGACGAAAAATAATATTAAGATTATCGGTAACTCGACACCGTGGTTTGCGCAGGGTTATTTCGTTTATGACTCGAAAAAAGCCGGCGGTCTGACCGTGTCGCATTTGCGCGTTAGCGAGGAGCCAATTCGCTCAGCTTACCTGGTGGCTCAGGCCGATTTCGTCGGCTGCCACCAGCTACAGTTTATTGATAAGTATCAGATGGCGGAACGCCTCAAGCCTGGCGGTATTTTCCTGCTCAATACACCGTATCACGCGGATGAAGTATGGGCGCGCCTGCCGCAGGAAGTGCAGGCGGTGCTGAATCAGAAAAAAGCACGTTTCTATGTGATTAACGCCGCGAAAATCGCCCGTGAATGCGGTCTGGCAGCGCGTATTAACACGGTGATGCAGATGGCGTTCTTCCATCTGACACAAATCCTGCCTGGCGATAGCGCGCTAATGGAATTGCAGGGTGCGATTGCCAAAAGCTACAGCAGCAAAGGTCAGGATCTGGTTGAGCGTAACTGGCAGGCGTTGGCGCTGGCCCGCGAGTTGCTTTTTGAAGTACCGCTAGAGCCTGTGGTTGCCAGCAGCCCGAACCGCCCACCGGTCGTTTCCGACGCCGCGCCTGATTTTGTGAAAACCGTCACCGCCGCGATGCTGGCGGGCCTGGGCGATGCCCTGCCCGTCTCTGCGCTGCCGCCGGATGGTACCTGGCCTGTAGGCACCACCAAATGGGAAAAACGCAACATTGCCGAAGAGATCCCCATCTGGAAAGAGGAACTCTGTACCCAGTGCAACCACTGCGTGGCCGCCTGCCCTCACTCGGCTATTCGTGCCAAAGTCGTCTCTCCGGAAGCGATGGAAAACGCGCCATCCTCACTGCATTCGCTGGATGTGAAATCCCGCGATATGCGCGGTCAGAAATATGTTCTGCAGGTCGCGCCGGAAGATTGCACTGGCTGTAATTTGTGCGTCGAAGTTTGCCCGGCCAAAGACCGACAGAACCCGGAAATCAAAGCCATCAATATGATGTCGCGGCTGGAGCATGTGGAAGAAGAGAAAGTGAACTATGACTTCTTCCTTGACCTGCCAGAAATCGACCGCAGCAAACTGGAACGTATCGACATCCGAACTTCGCAGTTGATCACCCCGCTGTTCGAATACTCTGGTGCCTGTTCCGGCTGCGGTGAGACGCCGTACATCAAGTTACTGACCCAGCTTTACGGTGACCGTATGCTGATTGCCAACGCCACCGGGTGTTCTTCAATCTATGGCGGGAACCTGCCCTCTACGCCGTACACCACCGATATTAATGGTCGCGGCCCGGCATGGGCGAACTCACTTTTTGAAGATAACGCCGAATTCGGCCTTGGTTTCCGCCTGACGGTCGACCAGCATCGCCAGCGCGTGATGCGTCTGCTGGACGTCTTTGCAGAGCACATTCCGGCAGAACTGCATGAGGCGCTGCACGCCGATGCCACGCCGGAAGTTCGCCGGGAACAGGTCGCTCAGCTTCGCGCGGCACTGGCAAATGTTGACGGCGCGCAAGAGCTGCTGACGGACGCCGATGCGCTGGTCGAGAAATCGGTCTGGCTGATTGGCGGCGACGGTTGGGCCTATGATATTGGCTTTGGCGGTCTGGATCACGTGATGAGCTTGACCGAGAACGTCAACATTCTGGTGCTGGACACTCAGTGTTACTCCAACACCGGTGGTCAGGCCTCGAAAGCCACCCCGCTCGGCGCAGTCACGAAATTTGGCGAGCACGGGAAGCGCAAAGCGCGTAAAGACCTTGGCGTAAGCATGATGATGTACGGGCATGTCTACGTGGCGCAAATTTCGCTGGGCGCGCAGCTTAACCAGACGGTGAAAGCAATACAGGAAGCGGAGTCGTATCCGGGGCCGTCGTTGATTATTGCCTATAGCCCGTGTGAAGAGCACGGTTACGACCTGGCTCTGAGCCACGATCAGATGCGTCAGCTGACTGCATCCGGTTTCTGGCCGCTGTTCCGTTTCGACCCGCGTCGTGCCGATGAAGGCAAAATTCCGCTGATGCTGGACTCTCGCCCGCCGTCAGCGGCGCTGGATGAAACGCTGATGAACGAGCAGCGCTTCCGCCGTCTTAATACGCAGCAGCCGGAAGTGGCAGAACAGCTCTGGAAGGATGCGGCAGACGATCTGCAAAAACGTTATGACTTCCTGGCGATGCTGGCGGGTAAAGCAGAAAAACCGGCCGCCGGAGAATAAGTTTTTGCTCAATCAGTAAAAAAAAGCCCGAATAGTTATTCGGGCTTAAATTTTATAAAGACGAAAATAAAAACGGCACACGTCAATAAAACAGTGTGTGACAATAAAGGCATATAACGGCGGCATCTTACTGCGAAAATCCCGCTTTGTATAATTTATATTTTGTATATATCCACTGAATATATTCACCAAAACTATCACTGTTTCACAGGAATTATATTCTTGAGAATTTGCTTATTCCGTAACAATTGTTTTTTACCATCTCCTCTTTGACTCAATTAGCATGCGTGAGTTCCCCAACGGGAATCGAGTGTATAAAAACAAACTAAAGGAATAATTAAATGAAAAGAAAAGTACTGGCCCTTGTCATCCCTGCACTGCTTTGCGCAGGCGCCGCTCACGCAGCAGAAATTTATAACAAAGATGGCAACAAATTAGATCTCTACGGCAAAGTGGATGGTCTGCATTATTTCTCTGATGACACTAACAGCGATGGTGACATGAGCTATGTGCGTCTGGGTTTTAAAGGTGAAACACAGATTAACGACATGCTGATTGGCTACGGTCAGTGGGAATACAACGTTCAGGCGAACAATACCGAATCCAGTAGCGATCAGTCCTGGACACGTCTGGCGTTCGCGGGCCTTAAATTTGGGGAATACGGCTCCTTCGATTATGGCCGTAACTACGGTGTCCTGTACGACATTGAAGGCTGGACCGATATGCTGCCGGAATTCGGTGGTGACTCCTACACCAAAGCGGATAACTTTATGACAGGCCGTGCTAACGGCGTGGCAACCTATCGCAACAGCGACTTCTTTGGTCTGGTAGATGGCCTGAACTTTGCCCTGCAATATCAGGGCAATAACGAAGGCAGTAATTGTGATGAAAATGGATGCAGCCAGGAAGGTACGGGCAACAGCAATGGTCGCAACATCCGTAACGAGAACGGCGACGGCTGGGGTCTCGCATCAACCTATGACATCGGTATGGGCTTCACCGTTGGCGCCGCCTACGCCTCCTCTGACCGTACTAATGACCAGGTTAACGCGGGTATCCCGGCAAACAGTGCTTATGCAGGCGGCGATAAAGCCGACGCATGGACCGTAGGTATGAAGTACGATGCCAATAATATTTATCTGGCGACAATGTATTCTGAAACCCGCAACATGACGCCGTACGGCAGCTCCAGCAGCGACAATGGCGGCGGTATTGCAGACAAAACGCAGAACTTCGAAGTGACCGCACAGTACCAGTTCGACTTCGGCCTGCGCCCGGCCATTTCCTTCCTGATGTCTAAAGGGAAAGACCTGCAAACCACCAATGGTGTGGGTGATAAAGACCTGGTCAAATATGCGGATGTGGGTATGACCTACTTCTTCAACAAAAACATGTCCACCTACGTTGATTATAAAATCAACCTGCTGGACGAAGACGACGCATTCTACAACAACAACGGTATTTCTACCGATGACGTTGTCGGTGTCGGCCTGGTATATCAATTCTAATGGTATTCGCCCGCTGGCAACGGCGGGCATTTTATAAACCCGGAACACTTCAAACCATCCCATCCGTTTTTCTTCATCTTTTTGTGGGTTATATTTTTATCACACCACAGGAGGTGCACAATGAAAAACATTGAATCATATCTTCAGATTATGAAATTGCTCTGGCAGCGGGAGCCAAAAATTAAAAATTCCTTTTTAGTCTATTATTTAACCCCAGAACAACGTTATGAACGTTTAAAAGAGCTCATGGCGCCGATGAGCGGAAATAGAATACATTCAGGAAATAAATAAAATGAGCGCAATCGTGGCGAGCCCGTTTTTCCGACTCGCCATTCAGGTCTTATTGTACTTCAGAGACGTTGTTTATTTCGCCTTTAAAACCGGTCTTCGCAATTGCCGCGAGCAGTCGCTGATTATCAAAGTTGTCAGGAACAGTCACCAGCGCCTGACGCGTCTTCAATGACGCTTTGGCTTTAATCACGCCATCGGTGCTACGCAACGCCTGATTAATAGAAATCACGCACAGCGAGCAGTTCATTTCACCGACATCAATGGTCACCAGTTTGTCTCCCGCCCAGCTCAGGGGCGCGGCCAGCAGCAGCGCGATACACAGTCGCTTTTTCATTATTCCATCATCTCCCAAATCCACGGCAGCACGTACGGATACGTAAGCAGAGCCAGCACCAGCGGAACCGACAACCAGTACAGCCACACCAGTACCCGACGGCTCACCACGTTCACGCAGATGGGCTTCGGCGACAGATATAAACGCCAGAAACCACGTGCCATCAGGCCGAGCGACAGCAATAACATCGGGATCTGTAACCAGGTTGCGCCGGGAATACCGATAAGCCCAGCCGCAGAGATACCAAATACCAGATACAACAGCGGCCCGATGCAGCACAGCGTCGACGCTCCGGCGGCGATAACCGCCGCCAGAAGCGTAACCAGCCCGCCCTTAATGCTGTTCGACGCTGACATAGTCATAGCTGAAAAGTGCAGGATCGTAGAAGTTGAGCGGGTCGCCGTCTACTTCCGCATACGGGTAGCCAAGGTTGTTAATGTCACCCTGTTCAGACGCCGGGAACAGCGCGAAATCGCGTGCGTGGTTAAAGCCGACCCAGTTCATCTCCCAGTTGCCGAAGAGATAGTCGTTAACCGCTTTCACCGCCGGGTCACCGTTTTCTTTTTTCTCGGTGAGGCGCATTTTTGTCACATCCGCCGGGTCCGCAGGCACCCAACCAAAACCGGCCAGCCAGAACATTGCACGACAGTGCTGCCCCCCGCTCACTTTCGCTACGCCCTGAGCATCCGCGCTGCCAAAGGCTTTTTTGGAATAGTTATCGAGCTTGATGGTCGAGCCCAGACGAATACCAAACATCTCGCGCGCCGGAATACCGACAGCACGGCACAGCGCGACAAAAACGGAGTTGATATCGGTGCATTTTCCGCCGAGTTTATTGGTCTTCAGAATCTCACCCACGTCACCGGTACCGCAGCCAATCACCGCATCGTCACGATGCATATGGGTGCTGACCCAGTCATGAATCAGGCGAGCCTGTTTAATCGGGGCTTTTTCCTTTCCGATGATCTTAAGCGCCGTCTCTTTCACCAGACCATCAACCGGAATATGGGCCGTCGCCTGCAGGAACGGTTTAATTTCATCCGGAATCACGGCATCGCTTTCAGGCAACTGCCAGTCCGCCAGTTTATTTTCTTTAAGTACTTCCCAGTCGCGCGTTTCAATGGTCATTTCGACTTTAATATCCAACGCGCCTTTCGAATCAGGCCAGGTTACAAACAACGTTTTCGCGCCATAGCGGTTGTTGGCATTGAGCGTTGCTTTCTGATAGTTACCACTGAAGGAGAGATCGAGTAACTGTTGGAAGGCGGTATCTTCTGGCACCGGGATCCACAAATTCACCCGCCCTTCAGACCCTTTCGGCGCTTTCAGGCTATAGGTTTGCGTCATCACGAAGCGACGGGTTTTGCCTGAGGAGACAACGGCAGGTTGAGCAACCTGTTTACTTTCAGAGAAGACCGGGCTGACAAGACCCAGCGTGGAGAGTGCGGCTGCGCTTTTTAGAAAATTACGCCGTTCCATTACAATTCCTTCAGTCACGAGTAAAAGCTCGAACTTAACCCCGCACCTGCGGAGGTCGGCGTTATTATGCGGCGACACAGCCCACTCGACAACATCCACTTTCATGCATCTCGCATTAACCGCCTTAAAATACAAAAAAGACCCGCCGAAGCGAGCCTTATCAATGTTGAATGTTTAAGCTTTTACTTAAAGACTTCTGCAACAGCTTCAAAGTTTGGGCCATGCTCACGCGCCGCAATAATCACGTAATATTTGCCGCCTTTTTTATCGGCCAACTCGGACAGTTTTTTGTGCAGATCGGACGGCGAAGAAACCTGTCCATTAGTAGCCCCTACTGAAACGTTACCGATGTATTCCAGTTTAAAGTGATGGGCTTCATCCTTAGAAATCAGGTCTGCTGCAGAAGTACTAAATGCCACCATAGATAACGCAGCCATTGTCCCTAACAATACTTTTTTCATCGCATACTCTCCTGTTAACGTTTTGTCTTAGTCTGTAACAGTATAAGCCATTTTTGAGATATTCAATGAAAAGAAGAAACATTTAATCGGTATAATCAAAATGCGTCAAACATTTACCTGCAAGGATAACCCTATACATTTACCCACATAACAGGCTGCTCACTTTCTGTAAGGTAAAAGCCAAAATGCCTGAGTATCAATAATGTCGCGATTATTCGCTCCATGCTTTGCGCCCCAAACCAGGACAGCAATACTCAGTAACAATTGAAACACTGTTCCTTTTTATCCAGCCATATAAAATAACCCGCAGTGACTATTAGAATATGAATAACACTAACCTTTGAGCATTAGCATATCAATTATAATCATTAGAACTAAACACAATGTATGAGGGAAAAATGGAATTACATGATGAATTTAATGGATTTTTCGAAAGAGTCAGACATAACCTGGACTTTATTTCTCTGACATCGGATTTACGCCGTAACAACATCTCTCATTACATCTATTTTGTTGCAACGGGGAATATTAAACTTATTACCTGTACTGATTCGTATATCTCGCTAAAAAATCATCGCCGCCTGGTGAAGGTAAGTAGTTGTTCCTGCGGCGAATTAACCCGTGAAGCAGCCAGACGGATTTTCTCAGGGGAATCTACCTATGAGCAATTCTATAATGAACTGGCATATGCAGGCGTGTTCAAATGGGTTGTGGACCTGCACAGCCTGACCCGTAGCTATTGGTCAAAAGACAATCACCTGTTACATAGCGAGAACATTTTATCGCCCGTCCCTCAGCGTCATGCTGTCGCATAATACGGATTAACTCTCTCCTCAAAGCCATCTTTTTAAGCCCGGGCCTGGTTCGCAGGTTGATTCACAGTCTCATTAGCTGTCGTCGTCGGGCAACGCCACTGCAAAACATGCTGGCATTCGTCGCCGTAATCCGTACCATACACGCCACACTGTCGTAAGCTAACCCAGGCTAGCCTATGCTTAGCGGACGTTTCCGCGTATGCATCGCGCCCCTTTCGATTTTTGAGTAATCATTAAATGCAACAGAATCAAGATATCAGTAAGAAAGAGCAATACAACCTCAACAAATTGCAAAAGCGCCTGCGTCGTAACGTCGGTGAAGCCATTGCTGACTTCAACATGATTGAAGATGGCGACCGTATTATGGTTTGCCTCTCTGGCGGTAAAGACAGCTATACCATGCTGGAAATTCTGCGCAATCTGCAACAAAGCGCGCCGATTAGCTTCAGCCTGGTGGCAGTCAACCTCGACCAAAAACAGCCAGGATTTCCTGAGCACATCCTGCCAGAGTATCTGGAAAAATTGGGCGTCGAGTACAAGATTGTGGAAGAGAATACCTACGGTATCGTTAAAGAGAAGATCCCGGAAGGCAAAACCACCTGCTCGCTCTGCTCACGTCTGCGTCGCGGGATCCTTTACCGTACGGCGACTGAACTGGGTGCGACCAAAATCGCCCTCGGCCATCACCGTGACGATATTTTACAGACCCTGTTCCTGAACATGTTCTACGGCGGAAAAATGAAAGGGATGCCGCCGAAACTGATGAGCGACGATGGCAAACATATTGTTATTCGCCCGCTGGCCTACTGCCGCGAGAAAGACATTGAGCGTTTCTCTGAAGCCAAAGCCTTCCCGATAATCCCTTGTAACCTGTGCGGCTCGCAGCCAAACCTGCAGCGCCAGGTTATCGGCGACATGCTGCGCGACTGGGATAAGCGTTATCCGGGCCGTATCGAGACCATGTTCAGCGCCATGCAAAACGTGGTGCCGTCGCATCTGTGCGACACCGAACTGTTCGATTTCAAAGGAATTACGCACGGTTCTGAAGTGGTTAACGGCGGCGATCTGGCGTTTGACCGCGAAGAGATGCCGTTACAACCGGCGGGTTGGCAGCCTGAAGAAGACGATGCTCAGCTTGATGAGTTACGTCTGAATGTGGTTGAAGTGAAATAAACGCAAAGCGCCTGGTCACAGCCATTGCTGGCCAGGCGCATAAAATTACTTCAGCAGTCTGACGCGACACGCCTTCCCTTTAATCTTCCCTTTCTGCAACTGCTTCCATGCCTGATGAGCAACTTTCTCACGCACGGCAACATAAACATGCGCCGGATGCACATCAATCTTGCCGATATCCGCGCCCACTAAGCCCATATCGCCGGTTAATGCGCCCAGCACATCTCCCGCGCGCATTTTTGCCTTTTTGCCGCCGTCGATGCACAGGGTCGCCATTTCCGGCATCAGCGGCGCAATGCGACTCTGAGACGGTTCTGGCATCCAGTTCAGTTTCAGTTGCAGCATTTCAGACAGAATATTTGCGCGCTGCGCTTCTTCAGGGGCGCAGAAGCTAATCGCCAGGCCACTGTTCCCCGCACGCGCCGTACGACCAATACGGTGTACGTGCACTTCAGGATCCCATGCCAGCTCGTAGTTCACCACCAGCGCCAGGGATTTAATATCCAGACCACGTGCAGCGACATCGGTTGCTACCAGAACGCGTGCGCTGCCGTTAGCAAAACGCACCAGCGTTTGGTCACGGTCGCGCTGCTCAAGGTCGCCATGCAGCGCCAGCGTGCTTTGACCTACGGCATTGAGCTCTTCAAATACCGCCTGACAATCTTTTTTGGTATTACAGAACACAACGCATGATGCAGGCTGATGTTGAGTAAGCAGTTTTTGTAGCAGGGCAATTTTACCCTGACGGGGAACATCGAAAAATTGCTGTTCGATTGCGGGCAGCGCATCCACGCTGTCGATTTCAATGGTGACGGGGTCACGCTGAACGCGGCCACTGATGGCAGCGATAGCCTCCGGCCAGGTGGCGGAAAACAGCAGCGTCTGGCGGCTGACTGGCGCGAATCGAATCACTTCATCAATGGCGTCGCTGAAGCCCATATCCAGCATGCGGTCAGCTTCATCCATTACCAGCGTTTGCAGATTCTCCAGTGAAACCGTGCCCTTTTGCAGGTGATCCAGTAAACGGCCCGGCGTGGCGACAATAATGTGCGGCGCGTGCTGGAGGGAATCGCGCTGCGCGCCAAACGGCTGACCGCCGCACAGGGTCAGCACTTTAATATTCGGCAGGTAGCGCGCCAGACGACGGATCTCACTGGCCACCTGATCGGCTAACTCGCGCGTTGGGCACAGTACCAGCGACTGCGTCTGGAAACGCCCGGCGTCGATATGTTGCAACAGACCCAACCCGAATGCCGCCGTCTTCCCACTCCCGGTTTTCGCCTGTACGCGGACATCTTTCCCGGCAAGCACCGCAGGCAGCGCGGCTTCCTGAACAGGTGTCATGGAGAGATAGCCCAGATCATTAAGGTTGTCGATCTGGGCGGTGGGCAGTGCATTCAGTGTTGAAAAAGCGGTCACAATATTTTCTCGCGGTAAAAAGCTATCGTCAGCAGGCGCGTATCCTCGCAGATCTGCGCGTCTGATGCGACAATTTAATCGGTTCTTCGTCCGGTGGAGGGTCCGGCATGGGCTGCGGACGCGGGATGGGATCTCGCCCCGGAGGCGGCTCTACCGGAATGGGATCGGTCGGAATCGAATGAATGTGAAGGTGGGCGTTGAGTCGTAAAACCTGGTACATCATCTTCCCCTCTGAAAATCAGGTTGGTTCTTTAAGGGTAGATGCCGCAGGCATTCAGGTAAAAAAAAAGCCGACTATTCAAGCCGGCGTCGTACGAATCAATTGTGCTATGCAGTAATTCAAAAAAAGGAAGTAAGACAATATGGAGCGCAACGCCCATCGCTTGACGTTGCATTCACCTGCGAGAGAGATATTGCCCTGATTGGGGGTAGCGTTTATTGACCTCGCTCAATTTAATTGCCGTTTTTATGTTCAATTACTGTTAAAAAGGTTAATTTTTACAGCCATTTACTGCGATGTAACCACCAAGTAACACCACCGACGAGTACCAGTAGCATGATACAAAAGGAGTAGAAGCCTAAGTGCCATTCGCCACCGGGTATTCCGCCAAGGTTGACACCGAATAAACCGGTTAAAAAGGTTGTGGGTAAAAAAACCATCGCCATCAACGACATGGTATAAGTTCGACGAGAGAGGGATTCCTGCATCACCTGCGCAATTTCATCAGTCATGACGGCCGTTCGTGCGATACAGGCATCAATTTCGTCCAGCCCGCGCCCCAGGCGATCGGCGATATCCTGCATACGGCGGCGATGATCGTCCGTCATCCACGGCAGACGTTCGCTTGCCAGTCTGGCGTAAACATCGCGCTGGGGAGCCATGTAGCGACGCATCACAATGAGTTGTTTACGCAGCAGCGCTAAAAAACCGCGCGGAGGAATTTGTTGCTCCAACAGGTTGTCTTCCAGATCGATGATTTTATCGTGCAGTTGTTCGATAAATTCGCTCGCGTGATCGGTCAGTGCATCGCAGACATCCACCAGCCAGCCACCGCAATCTGTCGGCCCGCTACCTTCTTCGAGATCGCTTATCACATCATCCAGCGCCAGCACTTTGCGTTGACGCGTGGAGACGATGAGCCGCTCATCCATATAAAGACGCATCGCCACCAGTTGATCGGGGCGCTCATCGGTGCTGCCGTTGATACAGCGCAGCGTAATCAACGTGCCCTCACCCATCCGACTCACGCGCGGGCGCAGGCTTTCACCGGACAGTGCATCACGCACGGTATTTGGCAGCAGCGGCGTCGACGCCAGCCATTGCGCGCTGTCCGGATTGGTGTAATTAAGATGCAGCCAGCATGGATTTTCTTTGGTGATCACATCGCTCGCTTCAAGCGGCTTTACCCCACCCTTACCATCAAGTATCCACGCGAACACAGCATCCGGTACGTTAAGGTCCGATCCCTTTATGGCTTCCACTTTACCTCCACTGACAACTCACTATTCAGCTAGTCTAGCCATCTGCTCCGTATACGCAATCACTCCGACGTCCATCCCGCTGAAATTGCTCATAAAAGCAGCACATCTGCGCAATAAAGCATTTTAATGTAAAAGCATTATTGCCAATGCTTAAAATATTGCTATACGCAAGAATATATTCTTTCACAATCCAGTTTACTTCACATATTGAATAAAATTTAAAACCACGCAATAAATTAAACAACACTGCGAATGTGGATATTTTAAAATAAATTATCCGCGCCCTTTTAGTTTAACGCGATTCAGCAATACTTATTTCAGTTAAATACCGTCAATCCGTTAAAAAACCGTGATCTATCATGTTATTTCTGTAGCTTATTTCAGATTATTCCTGATAGATTAATTCCAAAATCTAAGAAATGTGGATGACATGATGCTACATGTTTCGTGGGACCCGGTTCTGGTTGGCATTTCATTTTTGGTGGCGTTCATCGCATCTTTCGTTGCCCTTGATAGCGCTGGGAAAATTGCCGCATCTAATAAAAACGCGGCCATGTTCTGGCGCGTATCAGGTGGCGCAACGTTGGGGATTGGCATCTGGTCAATGCATTTCATCGGTATGCTGGCGATGAAAATGCCGATGGAGATGAGCTATCACCTGGAATTAACCCTGATCTCGCTGCTGGCAGCCATTCTTGCAGCCACGCTGGCGATTAACATCGCCGTAGCCGGGCCCACATTATCGCCAAAACGGCTGGCGCTCGCGACTGTGTTACTCAGTAGCGGCGTCGTGACGATGCACTACGTCGGCATGGCAGCACTGATGATGCATGATGGCATTGTCTGGAATATCCCCCGGATTATCATCTCCGTGGTGATTGCGGTTATTGCTTCCTGCGTGGGCCTATGGCTGGCCTTTAGCTTACGTTTGAACAGCAAGCGCGTGCTACTCTGTCGTATCGCCGCAGCAATAGCCATGGGCATCGCCATCGCTGCGATGCACTACACCGGGATGAGCGCGGCCACGTTTTCAAGCCATGCCCATATGATGATCAACCACGCCCATCAGGTTGGTGAAGAAGGGCTTTCGGTCTGGGTTTCTGCCATCACGCTACTGCTATTGGGGACGATGCTGGTCATTTCGATGGTGGATTCGCAAATGCGCACTACCCGCCTGACCGAGAACCTGCAACGACTCAATAAGCAGCTCGAACAGCAGGCACGCTATGACGGGCTGACAGGATTAGCGAATCGTAGCCAGATAGACATGCGGCTTCTTGCCTGTCTGCAACAGGCGCGACTCACCGGCGCTGAGTTTGGCTTAGTGCTGATGGATCTCGACCGCTTCAAGCTGATTAACGATGCCTGGGGGCACCACGTAGGCGACAACCTGCTGGTTTCCGTTGCCAATCGGCTGAGTAGTTTCCTGCCGCCTAAAATGACCCTGGCCCGCATTGGCGGCGACGAGTTTATTCTGCTGGCGCCTCATAGCACCGAATCTGAACTGGCGGAACTGTGTAATCGCATGGTCGAGAGCATTCGCCGGCCTTTTTATCACTCCGGCCAGATCCTGCAAATCTCTCTGAGCGCGGGCATCAGTATGTATCCTGCCGATGGTGATTCTCCGCAGGAACTCAAACTGTGCGCGGACACCGCGATGTACCATGTCAAACGCAATGGGCGCAACGGCTGGGCGGTCTATGGTGATGCGATGCTCGATAACTCATGGCAAGGGGTGCATCTGTTACAGGACCTTACACAGGCGCTGGAGCGTAACCAGTTTGAGCTGTGGTATCAGCCCAAATATCACGTTCAGGAAAATCGCATTTACGGTTTTGAGGCGTTGCTGCGCTGGCGTCATCCCAAAAAAGGGATTTTACTGCCGAGTGTGTTTTTACCCACCTTGCAAAATACCGGTTTAATTCTTCCTGTGGGCAACTGGGCAATCGACCAGGCCTGCAAGCAACTGCGTCAGTGGAGCAAAGAGGGTCATGATGACTGGACGCTTTCCATTAATATTTCGGCTAACCAGTTCGAACAGCAGAATATCTACGAATTACTGTGCAATACGCTTTCACGATATCATCTTTCACCGCTTCGGCTAACCATTGAATTAACCGAAACGACAGCCATGCGCGGTCTCGATCGCAACTTACAGATATTCCATGACTTCAACCGCATTGGTTTGACCGTATCTATCGATAACTTTGGAACCGGCTATTCCAATATGTTGCTGTTACAAAACCTGCCCGCCCGCGAGCTAAAAATAGATCGCAGCTTTATGAAAGATATTCGTGATGACAGTAAAAATGTAAAAATTGTCTCATCGATAATTCATATCGCACATTCAATGAACATGAATGTCGTGGCGGAGGGTATTGAAACGGAGGAACAACAGCGTTTGCTGACCCAACTGGGGTGTGATGCCTTGCAGGGTTCACTCTTCTCTGAGCCGGTACCCCCTCAGGATATTGACGCCACATTAAACCGAATGCCGTTTAATATCACGACCACGAGCAGCGTTGCGCCGCCTGTTCCCATTCGAAGAAATATGATGAAACATGCGTAAAAAGCCCCTGACGCACAGTGGTGTGTCAGGGGATGATCGTAGGCTTAGTGCTTCACAATATACATTGTACGTGTATACGCCACGTCTTCCGGGTTCTCGATGGGGTAACCCTTCAGCCACGGTTTAATTAAGCGGCCATTGGTATACTGATAAATCGGCGCAATAGGGGCTTTCTCAGCGAGAATTTTCTCTGCTTCGTTGTAATCCGCATTCCGCGCTTTTTCAGTGTTCTCAAGCGTAGCCTGATTCACCACTTTGTCATACGCCGGGTTACTGAAGCGTGAAATATTCCCGGTATTGTTCGACGTCAGTAGCGACAGGAAGGTTGACGGTTCGTTATAGTCCCCCACCCAGGATGCGCGGATCACATCGAAATTGCCGGTGTTACGGCTGTCGATATAGGTTTTCCACTCCTGATTTTGCAGTTTCACATCCACACCCAGGTTTTTCTTCCACATGGATGCCACCGCAATCGCAATCTTCTGGTGGTTTTCCGAGGTGTTATACAGCAACGTCAGATTCAACGGGCGATTCGGGCCATATCCCGCAGCCTGAAGCAGCGTTTTCGCCTGCGCATTCAGTTCTTCCTGACTGCTTTGCTCCATTTGGGTAGGCTCGGCTTTAAATCCGGCGGTGACATCTGGGGTAAAGTGCCACGCCGGTTTTTCGCCGGTACCCAGTACCTTCTCCGCAATAATGCGACGGTCAATGGTCATGCTCAGCGCTAAACGGACGCGCGCATCCGCGGTCGGCCCTTTCTGGGTATTGAAGGCATAATAGTAAGTCCCGAGCTGGGCCGGGGTATAGACCTGCCCCGGAATATCCTTCAGTAGTTTCTTATACAGATTTTTCGGGAAGGACTCGGTAATATCGATATCTCCGGCCAGATAACGTTTCGTGGCCGATGACTCCTGATTGATCGGTAAGAAGGTAACCTTCTTGATAACCGTCTTCGCGTTATCCCAGTAGTGAACGTTAGGCGTCGCCACCAGCTTTTCATTCACTACACGGTCGGTGAGCACATACGCGCCATTGCCAATCAGCTTGCCCGGACGCGTCCAGTTTTTATCGCTTTCAACATTGGCTTTTTGCACCGGATAGAGCGAGAAATTGGCTGTCAGATTCACAAACCATGGCAGCGGTTTATCCAGTTGGATACGCAAGGTGTGCGCATCGACTGCCGTGACGCCGAGCGTTTCTGGCTTCGCTTTACCATCAATAATCGCCTGGGCGTTATTAATGCCAGCCAGTGCCGCAAACCAGGCAAACGGTGACGTCGTTTTGGGATCAACCAAACGCTGCCAGCTGTAGACAAAATCTTCGGCGGTAACCGGCGTACCATCTGACCATTTGGCGTCATTACGTAACGTAAACGTCCAAATTTTGTGGTCATTACTCTGCCAACGCGTCGCGACGCCGGGAACAATGTTCCCTTTTTCATCCTGGTTAACCAGCCCTTCGAAGAGGTCACGGATCACCTGGATTTCCGGCAGACCTACCGCTTTTGCCGGGTCCAGAGAAGCGGGTTCATCTTTAATATGGCGAACCAGCTCCTGCTTCGCTGCCAGCGCCGTCCCGGCAGGAACCTCTGCCGCCAGGGCAACAGAACTCAGACTACCGAGCCACAACGCACAGCACGACAACGTGAAAGGATACTTCATGACATCCCCTTAATGAGCCAACTTGATGAAAATATTATTTGTTTCAGGCGTCTTAAATGCAAACGGCTTATCACATAAAATTGATATAACGAATGTTTTTCTGACACGGAAACCATTTGATTCACGGTGAATTTTGCACAACACTGCTTATATCAACACTCATCATCAGGATTCTCTATGTCCGCCACTCGTCCTCGCGCCCAGCGGGGCGCTTTTCCGCCCGGCACGCAACACTATGGTCGTTCACTTTTGGGCGCACCACTTATCTGGTTTCCCGCACCGCTCGCCGATCATACCAGCGGGTTAATCATTGCCGGGACGCATGGCGACGAAAATTCCTCCATCGTCACCCTCTCCTGCGCGTTGCGAACGCTTTCACCCGAGTTACGGCGGCATCATGTGGTGTTAACGGTGAATCCGGATGGCTGTCAGTTGGGATTACGCGCTAATGCCAACGGCGTGGATTTAAATCGTAATTTCCCGTCGGCAAACTGGAAAGCCGGTGAGACCGTGTATCGCTGGAACAGTTCGGCAGATAGCCGTGACGTCGTGCTGCTGACGGGTGATAACCCAGGTTCTGAACCGGAAAGCGAGGCGCTTTGCCAGCTGATTCATCAGATTCACCCCGCCTGGGTCGTCTCTTTTCACGATCCGCTGGCCTGTATTGAGGACCCGCATCACACTGAGCTGGGCCGCTGGCTGGCTGAATCCTTCGCGCTGCCGCTGGTCGGCAGCGTCGGGTATGAAACCCCGGGCTCATTTGGCAGTTGGTGTAACGATATTGGCCTGCACTGCATCACCGCCGAGTTTCCGCCCATCTCCTCGGATGAAGCGAGCGAGAAATACCTCGGCGCGATGACAGCGTTACTCCGCTGGCGTTCCGCGGCTCACAGATGAAGCTGGCCGGTGGTAAAATGTAACGCGGGTTCTGCATCTACCGCCAGCCAGGTTGGGCCATCGAGATCCGCGAAGGTGACCTGTGGCGTTAGCGACAACGCGGCGTTAATGGCGCGCGAGGTGCAGAGCATGCAACCCAGCATCAGAGAAAAACCCTGCGCACGCGCCTCCTGTGCCAACGCCAGCGCTTCGGTTAAGCCGCCGGTTTTATCGAGCTTGATATTGACCATATCATATCGTCCCCGAAGCGCGGGCAAGCTCGCACGCGTATGACAGCTTTCGTCAGCACAGATAGGCAGCGGATGAATAAAGTTTTCCAGCGCGCTGTCATCTGTCGCAGGCAGCGGCTGCTCAAGCATCGCAACGTTGAGATCGGCCAACAACTGACAGCGCGCCGCCAGACCTTCACCGTGCCACGACTCATTAGCATCAACTATCAATGTTGCATCCGGCGCAGCGGCGCGGATAGCCACCATGCGTTCGGCAATCAGGCGATCGTCGAGTTTCACTTTCAACAGGCGCGCACCGCCTTCAAAAAGCGCTTTAGCGCTGGCCGCCATCTGCTCCGGCGTACCAATCACCACGGTTTGCGCCGTGGTGACAGTTTTTGCCAGTGTCTGATGGAGCATGGCGGGGACCGTCGCTTTCGCAAGGCCAGCCTCAAGCTCCCACAACGCACAATCCACCGCGTTGCGTGCCGCCCCTGCAGGAAGTAATTCAGCAAGCGCTTCACGGGTCAGGCCCTTTTCCAGCTGTTCGCCAATCGAAACAATTTGCGCCATTACCGAGGCGATACTTTCGCCATAGCGTGGATAAGGCGTACATTCGCCGACGCCTTTAATGCCGTCCTGCTCCAGCTCAACCACGACCACTTTCGCCTCGCTGCGGCTACCGCGGGCAATGACAAACGGTGTATGTAACGGCCACGCCTCTTCAAAAACTCTTACATTTCTCATCCCCTGCTCCTTTTAAGCCCGTAAATAGGGTTTGCCGTGTTAACACCTGATGACATACACTAGTTTCGACGTTAATTATATGTAAACAGGAAGATTATCATGTCACAAACTGTACATTTCCAGGGCAATCCCGTTTCTGTTCAAGGCGCTATTCCGCAGGCAGGCGACAAAGCTCAGCCTTTCACGCTGACCGCGAAAGACCTCTCTGACGTCGCACTCAGCCAGTATGCGGGCAAACGCAAAGTGCTGAATATTTTCCCGAGCATCGATACCGGCGTTTGCGCGGCATCCGTTCGCAAATTCAATCAGCTGGCCTCCGAGCTGAACAACACCGTTGTGCTGTGCGTCTCTGCTGACCTGCCGTTCGCCCAGTCTCGCTTCTGCGGCGCAGAAGGCCTGAGCAACGTGGTTACCCTGTCCACCCTGCGTGCGCCAGAATTCCTGCAAACCTACGGCGTGGGTATCGCTGACGGCGCCCTGAAAGGCCTGGCGGCACGTGCGGTTGTGGTGATTGATGAAAACGACAACGTGGTTTACAGCCAACTGGTTGACGAAATCACCAACGAACCAGACTACGATGCGGCGCTGGCTGCGCTGAAAGCGTAAGCTGCAAACGCGTTACGCATGAAAAAATAGCCTCCGACTGGAGGCTATTTTATTTACTCTTCACTTTTCTTATTGCTTAAACCGTATTCCCGCAGTTTATTCGCAATCGCCGTATGTGATACGCCAAGACGTTTCGCCAGCTTACGCGTACTCGGGAAGCTGCGATAAAGCTGCGTCAGCACCGAACGCTCAAAGCGGCGAGTAATCTCATCTAACGAACCTTCCATTGCCTCTTCGCCTACCGCCGCGGTAGTAACGTCATAATCCGGCAGCAGCACATCATTTGGACGCAATTCGTAACCTTCCAGCTGCGTTAACGCGCGATAGACCGCGTTTTTCAGCTGGCGAACGTTGCCCGGCCAACCGTAACGGGTTAACACATTACTGAGATCGGCAGAAAGTTTCGGACGAGAGATCCCCTGCTCATCGGCAAAGCGCGCCACGAACAGCTCGGTCAGCGGCATCACGTCTTGTGGACGGTCGCGCAGCGGCGGCAGATTCAACGTCAGGACGTTCAAACGATAGTAGAGATCTTCACGGAATAACCCTTTCTGCACCAGCTCCACCAGGTTTTTCTGCGTGGCGCAAATCACGCGCACATCAACGTGCACTTCATGATCTTCCCCGACGCGGCGGAAAGTACCGTCGTTCAGGAAACGTAGCAGCTTGGTTTGCATGCGCGGCGACATCTCGCCAATTTCGTCCAGCAGTACCGAACCGCCATTCGCCTGCTCAAAGAATCCTTTCTTGCCTTCCGGCGCGTGACCAAAAAGCTCGCTCTCAACCGCATCTTCCGGAATCGACGCGCAGTTTAGCGCCAGATACGGTTTTGCCGCGCGTGGGCTCGCCAGATGGCAGGCATGCGCCAGCAGATCTTTACCGGTACCTGTTTCACCGACGATCAGCAGCGGCGCGGTCAACAGCGCCAGTTTGCGCGCCTGATCGACCACATGTCGCATTTTCGGGCTCACGGCGACGATCTGGCTGAATGCGCTTACATCTTGTGGCGTCTGCGTCTGTAACTGACGGCCCATACGAACGGTCGATCGCAGCATCACAACGGCACCGGCAAGAATACGTTGCTCATGCTCGCCACTCATGTATACCGGGGTGATTTCCAGTAAAAAGTTTTGCCCGTTAATCACCACGTGTTCCGCCTGTGTTTCCACCGGCTCGCTCTCCAGCCAGCGCTGGAAGTTGAAGCCACTGATGAGCTGGCTGGCGTTGTGGTTGCGCATTTTGTCGGCGCTCATGCCAAACAGCTGGCAGCTTGCCGGGTTAGTGCGTTCGATTTTACTGCGGGTATCGAGCGAGAGCACCGGCTCGGGCATCGCTTCGAGTAGCGCGCTTAATGCCAGGTGCTCACGTTCTGAGGGCATCCACGGCACGGTGCGCACGTCAGTCACACCCGCAATGCGGCGGATCTCCGCCATTAAGGTGCTAAAGCTGGTGAACTCCAGCTCGGCAAAATTGAGGTAGATTCGGCCAATAGGGTCAATGTCGATTCCGCGCAAATCAATGCCGCGCAGTACCAACAAATCGAGTAATTCACGTGTCAGACCGAGGCGGTCCTCACAAAAGACTTCAAGACGCATGGGAATTTTCACCCTTATAAGCCAAAGACTCGTGAATAATAAGACACTTATCGTTCGGCGGGAAGCAGGCTGTCAACAATTATTGACAGTATGGCGGAAAAAACGCCATTGCGCCGTAAAGATTAACGTTCAGAGAGGAAATCTGTACAGGCCGACGCGTCGTCGGCCTGGAAAAGGTTACTTCGCGCCGCTCTTTTGAACGACGCCTTTAAGTTGACCAATTAACTCACGACGGAAATCGCCGAGCTTGGGTTTATCGTTGTCAATCCACGGCAGTGGACGACACAGTTCCATCGCCTTAATGCCCAGGCGTGCAGTCAGCAACCCGGCGCCAATCCCCTGCGCGGCACGGGCGGAAAGCCGCGCCGCCAGATCCTGCGACATCCAGTCCATACCGATTTCGCGCACCAGTTCACTGGCCCCGGCAAAAGCGATATTGAGCAGCACCAGTTTGAAAAGGCGCAGACGGCTGTAATAGCCCAGTTCAATGCCGTAAAGCGTGGCGATACGATTAATTAAACGCAAATTGCGCCAGGCGATGAACGCCATATCCACCAGCGCCAGCGGGCTGACGGCAATCATCATGGCAGATTCCGCCGCTGAGCGGCTGATTTCCCGCCGCGCCTGTGCATCCAGCGCCGGTTGCACCAGATGCGCGTAAAGGCTCACCACTTCACGATCGTTTTGTGTTTCGTGGATAGCCGCATACCAGCGTTGAAGTGCCGGATGCGCCTGGTCGATTCCCGCCTGTTGCGCCAGTTTTTCACAAAACGCGCGCGCCTTGCCGACACCGTGACTCTGCATCAGTTCTTTGGCTTCATCCCGCTCCTGCGCACGCTGGCGTAAACGCCATAAGCGCCGCCATTCTGTTGCCACCGACCCCACACCCGCGCCGACAATCAGCGCCCCGGCAGCGCAACCGCCTAGCGCCACCCAGTCCTGCGTTTGCCAGGCATTCATCGTCCACTGTACGCCCTGCGCCACCACGCTAATACCAAAGATAGTCAGCCCGGCAGTCACCATCTTGCGCCACAAACTGCGCTTAGGGCGCAGCACTGATTCTACAACCGCTTCCGCCTGGCCTTCTTCCGGCAGGGTTTCATCAAGCACCGCAGGTGCAAACTTGTCTGCCACATCATCAGCGAAGGTTTGTGACTGCCGGAATTGTTCGCTTTTTTCCGCTTCCAGCGGGCCGTCGAAATCGATGCGCGGTTTTAACGGTTCGTTCATCGCAATTTATCTCCAATCAAAAATTCCAGCGCCGCATCAAGACGAATATGCGGAAGCGGCTGGTCAACATCCATTACCTGCGGACGAAACGCTTCAAACTGAAAACCCTGCTTATCCCAGAACGCTTGTCCCGGTAAACGCGCGGGGACTTCCCCCGGATAAACCGTGAGCGGCTGACCATCGCTGAGTCGGTGACCGCGTAGCGCCGGGATCTTCTCTCCGTTCACCTCAATCAGCCCGCTTTGCGTCGCCTGAACCGACGCCAGCCCCAGGCAATCCATCGTGATGCCTTCAAAGGCCGCGTTTTGCCAGGCATCCTGGATCAGTTGCTGGAGCAACGACACCATGTTGCTGTGCTGATCGACGGTAACGTGATCCGCTTTAGTGGCGGCAAACAGCAGCTTGTCAATAACGGGCGCGAACAGCCGACGGAACAGCGTGCGCTGACCGTAGTGAAAACTGTGCATTAACTGCGTTAAGGCAAGACGCATATCATTGAAGGCCTGTGGCCCGCTGTTAAGGGGCTGCAGGCAGTCGACTAACACAATCTGACGGTCAAAGCGTAGAAAATGCTCTTTATAGAAGCCTTTCACCACTTTTTCGCAATAGTAGTTAAAACGTTCGCGCAGCATACCCGCATTGGTATGTTTATCGGCCTGTGCCAATTTTGCCTCGCCGACGCCATCGACATCCGGCCACGGGAAGAACTGCAACGCAGGCGCACCCGCCATATCACCCGGCAACACAAAGCGCCCCGGCTGAATAAAGTGCAGTCCTTCCTGTTTACAGGTATGGAGGTAATCGGTCCACGCCTGAGCAATCGCCGCCAGACGATTTTCATCGGCAGGTGCCAGCGGGTCGAGCCCTTCGCACAGCTTACGCCAATGCGCAGACCACTCGCCGCGTTGCCCCTGTAACAAGCCGGTCATCTGTCGCGACCAGCTCAGGTAATCCTGGGCCAGCATTGGCAAATCCAGTAGCCATTCGCCGGGGTAATCGACAATTTCCAGATACAGCGTCGACGTGTCTTTAAAGTGGCGTAAAAGCGATTCATTGGAGCGAAAACGTAACGCCAGGCGAATTTCACTGACGCCACGCGTAGGCGTAGGCCAGGTCGGCGGTTGCCCATACAGCTGCGCCAGCCCTTCATCGTAGGTAAAGCGCGGAATGCCCATATCACGTTGCGGCACGCGCTTGACACCGATCAGACGCTCTTCCCGTACTGCGCTCAGCAACGGCAAACGCGCCCCGGCATGCAGGCTTAATAGCTGGTTCACCATCGCGGTGATAAACGCGGTTTTGCCGCTGCGGCTAAGTCCGGTTACAGCGAGGCGCAGGTGTCTGTCGACACCCCGATTCACCAGCGCGTTGAATTCATTTTTTAGTCGCTTCATTGCTGTCCTGTGCTGCTCTGAAGACCAGAAAAATCGTGTTTAAGAATATGAATGTGGGGGCCATGCCCTTGATTATCAACTGCCCGTGTTGTCATCTTGAGGCGAACTCCATAAGATGTGCAGCATTCACGTTCGGACGGAGTTCCTGACCTATGTCCCCTACTATTTATGATATTGCCAGGGTTGCCGGCGTATCAAAATCCACCGTATCACGCGTGCTGAATAAGCAAACCAATATCTCCCCGGAAGCGCGCGAAAAAGTGTTACGGGCCATTGAAGAATTACAGTATCAGCCAAACAAGCTGGCCCGCGCGCTGACCTCTTCGGGCTTTGATGCCATTATGGTGATTTCTACCCGCTCGACCAAAACTACGGCGGGTAACCCGTTTTTCTCCGAAGTTTTGCATGCCATTACCGCCAAAGCGGAAGATGAGGGTTTCGACGTGATATTGCAGACGTCGCACAACCCGGCTGAAGACTTACAAAAATGTGAAAGCAAAATTAAGCAGAAAATGATTAAAGGCATTATTATGCTAAGTTCGCCAGCAGATGAGTCTTTTTTCGCCCAACTCGATAAATACGATATTCCGGTGGTAGTAATTGGCAAAGTTGAAGGTGAATATGCCCATGTTTATTCTGTCGACACCGATAATTTTGGCGACAGTATTGCGCTGACCGATGCGCTAATTGAAAATGGACATAAAAATATTGCCTGCCTGCATGCTCCGCTTGATGTTCATGTTTCGGTTGATCGCGTCAATGGCTATAAGCAAAGTCTGTCTGAGCATAATATTGCAGTGCGCGATGAATGGATTGTTGATGGCGGTTACACCCATGAAACAGCATTAAAAGCCGCACGGCAATTATTAAGTCAGTCACCGTTGCCTGAGGCGGTGTTTGCCACTGACAGCCTGAAATTAATGAGCATTTATCGTGCGGCGGCAGAGAAAAATCTGGCCATTCCGCAGCAGTTAGCGGTAGTGGGTTATAGCAATGAAACGTTGTCGTTTATTTTAACGCCTGCACCGGGCGGTATCGATGTTCCGACGCAGGAGTTAGGTCAACAAAGCTGTGAGTTATTATTCCGCTTAATTGCCGGAAAACCGTCATCGCAAAATGTTACCGTTGCCACACATATGACGTTGAAATAAGTATCGAATGTAGGCCGGATAAGGCGCGCGCCGCATCCGGCAATTTAGCACATTATCAGAACGCGTAATTCACACCGACACCTGCATAATGGAATTTATCGCTGTCGCCTTCATCGTGATCCTGCCACTCAAACGCGTATTCCAGCGAAACGGAAAGACCATTCTGGAAATCATAACCGTAAAACAAACCAAGACGGTTAAAATCATGGCCTTCACGTTCGATATCATCCTGCCAGTCCCAGTTACTCCAGCGATCCAACCCAATGCGCGTATACGGTGTTACCGAGTGATTGCCGAGCGTCAGCGGTAAATAGGCGCGAATTTCTTGCGTGGAGAATTCACCGTTATTGCGGCTGTCGTCCATATTGAAGCCGCGCTCGAGATAATAGTTCACCCGCAAGGCAACCGTTTCGTTGAAGGTATATTGCAGACCCGTTTCCGTTTCGACACGGGTATCAGCATAACCGGTCGTATTCAGATCGTTGGCAAATTTATACATCGACAGCCAACCGTTGAAACGTAAATCGTCAGTCAGTTTCACATCCCAGTCTGGCGCGATTTTCCAGCGCTGCATATTTGCCGTGTCTTTACCCGGTTCATCAACGTAGTGATAACCATAGTTACGGAAACCACCGGTCAGGCCGAAACTGAAATCATCGCTTTCGAGAAACTGATAATGCACTTCCAGTTCCGGGCGATCAAACCAGGTTCCACGTTTACCTGCGCTATAATCTACCGGCCCTTCCTGGTAATAAGCCAGCGATATTCTCCACGGCCCGTTGGCAGCATTAAAATAGACGGAAGGCTCTGCCAGCCCGTCCATATCTTCGCCATAACCCTCGACGTTTTCTATTTCGTACATCGCGCCGATATTAAAGTGCCAGTCGTTTTTTTCCTCAGCCTGTGCGCAGGCCATTCCCGCACACATCACCAGTGCGGTACAGGGTAATAACTTTTTCATTATTGTTCCTTGTATTATCCTGGGGGAATGCCTTCCCCCTGTATTTAGCGAATTGCTATTTCCGTTTCTGCATCAAAGAAATGACATTTGGTCATATCAAAATGAATAGTGACGTTTTCTCCTGCATGATAATCATTTAACGCACCGGCACGGACCACCAGCTCGTGCCCCCCAACCGTGGTGTAGAGCATAAATTCCGCACCGGTTAATTCCGCCACGCTAATTTTGGCGGAAATGTTATTTTCCTCTTGCGCATCCGGATGAATATCCTCCGGGCGTATTCCCATCACGATGGGCTTATGCAAACTTTCCTGCGTTTTCAGAACCGCTAATTTATCTTCGGGAATGGTTAATTTAAGCGTTTCCGTAACGAATTTATCGCCATCGATCGTGCCGCGAATAAAATTCATTGCTGGTGACCCAATAAATCCGGCAACAAACATATTCGCCGGTTGGTTATAGACCGTTTTCGGCGCACCGACCTGCTGAACAATCCCATCCTTCATAATGACAATCCGCGTCGCCATGGTCATCGCTTCGGTCTGATCGTGGGTCACGTAGATCATGGTGGTGTTCAGTTTCTGATGCAGTTTGCTGATTTCCGCGCGCATTTGTACGCGCAGCTTGGCATCCAGGTTAGAGAGCGGTTCATCCATTAAAAACACGCCCGCTTCGCGCACAATCGCCCGTCCAAGCGCCACACGCTGGCGTTGCCCGCCGGAAAGCGCACCCGGCTTGCGTTTCAGGTACTCACGCAGGCCAAGGATTTGCGCAGCCCAGTTAACCCGCTCATCTATCACCTCTTTGGCGATTTTTTGCATCTTCAGGCCAAACGCCATGTTGTCGTAGACCGTCATATGCGGATACAGCGCGTAGTTCTGGAAAACCATCGCGATATTGCGCGCTTTGGCCGGAACGTCATTCATTCGTTTGCCGTCGATCAATAGATCGCCGCCGCTGATCTCCTCAAGCCCGGCAATCATACGCAGCGTCGTCGATTTACCGCAGCCCGACGGACCGACAAACACGATGAACTCTTTATCGGCAATCTCCAGGTTGAAGTCCTTCACCACATGCACCTGGTTATCGTAGATTTTTTGAATATGTTGTAACGAAAGCTGTGCCATGTTGATTCCTTTGCTATACGTTTTGCCAGAAGGCCGATAACCGCGGCCAGGTCAGAGATTCCGTTGAGGGCAGCAACAGTTGCGCCCCGGTTAAGCCCGTGCCGATCCCCACCGAGCGCATACCGCTGGCGTTAATGGCGTCAATGCCCGCCTGCGCATCTTCAATGCCAATGCAGGCCTGTGGAGGCACGCCCAGCCCGGCACAGGCGGCGAGAAAGATTTCCGGATCCGGTTTCGAGTGTTTAAGTTGGGAAGCGTCCGCGCAGAAGGTGAAAAACTCGCGCAGCTCCAGCGCCGCTAAAATTGTTGGGGCATTCAGAGAGACGGAGGCCAGCCCTACCGGGATGCCTTGCGCCCGAAGATCTGCCAGCAAAGGCCGAATTCCCGGCAGAACAGCGTTAACCGTCAGTTCGCGCAGTGAGTGGACGTAGAGCAGATTTTTGCGATACGCCAGTTGCGCCCGCTCTTGCACGTTAAAGTCGCCCTCTTTGCCCCCGTGTTGCAGAATGCGCCGCAGGGACTCATCGCGGCTGATCCCTTTTAACGTCTCGTTAAATTGCGCATCGATGCTGATGCCGATTTCAGCGGCAATCTGCTGCCACGCCTGGAAGTGCAGATGTGCGGTGTCGGTGATCACGCCATCCAGATCGAAAATTACCCCTTGTAGTTTCATTCATCCTCCTGATGTGTGGTAGCGGTCCCATTGAAGGGCAAAATAAAATCACCCAAACAGAAAACAGATTCTTCAGTCACGGAAATAAGCTGACCGTTCAACCGCAGTGCAACGGGCGCAGAAGTTCGAATCGCAATACGCTGCGCGTCGAGAGTGACCTGTAATTCGCAGCCCTGCCAGAACAGAGGGAAAGACAACTGTTGCCACTGCTCAGGTAACGCCGGATTGAGATGTAATTCGCCGTCGCGCACGCTGACTCCGGCAAAACCCTGAATCGCGCCCAGCCAGATAGCGCCAGTTGCGGCAGCGTGGATACCGTCATCACAGCTATGCGGATCAGCACCGAGATCGATTTCACTCCCCTCGCGCCAGAACGTGTAACTCTGCGCAAGCAAGCCACAACGCGCGGCAACAATGCCGTGGATCGCTTTACTCAATGACGAGTCGTGAATGGTGCGCGGTTCATAAAATTGCAGATTGGCGAGACAAGAGGCCGCTGAAAATTGTTCCGGTAGCATGTAATTGAGCATCACCACATCGGCCTGCTTGAGGATCTGCATCTCGTTCACTTCTGCGCGTGAATAATCCAGCAGAATGGTTTGTTTGCCTGCCGCCGCTTTGTATTTCGCCAGATCTATCGCCGGTTTCGCCATAAACGAATCATCCTGCGGCAAAACGCCGTCGGGCTGAATTTCTGGCATCCACAGCTCTTTGAGGAACATGTCGGCACGATGAATAAACGCGTCGTCGCTACAGCCAAACTGGCGAGCAATATTCAGCGCCTGTTGGACGTTGTAGCAGGCCATATAACTGGTGTATGCGTTATTATTAACGTGTTCGGTATATTCGTCTGGCCCAATAACATCATGAATTTCCAGACGGTCGTTAACCCTTACCGCACGGCTAATCCAGAACTTTGCGGTCTCCAGCAGTAGCGCCATGCCTTCGTGAGCGATGAAGCTTTCATCTCCCGTTACCTGCCAGTATTGAATAACCGCCCAGGCGATATCGGCAACCAGATGATGTTCTGCCTGCGCTGAGGCCACTTTTTGCCGCAGCCCGGTACGAATGTTAATGGCGGCAAATTCCGGCGTTTCTTCTTCGCCGCTACGTGCGCTCTCCCACGGAAACAGCGCGCCCTGCCAGCCATTGCGTCGCGCTTTCTCCTGCGCCCCCGGTAAGTTGTGCCAGCGATAGCGCAGTAAACTTCGGGCAATCGTCGGTTCGCTAAACAGATGGAACGGCAGCAGGAACACTTCCGTATCCCAGAAAACGTGGCCTTTGTAGCCTTCGCCGGTTAAGGCTTTCGCCGCAATGCTGCTACGCTCGTCATGGGCGGGCGTCATAATACGCAAATGATAAAGCGCATAGTCTAACGCCCGCTGATCGTGCGCATCGCAACTGTTTACCGTGATACGACGTTTCTGCCACCATTGCTGCCAGTTTTCTGTCGATGCTGCAAGAAGTTGGTCATAACTCTGTTGTGTACACATTTCGAGCTGGCGAAGCGACGCACTGCCCCACTCGTCTAAAGCGGCTTGTCGGTCATCTCGCCAGTCAATCCACACCCGCTTTTGTAGGGTCAGTGTTTCACCTGTGCGAAGTTGCGCGCTGGTATGTTGCAGCAAACGGCGCTCTTTTGCGGTATAGCACTGCTGAACGTCACCACTCGCCTGACAGTGGCAACTGATTGCCACATCACTGCGCCCATCCTGGGTGGTGTAGATCCCCTGCATCAAATGCTGACCAAACACCCGGACCTGGGTTTCATCCAGATGCTGGCGACCGTGGTTGGTTTGCGTGGCGTTAATGCCTGTTGAGATCAGCACTGATGCCTCGGCGTCCAGCGGGGTAATACTGATTTCCAGCGCGATCAACGGCAGTTGATCTGTCGAAACAAAGCGACGGCTTTCAAGGGTGAACCCTGCGCCGTCGCTCGTGCGCCAGGTAACACTGCGGCGTAATTCTCCACTGGCAAAGTCAAGCTCACGCTGCCACGCTTCGCGGGATGACGAAAAAATCTCGCCGTTTAGGGTAATTTCCATTCCCACCACGTCTGGCAGATTCACCAGTTCGTTGATTTCTCCTTTCCCGGCTCGATGATAAAGCCCTGCCAGATACATGCCGCGCGTCTGCCGCGTGTAATCTTCTTCATGGCTGGCACGAAGCCCAAGATAGCCGTTCCCCTGCGCCATTAATGAGGCATATTTATTCAGGGTATGCTGGCTGAATTGGGGTTCCGTTAATGTTACTGGCCTGGTCATAATTCCACACGCATCCCTGTTTCTGCGGATTGATACAGCGCCGCCACTAGTTGCTGGATGATGTACCCTTGCTCGGCGTCGGCAATCATCACAGGCTTGCCCTGTACGTGATTGATAAAGGCTTCCATGCTGCGCAAATGACGGTTGTCGTCGGCCAGTTCCCGTTGCATCAGCGTCATTAATTCACCGTTGTTATCGGTGTAGATATGCGCCGGAAACAGCGTGGCTCCCGCTTTATCGCCGCAAAAGCTGACGTTCATCATCGACTGTTCGCGGATGTTGAGTGCAAATGATGTCTCCAGCAAAAGAATGCCGCCGTTATGAAATTCAATGGTGCCAAACAGCGAATCTTCGACGCTGTAGGTTGCCGGGTCCCACTCACCAAATTGACCACAGCTCTTTTGAGTACCTATTTTCTGAAAGCTGTGCGCCGTGACGCTTTTCACCGCCGGAAAGCTCAGCACATACATCGCGGCATCCAGCATATGAATGCCAATGTCGATCAGCGGGCCGCCACCCTGCAGTTCTTTATTGGTAAAGACACCCCAGCCGGGAACGCCGCAGCGACGCAGGGCGCGGGCGGTCGTGACGTAAATCTCACCCAAAACGCCGTTGGTCACCTGTTCACGCAATTGTTGCGTATCAAGGGCAAAACGATGGTGAAAGTCGTAGGCCAGCACCTTGCCCCGTTTGCGCGCGGTATCACACATCTCCCGCGCCTGTTCTGGTGTCATGGCGGGCGGTTTCTCGCACATCACATGGCAGCCTGCCTCCAGCGCCATCAGGGTATGCTCGTAATGAAAACGGTTAGGTGAACAGACGCTTACCACGTCAGGTTTTACCGCCAGCAGCATGGCCTGCGGATCGTCCCACACGGATGCGTTCCCGTATTTCTCTGCCAACGCCTGCGCCTGGGAAAGGCGGCTGTCACAGACAGCCACCAGTTCCAGATCGTTGCGGGTGCAGTAGTACGAAGCATGAACCTTATCCGCCACCTGGCCCGCGCCTATTATCGCGACCCGCAGCGGAGAGCTTGTCATTGCACTTTTCACAAAGACCTCTTAGCAGGTGCGCAACCAGGCCAAAGAATCACGGTACGCCTGAGCAGGATCTTCTGCCCGAATGCGCCCTTCATACACCACATAGCCCTGATAGTTATCGGCGCGCAGCTGTTCAAACAGCGCGTGGAAATCGAGGGTGCCGCTGCCCGGCTGATAGCGATGGTTATCGGCAATATGCACATGACCAAGCAGGTCACGGTTGTCATGCAGCGCCTGCGCCAGGTTATCCTCTTCGATGTTCATGTGATAGAAATCGCCGATAATCTGCACATGTTTAAGGTTGTTTTCGACGATGTAACGACGAGCATCGGCGAGCGTGTTGATCATGTGGTCCTGATAGCGGTTTAGCGGTTCGAGATACACCACCGTTCCGGTACGCGCGGCTACCTTCTCCAGGAAACGCAGGGAATCGCTCACCATTTGACGATCGCCGTCCAGGCTGCGCGGCGAGGTCATCGGCGGTAAGCGAAAGGTAAACATGCCCCACGCTGCTGGAACGACAATACCTTTGCCGCCCACTTCCGCCAGCGCCTCAAGAATGCGCTCGATCTGCGTTAAACCATTAAGACGACGCTCTTCGATAAAGTCGCCAATCCAGCCGTCATAGCCGCCGCAGGCAGTGGTCACCGGTAAACCGGTTTCTTTGATCGCTGCTTTGACTTCTTCGAGATTGTTGACCAGCAGTTTGCCGTCAATCTCAAAACCATCAAAACCCATCTCTTTGATATAACGAAATTTCTCCAGAATATTTTCCGGAAAGAAGGCCTGATTCTGTGTGCCGATTTTCATTTTTCCGTCCTTAGAATTAAAAAGTTACGCCCATTTTGATGCTCTGTTCCGGATGCTGGTCGACATACTGCATGTAGCTTTCCGGGCTGTTAGCAAAGGTCACCACCGGGTCGATTAAATCTTCACAATTGAGATAACCGTTCATCAGCAGTTCCCAGCAGGTTTCTTCAATACGCTTGCGGCTCCAGCGCGGATAATCCGGGTTCGGTTCACTGCACGCACGAGAGAAGACAATTTTGGCGTTGTTGAAATGCGCTTCGCGTCCGAGGTTAAAACCTTCGGCAAATGGTTTGGCAAATGCGACATACGAGATGGTGCCGCCATAAGCCAGGCCGCGCAGTGCCGATTGCAGCGCGTCGGCGTAGCCGCTGGTTTCGATAATCACATCGGCACCCTGCTTGCCGGTCAGCGTTTTAATCTCTTTGCCTACATCCGTGCCAATGGGGTTAAGGCAGAAATCCGCCCCGTGGCGACGGGCAATATCACAGCGATGAGCGATAGGATCGACACCAATCACCACCGACGCGCCAGCGCGTTTTGCCAGTTGAATGGCAATTTGACCAATCGCGCCAAGCCCGACTACCACCACAAAATCGCCCACGCGCACGTTGGCATCGCGCACGCCGCTCATGGCAAACTGCGCTGGGTCGTAACAGACGGCGTTTTTCCACGAGCTACCTTGCGGCATTTTGCGCAGTTTGTAGTTATTCACCGCGTTAATGATGACCGTTTCGGAAAGCGGGCCGTAGCCGCATACGCTGTCGCCCACCGCGTAGTCGGTAACCTCGCTGCCGCACTCGATAATGTCGCCAACCACCATGTTGCCAAGCTGGAACTTGCCAAACTCAATGCCGCGCGGCGCATCTGCCGGACGCGGGGTGAACATCTGCCATTCGCCATTAAAGTCTTCATCGATAAATGGGCTGGCGGCGCGAAAATCGACCACTTCCGTCCCGTGTTTCGGCGCGCCGAACCGCACGCGGATCTTCACTTCATTGGCTGAAATCGCCCTGTCTTCATACTCCACCAGCGCAGCAACGCGCGGTGCTGTGGCTACTAACTTTTTCATGTAAAACTCCTTGTCAAGAAACTGGCCGCTTTAGCCCTTCACGCCACCGGCGGTCAAACCACTCTTAATAAAACGTTCCGAAAGTGCATACATAATCACCACCGGCAATGCGGTCACCAGCGAGGCCGCCATCATTCGGCCCCAGATGTAATCAGGGGTACTGAACAGCGCGTTCAGGCCTACCGGTAAAGTGAAATTGCTGGCGCTGGAGAGGAAAATCGAGGCAAACAGATAGTCGTTCCACGCCACCATAAAGCAGTAGACGAACACGGATATCAGCCCGGACATCGCCAGCGGTACCGTGATGCGGAAGATGATTTGCAGCCGGTTGAGGCCATCCATCATCGCCGCTTCTTCGATTTCATCGGGGATGGTGTCGAAGTAGCTTTTCAGCATAAACACAGCGGTAGGCAGGGTTTGCGTCACCATGGTGATGATCAGCGCCATCTCGGTGTCGTAAACGCCAAGCGCGGTGATGATTTTGAACAGCGGCACCACCAGCAAAATGCCGGAGAACATGTACACCGTGTAAAAGCTGGCGTTGATGGTCATTCGCCCTTTAAAGCGCAGGCGGGAAAGCGCGTAAGCCCCGAGAATGCCGAGAAATACTGCTATCACGGATGAAACTACCGACACCACCAGGCTGTTACGGAAATAATCGACAAACGGGAAAATCACCGGGTTAAAAATGTCGACGTAATGCTCCAGCGTCCACTGCTGTGGCAGCAGCGTAGGATGCAGCGAGATCGCCTCTTTCGCGCTTTTGAACGAGGTCATCAGCATCACAAAAAACGGAAACAGCGTGATGATGAGAAACAGCGCCAGCCCGCAGTAAAAACCGATGCGACTGAGTGTGCGTTTATTTGTTGCCATTGAGGTTCACCCGTTTTCTGGTCAGCAGAATGACAGCGAAAATAATGATGAAGAGCACCACTGAGATCGCCGCCGCTTTCCCTAAGTCATTAAAGGCAAAGGCGGTTTTGTAGAGATAGACGCCGAGAATATCGACCTTGGTCGTCAGCAAATAAACGTCAGCGAACATGTAGAACATCCAGATGGTACGCAGAGTCACCACCGTCGCCAGGACCGGCATAATCGCGGGCAGCGTGACGATGCGAAACCGTTGCCAGGCATTCGCGCCGTCCATCTCTGCCGCTTCGTACAGCGATTTATCAATGGTCTGCAAAATCGCCAGAAACGAGATAAAGGCATACGGGAAGTAGCGCCAGATGGCGAACAGCACCACCAGCACAAAACTACTGCCCGGGTTATCGAACCACAGCGGCGCCTGCTCATAGAGATGCAGAAGATCGACGCCGAGGTAGTTCACAATGCCGTAGCCGTTGTTGAACATGTATTTCCAGGCGAACACCAGCGAAATGGACGGCGTTACGTAGGAGAGGATTACCAACGAACGCGCGGTTTTGCGCAGGCGAAACTCGCGGTTGAAAAACATCGCCACCGCCAGGCCGAGCACGGTGCTACCTGCCACCACCAGCGCGGTATACCAGACCGTCATCCACAGCGAGTGCCAGAAGCCGGGATCGGAGAGAATACGCACATAGTTGCTCACCCCAACAAACGTTGCCTCGATGTTGGGATTGAGCGGCAGACGTAAAAAACTGATTTCGATATTCGACACCATTGGCCACGCCACCAGACCGCCCAGCAGTAATAAGCTGGGCGCGAGAAGCAGCAGCGCAAAGGGCATATCGGAACGACCTGAAAAAAGCCTGTTCATTGCGGATTCCTGTCCTGGGATTAGTGCTGTTCGATCAGTTCATCCAGCTTTTTCTGGCTCGCTTGCAGCGTGGTTGAGAGATCGGCTTTCCCCACGGTGACGTTATGCACCATTGAACTCACCACACCAGACCCCGTCACATCGCCCATGCGGGTAAAGTTTTTGTCCCCTACCGCACCAAAGACCTGAATGTTTGGCAGTTCGCTAATCAACTGATTCGGCAAGTCTCCCAGCGCCTTAATCACGTCGTTATCTTTCCAGGTGGCAGTCGTCACAACCGCTTTGTTCACCGGCAGCGCCGCGCCTGGCGACATCATCACCCAGTCGGCAATGTTGTCCGCCTGCTCCATAAAGGTGACAAATTTTTCTGCCGCTTCCGTCTCTTCGCTCTTTTGCCCGGCGGTAATGGTCAGCGAGGTCAACATGCCGTAGACCGCCGAGTTTTTCTCGGTTGGCACCACGAAACCGACATTTTTCGGGTCACCTTCTTTAATCACAGCCGGAAGGATATAGGTGGAGTAAATCGCCATCGGCGCGGTGCCGTTCATAAAGGCGTCTTTCACTTCCATAATGTCGTTAGAACCCGGCATGGTGTTGGCAGCAAGGTCGCGGTAATAGGTCAGCGCCTGCATCATCTCCGGCGTATCAAGGGTGATTTTGCCTTCGGCGTTAAAAACGTTGGCCTGATTGGATAACGCAAACTGAGAGAACGATTGTTCCGTCAGTACGCTTTCTGCCGTCGGCAGTGCAATACCGTATTTTTTATTCGCCGGATCGTTCAGTTTCTGTGCGACATCCAGCAACTGTTGCCAGTTTTTCGGCTCATCCAGCCCGGCTTTTGCCAGCACATCTTTGCGATACCAGATACCGCCAATCCATGCGCTGACAGGAACACCGGTCCAGGCGCTACCATCTTCGGTGCGCACAATCCGCAGAACGCCGTCATAAAACGCGCCTTCACCGACATTACTGATGACCGTAGCAACCGCTTTGCGATCGATAAGCTGTTCTTTGTCCATCACTTTCGCGTAGTCATGGCTGGTTTCGATCACTTCCGGCAGCGAGCCGCTACGGGAAAGGGTGATGACTTTGGTGTTATAGGCATCTTCTTCCACCGGCACTTGTTTAACAGTGATGCCTGGGTTTTCTTTTTCAAAACGCGCAATTAACTGACTAATTACCGCCTGGCGTTCCTGTTCCACCGAAGAATGCATAAACTCGATGGAGACATTCGTTTTATTTTCTTCTTTACAGCCTGAAATCAGGGCGCAGGAAACCAGTGCTGATAACAGCACGATTTTTGATTTAATCATGAGATGTTCCTTTTTATTTAATCCACATAACCTGCCAGGGGCGCAGCGTTATTTCATTACCCACTATATCAACTTCACTAATCAGATCCTGACCGTGCAGGTCAGTAATATTTATATGCTGAATATTTTCACTGACATTAAACAACCCCGTCAGATAATCACCGGTTGCAGTGCTTCTTCGAATACGCATTACAGATGAATTAACCGTATCAATGGTAAAACTATTATCCGGATGAAATTCTTTATGACGGCGACGAAGCGTAATTAAATGCGACAATTGATGATATACTGCGTGCCTGAGTGTCGTTTCATCGTTCAGTTCACTGGCTATCTCTTCACTACGATATTTTTTACGGTTAATCGCACGGTTATATCCCAGTTTTTCGACACCAGCGTAATCATTACGCGAACCCAGAATACTTTGAATATAGACAGCAGGCACACCGGGAAAGGTTAACAATATGGCATGAGCAAGAATAAACCGGGCACAGCGTTCTTCGTCACTGCAATCGCGATGGCTCAATGCGTCCATGTAGGTCACATTCATTTCATACGGACTGCGCGTACCATCGGGATTATTTTTCCAGTTTACTAATGCCCCTTCCTGCTGTAACGCCTCGACTAGCGCTAATATCTCGCTTTCAGGCAACAAGCCTCGCAGTGGGTTAAGCCCAATACCATCATGAGACGCGAGGAAGTTAAACCAGGTGGTTTTGCTGGAAGGCAACGTCAGACTTTGCGCCCACTGGCACAGCGCCTCGACGTTCTGTTTTTGCACCGCATGTAACACCAGCGGCGGCAGTGAGAACTGGTACACCATATGCGCTTCGTCATCGCCGTTGCCAAAGTAAGCAATGTTGTCTTTATGCGGGACATTGGTCTCAGTAATGATGACCGTCCCCGGCGCGACGCTGTCAGTAATGGCGCGTAACAGTTTGATAATTTGATGTGTTTTATCCAGGTGGATGCAACACGTTCCCGGCTCTTTCCACATAAAGCCAACGGCGTCCAGACGGACATACTCTGCGCCTTTTTCCAGGTAACACAACAGCACATCTACCATCGCCAGTAATACATCTGGGCTGCGATAATTGAGGTCAATTTGATCGTCGCTAAAGGTCGTCCATAAATGGCGCGTTGAATTATCGTGCATTTTAAACGGCGTTAATAAGGGTAACGCGCGTGGGCGAGTGACGGCGCTAAGATCGGTTTGCGGGTCAACAGCAATGAAAAAGTCTTCAAAGCCTGGCTTTTGTTGTAAATAGTTTTTAAACCATTCACTTTTAGCCGACATGTGGTTGCAGACAAAATCAAACATCAAATGACTGCATTCACCGAGCTGCTGAATATCCTGCCACTCCCCTGCTTCACTGGCGACCTGATGATAATCAATTACCGAAAATCCATCATCAGATGACCATGGGTAAAATGGCAACAAATGGACATGAGAGAAAATATCCCCCAGCCATTTACGATAAAAGTAATTGAAGGTTGGAAGCGGTTTTTTACCCTCACTACTAAATTTATCGGCGTACGTAATCAGGACGACATCGCTTTCATCCCAGTGAGACTTATTTGTTTTAATAAATTCTCTGGCGTTATCAATACGCTTTCCGAGCTTTTCAAGGTAAGTCTGCGGAAATGACTCTCCATAGATGTTTAAAAGTAGATTTTTGATTGTTTGGTCCATTTTCCTCTTTCCATGGTAGCGGTCCCACGAATGAGAAGACTACTCTGCGAAAAATAGACTGTCAATAAACCAGGTGTCGTAAAAAGAGGGTTAAAAGGAGATTGAGCAGCCCAAAAATCGTATTTGTGAGCTGCCGCAAATTAATGGCAGGAGTATGAATTGAATGTTATTTTTTAGCGTAAATACGGTTAACGTTTCTGTCCGGCGTAACGCTTAGACAGTTTCGCCGCCGCGCGGCTGAGTAAAGGCTCCAGCGCCACGGCCAGAAGCATCTTCAACGGACGTCGGGCGACAGATTTCACCGCCCAGCCAGCAACCCCTGCCGGGCCGTAACGTAACGCGGTCAGAAGCACCAGTTTACCTGCGATTTTTAAACCGGGTTTTACCTGTTGCCCGGCACGTTGCCAGCGAGTATTCATGTGTATCCTCAATTACAGTTGACGAAAACGGCTACGCAGTGAAAAAGTATCGGACGTGACGTAGCGTTCCATCTCACGCAGGCGCTGTTCGCCTGCCGCAAGCTGTGCATCCACCGCATCCAACAATTCACTGCTGGTAGGGCTATTCGCCTCGCCCATCGCACCTTCGGGGATCGGATCAAGCGCGAAAGTCAGAATGAGGTAGGCGACAACCACAAAGAAAAACAGGCCAAATAACATCGCCAGCACGGTGATAATTCGCACCAGCTTTACCGGGACATCCAGGTAGTGGGCAATACCTGCGCAAACCCCTTTCACCATGCCCTGCGGGGGGATACGCCACAGTTTTTTATTAAAATCTAAGGCCATTATTTATCCCTCCAGTTCGGGTGCTCAGCGTCCAGAATGGCTTCAAGTGCCTGGATACGTTCGCGCATACGCTGGGCATCATCGGTGAGGCGTAACAGACGTTGCTGTTCATTTTGCGTTAATCCACTGCTGCGTGAGCGGTTGCTATAATGCAGCCAAATCCATACCGGCAGAACAAACAACATAAACAGTGTCAGCGGAATGGCAAGAAAAAGCGCGCTCATAGGTACTCCTTACAATGATGAGCAGCGGCACGCCGCGTGCCGCCTGAATAATTATTGATTGTCCTGTTTCATTTTGGCTTTCAACTGCGCCAGCTGTTCGCTGATTTCATCATCGGCTTTCAGCTCGGCAAATTGCTGATCCAGCGACGGTTGTTTACCGAAACGGTGGCTCTCAGCTTCCGCTTCCATATGGTCGATGCGGCGTTCAAAGGATTCAAAACGCGCCATCGCCTGATCGAGTTTACCGCTGTCTAACTGACGACGCACATCGCGGGACGAATTTGCCGCCTGATGACGCAATGCCAGCGCCTGTTGACGAGCGCGCGTTTCGCTCAGTTTATTTTCCAGCTCGCCAATCTCTTTCTTCATGCGCGCCAGAGTTTCATCCACCAGAGTAATTTCATGTTCCAGGGTGGTGATTAAATCAGTCAGCTTCTGCTTTTCGATCAATGCCGCACGCGCCAGATCTTCTTTCTCTTTACGCAGTGCCAGTTCGGCTTTTTCCTGCCATTCGGCCTGCTGTGCAAAGGCTTTCTCAACGCGACGCGTCAGATCTTTCTTCTCTGCCAGCGCACGCGCCGATGTAGAGCGCACTTCCACCAGCGTGTCTTCCATTTCCTGAATCATCAGACGTACCAGCTTTTGCGGGTCTTCCGCTTTCTCCAGCAGGGAGTTGATGTTGGCGTTCACGATGTCGGCAAAACGAGAAAAGATACCCATAATATAGTCCTCATAATTTCTGTTTTAGGCATTAGCCTGCTGTATGGATAATACAATTCGCGTGCCAACTTTGTATCTTATTGATTCTACTTAAGGTGATTGAAATTCACCCGCTTTAGACGTAGAGTGAATTAGCGAATTACACTAACAAGTGGTGAATTTCATCATGGCAGAATACAAAGACAATCTTCTCGGCGAAGCCAACCGCTTTCTGGAAGTACTGGAGCAGGTTTCACGCCTCGCGCCACTGGATAAACCGGTGTTAATCATCGGTGAACGCGGTACGGGGAAAGAGCTGATTGCTAACCGTCTGCATTATCTCTCCTCCTGCTGGCAAGGGCCGTTTATCTCGCTTAACTGCGCGGCGCTAAATGAAAATCTGCTTGATTCGGAGTTATTCGGCCACGAAGCAGGCGCATTTACCGGCGCGCAAAAGCGCCACCCGGGGCGTTTTGAACGCGCTGACGGCGGCACACTGTTTCTTGATGAGCTGGCGACCGCGCCGATGCTGGTGCAGGAAAAACTGCTGCGCGTGATTGAATATGGCGAGCTGGAGCGCGTCGGCGGCAGCCAGCCGTTGCAGGTTAATGTGCGTCTGGTGTGCGCCACCAACGCCGATTTACCGCAGATGGTGGAAGACGGTACGTTCCGCGCCGACCTGCTTGACCGGTTAGCTTTTGATGTGGTGCAACTGCCGCCGCTACGTGAACGTCAAAGCGATATCATGTTAATGGCGAATCATTTCGCTATTCAGATGTGTCGTGAGCTCGGAATGCCGCTGTTTCCAGGTTTCACCGAGCACGCACGCGAAACATTGATGGGCTATCGCTGGCCAGGGAATATTCGCGAACTGAAAAACGTTGTAGAGCGCTCGGTCTATCGCCATGGCAGCAGCGACATCCCGCTGGACGACATTATTATCGATCCGTTTCAACGGCAAAGTGAGCCAAAAGCCGTAGAAAAAAGCAGCCAGAACGCGCCTGAATTACCGCTCGATTTACGCCAGTTTCAGTTGGATCAGGAAAAAGATCTGCTGCAAAAGAGTTTGCAGCAGGCGCGGTTTAATCAGAAGCAGGCGGCGGAATTGCTTGGGCTCACCTATCACCAGTTACGGGCGTTACTGAAGAAGCACCAGCTTTAACGCGATGCTGAAGCTGAATCAGCGTCAGGTTGCCGCAAAACACGGCGCCCGTATCGATGTAGAGCTGATTGGCTGATTTAAAGGGTTTACGTACAGGCGTGTGGCCGAAGAAAAACTGATCGGCCCCACCAATCAAACTCATGGAACCGCGCTGGGCGCGGTTGATGCGCCGGCGGTTCCACACCACCTGAAAAGGGTTAACCGGTTTGTTGAAGGCATAATGATCGTCCGGGTAGTCCGCATGACAGATAACCATTTTTTTATCCCCGGTCACCACTTCGATAATCAACGGTAATTCGGCAATACGATACAGCAGCGTTTTCACGCGATGTTGCTCGTTTACATTCAGGTCAAAATACCATCCGCCACCGTTGGCCACCCACAGATTTGCATGACCGCTCCCCTCCAGCGCGTCCAGCATCATCTCCTCATGATTGCCGCGCACCGCCCGGAACCAGGGCTGATTCAGCAACATCAGGCATTCTAGATCTTCACTTCCCCTATCAATTAAATCTCCCACCGAAATCAGCAGATCCTGCATCGGCTGAAACGCAACGCGGTCAAGATGGTGCATCAATAACCCGTAGCAACCGTGGAGATCGCCCACCACCCAGATATTGCGCCAGAGGTCGCCATGAATACGTTGATAGAGGCTCATTATTACCTCCTATCGTCGTCGATAAGTTGAGAAAAGGGGTTAGGTAAAGTTTAGGTCAAGGGATGCCTGAAGTGGACTGACTGCTTAAGCAAAAACTGATTACGTATACATGCGGTTGTGATCGTATACTTACTTATCTTTATCAAATGAAACCTCATAATGCGCGCTAAAACCTTTCGCTATAGCTTCACGATTTTTTGCTGTGTAACGATCCTGTACCTGCTTTTCATCTTCAATCGCGTCTATATCGGCGTGTTTTTACACGAATGCGTGTGGGTGGTGCTGCTTTTGTCAGGGGTAATGTCCTGGTTTAATCGACCGAGAAAACGGATAAAAAAACAGCAACTGTAACGTCAATGAATTGCATAGCCATAGGCTTTTATGTTCCGTAATATCCCCCATTGGGCGAATTCCCCCTGTAATCTGACGGCTTTTTCAGCAGTTGTTTTCAGACATTTGTACCTGAGTGCCTGAAGTGCGATACACTTTGCAGATCACTCTAAAATACAAAAGAATTATGCGCCTGAATTTGTCATCACTCATGGCGGCAGTGGGGTTAGTTTGTGGCCAGGCGATTGCCGCGCCGCCCGCTTCCCTGCCCGCCAATGCCGACATTCGCGATAGCGGCTTTGTCTACTGTGTCAGTGGGCAGGTCAACACGTTTAACCCGCAAAAAGCAGGCAGCGGTCTTATCGTCGACACGCTGGCGGCTCAGCTTTATGATCGCCTGCTGGATGTCGACCCGTATACTTATCGTCTGGTTCCGGAACTGGCGGAACGCTGGGAGGTGCTGGATAACGGCGCAACCTACCGCTTCCACCTGCGCAACGACGTGCAGTTCCAGACCACTCGCTGGTTTAAACCGTCCAGAAACCTCAATGCAGACGATGTCGTCTTCACCTTCGAGCGTATTTTTGACCGTAATCACCCCTGGCATAACGTCAATGGCGGCAACTTCCCGTATTTCGACAGTTTGCAATTCGCCGATACCGTTCAGAGCGTACGTAAACTCGACAGCCACACGGTAGAATTTCGTCTTAATCGCCCGGATGCCTCCTTCTTATGGCACCTGGCAACCCACTACGCTTCCGTCATGTCCTCGGAATATGCCAATCAACTGGCGAAGCAAGATCGCGAAGAGCTACTCGATCGCCAGCCAGTAGGTACAGGGCCATTCCTGCTCGATGAGTATCGCACCGGGCAATACATTCGGTTACAACGTCACGAAAATTTCTGGCGTGGTAAGCCTTTGATGCCGCAGGTTGTTGTTGACTTAGGCTCCGGCGGAACCGGTCGCTTATCGAAATTGCTGACCGGTGAATGTGACGTACTGGCCTGGCCTGCTGCCAGTCAGTTGACCATTCTGCGTGACGACCCACGTCTGCGCCTGACGCTACGTCCGGGGATGAACATCGCTTATCTGGCGTTTAATACTGATAAACCGCCGCTGAATAATCCGGAAATTCGCCACGCGCTGGCCCTGTCAATTAATAACCAGCGCCTGATGCAGTCGATTTATTATGGTACGGCGGAAACTGCGGCCTCAATTTTGCCTCGTGCCTCCTGGGCTTACGATAATGAGGCTAAAATTACCGAATACAATCCGGAAAAATCACGTCAGTTGCTGAAGTCGCTGGGTGCGGAAAACCTGACGCTTCAGTTATGGGTGCCGACCAGTTCCCAGGCATGGAACCCCAGCCCGCTGAAAACCGCCGAACTGATTCAGGCCGATATGGCACAGGTTGGTGTGAAGGTAGTGATTGTGCCAGTTGAAGGCCGTTTCCAGGAGGCGCGCCTGATGGATATGAACCATGATCTAACGTTATCCGGTTGGGCGACAGACAGTAACGATCCGGACAGTTTCTTCCGCCCGTTGTTAAGCTGTGCGGCCATATCCTCGCAAACCAATTTTGCCCACTGGTGTAACCGCGAGTTCGATGACGTGCTGCGCAAAGCGCTGGCTTCACAGCAACTGGCGTCGCGCATCGATGCCTACGATGAAGCCCAGCAGATCCTGGCGCGCGAATTGCCGGTCCTGCCGCTGGCCTCTTCATTGCGTTTACAGGCTTATCGCTATGATATTAAAGGCCTGGTGCTAAGTCCGTTCGGCAACGCTTCGTTTGCCGGCGTCTCACGTGAGAAAGAAGAAAAGGTGAAAAAGCCATGATCATTTTTACCCTTCGTCGTTTACTGCTTCTGCTGGTGACGCTCTTCTTTCTTGCACTGGTCGGCTTCAGCCTGAGCTATTTCACGCCGCATGCGCCTTTACAGGGTGCATCGTTCTGGAATGCGCTGGTGTTCTGGTTTAACGGCGTGCTGCACTGGGATTTCGGCGTTTCGAGCATCAACGGTCAACTGATTTCCGAACAGCTAAAAGAGGTTTTCCCGGCGACGATGGAGTTATGTATCCTCGCCTTCGGTTTTGCCCTGCTGGTCGGTATTCCAGTGGGAATGGTGGCCGGTATTACGCGCAATAAATGGCAGGACAAATTAATCAGTGCGCTGGCGCTGGTCGGTTTTTCTGTGCCCGTGTTCTGGCTCGCGCTGCTGTTCACCCTCTTCTTCTCGCTTACGCTCGGCTGGCTACCGGTTTCCGGGCGGTTTGATCTGCTCTATCAGGTTAAAAGCGTGACCGGATTTGCGCTGATTGACGCCTGGCTCTCTGATTCCCCCTGGCGTGAAGAGATGATTACCAGCGCGCTGCGTCATATGGTGCTGCCGGTTCTGACGCTGGCGGTGGCGCCCACAACCGAAGTGGTGCGCCTGATGCGTTTAAGCACCATGGCGGTATTCGATTCCAACTACGTGAAAGCCGCCGCCACACGCGGCGTTTCCCGGTTAACCATCCTGCGTCGCCACGTGCTGCATAACGCGCTGCCGCCGGTAATCCCGCGTTTAGGGCTGCAATTCTCCACCATGCTGACGCTGGAGATGATTACAGAAATGGTCTTTAGCTGGCCCGGACTGGGGCGCTGGATGATTAACGCCATTCGCCAGCAAGATTACGCCGCGATTTCTGCAGGCGTAATGGTAATTGGCGCTCTGGTGATTGTGGTAAACGTCATCTCTGATATTTTGGGTGCAATGGCTAACCCTCTGAAACATAAGGAATGGTATGCCTTACGATAGCGTCTACATTGAGAAGCGCCCGCCCGGTGCGCTGCGCACCGTGTGGCGTAAATTCTACGGCGACACCACCGCGATGATTGGCCTTTACGGCTGCGGCGGGCTGGTGCTGCTGTGCGTATTCGGAAGCTGGTTCGCGCCGTATGGTATCGATCAGCAGTTTCTCGGTTATCAACTGCTGCCGCCGTCGTGGTCGCGCTATGGTGAAGTCTCCTTCTTCCTTGGTACGGACGATCTCGGGCGCGATGTGCTGAGCCGCTTGCTGAGCGGTGCTGCACCGACCGTTGGCGGTGCCTTTGTGGTGACGCTGGCCGCCACGCTGTGCGGGCTGGTGCTCGGTGTTCTCGCCGGGTCAACGCGTGGCCTGCGTTCCGCCATGCTGAACCATATCCTTGATACACTGCTCTCTATTCCATCGTTACTGCTGGCGATTATCGTCGTCGCCTTCGCCGGCCCGCATCTGTCGCATGCCATGTTTGCCGTCTGGCTGGCATTGTTACCGCGCATGGTGCGTTCCATCTACAGCATGGTGCATGATGAGCTTGAGCGTGACTATGTGGTAGCCGCCCGTCTGGATGGCGCATCAACGCTGAATATTTTGTGGTTCGCGATCTTACCGAATATCGCCGCGGGGCTGGTGACGGAAATCACCCGCGCGCTGTCGATGGCGATTCTGGATATTGCCGCGCTCGGTTTCCTCGACCTTGGCGCACAGCTGCCGTCTCCGGAATGGGGTGCGATGCTGGGCGATGCGCTGGAGCTTATCTACGTTGCGCCATGGACGGTGATGCTGCCGGGTGCAGCGATCATGTTTAGCGTACTGCTGGTTAACCTGCTGGGCGACGGTATTCGTCGCGCCATTAACGCGGGGGTGGAATAATGCCGTTACTGGATATTCGTAATTTAACCATCGAGCTTAAAACCAACGAAGGCTGGGTGAAAGCCGTCGACCGCGTCAGTATGACGCTGGCTGAAGGCGAAATTCGCGGGCTGGTTGGCGAATCCGGCTCGGGGAAAAGCCTGATCGCGAAAGCGATTTGTGGCGTCAATAAAGATAACTGGCGTGTTACCGCAGACCGTATGCGTTTTGATGATATAGACCTGCTCCGCCTTTCCAACCGCGAGCGGCGCAAGCTGGTGGGCCATAATGTGTCGATGATTTTCCAGGAGCCGCAATCCTGTCTCGACCCGTCAGAACGCATCGGTAAGCAGCTCAAGCAGAATATCCCCGGCTGGACCTACAAAGGCCGCTGGTGGCAGCGTTTTGGCTGGCGTAAGCGTCGTGTCATCGAACTGCTGCACCGCGTCGGGATTAAAGATCATAAAGACGCCATGCGCAGCTTCCCGTACGAGCTGACGGAAGGTGAATGCCAGAAAGTGATGATTGCCACCGCCCTGGCGAATCAGCCGCGTTTGTTGATTGCCGATGAGCCGACGAACGCCATGGAGCCGACCACACAGGCGCAGATTTTCCGCCTGCTGACGCGCCTGAACCAGAACAACAACACCACGATTCTGTTGATTTCACATGATTTGCAGATGCTCACCAAATGGGCGGATAAAATCAACGTCATGTATTGCGGGCAAACGGTGGAAACGGCGCCCAGTGAAGATCTGGTGACCATTCCCCATCATCCCTACACCCAGGCGTTGATTCGCGCCATCCCTGACTTTGGAAGCCCGATGCCGCATAAAAGCCGCCTGAATACCATGCCGGGCGCGATCCCGTTGCTGGAACAGTTGCCGATTGGCTGCCGCCTGGGGCCGCGTTGCCCTTATGCCCAGCGGGAATGCATTGAAACGCCGCGTTTGATCGGTGCGAAAAACCATCTTTTCGCCTGTCATTTCCCGCTGAACATGGAGAGAGAGTGACGTGGTCGAAACATTACTTGAAGTACGCAATCTGAGTAAAACTTTCCGCTATCGCACTGGCTGGTTTCATCGTCAAACGCTTCAGGCGGTTAAACCGCTTAGCTTTACGCTACGCGAAAAACAGACGCTGGCTATTATTGGCGAAAACGGCTCGGGGAAATCGACGCTGGCGAAAATGCTTGCCGGAATGATTGAGCCCACCACCGGTGAGCTGCTGATTGATGATCATCCCCTGCACTATGGCGATTACTCGTTCCGTAGCCAGCGTATTCGTATGATTTTCCAGGACCCGTCAACGTCGCTGAACCCGCGTCAGCGAATCTCACAGATTCTCGATTTCCCGCTGCGACTGAACACCGAGCTTGAAGCGGAGGATCGCCGTGAGCGGATCATTGAAACGTTGCGTATGGTTGGGCTGCTGCCGGATCACGTCAGCTATTACCCACATATGCTGGCGCCAGGACAGAAACAGCGTCTGGGGCTGGCGCGCGCGTTGATTCTGCGTCCTAAAGTGATTGTCTGCGATGAAGCGCTGGCCTCGCTGGATATGTCGATGCGCTCACAGCTGGTAAACCTGATGCTGGAGTTGCAGGAGAAACAGGGTATTTCATATATCTATGTGACCCAGCATTTAGGCATGATGAAGCATATTAGCGACCAGGTGCTGGTGATGCACCAGGGCGAAGTGGTCGAGCGCGGCAGTACCGCCGATGTGCTGGCGTCGCCGCTGCACGATCTGACTAAGCGCTTGATCGCCGGGCATTTTGGCGAGGCATTAACGGCAGATGCGTGGCGAAAAGACAGATAATAGTCAGACGCCATTGGCAAAGTTTTCACGTCCAATCCGACAGAGATGAAGTGGTCGGATTAACTCTCCCGGCGACTCATGCTAGAATCGCCGCGATTTAACGACGGCTCGCCGTTTTCAGGCAGGTCGCCATAACAATGAATATAAGGATTAAAAGCTATGGGTTTTCTTTCCGGTAAGCGCATTCTGGTGACTGGCGTTGCCAGCAAACTGTCCATCGCATACGGTATTGCGCAAGCGATGCACCGTGAAGGGGCTGAACTGGCGTTCACCTATCAGAACGAGAAACTGAAAGGCCGCGTAGAAGAGTTTGCTGCACAACTGAACTCCAGCATCGTGCTGCCGTGTGACGTGGCTGAAGATGAAAGCATCGAATCCCTGTTCACTGAACTGGCGAAAGTATGGCCGAAATTTGACGGTTTCGTTCATTCTATCGGCTACGCGCCAGCGGACCAGTTAGATGGCGACTACGTTAACGCCGTCACCCGTGAAGGCTTCAAAATTGCGCACGACATCAGCGCATACAGCTTTGTTGCAATGGCGAAAGCCTGCCGCGGCATGCTGAACCCGGATTCAGCTCTGCTGACCCTGTCCTACCTGGGTGCAGAACGTGCTATTCCTAACTACAACGTGATGGGTCTGGCGAAAGCGTCTCTGGAAGCTAACGTTCGCTACATGGCTAACGCTATGGGTCCGGAAGGTATTCGTGTTAACGCCATCTCTGCGGGCCCGATCCGTACGCTGGCGGCTTCCGGTATCAAAGATTTCCGTAAAATGCTGGCGCACTGCGAAGCGGTTACCCCGATTCGTCGTACCGTTACCATTGAAGATGTGGGTAACTCTGCTGCATTCCTGTGCTCCAACCTCTCTGCCGGTATCTCCGGTGAAGTGGTTCACGTTGATGGCGGCTTCAGCATCGCTGCAATGAACGAACTGGAACTGAAATAAGTTCTTTACCCTTCCGCGTTGGCGGAAGGGTTTCCCCTCCCCCCGTTTTCCCTCTGTTATTCCAGTAAGTTATTAATTAGCACCGAACAATATTTTCTCCTCTCGCGCGCTTACGCCAGGATATTTATCCATAACGATCCGGTGTCGCCTCTCATTCTTGCATCGGTTCGCCACTTACCATTCAAGGAATGCCCATGGAGCAACGCCGCGCTTACGGTAAAAGCCACTGGTATCATGAGACCCAGTCCCGATCGCAACACAGTGATGTTCTGCCCCTTGTGCCTGAAGCCGCTCACGTTGAAGACCGTTTTTTATTGGGGCTACTGCTGCCGGAATCGTTACACCGCGACTGCACTCCCTGGCTTAACGTCTGTCGGGGTCTGGCAAATGAACTGTTCCCTGATGACGTCGCTGTCAGCCGCTTACGAACCTTCAGCGCCTACGACCGCCTGAGCAGCGCGCTGACGGTCGCACAGGTCTGCGGGGTACAACGGCTCTGTAATCACTATGCCGCCCGCCTGGCGCCGCTCCCGGGCCCAGATTCGTCACGCGAAAGCAACCATCGCCTTGCCCAAATTACCCAGTACGCCCGTCAGCTTGCCAGTTCTCCTTCCGTGATAACGCCCCTGGCGCGACAGCAACTCGACGATGTCGGGTTAACCCCCTATGACATCATTTTAATTAATCAGATTGTGGGTTTTGTCGGCTTCCAGGCGCGTGTAGTGGCTATTTTTCAGGCCCGACTGGGGCAACCCGTTCGCTGGATCCCCGGTATGCCAACACAGGAAGATGCCGCCGCTGAGGTGTTCGTGGCGACAGAAAGCGAATGGCTGAGCGATTTGCCCATCGTCGATGCACGTTATGCCAGCAAAGCGCAGGCACAATCACTGCTACGCTGGCAATCACAGCCGATGCTCTCTGCGTTAGCACCACTGTTAGCGCACGAGGAAACGATTCTGGATGGTCTTGGGCAGTTAATCGCTACGCTCCCCGCAAATCCACCCTTGCACGCTCTGGCGGCACTGGTCCCTGCCCGCATTAACGGCAGTGTGAGCTGCTTCAATCACTACAGCACGCAGTGGCAAGGCGCCAGAGGGCTTCCCGATGCCATTCGTAATGGCGATCGCGCCGTGCAGGCGTGGTGTCATCAATATCCGCGCGAACAGGCCGTGACCCAGGCTATTGGCCTGTTGACGCGCGCGCCGGACCGTTTTAGCCCCGCGCAATTTGCGTCGCTGACGGAAAACGGAGTCAGTACGGAAGAGAGCACGGCACTGCTCGCCTGGAGCGCACTATTTGGCTGGTTAAATCGACTGCGGATCGCGCTCAGAAGCGAGCGGCAACCTGCGTAAAAGGATGAAAGAGCGCTTGCCGCAACAGTGAGAATCGCGTAAAACTGTCAGCCGCTCTTTTGGCCAAGAAAATACATCATTATGCTTCAGGATAACCCGCTGCTCGCGCAGCTAAAACAGCAACTTCACTCCCAGACGCCGCGTGCGGAAGGGGTTGTCAAAGGCACGGAAAAAGGTTTCGGTTTCCTCGAGGTCGATGCGCAGAAAAGCTACTTTATTCCGCCGCCGCAGATGAAAAAAGTGATGCACGGCGATCGCATTATCGCTGTGATCCATTCTGAAAAAGAGAAAGAGAGCGCCGAACCGGAAGAACTGGTCGAGCCGTTCCTGAGCCGCTTTGTCGGGCGCGTGCACCGCAAAGATGACCGTCTCTCTATTGTTCCCGATCATCCGTTGATCAAAGATTCCATTCCGTGTCGCGCCGAGCGTGGCGTGGATCATGATTTTAAAGAAGGCGACTGGGCTGTTGCAGAAATGCGCCGCCACCCGCTGAAAGGCGATCGCACCTTCTACGCAGAACTGACCCAGTTCATCACCTTTGGCGACGATCATTTCGTGCCGTGGTGGGTTACCCTCGCCCGTCATAATCTGGAAAAAGAAGCGCCGGATGGCGTGGCAACAGAGATGCAGGATGAAGGACTGGAACGTCGCGACCTTACCGCCCTCGACTTTGTCACCATCGATAGCGCCAGCACCGAAGATATGGATGATGCGCTGTATGTGGAAGAAGCCGCCGACAGTAAGCTGAACTTAACCGTGGCGATTGCCGACCCAACCGCATGGATCGTCGCAGGCAGCAAGCTTGATAACATCGCCAAAATGCGCGCGTTTACCAACTATCTGACGGGCTTTAACATCCCGATGCTGCCGCGTGAACTTTCTGACGACCTCTGCTCGCTGCGCGCTAACGTGGTTCGCCCGGTGCTGGCCTGTCGCATGACGCTGGCCGCCGATGGCACCATTGAAGACAACATCGAATTCTTCGCGGCAACCATTGAATCGAAAGCCAAACTGGCCTACGACGATGTGTCCAACTGGCTGGAGAAAACTGGCGACTGGAAACCGGAAAGCGAGACTATCGCACGTCAAATCACGCTTCTGGAACGTGTGTGTCAGTTGCGCAGCGAATGGCGTAAAACCCACGCGCTGGTGTTTAAAGACCGTCCGGACTACCGCTTTGTGCTGGGTGAAAAAGGTGAAGTGCTGGATATCGTGGCTGAACCACGCCGCATTGCTAACCGTATCGTTGAAGAGTCAATGATTGCGGCTAACATCTGTGCGGCTCGCGTGCTGCGCGACAAGCTCGGTTTCGGTATTTATAACGTGCATACCGGTTTTGATCCGGCGAATACGGAAGCCCTGGCGGCGTTGCTGAAGACGCACGACGTCCATGTGGATCCGGAAGAAGTCCTGACCCTGAATGGCTTCTGTAAGCTGCGTCGTGAGCTGGATGCCCAGCCGTCAGGCTTCCTGGATAGCCGCATACGTCGCTTCCAGTCGTTCGCTGAAATCAGCATCGATCCAGGCCCACATTTCGGTCTGGGGCTTGAAGCCTACGCAACCTGGACTTCACCGATTCGTAAATATGGCGATATGATTAACCATCGCCTGCTGAAAGCAATCATCAAAGGCGAAAGCGCTCAGCGTCCGCAGGATGATGTTACGGTGCAAATGGCAGAGCGCCGTCGCCTGAACCGCATGGCGGAACGTGACGTCGCAGACTGGCTGTACGCGCGCTATCTGCACCCGCAGGCGGGCAAAGAAACGCGCTTCGCGGCAGAAATTATCGATATCAGCCGTGGCGGTATGCGCGTGCGTCTGGTCGACAATGGCGCCGTAGCCTTTATTCCAGCGCCGTTCCTGCACGCCGTGCGTGACGAAATGGTTTGCAGCCAGGAAAACGGTACCGTACAGATCAAAGGCGAAGTCGCTTACAAAGTGACTGATGTTATCGATGTGACCATCGCCGAAGTGCGCATGGAAACCCGCAGCATCATCGCCCGTCCGGCGGTTTAAGCCCGATAAAACAGCGGCTTCGTTAAACGAAGCCGCTTTTCACTTAATGTTGTATCGTCTGCCATTTTTTTCTCTTCTCTTTTGCCGCTATTTTTAGCATCATTGATTTCATTCAAATTTCTAAACAGGGTTACACCATGTCCAATCTTGATGCGCATCAGGTTGCTCAACGTATTGATACCGTTCTCGATATTCTGGTGGCAGGTGATTACCACTCTGCAATCAATAACCTGGAAATTCTTAAAGCTGAACTGCTGGCACAAATTGCCGATCAACAAAATACACAAACAGGTCAGCCTAAATCCCCGTGGGAAATCTGACACCGCTCACCTCGCGGAAATGCGCCTGCGCGTTTTCGCCCCGACTTTTGATACGTAATTAATTATGAATGCCCGACAACAATCCATCCTACAGATGGTTATCGATAAAGGCCGCATGAGCGTCGCCGAACTGGCTAAAATGACCGGCGTCTCCGAGGTCACCATCCGTCAGGATTTGAATCTGCTCGAGAAAGAGAGCTATCTGCGCCGTACCCATGGCTTTGCGGTTCCACTGGACAGCGAAGACGTAGAAACCCGCATGATGAATAATTTTGCGCTTAAGCGCGAGCTGGCAAGCTTTGCCGCATCACTGGTGCTTCCGGGCGAAACGGTGTTCATCGAAAACGGCAGCAGTAATGCCCTGCTGGCGCGTACGCTTGCCGAGCAACCGGATATCACGATTATCACCGTCAGTAGCTATATTGCTCACCTGCTTAAAGAGATGCCGGCAGAAGTTATCCTGCTTGGCGGTATCTACCAGAAGAAAAGCGAAAGCATGGTTGGCCCACTAACTCGCCAGTACATCCAGCAGGTCCATTTCAGCAAGGCGTTTATCGGTATCGACGGCTGGCAGGCTGCAACGGGCTTTACGGGCCGCGACATGATGCGTGCTGATGTGGTGAATGCAGTGCTGGAAAAAGAGTGTGAAGCGATTGCGTTGAGTGACAGCAGCAAGTTTGGCGTCACTCACGCATACCCGCTGGGGCCGATGACGAAGTTTAGCCGGGTGATCACCGATGACGGGCTGGCGGCAGAGCAGCAGGCTCAACTGGAGCGTTCCGGGCTGAAGGTGGATATTGTTAAGCGGCCATAGGCAATTGTGCGTCCCCCTCACCCCGGCCCTCTCCCATAGGAAGAGGGAGAAAAACGCACGAATATTTAAATAGTGCTCGGTCGGTTCCCTCTCCCTAT
>NZ_CALSBS010000005.1 GCF_943590815.1 Pseudocitrobacter vendiensis | reverse complement strand
TGCTCGCCGGGGGCGCTGCGCTTGCCCGGCCTACAAGTGAAAACAATTTGATGAATTGCACCGACCTTGTAGGCCTGATAAGCGAAGCGCATCAGGCGTAGGCATCGCGATTAGTCCGCGCGACCCATATAACGTTTTTCTTCAATATGAATACGGATTTTTTCGCCCGCGCTCAGGTATTCAGGAACCTGAATAACGAGGCCGGTGGTCAGCGTAGCCGGTTTGTTTCGTGCACTCGCAGACGCACCTTTAATGCCCGGTGCCGTTTCGACGATTTCCAGATCAACGGTCTGCGGCAGTTCCAGCGCCAGCAGCTGGCCGTCCCACAGCAGAACCTGCATATCCGGCATGCCGCCTTCAGGAATGAACAGCAGCTCTTCTTCAATCTGATCTTTAGTGAAGGTGTACGGGGTATAGTCTTCTTTATCCATAAAGACGTATTCGTTACCGTCAACATAAGAGAAGTCAACAAAGCGGCGGTTCAGCGTAACGGTATCGAGGATATCGTCGCCTTTAAAACGCTCTTCAACTTTCAGGCCGGTGCGCACATCGGAGAAACGCATTTTATACAGCGTTGCAGCGCCACGGGCGCTCGGTGACTGAATATCAATATCTTTAACAATCAGCAATTTGCCGTTGTAATTCAGCACCATACCTTTCTTAATTTCATTCGCTCTTGGCATTGCATTTATCCTGTGTACAAGGGTGTCAAAAATATCGCGTAAAAGTACTCGCGACGGGCCTTTCAGGCAAGAGGAATTGAAGGGTTTTGCTATCTTCCGCTAAAAGGTGATACTGTGCGCGCCATTGCGCCCCTGATAAGAGTCTACATTATGGAATGTCGCCCGGATTGTGGGGCCTGCTGCATCGCGCCGTCTATCTCCAGCCCGATCCCAGGCATGCCAAATGGCAAGCCTGCAAATACCCGTTGCATCCAGCTTGCGGATAATAATCTGTGTAAGATTTTTGGCATGCCGGAACGTCCTCTGGTTTGCGGGGGCCTGCAACCCGCGCGTGAGATGTGTAAAACGCATCGTGATGAGGCGATGGTTTATCTGCTCAAACTGGAAGAAGATACGCTGCCGTAACTAGATTGTTATGGAGCAATGCGTGTGTATCCCGCTCGTTTATTGAGAATATTTCTCGACAACATCAATAAATATATTCACCAAAAAAATGATTCAATCTCATTAAGTTAGCGCTCTGAAAGATATATGACAAAATGAGTATTCATCGCCCTTTTTTAATGAAAAAGTATGATACTAAGAAAGTAGTGAGCCTTCATATTTAATATTACAATAATAACGCGTGGCAACTATATTAGTCTGGTAATCAATATGAGCGATACTTTTTTATAAATTAACGTAATGACTGTTTTTTTACGTACTCACTTCTGTTGAGGCTTCAGTCTGCCTGTATATTTAATTTTCATCACCACTAGTGATTAAATATGACGGTTTCACTTAAGCATTTTGTCAGGAGATAACGCTTACCTCTCAATTATTATCTTGAGTTAACAAGATATTCATTAATGACAAAAGGGAAGTTGCAATAGTAACAGATAATTGATTTTATCTGCTCCCGCTCGCTCTTTTTCCGCCTGTCATTACACAGTGCAGGGAAAGCGCAAAACATGTTAATTAATAAAGAGGTAATGGTTATGGCCTCACAATATGATTTCACCGTCACACTGCACGATCTTGAATTTATTTTGAAGCAAATCAAGATCTCCGAAGCAGCAACCAATACTGATGGCAGTATCAATGGCGATCTCCTGCGCGACCTCGTCTCCAGCCCTCTGTTACCGTATGGGATACGCACTGTCGATGGTTCCTGGAACAACCTGTTACCGGGGCAGGAACTGTATGGTTCTGCCGATCAAACTATGCCGAGGCTGACGACTATCAACTGGGCGGATGCCGACGCAATGACCAGCTACACCCAGTTGAATGGTGCAACGGTTATTGACGCAGACCCACGTATTATCAGTAATCTGATCTCAGACCAGACCGACTCAAACCCGGCGGCAATTGAGGCGCATGAAGAACTTTCGGGTTCTCCTGGCGGCGGAACGGTATCAGATAATGGCAGTTTATCCATTCCTAACCTCTCGCCTGATATCGGTTTATCCCCGGCATTTAATGGCTGGATGACGTTCTTTGGCCAATTCTTTGACCATGGTCTGGATTTAATTCCCAAAGCGGGAAATGGCATTGTATTTATTCCTCTTCAGGAAGATGATCCATTATTTGTTCCAGGTTCCAGCACTAACTTTATGGTCCTGACACGCTCGCAGGTGGATGAAAATCATAATACCGTTAACCTGACCACGCCTTTTATCGACCAGAACCAAACCTATACCTCTCATCCTTCCCACCAAATATTTATTCGTGAATATGTCATGGTAGATGGGAAACCGGTTCCAACAGGTCATTTATTAGAAGGTGCCAACGGTGGCCTGGCGACCTGGGCGGATGTTAAACAGCAGGCAGAAATGCTGCTGGGCATTAAATTAACCGATCAGGATGTATTTAATGTTCCGTTACTGGCAACAGACCGCTACGGTAATTTGATCCTCAGTGAAAATGGGAAGGTACAAATTGTGACTACTGGCGGGCTGTTCGAGGCCAACGGCGGACCACTTCCAGCGGGAACATTGCGCACCGGGCACGCTTTCCTTGATGATATTGCCCACAGTGCGGTCCCTACCGCAGGGCTAACGGCCGATGCCGATACCGCTATTGGCGGTGCGCCGGTTGCAGGCACGTATGATGACGAACTTCTTGCCCGCCACTTTATTACCGGCGACGGACGTGGGAATGAAAACATCGGCTTAACGGCGGTGCACTCGGTATTCCATAGCGAGCATAACCGTTTGGTGGAAGAGTACAAAAACACGCTGCTGGCAACCAACGATGTCGATCTCATCAATCAATGGCTGATGCCGGATCATCAGATAACCGCGATTCCGGCGAATCTTACTTCACTGCAATGGAACGGTGAATACCTGTTCCAGGCCGCGCGCTTCGCCACGGAAATGCAGTATCAGCACCTTGTGTTCGAAGAGTTTGGCCGTACCGTGCAGCCTGCCATCGACCCGTTTGTCTTCTCGAACAGCGCGGATATTAACCCGGCGATTTTTGCCGAGTTTGCCCACGTGGTCTACCGTTTTGGTCACTCGATGCTGACGGAAACTGTTGATCGTACCAATATGGCGATGCAGGGGGATGATGTTGGTCTTATTCAGGCTTTTCTGAACCCGGTAGCGTTTAATGAATTTAATGGACAAATCATTTCTGACGACCAGGCGATTGGCGCCATTGTGCGTGGAATGTCACGGCAGGTTGGTAACGAAATCGATGAATTTATTACCGATGCGCTACGTAATAACCTGGTCGGCCTGCCGTTGGATTTAGGCGCGCTGAACATCGCCCGTGGGCGTGAAACCGGGATGCCAACCCTGAATCAGGCGCGTGAACAGTTCTATGAACTGAGCGGAAACAGCCAACTGCGGCCTTATACCAGTTGGGCGGATTTCGCCTCGTTCCTGAAAAATCCGGCGTCAATCATCAACTTTATGGCGGCCTACGGTCAGCATGAGTCGATCCTTGCCGCGTCAACCATTGAGGGCAAACGCGCGGCGGTGAATTTCCTGCTCTTTGGCAATGACACGACTTCGCCACCCGCCGATGCCATGGATTTCTTCAACAGCACCGGCGACTGGGCGACAAAAGAATCAGGCCTGAATAATGTTGATTTCTGGATTGGCGGCCTGGCAGAGCGGAAAAATGAGTTTGGCGGCATGCTCGGCTCAACCTTCAACTTTGTCTTTGAAACCCAGATGGAGATGTTGCAGGACGGCGACCGTTTCTACTACCTCAGCCGCACTCAGGGGCTGAATATGCTCAACGAACTGGAAGCGAACTCCTTCTCGGCGCTGGTGATGCGTAACAGTGACCTGGGTGCTGCCGGGTCGTCACATCTTCCGGCTCACCTGTTCCAGACGGCGGACTACATCTTCGAAGTGAACCGCGCGCTGCAAACGGATGCGGACCCGACCTGGGGCAATCCGCTGAAAGATTTGCTGACGCCGTTGCTGGTACGTCGTGCCGCTACCGGCGATGTGAATGGTGATGGAGCATCCGACGGTGCTTATCTGAAATACTCCGGTGACGGACACGTGGTGCTCGGTGGTTCCGCCGGGAACGATACCCTCATCGGCGGAAAAGGTATCGACAGCCTGTGGGGGGATGGCGGCGACGACCGTCTGGACGGGGGCGATGAAGCTGACGTGGTGCACGGGGGCGACGGAAACGACATCATTACCGACACCAACACGCCCATCGGCGGGGCAGATTTCCTGCATGGAGACGCAGGCCACGACGTTATCTTCTCCGGTAACGGAAACGATCTGATCTTCGGTGGCAGCGGCAGCGATTTCCTGTCGGTGGGCGAAGATGCACAGGAAGTCTTCGCCGGACGCGATAACGACTTCGTGCTTGGCGGCTCTGGCGGCGATGCCCTGTTGGGCAATGAAGGCGATGACTGGCTGGAGGGCGGCGATGGTTTTGATACTCTCACTGGTGAGAACTCTGAGCTCTTCTTCAACAGCACCATCATCGGCCACGACATTCTCAATGGTCAGGGCAACGACACCGACTACGATGGCGAAGCGGGTGACGACATCATGGTGCAGGGTGCCGGTATCCAGCGTAACAATGGCATGGCGGGGTTCGACTGGGCTATCCATAAGGGCGATCCTAATGGGGCGAACTCGGATCTCGGCATTCCTATCTTCGTAAACCAGCAGGAGTTTATTCTGCGAGACCGCTTCGACCTCGTTGAAGGGCTGTCAGGCTGGAAGTTCAACGACGTGCTGATAGGAACCGAACAACCTATTGGTACCGCACCTGTTCAGGGTGTGCCGCTGTCAAACAACCTGACTCAGGAAGGGGTCGATCGCATCAGCGGGTTACAGAGCGTTATCGGGGGGGCGCGAAGCAACAATCCGAATGCGGTGGTGTTTAACCCGGATAACGGCGGCGATATTCTGCTCGGCGGCGGCGGCAGCGACAGGATGATGGGTAAGGCTGGCGATGACATTATCGATGGCGATGCCTGGCTGAACGTCCGTCTGGCGGTAAGCGGCCTGGCGGGCGTCACCAGCGCCGATAGCCTGAATGAGCTGAAATCCTACATGCTGGCGGGCACCCTGAAACCGAACCAGATTACGATGGTGCGCGAGATTCTGCGTGAAGGCGCTGGAACGGAAACGGATATTGCGCTTTATCGGGACCTGAGCAGTAACTACCTCTTTACCCGCATGGCGGATGGCAGCCTGAGAGTGGACCATGCCACACCAGCAGCCGGGTTGGTCAACGATGATGGCGTCGACCGGTTGCTTAACATCGAAAAAGTGGAGTTTGGTGATGGCGAGCAACTGTGGGTCACTGCGCAGGCAGCGACCGGAAGTCTGGCCATCAGCGACACCACGCCTTCGCAGGGGGATTTACTGCGCGCCGACCTCACGAATTTGCGAGATGGTAATGGGATTGCCGCAGCGACCGTGGTCACCCTGACGTGGCAGGCACTGAGCGGAGGGCAATGGCTGGATCAGGCGACTGGCCCTGAATTCCGTGTACCTAACGGGTTACAGGGCGCGCAGTTACGCGTCGTCGCCAGCTTCACCGACCGTATGGGCGACGCCGAGCGGATTATTTCGTCGCCCACACAAGCCGTTACCCCGCGAAATCAGCCCACCACGGGGCTGCCGGTCATTAACGATTTGACCCCAACCGAGAGCCTGACGCTGACCGCCATTGTCTCCGGGATTGCGGACGCTGACGGCCTAAGCGGCGGTAACTTCAGCTACCAGTGGCGAATGAGCAATGGCAACGGCTTCGTCAACATTAATGGCGCAACCGCCGCGACCTATACGCCGACCCAGACGGTTGTTGGTCGGACGCTACAGGTGATGGTCACTGTCCGTGACGACGAAGGCAACCCGCCGGTCGTGCTGACGTCTGCGGCAACGCAGGTGGTCGGCGATCTCAACGTTGGCAACAATCAATCCAACAACCTCACAGGTACCGCAGGAAGCGACATTCTGCGCGGCGAGGGCGGTAGTGATGTGCTGTCAGGGCTGGGGGGCGATGACACGCTGATAGGCGGTGCCGGAAACGACACGCTCGATGGCGGTGCGGGCCGGGATATCCTGGAAGGCGAAGCCGGAGACGACACGCTGAACGGAGGGCTGGATGCCGACACTATGTCCGGTGGCACCGGTAATGATACCTATATCGTGGATAACCTGGGCGATGTTGTCAGTGAAGGCGTCAATGCGGGAACGGATGTGGTGGAAACCAGCCTCGTCAGTTATGTGCTGGCCGATAACGTCGAGCAACTGGTCTTCACCGGCAACGGTAACTACACCGGTACCGGCAATGCACTGGCCAACACCATGACCGGCGGAAATGGCAACGATTCGCTCTCCGGGCTTGGCGGTAACGATCTGCTGCGCGGTGGGAACGGCAGCGATCGCCTGGATGGCGGCGACGGTAACGATACCCTTCAGGGCGACGGCGGTACCGATACGCTGCTGGGTGGCGCAGGTAATGACGTTCTCACGGGCGGTGCAGGCAACGACATTCTTAACGGTGGGGCCGGAAACGACACCATGAACGGGGATGCCGGGAATGACACTTTTGCGTTCTCTGCAAGCTTTGGGCGCGACCTTATCTCCGGTTTCGACAGCAATGCGGCTGGTGGACAGGATTTCATCGACCTGCGGTTGTTAAACATCACCAACTTTGCGGCTCAGGTGCGTGTCACGACCGTTGCCGGTGATGCCACCATCACTATCGGGAACGATGTCATCACACTGGATGGGGTGAATGCCAATACCATGAGCGTCGGCGATTTTATTCTCTGATAACGCTTAAGGTACGCATCCGATATTAACCGGTTATAAGGAGAAGATTATGTCGGGCCAGCATACGCAATCAGAACTGAACAGGGCGCTGAAAGGAACTCGCTCCACTTTTACTCTGCTGCTGTTTTTTAGTTGTGTCATTAATATGCTTATGCTGGCTCCGGCAATTTATATGTTGCAGGTGTACGACCGCGTGCTGGTCAGCAAAAACACCACCACGCTGTTAATGCTTACCTTGCTGATATTTGGGCTATATATCGTCATTGGCCTGATTGAGTCGGCGCGCGCCAGCGTGATGGTGCGCCTCGGCAATCGGCTGGATGTAAAATTAAACCAGTTGGTTTTTAACGCCGCCTTTAAGCGCAAGATAATTGCCGGAGATAATAACCCGGCCCAGGCGCTGGCGGAGTTAGATCAGGTGCGCCAGTTTTTATCCGGAAACAGTCTTTTCGCGTTGCTGGATATTCCCTGGACACCATTCTATCTCTTAATCGCCTTCCTTGTGCATCCGTTGCTTGGCTACCTCTCTGCCGGGGGCATTATTATTCTGTTCGCACTGACGCTGTTTTCCGAAATATCAACAAAACGTGTGATTGAGCAGGCGCATGCGCTGACGATAAATAACGGCAGCAAACTCAATAAGCAGCTGCAAAATGCGGACGCGATTGAGGCGATGGGCATGCTCCCTACGCTGAAAAATCATTGGCTGGAGCAACACAATAAAGTGCTGGTGCTGCAAACGCAGATTGCGGATAAAATCGCGCACTTAAGCGGCCTGAGCCGGTTTGTGCGTATCCTGCTGCAATCCATCGCGCTGGGGGCCGGGGCCTTACTGGTCATTAAAGGGGAAATCACACCCGGCCTGATGATTGCCGCGTCGATCATTCTTGGGCGCGTGTTGAACCCGGTTGAACAGGTGATCGGTAGCTGGAAACAGTTTGTGCAGTTTCGCGGCGCGTGGCAGCAGTTGGCCACCTTACTGAAAAGCTATCCCGCGGCGAAAGCGGTGCTCACCCTGCCGCGCCCGACGGGCAAAATCAGCGTGGAAAATGTGTTCGCCGCGCCTCCGGGGCTGAGTTCGCCGACGCTGCGCAATATCTCCTTCCAGCTTGATGCCGGGGAGGTGCTGGGGATCATCGGCCCGTCGGCCTCGGGTAAAACGTCGCTCGCGAAACTGCTGGTGGGCGTCTGGGGTACGCTATCGGGCAAAGTGCGCCTTGATGGCGCGGATATCTGCCAGTGGGATAAAGCACTGCTCGGCCCGGCCATAGGCTACTTGCCGCAGGACGTCGAACTGTTTGATGGCAGCATCGCGCAAAACATCTCGCGTTTTGCGCTGATGGACAGTGAAAAGATCGTCGCGGCAGCGCAACTGGCGGGCGTTCACGAAATGATCCTCCGCTTTCCTCAGGGCTATGATACCCCGCTTGGCGTCGGCGGGTATCAGCTCTCCGGCGGCCAGCGTCAGCGAATCGGGCTGGCGAGAGCGGTGTATAACAATCCCGCGTTTATTGTGCTCGACGAACCCAATGCCAATCTCGACGATGCCGGCGAGTTCGCGCTGATTAAAGCCATTAATACCTTACGCAATCAGGGGCAAACCACGGTCATTATTTCTCATCGCCCGACGCTGCTTGGGGTGGTCAACAAAGTGCTGTTACTCAACGACGGGGCGATGCAGCAGTTCGGTACCCGTGACCAGGTGTTTGCCAGCCTCCGTCAGGCAAACGTTCTAAAACCGGTGGCTGAAATGGCTGAACCGTCTGCTAATAACGACCAACGCGAGGCCTGAAAATGAAAAAGCAGAACTCCGTAAACGATGATGACTGCGTTGATACCCGGATCTGGCCGCCGTTGCTGCGAGGGCTTGTGGTCATACTGTTCGGTGTCGGCGGTTTTTTGCTGTGGTCGGCAAAAGCGCCGCTTGATGCAGGGGTGGTGGCTGATGGCACGGTAACCGTATCCAGCAACCGGAAAACGCTCCAGCACCTGAGCGGTGGCCGCGTGACGGCTATCGACGTAAAGGAAGGCGATACGGTTAAGAAAGATCAGGTGCTGATACGGCTGGATAAAACGCCGCTGGAGATGCGCTACAGCGCGCTGGGCGCGCAGTATTTGTCAGCCAAAACCATTGAAGAACGCCTGCTTGCGGAACGTGATGGGCTAGAAGCCATCGTTCTTGATGCATCGCTGACACAACAGTTTTCGGGAAGCAAACGGCTGGTGGAGGCCCGCCAGCTTCAGGCGCGCTTGTTCGAAACCCGGCGCAAAACCGTACAGGACGAAGTGGCAATGCTTGAGGAAAATTTAGAAGGCCTGATCGGGCAGATAAATAACCTCAACAAAGTCAAAGGATTCCGCGACCATCAGTTTAGCCTTATCAGCCGCGAACTCGGCGCAATTCGTTCTCTGAGTGAGAAAAACTATTATCCCAAAGCCCAGATGCTGGTGCTGGAGCGGGAGGCGGCGGAAATCTCCGGCAGCATATCCGAGGATATTTTAAATATCGCCAAACTGAAGTCGCAGCAGAACGAAATCAAAATCAAACTCTACCAGGTGCGGCATGAATACGTGCAGGAGGTGGAGTCTGAATTAACTTCGAAGCAAAAAGAGCTTTCAATGCTTGAGGATGAACGTATTTCAACCCGTCACGAGCTGGATAATACGGAAATTCGTTCACCAATAAACGGTACGGTGCTGGATGTGAAGGTGAGTACTATAGGCGGGGTGATACAGCCTGGGGAACATCTGATGGATATTGTTGCGGCCGGGCAACCGCTGCAAATTGACGCACGTATACCGGTGCACGCGATTGATAAAATGGCGCCCGGATTAATGGTGGATGTTCTGTTCCCGGCGCTAAACCACGCGTTATTACCGTCAGTGCCTGCTCGGGTGCTGACCGTTTCGGCGGATCGCTTAATTGATGAAGCCACCCAGCAGCCGTATTACCTGGCGGAAGTTCAGGTCTCACGAGAAGGTGTAAAACTACTGGGAGACTACAAAATTAAAGCCGGTATGCCGGCAAGCGTCACGATTAAAACCGGCGAAAGGACCTTCCTGAGTTACCTCTTTAAACCGCTGCTGGCGCGCCTTGAGCTGGCTTTTAAAGAGTATTAAACATCTTTCACGCGCATCAGACAGCCGCTGGTGATGACACACATCACCAGCGCTATCCAGAACACCGCGTGATAACTCCAGATTTCCGCGACAACGCCCGCCAGCGACCCGGCGATGATCCAGCCGACGCGGGTCGTATTGGTGTACAGCGTGGTGGCTGAACCGGCCTGGCCTGGCATCAGATCCTGAAAATAGAGCATACCAATACCGGCGAGAATACCAATGTAGATTGCGTTAAGTAGCTGTAAGCCGAGCAGTAAAACGGGTGTGTGGACCGTCAGCATCCCGACGTAGAACAGTAATCCGCTGACGGCCGCGATACGCATTAAAAAGCGTTTGCCGAAGCGTTTAGCATAATATCCGGCAATCAACATGGTTGGGATTTCGAGGCCCGCCGCCGTGCCCATCATCACGCCCGCCAGTTTTTCAGGCAGATGTAACTCTTCAATAATAAACAGCGGCATATTAATGATGTACAGACTGTTGGTGCCCCACATCAGCGTGCAGATGGTAAACAGCAGCAGGGCATCACGACGGTTAGTGCGCGGCGCTTCTATGTGTCCGGCGGTGGTGCCTTTACCTTTATGCATGCTGGGCAGTAAAAACCAGACGATGATACCGCAGACAATAAACGCCATCGCCGCGCTGAGATACATCACCGTAAAGCCAAAGCCCATCGCCAGCGCATAGGCCAGCGGCGGGCCAATGACCCAGGCGAGTGACACCTGCGCACGTAGAATAGAGCTGAACATGACCGCTTCACGCCCTGTTTTATCTGCATGCTCGCGCGCAAGAGCGAACATTTGCGGGTTGGCGGTGGAGCCAAAACTGCTCAGAAAAACCCCGACAAACAGCAAAATAAAGTAGTTACGATTCCAGGCAAAGAGCAGGCAGGCGAGCACACCCAACAGGCAGCAAAACACGATCAGGCTTTTGCGATCGCCTTTGCGATCGGATCGCCCGGCCAGAAACTGGCTTACCAGGATGCCAATGATCGCGCTACCGGTAAAGAAGAAGCCCACCATCGCCGGGCGCGCATGAACTTCATTAGTCAGAAACAGGCTCAGGGTCGGCGTTTGCAACGCTCCGGCGATACCGGTTAAAAATGCAACAATCAGAAACGACGATGAGGTGAGATCAAACGAACGTCGGGGAGCGGCGGCAGAACTGTTTTGCATATCTCTTAATCGCTAGCGTGACAGGAGGCGGGAGTTTACGTCGCCACTCAGAAAATGAACAGTCATCTACATCAAATTCCGCACATAAAAATTAAAAAGCCATTTCAAAATAATTCTCACTCAAGCTGACGTTTTGCTGACGCCTGAAAACCTGGCGATTAAGGTGTCAGCAGTTGTGGTATTAATGCTAATAAAATGTGCTGTAGATCTAACTTTAAACATCAGAAATTCAACTTATCTTGCAGGCTGGTTAAGAAAGGCACAGACTCCATTGAAACGTTTCAGCGTCATCTGACTTTAATTCTGATATAAGGTGACGCCTTTTTTCTCATGTTGGCTGAAACGATTCAATTCAGCAGGAGAGGAGAACCATGTTCCAGTTATCTGTTCAAGATATTCATCCCGGTCAGCAGGCCGCGGATAAAGAAGAGGCTATTCGGCAGGTTGCTTCAGCACTGGTCAGTGCGGGCAACGTGGCGGAAGGCTATGTCGCCGGGATGCTGGCGCGTGAGCAACAAACGTCCACGTTTTTAGGTAATGGCATCGCCATTCCGCACGGCACCACCGACACGCGCGACCAGGTGCTGAAAACCGGCGTCCAGGTTTATCAGTTTCCGCAGGGCGTGACCTGGGGAGAAGGGCAAACGGCATATGTGGCTATCGGTATCGCGGCGAGCTCTGATGAACACCTTGGTTTGCTACGTCAGCTGACACACGTGCTGAGCGATGATTCCGTGGCTGAACAGCTGAAAAGCGCCACCACCGCTGAAGAGCTGCGTGCGTTGCTGATGGGCGAAAAGCAGAGCGAATCGCTGAAGCTTGATAACGACACGCTGTCGCTGGATGTTGCAGCCAACGATCTGGTGACGTTACAGGCGTTGAACGCCGCGCGTCTGAAAGAGGCCGGAGCGGTGGATAGCGCATTCGTTGCACACGCAATTAATGAACAACCGCTGAATCTTGGTCAGGGTATCTGGCTGAGCGATGGCGTGAACGGCAACCTGCGTAGCGCGGTGGCGGTTAGCCGCGCGGCAAGCCCGGTCAGCGTGGGTGACTCTCAGGCCGCGATGTTAATTACCGTGGCCATGGCTGACGATCAACCGACAGCCGTGCTCAGTCGACTGAGCAATCTGCTGCTGGAAAATAAAGCTGAACGTCTGCTGAAAGCTGATGCCGCCACCGTGCTGGCGCTGCTGACCAGCGACGACGCGGCAGCGGAAGACGTATTAAGCGAAGAATTTGTGGTGCGCAACGAGCATGGTTTACATGCCCGCCCGGGCACTATGTTAGTCAATACAATCAAACAGTTCAGCAGTGATATCACCGTCACCAACCTTGATGGCAGCGGTAAACCGGCGAACGGTCGTAGTTTGATGAAAGTCGTCGCACTCGGCGTGAAGAAAGGCCATCGCCTGCGCTTCACCGCTCAGGGGGACGATGCTCGTCAGGCACTGGACGCAATTGGAGAGGCGATTGCCTCTGGCCTCGGGGAGGGCGCATAAATGAGCAGACGCGTTGCAACAATCACACTGAATCCGGCCTACGATCTGGTTGGCTTCACGCCAGAAATTGAACGTGGTGAAGTTAACCTGGTACGTACCACCGGCCTGCATGCTGCAGGTAAAGGGATTAACGTTGCAAAAGTGCTGAAGGATCTGGGCATTGATGTCACCGTCGGCGGTTTTCTCGGGAAAGACAATCAGGATGGTTTTCAGCAACTGTTCAGCGAACTCGGTATCGCTAACCGTTTTCAGGTGGTGCAGGGCCGTACCCGTATTAACGTTAAGTTGACGGAAAAAGACGGCGAAGTCACCGACTTCAACTTCTCCGGTTTCGACGTGACTGCCGCAGACTGGGAACGTTTTGTGAACGATTCCCTGAGCTGGCTGGGGCAGTTCGACATGGTGTGCGTAAGCGGCAGTCTGCCAGCGGGCGTCAGCCCGGAAGCGTTTACCGACTGGATGACGCGTCTGCGCAGTCAGTGTCCGTGCATCATTTTCGACAGCAGCCGTGAAGCGCTGGTGGCGGGCCTGAAAGCTGCGCCGTGGCTGGTAAAACCGAACCGTCGTGAGCTGGAAATTTGGGCAGGCCGCAAGCTGCCGGAAATGAAAGACGTGATCGACGCAGCTCACGCTCTGCGTGAACAGGGTATCGCTCATGTGGTGATTTCACTCGGTGCAGAAGGCGCGCTGTGGGTGAATGCGTCCGGTGAGTGGATCGCGAAACCGCCGTCAATGGAAGTGGTCAGCACCGTCGGCGCAGGCGATTCCATGGTCGGCGGCCTGATTTACGGCCTGTTGATGCGTGAATCCAGCGAGCACACGCTGCGTCTGGCGACGGCGGTGGCGGCACTGGCTGTCAGCCAGAGCAACGTCGGCATTACCGACCGTACCCAACTGGCGGCCATGATGGCGCGCGTTGACTTACAACCGTTTAATTAACAGCAGGAGATAAATCATGAGAACGCTGCTGATTATTGATGCCGGACTCGGACAGGCTCGCGCCTACATGGCGAAAACCCTGCTGGGCGCGGCGGCGCAAAAAGCAAAGCTCGAACTGATTGATAACCCGAACGATGCGGAACTGGTGATTGTGCTGGGTTCAACCCTTCCGGCGGACAGCGCGCTGGTCGGGAAGAAAGTGTATCTGGGCGATATTAATCGCGCAGTCGCGCACCCGGAACTGTTCCTTGGGGAAGCGAAAGGCCATGCGCTGCCTTACGAAGCGCCTGCCATTGCGGCACCGACAACCTCCGGCGCGGTAAAACGCATCGTGGCGGTAACCGCATGCCCGACCGGTGTTGCGCACACCTTTATGGCGGCAGAAGCAATTGAAACTGAAGCTAAAAAACGCGGTATGTGGGTGAAGGTTGAAACCCGTGGTTCCGTGGGCGCAGGCAATGCCATCACCCCGGAAGAAGTTGAGCAGGCCGATTTGGTTATCGTAGCGGCGGATATCGAAGTGGACCTGGCGAAGTTCGCCGGTAAACCGATGTACCGTACCTCGACCGGCCTGGCGTTGAAGAAAACGGCGCAGGAGTTTGATAAAGCCGTTGCCGAAGCGAAGCCCTATCAACCGACCGGTCAAACTCAGGCTGCGGCCAGCGCGAAGAAAGAGGGCGGCGGCGCTTATCGTCACCTGCTGACCGGCGTTTCTTACATGCTGCCGATGGTGGTCGCGGGCGGCCTGTGTATCGCACTCTCCTTTGCCTTTGGTATCAAAGCGTTTGAAGTGCCGGACACGCTGGCAGCCGCGCTGATGCAAATCGGTGGCGGTTCAGCCTTTGCCCTGATGGTTCCGGTTTTAGCGGGCTTTATTGCTTTCTCGATTGCTGACCGTCCTGGCCTGACGCCGGGTCTGATCGGCGGTATGTTAGCCGTGAGCACCGGTTCCGGCTTCATCGGCGGTATCATTGCAGGCTTCCTGGCCGGTTATGTGGCGAAAGCCATCAGCACGAAGCTGAAACTACCGCCGAGCATGGAAGCGTTGAAACCGATTCTGATCATTCCGTTGGTGTCCAGCCTGATCGTCGGCCTGGCAATGATCTACCTGATTGGTAAACCGGTTGCCGGCATTCTGGCAGGCCTGACGCACTGGCTGCAAACCATGGGTACGGCGAATGCCGTCCTGTTGGGCGCAATCCTCGGCGGTATGATGTGTACCGACATGGGCGGCCCGGTGAACAAAGCGGCTTATGCGTTCGGTGTGGGTCTGCTCAGTACGCAAACCTACGCGCCGATGGCGGCAATTATGGCCGCAGGCATGGTGCCACCGCTGGCGATGGGCGTAGCCACGCTGGTTGCGCGCAATAAGTTCGATAAAGGTCAGCGTGAAGGTGGTAAAGCGGCGCTGGTGCTGGGTCTGTGCTTCATCTCCGAAGGGGCAATTCCTTTCGCAGCGCGTGACCCGATGCGTGTTCTGCCATGCTGTATCGTCGGCGGGGCCATCACCGGCGCTATCTCCATGGCGGTGGGTGCAAAACTGATGGCGCCGCACGGTGGTCTGTTTGTTCTGCTGATCCCTGGCGCAATCACCCCGGTTCTGGGTTACCTGCTGGCGATTGTGGCGGGTACACTGGTGGCGGGCTTGTCCTACGCGGTGCTGAAACGTGCTGACGCGGAAGGGGTAGCGAAAGCGGCGTAAGGTTTTATCTTCTTGTTAAAAAGGGCGGAGATTATCTTCGCCCTTTTTTCATGCCTCAAATAATTGTGTCCTAAATCCCATTTTTTTCTACTACATAACGCATATTGCTAATATATTTGTGATTCACTTCATATCTTTTCCATAACGCTCCTGTTGATAGCTTTACTTTGCATTCATACCTGGCCAGGATAAACACATGTTCGACAATGAACATGTGTTTATTTAATGTATTTTACGGCGTTAATAACGAACTCTGCATGAAAAGGACGAATGTGTCCGGGGGCGTTCTATGCTTGAAGATAATTATATTGTTACGATTGGTTCTGCGAACATGGATGTCGCTGGATATTCGCAAAATCAATTGAATTATGCTGATTCAAATCCCGGGAAGATAAGGTTTACACCGGGAGGTGTGGGTAGAAATATTGCGCATAATATTGCATTGCTTGGTAAAAGTTCCTGGCTTCTGACGGCTGTTGGAGATGATTTTTATGGCAAGTCTTTGCTTATGCAAACAGAATTATCAGGTGTACATGTAGATAAATGCCTGAAAGTATCTGATGAAAGTACCTCCAGTTATCTTTCCCTTCTGGATAATACCGGCGAAATGCTGGTTGCTATTAATGATATGAGCATCTCTGAATGCTTATCACCAGAATTTCTGGTGCAACATCGGGAATTTATTCGGGGAGCACGAGTTATCGTTGTTGATTGCAACATCAGCGAGGCGGCCCTGGCGTGGATTATGAGAAATCGGGGTGCAACGCCGATTTTTGTCGATCCTGTATCCGCGTGGAAGTGTGTGAAAATCCGTGACTGGCTACCCCACATCCATACCTTAAAACCGAACCGACTTGAAGCGGAAACATTGAGTGGTATACCTCTTGTCTCACGCCATGATGTCACTGCTGTCGCGGCATGGTTCCACCAACAAGGGCTACAACGACTGGTTCTGAGTATGGGGGGCGACGGCGTTTATTACAGTGACATGCAGGGTGAATCTGGCTGGTCATTGCCTCTGAAAACACACGTTGTGAACGTTACGGGCGCCGGTGATGCCATGATGGCAGGGCTTGCTGCATGCTGGCACGAAGGTTTTTCATTACCTGAATCCGTTCGTTTTTCCCAAGGATGTGCCTCGATGGCGCTCTCATCTGAATATACCAATAACCCTGAATTGTCGTTTTCTAACGTATTAGCTTTAGTGGAGAGAAAAGAATGTCAGAATTAAATATTTCATCTGATTTATTACAGATTTCACCGGAAGTTAAGCAAGCACTTGCGGATAATAAACCGGTCGTGGCACTGGAATCGACGATTATTTCCCATGGAATGCCATTCCCACAAAACGCACAAACGGCCATTGAAGTGGAAGAGACAATCCGCAAACACGGTGCGGTTCCTGCCACTATTGCTATTATCGGTGGCGTTATGAAAGTTGGGCTCAGCCCGGAGGAAATTGAATTATTAGGTCGTGAAGGGCATAGCGTAACAAAAGTAAGTCGCCGTGATCTACCTTTTGTCGTAGCCGCCGGAATAAATGGTGCAACCACCGTTGCGTCAACCATGATTATTGCTGCTCTTGCTGGTATTAAAGTTTTTGCCACGGGAGGCATTGGCGGTGTTCATCGCGGCGCCGAACATACCTTTGATATTTCGGCCGACTTACAGGAACTCGCCCATACTAATGTTGCGGTGGTTTGTGCCGGTGCGAAATCTATTCTTGATCTGGGTTTAACAACCGAATATCTCGAAACATTTGGGGTACCGCTTATTGGCTATCAAACAAAATCGTTACCCGCCTTTTTCTGTCGTACCAGCCCGTTCGAGGTGAGTATCCGTCTGGACACACCGGAGCAAATCGCACGAGCGATGGCGGTGAAATGGCAGTCCGGCCTAAACGGTGGTCTGGTTATCGCCAACCCTATCCCTCAGGCTTATGCCATGCCAGAAGAGCAGATCAATTCGGCCATTGATCGCGCAGTGGCCGAGGCGGAACAGCAGGGTGTTGTCGGGAAAGAAAGCACGCCGTTCCTGCTGGCGCGCGTTGCCGAGTTGACCGGCGGCGACAGTCTCAAATCCAACATTCAACTGGTCTTTAATAACGCGATTCTGGCCTGTGAAATTGCCAAAGAGTATCAGCGTTTGCAGTAAATCAGCGTCGGGCAGGAGGCAGTCGCCCGTCACTCTGTTTTTGAAAACCTGGCCTGTGCCAGGTTTTCTACCAGGTAAGGGTATTCATTATGGATATTATGAGAAGTGTTCTGGGAATGGCGGTACTCCTGATCATTGCATTTTTACTCTCGGTGAATAAAAAACGGATTAGCCTGCGCACTGTGGGGGCGGCGTTGGCTTTGCAGATTGCCATCGGTGGCATCATGCTCTATTTCCCTCCAGGAAAATGGCTGGTAGAGCAGGCGGCAATGGGTGTTCATAAAGTGATGTCCTACAGCGATGCCGGGAGTGCATTCATTTTTGGCTCACTGGTTGGGCCTAAGATGGATGTGCTTTTTGATGGGGCTGGGTTTGTCTTTGCGTTCCGCGTTTTACCCGCCATTATCTTTGTGACTGCCCTGATAAGCCTGCTTTACTACATCGGCGTGATGGGATTGCTGATCCGGATTCTTGGCGGTATTTTCCAGAAAGCACTGAATATCAGCAAAGTTGAATCGTTTGTCGCGGTAACAACGATTTTTCTCGGCCAGAATGAAATTCCGGCAATCGTGAAGCCGTTTATTGAGAAGTTGAACCGCAATGAACTGTTTACCGCTATCTGTAGTGGTATGGCCTCGATTGCCGGATCGATGTTGATCGGATACGCCGGGATGGGCGTGCCCATTGACTATCTTCTGGCAGCGTCATTAATGGCAATCCCCGGTGGCATATTGTTCGCCAGACTGATGAGCCCGGCGACGGAGGTGTCACAGGTAACGTTCGAGAATCTTTCCTTCACCGAAACACCGCCAAAAAGCATTATTGAAGCGGCGGCGAGCGGGGCCATGACCGGGCTAAAGATTGCCGCCGGTGTGGCGACTGTCGTCATGGCATTTGTGGCGATTATCGCGTTGCTGAACGGCATTATCGGGGGCATTGGCAGTTGGTTTGGTTTTGAACATGCGTCCCTTGAAGGAATTTTTGGCTATGTTCTGGCACCGCTGGCGTGGATTATGGGCGTTGACTGGAGTGATGCTACGCTTGCAGGTAGCCTGATTGGGCAGAAACTGGCAATCAACGAGTTTGTCGCCTATCTGAGTTTTTCACCCTACCTGCAGGCAGCCGGAACTCTGGACGTAAAAACTATCGCCATTATCTCGTTTGCCCTGTGCGGATTTGCTAACTTCGGTTCGATTGGCGTCGTAGTCGGGGCATTTTCGGCAATTGCCCCCCAGCGGGCACCTGAAATCGCGCAGTTGGGCGTAAGAGCGCTCGCCGCGGCAACGCTTTCTAATCTGATGAGTGCGACCATTGCAGGTTTCTTTATTAGCCTTGGGTAATGACAACTGTTAACAGCGCACATTACTGTGCGCTGTTTTTAAGTAGATACCAGGCGTTGTCTACTGAGAGCGTTGGGTTGTTGATACTAATGCTGGCACGCGCTAAGGCCGCGCAGGCAATGGCAAATTGTGCGCCGTCCCTGAATTCGCTTCCGTCGAGGAAGCTATAAAGCAGCCCAGCCATCAATGCATCATCAGCGCCAAAACTGTCCACCACCGGATGCGCAGGCGGCGTCAGCGCAAAGGCTTCCCCCTCTTTTTCACTACAAAAGACCGACTCGTCTTCCAGACATACGACGATGCGCTGTACGCCCTGAGCGTGCAAATCGTTAACCGCACATCGTAGCTCCTCATCATTATTGATAGCGTTTCCCCACAGGATCTCCAGTTCTCTACGTGTCGGTTTTAACGTGTGAATGCGGCCCAGCCAGCTTTTAACTTTTTCCGCTTTGAACTCTGATACCGTATCAACAAAGACTGGAATATTTCCGGCCAGCGTAAAGACCCACTCCAGCGCTTGTGGCGTCAGATTACAGTCCACGAGGATCACTCCTGCATGCGTGATCAGCTCCCGCGAGGCGTTGAGAAGTTGTGGTGTTAGCGCATCAAGTAAATGCGTGTCGTTGATGGCCAGGACCGTTTCATCTTGTGGATTGGCAATGGATAAATAGGTTGATGTATTTTGCCCATGCAAGCGAATGCAGTTCTGGGTATTCACGCCGGCCTGACGTGTTTGCTCAAGCAACGTATCACCATAAAAATCGCTACCCACCGCGGAGAGTAAATGAACATCCCGCCCCAGCAGTGCGAGATTGTGGGCGATATTACGTGCCACACCTCCGGCAGAACAGCGAATATCGCCGGGTTGGGAGGCCGCTTGCGGATAATGGATATCAGCGATCCCACGAATATCCATATTGATTGCGCCCAGCACCACGCAGTAATCCTGTTCAGTCAGAATGTAGCCTTTACCTTTGATTAACCCCTTGCGCGTGAGATCCATAATATGTGCCGCGACGCGGGAACGGCTCACCTGCAAAATGTCGGCGATTTCGTTTTGCTGGATAAGCGGGTTGCGGCGCAGAATGTTGAGGATCTGCTTCTCCCTGTCAATCATGCTTACGCCACCTCTTCAGCAACCTGCTGCGCTTTCAGCCACGCAATCTCTTCCGCCCAGATATCCGGGTTTGTGGTTTCCAGAATCAGCGGAATACCGTCAAAACGGTTATCCTGCATAATCCAGCGGAAGGCATCGTGGCCGATATTGCCTTCGCCGAGGCTGTTATGGCGATCGACACGGCTGCCGAATGCGCTTTTCGCATCATTGAGATGCATGCCGCGCAGGTAGTTAAAGCCCACGATACGTTCAAATTCGGCAAAGGTTTTCGCACATTCGTCAGTGGTACGCAGATCGTAACCGGCGGCAAAGGCGTGGCAGGTATCAATGCAGACGCCGACGCGGGATTTATCTTCTACGCCGTCGATGATGGCCGCGAGATGTTCGAATTTAAAACCGAGATTACTGCCCTGGCCGGCGGTGTTTTCAATCACGGCGGTCACGCCTTCGGTTTGCGCCAGCGCGATGTTGATGGATTCAGCGATACGTGCCAGACACTTATCTTCATCAATTTGCATCAGGTGGCTACCGGGGTGGAAGTTCAGCAGGGTCAGGCCAAGCTGCTGACAACGGCTGAGCTCATCGATAAAAGCTTCGCGGGATTTTTCCAGCGCCTCTTCCACAGGGTGGCCGAGGTTAATCAAATAGCTGTCGTGGGGAAGGATCTGCGCGGCGGTGTAGTGGTATTTTTCGCAGGCCGCTTTGAAATCATCAATCACTTCGGTTGTGAGGGGGGCGGCGCGCCACTGGCGCTGATTTTTGGTGAACAGGGCGAAAGCGGTCGCTTCTAATTCTGCTGCACGAATGGCGGCGTTGGCTACGCCGCCGGAGGCGCTCACATGCGCTCCAATGTATTTCATAACGACTCCTGTTAAACCCGCCAGAGGAGGGGAAAGCAAACCGTAATCATAGCGGGTTAACAGGGAGAAGTCGTGATGGATTATGCCATCAGGGCGTGTACCGCAAGGTTGATAGCGCCACCGCCGACGATTAACCAGATGAACAGCACCAGCGCCATCAGCATCGGTTTCGCGCCCGCTTTTTTCAGTGCACTTACGTGGGTGGTTAAGCCCAGTGCCGCCATCGCCATCGCCAGTAGTACCGTATCCAGTGTCACCAGTACATCAACAAGCGCTTTCGGCAACAGGTGGAAGGAGTTGAAAATCGCAACCACAATGAACAGTACCGCAAACCACGGAATGGTGATTTTGCTTTTCTGACCACTGCCTGCCGGAGCCAGTTGTTTTACGCGAGCTGCCAGAATCAGCAAGAACGGAGCCAGCATCATCACGCGCAGCATTTTCGAAATCACCGCCGCGTTTTCAGCTTCCGGGTTAATCGCATGACCTGCCGCAACCACCTGCGCCACTTCGTGCATGGTAGAGCCAATATAGATGCCGTACGTTTCCGGGCTGAACCAGTGTGCCAGCAGCGGATACATTGCCGGGTAAAGGAAGATTGCCAGCGTACCGAAGATAACGACGGTCGCCACTGCCACGGTCACTTTACTCGCCTCTGCTTTTACTACCGGTTCCGTCGCCAGTACGGCCGCCGCGCCACAGATACTGCTACCCGCGCCAATCAGCCAACTGGTTTGTTTATCCAGGCCAAACACTTTTTGTCCCAACCAGCAGGCCAGTAAAAAAGTACTGGTCAGCGTAAGGGCATCGGTGGCAATCCCGCTGACGCCCACTTCAGCAATTTGCGAAAACGTCAGTCGGAAGCCATAAAGAATGATACCGAGCCGCAGCAGGTGCTGTTTAGCGAACAGTACACCACCATCGCAGGGCTGCCAGATTTTAGGATAAACCGTGTTACCGATGACCATCCCCAGCAGGATTGCCAGCGTTAATGCACTGAAGCCTGCACCTGAAATAGCGGGAATGCTCCCGGCCCACAGTGCTGCCCCGGTGATGATCGCGCTAAGCGCCAGCCCCGGGAGATAATGTCTTACAGAACGATGAGGTTCGCGTAATGTGATTTCTGCCATAACCTTCTCCTTTGTCTGGGCAAAAGATTACGCCGTGCTGGTTTAAAAATAAAATTGATTATATATTTATAATTAATCGTAATAACTGGTAAGCATTGATTGAACAGGCAGGAAAGATATGCATATCACGCTGCGACAGCTTGAAGTGTTCGCGGAAGTACTCAAAAGCGGCTCCACTACCCAGGCCTCACAGATGCTGGCATTGTCGCAGTCTGCGGTCAGCGCGGCGTTGACCGATCTCGAAGGGCAACTGGGCGTGCAGCTTTTCGACCGCGTCGGTAAACGGCTAGTGGTCAACGAGCACGGGCGTCTGCTTTACCCGCGCGCGCTGGCATTGCTGGAGCAGGCAACCGAGATTGAGCAACTGTTCCGGGAAGATAACGGTGCTATCCGCGTCTACGCCAGTAGCACAATCGGTAACTATCTTTTGCCGGAGATGATTGGTCGCTATCGCCGGGATTTCCCCGATTTACCGATCGAACTCAGCGTAGGCAACAGTCAGGATGCCATTAATGCCGTGGCCGATTTTCGCGTCGATATTGGTTTTATCGAGGGGCCGTGTCATTCAGCGGATATCGTGGCGGAGCCCTGGCTGGAAGATGAGCTGGTGGTGTTTGCCGCACCGGATTCGCCACTGCTGGAAGGGGAGGTGACGCTCGCACGTCTGTCGGCACAGCCGTGGATTTTGCGTGAGAAGGGCTCCGGTACTCGCGAAATAGTTGATTATCTTCTGCTTTCCCATTTGCCGCAGTTCCGCCTGGGCATGGAGCTTGGCAACTCTGAAGCCATTAAACATGCGGTGCGCCATGGCCTGGGCATCAGCTGTCTGTCACGCCGGGTGATTGCCGAACAGCTGGAAAGCGGAAAACTTGTGGAAGTGAAGGTGCCGTTGCCGGGGCTGAATCGCACGCTGTGGCGCATTCATCATCGGCAGAAACATCTTTCTAATGCGTTACAACGTTTTCTCTCGTACTGCACCATCTCATAGGCTGTTGCCAGCTGGCGAGAAACTCGCCAGTCACAGCATGTACTGCTTTACTTATAATTGGCCGCTAATCATGAAGGTCTCTTATAACTGCGCATTTCTGCCAGAAGACGCGCTTATCGTCTGCTACAATCGCGCCTCAATTTTTGGATGGACAGTATTTTCAAATGGTTTCCGAAACTAAAACCACACAAGCGCCCGCGCTCCGCCGCGAACTCAAGGCGCGTCACCTGACGATGATCGCCATTGGCGGTTCAATCGGTACAGGTCTTTTTGTCGCATCAGGCGCAACCATTTCCGCAGCAGGCCCCGGTGGGGCGTTATTCTCATACATTCTGATTGGCCTGATGGTCTACTTCCTGATGACCAGTCTGGGCGAACTGGCGGCCTACATGCCGGTTTCCGGCTCGTTCGCCACCTATGGCCAGAACTATGTCGAAGAAGGCTTCGGCTTCGCGCTGGGCTGGAACTACTGGTACAACTGGGCGGTGACTATCGCCGTTGACCTGGTGGCCGCACAACTGGTGATGAGCTGGTGGTTCCCGGATACGCCGGGCTGGATCTGGAGCGCCGTGTTCCTGTGCGTCATTTTCCTGCTCAACTATATTTCCGTAAAAGGCTTCGGCGAAGCGGAATATTGGTTCTCACTGATTAAAGTCGCCACCGTTATCATCTTCATTATTGTAGGTGTGATGATGATTATCGGCATCTTCAAAGGCGCTCAGCCAGTGGGCTGGAGCAACTGGACGACCGGCGATGCACCGTTTGCTGGCGGCTTGTCGGCGATGATTGGCGTGGCGATGATTGTCGGCTTCTCCTTCCAGGGTACCGAGCTGATTGGTATCGCGGCAGGTGAATCTGAGGATCCGGAGAAAAACATTCCGCGTGCGGTGCGTCAGGTGTTCTGGCGAATCCTGCTGTTCTATGTATTCGCAATCCTGATTATCAGCCTGATTATTCCGTATACCGATCCGAGCCTGCTGCGTAATGATGTTAAAGACATCAGCGTGAGTCCGTTCACCCTGGTATTCCAGCATGCGGGTCTGCTCTCTGCGGCAGCGGTGATGAACGCCGTTATCCTGACGGCGGTACTGTCTGCGGGTAACTCCGGGATGTACGCATCCACGCGTATGCTTTACACCCTGGCGTGTGACGGTAAAGCGCCGCGCATCTTCTCTAAGCTGTCCAAAGGCGGTGTACCGCGCAACGCGCTGTACGCGACGACGGTGATTGCGGGGCTGTGCTTCCTGACCTCTATGTTCGGTAACCAGACCGTTTACCTGTGGCTGCTGAATACTTCCGGGATGACGGGCTTCATCGCCTGGCTGGGAATTGCCATCAGTCACTATCGCTTCCGTCGCGGTTACGTAATGCAGGGCAATGATATTAACAATCTGCCTTACCGTTCCGGATTCTTCCCACTGGGGCCGATCTTCGCGTTCGTTCTGTGCCTGATTATCACCCTGGGTCAGAACTATGAAGCGTTCCTGGCCGATACCATTGACTGGGGCGGCGTTGCTGCCACCTATATCGGCATCCCGCTGTTCCTGATTATCTGGTTCGGCTATAAGCTGAGCCGTGGAACACGCTTCGTTCGCTACAGCGAAATGCACTTCCCGGAGCGCTTTAAGAAATAATTAACGCTCATCCTAAGAAGCCCTCTTCACGCAAAGAGGGCTTTTTTTTACTCAAAATTACACCTCACCTAAGATTATTCCTGTATTGATAGAATTAAACGATTACATATTGACATAACTTTAAATAACTTAATTGATAATTGTTATCATTCTCTTTATCATCACCCGCGTTAATACTGGATGAAGCCACTCCCTCTCTTACGGTAAATCGTGACCGACATGAGGCGACAGCCACATCTGCATAAAAAAATAAGCGCTGAAGGTCAGCAGCGTGAAGCAGTCAGTGTGAGCAGTACCCTTTTGAAATAATTACGTATTCACCTCATGGAGATTTGGAATGTTCAGGTTAAACCCCTTCGTCCGGGGCGGGCTCTGCGTGTCCGCTTTGTCACTGGCGCTGCCGGTTACCGCCGCCACTGAAGGCGAACAAATGGTCGTCACCGCTGCTGCAACTGAGCAGAGCGTCAAAGATGCCCCCGCCAGTATCAGCGTGATCACTCAGGAAGATCTGCAACGCAAGCCGGTGCAAAACCTGAAAGATATCCTCAAGGAAGTGCCGGGCGTACAGCTCACCAACGAAGGCGATAACCGCCAGGGCGTGAGTATTCGCGGCCTCGACAGCAGCTACACCCTGATTCTTATCGATGGCAAACGCGTGAATTCGCGCAATGCCGTTTTCCGTCATAACGACTTCGACCTGAACTGGATCCCGGCAGATTCCATCGAGCGTATCGAAGTGGTGCGCGGGCCGATGTCTTCGCTCTACGGTTCCGATGCATTGGGCGGCGTGGTAAACATCATCACCAAAAAGATTGGTCAGAAATGGACGGGCAGCATCACAGCTGATACCACCATTCAGGAAAACCGCGATCGCGGCGATACTTACAACGGCCAGTTCTTTACCAGCGGCCCATTGGTAGATGGCGTATTGGGGGTGAAAGCCTTTGGTAGCCTCTCCAAACGTGAGAAAGATAAACAGGAATCGTCCACCACCAGTGCGACCGGTGAAACGCCGCGTATCGAAGGCTTCACCAGCCGCGATGCCAACGTCGAATTTGCCTGGACACCTACGGATAATCAGGACATCACCGCCGGTTACGGTTTTGACCGTCAGGACAGAAATTCAGATTCGCTGGATAAGAACCGTCTTGAGCGTCAAAACTATTCCCTGAGCCATAACGGTCGTTGGGATGTCGGTAACAGCGAACTGAAGTTCTACGGTGAAAAAGTCGATAACAAGAACCCTGGCAACAGCAGCCCTATTACTTCCGAAAGCAATACCATCGATGGCAAATATGTCCTGCCGGTGGGGGCGATTAATCAGTTGATCACCTTCGGTGGTGAGTGGCGACATGACAAACTGAAAGATCCGATTAACCTGACCGGCGGAACCAGCAGCGAAACGTCAGCCAGCCAGTACGCCCTGTTTATTGAAGATGAGTGGCGCATTTTTGAACCTCTGGCGCTGACCACCGGTATTCGTATGGACGATCACGAAACCTATGGCGATCACTGGAGCCCGCGCGCTTACCTCGTTTACAGCGCAACGGATACCGTCACGGTGAAAGGCGGCTGGGCGACGGCCTTTAAAGCCCCGTCATTGCTGCAATTGAGCCCGGACTGGACGACCAACTCCTGCCGTGGCGGTTGTCGTATCGTAGGGAGCCCTGATCTGAAACCTGAAACCAGCGAAAGCTGGGAAATCGGCCTCTACTATCAGGGTGAAGAGGGCTGGCTGGAAGGCGTACAGGGTAGTGTTACCACCTTCCGCAACGATGTGGAAGATATGATCAACATTACGCGTACTCCTGATGTTAGCGCCGCACCAGGCTATTCCAACTTCGTCGGCTTTGATTCCAGCGGCAAGCCAATTTTCGCCTACTACAACGTGAATAAAGCACGAATTCAGGGTGTGGAAACCGAGCTGAAAGTCCCGTTTGGCGAGCAGTGGAAAGTGACGCTGAACTACACCTATAACGATGGTCGCGATCTCAGTAATGGCGGGAATAAACCGTTGCAGGAACTGCCGTTCCATACAGCCAACGGTCGCGTAGACTGGACGCCGGTACAGGACTGGTCGTTCTATCTGGCGGCGCGTTACAACGGAGAACAGCGTGCGGTGAGCGCAACCTCGAAAACACCGGGCGGCTACACGACGTGGGACATGGGCGGTGCATGGCAGGCTACGCAAAACGTTAAGCTGCGTGCGGGTGTGCTGAACCTGGGGGATAAAGACCTGAGCCGCGATGACTACAGCTATAACGAAGATGGTCGTCGCTACTTTATGGCGGTGGATTACCGGTTCTGATTGCGCGGTAATGTCGGATGCGGCTACGCCTTATCCGATCTACGCGTGATGTGAATCCGGGTAAATCCACCAACCGCTCCGATCGTGCGGTAATGTCGGATGGCGGCTACGCCTTATCCGACCTACGCGTTGATGTGCATCCTGGCAAATCCATCGACCGCACGCACTCGTAGGCCGGATAAGCGCCAGCGCCATCCGGCAATCTCACCAACCGCTCCGATCGTGCGGTAATGTCGGATGCGGCTACGCCTTATCCGACCTACGCGTGATGTGTCTTCGGTAAATCCACTGACCACACGCACTCGTAGGCCGGATAAGCGTTAGCGCCATCCGGCAACCCACGCTTACTTCAACAAATACTGCGCATGGAAGCGCAGATGATCCTCAATAAACGACGCAATAAAGAAGTAGCTGTGATCGTAACCCGGCTGAATGCGCAGAGTGAGCGGCCAGTCTTTTTGCCGCGCTATTTCCGCGAACACTGCAGGCTGCAGTTGATCGGCCAGGAACTGATCGTTGTCGCCCTGATCGATGAGCATCGGTGTGGCCGCGTCAGCCTGGCTGGCATGTAACAACGCACAACTGTCCCATTGCGACCAGGCCGATTGATCCTCGCCCAGATACGCTGTAAACGCTTTCTTTCCCCACGGCACATTGCCTGGGTTCACAATGGGCGCAAAGGCTGATGCGCTGACATATTTACCCGGATTTTTCAGCGCCAGCAATAGCGCGCCGTGCCCGCCCATTGAGTGTCCGCTGATAGCACAGCGATCGCTGACATTAAATTTATCCTGAATCAGTGCCGGCAGTTCATCGCGAATATAGTCATACATCCGGAAATGCGCAGCCCACGGCTGCTGCGTGGCATTCAGATAAAAACCCGCGCCCTGGCCCAGGTCATAGCCGTCATCATTGGGGACATCCGCGCCACGTGGGCTGGTATCGGGCATCACCAGCACAATACCCAATTCAGAGGCAACGCGCTGCGCGTTGGCTTTAGTGGTGAAGTTCTCGTCTGTACAGGTCAACCCCGACAGCCAGTAAAGTACCGGCGGCGGCGTTGTCCCATGCGTTGGCGGTAAAAAAATGCTGAACGTCATGACACAGTTCAGCGCAGTGGAGTCGTGCCGCCAGCGTTGTTGCCAGCCTTCAAAACAACGATGTTCTTCAAGCAATTCCATGCAAGGCTCCTTATATTCACAATCAGAAATACTGGGATCATCATACAGATAATTCATTGCCGTTGAGTAACTTTCACTTCCGCATTATCTTGATATGCCGCATCATGCATATAACTTATTGTTAACAATTGGGGCGGTATGGCCTTACGAATCGCATTCAGCGGCTTTATAGTCTTAGTGGTTATCATGGGGATAGGGCGGTTTGCCTTTACGCCCCAGGTGCCATTAATGATTGCCGATAACCAGCTCACACTGACCAGTGTCGGGCTGGTGGCGGCGATGAACTATCTGGGCTATCTGATTGGTGCGTGGGATGCCATGTGCGCGCAGCGACACGTCGAGACGCGCCTGTATCTTGGCATTGCCGGGGCGGTGGTATTCACGTTGCTTTCCGCGTGTGCCGATAATGCCTGGCTGCACGGTGTGCTGCGCCTGATTCTGGGATGTATGAGCGGTTGGGCGCTTGTGCTAACCGCTGCCTGGACCAACGAACGTCTTGCGCAGTTGGGCCATGCCGGGCTGAGTGCTGCAGTGTTCGCTGGGCCGGGCGCGGGGATTGCCCTGAGCGGCCTGCTGGCGGTGTGGATCCATTCTCAGTCGCTTGCCGCGTCGCAGGGCTGGCTGCTTTACGGCCTGCTGGCGTTAGTACTGATTATCCTGGTCGCGCGCTGGTTGCCGCGGCCCGGCGCGCTGCATCCGTCGGGCATAAAGCCAGAGCCGCTGCATCTTACCGCCGACCTTAAACGTCTGGTCTGGAGCTACAGCCTGGCAGGATTCGGCTATATTTTGCCCGCGACCTTTCTCTCGCAAATGGCCGCGCAGCGCTTTCCCGGTAGCCTGTTTGCGCAGTTTGTCTGGCCGATATTTGGCCTCGCGTCGGTCATCGGTATCGCCCTGAGTATTGCGATGCGTCATGTAGGGCAGAGCCACCACCGGCTGGCGGTGGTCCTGTGGTTACAGGGTATTGGCGTGTTGTTTGCCTGGCTGATACCTGGCTTGCCGGGCCTGGCCATGGGCGCAGCGCTGGTGGGCGGCGGTTTCCTGTGCGCGGTGCAGCTTTCGCTGCTATACGGGCGGGAGCTGGCGCCGCGTCACGCCCGCTATATGGCCGGATTGCTGACTACCGGTTATGCAGTAGGTCAATTGGTTGGCCCAATGACCTCGGCGCTGTCGACCTGGCTTACGCATCGCCTGGACCCTGCGCTAGGGGGCGCGGCGCTGGCGCTGTTTATCGGCGGCATGCTGGTATGGCGACCGGAGCATGCAAGGCAGTAGCAATTGCAATAATTATCGTTACGAATACTGGATTATGTGCGCGGCCTCACGCACAATAAGTGCAAACTTTGCCCCATGAAGGGCGAAGCGCCCCACCTGCTGGAGAAAGAAAAGATGTCATCACTGAGTAAAGAAGCTGCACTGGTTCATGAAGCCCTCGTGGCCCGTGGACTGGAAACGCCGTTGCGCCCGCCGGTGCGCGAAATGGATAATGAAACCCGTAAGCGTCTGATTTCAGGGCATATGACCGAGATTATGCAGTTGCTGAATCTCGATTTGAGTGATGACAGTCTGATGGAAACTCCGCATCGCATTGCCAAAATGTATGTGGATGAGATTTTCTCTGGCCTCGATTACGCCAATTTCCCGAAAATCACCGTCATTGAAAACAAAATGAAAGTGGATGAGATGGTGACAGTGCGTGATATCACGCTGACCAGTACTTGTGAACACCACTTTGTGACCATCGATGGTAAAGCAACGGTGGCGTACATCCCGAAAGAGTCGGTGATTGGCTTGTCCAAAATCAACCGCATCGTGCAGTTCTTCGCTCAGCGCCCTCAGGTGCAGGAGCGCCTGACGCAGCAAATTCTTACTGCGCTGCAAACCCTGCTGGGGACCAACAACGTGGCGGTTTCCATTGATGCGGTGCATTATTGTGTGAAAGCGCGCGGTATACGCGATGCTACCAGCGCGACCACCACGACGTCGCTTGGCGGCCTGTTTAAATCCAGCCAGAATACCCGTCAGGAATTCTTGCGCGCCGTACGCCACCACAACTAAGCGGAGCAGGATACATGGAACGAAATGTCACCCTGGATTTTGTGCGGGGCGTGGCTATCCTCGGTATCCTGCTGCTGAATATTAACGGCTTTGGCTTGCCCAAAGCCGCCTATCTTAATCCCGCCTGGTATGGCGATATCACCTCACGCGATGCCTGGACCTGGGCGGTGCTCGACCTCTTTGCGCAGGTCAAATTCCTCACGCTGTTTGCGCTGCTCTTTGGCGCAGGGCTGCAATTGCTTCTGCCTCGCGGAAAACGCTGGATCCAGTCGCGGTTAACGCTGCTCGCTTTACTCGGTTTTATTCACGGTTTGCTCCTTTGGGATGGCGATATTCTGCTGGCCTATGCGCTGGTGGGATTAATCAGCTGGCGTTTAATCCGTGAAGCGCGCGATGTGACATCACTGTTTAAGACCGGGGCGATGCTGTACCTGGTGGGCGTCGGCCTTTTGGTGCTGTTGGGTTTGATTGCTGACTCGGGGCAGAGCCGATCCTGGGTGCCGGATGCTTCTACGCTGCTTTACGAACACTTCTGGAAGGTGAATGGCGGCAGGGAAGCTATCAGCAACCGTGGAGACATGTTGTCCGCGAATCTGCTGGCGCTTGGTGCACAGTATGGTTGGCAACTGGCGGGGATGATGCTGATGGGCGCTTCACTGATGCGCAGTGGCTGGTTGAAAGGACACTTTAGCCTGCGGCATTACCGACGAACTGGCGCATCGCTGATTGCTATTGGCATGTTGATCAACCTACCGGCGATTGTCGCGCAGTGGCAGCTGGGCTGGGATTATCGCTGGTGTGCTTTTCTGTTACAGGCACCACGCGAACTGAGCGCGCCGCTGCAAACGCTGGGCTATGCGGCGCTGGCGTGGGGCTACTGGCCGCAAATCTGTCACTCCAGGCTGGTCATCGCTATCGCCTGCGTCGGGCGGATGGCGCTGTCAAACTACATTCTGCAAACGCTTATCTACACCACGCTGTTCTATCGGTTTGATCTGTTTATGAAATTTGACCGCCTGACGCTGCTGGCATTTGTCGTGCCGGTCTGGCTGGTTAACATTGTCTTCTCACTGCTGTGGCTGCGTTATTTTCGTCAGGGGCCACTCGAATGGCTGTGGCGTCAGCTTACTGCACGCGCTTCCGGTGTTTCCTTACGTAAAACATTCAGATAACGATCTGGATCACAATCATTAACAAAACGGATGTAACCGTTTCCAGCCGTGTGACCTCCTTCACGTAGCGCTGGTGCATTCGTTGCCAGAATAGCGCTCTTCCCAGACAGAGGGTTTGGCTATGAATGGCAGCAATGCACAGCAGGGCGGTGGCGATGATCACCATTCGTGATGTGGCGCGTCAGGCGGGCGTATCGGTGGCAACGGTTTCTCGCGTTCTGAATAACAGCGCGCTGGTCAGTCCGGACACACGCGAGACGGTAATGAAAGCGGTTGCGGCGCTGGGCTATCGGCCTAACGCCAATGCGCAGGCGCTGGCGACGCAGGTGAGCGATACCATCGGGGTGGTGGTAATGGACGTCTCCGATCCCTTTTTTGGCGCGCTGGTAAAAGCTGTCGATACCATTGCCCAGTTGCAGCAAAAATATGTCCTTATCGGCAACAGCTACCATGAAGCGGAAAAAGAGCGTAATGCCATCGAGGTATTGATTCGCCAGCGGTGCAGTGCGCTTATTGTGCACTCAAAAGCCCTTAGCGATCGCGAGCTGGGTGATTTTATGGATCACATTCCGGGAATGGTGCTGATTAACCGCATCGTGCCGGGATATGCGCATCGTTGCGTGGGATTGGACAACGTGAGTGGCGCGGTAATGGCAACGCGCACATTGTTGAATCACGGGCACCAGCGCATTGGTTATCTTGCCTCCAGCCATCAGATTGAAGATGAAGACCTGCGTCGTGAAGGCTGGCAACGCGCATTACGCGAGCAGGGCATCACGGCACCTGAAAGCTGGATAGGTACCGGGTCGCCGGATATGCAGGGTGGGGAAGCCGCAATGGTTGAACTGCTGGGGCGCAATCCGGGCCTGACGGCGGTGTTTTCCTATAACGATAATATGGCTGCTGGCGCACTCACTGCGCTAAAAGATAACGGCATTGCGGTGCCACAGCAGGTTTCAGTGATCGGATTTGATGATATTCCGCTGGCGCGCTACACCGATCCGCAACTCACCACCATTCGCTACCCGATTGTTTCCATGGCAAAACTGGCGACTGAACTGGCTTTACTTGGCGCGGCAGGCAAGCTTGATGCGTCGGCAACGCATTGTTTTATGCCTACGCTGGTGCGACGTCATTCGGTTGCTCAGCGGCAATCTGTGCTGCCCGTCACTAACTGATTTCATCATGCGATGTAACCGTTTTCAATCTGTGAGTGATTTCACAGTATATTAACATTGTGCTGACTATGATGTCAGCGTTTGTAAAGGCCAAACGTTACGTCACGGTGATTAATCACTTTTTCTATAGCAGTAAAGCCGAAAGCAAGCAATAAAACGCACTATGGCGCGTTATCGACCACGGAAGAGTCATTTTACTTAAGAATAAATTTCGTCGTGCAGTAACGTTTATTTAACACTGACCGTCGACTTTTCCCATACGAACTACCCTGCATAATAAAACCGGAGATACCATGAATAAGAAGGTGTTAACCCTGTCTGCTGTGATGGCAAGCATGTTATTCGGTGCCGCGGCGCACGCTGCTGATACCCGCATTGGTGTGACGATTTATAAGTATGACGATAACTTTATGTCCGTGGTCCGCAAAGCTATCGAGAAAGACGCCAAAGCAGCGCCGGATGTGCAACTGCTGATGAACGACTCTCAGAACGACCAGTCCAAACAGAACGATCAGATTGACGTGCTGCTGGCGAAGGGCGTTAAAGCACTGGCGATCAACCTGGTTGACCCGGCAGCGGCAGGCACCGTGATTGAGAAAGCACGCGGCCAGAATGTGCCTATTGTTTTCTTCAACAAAGAACCTTCCCGTAAGGCGCTGGACAGCTACGACAAAGCGTTTTACGTCGGGACCGACTCCAAAGAGTCCGGCATTATTCAAGGCGATCTGATCGCCAAGCACTGGGCGGCTAACCCGAACTGGGATCTGAACAAAGATGGTCAGGTACAGTTTGTACTGCTGAAAGGCGAGCCGGGGCACCCGGATGCAGAAGCCCGTACCACCTACGTTATCAAAGAGCTGAATGAGAAGGGGCTGAAAACTCAGCAATTGCAGTTAGATACCGCCATGTGGGATACCGCACAGGCTAAAGATAAAATGGACGCCTGGCTCTCTGGCCCGAACGCCAACAAAATCGAAGTGGTTATCGCCAACAACGATGCGATGGCAATGGGTGCAGTTGAAGCACTGAAAGCACACAACAAGAGCAGCATTCCGGTATTCGGCGTCGATGCATTGCCAGAAGCGCTGGCGCTGGTTAAATCCGGCGCAATGGCCGGTACGGTTCTGAACGATGCGAATAACCAGGCCAAAGCCACTTTCGATCTGGCAAAAAATCTGGCCGATGGTAAAGCCGCGGCGGAAGGCACGAACTGGAAAATCGAAAATAAAGTGGTTCGCGTGCCGTATGTTGGCGTAGATAAAGAAAATCTCAGCGAATTTACCAACAAGTAATTTTATTATCTTTGGGCGCACGTGAGTGCGCCCTTTATTACCGATAAAGACCATGGCTATTTCGCGTAAATAGCCATTAAAAACCAGCAGCCAGGTAAAACTATGGTCAGCGATAATAGAGAGTCGTCGGGCGAATTCTTGTTGGAAATGAGTCATATCAACAAGTCGTTTCCAGGCGTTAAAGCACTCGATAATGTCAATTTAAAGGTCCGCCCGCATTCTATCCATGCGCTTATGGGGGAAAACGGCGCCGGTAAATCGACGTTATTAAAATGCCTGTTTGGGATCTATCAAAAAGATTCCGGTAGCATTATTTTTCAGGGCCAGGAGATTGATTTCCATTCGGCGAAAGAAGCGCTGGAAAATGGTATATCAATGGTTCACCAGGAATTGAACCTGGTACTGCAACGCTCCGTGATGGACAACATGTGGCTGGGTCGTTATCCGGCAAAAGGCGTGTTTGTCGATCAGGAAAAAATGTACCGCGATACCAAAGCGATTTTTGATGAACTGGATATCGATATTGACCCGCGCGCGCGTGTCGGCACGTTGTCCGTTTCACAAATGCAGATGATTGAAATCGCTAAAGCGTTTTCCTATAACGCCAAAATCGTCATCATGGATGAACCCACGTCCTCTCTGACTGAGAAAGAGGTCAATCACCTGTTTACGATCATTCGTAAGCTGAAAGATCGTGGCTGCGGCATTGTCTATATCTCTCACAAAATGGAAGAGATCTTCCAGCTATGTGATGAAATTACCGTTTTGCGCGATGGCCAGTGGATCGCCACCCAGCCGCTGGAAGGGCTGGATATGGACAAAATCATCGCCATGATGGTGGGCCGCTCATTGAATCAGCGCTTCCCGGATCGTTCCAATACGCCGGGTGAGGTTATCCTGGACGTGCAGAATCTGACCTCGTTGCGTCAGCCGTCGATTCGTGATGTATCTTTCCAGCTGCGTAAAGGTGAAATTCTGGGTATCGCCGGGCTGGTGGGGGCAAAACGTACCGACATCGTTGAAACGCTGTTTGGCGTGCGCGAAAAATCGTCCGGTACCATCACGCTGCATGGCAAAAAAATTAATAACCACAACGCCAATGAAGCCATCAATAACGGCTTTGCGTTGGTGACCGAAGAGCGTCGCTCAACCGGTATTTATGCTTATCTGGATATCGGCTTTAACTCGCTGATCTCCAATATCAAAAATTATAAAAACAAAGTCGGGCTTCTCGATAATTCCCGCATGAAGAGCGATACCCAATGGGTTATTGATTCCATGCGCGTGAAAACGCCAGGGCATCATACACAAATTGGCTCTCTCTCCGGCGGTAACCAGCAAAAGGTGATCATTGGCCGTTGGCTGTTAACGCAGCCTGAGATTTTAATGCTTGATGAACCGACCCGCGGAATTGACGTCGGCGCGAAGTTTGAAATTTATCAGCTGATTGCTGAGCTGGCGAAGAAAGATAAAGGGATCATTATTATTTCATCCGAAATGCCGGAACTGCTGGGTATTACCGATCGTATTCTGGTAATGAGCAACGGTCTGGTTGCCGGAATTGTTGAAACAAAAACAACAACGCAAAACGAAATTCTCCGTCTTGCGTCATTGCACCTTTAAGATCAGGGGCTCGACATGAGTGCGTTAAATAAAAAAAGCTTTCTCACTTATCTGAAAGAGGGCGGTATTTACGTCGTTCTTTTGGTTCTGCTGGCAATTATTATTTTCCAGGACCCCACCTTCTTAAGTCTGCTGAACTTAAGTAATATTCTGACTCAGTCCTCGGTGCGTATTATTATCGCGCTCGGCGTGGCGGGGTTGATTGTCACTCAGGGGACTGACCTGTCCGCTGGTCGCCAGGTGGGGCTGGCGGCGGTGATTGCCGCGACGTTGCTGCAATCAGTCGAAAACGCCAACAAGGTCTTCCCGGAAATGGCGACCATGCCAATTGCGCTGGTTATCCTGATTGTTTGTGCGATTGGCGCGATTATTGGCCTGATCAACGGCATTATCATTGCTTATCTGAACGTGACGCCGTTTATTACCACCCTTGGCACCATGATTATTGTGTACGGGATTAACTCACTGTATTACGACTTTGTGGGAGCGTCGCCGATTTCTGGCTTTGATAGCGGCTTCTCTACCTTTGCGCAGGGCTTTATTGCGCTCGGCAGTTTCCGCCTGTCGTATATCACCTTCTACGCGTTGATTGCCGTGGCGTTTGTCTGGGTGCTGTGGAACAAAACCCGCTTCGGGAAGAACATTTTCGCAATCGGCGGCAACCCTGAAGCCGCTAAAGTTTCCGGCGTAAACGTGGCGGTAAACCTGCTGGTGATTTATGCGCTGTCAGGTGTGTTCTATGCTTTTGGCGGCCTGCTGGAAGCGGGGCGTATCGGGTCGGCGACCAACAACCTTGGCTTTATGTATGAGCTGGATGCCATTGCAGCCTGCGTGGTGGGTGGCGTTTCCTTCAGCGGCGGCGTGGGTACCGTGCTTGGCGTGGTGACCGGTGTGATTATCTTTACGGTTATTAACTACGGCCTGACCTATATCGGCGTTAACCCGTACTGGCAGTACATTATTAAAGGGGCGATTATCATCTTCGCCGTGGCGCTGGATTCACTGAAATACGCGCGTAAGAAATGATTCGGGTTTAATATTGCTGACAAAGTGCGCTTTGTTTTTGCCGGATGCGGCGAAAACGCCTTATCCGGCCTACAAAATCGTGCAAATTCAGAAGATTGCAGAAATCCCGTAGGCCTGATAAGCGTAGCGCATCAGGCAATGTTGCAGTTGTCATCAGCCGCAAGGCCGGTGCAAAAACATGTCGGGCTTTTTTTATGACTTTTTCGGCTGGGGCCAACGTTCGGCGAGTAATAAACCGCTATTTTTCATCGCGTAACCAAATAGCAGCCCCACTAAAAGTGACGGGGATACCGCCTGCCAGTCACCCTGACCAGCGAAGGTAGAACACGCGCCAATAAATGTGCCCGGAACAAAAGAGAGCCACTGGCTTTTCGCCTGAATACACATCACGAAAGCCACGACACCTGTAAGTAAATAACCCAGCATGGCCCACTCAGGGGATAGCTGACTGCCGTAGATAATCACTTCTGCCCAAAACACACCACTCATTACAGTACACAGAGATATTCCCAGACCTTTCACTCCGTCCTGAGGGCAGGCGAAATAGGCAGTACAACCCAGAAACCCTGCCCAACTGAGCAGGCTCCATGTCACGGCGACCCAGCCCCAAATTCCCGACAAAATACCGGTAGTGAGGGCAATAGCGACAAGTGTACTCATGGTTAATCCCGGCCTGCATGAACAGGCCGGTCCTCGTCCTTAGAGGTTAAAGTGAAACGGCGTGCTCTTTCTCGCCAGGCTTGAACTCTACGCGTCCAGGGCTGATACACGCTACCGGACAAACATGACCGCAGAGCAGGCAGCCAACGCACTTCTCGGTGTCACAGTGCGGCGTACGGGTATCTTCATTCCATTCCATTGCCTGGTGGCCGCCGTCGTAGCAGGAAATATAACAGCGCCCGCAGCCCACACATTTATCTTCCGCAATATGTGGATAAACGATATAGCTGCGATCCAGTTCTTCCGCCGGAACAATATTGGCGTTCGCCAGACCTAACATCTCATCGATCGAATCAAAGCCCTGATCGGCCAGGTAGTGCGATAGACCGCTGCTCATATCTTCTACGATGCGATAGCCATACTGCATGATGCCGGTTGTGACCTGAAGCGTGGCCGCACCGAGGAGTAAAAACTCAGCTGCGTCTTCCCAGGTTTCTATCCCGCCGATACCGCTGATCGGGAAATCACGCAGTTCAGGATGCATGCGCATTTGCTGTATAAAGCGCAGAGCGATCGGTTTCACCGCTTTGCCGGAATAACCGGAAATGCTCGATTTGCCGTTGACCACCGGCATCCCGATTTTGCGATTCAGGTCGATATTAGTGATCGATTTCACGGTGTTGATTGCCGCAATACCGTCCGCACCGCCGCGTTTTGCCGCCAGCGCTACGTCGCACATATCACCAATATTCGGCGTCATTTTTGCCAGCATCGGCAGGGAGGAACCGCGTTTCACCGCGCGGCAATATTTTTCCACCAGTTCCGGGCTTTGACCGACATCGCTACCCATCGCATGAGAGGTCATCTGCGGGCAGGAGAAGTTACACTCGATCATATCGGCACCGGCTTTCTCAACCAGATGCGCCAGATCCTGCCACTGCTGTTCGTTTTCTCCCATGATCGAGGCGATCAACACTTTATCGGGGTAATCTTCTTTCAGCCGACGAATGGCTTCGAGGTTTTCCGCCAGCGGATGCTCAGCAATCTGCTCCATATTTTTGAAGCCGATAAAGCCGGTATCCTCTTTGGTTAAATGATCGAAACGTGGCGAAACTTCATTGGCAATAAAGAAGCCGATGGTTTTGAACACCACACCACCCCAGCCGGTATCATACGCCTTGGCGCACATTTCATAGCAGTTGCCGACCGGTGAAGAAGAGAGGCAGAACGGGTTAGGAAATTTAACGCCGCAAAAGGTAACAGAAAGATCTTTCGTTAACATGAGCACGCTCCCTCTAAATAGTGGTGAATGGACTGTGCGGCTTCCTTCCCGGTTTTCACCGCATAAACCACCGTTTTATCTCCCTGAACAATATCGCCCGCAGCAAATAGCGTCGGGTCAGATGTCTGATAATCTGTTGTTTCCACTGTATTACGCTGCACGTTCAGATGATTAAAGGCGGTAAACTGCGCATGCTGGCCGACGGCGAGAATGATTTTCTCTGCGTGCAGTTTCAGTTCGCCCGGTAAGCTAACGTGCTGGAAGGTGACCGAATGACCTGCGACGTCAATCGGTGTGAAGCCGTCAATAATGGAAACACCCAGTGCCTGAGCGCTGGTAAACTCTTTATCGCTTGCCGGGAATGCATCCAGCGTTTCACGCGCGACGCAGGTGACAGAAGGGCAGCCCAGCATTTTCAGCGTGGTGGCGACATCCATCGCCACGTCGCCGCCGCCGATAATCAACGCACTTTGAGGAATGGCAATTTCACCGTTTGCGCGGCTGGCGCGTTGTAAAAAGTCGACGGCGATTTCAACGTCTTCAGCATCATCAAAGAGTGAGAGGGAAGAACCCTGCGATAAACCAACGGTCAACAGTACCGCGCGGTGGCGAGCTTTCAGCTCTTCCAGCGTCAGGTCTTTACCCACTTCACTGTTGCATTTGATGGTTACGCCCATATCGATGATGCGCTGAATTTCGTTATCCAGCACGGCCTGCGGTAAACGGAATTCCGGAATACCGTGGCGCAACCAGCCACCGGCCTGCGCCTCTTTTTCGAAGAGCGTAACGTCATAGCCCAGATGAGTAAGCGTGACGCTCGCCTGTAAGCCCGCCGGGCCGGCCCCGACAATCGCCACTTTACCGAGCGTTTTACTGCCCGGTTGATAAACCTGCATACCCGTTTGCTGCTCAAAGTCAGTCACAAAGCGTTGCAGGCGGGCGATGTCGATTGGTTTATCGATCCCCGATCGCGAACATTCTGCCTGGCATAATTTTTCGGTTGGGCAAACACGCGCACATACGGCACCCAGCGCGTTATTTTCGCGTATGGTTTCGGCTGCGCCTTTAAAATTACGGAAATAGATGGAGCGGATAAATTTACCCGGGTCCGTTTGGGCTGGACACCCCTGGCTGCAAGGCGCATCGTGGCATAACAAACAACGCGAGGCCTCCTTTATCGCCAGCAATGGCGTAAAGGCCGGAATTAGCTCATCCAGATAATTTTGTTGCGACATATAATCTTCCTTAATGATTAGGTAAATTAAAGCGAGCGCATAACGTTATAAATAATAAAAATAACCTGTTAGCAAGGCTATGCCTGGGGATGAGCGTATTCTGTGAATCTATTCACACATAGGTTAAATAACGGGATGATTTGCAAGGGATAGCAGTAAATACTTATGCGCAAATAATAACCATTATCAAAATGATAACTGGTTATTATTTGCAATGATCTACTCACATTTATTTTTCTGCGGAATTTAACAAGCTTATCAGTCGTTGTGGCGAGGTGGGGATTAATCCTAATTGCAGGCCGAAGGGCTTAAATACTTTATTGAGTGTTTCAATCGAATTATTTATTTTATTATTTTCAATATCGGAAATGGTTTTACGTGATACGCCAACAAGCCGGGCATAAGCATCCTGTTTCATTCCCACCAGGTTGATACGCATTCGTTTCAGGGCTTCTCCCTGCGTGATATTCCCCATGAGAAGTTGCAAACTGATTGCATTCATCAGCGCGTTTCTCTCTGCGGTATCTGTTCTTTCAATATTCTCCGTAACACGAGTACGCAGCAATTTTTCCTCCTGGGCCTGTAGGTTCGGCGCTGCTACACCTGACGTTGAATAGGGTTGTCGGTTTTGCTCACGTAATCGGGCAATGGTTTTTTTGATATCGCCGTCTCTGTCATTATCTGTCATAGCAAACCCCAGCGATGTAATTTATCAGCAATAAATTGGAATCCAATGGATGGCATGGACATGATTTGTTCCGGCACGCCGCGTTCTCTGAGTACACTCCAGATACTCAATGGCATAGTCTGACTGATAGTGTAACTCGGTTATGCGCCAGTTGTTTTCATCACTGCGGGGGAATGAGATCTGGGCAATGTCGACCCACTCGCGTTGCAAAAACGCCTGTATCGTTAAATTCTCCATGATGACTCCCGAGTGACATAATGAGTGATATTTTACGCATTAATGCCATATTTCGTAATTAATGCGTAAATATTTACTCGTTAACGGGCGGTTTGGAAGGTAATGCGTAACATTCCACACATTACGGCTTCTGCAATTTCAACAATTGCTCTGGCGTGACAGCCGGATACCCCTGCGCATCCTCCGGCACTTCATGCTGTGTCGGAATCGGAATGAGTGGACCTAAAAAGCGGGGTTCGCGTTTGAAGACATACAGGTCAGCCAGTGCGCCAAACCGCGCGCCGAATTCGCGCAGGCGAACGTTCCACATATCTTTCGGTGAGGGAACAGCGTAGCACTGGGCCTGAATACCCATATGTAGCGCGATAAACAGCGCGCGTTCGCAGTGAAAGCGTTGGGTGATAATAATAAAATCGTTGGTATCGAAGACTTTACGCGTACGGACGATGGAATCAAGCGTACGGAAACCGGCGTAATCGAGCACGATATCCGCCGGGTCGACGCCGGCGGCAATGAAATCTTTGCGCATGGTCATCGGCTCGTTATAGCTTTGTAGCGCGTTATCGCCGCTCAGTAGCAGATAATTCACTTTGCCGCTGTTATATGCATTCAGTGCGCCCTGAATACGATAACGGTAATACTGGTTAATCACGCCTTTGCGGTAATACTTGGCAGTGCCTAATACGACACCCACCTGGCGGTAAGGGAGATCCTGCAGATCGTCGTAGATATACGGCGCCGTTTTCCAGCTCATCCAGCGATCGAGACCTAACACGGTCAACAGCAGCAGGCCGAGCAGGACTAACAGGCTGTAAAACACGCGCTTCAACATAAAAGGCTCAATGATGGTGAAAAGGAGTCTTCAGGCTACTTTACCCGCCGCTTAAGAGCAAGAATCAGCGTCTTAATTGCAGGGAAATTCGCCAGTTGCGGGCTCTCGCCCGCACTGAAAGATTAACCGAGAAGGACGCGGTCGATGTTCTGGCAGCCTAACGCTTTCAGCGTCGCCACCGTCGCATCCCACTGGATGAGCGGCGCATCGGCGCGTTCGGCAAGCATCGCGCGGGTAATGGCAGGATAATCATAACCATGCAGGCTTAACAGATTCAGTGCGCCCTGCAATGGCGGTAGCGTTGGGTTGAAGGCCGCGTTTTCAGCGTAGCTTCCGCTAAAAATTGTGCCGTCGGCCAGTTCCAGCGCCACGCCGGAAGGCGATTTGCTGTATGGCGTATGACTTTTATTCGCGGCTTTTATGGCAGCCTGAGTTAACGCATCACCTTCCAGTGAGTAACCGTGATTCTGCTCATCCATCAGTAACGTTTTGATGTCGAGATCTTTCGGCCCAAACGCATCGGGTAAATAATCTTTCAGCGTATGGGGCGCACGGCCCGGCAGGTTGATACGCAGCGCCAGCCCGCTGTTCAGTTCATTCATAAACTGACGGCAGTGGCCGCAAGGGGTGTAGTTGACGGTGATCGCTGCGAGAGCTTTTTCACCGCGCAGCCAGGCGTGGCTGATCGCGCTTTGTTCGGCGTGGACGGTTTGCTGCATGGTCGCGCCCAAAAATTCCATATTGCCGCCGAAGTACCAGGTTCCGCTTACGCCGCGCGCAATAGCGCCAACGTTGAAGTGGGAAAGGTCGGCGCGCGCGCAGGCAGCAGCCAGCGGCAGAAGCGCGAAGGCCAGCGCGTCTTCGTCCAGTCCTGTCGCGTTAAGCAGCGATGAGACCTGCCCGGCGCTCAGCATCGCGGAGAAATGCGCATCAGCCAGCACAGGAGCAATGGCTGTTTGCAGGTCCGCAGGCAGTTGCGAAAAAGCAGATTGAAAACGTGGGTGCATGGCGTTGCCTCGTAACAGTGTAAGGGTAAACAGTGTACGTGCCGATTACGCTTAAATGAGTGATCTAAATCTCATTATTTATGCAACACATGCAATCGTTTTGCAAAATGTGTGACTTATCGCATTTTAGCCGACGACAGAGAGAATAATCGGGAACAGGAACGGGGCGACGAGCGAGGTAATAATCCCGCACAGCACCAGCGCCAGCGAACTGAATGCGCCTTCCTGATAATCCACTTCCGCACAGCGAGCAGTCCCCAGGGCGTGCGACGCGGTTCCCATCGCCAGACCACGCGCGGCTTTGGTATTAATGCGCATCAGGTTCAGCAGGGTATGGCCAAAGACCGCGCCCAGGATCCCGACGAAAATCACGCAGACGGCGCTAATGGCTGGAATACCGCCAATACTGCCTCCGACGGCCATCGCGATAGGCGTCGTGACCGATTTCGGTAAAATAGAGGCGGCAATTTCGGGCGATGCGCCCATCAGCAGCGCCACCGAGGTACCGGTCACCATCGCCACTACGCTGCCGAAAAAGCAGATGGTGATAATGGATTTCCAGCGCGCGCGGATTTGATGCAGCTGTTCATACAGCGGAAAGGCGAGGGCCACGACCGCCGGTTGCAGCAGATCGTTAAGCACTTTACTGCCCTGGAAATAGTGATCGTAAGGCGTGCCGGTCAGCAGGAGGATGGGAATAATCACCACCATCGCCACTAACAGGGGATTGAGCAGCGGAAATTTTACCCGTGCAGCCAGCCAGCGCGCGGCAAAAAAGACCACCAGCGTCAGCGGCAACGACCACCAGATATAATGCATCATTCATCCGTTCCTTTTTGACCAACGACTTTGCGTTCGCCATGAATAATGTGCGAACTCCAGCTCACCACCAGGAAAACAACGAGCGTACTGATCGCGCAGGAGACAACAATAGGGCCAAACTGGGCGCTGAGCAGGTCGTAATATTGCATCACGCCAACGCCGATAGGCACGAACAGCAACGCCATATAGCGGATGAGAATGTAACAGCCCGGCAAAACCCACTTCGACGGCAGGATTTGCAGAGCCAGTAAGACGAACATAATCAGCATCCCGATAATACTGCCGGGGATGGTGATCGGTAGCAGCGAGGCGATAAAAATTCCCGCATACAAACAGGCGTATATCAGGACGAAAGCACGCAGGTATTGCCAGATAATATTCAGCGATTTGCTCATGTTGGTTACCCTTGATGGAACGCATTCATCATACAATTAAAGCCGGAAATGTGCTACTGATCACATCATGAATTGTGAGCATACCTGACATAGACAAGCGGAACATCAGGCATCTGACTGAAGCGGATGTGATAAATGATAAAGAAAGCGACTCAGGGCCTGCGAGGGCTGATCGTTTTTTCTCCAGAATACGCCGACGCTGCCTTTCTGCTCAATCTTCGGCAACGCCAGAATCGTGAGCTGTCCCTGTTGAGCGTAGCGTTCTGCCAGACGCAGGGAGAGAATAGAAATCATCTCGCTGCTTTGCAGCAGGTTGACGCTGACGTTCATTGACGCCGATTCAATGGTGTTCTCCGGCAGCATCACGCCGTTATCAACCAGCGCGTTATCAATACTCTGGCGGATGGGCGTGCCGGTGGGCCAGACTATCCAGCGCCAGGGTTCCAGATCCTTCCAGCTTAATCGCTCGTACGCGGCAAGCGGATGATCGGTGCGGGCAACGAAACAAACGGGTTCCGTATATAACACCTGATAATTCAACGGCAGCTCCAGCGCCCGTCCGCCGATACGTCCGACCACCACATCCACCACGCCTGATTGCAAATCATGCAGCAGTGGCGTCATCACTTTCTCTTCGATATTCAGGTGCAAAGAAGGCATTTCTTTTAGCAGAGGAAAAATCGCCTGTGATACGCAATCTGTCGCCACCGGAGAGCAGCCGATTTTCAGGCTGCCGACCAGGCCGCCCTGTTTGAAACGCTCCACCTCAAACTGGGAACGTTCGAGATCGTTGATTAACCGTTGAGCATGCTGGAGCAGTAGTTTTCCGCCTTCAGAAGGGCGTAAGCCTTTGCTGTGACGCTCGAAAAGTGTGATCCCGACCTCTTCCTCGAACTGTGTCAGCCACTTGGAAAGGGCGGGTTGGGTGATATGCATCTGTTTCGCCACCTGGGTCAGATTGCACTGCTCGCCCAGCGCGACCAGCATTTGCAGGTGATGAAGCTTCAGTTTTTGCGTCCAGTTTGCCATCAGCAATAACCTCCAGGTTATGACTCTGCATGGAAAGCCATTGTACAACGCATTTCAATTACCACAAACTTGCTACATACAAACAACAAATACAACATCTACCCTACACACCTGAGGCATATACCATGACTCAACGACGTGAACTACAAGCTCTGATTGATGCAGCCCCCATCGGCGCGCTCCAGTGGCGTGTCATTATCTGCTGTTTTCTGGTGGTGATGATGGATGGATTCGATACGGCGGCAATTGGCTTTATCGCCCCCGATATACGTGGACACTGGCAGTTAACGGCGGCAGAACTGGCCCCGTTATTTGGTGCAGGCCTGGTTGGGCTCACCGCCGGGGCGCTGCTGTGTGGACCGCTCTCCGATCGCTTTGGTCGCAAACGCGTCATAGAGTGGTGCGTAGCGTTTTTTGGCATCCTCAGTCTGCTATCCGCCTTTTCACCAGACCTTGAAACGCTGGTTATCCTGCGCTTCTTAACCGGCCTTGGGCTGGGTGGGGCGATGCCCAATACCATCACCATGACCTCCGAATACCTGCCAACTCGCCGTCGCGGCGCATTGGTAACCCTGATGTTCTGCGGCTTCACGCTCGGCTCCGCTTTTGGCGGGATCGTCAGTGCGCAACTGGTGGGCATGATTGGTTGGGCGGGCATACTGGTGCTCGGCGGCGTGCTGCCGATGATCCTGTTCTTCTATTTGCTGGTTGCATTGCCGGAATCGCCCCGCTGGATGGTGCGTCGTCAGCGCCCTCAGCCGCACATCGCGCAGTTGGTCAGTGAGATGACTAAAGAGCGCTATGACGACACCACTTTCTGGCTCGATGAGCCGACCTCGGTCCACAAGGGCAGCATCGGTCAGCTTTTTGCCGGACGTCAGCTTGCCATCACGCTGATGCTGTGGGTGGTGTTCTTTATGAGCCTGCTGATTATCTATTTACTCTCAAGCTGGATGCCGACGCTGCTAAACCATCGTGGTATCGACCTGCAACATGCGTCATGGGTGACGGCGGCGTTCCAGATTGGCGGCACGATGGGCGCAATTCTGCTCGGCGTATTAATGGACAAATTCAATCCTTTCCGGGTGCTGGCGGTGAGCTATGCGCTGGGCGCGGTGTGCATTGTGATGATTGGCCTGAGCGAAAACGGCCTGTGGCTGATGGCGCTGGCGATTTTCGGCACCGGAATTGGCATCAGCGGCTCGCAGGTCGGGCTGAACGCCTTAACCGCCATGCTCTACCCGACCCAAAGCCGCGCAACAGGCGTGAGCTGGTCTAACGCGGTAGGGCGCTGCGGTGCGATTGTCGGCTCGCTTTCCGGCGGGGTGATGATGGCGATGAACTTCTCTTTCGACACTCTTTTTTACGTGATTGCCGTCCCGGCAGCCATTAGCGCCATCATGTTGACGTTACTGACGTTAGCTGTTCGCCGGACGACAACGGTACCCAACCCGCTGCCTGCTACAGGTGTGGTGAATAAATAAGGAGAATAACAATGAGCCAGTTAAATCCGGACGTCAAAAACGAACGCCAACAATATTACCAGCATATTTCCGGGCAGAACCTGACGCCGCTGTGGGAATCACTGCATCACCTGGTGCCACAAACGCCGAACCCGACCTGCGCGCCAGCACACTGGAGTTACCAGGAAATTCGCCCGCTGCTGCTGGAAAGCGGCAGCCTGATTGGTGCAAAAGAGGCGGTTCGCCGCGTACTGGTGCTGGAAAACCCGGCGCTGCGTGGACAGTCTTCCATTACCTCATCGCTGTACGCCGGTTTGCAGTTAATTATGCCGGGTGAAGTTGCCCCGAGCCATCGCCACAACCAGTCAGCATTACGTTTCATTGTTGAGGGTAAAGGCGCGTTTACCGCCGTTGATGGCGAGCGCACTCAGATGCATCCGGGCGACTTTATCCTCACCCCGCAATGGCGCTGGCACGACCACGGCAACCCCGGCGATGAGCCCGTAATTTGGCTGGATGGTCTGGACTTGCCGCTGGTGAACTATCTTGGCTGCGGCTTTGCAGAAGATTACCCGGAAGATCAGCAGCCCGTCACCCGTAAAGAAGGGGATTATCTGCCGCGCTACGCCGCCAACATGCTGCCGTTGCGCCATCAAACCGGTAACTCATCACCGATTTTCAACTATCGCTATGACCGCAGCCGCGACGCGCTGCACGACCTGACTCGCCTGGGCGATGCCGATGAGTGGGATGGTTACAAAATGCGCTACGTGAACCCGGTAACGGGCGGCTACCCGATGCCATCGATGGGCGCATTCCTGCAACTGCTGCCGAAGGGCTTCCGCTCCCGTCAGGCGCGCACCACTGACAGCACGATTTATCACGTGGTGGAAGGCAGTGGCCAGGTCACCGTCGGCGATCAGGTGTTCAGCTTTAAAGAGAAAGATGTCTTTGTCGTGCCGACCTGGCACAGCGTGTCGTTCGATGCGCAGGACGAGACCGTGTTATTCAGTTTCTCGGACCGCCCCGTTCAGGAAGCGCTGGGCCTGTTCCGTGAAGCACGCTACTAATCAGGAGAAGAATAATGAGCAAATATGTTTTTGAACCCCAGGCCCCCGTTGCGATCCCGGTTGTTGGTAGCGAGGAACAGTTCCCGGTCCGCCGCGTCTATTGCGTAGGCCGTAACTACGCCGCCCATGCCCGCGAAATGGGCTTCGATCCGGATCGCGAACCGCCATTCTTCTTCTGCAAACCCGCTGATGCGGTTGTTCCGGTTGCCGCAGGCGAAACGTTGAATCTGGCCTACCCGGCCCAGACCGATAACTATCACTATGAGATTGAGCTGGTAGTGGCGATTGGCAAAAAAGGCAGTGATATTCCGCTGGAAAAAGCCCATGAATACGTCTGGGGTTATGCGACCGGCCTGGATATGACGCGCCGCGATCGTCAGATGGAGATGCGCCAGATGGGCCGCCCGTGGGAAATCGGTAAAGCGTTCGATAACTCCGCGCCCATTTCGCCGCTGCATAAAGCCGCTGACGTTTCCGGCGTCGATAACGCACCCATCTGGTTGCAGGTCAACGGGGAAGATCACCAGCGCAGCGATATTAAACATCTTATCTGGTCAGTGAATGAAACCATCAGCTATCTGTCGGGCTTCTTCGAGCTGCAACCGGGCGATCTGATTTTCACCGGCACGCCGGAAGGCGTTGGGGCAGTTGTGAAGGGCGACACGATTACCGGCAACGTGGACGGTTTAACACCTATCGCCGTGAAGATTGTTTGAGGTGACGGATGAAGCTGTACAGTTTTTTCAATAGCTCGGCCTCCTATCGGGTGCGTATCGCGATGGCGCTCAAGGGAATCGATTATGACACCGTCGGCGTCAATATTCGTATTGGCCAGCAAAACGCGCTGGAGTACCGCAGGCTGAACCCGGTTGGGTTGGTGCCCGCGCTGGTAACGGACGATGGCGAATCGCTGGGGCAATCACTGGCGATTATTGACTGGCTGGACCGCCATTTTCCGCAAACCCCGCTGCTGCCGGGTAACGATCCGGCGCGGATGCGGATTCTGGAAATCGTCTACGCCATTTGTTGCGATATCCACCCCATTAACAACATGCGCGTCCTGCGCTACCTGAGCGATGAGCTGAAGGTGAGCGAAGAGGATAAAAAACGCTGGTATGCGCACTGGGTCCAGCAGGGGCTGAGCGCGGTGGAGCAACTGCTGCGCCACAGCCAGTCGGGGCAATTCTGCGTGGGCGACACGCCGACGCTGGCCGATTGCTGCTTAGTGCCGCAGTGGGCGAATGCGTTACGTATGGGTTGCGATCTTAGCGGGTATCCCCGCTGTAAAGCCGTGTATGAAGCCTGTTCCGCGCTGCCAGCGTTTGTCGCTGCCGCACCCGAGAACCAACAGGACAAAATCCCGGCATAATAAGGAGAGTTATCATGGCAAAAGTGACGAGTGCAATTATTGTCGGTGGCGGGATTGGCGGCGCGGCGACCGCGTTGTCTCTGGCGCGTCAGGGCATCAAAGTGATGCTGCTGGAAAGAGCGCATGAAATTGGTGAAATTGGCGCGGGCATTCAGCTTGGCCCGAACGCGTTTTCGGCGCTGGATAGCCTGGGCGTCGGCGAGGTTGCTCGCCAGCGCGCGGTATTTACCGATCATATCACCATGATGGACGCCGTTAACGGCGAAGAAGTGGTGCATATCGAAACCGGACAGGCGTTCCGCGACCACTTCGGTGGCCCGTATGCGGTGATTCACCGTGTCGATATTCACGCTACCGTATGGGAAGCGGCGATGGTGCATCCGTGTGTCGAATACCGCACTTCAACGCACGTGGTGGATATCCGCCAGACCGACCATGACGTCACCGTGTTTGATGATAAAGGCAATAGCTGGACGGCAGATATTCTGATTGGCTGCGACGGCGTGAAATCGGTGGTGCGTCAGAGCCTGCTGCACGATACCCCGCGCGTTACCGGACATGTGGTTTATCGTGCGGTCATTGACTGCGACGATATGCCGGACGATCTGCGCATCAACGCCCCGGTACTGTGGGCAGGCCCGCACTGTCACCTGGTGCACTATCCGCTGCGTGGCGGCAAGCAATACAACCTGGTGGTGACCTTCCATAGCCGCGAAACGGAAGAGTGGGGCGTGAAGGACGGCAGCAAAGAAGAGGTGCTCTCTTACTTTAAAGGTATTCACCCGCGTCCGCGCCAGATGCTCGACAAACCGACCTCCTGGCGTCGCTGGTCTACCGCTGACCGTGAGCCCGTGGAAAAATGGGGCAACGATCGCATTACCTTAGTGGGCGATGCGGCGCACCCGGTGGCGCAGTATATGGCGCAGGGAGCGTGTATGGCGCTGGAAGATGCGGTCACCATCGGCAAAGCGCTGGCGCAATGTGACGGCGATGCGGCAGAAGCCTTCGCGCTGTATGAGTCTGTGCGCATTCCGCGTACCGCCCGTATTGTCTGGTCGACGCGCGAAATGGGGCGTATTTATCACGCTGCGGGCGTTGAGCGTCACGTGCGTAACCTGCTGTGGAAGGGCAAAACCCAGGCCGAGTTCTATCGCGCGATGGAGTGGCTCTACGGCTGGAAGGAAGATAACTGCCTGCAACCCCGCTAACAGGCTTTTAACCGATGAAAAGAGGCGCTAACATAGCGCCTCTTTTTTTACCGGGTATCAATATGCGTGTTTTACTGGCGCCAATGGAAGGCGTGCTCGATTCGCTGGTGCGAGAGCTGCTGACCGACGTGAATGATTACGACCTCTGCGTCACTGAATTTTTGCGCGTGGTGGATAAACTGCTGCCGGTAAAATCATTCCATAAACTGTGCCCGGAACTGAACAACCACAGCCGCACGCCGAGCGGCACGCTGGTGCGCATCCAGCTCCTGGGCCAGTATCCCGAATGGCTGGCTGAAAACGCCGCCCGCGCGGTGGAGCTTGGCTCATGGGGCGTTGATCTCAACTGCGGTTGTCCGTCCAAAATGGTTAACGGCAGCGGCGGCGGGGCGACGTTGCTGAAAGATCCCGAGCTTATCTATCGCGGCGCGAAAGCGATGCGTGAAGCGGTGCCAGCGGATCTTCCCGTAACCGTCAAAGTGCGGCTGGGCTGGGACAGCGGCGCGCGCCAGTTCGAAATCGCCGATGCGGTGCAGCAGGCGGGCGCAACCGAGCTTGTGGTGCACGGTCGCACTAAAGAAGATGGCTACAAAGCCGAGCGCATTAACTGGCAGGCCATTGCTGACATTCGCCAGCGCCTGACTATTCCGGTAATCGCCAACGGCGAAATCTGGGACTGGGAAAGCGCGCAACAGTGTATGGCGGTGACCGGGTGTGACGCGGTGATGATTGGGCGCGGTGCGCTGAACGTGCCGAACCTGAGCCGGGTGATTAAGTATAACGAACCGCGTATGCCGTGGCCTGAAGTGGTGAGTTTGCTGCAAAAATATTGTCTGCTGGAAAAACAGGACGACACCGGGCTGTATCATCTGGCGCGCATCAAACAGTGGCTGGGCTACCTGCGCAAAGAGTACGAGGAAGCCACGGAACTGTTTATGGCGGTACGGGCGCTGCAGGACTCCGCGTCAGTGGCGCGCGAAATCCTGCGCTGGCGTTAAGCTTTTCGGGCGCTCAGAATAAAAATCATCGGGCGCTCTTTCTCTTCATCCAGCGCCGGGTTAGCGGCGATTTGCTCAGCCGTCGGTCCCCATTCGTCCAGCGCTTCAATGATAAATCCAGCCTCAATCACTGCATTAATCCAGGTCGCGAGCTTACGGTGTTGCTTCTTAACGCCATCGGCAAACCAGTTGCTGATGCGCTCACCTTCCTGTTGATACTGGCTCACCGGCCAGTGTTTATTTCCCTGATTATCCACTACCCATTGTTGATTCGCCGGGGCGGTATAGACCGGATGCTCTGCGGAGAAAACCAGTTTGCCGCCGGGCTTGAGTGCCTGATGCAGGGTGCGGAATAAACGGTCGATGTCTATTAGATAGTGCAGAGCCAGCGAACTGTAGGCCAGGTCGAAGGTGCTGGCTGGCAGAACAAACGTTTCCAGATCGGCACGCTGCAAGGTGATATTTTCACCGGACGTCATCTCCTGCGCTTTCGCGAGCATTTTCTGCGAAACGTCCAGACCCAACACCTTCGCCGCGCCGTTATCGCGCGCCCAGCGGCAGAACCAGCCGTAGCCGCAGCCTAAATCAACAATGGTTTTACCCTGGATTTCAGGCAGTAGCGTTTGAATTTTCGGCCACTCCGGCGCGCCGTCTAAGCCTTTCACTGAGCGATCCAGCGTGGCGTAACCGGCAAAAAAGTGCGGATCGTCATAAATATTTTGCGTCATTGATAATCCCTAATTCATTCATGCAATAAATAATTATGCCCATATTTAAGCTTAAATTAAATGAGGTCGCGCGTTGTAATTCGATCTCAATCAAAAATTAAGCACAAAAGTATTTCGAAATGTAGATGACGTATTTACTGGGCGCATAAATAACATGATGTGATCACTTTATCCTGGTCATTCTTCCACACGGGTTACTAAAGAAAATGGTTTGCTTTTCTCTATTATTTGCGCCTCTTTTCAGACGCACGCAAATTCCATGAAACATTCTGTCAGAACGTTCGCTGTATTAAGCTTACCGATTATTTTTACACTTTGCGCCTGCGCGCCATCGCATGAAACCGAGGCGCGTCTGGCAAAAACGCTGCCCGTTTCACATATTGAATCGTCGCTGCCCGTGGCGCTGAAAAACGGCTGGCCGCAGTCCACCTGGTGGCACGACTATCACGATCCGCAGCTTAACGCGCTGATTGAACGCGCGCTGCGCGATGCACCGGATATGGCCGTTGCGCAGCAGCGTATAAAACTTGCGGAGGCACAGGCTAAGCTGGCCGAAGCGAAAGGTGGGCCGGAGGTGAATTTCTCCGCAGATCTGGAACGCCAAAAAATATCAGCGGAAGGGCTGATGGGGCCATTTGCTTTTGATGATCCGGCGGCGGGCACCACGGGGCCGTGGTATACCAACGGCACCTTCGGCTTAACGGCGGGCTGGAATATCGATTTGTGGGGAAAAGATGCTGCACAGGTAAGCGCGCGAATTGGCAAAGTGAAAGCGGATATTGCCGGGATGGCGCAAACCCGCCAACTGCTGGCAAGCAGTGTGGCGCGGCTATATTGGCAGTGGCAAACGGAATCGGCGATTCGTCAGCAGCTTGAACAGATTCAGAAAGAACAAAATCTGATTGTGTCGGTGGATAAAAAACTTTATCTGGCCGGTATTAACGACTCGGTGGAAGGCGTTGAAAATGATATTAATGTTGGCAAAACCGCGCAGCAACTGGCGGATATCGACGGTAATCTGAAAGAGATAGAAGCACGATTGATGGCGCTCACCAACGCGCAATCCACGTCGTTGTCGTTGAAGACGGTGCCGCTACCGGCGGTGACGTCACAATTGCCATCGCAACTGGGTTTTGAGCTGCTTGCGCGTCGCCCGGATTTACAGGAAGCGCGATGGTTGGTGGAATCCACCCTGAGCGATGTTGATGCGGCGAAAGCGGCCTTTTACCCGGATATCAACATCATGGCGTTCCTGCAACAGGACGCTCTGCACCTGAGCGATTTGTTCCGCCACTTCGCACAGCAGATGGGCGTCACGGCAGGGCTAACGCTGCCCATCTTTGACAGCGGCAGATTAAACGCGAATCTGGATATCGCCAGCACGGAGAATAATTACGCCATTGCCCGTTACAACAAAGCGGTGGTTGAAGCCGTTAACCAGGTAGCGAAGTGCGCCAGCCAGATGGAAACGCTGGCCGCGAAAAATCAGCAGCAAACTCACGTGCAACGTGATGCCGGGCGCGTGGCGGCACTCGCGCAGGCGCGGCTGAAGGTGGGGATTATTTCCAGTGCGCAGTACAGCCACGCGAAGCTGCCGGCGCTGCACGAGCAGATTACAGCTTTGAAGTTGCAGGGCGAATGGCTGGATGCCTCCATCCAGCTGACTTCTGCGCTCGGCGGCGGGTATCAGGCGTTATGATTTATCCGCGCGGCGTTTAAACCACCAGCGCAACGCCAGCACGACGGCGACGGCCAGGATAACCCAGATCCAGTGTTTTAAATGGGCATCGAGGTCATGCAGCCACGGCGCAATCACTTCACCGCCCACATAACCGAGGGTGGTGAAGATAAGCGCCCACAACAGTGCGCCAACAATATTGAGCGGCAGAAAGAGTTTCGGTGGTATACGACTGGCGCCAATCAACAGCGGCCCGATAATCCGAAAACCGTACATAAAACGGCTGCCAATGACGAAGAGATAAGGATGACGCTGAATCAGCCGTTGCGCTTTGCGGATTTTGGTGTGCTGACGTGAGTAGCGCTTCAGCATGCGCCCGCCAAAGTGGCGACCCAGCAAATAGAGCACCTGATCGCCAATCATCCCGCCAAGCGCGACCGAAATCACCACCAGCGGGAAGCGCAGTAACCCCTGATGTGCCGCCACGCCACCCAGTAGCGTCACCGTTTCGCCTTCCGCCATACTGCCCAGCACCAGCACGGCATAACCATATTGTGAAATCAGAGCCGGTATATCCATCGTTATCTTCGTTTCCTTTGAACATCTCCTTTAAGCATACACCTCTGAGCCGAAGCCGGGGGCGACGTTATTTTTTTCCTGCTCAAAAAATAATCTATTAGTGTGAATTATACTTACGTTACGTGGTACGAAGCCGTGTCGAGGAGGCGTTATGAACCATGTCTGGGGTCTGTTTTCCCATCCCGATCGAGAAATGCATGTCATTCGGAGTGAAAACGAAACTGTTTCACACCATTACACTCACCATGTTCTGTTGATGGCCGCGATTCCTGTTATCTGTGCATTTATCGGAACAACACAGTTGGGCTGGAATTTCGGCGATGGCAATGTGGTTAAACTGTCACCTGTGACGGGTTTAATCCTGGCCGTACTTTTCTATGGGGTAATGCTCGGGGGCGTCGCAGTGATGGGACGTGTAATCTGGTGGATGGCGCGTAACTATCCGGAGCGTCCGTCGCTCAAGCGCTGTATGGTGTTTGCCGGTTATGTGGCGACGCCGATGTTCCTGAGCGGTATCGTGGCGCTCTATCCGTTGGTCTGGCTCTGTGCACTGATCGGTACGGTTGCGCTGTTTTATACCGGTTATTTGCTTTATGTCGGTATCCCGACGTTCCTCAACATTGAACGGGAAGAGGGGCTGAGCTTCGCCAGTTCAACCCTGGCGATTGGCGTGCTGGTACTGGAAGTGCTGCTGGCGATCACCGTCATTCTGTGGGGTTATGGTTACCGATTGTTCTGAACCGCTCTTATGCATTGCTGGTGTGAATTATTTCGCGCCAGCAATGCAGCATTTATTCACTATTCTTTTCTGGTAGGTGCCTTGCGCTCCGCGCTATGATGACGCCCTCGCTGCATTGTCTTAGTACGCGCGGCGTCCATATTCCATACAGTGCGTAAATAACCACCAGAAAACACATCATGCAGAAATTTCGCGTTTCCCTGCTCAGCCTGGCGTTAATGCTGGCTGTGCCTTTTGCGCCTCAGGCGAGTGCTAAAACGGCGGCGACGGCCGCAGCCTCGCGCCCGGAAATTGCTTCCGGGAGCGCGATGATTGTCGATCTTGAAACCAATAAAGTGATCTACGCCAGCGAACCGGATCTGGTGCGCCCGATTGCGTCCATCACTAAAGTGATGACCGCGATGGTGGTGCTGGATGCGCGCCTGCCGCTTGATGAGATGCTGAGCGTTGATATCAGCCACACGCCGGAGATGAAAGGAATTTACTCCCGCGTGCGCCTGAACAGTAAAATCAGCCGTAAAAATATGCTGTTGCTGGCGTTGATGTCGTCGGAGAACCGCGCGGCGGCAAGCCTGGCGCATCACTATCCTGGCGGTTACGATGCCTTTATTCGCGCCATGAACGCGAAGGCTAAATCGTTGGGAATGACGCACACGCGCTATGTGGAACCGACCGGGTTGTCGATTCACAACGTGTCAACGGCGCGCGACCTGACCAAAATGCTGATTGCTACCAAACAGTATCCGCTGATTGGTCAGTTGAGCACCACGCGTGAGGATATGGCGACCTTTGCTAACCCGGCGTACACGCTGCCGTTCCGCAACACCAACCATCTGGTGTACCGCGATAACTGGAATATCCAGTTGACCAAAACCGGCTTCACCAATGCGGCGGGTCACTGTCTGGTGATGCGTACGGTGATGAACAAACGTCCGGTGGCGATGGTGGTGATGGATGCGTTTGGGAAATATACCCATTTCGCCGACGCCAGTCGTCTGCGTACCTGGGTGGAAACCGGTAAAGTGATGCCGGTTCCTGCGGCGGCGCTGAGCTATAAAAAGCAGAAAGAGTCGCAGATTGCGGGCAACCTGGCGCACGGTAAAGTGACGACCCAGGAAGATTAAGTTTAGTCGGCTTCGGCGCAGTAACGCCGGATGGCGGCTACGCCTTATCCGGCCTACCAAACCTCAGCACCACCCCGTAGGCCGGATAAGCGCAGCGCATCCGGCACAACCCGCACCGCCCCGAAGGCCGGATAAGCGCAGCGCATCCGGCAAACCCCAGCACCGCCTCCGTAGGCCGGATAAGCGCAGCGCATCCGGCACAACCCGCACCGCCCCGTAGGCCGGATAAGCGCAGCGTCATCCGGCAAACCCCAGCACCAAACCTGCTACTCCGGCAGCGTCCAGTCGCCATCATTGAGCGGGCGCTGCATGATCAACGTATCCCGCCAGTCACCCAGTTTATAACCCACACTACGTAACTGCCCGGCAATCACAAACCCGAGTTTCTTATGCAAATTCAACGACCCCGGGTTGTTGTGGCCATCGCCGACCACCGCCAGCATTTGTCGCCACGGCCCCTGTTCGCAAATCTCAATCAACCGGCCCAGCAGTGCGCTGCCAATGCCGAGCCCAGTCATGGTGGTATCCAGATAAATCGACTCTTCCACCGTATAACGATAGGCCGGGCGAGGGCGGTAGGGTGACGCATAGCAATACCCAACCACGACGCCGCGATAAAGCGCAACCAGCCACGGCAGACCGTGGTCATTGACCTTCTTCATGCGTTCGCACATTTCATCAATGGACGGCGGGGTTTCTTCAAAGGAGGCTCGCCCGTTCAGCACATGCCAGGCGTAAATAGCGGAAATTGCGTGGACGTCATCAGGCTGGGCTAAACGAATTTCAACATCAGTAGCGGCTTCGCGCGCGGACATACTCAGGTTCCTTGTGAAAAAAATCGCCGGAGAAACGTTCCTCCGGCGTCATTCACTCACTCTAATACGGCGCGAACCTGAATAACAATCCGTCTCTCTTATTTCACGGCGGGCTCGTCGGTTGGGGCCGAAACGCCAGGGTTCTGCGGTTTTCCTTCGCCCCAGTATTTCTGTTTACTGGTTTTACCGATGCCGGGGTTCATGCTGTTCGTCGGATCGTTTTCACGATAAAAACGTTTTAACGTGTCAGCGGCTTCGTACAGATGCCCAACGTTATGCTCCGCCGGATACTGCGCGCCGCGTTCGCGAAGCAGCACCAGCATTTTTTCTTTTAGCTCGTGTGCGTCCACGCCTTTTTTGACGATGTAATCCTGATGGAACACGTGGCACATAAAGTGGCCGTAGTAGAGCTTATGCACCAGTTGGCTGTCGATTTCCGGCGGCAGATGCTCAAACCACTCGGTATCATTACGACGCAGGGCAATATCCAGCGCAAGGATATCTTCGACTTCATCGGCGTGTACCGCCTGATAGCGAATGGCCGCGCCCGCCGCCGCGAAACGATGCAGGAAGGCTTTGCTACCCTCTTCGGCGGTACAGACAAAATAGCCGCCTTCCGCCTGTTTAAAGTACTCTGCCAGCCAGGCCTGCGCTTCTTCAATACCGTCGCCCGCCATTTTTAGCAGCAGGTGATGCTCATATTTATCGCGCCACTGCTTCATACGTGCAGGGAGGTGCGCCGGGAAAACGTGGCCGACTTTCTGCATAAAACGGTCGGTAAAGTGCGGCTTAAACAGCGACACTTTTTCCAGCATCGCGTCGGTGCGACCCTTCAGAGTGAAGAAGAACGGCATTTTGTCGGTGCCGAGTTTGTCGATCATCAGGAAGGTGTCTTTGCCGTACTGCTCGGCGATATCGTAAATATCACGATGCATATATTCGCCCGCCACCGGCAGGTTCTTGAATTCCGCCAGAATGTGGCGGCGAATTTCGGTCAGCACGTCCGGTTGATTCGTACCAATGTAGAAAACCTGCTGACGTTTTTCCGCCGGGAAGGTGTCCAGACGCACGGCGAAAACGGCCAGTTTACCTGCGCAGCCGGAGGATTCGAACAGGCGTTCCGGGTCTGCGTTGTAGCGGGCTGGGGTGTCGGCTTCAACATCACGTACGCGAGTGACGTAATCGTGATCGTGCGCGTGGCGGCCATCGTGGCGCACGTCGCTGTCTTTCACGCGTTCATCATCGAGTTTGCTGAGGATCTGCTCCGGCGTTTCACCCAGATCAATGCCCAGGTGGTTAACCAGCATCAGCTTGCCATTCTCGTCAATACGCGCAAACAGGGACATTTCGGTATACGCCGGGCCGCGCTGCACCAGCGACCCGCCGGAATTATTGCAGATCCCGCCGATAACCGATGCACCAATGCAGGACGATCCAATCACAGAATGTGGCTCGCGTCCCAGCGGCTTAAGCGCTTTTTCCAGAGAATAGAGTGTGGTACCCGGCCAGGCCAGCACCTGCTCGCCTTTATCGAGCAGGTGCAGCTTATCAAGACGCAGAGTGCTGATGATGACAATCTCACGATCGTAATCATTACCGCTCGGCGTAGAGCCTTCGGTCAGGCCGGTATTCGCCGCCTGCATCAGAATGATTTTATCCGCATTCACGCAGGCGTTGAGTACGCGCCACAGTTCAAGCAGTGAACCAGGGAAGACAACGGCCAGCGCGTCACCGTGACCGGAGCGGAAGCCCTTGCGATAGCGGGCGGTTTTCGCCGGATCAGTCAGCAGGTGAGCATGACCGACCAGACGGGTGAGTTCGTTAATTAGCGCTTTATTATCAGTGGTGGCTTGTGCAGACATCATTCCACTCCTTGTGGTGAGACTAATTTGTCGTCCCTAAGAATAGCGCTTTGCGGATTTATTGGGAGTACGAATGTTTCGAAAATTCAGAGAATAACCTTCGCTTTCTGCTCCTCAGCCGTTTAGGCTTATGGCAAACTGCGGTTTTTCATCAACTTTCGCCGATTGACTGGCATGGAATAAAGAGACTAACAACATGAAATGGTTATGTTCTGTAGGCGTCGCTGTGAGCCTGGCGCTACAACCCGCGTTGGCGGACGAGCTGTTCGGCAATCACCCGCTGACACCTGAAGCGCGGGATGCGTTTGTCACAGACTTACTCAAAAAGATGACGGTTGATGAAAAAATCGGCCAGCTTCGTCTGATAAGCGTAGGGCCGGATAATCCAAAAGAAGCGATTCGCGAGATGATTAAAGAGGGCCAGGTTGGGGCTATCTTTAACACCGTCACCCGCCAGGATATTCGCAAAATGCAGGATCAGGTGATGGAACTGAGCCGCCTGAAAATTCCACTGTTCTTCGCCTACGATGTGCTGCATGGCCAGCGTACCGTCTTCCCGATAAGCCTCGGGCTGGCGTCCAGCTTTAACCTTGATGCGGTGCGCACCGTTGGCCGCGTGTCTGCTTATGAAGCGGCAGATGATGGCCTGAATATGACCTGGGCACCCATGGTTGACGTCTCGCGCGACCCGCGCTGGGGCCGTGCTTCAGAAGGCTTTGGCGAAGATACCTATTTGACCTCAATCATGGGTAAAACCATGGTGGAAGCGATGCAGGGCAAAAGCCCGGCGGATCGCTATTCGGTAATGACCAGCGTGAAACACTTCGCCGCCTACGGCGCAGTTGAGGGCGGGAAAGAGTACAACACCGTTGATATGAGCTCGCAGCGCCTGTTTAACGACTATATGCCGCCGTATAAAGCGGGGCTGGATGCGGGTAGCGGTGCGGTGATGGTCGCGCTGAACTCGCTGAACGGCACGCCTGCAACCTCGGATGCGTGGCTGCTTAAAGAGATCCTGCGTGATAAGTGGGGTTTCAAGGGCATCACCGTTTCCGATCATGGTGCGATTAAAGAACTGATTAAACACGGTACGGCTTCTGACCCGGAAGATGCGGTACGCGTGGCGCTGAAGTCCGGCATCAACATGAGTATGAGCGATGAATATTACAGCAAGTACCTGCCGGGGCTGGTGAAATCCGGCAAGGTGACGATGGCGGAACTGGACGATGCCGCGCGTCACGTGCTGAACGTCAAATATGATATGGGATTGTTTAACGACCCGTACAGCCATCTTGGTCCGAAAGAGTCTGACCCGCAGGACACCAACGCCGAAAGCCGTCTGCACCGCAAAGATGCACGTGATGTCGCGCGTGAAAGTCTGGTGCTGCTGAAAAACCGTCTCGAAACCTTGCCGCTGAAAAAATCGGGCACTATCGCCGTGGTGGGGCCGCTGGCAGACAGCAAACGTGATGTGATGGGAAGCTGGTCGGCAGCTGGCGTGGCAGATCAGTCTGTCACCGTGCTCACCGGGATTAAAAACGCGCTGGGTGATAAGGGCAAAGTGGTTTACGCCAAAGGCGCGAATGTCACCAACGATAAAGGTATTGTCGACTTCCTTAACCAGTATGAAGAAGCTGTGAAAGTCGATCCGCGTTCCGCACAGGCCATGATTGATGAAGCGGTAGCGGCAGCGAAACAATCTGACGTCGTGGTGGCCGTCGTGGGCGAGGCGCAAGGGATGGCACATGAAGCCTCCAGCCGCACGAATATTGACATCCCGCAAAGCCAGCGCGACCTGATTGCCGCGCTGAAAGCGACAGGCAAACCGTTGGTGCTGGTGCTGATGAACGGGCGCCCGCTGGCGCTGGTGAAAGAAGATCAGCAGGCGGATGCGATTCTGGAAACCTGGTTTGCCGGGACCGAAGGCGGCAATGCTATTGCCGACGTGCTGTTTGGTGATTACAACCCGTCCGGTAAATTGCCGATGTCCTTCCCGCGTTCAGTGGGGCAGATCCCGGTTTACTACAGCCATCTCAACACCGGTCGCCCGTACAATGCGGATAAACCAAACAAGTACACCTCTCGCTATTTCGATGAAGCCAACGGCCCGCTTTATCCGTTTGGCTATGGCCTGAGCTACACCACCTTCACCGTTTCTGACGTGAAAATGTCAGCACCGTCAATGACGCGCGACGGCAAGGTCACCGCCAGCGTAGACGTTACCAACAGCGGTAAGCGTGAAGGCGCGACGGTCATTCAGATGTATTTGCAGGATGTGACAGCGTCAATGAGTCGCCCGGTAAAACAACTGAAAGGCTTTGAGAAAGTGACGCTGAAACCGGGTGAAACGCAAACCGTCAGCTTCCCGATTGACGTAGAAGCGCTGAAGTTCTGGAATCAGAGCATGAAATACGATGCAGAACCGGGCAAATTTAACGTCTTTATCGGCGTGGATTCGGCGCGTGTGAAGCAGGGGGCGTTTGAGCTGAAGTAAGCCCTCACCCTAACCCTCTCCCGCAGGGAGAGGGAACAGATCGTGCCAATCTGCCTGTTCTGCGCTGGTTTTCCCCCTCTCCCTGCGGGAGAGGGCCGGGGTGAGGGGCTAAACCCACCGCACCAACCAAAAATCAATCCCCATCTCCCATCAATTTCCTACTTCCGTGAACATCATCACCTTCAGCGATAACATTTCGTCGTCACCCCCGTTTTGCGCGTTCTTTTATTCCTCATCGCACATGAAAATGTGACGTTCAACGCATTCCTCTTTCCACGACCGCGTTGATTTTGTGCGCGCCATCAAAAGCTATTTATCCCCCGTCTGGCGGACGTGATGATTTTCACTATTACGTAAAAAAGCCTGGATACAGCGCGCGAGCAAAGGGCGAAAACTTCGTTAAATGCGGCTATCGAAAATTAAACAGGTAGCGCAATGAAACTCTCCCTCGAACAGGCCGGGCTCGATAACACCGGCACGCGTCCGGTTACGGCACAGTTGCAGCAGATGATTGATACCCTGGCGGCGGCTGGCGGCGGCACGCTGACCATCCCGCCCGGTATCTGGTTGACCGGCACGCTGGTGCTACCTTCCCATTTTACCTTGCACCTGGAGGCCGGGGCCTGCTTGCGCGCAAGCCCGAACGTGGCGGATTACCCGGCAGACCTGACGCAGTCTATGGCCGAGTTGTCACATATGGCGCTGTTGTACGCCCGCAATCAGCAACAGATTACCCTCAGCGGGGAAGGGCGCGTGGAAGGCAATGCGGCTGCCTGGTTTGCGCCGCAGGCGGATGCGCAGGGTTATCGCCAGCCTGCCGCGCAGCGCCCGCGTCTGCTGGTGCTGGAAGGTTGCGAGCAGGTGCGCCTTTGCGATATCACGCTGGCGGATTCGCCGATGTGGACCGCGCATCTGGTGAGCTGCAAACATATTTTCATTCATCGCTTAACGATTGATAACGACCTGGCGCTCTCTAATACCGACGCGCTGGATCTCGATAGCTGTCAGTTTGTGCATATCAGCGACAGTTACTTCAGCGCTGCCGATGACGGCATTTGCCTGAAAACCACCCGTAAAGCGCCTGCATTACAACAGCCAACCCGCCACGTGGTGGTGAACAACTGCATCATTCGCTCGAAAAGCTGCGCCATTAAAGTGGGTACTGAAACGGCGGCGGATATCAGCCATATCGTCGTCAGCAATTGCACCATTTTTGAGTCCAATCGAGGCATCGGCCTGGTGTCGCGCGATGGCGGCGTGTTCAGTCAGATGAGCTTCAGCAACATTCTGTTCGATTGCAGTCACGGTCATCCATGCCATTGGGGAAAGGCTGACCCGGTGTATCTCTCCGCCCGCCGTCGCGACCCGCAGGTTGCCGCCGGGCAGATTCAGCACATCACCTTCAGCAATATTTCCGGCATCAGTGAAGGGGCAATCAACCTGCACAGTGAAACCGCAGGCGATATTCATGACGTCACGTTCAACGGCGTTCAGCTACAGCAGGTGCAGGGCGATGCGCAGGAGCAGGGCTGCTTTGACGTTCGTCCACCGTGTAACCCGGCGAAACCGACCGGGATGGGGCTCGATAATGCCTATCTGGTGAATCCGGAAACCGGGCGTGCATGGGGCGTCGAGCTGTATCCAGGCGGGCTCCCGGCGTTGTATGCCGATGGCGTTACTGGGCTGGTGCTGCGTGAATTCAACGCTGTGCGCCCGACGCCGCTGCCTGCGGGCTGGCATTCGCAGGACGTCGTGATAGTGAACGGAAAATAAGCATTCAGAGCGGCGGCGCGGCTCTGGGGCCGCTATCGCCGGATGTCAGTTTAAGGGGATGGAAAAATGATAAAAAAAGTCAGGGAGATAAAACTCCATAACTATGTCTGTTACGGCCTGGCGGATGTGATTGGCTCGGGAGCCTTTACGCTGGTCAGCGCCTGGTTGCTGTTCTTCTTAACCACCTTCTGCGGCCTGACGCCAATTGAGGCCGGGTCGCTGTTTGCGGTCGCGCGTATTGTCGATGTGATCATGTGCCCGCTAATGGGCTACATTTCCGATAACTTCCACAAAACCTGGCTGGGCCGCCGCTTTGGCCGTCGCCGCTTCTTCCTGCTGCTCAGCATTCCGCTGGTCTCGGTGTACAGCCTGCTGTGGGTTGAAGGCTTCAATTACTGGATGTATCTGCTGGTCTACATTCTGTTTGAAATCGTCTATTCGATGATTTTGATTCCGTACGATACCCTATCGGCGGAAATGACCTCCGATTTCACCAAACGGTCGAAACTGACCAGCGCGCGTATGTATATCGCGCAGTTTGCAGGATTTACCGCTGCGTTTCTGCCAGGGCGTCTGATTAACTATTTTGGTTCCGATTCAGCGGATTCCTTCTTTTACGCCGGGGCAATTTTCACGGTGTCGTTTATGGTCGTGCTGTTCTTCGTCTATTTCGGCACCTGGGAACGCTCACTCGAAGAGATCGAACAAAGTGAGCGCACCATCGACGCCGCCGAGAAACTGCCGCTTTCCACGCGTATTTTCAATATCTACTACGACTTTGTTTCTACGTTAAAAATCAAAACATTCCGTTCCCACCTGGGTATGTATCTGGGCGGTTCCGTGGGGCAGGATATCTTTAACTCCGTCTTCACCTACTTCGTGGTGTTTGCGCTCTCTACCTCGTCGATTGTGGCTTCAAACTTGTTGAGTGCGATTAACGGCCTGCAATTCTTCGGTGTCGGCGTCGCCACCTGGCTGACCCTGCGCTACTCGCCGTCTCGCGCGTTTGCCACCCAGGCCAGCATGGCGTTAATTGCCTTTGCTTTGTTCACCTTTACCTACCTGAGCGGATCAACCAGCATGGCGCTGCTTTATCTGGCAGCAGGGATTGCGGGCCTGGCGCGCGGCGGTATCTACTCCATTCCGTGGAACAACTACACCTTCGTGGCGGATGTGGATGAAATTCTTACCTGTAATCGTCGTGAAGGGATTTTTGCCGGCTTTATGAGCCTGCTGCGTAAAGCTTCTCAGGCGCTGTCTATCTTCCTGGTGGGCGTAGCGTTGCAGATGTCCGGTTTTGTTACCGGTCAGGCGAGCCAGCCACAATCAGCTATCAACATGATCCTTGCCATTATGATTATTCTCCCGGTGATCCTCACCGCGTGGGGTATCTGGTCTGCCTTCCAGTTCAAAGTGAATGGTCGTACCCATGCGATTCTCAACGATGAAGTGGCGCGCCTGAAACAGGGGGGCAGTAAAGCGACAGTCACCGCCGAAACCAAAGAGGTTATTGAGTCGCTGACCGGCATGCCTTACGAGCAGTGCTGGGGAGATAACACCGTCGGCTGTGTAAACCGCAGCCTGATGAAAGCGAAAGAAAACGCGGTGCAGTTGAAGAGCGCGTAATTATTGACCCGCCCGGCGCACTGTGCGCCGGGCTTACTTTTTGGCTGATATTTATGACTGAACATAGCGTGTACCTTCAACAAGGGATCTGGGCGCGAATTGGCCTTCCTCGCCAGCTGCTGTGGGGCTTTATTGGCGTCTTTTTGTTTATTACCGGCGCGACTATCGAGCAAAGTTGGCTCGCGTCGCTGTTGCAACAGCGCGGCTTTGACGCACGCGACATCAGCATGATGTCGTCGGTCTTCGGCCTGTGCGTGGCGCTGGTTTCCTGGTTCTCCGGGATTGGCGCAGGCGTGCTGGGGATTCGTCGCCTGATGTGGGCGGCGACGCTGGTTTATTTTATCGGCTCGGTGCCGTTTATCTTCTGGGCGCTGCCCAACGGTGACTATCCGTTGATGGTCGCCAGTTATGCGCTGCGCGGGGTGGCGTATCCACTTTTTGCCTACTCGTTTCTGGTGTGGATTAACCAGTGCTGTGAAATGCGCATTCTGGGACGGGCGGTTTCCTGGTTCTGGATTGCTTTTGGCGTGGGCATGACCATCGTCGCACCGTGGTTTTCGGGCTTTATGATCCCGCACAGTGGGGAAACGGCTACCTTGTTGATTGGCTTCGTTTTTGTGCTGGCGGGCAGCGGATGCGCGCTGGTGCTTAACCGGGCACAGCCCGAGCGCGAGTCAGATAGTAAAATCTTACCGGCGCTGGGCGAAGGGCTGATGGTGCTGGCGCGCGAGCCGAAAATGCGCCTGGCAGTGCTGGTAAAAACCATCAACGATATCGGTAAATTTTCACTGGTCATTTTGATGCCGGTTTACCTGCCGCGCTTCGGTTTCAGCATTCAGGAGTGGCTGACTATCTGGGGGCTGGTCAATGTGCTGAATATCTTTGCCGGATACTTCTTCGGTTGGCTGGGCGATACCATTGGCTGGCGTAAAACCGTGGTCTTTTTCTCCGGCACGCTGTGCGGCGCAGCGTCGCTGGCGGTGTGTTACGCCCCTGTACTGTTCGGCAATAGCGGAGTGGCGTTGTTTGCTGCGCTGGCTATTTACGCCATCGGCCTGGGCGCATTCGGCCCGCTGAGCGCGCTGATCCCCGCGCTGCTGCCGGAAAACAAAGGAGCGGCGATTTCCTGCCTTAATTTAGGATCTGGCCTAAGCAACTTCGCCGGGCCGCTGATTGTCACGCTATGCGTCGACCCGCTCGGCGTGGAAGGTACGCTGTGGGTGATTGCGATACTTTATTTCGCCGCCAGTGTGCTGGCGATACCGTTAAAGGTGCCTCAGGAAAAATAAAGTCACTCACCTTGCTGACACAGTGCGCTTTGCCCTTGCCGGATACGGCGTAAACGCCTTATCCGGCCTACAAAATATAAATCGCGTAGGCCTGATAAGCGTAGCGCATCAGGCAATCTTGTAGCTATTACCCGGCGCGTTTGATGAATTCCTAAAAATTCTCAGCGCGCTGGATTTTCATACAACGTTGCGCCTATATATCCGCATCAGGAACGACAGGATAAGGCCAGCTATGTTCAGACAAGGATGGTTATTCGCGGGGATGTGCTTACTGGCAACCTCGGCCAGCGCTGCAGAATACGAGTATCAGTTAAAGGATGGCGAAACCGTTTATCTTTATGACGGTGATGTGCTCTCTCATTTGCCCGACGTCAATTATGTTCGGCTAAGCCGTATTGCCGATTTATCCCGCCCGGAAAACAAAGCTCCTCTGGTAAAAATTAACCCGGATTACTGGTATTGCGAAGAGAGCTGCGAGCACGCCTATGTCAGCGATGGCCACTATGTATTGTGGGCCGGAAAGATACTCCGTAACCCGGAAAATACGCCACGGGTTGACGCGGCTACGTTTCAGGCCTTCGGTGAGTTTGCGGCGGATAAAAAGTCGCTCTATTTTAACGGCGAGCGCACTGACAACAATCTCGGCGATAAGCGTGTCGATATGGCGACGCTTGAAGCCACGGAGATTTACGGGCTACTAAAAGACAAAAATAATCTTTACTTTATGGGGCGCTGGCTCGCAGACGCAACGGGATTCGAAGTACTGGCGTGGCGCGACGATGCTGAACAGGGCTCTTTACTGTACGATCCGGCACGGCATCGCGAGGTGAACGATTCTCTTGCCCGCACGGCAACCCAGGTTTTTGTTAATGGTATACCTATCAATACGGATGCGGACACTTTTCAGGTGGTGCGCTGGATGCCCGGTTCTCTGCTGATTTATCGCGATAAAAACGGCGAGCATGAATATACCATCGGCGATGAAGAGAAAAACTGCCGGGTATTTGATATTCGCTCGGATAGCGTGACCTGGCTTAAACGCCGCTCTACCGTTGGTACTCGCCATGACTGCGTGGTCGAGACGCTGGAGGGCGTCGACCCGGAATATTTTTATCGGCTGAATGAGCGCGTGGGAATTTATAAAGATCGTGTCTATCTGGTGAAATTTAGTTCACTGGAACCGGATGCGAAACTGAGCATTGTTAGCCCGAAAGAGTTTGCTGAGATTAAAAATGAGTATATTACTCCGGAGGAACGTTTTGATCTTCGTGTTTTTCTAAATGCAGATGGGCAGTTATTTCGTCAACCCCTTGGTGCGCGCGATGGCGAAGGGCTTTTACAACAATACATTCCAACATCAGGTCAATGGATACCACTGCGGAATATTACCAATGAAGAGATTGAGTTACTTATTAAAAGCTCTCGTTAACACCCGTAAAATCAGGATGATGTCATGTTAAGAAAGTGCCTTTACCTTACCTCACTGATGATGCTAATCCCAGGTGTGGCGCAGGCCTGTTCCGGTGTTTCATATTCAGCTTTCCTCTATCAAAAATCGGGTAATGGAACGAAATATGTCGTGGGAGAAAGTCGGGATGATTACAATATTCATTTCCCGGATATCCTCTTACCGCAGGTAACATTCAGTCAGTTGCGGCGGGTACCTGATGTAATTATTCATAGATTTGATTCACCTAAAAAGATTAATAACGATTTTATTATGGCCTCGGTCTATTCGCGTGAGCTGAAGCATGGCGGTTGGCGTTTTGACTGGCTAACTGATGGGCAGCATATTTTATGGGCGGGTAAAATTGTGCAAAACCCGCCGGATGCGCCGAAGGTGGATGCTGCCACGTTTCGTGCCTATGGTCGCTTTGCCGCAGACAAAGATAGCCTCTATTTTGATGGTGAGCGCACGGATGATAATCATGGTGAGAAACAGGTGGACTTTGCTTCACTTCAGTCCGTTGGCGGGATCCCTGAGGCTCAGGATGACGCCGATGTGCTGAAAGATAGTCATAATCTGTACTATCGAGGCCGCTGGATAAGCTCAGCCAAGGGTTACGTCATCCTGGGCGTAAAAAGCTGGGAGCAAAACGGGCCGATACGGCCCCGTACCACCTGCGATACGCGATATAACCCCGGCCCGTGGGATACGCTTTTCCGCACCCCAACGCAGGTTTTTCTTAACGGTAAAGCGCTGCCGACCGACCCTGATTCTTTCGCTATCGTGCGCTGGATGCCGGGTACGCTGCTTATCTATCGCGATAAAAACGGCACCCATCGTTATGCCTTCGGCAAAAATTGCCTCGATACCTTTGATATACAGAAAGATAAAGTGACCTGGATAACGCGCGACGCGTCAACCAGCGGCGACGACTGCCGTATTGAAACGTTAGAGGGCGTGGACCCTGAGCATTTTACACGTCTGAACGATAACACGGCGCAATACAAGGATTCACTCTATCAATTTACGTATCGCTCTCCGCTGGATAACACCCTGATTGTGACCAAAATTATCGACCCCGAGCTACAGCTGGAAAGGGGGTTAAATCAATATGGCCAACGTCTCTATTTCGTCGGACGCGATGATGTGCAGACTTTTGATACCGTGGGCGCACTGGTCTGGCTGAAAAAACCCGACGGAACACCTTCCGATACTTTCGCCCGTGATGATCGCTATCTCTATTTTATCTCCGACTCTATGGGAGAGATGGCGCGTATGGAAACGCGTGACCTGGATGCGGCCTACCTCAGTAAAGGTAATCATGATTTAGTCACCGTCGAAGGTAATTATGATTGGCTGAATAATCACTTTACGCCGGTCAGTGAGCTTGACGGGGAAGGCTTGAGCAGTGAGTAGCCGTTTCTGAATCTTTCGGTAAAGATGATTTTTATCAACTATGCTTTTTCCTTAATTCTCTGAAAACAACAGTAAAAGAATGAGGAAAGTATCATGTCTCACGTCAAGCTCTGGGCAGGTTCACTGGCATTTCTGGCTGCCGTGAGCCTGCCGCTTCAGGCGGCGTCTCCGGTAAAAGTCGGCTCGAAAATTGATACCGAAGGGGCGCTGCTCGGTAACATCATTTTGCAGGTGCTGGAAAGCCACGACGTTAAAACGGTCAACAAAGTGCAGCTTGGCACCACGCCGGTTGTGCGCGGCGCGATCGCTTCCGGCGAGCTGGATATCTACCCGGAATATACCGGCAATGGCGCCTTCTTCTTTAAAGATGAAAACGATGCGGCATGGAAAAATGCCCGGCAGGGCTACGAGAAAGTCAAAAAGCTCGACGCTGAGAAAAATCATCTTATCTGGCTGACGCCTGCGCCTGCCAACAATACCTGGACCATTGCCGTGCGTCAGGATCTCGCGGATAAAAACAAACTCACCTCACTGGATGACCTCAGCCGCTATCTGAAAACGGGCGGAAGCTTTAAGCTTGCGGCGTCCGCTGAGTTTATCGAGCGCCCGGATGCGCTTCCGGCCTTTGAGAAAGCCTACGCGTTTAAACTTAACCAGCCACAGTTGTTGTCACTGGCGGGCGGCGATACGGCGGTAACGATTAAAGCCGCGGCCCAACAAACCTCCGGCGTGAATGCGGCGATGGCCTACGGCACCGATGGCCCGGTCGCTGCGCTGGGATTGGTCACCCTGAGCGATCCGAAAGGTGTGCAACCGATTTATGCGCCAGCACCGGTGGTGCGCGAAGCGGTGCTGAAGGAATATCCGCAGCTGGAAAACTGGTTGAAACCGGTATTCGACAGCCTGGATGAGAAAACCCTGCAGCAGCTTAATGCCCGCATTGCGGTAGAAGGCGTCGATGCTAAAAAAGTGGCGGCGAACTACCTGAAAGAGAAGGGGCTGGTGAAATAACATTCCAGGGCGTCTGTGATGACGCCCTGAACGTTTACCCGCCTGTGGTAAGGTTTGCCTGATAGCGGCGATAGTTGCCGTCATCGGTTATCACATCATAAACCAGACGACTTCCTGAATGGAGGGAAGCAGGCCGGCTTATCTGTTCTTCGCCGTGAGGCGCAATCATCATACTGGTTGGTTTCTGCTGGCCTGGAAGATGAAGCGATAAGCTCATAAACCAGGGGGAAGGGTTCGCCACCCGCAACGTCTCTGGGCTCACGCTAAAGCGCAGCCCGCGTTCATCTTTTTCCTCTGGCGGCTGCAAGCCCGCCGGGCGAACGAATATCTTCATGCGCAATCGTAGCGGCAAAATCACTTTTTGCCCTTCGCGGCCGCTTGCCGCGTTATCGGGGGCAATCTGGTATATGTTGAGCCAGAAAAGTGTTTCCCTGTCCTCAGCCAGTCCCTGGCGAGAGGCGAGCATCAGTTTTAAAGACCGAAGCTCGCCCGGGAGCATCTTAAAGACCGGAGGAATGATCACCACCGGCGTAGGGTTCACATCCGGCGTGCTGGCAGGATTGCCATCGTCCGCCCATACCTGAATCACCATCGGCATCGCCCCATCATTAGACAGGTTCAACGAGCGGGCGACATCGCCAGCGCTAAATACGAGCCGTGTGCGATCAACGTTAACTGCGGCGCTCACCTGAGCCGAAAATACCAGCATTAACGCCACCTTACTGAAAACTGACCACCACCTGTAATTGCGCATTGACTGTTCCTGCGGTCACTGTTTGACCGCTAATGGCCTCAAGAGAGGCAGTGAAATCGCCCGTATAAGTTGTCACGGTGTCCGAGGAAACCAGCGTGGTCAGATCTTTATAGGCATACCAGCCCCGCGTATTTCCGGTGCCCATACTGGATTGATCCGGCAACAGATTCAGCGGCGCGCCGTTGCTGTTATAAATCTTAATACCCACACCTGAGGCGACCCCTTTACTGCCGTACTGTGTATCCAGCAGCCATGTCAGGCCACCGCCGGAGGTCACCAGCTTCAGCGTTCGCGCGGCAGCCACCGCGGCGGGCTGATTGACCAGAAAGCCCATGGCTACGTTGGCGGCGCTGGCGGTTGAGGCGCTGGTACTTGATATCGCGCCGGATTCACACTGCAGGCTAACGCTGAACGGAGCCTGGCTGACGTTTCCGGCCTGCAACTCGGCGACGCTTATCGTCGGTAACGGCACGCGCGCGGGATAATCACTGACCTGGCAAATCGCCCCGCGAATATAGGTGACGCTGCCGTAGCTGCCCCATGCGCCCGGCCAACCGGTATACCATCCTGAATAGTTGGAGAGACTATCCGCGCCGTCGGCCAGTGCAGGGGAGATGCCTGGCCCTTTAAAGGCGATATAACCCCGTGGTTGGGTATACGTATCGACGTAGCGCTTTGAGCCTTCGTAACCGTAGGTGGTTGAGGTGATTTTAAACATCTCATAAAGCACGTTACTGAACGCGCTGGCCGGGATGTATATATAGGTTCCGTCGTTGTACCAGTCGCTGGCGGTAAATTTGCGCGATTTCCAGTATCGGCTGTAATACTCACCGGTAGTCAGGTTGGTCATGCGAACAGCAACGTTCTTCACGAAGTCATAGTAAGCGCCGCTCACTTCAGAGGTGGTATAGGCCCCCGCATAAGTTGAGTCGCCGTTGGTAGCATAAAACTCATACAGACTGTCGGCATCCGCAACGGCGCAGCGGAACAGAATCTGATTGGCGGTATAGGGCTTATTGGTGGCGGCGGTCAGGAAACTCCCCACACCGCTACCCAGCAGTGTGCCAGAAGGCTGAAAGTTGGTGCCGCTATTCAGGCTAATGACTGCCGGAAGGCCCACGTTGCCGCTACAGGTATCGCACGCCCCTATCCAGTCAGCGGCCGTATAGCCAGCACTTTTGGCGGCTGCGGAAAGCGAACTCGCAGTGGTCACACGGTAGCAGGTGGCCCAAAGCGACGAACTGAAGAGAATACCAACGAGGATGCTCAGAATTTGAAGCCAGGCGCGCATGATGTTATTCCTTCTCGCAGCGTTGATTTAAGGTAATGATTTGCTTGTCGTCATCGGTGGGAAGTTGATATGTCACGCGGCACCGCTGATGAGCATTCTCGCCCCAACGCACCAGCAGCGAACCCGAAGCCACCGGAATTCGTGCGTAAATTTGCCCGCCCTGGCCTACCATGCCTATCAATGTGCCTTCGCCATCAAGTACGTCGGCCCCCATCGGCGGCAGAACGCCGTTGCCTGTATTGAGGTTTATCAACACCGCTTTTCCTTTCAGAGTATTGAAATTCACCCGCGCGATAGCACCGGAATAGGGCACTACGCGCTGGCTACCGCCGGTAAGCTCGGCATCCGCAGTCATTTGCTGTGTATCGAGGCTCACGTTATTAACACGATACGGTGCCAGTGAAGGCAGAATGGCGTAGCCGAAGCTGTCGACCACTGCGCCCTGGCCGTTCTGTACGCGGGCACCCTGCGCGCCATCCGCATGGATAAGCGCAAAAGTATCGCTGGTGTACGGCCCGAGTGTCACGCCGCCAGGATGCAGAACGATCGTACCCGAGGCACCCAGCCCGGTCTGACGGTAGTTATTTCCCTGGTCATAATTGGCCCGCAACGCGCCGATGCGGGTATTTTCCTGAACACCGGCACCGAACGTTGCGGAACTGCCGGTGCTGCCATCGCGATAGCGCTCATATCCGCCATACATGGACCAGGAGAAATCACCCCCTTCTCCTGAGGAGCCGGTCATCGAGACGGTGGAAGAGCGGCTTTGGCGCGTCTGGTTATAGTTCATGGCGACAGACGAACGGCTTTGCCCCCAATCGAGCGGGATGGAAACAGTCATCGAGACGGTGGTTTCGGTATACTTTTGACGGCTGCTGTCATCATCGGGATCGTTTACGCTGCTATAAAAACGCCCGTAGTCCCATGATGTGCGCTGGCGCGCAACGTTAAAGCCATAGCTGATACGCTGCCATTGATTACTGTAGCCAAGCTGCAACTGCGTAATGCGCGACTGATTATTGTAATAATCCGCTGTGCTGGCGCTCATGTTCAGCGTGCCAAAACCCCATAAGGGCTGGCTTACTGTCGCTGACAGTCGGTTGCGCTGATGCAACGTATCTGAGTAGTAATCTTCACCACTTTTGTTTTCCCGGCGAACGCCCAGCACATCCTGGAGATCGCGAAACCCGCTGGTGGAATAGCGATATGCCGCCAGCACCAGATTCGTGCCGGACGAAAACGTTTTGCTGTAGCTCAACTCGCTACGCCACCCTTGCTGACGATCGCCATTTTCAACCTGCGCATTTGACCACGTAGCGTTCATGCCAAATGCGCCGAGGTCGGTTGCCCACACGCCACCAGCCAGCCATGCCTGATACTCTTTAGCGATACGCGCCCCGGCGTTGAGCGTAAAGTTGTTATTGATGCCGTGTTGCAGCGTGCCTTCAAGAAAGTTGTTATTAACGCTGTAATACTGACGCACGCGTCCCATCGAGAGGGAATAGTGCCAGTTTCCGGGGCGGACCGAGTCGGGCACGGCAGAGTAGGGCACCGTGAAGGTCGATGTTTTACCGTTGGCTTCAACGACTTCAACCTGCAGATCCCCCTGGTTTCGGGTGTTATAGAGGTCGTTAATAACAAACGCACCGGGCGGAACGTTTGTTTCATAGATAGTTTTGCCCAACTGGCTGACGATGACTCGCGCGCTGCTCCCTGCAACTCCCCGTACTTCTGGCGCATAGCCCCGTTTGCCCTGTGGCCACATTCTTTCGTCGGTGGCAATCTTGATACCATTAAATGACAGACTGCCGAAGAGGCTGCTGTCGGTATAGCTATCGCCAAGTGTCATGATGCTTTCAAGCTGCTCAATCGGGCGTTGAACCCAGGTACGCACGCTGTTATAGCGATAAGCCCTGCCGGTTTGGTTATTATCGACATAGCGCAAATTGCCCTGATGGCGTAATTGCCACAGGCCCAGGTTGGTACCTGCGTTAATCCCGCTCCACAAATATTGATAGCGGTAGTGACTGTCGGTATTTTCATTAACCGTATAGCTGGTGTTGTGGCGTAAAAATATCGCTGTTGCGCCACTATCCCACTCTTCTGGCGAGATATAGCCGCGCGGATTGCGCACCAGTTCGGTCATGGGAATGGCGAGCTGTAACCGTAGAGTGGACGACTCGAACTGCCAGCTACCGTCTGGCACCCAGACGGTAAAGGGTTTGCAGGTTGTGGGCTCGTCGTCTTCCGACACGGTCTTAAGCTGTGCGCTTTTCATCAATGAAGCCGTCAGACAGGGTTCCGGTGCACTGTCGGTACCTTTATCTTCAAAGGTCACTTTGACCCCTGTTTTCACCAACGTGTTGTTCACATAAACATCTACCAGGTAGTTCCCTGGGGAAATATGCTGCTGATTAAACTGGCCGATATTTTGACCGTATGCCGACCCCTGAAACAGGGCCGGATTAAAATAGTAATCATCAGCTTGTGCTGCTCCTGCAACAATCAAGGCAATCAGCGAGGTAAGCCGCTTTAAGGGAAAATCAGGGGTACGTGACATCGTAGTGCTCACTGATCCTGGCGCCCTGATCATTAATCGCCGTAAGGATGACGTTGCCCCGACCCGGCAACGGTGCGCTTTTACCGTTCAGCCAAAAGGTTTCACTGGAGAAGGGCGAAACCATATCCACGTTAACCGGGATTTTGCTGCCGCCTGCTTCGACGGTCATATTGGAGAGTGATGCAAACCAGGATGATGTATTTTTTACCTGAATTCCTACGCCTTTATGACCATCGCGTACGGCCGAAACTTGCAGGCTTTTGGTGATATCTCCCGGCGCGGAGAGACCTTCCGGGCGATAAAACAGCTTCACCCGGGTACGTAGCATGATCAGCATTTTGTTTTGCTTTTGATCGCCCGCAACGTTACTCGGAGGAACCTGTAAAAAGTTGAACCAGAAAACGGATTCTCTGTCCTTCGGCAGGGGTTTCGCGCCGTTGTAGACAATGCGCACAATTTGCCCTGCTTTCGCCTGAATGCGGAAAACCGGAGGCGTCGATAAAAAGGGAACCGCATGGCTATTCTGCGGGTTAGCATCGACATTACCTTCATCAAACCACGTCTGTACAACGTAGGGATAGGTGTCGTTGTTTTTCAGTTGAACGTCTACGGAGGAAGCCTTCGCATTGTAAATAATGCGACTACCTAACATGGTGACGCTGGCGTGTGCAGTAGCAATACCGATCACGCTAATGGCTAATAGCCACAGCAAATTGCGATGAAAGACGCGCATTGAAGTCATGGATTCCTTCCGTCAAAAAAAAGGCACAGCACGGGCTGCGCCCTGAAAAGAAAGTTATTGATAAGAGACGGCGTATTGCATGGTCGATTCAACGGTACCTGCGGTCGCTTTACCGCTTGCGTAGTACTGCGCGGTATAGGTTGCAGACGCCTCTTTCTCACCCGCCGCTAGCGTGAGGTCTCCGGTGCCAGTGAATCCGTTGGTCAGGTTAATTTCGGTGCCTTTGGTGTCCAGAATTTGGACTTCAACATTGGCGGCGGTGCCGGTATTGCCCAGATTACCGTTAGTGGTCACCTGATTTCCGACGAACACGGTGGAAATTTTGGTGGCGTTTGTGGTGTCGCCGGTGCAACCGGTAAGGCCAATATCAAAGGTCACCGGGCCTGCGGTATCACCGCTCGCGGCCAGATCGCTGCTGCTCACTGTGGGCAGCAGGACAACGGGCGTCGCCTGGTTACCGTTAATGGCCACGGAACAGGTTTCGTCCGTAACTTCGCCCTGGAAAGTGATGGTGTTATCTGAAAGAGCCATTGCGTTGGCGGATACCAGCAGAGAGCCTGACAGCATAGCTAAGTAACATTTTTTCAACATGATGCGTTTCCTGTTAATCCTGAGTAGACCTGATTGCGTGTTCCATGGCTTCTGCGGGTAGCTTTAAACGCGGGTAAACGAGGTGTTGCAAACCAGCAGTAACATGTACGCAAAGGTTAAGATATTTCCTATGCTGTGTAATCATTAACTATTAACAGGTAAGTATTAAGATTAATATTCTGTTAATAATGCGAATTTGTACGTGGGTATGGTTTTTTACGCTGGAAATGTCAGGCGTCATGTTGTTGGTTAGTAAAGGTGACTTAGGTAAAATCGGCAGTGATAACGACCTGTTTGGGGAGGGATCGCCTTTCTGCTCTCGATTTAAAAGTGGAGAATTTGATCTGAGACAAAAAAGGGCAGCCAGGTGTACTGCCCTTAGGGGAAATTAATGGCTGGGCGAAGGTTTTGGTTCGTTCAGGCTCCAGCATACTTCCGCTTTATTCTCACGAAGCGAGCCGCACAACATCATATACAGGCGGGAAAGATCGTTACTGTATACTCGGAAGGTATTACTCTTAATGACCAATACATACTGGTCGCTACGACATTGCGGGTTTAACGATTGTGCATAACTCAGAATGCCCTTTTTTAAACTCTCTGTATTGGTGTTATTCGGCAAAGGGACGGAGACCATGACATCACAGTTTCCCGCTTCGCCGATGTAAATTTCCCGACGGTCTTCCGGACGATGCTGATACCAGACAGCGAGCGTCATACAAAGCGCAAGTATTGCGCATAAAAGCGTAATGATGGACAGGATTTGGATTTTCCCCGGCGAGAGGGGCGTTTTTGCCGCGACAGGCGGTACTGCCGGTGAGTCATTGTTTTTACTCATTGAAATATCATTGAAAATTTCAATGGGAGTATTCTTCTCAGGTTCGGGAAGCAGTTCAACCATGACCTGTTGATGGAACATAAAGCCCATCTTAGGTACGGTCGTGATGACCTCATCTTCCAGACCAAGGTTACGGAGTATTCGACGTAGTTTACTGATGCAATGATTAAGGTTGTTATTACTGGAAACCATCCCAAAGTCATCCCAGACTTTTTTAAATATTATCTCGCGGTTAATTACTTCCCCTTGATGGCATGTGAGTAATAGTAATAATCGCTTAGTTGGATTAGATATTTGGACCGCGTCTTCGGGAGTCTCTGCAAGAAATAATGTTCCAGAATCTGCATCAAAGATAACTTGTTTGTTAAATAAAAATCTCATAATCAGAACTCATTAAAGGTTTTCTCTTAATGCAAAGAAGAATCATCTCCTTCTGGTAGTAAAACAGTGAAAAGTCTGGCTGTTTATTTTAAATTGTAAAGTGTCTGGTTGGTATCTTAAGTTTCGGTAAGTTCGTTAGATAGACAAAAATATCATATCTGCAACATTTGTTGGCGAAATTTACTGTTTGCATGAAAAAATTAACATTTTTGTGTGGAAAAAAAAGAAAGCTTAATGGTGTTTGTTATGTAAATAAGATTTTTCTATAAATATTAAGGGTTTAATTTTTTAGTTTTGTAAATTATTAAACCGCAGGGTCAGGTGGATTTGCCATATTTTTTCTACTACGCCCAGGAGAGATTAAACAAAATGACCAGGCTAAATCTGGTAATGCGTATAAACTGAAAACTCATCATACGCGGAGTATCGGGAGGCAAGTTTGAAGTCAAAGGGAGAACATCTGTATCATTGGGAGCGACTGCTGCCCAAAAAGGCGTTGCCTGGCACCCACAAAAGGATATGACCTCTTCAATGACATCACCTTTTTGCCACAACCGCGTTCAGTTTCTGCTTGTTGTGCTGATAACAGTGGCTGTTCTGCTACCTTTCGTTAACTACGCACCTAACCGTCTTGTTTCAGGGGAATCCCTTGCGCTGTGGCAGACTGACGGGTTTCGACCGCTATGGTTGTTTGCTTTCCCCCTGCTGCTGTTTGTCCTGAGTTTTATCCCCGGGCGAGGGGCCGTTATCTCAAGCTTTGTGTTGGGGCAGGCGCTATTCACTCTGCTGGTATGGGCCGCTGGAGAAGCGGCAAGCTCTCTTGCGTCAACGGGAAGTTCCCTTGCGCGAACTTCACCCGGAAGCGGGCTCTGGCTTTGGATGTTGCTGACGTTACTTATTTGTAGTGACACATTACGCCGGTTAACATTCAGCACGCTCTGGCGCTGGATTATGCAAATACAGATTTGGCTACTGCCGATAGTGCTACTGTGGATGGGGCAGCTTGACCACCTCTCTTTGTTAAAAGAGTATGCCAATCGCCAGGATGTATTTAATGATGCGTTTTCGCAGCATCTGGTACTGTTATTCGGCACACTGCTGCCCGGTCTGCTGATTGGCATTCCTTTAGGGCTGTGGTGCTGGCGTCACCCGGCGCGCCAGACCAAAGTCTTTGCCATCCTGAATATCATTCAAACCATTCCCTCTGTGGCCCTGTTTGGTCTGCTTATTGCGCCGCTGGCCGGTCTCGCGCAACAGTTCCCGTGGCTTGCCCGTCTTGGCATTGCGGGTACCGGGCTGACGCCTGCATTAATTGCGCTGGTGCTCTACGCGCTGTTGCCGCTGGTTCGCGGCGTGGTGGCGGGTATGCAACAGGTTCCCCAGGATGTACTGGAAAGCGCTCGGGCAATGGGCATGGGGCGTGGGCAGCGTTTCTGGCAGGTGCAGTTTCCACTGGCATTGCCGGTTTTATTACGCAGCCTGCGGGTGGTCGCGGTGCAAACGGTCGGCATGGCGGTGGTGGCAGCGTTGATCGGCGCGGGCGGTTTTGGCGCGCTGGTCTTTCAGGGGCTACTCAGTAGTGCGCTGGATCTGGTGTTATTGGGCGTCATCCCGGTGGTGGTATTAGCGGTTATTACCGATGCGCTGTTTAGTTTGTGCATCGCGTTAGTGAAAGGAGAGCAGGGTGATTGAGTTTCAGCAGGTCAGTAAATATTTTGGCGACCGGGCAGCGGTAAAAGATCTCACACTGCATTTCAAAGAGGGCGCTTTCACGGTGCTGATTGGTACGTCCGGCTCCGGGAAATCGACCACCCTGAAGATGATTAATCGCCTGGAAGCCCACGATAGCGGCACCATCCGTTTCGCCGGAGAGGATATTCGTCAGCAACCGCTGCTGACGCTACGCAGACGAATGGGCTATGCCATTCAGTCTATCGGCCTGTTTCCTCACTGGACGGTAGCGCAGAACATCGCCACCGTGCCGCAGCTGTTGAAGTGGCCGAAAGCGCGTACTCAGGCGCGTATTGATGAGCTGATGGTGTTGCTGGGGCTTGAAGCCGGGCTACGCGATCGCTATCCACATCAGCTTTCCGGTGGGCAGCAGCAACGCGTCGGTGTGGCGCGTGCGCTGGCGGCAGATCCGGAAGTGTTGCTGATGGATGAACCCTTCGGCGCGCTGGACCCGGTGACGCGTGGCGCTCTCCAGCAGGAGATGCGTCGCATCCACCAGTTGCTGGGGCGCACGATTGTTCTGGTGACGCATGATATCGACGAAGCCCTGCGCCTGGCAGACCATCTGATTTTGATGGATAACGGCAAAGTCGTCCAGCAGGGTACGCCGCTCGAGATGCTCACGCATCCAGCCAGCGCGTTTGTGAGAACCTTCTTTGGCCAAAGCGAGCTGGGCGTACGTCTGCTTTCGCTGCGTCAGGTCGGGGATTATCAGCGTCGTGGCGAGCGGGTGCAGGGGGACGCTTTGCGGATATCCATGTCGCTGCGAGAAGCGTTATCACAGTTTGTGGCACAGCGGCGTCTGGCGCTTCCTGTGATGAATGAAAACGGTGAGATTAGCGGTGCGCTGCACTTCGCCGATCTGTTACGTGAGGAGGGCGACGGTGAAATTCCTGCGTGACCCTTTGCTCTGGCTGGTGCTGTTTTTCCTTGTGCTCTTACTCGGCTTGCCGCACAGCGAGCCCTTTTTTCATGCGCTATTCCCGGAACAGTCACGCCCCCTCTATCAGCAGGAAAGCTTCGTCTCGTTGACGTTGGCGCACTTCTGGCTGGTGGGCGTCTCAAGCCTGGTAGCGATTGTGTTGGGCACCGGCGCAGGCATTGCGGTGACGCGTGACGCGGGCAAAGAGTTTCGCCCGCTGGTCGAGACCATTGCCGCAATGGGCCAAACATTCCCGCCCGTTGCCGTACTGGCGATTGCCGTTCCGGTGATGGGTTTTGGCCAGCAGCCAGCGATTATTGCATTAATTCTCTACGGGGTTTTACCGATTCTTCAGGGCACGCTTGCCGGGCTGGCATCCGTTCCCGCCGGGGTAAGCAGCGTTGCGCAAGGGATGGGGATGAGCAGCGCTCAGCGACTGCTGAAAGTGGAACTGCCGTTGGCCGCGCCGGTGATGCTGGCGGGTATTCGCACGTCGGTCATTATTAACATCGGCACGGCAACGATCGCCTCGACCGTCGGCGCTAACACGCTGGGTACGCCAATTATCATTGGGCTAAGCGGTTTTAATACCGCCTATGTGTTGCAGGGCGCGGTACTGGTGGCTCTGGCGGCGGTCATCGTAGACCGCGCGTTTGAACGTCTGAGCCACAGGCTTAGCCGATACCGCCGCGAACAATGAACGAGTAGCCGGCAAGCATCACGCCGCCAATTCCGCTCACGGCCATAAACAGAAATAGCGCCACGACGGCAAGTTTAGCTGGCTTCATAGTGTGCTCCTTATGTTAATTAAAGGATTATACTGCGAAGCATGCTTGTTAATGAACCATTAATTTGTACACAAACGAATCGCGTAGCCCTGTTCCTGCCAGCGCTGAATCTGCAAAGTCTGCTGCGGAGCGGAAACGGCGCCGCACCACACCAGCAGCGTCTGTTCCGGAAAGAGGCCCGGTTGCAGTTGTGGGAGAGAATGCGCCAGCACATCAACCCGCCAGCCCTGTTCGCAGGCGACCCACCCCTCAAGCCATAACGGCGTGATATCGTTAACGTTCCAGCCGACGACCAAGGCATCCTGCCCTGGTTTTTTACGCGATGCGGCCAGAATGAGCGAAATAGTATTGATCAGCACGCCATCGAGAATACCCAGCATGGCGCAGAACGTCGATTGCGAACCGGCCAGACGCTGGCGTAATGGGGTGATGAGTTGATTCACCAGCGTGCGAGCAGGATAGTGACGCGTGCACTCTTTCAGCCACTGTCGTAACCGATCGATGCGCCCGCTTTGCAGGTAGCGCAGTGCTTCTTCCTGGCGCTCCCGCCAGTCCTGTTGCTGCTCCTTGCTACCTTCGATTAACAGCTTTTTGACTTTACTGACCTGAACGCCTGTATCCACCCAGCGTTTAATTTCGCGGATGCGCTCAATATCGGATTCGGTGAACAAGCGGTGCCCGCCGTCGGTACGCTGGGGCTTAAGCAGGTCATAGCGACGCTGCCACGCGCGGAGCGTCACCGGGGTGATGTCACACAGTTGCGCCACCTCGCCAATCGTATACCACGCCATGATAACTCCCGGGATGAATATATCCTTTTAACTGTAGACGGGTTTTCCTTCTTGCTCTGGGGTGATGGTTTTTTAGCCATTACTTAACCGCAGGAGAGAGTAAAAATGTGATTCTGACCGCTATTTCAGCTTTTTTTGCATAGCTTCAAAGAAAGTTATGTTCACTCGGTGTATGTTACGCAGCTTCATGGGTCTTGTGGTTTTCGGGTATGTACGAATTTGATCTGGTGTTGCTGCTGCTTCAGCAGATGTGTGTGTTTCTGGTCATAGCGTGGCTGATGAGCAAAACGCGCCTGTTCATCCCGCTCATGCAGGTGACCGTGCGCCTGCCGCATAAGCTGCTGTGCTACGTGACCTTCTCAATTTTCTGCATCCTCGGTACCTATTTTGGCCTGCATATTGAAGACTCTATCGCTAACACACGCGCCATTGGCGCCGTGATGGGCGGCCTGCTTGGCGGGCCGGTGGTAGGGGGATTAGTGGGGCTAACCGGAGGGTTGCATCGCTACTCCATGGGCGGCATGACAGCGCTGAGCTGTATGATTTCTACCATCGTAGAAGGCCTTCTGGGCGGGCTGGTACACAGCATGCTGGTGAAGCGAGGCCGACCAGATAAAGTCTTTAGCCCGTGGACCGCCGGGGCGATCACCTTCTTCGCCGAACTGGTGCAGATGCTGATCATTTTACTGATTGCGCGTCCGTTCCAGGACGCCTTTCATCTCGTGCAAAGCATTGCCGCGCCGATGATGGTGACCAACACCGTCGGGGCAGCGCTATTTATGCGTATTCTTCTCGATAAACGTGCAATGTTTGAAAAATACACCTCGGCCTTTTCCGCCACTGCGCTGAAAGTGGCGGCATCGACGGAAGGGATTTTGCGCCAGGGGTTTAATGAAGAGAACAGCATGAAGGTGGCGCAGGTGTTGATCCAGGAACTGGATATTGGCGCGGTGGCGATTACCGATCGTGAACGCCTGTTGGCCTTTACCGGGATCGGGGAGGATCACCATCTTCCCGGTAAGCCTATCTCTTCCAGTTATACCCAAAAAGCGATTGAAACCGGCGAGGTGGTGTATGCCGACGGTAACGAAGTACCGTATCGCTGCTCGATTCACCCACAGTGTAAGCTCGGCTCAACGCTGGTGATCCCACTGCGCGGCGAAAACCAGCGTATTATTGGCACCATTAAACTGTATGAAGCCAAAAATCGCCTGTTCAGCTCGATCAACCGCACACTGGGCGAGGGGATCGCCCAACTGCTGTCGGCGCAAATTCTGGCAGGGCAGTATGAGCGGCAAAAAGCGCTGCTTACCCAGTCGGAAATCAAACTGCTGCATGCGCAGGTGAACCCGCACTTCCTGTTTAACGCGCTTAACACCCTGAAAGCGGTGATTCGCCGCGACAGCGAACAGGCAAGCCAACTGGTGCAATATCTCTCGACCTTTTTCCGTAAGAACCTTAAACGCCCGTCGGAGATTGTGACGCTGGCCGATGAAATTGAGCATGTGAATGCCTATCTGCAAATTGAGAAAGCGCGTTTCCAGGAAAATTTACAGGTTCAACTGCATGTGCCTGACACGCTGGCGCATGTCCGTCTGCCGGCCTTTACGCTGCAACCGATTGTTGAGAATGCTATCAAGCACGGCACATCGCAGTTGTTGAGCGTGGGCGAAATTCGTATCAACGCCAGCCGTGACGGGCAACATCTGCTGCTGGCAATTGAAGACAACGCCGGGCTGTATCAACCGGACGCGCAGGCCAGTGGGCTGGGTATGAGCCTCGTGGATAAGCGCCTGCGCACGCGTTTTGGTGATGACTGCGGGATCAACGTAACCTGCGAACCCGATATTTTCACCCGTATCACCCTAAGGCTGCCACTGGAGGAGAACGCATGATTAAAGTGCTGATTGTCGATGATGAACCGTTGGCGCGGGAGAATCTGCGGGTGCTGTTACAGGCGCAGCCGGATGTCGAGATTGTCGGCGAGTGCGGTAACGCCGTGGAAGCGATTGGCGCGGTGCATAAGTTACATCCCGACGTTCTGTTCCTTGATATCCAGATGCCGCGCATCAGCGGGCTGGAGATGGTCGGTATGCTCGACCCGGAACATCGCCCTTACATCGTTTTCCTGACTGCCTTCGACGAGTACGCGGTCAAGGCTTTTGAAGAGCATGCGTTTGATTACCTGCTTAAACCGATCGAAGAGAAACGTCTGGAGAAAACCCTCGCGCGTTTGCGGCAGGAACGTAATGTGCAGGATGTCTCCGCGCTCACCGAGAATCAGGAAGCGTTGAAGTTTATTCCCTGCTCCGGGCATAGCCGTATCTGGCTGTTGCAAATGGATGATGTGGCGTTTGTCAGCAGCCGAATGAGCGGTGTTTACGTCACCAATCATGAAGGGAAAGAAGGGTTCACTGAGCTGACGTTAAGAACGCTTGAGCAACGCACGCCGTTACTGCGCTGCCATCGACAGTATCTTGTTAACATGGCGCATCTGCGGGAGATTCGCCTGGAAGACAATGGCCAGGCCGAACTGTTGCTGCGCAATGGGCAAACCGTACCGGTCAGCCGACGCTACTTAAAAAGCCTGAAAGAGGCGTTGGGACTGTAAATCGTGTTAAACTAACCGACCGCATTTTTCATTACCGAAGGCACTATGGTCAGTAACGATATTTTACGTAGCGTGCGCTACATCCTGAAAATGAACAATCAAGATCTGCTGCGTATTTTTGCGCTGGGCGACACCGTGGTCACCGCCGAGCAGCTGGCACCCTGGTTGCGCAAAGAAGATGAAGAGGGGTTTGTACGCTGCCCGGATATTATGCTGTCCTGCTTCCTGAACGGGCTGATTTACGAAAAACGCGGTCGCGATGAATCTGCGCCCGCACTGGCGGTTGAACGTCGGGTAAACAACAACATCATGCTCAAAAAGCTGCGTATCGCGTTTTCCCTGAAAACGGATGATATCCTCGCTATTCTTACCGAGCAGAAATTCCGCGTCTCGATGCCGGAAATCACCGCCATGATGCGCGCGCCGGATCATAAAAACTTCCGCGAATGTGGCGACCAGTTCCTGCGCTATTTCCTGCGCGGCCTGGCAGTACGTGAGCACGCAGCGAAAAGCTGATTACGCTTGCTGAGGTGATTACGGCGATTATTCGACTCATGTTTTGAGTCGAATAATCGATAAAATTGTGGATACCGTTTCCTGCCTACTCCTGCTTCTTAAACCCCTGTTTTAACACCATCTTCTCGGACAACAGCATTGACAGATACTGCGCATTGCAATCGGTCATTGATGTACCCGGGAGCTTACACAGCTCGCCGATATTCGCTTTGGTGTAATCAACGACGATGTTCTCTGTAACATAATCGTCCTGGTAATCAATGGTCTCCGTGACACCTGCCGCGTTTTTGTACGCGTTACTGATCTGTTCAAATCGCCGCTGTGCTTCTTCTTTATTGCTCACGCCTGCGCTGGCATAAGTCATTTTGTTGTGAACGTCCTGGCGAAGGACGACATCCCCTTTGTAGTAATAGGTCACTTTCACCTCAACGCCATTTGCGGCATTAAAAAACGTGGCTTTTTCCTCCGGCGTGTTACTGGCGGCAATGCTCTGCACATAGGTCTGCGGCTCTTTGGGTGTGTCTTTGTTGTCGCAGCCAAACAGGCTACCCGCAAGGCAGAGGGTGATAAGTGTAAGAGTAGGACGGAGTTTGCGCATGAGAGTTCCTTTTAGCAAATGCAAATTATTATCATATAGGCTAAAAGAAAAAAGCATAGCAGTACGGCATTTTTTCAGAATTCATAAAAAAAGCGCTGCCGGAGCAGCGCTGAGACGATTGATAAACGCGTCATTGCCTGATGCGCTGTGCTTATCAGGCCTACAAGATTTCTGCAATATATTGAATTTGCAATGTTTTGTAGGCCGGATAAGGCGTTTACGCCGCATCCGGCAAGAACAAACCGCGCTTTATACGAAAGGTTATTTTACCTGCTGACCCGGTTTTGCACCGTTGTCCGGGCTTAACAGGAAGATATCTTTCCCGCCAGGGCCTGCAGCCATCACCATTCCTTCAGAGATGCCGAAGCGCATTTTACGCGGTGCCAGGTTAGCGACCATTACCGTCAGGCGGCCAATGAGGGCTTCAGGTTCCGGGTATGCGGAACGAATGCCGGAGAAGACATTGCGTTTCTCGCCGCCGAGGTCCAGCGTCAGGCGCAGCAGTTTGTCAGAGCCGTCAACGAACTCGGCGTTTTCAATCAGCGCCACGCGCATATCCACTTTGGCGAAATCGTCAAAGGTGATGGTTTCCTGAATCGGATCGTCCGCCAGCGGGCCGGTGACCGGTGCCGCAGCGGCTTTCACTTCTTCTTTCGACGCTTCAACCAGCGCTTCAACCTGTTTGGTTTCGATGCGGTTGTAGAGCGCTTTGAAGGTGTTCACCTTGTGCGACAGCAGCGGCTGGGCGATGGCATCCCATTCCAGCGTGGTGTTGAGGAACGCTTCAGCACGTTCGGTCAGTGAAGGCAGTACCGGTTTCAGCCAGGTCATCAGTACACGGAACATGTTCAGCCCCATGGTACAAATAGCCTGCAGATCGGCATCGCGGCCTTCCTGTTTTGCGACCACCCACGGTGCCTGTTCGTCAACGTAGCGGTTTGCCACGTCAGCCAGCGCCATGATTTCACGAATCGCTTTACCAAACTCGCGGCTATCCCAGGCTTCGCCAATCGCGGCAGCCGCGTCGGTAAAGGTTTTATACAGTTCAGGATCGGCCAGTTCAGCAGACAGCACGCCATCGAAACGCTTGTTGATAAAGCCGGCATTACGCGATGCCAGGTTAACCACCTTGTTGACGATATCGGCGTTCACGCGCTGGATGAAGTCTTCCAGGTTGAGGTCAATATCATCGATGCGTGAAGAGAGCTTGGCGGTGTAATAGTAGCGCAGGCTATCGGCATCAAAGTGGTTCAGCCAGGTGCTGGCTTTAATGAAGGTGCCGCGCGATTTTGACATCTTCGCACCGTTCACCGTTACATAACCGTGCACGAACAGGTTAGTTGGTTTACGGAAGTTACTGCCTTCCAGCATGGCAGGCCAGAACAGGCTGTGGAAGTAGACGATATCTTTACCGATGAAGTGATACAGTTCGGCATCGGAGTCTTTCTTCCAGTAGTCATCAAAGCTTGTGGTGTCACCGCGTTTATCACACAGGTTTTTGAAAGAACCCATGTAGCCGATTGGCGCATCCAGCCAGACGTAGAAATATTTGCCCGGCGCGTTCGGAATTTCGAAGCCGAAGTATGGCGCATCACGTGAGATATCCCACTGTTGCAGGCCGGATTCAAACCACTCCTGCATTTTGTTCGCCACTTGCTCCTGCAACGCGCCGCTGCGGGTCCACGCCTGCAGCATCTCGCTGAAGGAAGGCAGATCAAAGAAGAAGTGTTCCGATTCACGCATCACCGGCGTCGCACCGGAAACCACCGATTTCGGCTCGATAAGCTCGGTTGGGCTGTAGGTCGCGCCGCACACTTCGCAGTTATCGCCGTATTGATCCGGTGATTTACATTTCGGGCAGGTGCCTTTCACAAAACGGTCCGGCAGGAACATGCCTTTTTCCGGATCGTAAAGCTGAGAGATGGTGCGGTTTTTGATAAAACCGTTCTCTTTCAGGCGACCATAGATAAGCTCCGACAGCTCGCGGTTTTCGTCGCTGTGCGTCGAGTGGTAGTTGTCGTAGCTAATGTTGAAGCCAGCAAAATCGGTCTGATGTTCCTGACTCATTTCGGCAATCATCTGCTCCGGGGTAATCCCGAGCTGCTGAGCTTTCAGCATGATCGGCGTGCCATGTGCATCGTCCGCGCAGATGAAGTTTACCTGGTGGCCGCGCATTCGCTGGTAACGGACCCAGACATCAGCCTGGATATGCTCCAGCATGTGGCCGAGGTGGATTGAGCCGTTGGCGTACGGCAGAGCGCACGTTACCAGAATTTTCTTCGCGACTTGAGTCATAATGAACATTACTTCTTATGTAGTGAAAAGGGTTTTCGATATTACCAAAAGGGGCATTATTAAGTAAGCACAAACCGCGGTCTTTCAGGTAAACTTGTTCAACGAAGTTTTACTCACAAGAACAAAGGAGTCGGGATGAGTTCTCAATCCCAGGCCACATCCCCCGAGCGCCTGCGCGCGATGGTTGCCGGGACGCTGGCTAATTTTCAGCACCCAACATTGAAGCATAATCTCACCACGCTGAAGGCGTTACATCATGTGGCGCTGCTGGATGGCACCGTGCACATTGAGCTGCAAATGCCGTTTGTCTGGAACAGCGCGTTTGAAGAACTGAAAGAGCAATGCAGTGCTGACCTGCTTCGTATTACCGGTGCGAATGCCATTGACTGGAAACTGACCCACAATGTCGCCACGCTGAAGCGCGTTAAAAACCAGCCGGGCGTGAATGGTGTGAAAAACATCATTGCCGTCAGTTCTGGCAAAGGCGGAGTCGGGAAATCGTCTACAGCCGTTAACCTGGCGCTGGCGCTGGCAGCCGAAGGGGCGAAAGTCGGTATTCTCGATGCTGACATCTACGGCCCGTCAATTCCGACCATGCTCGGCGCGGAAAATCAGCGTCCGACTTCACCAGACGGCACCCATATGGCGCCGATAATGGCTCACGGTCTGGCAACGAACTCTATTGGTTATCTGGTCACCGACGATAACGCGATGGTGTGGCGTGGCCCCATGGCCAGCAAGGCGCTGATGCAGATGTTGCAGGAAACCTTATGGCCGGATCTCGATTATCTGGTGCTGGATATGCCGCCGGGTACCGGTGACATTCAGCTGACGCTGGCACAAAACATTCCGGTCACCGGCGCGGTAGTGGTCACTACTCCGCAGGACATCGCGCTGATTGACGCCAAAAAAGGCATCGTGATGTTCGAGAAAGTGGAAGTGCCGGTGCTGGGCATCGTTGAAAACATGAGCATGCATATTTGCAGCCAGTGTGGTCACCACGAACCTATCTTCGGTACCGGCGGCGCAGAGAAACTGGCGGAGAAATACCATACCCAGTTGCTGGGTCAGATGCCGCTGCACATCAGCTTGCGTGAAGATCTGGATAAAGGCACACCAACGGTGGTGAATCGTCCGGACAGTGAGTTTACCCTTATTTATCGTCGACTGGCGGATTTAACTGCTGCCCAACTTTACTGGCAGGGTGAAGTGATCCCCGGCGAAATTGCCTTCCGCGCGGTATAAGCGATCAGGCGCATAACCCTGGCGGGTTATGCGCCCCTTTCATTAACGGTGATAGAAGATTTCGCCGTCGTAAACTTTACTGATTTTCCCGTCCGTGTCAGAAATCAGCACGTAGTTACCGCCCATGTAGGTCCAGTGCGTTCCCGCGTCTGGCGCGGGCAGGTTACGCTGCTGCCACTGCTTGATGTTGTACTGGTCAGTACGGTACATCTCCGGAACGGCGTCCCCGATGTTAAAGTGGGTGAAATCCGCGACAAACTCTTTCAGTTCATACTTCTGAATGCCCGTACCTGGAGCGGCGAAGGCGGTTCCTGCGGCCATCAGGCCAGCCAGAAGCCATAATTTATATTTACCCATTCTTTCTCCAACGATAACCAGAATGCTCAAGGGTGTAGAGTCTGCCTTTTTCTCTTAAAATTGACAGGCAGATCGACGTTCTTTTGTATCACAGAATGGGTTTTTTCGTAAAAAATGTAACAGATCGGCCTTAAAAGCCTTCCAGCACCAGTTTACCCATCGTTTTACCGGTCTCAAGCTGGCGATGTGCCTGACGAATATTCTCGGCGCTAATCGCACCTAACTTCTCGCCCAGCGTGGTTTTGATTACGCCGTCATCAATCAGCGAGGCCACGCGGGTCAGTAACTGATGCTGAGCAATCATATCCGGCGTTTCAAACATCGAACGGGTATACATAAATTCCCAGTGCAGCGAGATGCTTTTGGTTTTTAACGGACGCGCATCCAGGGTTTCAGGATCGTCAATCAGCGCCAGTTTCCCCTGTGGGGCGAGCGCTTCAATCAGCTGCAAATAGTGCTTATCCGTGTGCGTCAGACTGGCGACATGCGTCACCGCCGGAATACCGATGCGGGTAAGTTCTTCGGCGATCGGTTTGCTGTGGTCGATAACATAATGAGCCCCGGCGTCCGCTACCCATTTCTGCGTTTCAGGGCGCGATGCGGTGCCGATCACCGTCATTTTAGTAAGCTTGCGCGCCAGTTGGGTCAGGATGGAACCGACACCGCCCGCAGCACCGACAATCAGCAGTACGTCGCCTTCATTTCCGTTTTCCTGAATGCCTAAACGGTCGAACAACAGTTCCCACGCAGTGATGGAGGTCAACGGCAGGGCGGCAGCAGAAATGTTATCCAGCGAACGTGGCTTGAGCGCGACAATTCGCTCATCGACCAGCTGGAATTCGCTGTTACTGCCGGGACGTGTTAACGCCCCCGCATACCAGACTTCGTCGCCAGTTTTAAACAGAGTGACGGCTTCACCAACGGATTTCACCACACCGACAGCATCCCAGCCCAGCACGCGCGGTGTGTCGCCGCTAAACCCGGCACGCACTTTGGTATCGACCGGGTTAACGGAGATGGCTTTCACTTCTACCAGCAAATCATGGCCTGCCGCCACGGGGACGGGCAGGGTAATTTCTTCTAATGCATCAATGTTGCCGTGCGCGCCAGCCGCCTGAGTAATCGCAATTGCCTTCATAACACACCTCTGTGATGTTGAGTAAACAGTAAGAATGATACTATCCAATGATATTTGCCGGAAAAATCCATTCACGGCGACAGGACTTATCGTTGAGGAGTGAAAATGCTCAGGCTGGAAGATTTAACCCTGTTCGTGCGTGCGGCGGCATTGAGCAGTTTCAGCGACGCGGCGCGCGAGGCGGGTCTGCCACCTGCCCAGGTGAGTTCCGCCATTAAACGTCTTGAGACGGCGCTCAATATTCGCCTGTTTGCCCGCTCAACCCGTAGCCTGCGCTTGACGCCAGAGGGTGAAACCTGGCTGCCTTACGCCACCCAAATGCTGGAAACAATGCAGGCCGGGCTCCAGCAGATTCAAACGCCGGATGATGAAATTCGCGGTACGTTGCAAATTGCGGTGCCTTCGGACCTCGGGAGAAACCTGCTACTCGGTATTTTCCGCCAGTTTCGCCTGCGTCATCCGGCGCTTAAGCTGCGCATTCTTTTCTCGGACCAGGTGACGGATGTGTTTAAAGATCCGGTTGATGTCGCATTTCGTTACGGCACCAATGAGGATGCGTCGTACGTTGCGCTGCCCATCGCACCGGATAATCGCCGCGTGCTGGTCGCATCGCCGGCGTGGATCGCCAAAAATGGTGAACCGACAACGCCCGCTGATTTAGAAAAGTGTGATGCGCTGACCTATGTGCTGCGAGGTCGTTTGTTTGATCGCTGGACGCTTACTGCGAAGGGGGAAACCCACGAGGTGCAGGTGAATGGCACGATCATCAGCGATGATGCCGAAGTCATTCGCCGTCTGGCGATTGCCGGGGAAGGCATTGCCAATAAGTCCTGGCTCGACGTCAGTGAAGATGTCTTCCAGGGCCGTCTGAAATTGCTGCTGCCGGATTACGAAGGTGAATGCGTGCCGCTGAATATGATTTGTCCGCATCGCAAGCAGCTCTCGCCTGCGGTGCGGTTGTTGTATGAGGCGGTGAAGGAACGCTGTGAAGCGCTGGTGCAGCGCAGGGGCTAAACCAACGTCATCAAAAAGAATCCGGCAGCGGTCATCAGGAGCGATCCCACCACGTGAGTCATCACCGATATCATCGCCCACAGATAGTTGCCGTTTTGCAAAAGGGTGACGATCTCCGCCGAAAAGGTGGAAAAGGTCGTCATCCCACCGCAAAGACCGGTAGTGATCAGTAACTTCCATGCCGGGTCCAACTGCGGCTGGCGCAAAAAAAACGCCAGCGCCGCGCCAATAATAAAACCACCGACCAGATTAACCACCAGCGTTCCCGGCGGCAGGCTGGGGAAAAGGCTGTTGAGCTTCATCGACAGCCACCAACGAATGACACACCCGGTAGAGCCGCCAATAATAACGGCCAGTAATGAACGATACATCACGCGCGTAAATCCTTATGCTAAATGTTTGATCAGCACATCCACCGTCAGATGGTTGATGTACTCAAAGGAGTGGGAGGCGAGCAAGCCCAGCAGGCGATTGTGGTGCCCGGCGATGACCAGATCGATACGGCGATCGCGGATACAGGATTCGACATCCTCAAAGTGACGGGTCGTGACCAGTTCCAGCGTTTGTACCGGTAGCGAAACGGATTCCGCCAGCTCGCTCAACAGGGCTTTGGCCTGAATGACTTCCTGCGAAACCACATCATCCATCAGGCTGTCGGAGACATAATTGAGGGCGCGATAATCGGTGCTGATGTGCGCGATGGTTATCGTCATCGCGTTCTCCTGCGCCATTTTTGCGGCGTGATCAAGCAGGGGAATGCCATCAAGACTGCTGTTGATCAGCACCAGAGCATGGTTGTAAACAGGCATAAAAAAACCTCGTCAGGTTGCGAGGTATGCGCGGGTCTTCGAACGACAGACGGCCTGACATACCTCCATGTTAAGAGGGTATACCAGGCGTCATCAGCCCCAGCAGGGCGGTTGGGAAAGGTGGAACGCCATCACCTTTGTGAATGATTGTGGGCCGATGCCAGGGGGAATGCAAATGGTTTGTGCAGCTTGCCGCCAATGATTAGCGAGTATCGAAACGATCTCTTAAAACTGCTGAAGCTTCATGCCTGATAGATTTGCTCAATCCTCTTATCTCGGGCTTTAAGACTGGCAAGGATGTTACTCACTAAACAACCGCGAAAATATACTCACTTACGAATAATGGAGTTTAAAGAACGCATGAGTTTCTTAGATGTCTTGCTAGCCACGTTAAGCACCTTATCAAGGTTGTTTCAATATTTGCTATCTTACACTAACAACAAATGTAGTCAGGGGGGGTATTGATTTTTATTTTTGAACGTTTCAATAATCTTTCTTAGTTTAGAAGCATTATTATTCAATGGTTAAAAAAAACAGTGTAGTCTGAATGGTAAATTAAATTTGTGTGATCTGTCTTAGCAGGAGACTATCTGATTTTTCTTTTATTGGATGACTACCTGACATCACAATTACTTATTAAGATTTCTTTATTAGAGCCTCTAATTAAGAGGCCCTAAAAGAGTTTTTATTAGAAGCCAACACCAACACCAACAGAAGCACCCATATTAGAAGCAGTATCAGCAGAGAAACTGACTTTACCTACAACGTGATCATTAAAGTTAACGCTACCACCAACAGCTAAAGCGCTTTCACTTTCGTAAGTGGCAGCACCAGCACTAAACATGAATTGCTGATTGGCTTGTACTTGAGGTAAGCCAGCCATTGCCATAGCACCAGAGATACCTGCGTTTGCTTGCTTCTTGTTATTATCAACCTCATCTTTGAGTGAAGAATATTTGTTATTAGTGGCATTAAGTTTATTAAGTGCCTGGTGAACAGCTTTCAAATCAGCAGCGTTATTAGCTGTAGATGTGCTGTTACGTTTAACAATGCGTTGAGTGGCTTTGTCCTCCTGTATTTTAGTAACGGTGGTCGTGACGCCGTTCCTCCCGTCTAATCCGTTCTTACCATTACTACCGTTAACACCATCTTTACCTGCTTTCCCGTCTTTCCCATTCACGCCATTCTTACCGGCAGCGCCTGTAGCCCCGTTTTTACCGTCTATACCATCAACACCATTCCGGGGCTTGGGCTGATTCTCAAGCTGGCTAATGCGCGTTTCATGATTGGTAAACGCTGTATCATGAGCGTCTAAACGTGATTCATGTTGATGTAAAGCAGAGGTTTGCGCTGCATCATTTTTACGTTGCTCATCTGATACATCCTGAATCTGGTTTTGCAAGTCGTATCCCTGGCGTTGACGCATAGAGATTTCATCACTAATAGCAGAATAGTTAGAATTAGCTTGTTTATAAGCCTTATCTGCCGTGTCTTGTGCGTGTTGCGCTTCACCTTCTACGTGATATAGGGATGTAGCAGTTTGGGTATTATACGCATCCTGAGCGGTTTTATTGTCTTGAATTTGTTTGAAAGCCCCGTTGCTATTGATAACCAAAGAATCAATTGCAGCATCTTGTTGCTGATCGTAACTTGTCGCAGCAGCGTTAACAGAAGATACAGAAAAAGCAGTTGTAATGATAAAAGCAAGAATTGAAGTTTTCATTTTTAACAAGTCTATTAAGTGTTGAGGTTTTAAAATTAACGGTTTGTTCCACCTCCATGTGGCGAATAAATTACTAACTACAAATGTAGTTATAATGATTTTTAGAATGATACGGTCAAGGCATACAAAAATGCTCAACTGTTTTTTACGATCAGAGTTTATTTAATGGGGTTTTACTCGCCGTCACCCTTAACAACATTTAAACCGCCGTTAATTTTCGAATGAGGCTTACCCCATGACGCAGACATAAAACCGTTTGCATCCAGATAGACACCAACGATATAACCTTGTCCCGTAATTTCGTAGAAGGTAGCGTTCTTACGCTTAATCTTTGCGGGTTCATCGTTAATCATGGCTTTGGTATAACCATTGCCGATCTTCACGCTAAGCGGTTTATCCTTCCCCTTAACGTAATCATTGCCTACCAACTTAATAGCGTGAAGGGGATCAGCCACACCAGGCGCAGCCTGTTGTTCTACCTGTGAAGATTGAGCAGTCTTAGCACCTGTTTCATGATGTGGCATAGCGATAGCGCAGCCAGAAAGCAGAGCAGCAGAAACAAGAACAGCAATAATAGCATTTTTCATTTTACCTTTACCCTTTATTTAAAGAGGCTTCATGAGCCTTAATGATTTTGTAAAACCCTATATGTTGTGCCACCAACCAAATATGCGATGATTGGTAACACAACGAGAACAATACATAACGCTACACGTTCCATAACACCCTTTATACATTTTGAAAAAAGCCCTCTGTAGAGTGTAAGGGCGCTTGAACAACAATATGGGCTAGATATCATCACGGCATGATGAATCTTTAACAAACTGATAACTTATTTCGAATTGTAAATTAAGTTTACGCAGATGATTACTTACCGGTTGTAATTAGTCAACGGTCACATAGTGAGAATATTTCAATTGCTTTCTAAGAAAAACCCTATTAAAGAAAATCTTATTTCATCATATTGAGCAATACAGTAATGATAATTGTTATCGTGAAAGTGGACTAAAACGCCGGTTCTCATTACTGTTTTTTATTTTCCTAACAAATCATAAGTTTAGGTATTCGATTAAACTCTCTACAGCCCTGAGTAATTCGGGATCTTTAAATGTTATGGTGTCAGGCGTCATGCTGAAAGATTTACATTACTTATTAGTATCAGAAGTGTTCAGATATTTAATAGCGATAGGTAAAGTAACGTTTGCTTCCAAATTTTCCTTTAAGTCTTTATTTGCATAATTATATTTAATGCCCTGGTGAGTATTCTGGATTGTATATTTCAATGTGTGGCTAACCGTTAAAGTGTTAATAAATGATTTTAACTCGGTTTATACAGGGGTGTTATTAGTGAAATAGAAAGGTATACTGATTTTTGTGATGTTTCTTACAGCGCGCGCATGGGGGTTTCTCAATCAAAACAAATAGTTGTAATTTCGTGTTTAATGGGGTTATTAGCGCTGTAATTTTTAACTTTAACGCTGCTGTGTGTATGATTGAGAACAGCGAATTTATTCATTTTCGGCAATCCCGTTAAGTTGGTGTATGTGCATAGCAAGAATGGCGATAGTTGTATGCAAAAGTGGATAAATATTTCTACTAACTTTTTAGACTATATGGCATTGCTACATGTGAGTTAGTTCCTGCGATGGGAAACAGTAAATCTTCGGGCACTGGACGCATAAATAAATATAAATACCACTGCGCCTTTGCGCAGTTTTTTTCCTTTTTCACGTCACTGTGCCTCAGGAATATCATCACTTACGCCACAATTACATGGCGAAAATGATCAGGGCTAAAGCCAGGATAACTTTTTCATTCGTTCCTGCCATGCGTGAAGTAGCAATGATCGAAGGCATAGGATTTTCTCGTCAAATCCGGTACTTACCTACGCTCTATAATCCTGATAAAATAAATTAAAATATCTTTTGTAATGCCAGTGCAGGGAAGTCAGAGACCGTCAGGTCATTGCTTCTGGACGTTCTGGCAGGAGCAAACCATGCAAGCTGAGCCGCTTAGCCCTGCGCAAATCGCGCATTCGTTACATCTTTTTCGTCATCACGCCCCCCTTGTTCACTGTATGACAAACGACGTCGTGCAGACCTTCACTGCCAACGTACTGCTTGCGCTCGGCGCATCTCCGGCGATGGTGATTGATGCGCAGGAAGCTGCGCAATTCTCTGCCATTGCTGATGCGTTATTGATAAACGTTGGCACGTTAACGCAGCCGCGCGCGCAGGCGATGAAAGCCGCTGCGTTGAGTGCGAACGCGGCGGGTAAACCCTGGACTCTCGACCCTGTCGCCGTGGGGGCGTTAACGCTGCGCACGGAATTTTGCCACGATCTGTTGACCTTAAAACCTGCCGCCATTCGGGGGAATGCCTCCGAAATTATGGCGCTGGCCGGAATGAGCGCGGGCGGGCGCGGTGTGGACACCACCGATACTGCCGCCGCCGCGTTACCTGCGGCACAGGCTCTGGCGCGTCAGAAAAATACCCTCGTGGTGGTGACGGGCGAAGTGGATTACATCACCGATGGACAACGCGTTGTCGCGGTAACGGGCGGCGACCCGTTGATGACCCGCGTAGTGGGGACGGGCTGTGCATTGTCTGCGGTCGTCGCGGCAAGCTGTGCGCTACCGGGCGACAGGCTGGATAACGTTGCCTCTGCCTGCGCCTTGATGAAACTGGCCGGTAGTCGTGCGGCGGTCGATAACGGACCGGGCAGTTTTGTCCCGGCATTTTTAGATGCGCTATATGCACTGAATGGGGAGGCACTGGCATGAAACGGATTAACGCATTAACGATCGCGGGTACCGATCCAAGTGGTGGGGCAGGGATTCAGGCTGACCTGAAAACCTTCTCAGCATTGGGTGCATATGGCTGTTCGGTGATCACCGCGCTGGTGGCGCAAAACACCCATGGTGTGCAGTCCGTCTATCGTATTGAACCGGATTTTGTCGCCGCGCAGCTGGATTCCGTGTTTAACGATGTGCGCATCGACACGACCAAAATCGGTATGCTGGCAGAAACCGATATCGTTGAAGCCGTAGCGGAGCGATTACAGCGCCATCGGGTGGAAAATGTGGTGCTGGATACGGTCATGCTGGCCAAAAGCGGCGATGCGCTGCTATCGCCCGCGGCGGTTGAAACCCTGCGTCAACGTCTGCTGCCACAGGTCTCGTTAATTACGCCGAATCTGCCGGAAGCGGCGGCACTGCTGGATGCGCCGCATGCGCGTAATGAGCGTGAAATGCTGGAACAGGGGCGCGCGCTGCTGGCGATGGGGTGTGGCGCAGTGCTTATGAAGGGCGGTCACCTGGATGATACGGAAAGCCCCGACTGGCTGTTCACCCGCGACGGCGAGCAGCGTTTTACCGCGCCGCGCGTCATGACCAAAAACACCCACGGAACCGGTTGTACATTATCAGCCGCGCTGGCGGCACTGCGCCCACGCCATAGCAACTGGGGCGACACGGTGCAGGAAGCGAAAACCTGGCTTTCTGCCGCGCTGGCCCAGGCCGATACGCTGGAAGTTGGTAGTGGTATTGGCCCGGTGCACCATTTTCACGCCTGGTGGTAATAGCACATTGAAAAGCCCGTATTTGGACGGATAGCAAATGCAAAATTGCCTGATGGCGATACACTTATCAGGCCTACAGAGTGTGCACAATGCATTGAATTTACAATGTTTTGTAGGCCGGATAAGGCGTTTGCGCCGCATCCGGCAAATACCCGCACGACACCACCAAAACGCGCTTGATGAATGCCTGATTAATGGCGCACCAGCGTGGCGAAGTAATACACCAGCGGTACCGCCAGAATCCACAAGCCGAGAGGTATTTCACGCCATTTCCCGGCAATGGTTTTAATCATCACATAGAACAGCAACCCACCTGCGATACCTGTCCCGAAGCTATTAGCGATAAGCGTAATCATCACCATCATCAGTACCGGTAAGCCGTCAGTGAAATTCGCCAAATCCACCTTGCGCAGGCCGCTAAACATATTCAGGCCAATCAGGATCAACGCCGGGGCAGTGGCTTCTTTGGGGATCATCAGCGCAACGGGGGTGAACAGCAGCATCAGCAAGAACATGATGGCGGCGGCAAGCGCAGTCATGCCGGTTTTACCGCCTGCTTCCGCCGAGGCTGAGGACTCAATCAGCGCCGTTGCGGCCGGAATGCCGACCCAGGGGCCCAGCGCGGCAGCGATGGAGTCAACCATAAACGGGCGGTTGATGTGCGGCATGTTACCTTCTTCATCCAGCAGTCCCGCTTCACCGCCGACGGCAAGCGTGGTGCCCATGGTTGAGAAAAACTCCGAGGCGAAAAAGACAAACAGATAAGGCAGGAAAGCGATATTCAGTGCACCGATGATATCCACTTGTGCAAAGACCGGTGTTAATGAATGGGGCAGGGCGATAAAGCTTGATGGCAGGTGCGTGACGCCCGCCGGGATACCCACCAGCGTCGCACACAGAATCGCCCACAGGATAGCACCAGGAATACGACGTGCCTGCAGGGCAATTGCCAGAAACAGCCCGCACAGCGCCACCAGCGCACCCGGCGAAAGAAAATCGCCCAGCATCAACGCGTTGTTTTTGGCGCTTGCCAGCACCAACCCGGCATTACGAAAACCGAGCAGGGCAACAAAAATACCGATAGACGCCGTCAACCCCAGTTTGATGGATTGCGGCACCGAGCGGGTAACCACTTCACGCAGGCCAAAACGGGTGAGCAGGAAGAACAGCACGCCGGACCAGCAGGCAATTCCCAGCCCAATCGGCCAGCCAATTCCGGCGTTCCCGGCCAGCGATACGCCGACTAAGACCGAGCCGCCAATCCCCGGGCCAACTATAAACGGCAGATTGGCATAAAACGCCATCAGCAGCGTGCCGACAACAAACACCAAAATGGTGCCGGTGGTCGCCGCGCCTTTGTCCATCCCGCCCGCAGCCAGCAGTCCGGGGATCACCACCAGCAGATAAGCGGCGGCAAGAAACCCCGTGATACCCGCCAGACATTCGGTACGTGCAGAGCTTCCGCGAGCGCGTAGGGCAAAACAACGTTCCAGCCAGCTCTCAGAGGCAGGCGTATTGATTGAGTGGTCGGCCATTTAGTCGGCGCTCCTTTCCTGATGCGAAGAGTGAATAACGGGGTCAACAATCTGACGCGTTGCGCCATCGGTGAGCCCCAAATCCGTCAGATGTGGCCCGGCGTTACAGGCCAGGCAGGTGCCCTCAATGGCCTTAAATACCCGATACGGCGGCTGCCAGTCGGCAATGTCACCGCTACGCTCGCGCAGATCTCGGAATGCGGCCGCCAGGTCAGGGGCCGGTAGATCGGAGAGCATCCCGGCAATCGGCATCGCCACGTGGGCAACTAACTCGCCATGCTGCACCAGTGCCATCCCGCCGCCGCTGGCAATCAGGGTATTGGCTGCCAGCGCCATTTCTTGCGGGCAGCGTCCCAGCACCACCAGATTATGTGAATCGTGAGAGTAGCTGGTGGCGATAGCCCCCTGAAGTTCGCCCCAGCCTTCCAGCAGGGCGATTTGCGGTTTTGCCTCATGACGGCCATGGCGATGCTGAACCCAAATCAGGCTGAACCCGGTTGGGAGCACGACGCGGCCCTCGCGGATTTGCACATCAACTTCACCCCATTCGGTAAAACGTGCGCCGCGAATATGTTTCAGCCGCGCGTCGCCATGTTCAACGTCGGCGATGCGCAGGGCAAAATCGTCCGCGCTGAGCGGCGCAAGATGCATGGTATCTGGCAATGCGGGGTGACTCGCCGGCGACAGCGGCTCAATCATTGCACCATCGCGGGCAAGCAGTTTCCCGCCGACGTAGACCTGGCGTGGTCGAATCGTTTGCAGGGAATCCAGCACCACCAAATCCGCGCGGCGACCAGCAGCAATCAACCCTAAATCATCGCGCTTAAGCCGCAAAGCACCGTTGAACGTCGCGAAACGCAGCGCATCGACGGCGGGTAAACCGTGCTCAATCAACAGATTCAGCAGCGCCACGATACCGCCTTTTTCCAGCAGCATATCCGGGGGCACATCATCGGTGCAGAGAGTAATCTGCGAGGAGAGATGCGGGAGCGTCTTCAGCGCCGCCACGATATCCGGCAGCAGATAAGGATGCGAACCCCGGATTTCCAGCGTGAGACCGGCACGCAGTTTTTCCAGCGCATCGTCGGCGGAGGTGAGTTCATGATCCGACGTCACGCCCGCTGCGAGGTAAGCCTGTAACCCGGCCCCGTTCAACCCGCGTGCGTGGCCTTCAATTAGCTTTCCGCTCTGTAAGCCACAGCTAAGGATCTCCTGCATCCGCGTGCTGCCATTCAGCACGCCATGCATATCCATCACTTCCGCGACACCACGTACTTCCGGCCAGTTGAGCATGGTTTCCATCTCCGCGCCGGCGAAATCGGCTCCTGACATCTCCAGCCCTGGCGTGGAAGGGACGCTGGACGGTGCGGCGATCATCACCTGCAAAGGAAGATTGCGGCTGGCATCAATGGCAAAACGCACGCCTTCCACGCCCAGCACGTTTGCCAGCTCATGAGGGTCCCAGAAGACTGCCGTAGTGCCCTGCGCCAGCACGATTTCCGCATAACGAGCGGGAAGAAGATGTGAACTTTCCAGGTGTACGTGGGTGTCGATAAAACCCGGTGAGAGGTAAGCGCCTGCCAGCGAGTGCGTCTCGGCGGCGTCGCTTCGGCTACCGCGCGGATGCACGCTGGCAATCATGTCACCGACGATACCCACATCCGCTTCGCGAATTTCGCCGGTGACCATATCCACAATGCGGGTATCGGTAAGCAGGAGATCGAAAGGCGCGTCGCCTTTTGCGGCGTCTATCGCCCGGCGGCGAGGGGAGGCAGTAGTACACATAAATATCGTCCGGTCATTCAATATGGGCGCTACTTTACGAAGTGTGGAAGATGATGGCAAACGTTTGCCTCGCTGAAAAAATTTATCACCTGATAAGAAAAGGTTATTCTGCGACAAACGAACAATGCGAAACCTATCATGACTGAACCCTGGCAACGGCTTCCCGCACTCTCTTTAAAGCAGCTTCAATATTTTGTTACCCTGGCCCAATTGCGTCACTTCACTGACACCGCCAGTAAGCTCGCGATAAGTCAGCCGGCATTGAGCAGCGCGCTGCGGCAGATTGAAACGGTGCTGGGCGGTAAGCTGGTGAACCGGACCGCCGCCGCCGTGACGCTGACGGAGTTGGGCGTTGCCATTCTTCCTCATGCCGAGCGGGTACTGAACGTCGCTCAGCAGGCGTTCAGCGATATGCGGAAAATTGTCGAATCCGGGGGGGACGGCACTCTGCGTATTGGCCTTGTGCCGTCGGTCAGTTCGCTGTTGTTCCCGACCGTGGCTGAACGGCTGGCGCAGGCTTTTCCCCGGATGAAGGTGGAGTTTCACGATCTCACTAACGATGCGTTGGCAACGCAGATAGTGAACGGGCAACTGGATTTCGGCATTGGCGCGCTGGACAGTTCTGTCTCTCCGGCATTGCAGGTTTTCCCGGTGCTGGAGGACCCCTTTGTCGCTGTATTGCATACCGACGATCCCCTTGCTCAATCGGCACATCTCCCATGGCAGCAGCTTGCTGGCCGCGATGTGGCCGTCTTTTCCAAAGGCAATGTTCAGCGGCTGGTAGGGGCGCTGGACGAGAGTCAGCGTCTCAAGCTACATATTCGCTATCACGTTGATTACATTGAAACCCTGTACGGCCTGGTGCGCTCCCGGCTGGCGGCGGCCATTTTGCCGCAGCTTTATACCGCGCATCTCTGCGATCCACAGCTAAAAGTGTTGCAGCTTCAGCAGCCGGAACTCACGCGTACCGTCGCGTTGTTGCGCAACGCAGCACCGTTGCCGCCGCAGGTCGAGCAGGCCTTTACATTATTACAGCAAGCTGTGCGGAATGAATGAACACCATTTCCGCGTCGGGAGTAGTCTTCCGGCGTAGCGCCACCTATACTGGCTCGGGGCCCATTGCAGGGAAAGATAAATGGAACAAGCACATACACGTCTGATTGCGCAAATTACTGAGCGTATTGCTGCGGCAGATAACACGCCGCTGTACCTGAAGTTCGCAGAAACAGTGAAAAATGCCGTATGCAGCGGAATACTCGAGCATGGCAATATTCTGCCGGGCGAACGTGACCTGAGCCAGTTAACGGGCGTGTCGCGTATAACGGTGCGTAAAGCGATGCAAACGCTGGAAGATGAAGGCGTGGTCACGCGCGCGCGGGGTTATGGCACGCAAATTAATAATATTTTCGAATATTCCCTGAAGGAAGCGCGCGGATTTTCCCAACAGGTTGTGCTGCGGGGGAAAAAGCCGGATACCTTATGGGTGAACAAGCGTATTGTGCCTTGCCCGGAAGAGGTGGCTTCACAGCTGGCTGTTGCGCCGGCAAGCGACGTTTTTTTGCTTAAACGTATTCGGTATGTGGATGAAGAAGCCGTATCCATTGAAGAGTCCTGGGTTCCCGTCCAGTTGATTCATGATGTGGATGAGATAGGCGTTTCTCTGTACGACTATTTTCGCAGTCAGCATATCTTTCCACAGCGCACACGCTCAAGAGTCAGCGCGCGGATGCCGGATGCCGAATTTCAGTCGCATATCAAAATGGATGAAAAAATCCCGGTGTTGGTTATCAAACAGGTTGCGCTTGACCAGCAGCAGCGGCCGATTGAGTACAGCATCAGCCACTGCCGCAGTGATTTATATGTTTTTGTGTGTGAGGAGTAGTTCTTCGCGCGTTGGGCTGCAATCGCCGCCCCGGTGACCGACCACCCAGGACGCCACCGCGTTTCCGAGCAACACGGATTCGCCGAGCGTCCAGCCAGAAGCAAGACCCGCCAACGTGCCGCCCGCGTGGCTGTCGCCCGCGCCGATAGTGTCAACAACCGTCACAGGAAACGGTGCTGCCAGCCCCTGTTCCTCCTGGCTGAAGTACCATGCTCCCTCTTTATCATGTCGCACGATAAGCGGCGTGCCAAACGTCGCAAGCCATGCGTGACCGAACTGCCGGGTTTCCGTTGGTAAATTAAAGCGTGTGGCGGCGATTTCGGCTTCCTGGCGATTAAGCGAAATAACCGGCTTGCAGGCAATAATGCGAGCCATCAGTGCATCGGGAATATCGGCAATGCGTGGGCCAAAATCGATAAATGGCGTGACGTCTCGCAGACTTTCAAGCCAGTTAACAAGCAACTCCCCGCACGGTGACGCAAGCTGATAACCTGAAAGCGACACCAGGCTTTGTGGTGCAACTGACAACTGCGCCAGCCAGTCGTGAGTCCACTGATTTTCAACGCCGCTGAACGACATAAACGTGCGCTCGCCATCTGGCTCAACCAGCGCCAGACACCAGCCGTTATCGCCCTGAACACCGTCAATGCAACTGACAAGCCCCTCGCGGGCCAGACTATTGCGGATGATCTCAGCCCAGACACCCTGGCCGACGGGCAACGCATTATTTGCCTGCATTCCCAGACGTTTCAGCGCCACCGCAATATTCAGCGCACAACCGCCAATATTGACCCCTTGCTGGTGCAGCTCGATATCGCAGCCGCGCCAGGGAAGGGCATAAGCATCGGCAATCACGTCGATCACCGCCGCGCCGACAACCGTGATCGGCCGTTGGTTGCCTAAGGTGGCTAAACGTGACGCGAATTTCATAATGCCTCCCGTTGCTCGCGATACTGCGCCAGCGCGGTTGCATAGCGGTTAAAGTCGAGTTGGTTGACGTCATCAAGTTGCTGTTTTAGTGATGGGTCAATAGCGGAAATGCCGCCCAGTGCGCCGCAAATCGCGGTTGCCATCGCCCCGATCGTATCCGTATCACCCCCGAGGTTGGCGCATAAAATGGCACAACGGTTAGGGCAGCCCTGCGCCAGTTCAACCATTGCGATGGCGCACGGAACGGATTCAATCGTGCTGGTTCCCGCGCCGACCACCTGGTAAAGCTGCTCGCTGGCGGATTCCGTACCCTTAGCCGTGCGGACAATATTTAAGGCCAGTTCCAGACGCGCGGCGAGGGAGGCGCTAAAGGTGGTCACGCGTTTTTCTTGCGCGTGGCGAGCCACTGAAGGCAGCGAATCGACAATGGTCTGCCAGCTATCGCCGTCGATGGCGCGTGAGACGGCCCAGGCCACCACCACCGCACCGGCGACCGCAAGATCGGACTTATGCGTTGGGCTGGAAGCAAGCGCCACATCATCAATAAACTCATCGAGATTGCCCGTGGGCAGTAAGCAACCCAGCGGCGAAACGCGCATTGCCGCGCCGTTGGTGACGCCGTTGTTTTCCAGTTCGCTAACAGGCTTACCCTCACGAATCGCGTTAAGCGCAATTTTGGAGGTTGGGCCCAGCACGTTTTTGTTGAACGCGTCGAAGCCCTCCGCCCAGGCCAGAATATTACGGCCAATAAGATCCGGGTCGATCTTCCCCTGACGCTCAAGAATGGCATCGGCGAGGCACAGCGCCATCGACGTATCATCCGTGAATTCCGCGCGATTAAAGTAGCAGGCCGCATTGTTCTCGGCGGGTCCCGGCAGGAAACGGTCAATCCAGCCAAAATGCGCCTTCACGCGTGAGCGAGGCCAAAGCTCTGAAGGCATTCCCATCGCATCGCCCAATGCCTGGCCGTACAGCGCGCCAAGAATACGTTCTGTTTTCATTTCACTTCCCCTTGTGTCAGTGCAGTGTCGCGTGGGTCGTTTTGCACCTTAATGGTGGTGATCTCTTTGTCCGACTCGCGAAAGAAAATCATAAACAGCACGGCGATAACGGCGATCATGATGGCGCCGAAGCCCCACATGCCCGCCCAGTTGAAGGTCAACCCATTCACCGGCTCTTTATAAGCAAACATTTTTTCCATCATCACGCCGCCCAGACGGTAGCCGAGCAGGCTGCCAAAACCCTGGCAGCAGAGAGTGATAAGCCCTTGCGCGGCAGTTCGCATGTGTACCGGCGCTTTTTTATCCACATAGATGTAGGCCGTCACGTAATAGAAATCGTAACTTACGCCGTGGAGCAAAATACCGAGGAACAGCAGGGCGTAAGTGAAGTATTGCTCTGCACCACCGTAGACGAAGAAACCATAGCGAATTGCTGCGGTGATAAGACCAAGTAATAATACCTTTTTAATGCCAAAACGTTTGGTGAAGAACGGCAACGCCAGCATAAAGAAGATTTCAGAGAACTGCCCCAGCGTCATCCAGCCGGTCGCATTTTGCATACCCACTTCGGTGAGATACCCATTGGCAAAGATGTAGTAGAACGCCAGCGGCATCGCGAACAGGAATGAACAGAAGAAAAAGACGAGGAAGTTTTTATCGCGCAGCAGGATCAGCGCATCCAGGCCCAGCATCACTTTGAGGTCCAGTTTTCCTGTACTTTTCGGTGGGGTATCCGGCAGCATGAAGGTGAAAATCCCCAGCAGCAGCGAGCTCCCCGCCGTGATCAACAGCGGAACGTTGGTCGGTGAAATATCGTTATAGCCCATCATTTGCGGCAGAAAACCGCACACCAGGCCGGAGGCTATCCAGCCAATGGTGCCCATGACGCGAATGCGCGGGAAGTCGCGCTCGACGTCCGGCACGTTGGCAAAGGCAATGCTGTTGGTGAGCGCAATGGTCGGCATATAGGTGAGCGAGTAGGCGAGCAGCAGCGGGAAAAACCCGGCAAACGTGGTTTGCTGTGCGGCAAAATACATCAACACCGCGCCAACGAACATCAGCACCGCGAGAACTTTCTGTGCGGAGAAAAAACGGTCCGTCAGCGAGCCGACCAGAATCGGCGAGAGGATCGCCGCAATGGCCGTACAGGCGTAAGACCAGCCAATTTCGCCTGCCGTGAATCCACTCTTATTCAGCCATAGCCACAGGGGAACAAACCACGCGCCCCAGATAAACCACTCAATGAACATCATGAACGACAGCTTTACTGTAGTTTTCATCTTTAAATCCTTCATGACAGGTAAGGTACGTAGAGACAATACCACCATGTAATACCTTTTAAATACCTTTAAGGTGAAACTTTGACCGGTGTAACACTTTGCCGTCCATGAATCGTGCCAGCAGATTGCGCTTAAAAGTGGCGAGAGAATGGAAAATTCCCGTATCCACGGCCAGACTTATTGCTGCCCAAAAATTCCGGGCAGGAAATTCACGCCGACACGACGTTGGCATTACGGGAGCATCGCTATGACTGATATTACGCAATTGCTTGGCAAAGACGCCGACAGCCTTTTACAGCATCGTTGTATGACTATTCCAGCCGATCAACTCTACCTACCGGGTCACGATTACGTTGACCGGGTAATGATGGATAACAACCGTCCGCCTGCTGTACTGCGAAACATGCAGACGCTTTATAATACCGGACGTCTGGCCGGAACCGGCTACTTATCGATTTTGCCCGTTGACCAGGGCGTGGAGCACTCTGCGGGGGCGTCGTTTGCCGCTAACCCGCTCTATTTTGATCCGAAAAATATCGTTGAGCTGGCGATTGAAGCGGGCTGTAACTGCGTGGCGTCAACCTATGGCGTGCTGGCTTCCGTCTCACGTCGTTACGCGCACCGCATTCCTTTCCTCGTTAAGCTGAATCACAACGAAACCCTGAGCTATCCCAACACCTTTGACCAGACGCTGTATGCCAGCGTCGAGCAGGCATTCAATCTGGGGGCGGTTGCCGTAGGCGCCACCATCTATTTCGGCTCCGAAGAGTCTCGTCGCCAGATTGAAGAGATTTCCGCGGCCTTTGAACGCGCGCACGAATTGGGTATGGTTACCGTTCTGTGGGCCTATCTGCGTAACCCGGCGTTCAAGAAAGATGGCGTGGATTACCACGTTTCCGCAGACCTGACCGGTCAGGCCAATCATCTGGCTGCGACCATCGGCGCGGATATTGTGAAGCAGAAAATGGCCGAGAATAACGGCGGCTATAAGGCGGTGAACTTTGGCTATACGGACGAGCGCGTCTACAGCAAACTCACCAGCGAGAACCCGATTGACCTGGTGCGCTACCAACTGGCGAACTGCTATATGGGCCGTGCCGGGTTGATTAACTCCGGCGGCGCGGCAGGCGGTGAAACCGACCTTTCCGACGCGGTGCGTACGGCGGTTATCAATAAACGCGCGGGCGGTATGGGCCTGATCCTGGGGCGTAAAGCATTTAAGAAATCAATGGCCGATGGCGTGCAGTTGATAAACGCGGTTCAGGATGTCTATCTGGATGGTAAAGTCACCATCGCATAATGACCTTTCCCGGTGAGTTTTTGCCTCGCCGGGTTTACCTTTTCTCGTAACGATCCCCCTCACATTTCTTCATCCTTTTGTGAAAACAGTCACGTCCTCTCGTGCTTATGCCCAAAAAACAGTCAATCGTTAGCGGGATTTGTCCGAGGCAGGCCTCATATTTTGTGCTTAGATTATCCAGTGAAACGCTTTTTCAATTACTTAAAACCGGCTTGCCGGGAAGTGTAAGTCACAGGGTTGTGGCATCCGCAATGCCCACTATTTTGTTGTACTAAGGACACATAATGAAAATTGAATCTGTAAACGTCACTGTTTTTCAATACCCTACACGTCGAGTTTCCGACAGCGCAGGCCATTCGCACCCGGGTGCAGAAAGCCTGGCAAAAATGGCGATGCTCACGATTACGGCTGATGACGGCACTCAGGGTTTTTCGTTTGCCCCGCCGGAAGTGGTACGCCCGTTTGTGGTGAATACCTTTTTCCGCAAGGTGCTGGTCGGGCAGGACCCGTTTAACCGCGAGCGTATCTGGCAGGATTTAGTGCACTGGCAGCGCGGGAGCGCACATCAACTGACCGAGCGCGCGCTGTCGTTTGTCGAGCAGGCTCTGTGGGATTTAATGGGCCGCAAACTCAACATGCCGGTGTATAAACTGCTGGGCGGCTTTCGTGACAAAGTTCCGGCCTACGGCAGCACCATGTGCGGAGACGATCTGAAAGGCGGGCTCTCCACGCCGGAAGAGTACGCAGCGTTTGCCGAAACGCTGGTGGCGCGCGGGTATAAGGCTATCAAACTGCACACCTGGATGCCGCCGGTTTCTTTTGCGCCGAACCCGAAAATGGATATCAAAGCCTGCGCCGCCGTGCGGGAAGCCGTCGGCCCGGACATCGACCTGATGATTGACGGCTACCACTGGTACAGCCGCACTGAAGCGCTGTGGATTGGTAAAGAACTGGAAAAACTCAACTTCGCCTGGTTTGAAGAGCCAATGGAAGAGGACAGCATGTCGTCTTATGCCTGGCTTGCGGAAAATCTTTCTATTCCGGTGATTGGCCCGGAAAGCTTTGGTGGGAAGCACCACAGCCGCGCCGACTGGGTAAAAGCCGGAGCCTGCGACATTCTGCGTGCGGGCGCTAACGGCGTCGGTGGCATCACGCCGACCATCAAAGTTGCGGCGCTGGCGGAATCCTTCGGCATGGATTGCGAAGTGCACGGCAACGGTGCGGCAAGCCTGGCGGTGGTGGGGGCGATTCGCAACTGTCGCTGGTACGAACGCGGCCTGCTGCATCCATTCCTGAATTACGATGAGCCCGCGGCTTACCTGAACTCGATTGTGGACCCTATGGACGCCGATGGTTTTGTGCATCTGCCGCAGGGGCCGGGTCTCGGGGAAGACATTAATTTTGCGTATATCGAAGCCAATACCGTCAGCCACGACTGACAGATAAAAATACTTCAACCCTACAAACGGTATACACAGATGAAAAAATCTTCCCTTGCGGGCGCGTGTTTACTCGCGCTGTCGCTGATGATGGGGAGCGGGGCGGCGCTGGCGAAAACGCCCCCCGATCAGCTCATCATTGGTATGAATATGAACAACCTGCTGACCCTCGACCCGGCGGCGATGACCGGGAACGAGGTGGTGGGTATTGTCGTTAACCTTTACGACTCGCTGGTGGAGCTGGATGCCAATCAACTGACCAACGTGAAACCGGCGCTGGCGAAATCCTGGGATATCAGCCCGGACGGCAAAGTGCTGACGTTTCACCTGCGTGATGGCGTAACGTTCCACTCCGGCAACCCGCTTACGGCTGACGATGTGGTGTGGTCGATGCGCCGAATTTTGCACCTGAACCTTGCGCAGGCATCGGTGTGGAAATCCTATGGCTTCAGTAAGAAAAATATCGATAACCAGGTGAGCGCGCCCGATCCCTACACGGTGCAAATCACGCTGCCGAAGGCCAACGATCCGCAGCTGGTTATCTACTCCCTCGGCGCGCTGGGCAACCTGGGTGTGCTCGACAGCAAAACCGTACAGCAGCATGAAGCCAATAACGATTGGGGCAATCGCTGGCTGACCACCAACGAAGCCGGTTCCGGCCCCTTCATGCTGGAAACCTGGCAGGCGAAAGATGTGCTGCGCATGAAGCGCAACCCGCACTACTGGCGGGAAGAGGCCAAAATGAGCCGGGTGGTGCTGCGCCATTTTCAGGAGTCGCAAACCCTGCGTCTGATGATTGAAAAGGGCGATCTGGACGTCGCCAATAATATGGCCGTGTCTGATATCAATGCTCTACGTAAAGACCCTGACCTGACGGTGGAAGCGGTGCAGAAAGGCACGGTGTATTACGTGGCAATGAGCATGAAAGAGGCCCATTTTGCCAACCCGAAAGTGCGTGAAGCGGTACGCTATCTGATTGATTATCAGGGGATAAACAAAGCGCTTATGCCGGGATACGGTGTGCTGCACCAGCGTCCTATCAAAGCCGGTATGCCGTCAACGCTACCTGACCCTGGCTATCAGCTCGATATTCCACGGGCAAAAAAACTGCTGGCGGACGCCGATTATCCCAACGGATTTGACACCACGCTGCGCGTGCTGGCCGATCAGCCATTCCTCAATATTGCGATTGCCGTTCAGTCAACGCTGATGCAGGCTGGCATTAACGCCAAAATCATTACCGGCACCGGTAACCAGATTTATGGCGCGATGCGCGAACGCAAATTTGACCTGCTGGTGGGGCGCGGCGGCAGTGGGATGGAACCGCACCCGCACTCCAGCCTGCGTGCGCTGGTGTACAACCCGGACAACAGCGATGAAGCGCGGTTGACCAACTTTCAGGGCTGGCGCACCGGTTTTTACGACAAGCAACTGAACGAGATGATCGATACGGCGTTGCTTGAACGCGACCCGCAAAAACAGCAGGCCGACTATCAGGCAATCCAGACCCGTTATGACCAGCTCATCCCGGCGCTGCAACCGCTGTCGCAGATGGTGGATTCGGTGGTGGTGCGTAATGAAGTCAAAGATTTCCAGTCGCACCCCTCGGCCACCACGTTTTTGCGTGAAGTCTATAAAGTCAGCGAAGGAGATAAAGGATGAGTATGGTCATACTTGCGTCAGGCTCGCGCGCCCGGCGATTCTCTAAGCGATTGATGCAGGTCGCAATTACGCTATTCGGCCTGCTGTTACTCACGTTTTTCATCGGGCGCGTGATGCCCATCGACCCGGTGCTGGCGATTGTCGGACCCGATGCGGATCAAAGCACCTATCAGCAGGTTTATCAGCAACTGGGCTTTGATAAATCACTGGCGGCGCAGTTTGGTATCTATTTCAGCAACCTGCTGCACGGTGATTTAGGCAACGCATTGCTCACCGGCAAACCGGTGCTCGACGATATTATCCGCGTCTTCCCGGCCACCATGGAGCTGGCGACGATGGCGATCATTGTTGGCGCCGGGCTCGGCATTCCACTGGGCGTACTGGCGGCGGCGCGTCGTAACAGCGTTTCCGACTATGTGGTGAGAATTATCAGCCTGGCAGGCTACTCCACGCCTATCTTCTGGGTTGGGATGATGGGGCTGCTGGTGTTTTACGCGTGGCTCGGCTGGGTGGGCGGCGCAGGGCGCGTGGATTTAGGTCTGGACGGCCTCGTGCCGCGTCGTACCGGGTTAATGACCGTCGATGCGTTACTGACGGGCAACGGTACGGTGTTCTGGAATGCGATAAACCATCTGATCCTGCCTGCCGCGCTGCTCGGTTTCCATTCGCTGGCCTACATCAGCCGGATGACCCGCAGCTTTATGCTGGCGCAGTTATCGCAGGAATTTATTATCACCGCCCGCGTGAAGGGGTTAACCGAACGTCAGGTTATCTGGAATCACGCGTTTCGCAACATTCTGGTACAACTGCTGACGGTCGTCGCGCTGGCCTACGGCTCACTGCTGGAAGGCGCAGTGCTGATTGAAACCGTTTTCTCATGGCCGGGTTTTGGCTCCTATCTTACCGGCAGCCTGCTGCTGGGTGATATGAACGCGGTGATGGGCTGCGTGCTGGTGGTCGGGGTTATTTTCGTGATGCTCAACCTGCTTTCCGACATGCTTTATCAACTCTTTGATCCGAGGACAAAATCATGACCGTTTCTCTGGATACGCCGGTACGTGCAGGTGATGGTGAAGGTGCGGCGCGTATCAAACGTGCGCTACAGCGTACGAGCGGCTTTATCGGCAAGATGGCGCGGAACCCGCTGACCGCTATTGGCGGCGGGATTATTTTCCTGCTGCTGGTGGTAGCGATTTTTGCGCCGCTCATCGCGCCGTATAACCCGTTGGTGCAGGACCTCAATAACGCACTTATCGCGCCCAACGCGCAGCACTGGTTTGGTACCGATGAGTTTGGTCGCGATATTTTCAGCCGTCTGGTGTACGGCTCGCGCATCACGCTTTACATCGTACTGCTGGTGTCGGTTACCGTCGGCCCTCTGGGGCTGCTGCTCGGCGTTACCGCAGGTTATTTTGGTGGAAAGGTCGATATGGTGTTGATGCGCGTCACCGACATTTTTATCTCCTTCCCAAGCCTGGTGCTGGCACTGGCGTTTGTCGCTGCCTTAGGGCCAGGGCTGGAGCATGTGGTTATCGCGATAACGTTAACCGCCTGGCCGCCGATTGCGCGCCTGGCGCGTGCCGAAACACTCTCGCTACGTCAGGCTGATTTTATTTCGGCAGTCCGTTTGCAGGGCGCATCACCGGTACGCGTGCTGTGGCGACATATTGTGCCGCTGTGCCTGCCGTCGGTGATCATCCGTATCACCATGAATATGGCGGGGATCATCCTGACCGCCGCCGGGCTCGGCTTCCTCGGCCTTGGTGCGCAGCCGCCAGAGCCGGAATGGGGGGCGATGATTTCCAGCGGTCGCACCTACATGATGGAGTGCTGGTGGGTGGTGACAATCCCGGGGCTGGCGATTCTGATTAACAGTCTGGCATTCAATTTCTTAGGAGATGGCTTACGTGACATCCTCGATCCTCGCAGCATGTAATACGCCGTTGCTTGATGTGCGCGACCTGCACGTCGAGTTTGTTAACGGCCAGGCGGTGACCCACGCGGTGCGCGGTGTCTCCTTTCAACTGGGACGCGAAAAGCTGGCGATTGTTGGCGAATCAGGTTCGGGTAAATCGACCGTCGGGCGTGCGCTGTTGCATCTGCATCCGAAAAAATCCCGTATTACCTCCGCGCGGATGCAGTTCGGTGATATCGATTTGCAGCATGCCACGGAAGCGCAGATGCGCGGCATTCGTGGTAAGCGAATTTCGATGATCATGCAGGACCCGAAATATTCGCTCAACCCGGTGGTGTGCGTCGGCGATCAGATTGCTGAAGCATGGCTGACGCACCATCCCGGGCGTAAAGCGGAGGCGAAAGCCAAAGCGATGGAGATGCTGGAGGTGGTGCGTATTCGCCAGCCGGAGCGCGTTTACGCGCTCTATCCCCATGAAATTTCTGGTGGGCAAGGGCAGCGCGTCATGATCGCCATGATGCTGATAACCGACCCGGAACTGGTGATTGCCGATGAACCCACCTCGGCGCTGGATGTCTCGGTGCGCTTACAGGTGCTGGGTTTGCTTGACGATCTGGTGAAATCACGTGGGTTAGGGCTGATTTTTATCAGCCACGATATCAACCTGGTGCGCAGTTTTTGCGACCGCGTGCTGGTGATGTACGCCGGGCGGGTGGTGGAATCGATAGCCGCGAAAGATCTCGATAAGGCGCAGCATCCCTACACGCAGGGGTTGATCAACTCGCTGCCGGATATGCATCAGCGCCGCCCGGTACTGCCGGTGTTGCAGCGCCAGGCCAACTGGCTGACAGAATAAGGAACGCGTCATGATTGAAGTGAATAACCTGAATCTGGTGTTTGGCGAAGGTGAGAAGCGTAATCAGGTGCTGTATGACGTGAGTTTCCACGTTAAGCCGGGTGAGATTTACGGGCTGGTGGGGGAGTCGGGGTCGGGTAAAACCACGGTGCTGAAGTGCCTTGCCGGGCTGTTTACCCACTGGCAGGGCGCGCTGGCGATTAACGGCCAGCCGCTGGATCACAGCATCAGCCGGACGCGCTGTCGCCAGGTGCAAATGGTGTTTCAGGACCCCTACGGTTCGTTGCATCCGCGCCATACCATTGGCGATATTCTGGAGGAGCCGCTGCAAATCCACGGCATCGCCGATCGCGACCGACGAATCAACACGCTGCTGGATCGCGTGGGGTTAAACCGCGCCTTTCGCGATCGCTACCCGCATCAGCTCTCCGGCGGGCAGCGTCAACGCGTGGCGATTGCCCGCGCGTTGATTCTGGAGCCGCAGGTGTTGCTGCTTGATGAGCCGACGTCGGCGCTGGATGTGTCGGTGCAGGCGGAGATTTTAAACCTGCTGGCGGAGTTGCAGCAGGAGTCGGGGTTGACTTATCTGATGGTGACGCATGACCTCGGCGTCCTCGCCCACTTATGCCAGAAAGTGGCGGTGATGCAGTACGGTAAAATCCTCGAAACGCTCACCGTTGACGATTTGGTTGCCGGGAAAGCGCAAACGGATTATACGCGGATGCTGGTCAACGCCAGCCAGCAGTACACCCGCGAGATGGCGCGGGAAGTGGCAGCGTATTGAGCCATGCCGGGGGCGCTGCGCTTGCCCGGCCTGTGGGGGAGTCATTGTAGGCCGGATAAGGCGCAGCCGCATCCGGCATTATTGCAGGCTAGCGCAATAGCTGACAATCTGGCGGCAGGCGCGCGCGGAACGCATCCGATAAAATATTGATGCGAAACGTCTGCCCGCTAAGCGGCTCACCGTCAAGGTTAAAGGTCATCGAATGCGGCGAGGTGATTTCTATCCAGTCAGAGCGCCCGCGCACCAGATGCGGGTTCTCTTCCTGCTGTGTAATGGTGGTGAAAATGGCAGGCAGCAGTTCTTCCCCGGTAATCACCAGTAAATCCAGCAGCCCATCATTAATCAGTGCGTCAGGGCAGAGTGGCTGTCCACCGCCGGCCTGACGCCCGTTACCAATGCCAATCACCAGCGCATCGCCCTGCCAGTGGAAATTCTCACCGCGAATTTCACAGCGGTCAGGTTTCAGCGTGTCCATCCGCATTAACCCGTGAATCAAATAGGAAACGCCACCCAACGCCGCTTTCAGTTTTTCCGGTGTTTCGGTGGTAATGCGCGTGCCAAATCCCCCCGTTGCCATATTAATAAAGCAGGTTTTATCGTTCACGCGCGCAGTATCAATCGGCACATCGCGCCCGGAAATCGCCAGACGCAGAGCTTTCTCCAGATCCATCGGAATACCGACGCTGGTGGCGAAATCATTAGCGGTGCCGAGGGGCAGAATCCCCAAAGCCGGAGCATTATCGTCTTTCAGCTCAATCAACGCGGTGGCGATTTCATTAATGGTGCCGTCGCCGCCGCCGGAAATTACCGTGGCGACGCCAAGTTGCAGCGCTTCCTGGATATAGCGCGGCGCATCGCCTTTTTCCCAGGTGACGCGAACATGAAGTTCAGCGCCTTCTTTACGAAGGGTATCAACCGCCTGACGCAGCTGCGGATTGTCCGCGCTCTTGCCGTTGAGGATCAATAAGCTGGCGGGAAAGTTGGTCATCCTTTTTCCTCATTATTCAACGTAATAAAAGTATATGGCAGAAAAAGTATAGCGGGATAAGAAGGAGCTGATTTTCAGAAAAGGAAGGCAACAGATAAAAAATTAGCCTGCGTAAGGGAGATTACGCAGGCCAAGGAGGTGGTTCCTGGTACAGCTAGCATTTATGGGTTATGTTTTTCAGCGAAGCGATAATACCCGGAATAAACAATTAGGTATGTGATCCAATTCTAAGATTCTTCTCGCTTGCGAAATTACCCACTATGAACTACTTGCTGTGCGGGTTACGCGTCGATTCGCCGTTGAAATTGCGCATCAGCAGCGCGTAATCCAAAGCGATATCTTCCGGTACCGGCAGCCAGACAATATGACCGTCGCCCGGTGCGACCGGTTTATCGGCACCTTTGGCGTCGACCATCTGCTCCAGCGTAAAGTTTACGTTACCCTGGGGGGTCATCAGTTCCAGGCTATCGCCGACGGCAAATTTATTCTTCACCGCCACTTCCGCCAGCGCGCCTTTGCGCTGACCGGTAAATTCGCCGACAAACTGCTGGCGTTCAGACACAGAGAAACCGTATTCGTAATTCTGGTAATCGTCATGCGTATGACGACGCAGGAAGCCTTCGGTATAACCGCGATGGGCCAAACCTTCCAGGGTTTCCAGCAGGCTGGTATCGAACGGTTTGCCTGCGGCGGCATCATCAATTGCCTTGCGGTACACCTGCGCCGTGCGCGCGCAGTAGTAGAAGGATTTAGTACGGCCTTCGATTTTCAGCGAGTGCACGCCCATTTGCGTCAAACGTTCGACGTGGGCAATGGCGCGCAGATCTTTCGAGTTCATGATGTAAGTGCCGTGTTCGTCTTCGAAGGCGGTCATGTACTCGCCCGGACGCTGCGCTTCCTCAATCATAAACACTTTGTCGGTTGGCTCGCCGATGCCCAGCGTCGGCTCAACGTTCTGCACCGGAATCGGCTCATATTTATGGACGATATTACCCACCACGTCCTCTTTGCCTTCCTGAACGTTGTATTCCCAACGACAGGCGTTGGTGCAGGTGCCCTGGTTCGGGTCGCGCTTGTTAATATAGCCAGAAAGCAGGCAACGGCCAGAGTAGGCCATGCACAGCGCGCCATGAACGAAGATCTCAATCTCCATTTCTGGCACCTGTTGGCGAATTTCTTCAATCTCTTCCAGCGACAGTTCGCGGGAAAGAATCACGCGGGAGAGCCCCATCTGCTGCCAGAATTTCACCGTCGCCCAGTTCACGGCGTTCGCCTGTACGGAGAGGTGAATCTGCATATCCGGGAAATGCTCACGCACCAGCATGATAAGACCCGGATCGGACATAATCAGCGCATCCGGCCCCATATCCACCACCGGCTTCAGGTCACGAATAAAAGTTTTCAGCTTGGCGTTATGCGGCGCGATATTCACCACCACATAGAATTTTTTACCGAGCGCATGGGCTTCGTTAATGCCGAGCTGCAAATTTTCGTGATTGAATTCGTTATTGCGAACGCGCAGGGAGTAACGCGGTTGGCCCGCATAAACTGCATCCGCGCCATAAGCGAAAGCGTAACGCATATTTTTCAGCGTTCCCGCCGGGGAAAGGAGTTCCGGTTTAAACATGATTTTCTCGTTCTGATGACAGGTCAGATCCGCGTCACGGTGTGCGCGGCAGGGAGGGTTCCCATACTTTTAGGGCGGGCATTGTAGCGCTGCGGGGAGCAGGAGTAAACCTTCCCCCTGTTGCCGGATGGCGGCGACGCCTTATCCGGCCTACAGGTGAGCGGCGTCAGAACTGATAAGCACAGCGCCATCAGGCATTATGCGAGGATTACGCCATTCGGCACGCATCTGCTTCCCAGCGATATCCCACGCCATACACCGCGCGGATAAACGACTGTTCGGCGTCGAGCGCTTCCAGCTTGCGGCGCAGGTTTTTGATATGGCTGTCGATGGTGCGGTCGGTGACCACGCGATAGTCGTCGTAAAGGTGGTTAAGCAGCTGTTCGCGCGAGAAGACTTTTCCCGGCTCTTGCGACAGGGTTTTCAGCAGGCGGAATTCTGCGGGGGTTAAGTCCAGAAGACGATCGCGCCAGGAGGCCTGAAAACGGTTTTCATCGACAATCAGCGGGCTTTGCGCATCCAGCGCCTGAATATCCCGACGCGGTTTGCAGCGGCGCAGGATGGTTTTCACGCGCGCGACCACTTCACGTGGGCTGTAAGGTTTGCAGATGTAATCATCCGCGCCGATTTCCAGCCCCAGCAGGCGATCAATTTCTTCGATTTTGGCGGTGACCATCACAATAGGCACTTCTGAAAAACGGCGGATTTCGCGGCACAGCGTCAGGCCATCGGTACCCGGCAGCATGAGATCCAGCAGGATTAGGTCCGGCGGCGTATCGTGCACAAAAGGCAGAACCTGATCACCGTGGCTGATAAGCGTTGGCGCGTAGTTGGCCGCCAGCAAATAATCAATCAGCAACTGCCCGAGCTTGGGTTCGTCCTCAACAATCAAAATGCGCGGGGTGTTTTCATCTATCGGTAACTCAGTCATAACTCTCTCGATGTGTCGCGATCCAGCGGTAATTCTACTTTAATGCTTACCCCACCAAAAGGCGAATGGGCGGCATCAAGCCTGCCGCCGTGGGCGGTAACAATATTCACGCAAATCGCCAGCCCGAGGCCGGAGCCGCCGCTGGCGCGGTTGCGCGATCCTTCCGTTCGGTAAAAACGCTCGCACAGCATGGCGAGCTGTTCATCGCTGACGCCCGGCCCGCTGTCGGCGAACTCAACCGTCACGTTTTGCAGCGTTTTCCTGGCGCGGATATGCACGTCGCCGCCGCTGTCGGTGTAACGCAGGCTGTTTTCCAGCACGTTATTGAACAACTGCATCAGGCGGTCGCGATCGCCGAAGACCATCGCGCTATCGGGCAATGAAAGATGCAGCGTTAAGCCGCGGCTGGCTAAACGCTCGCGGAAAGCGCCCGCGGCAATTTCCAGCAGCGAAACGAGGTCAACGGGCGCTTTTTGATAAGCCAGCGCGCCTTCGTCAGACATCGAAAGCTGATGCAGATCGTTCACCAGTTTGGTCAGCGTGGCGACTTCCGCCTGTAAAGAGGCGACCGATTCCGGGGTGAACTTACGCACGCCATCCTGAATGGCTTCCAGCTCACCGCGCAGTACCGCCAGCGGGGTGCGCAGTTCGTGGGAGATATCGGCCATAAAATCGCGGCGCATCTGCTGATTGCGATCGAGCGTGCTGGCGAGCTGGTTGAAGTCCTGCGCCAGCCTGCCGAGTTCATCGCTGCCGCGCGCGTCAACGCGCGTTGAGAAATCCCCCGCCGCCAGTTTATGCGTGCCTTCCACCAGCCGTTTCACCGGAGCCAGCAAACCGCGCGCCAGCGGGAAGGTCGCCAACGCGGCGAGTAGCGTTGAAAGCGCGACTATCAGCCAACTGGTGCGGCGCTGTTGTTCATCGAAATTAATATCCGTATTACGCGTCAGCCGCTCTACGGGTGAGGCGATAACCGCGCCGACGGCCAGCCCATCGACGACGATCGCGCGGCGTGTGCCGTCCGGGGGAACGGGCTCGCGTGGGCCAACCAAAACGCGTTCGCGCTGATCGACAACCCAAAACTGCGTTCGCCAGCCGTGCGGCGGCATGGAAGGCCCCGGCGGCCCTGGCGGGCCCGGTGGGCGATGTTCATCATTATTATCATGCTCGAATGAGCGCAAAATCTGGAAGATGAAGCGATCGTTATTACGCAGAAAACGCCAGTTACCGTGCTGCGCATACTGCTCTGCCAGCGCGTCGCTCAGCAGTTCAAGGCGCTGCTCGTTGCCGTGCTTAATGTAATCAATAAACCCGCGCTCAAAACTGATGCGCACCGCCCAGTGCATCGTGATAAGCAACACGATACAGGTGGCGAAGATGGCGAGGAAAAGTTTTCCGGTGATCCCCGGACGCCATAATTTCACTGTTCACTCCTTTTTCGTCGGGCGATAACCACGTTTTTGGTGACGTCGTCAGGTACGCGGGCAAAAATCAGGGCGGGCAGGGCGATAATCAGCGCCATGCACAGATAGGTGTACATAAAGACCTGATGCGTGGTGCCACTGTCGGCAGCTATGTGCTGCTGGCCGAACATCCCCAGCAGTAAGCCCGCCACGGTGACGCCAATACTCATCGAGAGCTGCATGATCATCGACAGCAGGCTATTGCCGCTGCTGGCGTGTTCATCGGGCAAATCTTTCAGCGTCAGCGTGTTCATCGACGAAAAGCGGCTGGAGTTAACCATCCCCTGAATAAACAGCACCAGCGGCAGTGCGTAATACCAGCCTGCCAGCGCCGTGGCCATAAACACGAGGCTTACCAGCGCGAGGCCAATCGTGGTGGTGACCAGTACATGGCGATAGCCAAAACGGTTAACCACCTGCACCACAATGCGTTTCATCCCCATGCTGCCGAGCACCATCGGGATCATCATCAGCCCGGCGTGGAACGGCGAAAATCCAAGGCCGATCTGCAAAAAGACCGGCGTCATAAAGGGCAGCATTCCGCTACCGATGCGTCCGGCGAAACTGCCCGCCAGGCCAAGGGAAAATGTTGGCGTGCGGAAAAGCTTCAGGCTAAACAGTGCGTTGTCGTTGCCTTTGGCGTGCCAGAGATAAAACAGAATCGAGGCGACGCCGACGGCGACCAGAATCCCCAGCGTCAGGCTTGAGATGCCGAGCCCTTTCTGACCATCAAGCGCCAGCGTCAGCACCGCCATGCCCAGCGCCAGCACAATGAAACCGCTCAGATCAAAACGGCGAGTTTGCAGCGTGTAGTTGGGCATCAGCATCAGGGTAGCGATGCCGCCGATAATGCCGACTGGAATGTTGATCAGGAAGATCCAGTGCCAGGAGGCGTATTCCACCATCATGCCGCCGAGCGCCGGACCCAGCAGCGGTCCAACCTGGCCGGGCAGAGTGACGAAGGTCATCGCCGCCATATACTGCGAGCGTGGCACGATTTTCATCACCGTGAGCCTGCCTACGGGTACCATCATCGCGCCGCCCACGCCCTGCAATACGCGCGCCATCACCAGCTCATTGAGCGTGCTCGCCAGTGAGCAAAATAGCGACCCGGCGGTGAACAGGACAATGGCGGTGAAGAAGATATTGCGCACGCCCACTCTGTCCGCCAGCCAGCCGGAGGCGGGAAGCATCACCGCGACGGTCAGCACGTAAGAGACCACCACCATATGCATATGCAGTGGGCTCTCGCCCAGGCTTGCCGCCATAGAGGGGAGGGCGGTATTCACGATAGTGGTGTCCAGCGACTGCATAAAGAAGCCGAACGCCACTATCCACAGTTGCCAGCGCACGCTGGCGGGGAGTTCTGTCATTTTACTCGGTTACCGATTGTCGGGATTGACGCGAAAAACGCAGGCGCAGACGATCGAAGAACAGATAAACCACCGGGGTGGTGTACAGCGTCAGCAACTGGCTGACGGCTAAACCGCCGACAATTGTTATCCCCAGCGGCTGGCGCAGTTCCGAGCCGTCGCCGCTGGAAATCACCAGCGGTAAAGCGCCAAACAGCGCCGCCAGCGTGGTCATCATAATCGGGCGAAAACGCAGCAGGCAGGCCTGGAAAATCGCTTCTTCAGGCGACAGATTGCCGTTTCGCTGCGCCTCCAGCGCAAAATCGACCATCATAATGGCGTTTTTCTTCACGATGCCAATTAATAGCATAATCCCGATAAGCGCGATTAGGCTGAAGGGGGCATTGAAGAGTTCCAGCGCCAGCAGCGCGCCGACGCCCGCCGAGGGCAGCGTGGAGAGGATAGTCAGCGGGTGAACGTAGCTCTCGTAAAGCATCCCCAGCACAATGTAGACGGTGGCGATGGCGGCGATAATCAAAATTATCTGCGAGTTCATGGTCTCCTGGAACACCTGTGCGGTACCGGCGAACGAGCCGCGCACTGTAGACGGCACGCCAAGCTGAGTCATCGCGCGGTCAATTGCATCGCTCGCTTCCGACAATGATTTCCCGGTTGGCAGGTTAAACGACACCGTCGACGCCGCCGATAATCCCTGATGGTTCACCGAGAGCGGTGCATTAGCGGGCTGCCATTTGGCGAAGTAAGAAAGCGGAATCGCTTTGCCTTCGTTGTTAATGACGAACATTTTATCCAGCGCGCTGACGTCCTGGGTGTAGACCGGATCGACTTCCATCACTACTTTGTACTGGTTAAGCGGTTGATAGATGGTCGAAATCTGCCGCTGACCAAAGGCATTGTTCAACAGACTGTTGGCTGCCTGAACGCTGATACCGAGGCGCGACATGGTTTCCCGGTCATAAACCAGATCCATCTCGGCGCCGTTATCTTCCTGATCCGAGTTCACGTCCGCCAGTTCCGGCAGTGCCGCCAGCGCTTTACGAATTTTCGGTTCCCACTCGCGCAGGGCGCTCAGGTCGTCAGACAACAGGGTGTACTGATAGCTGGCGTTAGACTGACGCCCGCCGACGCGAATGTCCTGCACCGCCATCAGAAACAGGTTAGCTCCTGGCTCTTTCGCCAGCTTCTTACGCAGGCGGTCGATCACCTGTTGTGCTGAATCATGCCGTTCACCACGTGATTTCAGGGTGATAAACATCATCCCGCTGTTCACGCGCGAGCCACCGGTAAAGCCGGTCACGTTGTCCACCGCCGGATCTTCACGGGTAATTTTCATGAAGTCCTGTAATTTTCCGCGCATCGCCTGGAAAGAGATGCTCTGGTCAGCCTGAATACCGCCCATCAGCACGCCGGTATCCTGCTCCGGGAAGAAGGTTTTTGGGATGGCGATATAGAGCCAGACATTCAGCGCAACGGTTGCGAGGAAAACCAGACCAACCATCCGCGAGTGTTTCAGCACCCAGTGCAGGGATTTGCCGTAACCCTGTTGCAGGCCAACCAGCAAACGCCCCAGCCCTTTATTACGGGTTGGCGTATGGGCAGGCTGGCGCTTGAGCATCCAGCCGCACATCATCGGCGTTAAGGTCAACGATACCGCCAGCGAAATACCAATTGCCACCGACAGCGTCACCGCAAACTCGCGCAACAGGCGGCCCGGAAGCCCGTCCATCAGCAACAGCGGCAGGAAAACGGCCACCAGCGACACACTCATCGACAGCACCGTAAACCCGACTTCCCGGCTCCCCTGAAGGGCGGCCTGCATCGGTTTCATCCCGGCTTCGATATGGCGCGAGATGTTTTCCAGCACCACAATGGCGTCATCCACCACGAATCCGGTGGCGATAGTGAGCGCCATCAGCGACAGGTTGTTCAGGCTAAAGCCACAGAGATACATGGCGGCAAAGGTGCCTATCAATGAGACGGGAACGGCGACGGCGGGGATCAGTGTCGCGCGACCGGATCGCAGGAACAGGAATACCACCAGAATCACCAGCGCCACGGAAATCACCAGCGTTTGTTCAACTTCTTCCAGCGAGGCGCGAATCGTTGGCGAGCGATCCTGCGCAATTTGCAGGTCAATCGCCGCCGGAATGGTCTGCTGAAGTTCCGGCAGTTCGGCGCGGATGGCGTCCACCGTTTCGATAATGTTGGCTTCCGGCAGTTTGCGGATCATCAACAAAATCGCGGGCTTGGCATTGGTCATCCCGGCGTTACGTACGTCCTGCACGGAGTCAGTCACCGTGGCGACATCGCTTAGACGCACCGCCGCACCGTTGTTGTAATGGATGATTAACGGTTGGTATTCCGCCGCCGTCTTCAGTTCGTCGTTGGTCTGAATCTGCCAGCGATGAGCGTTATCTTCCAGCGCTCCCTGTGGTTTACGCACGTTGGCGTTGCTGATGGCGGTGCGCACATCATCCAGCGACACGCCCTGATTAAACAGCGCCTGTGGGTTTAGCCCCACGCGCACGGCTGGCAGAGAACTGCCGCCGACATCGACATCGCCCACGCCGTCGATCTGCGCGATGCTTTGCGCCAGTTGCGTCGAGGCGAAATCATACAGCTCACCCTGGGAGTAGGTCTCCGAGGTCAGCGTCAGGATCATTATTGGCGCATCGGACGGGTTGGCTTTACGATAGGTCGGACGGCTGGGCATGCCGCTTGGCAACAGGCTTTGTGCAGCATTTATTGCGGCCTGCACATCGCGCGCGGCGCCGTTGATATCACGATCAAAATTAAACTGCAAAATGATGCGCGTACTGCCGAGCGAGCTGCTGGAGGTCATTTCGCTAACCCCGGCAATGCGCCCGAGCGAACGCTCCAGCGGCGTGGCGACCGACGACGCCATGGTTTCAGGCGACGCGCCAGGCAGCGAAGCACTGACCATAATGACCGGGAAATCAACCTGCGGCAGCGGGGCCACCGGCAGCAGTCGGAAGCCCAGCACGCCACAGAGGGTGATGGCGATAGAGATTAAAATCGTCGCCACCGGGCGGTAAATGAAGAGTGCGAAAAACTTCATTTACGCCTCCTCCTCATGTCGCGGGAAGCGTTTTTTCAGATGCAGCGCCAGGCGGTCAAACAGCAGATAAATGACCGGCGTGGTGAACAGCGTCAGCACCTGGCTGACCAGCAGGCCGCCAACCATACCAATCCCTAACGGGCGACGCAGTTCCGCGCCGACGCCGGTGCTCAGCATCAGCGGCAGCGCGCCGAGCAGCGCAGCAAGTGTGGTCATCAGAATCGGACGGAAACGCAGGAGACACGCCTGATAAATCGCTTCATGCGGCGGCATGCCCTGTTCACGCTCTGCCGCCAGCGCGAAGTCGATCATCATGATGGCGTTTTTCTTGACGATGCCGATAAGCAAAATGATGCCGATGATAGCGATCACATCCAGTTCGCTGCCGGCAATCATCAGCGCCAGCAACGCCCCTACGCCTGCGGTCGGCAGGGTAGAGAGGATGGTAATCGGGTGAATAAAGCTTTCATACAGCACGCCAAGCACGATATACATCGCCACCACTGCCGCGACGACCAGCCAGACGGTGCTGCTGAGCGCCGACTGGAAGGCCAGCGAACTGCCCTGGAATTCGGTACGAATATCCGTCGGGAAGCTGAGCGTCTTTTCGGCGTTCATAATCGCATCGACCGCATCGCCCAATGAATAGTCGCCCGCCACGTTGAACGAAATGGTGGTGACCGGGAACTGGTCCAGATGGTTGATGGAGAGCGGGGCAAAACGCTGCTCGACTTTGGCGATGGCCGTTAAAGGCACCACACCGCCGTCGCTGCTGGTCAGACGCACGTTATCCAGCGCAGCTAATCCAGGCGTCGCTTGTGTGTCATGTTCCAGTACTACGCGGTACTGATTGGCCTGGGTATAAATAGTGGAAATAAGGCGCTGGCCGAAGGCGTTATACAGCGCGTTATCCACGTCTGCCATGGAAATACCCAAACGGCTGGCACTATCGCGATCCACGTTAACGTAAGCCACCAGCCCCTGATCCTGCCAGTCACTGCTGACGTCAGAAAGCTGCGGCAGGGTTTGCAGTTGCTCGACCAACTGCGGTACCCACAGACTCAGGGCATCGAGCGAGTTCGCCTGAAGCGTGAACTGGTATTGCGTGCGGCTCACGGTGGTATCGATAGTGAGATCCTGCGTCGGTTGCAGGTAGAGTGAGATACCCGGTACGCGGTCGACATTCTGTTGCAGGCGCTTAATCACGTTCTGCACGCGGTCATCACGCTCATCCAGCGGCTTGAGGTTGATTTGCAAACGGGCGCTGTTCAGCGCCGGGTTGGTACCGTCCACACCGACGTATGACGTCAGGCTTTCGACAGCTGGGTCCTTCAGAATGATTTCAGAAACCTGCTGCTGGCGCTGCACCATATTGGCGAAAGACGCCGATTGTGGCGCCTGCAGCGTGCCCTGAATAATGCCGTTATCCTGAATCGGGAAGAAGCCTTTCGGAATCACCACCCACAGGATAATCGATAACGCCAGGGTGCCCAGCGCCACGCTGAGCGTCAGCCACGGATGTTTCAGGACGCGGGCCAGCATATGCCCGTAACCGGCAATCACGCGGTCGAAGAAACGTTCGCTGGCGCGGGAAAAGCGGTTCTGTTTACGCAGGGATTCATGGCTGAGCATGCGCGCGCACATCATCGGTGTCAGGGTCAGCGACACAATGGCGGAAATGAGTATCGCCACCGCCAGCGTCACCGCAAATTCGCGGAACAGGCGACCGACAATATCGCCCATAAACAGCAGTGGGATCAGCACCGCAATCAGCGAGAAGGTGAGGGAGATAATGGTGAAACCGATTTCGCCCGCGCCTTTCAGCGCGGCGGTCAGCGGTTTTTCGCCTTTCTCGATATAGCGCGAGATGTTCTCAATCACCACAATGGCGTCATCGACCACGAAACCGGTGGCGATGGTGAGCGCCATCAGTGTCAGGTTGTTGATGGAAAAATCAAGGAACACCATCACCGCAAAGGTACCAATCAACGACAGCGGCACCGCCACGCCGGGAATAATGGTCGCCGGGACGTTGCGCAGGAACAGGTAGATGATCATTACCACCAGCGCAATGGCGAGCATCAGTTCGAACTGCGTATCGGTGACCGAGGCGCGAATATTGGTGGTGCGATCGGACAACACCTCAACCTTCACCGATTTCGGCAGGCTTTCGGTGAGCTGCGGCAGCATCTGACGAATGCTGTCGGCGGTAGAGATAATGTTGGCGCCAGGCTGACGCTGGACATTCATCACAATGGCGTGTTGATTGTTGGCCCATGCGCCAAGCCAAGTGTTTTCCGCACCCTGCTCAATGGTGGCGACATCGCCCAGACGCACCGGGGAGCCATTCTGATAAGCGATAATCAGCTTGCGATACTCTTCCGCTGACTGCATCTGGTCGTTCGCGGATAACGTCACGGCGCGGGTCGGGCCGTCGAGGCTCCCTTTGGCCGAGTTAACGTTCGCGCTGGTGATCGCGGTGCGCACTGTTTCACTGGTTAATCCTAACGCGGCAATGGCCTGTGCATTCAGTTTGACCCGCACGGCAGGGCGCTGACCGCCCGCCAGCGTCACCAGCCCGACGCCGGAAACCTGAGATATTTTCTGTGCCACGCGCGTTTCGACCATATCTTCCACCTGCGTCATCGGCATGGCGGAAGAGGTGACGGCGAGCGTCATGATTGGCGGGTCTGCCGGGTTCACTTTGCTGTAAACCGGCGGGTTAGGCAAATCGTCCGGCAGCAGGTTAGTGGCGGCGTTAATCGCGGCCTGCACTTCCTGCTCGGCCACGTCCAGCGGTAACGTTAACTGGAATTGAAGAGTCACCACTGACGCCCCGCCGGAACTCTGGGAGGACATCTGTTTCAGGCCGGACATCTGGCCGAACTGGCGCTCCAGCGGTGCGGTGACGGCAGACGTCATGACGTCCGGACTGGCGCCAGGGTAAAGGGTGACCACCTGAATGGTGGGGTAATCTACTTCTGGCAACGCCGAAACAGGCAGGAAGCGATAGCCGATGATCCCGGCAATCAGGATCGCCACCATCAGCAGGGTGGTGGCGACCGGGCGCATGATAAACAGGCGGGATGGGCCGCCCGTGTTGCTCGGCGGTAAAACGTGCATCAGGAGCGTGCTCCTTTATGGCCCGCGGCGGTCGCGGGTTCTGCCGTTTTGCTATCGCTGGTGGCGCTATGTGCTTCCACCACTTCCACTTTCGCGCCTTCGGTCAGTCGGTCGATACCGTCCGTTACCACGCGATCGCCTGCCGAGAGCCCGGCGCTGATCACCACTTTCTGGCTGTCCTGAATACCTGGAACCACGGTATGTTTGCTGACTTTATTCTCACTGTTCAGCACCCAGACAAAGTGACCGTCATTGCCCATTTGCAGGGCCGCAGCCGGAATCACCACCGCATCCTGTTGAGTATCCACCAGCATCCGCGCGTTAACGAACTGATTCGGGAAGAGGGCATCATCCTGGTTGTTGAAACGCGCCTTCAGCTTGATGGTGCCGGTGGTGGCGTCAATCTGGTTATCCAGGCTCAGCAGCACACCATCGCTCAGTTTCTGTTTGTTGGTGCGATCCCACGCTTCGACGGTCAGCGGTTTACCTGATTTCTGCGCATTCACCACGGTGGCAATGTCATTTTCCGGTAGGGTGAACACCAGGTCGATCGGGTGTGTCTGGGTGAGCACGACAATACCGGTGGTATCGCCGCTGGAGATCTGATTGCCGATATCAACCTGCTTCAGACCCACCCGCCCGTCTACCGGGGCGGTGATACGGCTCCAGTCGAGCTGGAGCTGTGCGCTGGCAACGGCGGCTTCATCGGCCTTAATAGTCCCCTGCGTTTCGCTGACCAGCGACTGTTGGGTATCGAGCTCCTGGCGTGAAACCAGATTGGTTTTCACCAGTTGTTGATAGCGGGCAAGATCGCGACGGGCGTTAGCCAGTGTCGCTTTGTCTTTCGCCAGTTGCCCCTGCGCCTGAGCGAGGGCAACTTTGAACTGGCTCGGATCGATTTCCGCGAGCAGATCGCCTGCTTTTACCTGCTGTCCTTCCTGAAAGTGCAGCGCCATCAACTGACCGTCTACGCGGCTGCGCACCGTCACGGTGTTGGCGGCGGTGATGGTGCCTAATCCACTCAGATAGCGCGGTACCGCTTCGCTGGTTGCTGTCGCGGCCTGAACCGGCGCAAGCGTTGCGCCGAAGCGGCCACCATGACGTCCACCGCCTGCCGGGCGCTCTCCCTGAGCAGCGGCTGCCGGGCCTGCGGATTCTGGTGTGCGATTCATCAGCCAGTAGCCTGTCACTGCGCCGGCCACAATCAGCAATGCCAGCACAACCAGCCAGCGGGATTTGTTACTGCCTTTCATTTTAATGAGTTTCTCGTCCTGAACCATTTCGCGGAATGATACTAGTTTAGTGATCGGATGGTCGGAAAAAATGGAGGAAATATGAAACACAGGGACGAATCGTCCGAATCACGGCCGCTTTGCGAGGCCGCTCGGGGAATTGACACGCAGGAAGCACAGCAGAAGGAGGCTGCGTTAGAGTGCATCCTGAATTGCTGCATTGCAGAAAAGGTGTTCAGCAGGGGGCTGAAAAGGGAAAGCCCCTCCCGAAGAAGGGGCCTTAAATAAGGAAAGGGTTATGATGAGGTCAGTCATCATACTGGTGATTCTCTTAGTGATTAGCTTCCACGCTTACTAAGACACCAGGGGGAGGGGGAAACCTCTCCCTAACCCTCACTCCTTAATTTAGGATTGCATCCAGTGGAAGTCAATGCCTGTGCGAGCCACTTTGCGACATGGCGAGCAGTTAACTAAACACCACCTGCGCCCAGCGGGCCAAACCAGCGGTGACCGAGCCAAAATCATCGCCACCGGCAATCGGAATTCCAGGCAGTTGCTCCGCCAGCGCTTTTTTGATCAGCGGAGAACGGGCACTGCCGCCGGTCAGATAGATGATATCCGGCTTTTCTGCGCTTGCGTTTAACGCCAGATGTACCTGCTCCATAATGCGCGTCAGCGGTTGGTCCAGCGCTGTCTCCAGCCCTTGCTGAGTGATAGCGGTGGCGAGTTCATCGCTGATAAACGGCAAGGTCGTTGCCACTTCCGGGCGATCGGAGAGCGCGATTTTGCTTTCTTCGGCGCTGCGCACCAGGCGGTAGCTCAGACGCTGCTGCCACACTTTGTAGAGCAGGGCGACTTTCTCTGCATCACGGGCGTCGCGTGCCAGGTCGCGCAGCATGCGGCCATTGGCGCTGCTGTAGAAATCGGTCTGCGCTGGAACATCGTTAATCGCCACCGCATTCCACCAGGGCAGAATCGGCAGGGCGATGCCTTTTTCAGTTTCGCCGCCCATACCAAGTAATGGCATCAGGCTTTTGAAGGCCAGCGCGATGTCGAGGTCGTTCCCGCCGACGCGGCAACCGCTGTGGCCGAGCAGGCTTTGTTCGCGATCAAGCTTCTCACGCCATTGTGGGCCCATCAGCAAAACGGAGCAGTCAGTGGTACCGCCGCCGATGTCGACAACCAGCACGCGCTGCTCTTTATCCAGCGTAGCTTCGAAATCGAGCCCTGCGGCAACGGGTTCATACTGGAATACCACATCGCGAAAACCAGCACGTTTCGCCGCGCGTTCGAGAATACCCTGCGCCTGCACGTTAGCGTCGTCCCCGCCGAGCCCCTGGAAGTTAATGGGGCGACCAATGACCGCCTGATCAATGCTTTCAGGTAGTTGACCCTGCGCTTGCTGGCGAATATGCAGCATCATCGCGCACACGAGGTCTTCGAATACGGCTACCTGCTGCGGCTTCAGCCCGCTGGCGCCGAGGAATGATTTTGGCGATTTGACGAAGTAGACCTCTTCCGGGTCATCGATGTACTGGCGCAAAGACGCCAGTCCGAACTGCACGCTGTTGCTCAATACGTCGATATCTTCGTCGCGATTATAGTTGACCGCCCGGCGCAGCAAGGCCTGGGTTTCATCTCCCGTGGCGGGTACCTGATGATGGCGGTAGAGCCATTCGCTGACCGCTTCGCGGGTGGGGGCACAGAGCATCGAAGGCAGCAGCGAACTGCCGTTTTCCAGGGTCAACAGATGAGGTTTTCCCTCCTGCATCACCGCCACTGAACAGTTTGCCGTACCGTAGTCAAAACCAATAAACACCTTTAAATCCCCATGCCGGTGAAGAAGGGGGGCGACTTTACTTGCATTTTTTCCTGACGACAAGTCGGAATATGATAGCAAGGAACAAAAGCCGGTTTGCCGCTATGCTGTAGGCGCAAACCGGGGAGAAAATATGTTCGAATTAACGTGGCAGGCACCTTACGACTGGCCGTGGATGTGGGGTTTTTTACAGGCGCGTGCGGTGGCAGGCATCGAGCGTTTTGAGGAAGGGCGATACACGCGCAGTTTTGAATACAACGGGCATTGCGGCGTCATCACTATGACGCCGGATGAAACGCGGCAGGTGCTGTGCGTCACGCTTTCAGAAGGCTTATTACCGGTAGCGCAGCCTTGCCTGACGCGAATCTCTCACTTGCTGGATCTTAAATGTGAGCCTCAGACAATTAATGATACGCTTGGCACGCTGGCGAGCGCGCGACCAGGGTTACGCTTACCGGGCGCGATGGATGCGTTCGAGCAAGGCGTCAGGGCGATACTCGGCCAACTGGTGAGCGTATCAATGGCGGCAAAATTAACCGGCAAAGTGGTCGCCGCGGTGGGTGACCCCTTGCCCGATTTTACCGACTTTTACCTTTTCCCACGTCCGGAACAGTTGATGAATGCCGATCCCCAGCGGCTTAAGGCGCTGGGTATGCCGCTCAAGCGGGCGGAATCGCTTATCTATCTGGCAAGGGCGGCGTTAACCGGCGAGCTGCCGCTCAACGCCCCCGAGGATATTGAGCAGGGAATGAAAGCACTGCAAAGCTTCCCCGGGATTGGTCGCTGGACGGCGAACTATTTTGCCCTGCGTGGCTGGCAGGCCAGCGATGTATTTTTGCCGGATGATTATTTGATCAAGCAGCGTTTCCCCGGCATGACGCCCGCGCAGATCCGCCGCTATGCCGAGCGCTGGCATCCCTGGCGCTCTTATGCGCTGCTGCATATCTGGTATACGGAAGACTGGGCCCCGTAAAGGCTTACTCTTTTTGTGAGAAGCGGTTTTGGACGCGCGGCATGGCATCCGGGTGCGTGCCGTAAATCGTCACCCGTCCGCGGCCATTGTTTTTCGAGGCATAGCAGGCGATATCCGCTTGCGATAACAGATCGGTCAGAGAGGTATTATTCCTGTCGATAAAGGTGATCCCCACGCTGGCACCAATATGGTGCTCGCGGCCTTCCCAGGTAAAGTGGTAGTTATTCACGCCGTCGACAATGCGCTGCGCAATATCGTGCGCGTCCTCTTCTTTACACTCCGGCAGCAGCAGGCCGAACTCATCGCCGCCAAGGCGGGCAAGAATATCGCCTTTTCGCACAAGGCTGAGCATCAGGGCTGAAATCTCGCGCAGCAGGGCATCACCGGCGGCATGTCCCGCGTTATCGTTCACAGACTTAAAGCGGTCAAGGTCAATAAACACCAGCGCATGACGTTCCTGCGCGTTATCAATGTTGAGCAGATGGCGTTTGAGATGGCTTTCAAAACTTGCCCGGTTCGCCAGATGGGTCAGCACATCATGTGAAGCGCTGTAGCTGAGCTGACGCAGCATCTCACGTGAATCGGTTATATCCTGAATTACCAGCACAGAACCGATATTTTCGCCATTCAGCGTGCTGAGTGGCGTAATGCTGTACTGAATATCAAAACTGCCGCCGTTTCGACTGTGCAAAACCAAATCGTCCTCAATATCGCTTCGGGAGAGATCTCCTGTATGGAAGTTTCCTATCAGCGGGCCATGGTCGCCGACACTGATGTGGAATACGGAGAGCAGCGGTTTATTCAGCGCATCCTGCTGGAACCACCCGCTTATTTTTTCTGCCACCGGGTTCATAAAGGTGATATTCATGTTGCTATCGGTGCACACGACGGCTTCGCCGATGGAGTCGAGCGTGATATGTAACCGCTCTTTCTCCTGGAACAGCGCTTCGTTCAGCTCTTTCACTTCGGTCATATCAATATTAATGCCGAGCAGGCGTTCTACTTCGCCCTGCTTATTCAGCACGCGGTTCGCCAGCGATCGAATATGACGAACTTTCCCCTTCAGCTTAACGCGAAACTCGAGCATCAGTGGTGCGCTGGATTTGAGCGAGTTCAACACCTTGCGGGTCGCGTTTTCGCGATCTTCCTCAAGCAGGCAGGATTCCCAAACCTGCCAGGTGGGTTTCACATGTGAAGGAACGCCGTAGAGTTCAAACATCCGTTTATCCCAACTGATTTTGTTCGGCTTGAGATCCCACTCCCAGATACCTATGCCGCCCGCTTCATTGGCAAGCGTAATGCGCTCCATCAGTCGCTGGTTAATCAGCTCGGTTTTTTTCAGTTCGTTAATGTCTTCAATCTGGGCAATAAAGTACAGCGGGGTACCGTCCGGGTTGCGTACTAATGACACGGCGAGCAGCGCCCAGACTACTTCGCCCTGACGGGTGTAATAGCGCTTCTCCATGGTGTAGGTGTTGATGTCGCCGCGCACCAGACTGTCGCGTTGACTCAGGTCGGAGTCTAAATCCTCCGGTAAGGTGAGTTCCTGAAAGGTCAGCTCGCGTAACTCATCCGGGCTGTATCCCAGAAACTGGCACAGGGATTTATTGACCTGTAACCACTGGCCTTCCGTTCCTACCAACGCCATGCCAATGGCTGAATATTCCATCGCATTGCGAAAACGCTCTTCACTTTCAACAATATGCTTACTTTCGGCGCGAAACGCGTACATCACCATGGTCATGACGTTCGCCGGAAGCAGAATCATCACAAATGGCATCCACGACGCATTGGTAACGGTATACACAACCGAGACGTGCTGCGAGAGCGTGGAGTCCGACATAATCAGCGACACCAGCATCACCGTGCACAGAAAAACCATAAACGCTTCCATACGCGGTAAGCGCACGGCGCTCCACATCAGAAATACGATGATGCAGGTATAGGGCCAGGGCATATAAATCATCGACAGTGCGCTAAGGGCGAGGGTCACGGCCAGCGTCAGCAGCGTTTCCAGCAGCAGGCGCGGGTTGCGGTGACGCAGCAGGTAATGCGGCTTAAACAGCAGCCCTAGTGGCACCAGCGCCAGTGCGCCAATGGCTTCGGAAAGCGTCCAGACAATAAACGACTGCAGCGGGTTATCACCCGGCACAAGCAGATACACCATCAGCCCGCCGACCAGCGGCGGAATCAGCGCGCTGCCAATGGCAAGGCGGATCCAGTCATGAAGATTTTGCAGCGGGTTATAGTGGGGTAAGAGCTTACGCAGCAGCAGGCCGCCCACGACGGCTTCGGCGGCATTAATCCCGGAGTAAATCAGGTTTAGCTCGTGCAGCGGAAAGAGCACCAACGATGCCGCCACATTACCCAGCGTACAGACAATGGCAATGGCGGGCCATAAGCGGCGGCTGTGGCGATAAAACGCCACCATCATGACCGACGTCGGGAACCAGAGCGGTGCCAGAAGCGCGCCAAGTTGCGTCAACTCAAGTGAAAAAAGGGTGAAAATAAACGTCACCAGACCCAGACTGGCCAGACGTAGCACAGGGTGAGTGGGAACAACGAAGACTGGCTGGGATACTTTTTTCATTACCATTTTCGCGAAGAGTGCCGCAGGGTGGTTTCAGATTTATCTGATAGTGGATGTTGCCATGCTAGTACAAAGCATTAAGAATTTATATGGGGGTAGCACATAAATAGATAGCACTGAGACCCTGCTTGCGCAACCTGACGGAACGGAAAACGTACGCTTTCGCCCCTAACGCGTGCGTGGCAGAGGAACTTTTCGCTGCCGACCCGCGCAATCCCGCGCATACGACTGGTATCGCGGTCGCGAAATCCCTATAATTGCCGCGTTTGACGCTCTGGCGTCGTCCTTCCTTATCATCCAGGTTAATCAGGTCGCAAAAATTTATGACTGATAAGTCTCATCAGTGCGTCATCATAGGCATCGCCGGCGCATCGGCTTCGGGTAAAAGTCTTATCGCCAGCACGCTGTATCGCGAATTGCGTGAACAGGTTGGTGATGAACATATTGGCGTTATTCCCGAAGACAGCTACTACAAAGACCAAAGTCATTTGTCGATGGAAGAGCGTGTTAAGACCAACTATGACCATCCAAACGCGATGGATCACAGCCTTTTATTGCAGCATCTGCAAATGCTCAAACGCGGCGAACCTATCGAATTACCGGTCTACAGCTATGTAGAACATACCCGCACCGCCGAGACGGTTCACGTCGAACCGAAAAAAGTCATTATTCTTGAAGGTATTCTGTTACTGACGGAAGCGCGGCTGCGTGAAGAGATGAGCTTCTCAATTTTCGTTGATACCCCGCTGGATATCTGCCTGATGCGCCGCATTAAGCGCGACGTTAACGAGCGCGGCCGTTCGATGGACTCAGTGATGGCGCAGTATCAGAAAACCGTTCGCCCGATGTTCCTGCAGTTTATCGATCCCTCCAAACAGTATGCCGATATCATCGTGCCGCGTGGCGGGAAAAACCGCATTGCAATTGATATTCTGAAAGCGAAAATTAGTCAGTTTTTTGAATAACTCACGCGAATTGTGTAACGTGCAGTAATCGCCTCCGCGTATCTTGTTATGGGGGCTGGTTGTACCAAAGGAGAATGGCATGCGTCTGTGTGACCGAGATATTGAAGCCTGGCTGGATGAAGGCCGACTGGCAATTAACCCGCGTCCTCCCGTCGAGCGTATTAATGGCGCGACGGTTGATGTGCGCCTGGGCAATAAATTTCGTACCTTCAGCGGTCATACTGCCGCCTATATTGATTTAAGCGGCCCGAAAGCGGAAGTGAGCGCGGCGCTCGACCGCGTGATGAGCGAAGAGATCGTTCTCACAGAAGGTGATGCGTTTTATCTGCACCCGGGCGAGCTGGCACTGGCGGTGACGCTGGAATCGGTGACGCTGCCTGCGGATTTAGTCGGCTGGCTTGACGGGCGTTCCTCCCTGGCGCGTCTTGGGCTGATGGTTCACGTGACCGCGCACCGTATCGATCCGGGCTGGTCCGGTTGTATCGTTCTTGAATTCTATAACTCCGGTAAATTGCCGCTGGCGCTGCGTCCGGGAATGCTGATTGGCGCGCTGAGCTTTGAGCCGCTTTCTGGCCCGGCTGCACGCCCTTACAACCGTCGTGAAGACGCGAAGTACCGTGACCAGCAGGGCGCGGTCGCCAGTCGTATCGATAAAGACTGAGTTAACGCTGGTCTGGTGAGGATGCCATGAGACGTATTTTAACGACGCTGATGATTCTGCTGGTGGTGCTCATCGCCGGCCTCTCGGCGTTGGTTCTGTTGGTCAACCCGAATGACTTCCGCAGCTATATGGTGCGGCAGGTCGAGGCGCGCAGCGGCTATCAGCTTCAACTGGATGGCCCGCTGCGTTGGCACGTCTGGCCGCAGCTCAGCATTTTGTCCGGTAGAATGCGTCTCACCGCACCGGGGGCAACGGAGCCGCTGGTTCGCGCCGATAACATGCGTCTGGATGTGGCGCTGCTGCCGCTGCTTTCGCATCAATTACAGGTTAAGCAGGTGATGCTCAAGGGCGGGGTGATCCAGTTAACGCCGCAAAGTGAAGCCGCACCGGTTGAACATGCTCCCGTTGTGCCGAAAGAAAACACCTTGCCGCTGGTGCCGGAAGATCGTGGCTGGTCCTTTGATATCTCTCGTCTCAAAGTGGCCGATAGCGTGCTGGTATTCCAGCATGCTGATGATGAACAGGTTACAGTACGTGACATCCGTCTGGAGATGGAGCAGGACGAACATCACGTGGCAACACTCGATTTTTCTGGGCGCATCAATCGTGATCAACGTGACTTAGCACTGGCGCTGACCGCACGTATCCAGGCTGGCGATTATCCACATCGTCTGGACGCGCAGCTCTCGCAAATCACCTGGCAACTTCAGGGCGCTGATCTGCCTTCGCAGGGCATCAGCGGTGCAGGTAGCGTGAATGCGCGCTGGCAGGAAGAGCAGAAAACCCTGAGCTTCAGCGACATCAATTTTACAGCTAACGACAGCTCACTGCGCGGCTCTGGCAGCGTGGTCTTGAGCGACCATCCGGTATGGACGCTCGATTTGCAGTCTGACAAACTCAATCTCGATAACCTGTTAACCCGTAGCGCAGCCATGACCGACGCCAACGGTGTCCAGCAGGCGCAGAGTGCGCCAAAACAGGCGCGTCCGGTTATTGCCGACAGCGACAGCGTTCCGCAATACAGCGGCCTGAAAAGCTTTGATGGCGCGATTTCGCTGGTAGCAAAACAACTGACCTGGCGCGGAATGAACTTTACCAATGTGGTGCATCAGGCGACCAACACGCGTGGTCTGTTGGATATTACCCGGCTTGAAGGCACGCTGGACGGCGGAAAGCTCTCACTGCCTGGCCAACTGGATGCCCGGGAATTAACGCCTGCGGCGGAATTCCACCCGCAGCTTGAGAATGTCCAGATTGGCAGCCTGCTGAAAGCCTTTAATTATCCTATTGAACTGACCGGGCGCTTAACGCTGGACGGTGAGTTTGCCGGTACGGCCATTGACGCTGAGAGCTTCCGTCGCAACTGGGAAGGGAAAGCGGATATCTCGCTGAAAGACGTGCGCGCGGAAGGCCTGAACTTCCAGCAACTGGTACAGCAGGCGGTTGAGCGCAGCGCCGATGTTAAAGCGCAGGAAAGCTACGACAGCGCCACGCGGCTTGATAACCTGACGACGGCGTTCAGCCTGGATCACGGCAAACTGACCCTGAGCGATATGCAGGGCGAGTCGCCGCTGCTGGCGGTTAATGGTAAAGGTCTGCTGGATCTGGTCAAAGAAGAGGGCGACATGCAGTTTAACGTCCGCGTAGTTGACGGCTGGCAGGGCCAAAGCTCGCTGGTTCAGATCCTCAAAGAGACGGCCATTCCGCTACGTGTTTACGGCAAGTGGCAGGCGCTGAATTACAGCCTTCAGGTGGATCAGGCGCTGCGTAAGCATCTGCAAAGCGAAGCGCGCCGCCGCCTGAGCGACTGGGCGGACAAAAATAAGGACAGGCAGTCAGGAAAGGATGTGAAGCAGTTTTTAGAGAGTCATTAAGACATACACCCCTCACCCCGCCCTCTCCCACAGGGAGAGGGAGAAAACCCGCGCAGAACATGTAGATTAGCACACTCTGTCCCCTCTCCCTGTGGGAGAGGGTTAGGGTGAGGGGGGAGTTCTACCATCGCTCCAGCCTTTGTCTCAGCAATTCATTTTCCCGCGCCAGCCGCGCATTCTCATCCAGCAGCGTCAACGCCACGGCGATGCCAGGCCAGTCGAGTTCCAGCTCATGACGCAGGCGCACGGCGCGATGTACCACCACCGCTGCATGGTCATCAAACAGCCACTCCTGTGCTTGCGAAACGCGCGGTTCAATCATCCCCAGCCCGACAATTTCATCCAGCTCTTCGGTTGACACTCCCGTGCGCAGACAAAATTCAGTGACGGTTAAGGTTACGGTAACGGTCGTCATTATGCTTTCCCCCATGTTTTACGCGGGTCGAAGCTGACCTGACTCTCAGCCAGTTGTTGCCACAGCGTGCGCGTTTTCTCATCCGGTTTCGGCGGCATTACAATTTTAATCACCGCAAACAGATCGCCGGTGACGGTTTTACTGACCAGCCCTTTGCCCTTAATGCGTAGCCGTTGTCCGGCCTGACTGCCGGGTGGAATGGTCAGCAGAATGCTCTCTTTTAGCGTAGGTACTTCAACTTTGGTACCCAGCGCAGCTTCCCATGGTGCCAGCGGGAGTACGATCTCCAGATTATGGCCGACGATATCAAACAGCGGATGCGGCGCGATGTGAATAATCATCCACAGGTCGCCGTTTGGCCCGCCATTTTCGCCCGGCGTGCCCTGGCCTTTGAGGCGAATACGTTGCCCGTCGCTGACCCCCGCAGGGATTTTCACATTCAGCGTTTTCGGCAGTTCCTGCTCAACCATGCCGAAGACGTTATACACCGGCACTTTATAGCTGATAGTACGCTGCTGCTCGGCCAGCGTCTCTTCGAGGAACACCGCCACTTCAATTTCCAGATCCTGGCCGCGCGACGCGCGCTGGCGGCGGGCGTGATGCGCCTGCTGACCAAACATCGAAGAGAAAATATCGTCAAAATCCTGTTGATTGTAGCTCTGCTCGTGGCCCTGCTGCTGGCGGCCAAACTGCGGATCGTTACGATGCGCCCAGAGCTCGTCATATTCGGTGCGCTTCTGCTCGTCTTTCAACACTTCCCAGGCTTCGGCGAGATCTTTAAAGCGGGCTTCGGCATCGTTTTCTTTACTGACATCGGGGTGATATTTGCGCGCCAGACGGCGGTAGGCGGTCTTGATGGTCTTCAGATCGTCCGTTGGTTTAACCCCCAGAATCGCATAATAATCCTTTAATTCCATAATGTTATCTCATTAATGAATGCGGTGGTCATGGCCCACCTGAAAAAGGGCTCGTGTATAAGCGTAGGGCAAATGTGCGCGGTAGGGCAGAAGAAATGTGCGGGAAAATTGATAGAAGACAAGAAGGTAAAAGGGCTGATTAATAATCAGCCCTTATGTGCATTACACCTCGAAGTTCAGTTCATCCTCTTCCTGCGGCGGTGGGATAATCTGGACCTTTTGCACGCGGTGGCTTTCAACCTGCAACGTTTTCAGCGTGAAGGGGCCAATTTGCACCTCTTCTCCCGCTGTCGGTACGCGTTGCAAATGTTCCATCAGCAGCCCGGCAATGGTGTGATACTCACGTTTGTCGTCCAGCGGCAGTGGAATGTACTGCACCAGATCTTCCAGTGGCATATGCCCGTTCGCAGTCCAGGTACCGTCCGGATTGCGCTGAATATCGTGGCGGGCGTCAATCTCTTCCACTTCGTTCGGCAGGTTGCCGGCGATGGTCTCCATGACGTCACTGAGCGTCACAATACCTTCCACCGAACCAAATTCATCGACTACGAAAGCGAAGTGGGTACGGGCGTTACGGAACTGTTCCAGTGCGGAGAGCAGCGGCAGCGTTTCCGGGAAGACCAGCGGCTGGCGGATAAGCGCGCGCAGGTCCAGCGGCTCATTGCGCAGGGACTGTTGCAGCAGATCAATCACGTGTACCACGCCTAACAGCTCTTCTTCATCATCGCCGCCGGTGATAACCAGACGCGTGTGCTGGTTTTTCTCCAGCAGCGCGCGGATTTCGCTTTCCGGGGCGCTGAGATCGATATGCTCAATATCGTGGCGCGAGGTCATAATACTGCTGACGGTACGTTGGTTGAGGTTGAGCACGCGCTCAATCATCATCCGTTCCTGCGGCTCGAAGATAGGATCGTCCCGATGGTCGGCAATCATGGATGCGCTATCGGCATCCAGCTCGGCGTCCTCTTTTCGCCCACTCAGCAGGCGCATCACCGTTTCGGTCGTGCGCTGGCGCATCGTCAGGTTTGCTGTCAGGAAGCGACGACGGTTGAAGATGGCCAACTGGTTCAGCGCCTCAATCATCACCGAGAAGCCAATCGCCGCGTACAGATAGCCTTTCGGAATGGCAAAGCCAAAGCCTTCTGCGACCAGGCTGAAACCAATCATGAGCAGGAAGCTGAGACAAAGAATAACGATAGTCGGGTGGCTGTTCACAAAGCGCGTGAGAGCTTTACTGGCGAGCAGCATCAGGCTGATGGCAATAATCACCGCCGCCATCATGACCGCCAGATGGTCAACCATTCCGACCGCCGTGATCACCGAGTCGAGCGAGAAGACCGCGTCCAGCACCACAATTTGGGCGACGACGCCCCAGAAACGCGCGCCGCGCCGCTGGGTGGGGTTATCGCTGTCTTTACCTTCCAGCCGTTCATTGAGTTCGACGGTGGCTTTAAAGAGAAGGAAGAGGCCGCCGAAGAGCATAATGAGGTCACGCGCGCTGAAGCTTAAATCGCGGAACACAAAAAGCGGTTTAGTGAGCGTAACCAGCCAGGAAATCGAGGCCAGCAGCACCAGACGCATCAGCATTGCCAGAATCAGGCCGGTGACGCGTGCGCGGTCGCGCTGCGCCGGAGGCAGTTTTTCTGCCAGGATGGCGATAAACACCAGGTTATCAATCCCGAGAACGAGCTCGATGACCACAAGCGTGATAAGACCCGCCCAGATTGAGGGATCGGCAATCCATTCCATACGTTGTTTAATACCTTAAGTCATATGACATTTGTCACACTTCGATCATGGATAAAGCCGGGGCAAATTGCAATGTTTCCCTGAGATTTGTCTGACGAAAAATGCCAGGTCGTGGATAATTAAACCTTATGTTTTCTCTTGTTTATTATAGCGAGTGCCAATACTTGCTGAAATAACATACCGACATTTATGATAATTCTTTTATGTCAATATAAATAAAATCCTAAAAAAACGTTTTTGTGGTGCTTAATATTATTCTTAAAAACTATTTTTAAGCCGTCGTTACCTTGCCTGCTGTTTGCATTGCTGTAACAATTCTTCCGGCATTGAATGTTAAAAGGCATGGGAACGTATCCGGCAGATATTTATGCGCCGAAAAGTTTAATGCCAGGAATAATCTTTATTCAATGTCGAAAATGTAGACTTATTTCTAACATTCTGAATTTTAGGTGATTTGGTAGCTTAAAGCCAAGGGCGGTAGCGTGCCTGAAGGCGAGATAATCAGCCTCGATTATTCTGTCAATAGCCTGCGGATGAATACAATCTTTTTTAGGATATATGCCATTTATATTCACGCACGATTAAATGCATTCTGAATGCTCAGGTAATAGAGATGTTCGGGTTTATTTAATTCGCACAGGATAATTTCTCTGCCAAAGTGATAAATAATCAATGATGAAATCCAAACTAAAATTGATGCCATTATTGGTGTCGGTAACCTTTATGAATGGTTGCACTGTCTTTCCTGGCAGCAATATGTCTACCTACGGGAAAGATGTCATTAAACAGCAAGACGCTGATTTTGACATCGACAAGATGGTGAATGTTTATCCGCTGACCCCGCGACTGATTGAACAATTGCGCCCACGACCCAATGTCGCACAGCCAAATACCTCGCTGGATCAGGAGTTAAGCAATTATCAGTATCGCGTGGGGCCGGGTGACGTGCTGAACGTCACCGTCTGGGATCACCCGGAACTCACCACCCCGGCAGGCCAGTACCGCAGCTCCAGCGACACCGGGAACTGGGTGCAGCCTGACGGCACCATTTTTTACCCTTACATCGGTAAAGTTGAGGTGAAAGGCAAAACCCTCTCGGAAATCCGCCAGGTTGTCAGCCAACGCCTGGCCGCTTACATCACCGACCCACAAGTTGATGTGAACGTCGCCGCGTTCCGCTCGCAGAAAGCGTATGTGTCCGGGCAGGTGAATAAATCGGGGCAGCAGGCGATTACTAACGTGCCGCTGACCGTTCTGGATGCCATTAACGCCGCAGGCGGCCTGACCGACATGGCCGACTGGCGCAACGTGGTGCTGACGCATAACGGGCGTGAAGAGCGCATCTCCATTCAGGCGCTGATGCAGAACGGCGACCTGAAACAGAACCGACTGCTGTATCCGGGCGACATATTGTTTGTGCCACGCAACGATGACCTGAAAGTGTTCGTGATGGGTGAAGTGAAGAAACAGAGCACCCTCAAAATGGACTTCAGCGGCATGACGCTGACCGAAGCGCTGGGCCAGGCGGAAGGGTTGGATCTCACCTCCTCGAACGCCAGCGGTATCTTCGTGATCCGCCCAACCAAAGAGGGCAACAACGGCAAGATGGCGAACGTGTACCAGTTGGATATGTCCGATGCCACTTCGCTGGTGATGGCGACCAACTTCGTGCTGCAACCGTATGACGTTGTTTACGTCACTACCGCGCCGGTTACCCGCTGGAACCGTTTGATTAACCAACTGTTGCCGACCATCAGTGGCGTTCGCTACATGACGGACACGGCAAAAGATGTTCATACGTGGTAAGCCGACATGTTTAACAAAATTCTCGTGGTATGCGTGGGGAACATTTGTCGTTCCCCTACGGGGGAGCGTCTGCTGAAAAGCCATTTGCCGTCGGTAACCATTGCGTCCGCAGGTTTAGGCGCGCTGGTGGGGAAGGGGGCAGATGCCAGCGCGGTGAGCGTGGCAGCAGACCATCAACTCTCTCTTGACGGGCATTGCGCCCGCCAAATTTCCGGCGCGATGTGCCGGGAGTATGACCTGATTCTGGCAATGGAACGCCGCCACATCTCGAAACTGCATGACATCGCGCCGGAAATGCGCGGCAAGGTAATGCTGTTTGGGCACTGGGATGATGAACGCGACATTCCCGATCCCTATCGCAAAAGCCGTGAAGCCTTTGAAGCGGTATATCAGTTACTCGACAGGTCTGCTCAACAGTGGGCGCAGGCACTGAAAGCTCAGCAGGGATAACAATGACAGAAAAAGTAAAACAGATAGCCCCGCAGACCACGGGCAGTGATGAAATTGATATTGGTCGCCTGGTGGGCACGGTCATCGAAGCAAAATGGTGGGTGCTGGGTATTACCGGCGTGTTCACGCTGGTCGGCATTATCTACACCCTTTTTGCCACGCCGATTTACAGCGCCGATGCGCTGGTGCGCATTGAACAAAATCAGGGCAGCGCGCTGGTGCAGGATATCAGCAGCGCTCTGAGCAATAAGCCGCCCGCGTCTGACGCGGAGATCAGAATGATCACCTCGCGTCTGGTGCTGGGCAAAACTGTTGACGACCTTGACCTCGATATTTCGGTTGAGAAAAACACCTTCCCGCTGATTGGCGCAGGGTGGGATCGCTTGATGGGGCGCAAAAATGAAACGGTTAAAGTCAGCACTTTTAATCGCCCGCAGTCGATGGCGGCAAGCACCTTTACGCTGGAAGTGCTGAGCCCGACGCGCTATCAACTGAGCAATGATGATGGCTTCAGCGCCCAGGGCGAAGTAGGCAAACCGCTGGAGAAAGGCGGCGTGTCACTGTTGGTGACGGCAATTGCCGCCCATGAAGGCGCATCGTTTACCCTGACGCGATTCTCCACGCTCGGCATGATTAATTCGCTGCAAAACAGCCTGAGCGTCACGGAAGATGGTAAAGATTCCGGCGTGCTGACCCTCAGCATTACCGGCGAAGATAAAGAGCAGATCCGCAAGATCCTCGATAGCATTGCGCGTAATTACCTCGAACAGAACGTGGCGCGCAAATCCGAAGAAGCGGCGAAAAGCCTCGCCTTCCTCGATAAACAGCTGCCGGTGGTGCGCCATAATCTGGATGTTGCGGAAAACAACCTTAATGCCTATCGCCAGCAGAAAGACTCCGTCGACCTGCCGCTGGAAGCGAAATCCGTGCTGGACTCGATGGTTAACATTGACGCACAGCTCAATGAACTGACCTTTAAAGAAGCGGAAATCTCTAAGCTCTACACCCGCATTCACCCTGCGTATCGCACGTTGCTGGAAAAACGTCGGGCGCTGGAAGAAGAGAAAGCACGCCTGTCGAAACGGGTGACCGCGATGCCCAAAACGCAGCAGGAAATTGTGCGTTTAACGCGTGATGTGGAATCCGGGCAACAGGTGTATATGCAGCTGCTGAATAAACAGCAGGAGCTGAAAATCACCGAAGCCAGTACCGTGGGTGATGTGCGTATTGTCGACCCGGCGATTGCACAACCGGGCGTCGTGAAGCCGAAGAAAGCGCTGATTATTCTCGGCAGTCTGATCCTCGGCCTGATGCTCTCTATCGTTGGCGTGCTGCTGCGCTCACTGTTTAACCGTGGTATCGAAAGCCCGCAGGTGCTGGAAGAGCATGGTATTAATGTTTATGCCAGCATTCCGCTGTCGGAGTGGCAGAAAGCACGTGACAGCGTGAAAACGGTGAAAGGCGTTAAACGCTATAAACAGAGCCAGCTGCTGGCGGTCGGTAACCCAACGGATCTGGCGATTGAAGCAGTGCGCAGCCTGCGAACCAGCCTGCACTTTGCGATGATGCAGGCGGGTAACAAGGTGCTGATGATGACCGGCGTCAGCCCGTCTATTGGTAAAACCTTTGTCTGCGCCAACCTCGCGGCGGTGATAAGCCAGACCGGCAAGCGCGTGCTGATGATCGACTGTGATATGCGTAAAGGCTATACCCACGAACTGCTGGGGACCAGCAACGATAACGGTCTGTCAGAAGTGCTGGTCGGGAAAGCCGATATTGCGTCCTGCGCGAAGCGCACTTCGATTAACAACTTCGATCTGGTACCGCGCGGTCAGGTACCGCCTAATCCGTCGGAGTTGCTGATGAGCGAGCGATTCAGCGAACTGATGAGCTGGGCCAGCGCCAACTATGATCTGATCCTTATCGATACGCCGCCAATCCTGGCGGTCACCGATGCCGCCATTGTCGGTCGCCACGCGGGCACCACGTTGATGGTAGCGCGCTACGCGGTCAATACCCTGAAAGAAGTGGAAACCAGCCTCAGCCGCTTCGAGCAAAACGGCATTGAAGTGAAAGGGGTGATCCTGAACTCCATCTTCCGTCGCGCGACGGGCTATCAGGATTACGGCTACTACGAATACGAATATAAATCTGATTCTAAATAAGGTGTGTTTGCCCTCACCCTAACCCTCTCCCACAGGGAGAGGGGATCGTACGGTGCTGGTTTTCTCCCTCTCCCTGAGGGAGAGGGCCGGGGTGAGGGGGAAAATGCCATGACTTTGCTTCTCCGGGGGATCCTCATGACCACAGAAAATCCATTGATCTCTATCTATATGCCGACCTGGAATCGCCAGCAGTTGGCTATCCGCGCCATCAAATCGGTGCTGCGCCAGGATTACCCGAACTGGGAGATGATCATCGTCGATGATTGCTCCGAATCATACGAACAGCTTCAGCAATTTGTCACCGACCTGAATGATCCTCGCCTGTACTACATCCATAACGACGTTAATTCCGGCGCGTGTGCGGTGCGTAACCAGGCGATTATGCAGGCGAAAGGCCAGTTTATTACCGGTATTGATGATGACGATGAATGGACGCCAAACCGTTTGTCGGTGTTTCTCGAACAAAAGCACCAACTGGTGACCCACGCGTTTCTTTATGCCAACGACTATCTTTGCCAGGGCGAAGTCTACTCGCAGCCGGCGAGCCTGCCGTTGTATCCGAAATCGCCGTTTTCCCGCACGTTGTTCTATAAACGCAACATTGTTGGCAATCAGGTGTTTAGTTCGGCGTGGCGTTTCAAAGAGTGCCTGTTCGATACGCAACTGAAAGCGGCGCAGGATTACGACATCTTCCTGCGCATGGTAGTAGCCTACGGCGAGCCGTGGAAAATCGAAGAAGCGACGCAGATTCTGCACATCAACCACGGCGAGATGCAAATCACCAATTCGCCGAAAAAGTTTTCCGGCTACTTCCATTTTTACCGCAAACACAAAGACAAATTTGATCGGGCGAGCAAGAAATACCAGCTCTTCACCCTGTATCAGATCCGCAATAAACGCATGAACTGGCGCACGCTATTAACGCTGTTTTCAGTGCGCAACGGCAAACGCCTCGCCGACGGACTGCGGGGGAAATAATCATGCTGGAAGATTTACGCGCCAATAGCTGGAGCCTGCGCCCATGCTGCATGGTGATGGCCTATCGCATCGCCCATTTTTGCTCCGTGTGGCGCAAGAAAAATGTGCTCAACAATCTGTGGGCCGCGCCAATGTTGTTGCTCTATCGCTTCGTGACCGAGTGTCTGTTTGGCTACGAAATTCAGGCCGCCGCGACGATTGGTCGCCGCTTCACTATTCACCACGGTTATGCCGTAGTCATCAATAAGAACGTGGTGGCGGGCGATGATTTTACCATCCGTCACGGTGTCACCATCGGTAATCGCGGCCCCAACAGCCTGGCGTGTCCGGTTCTCGGCAACGGCGTTGAACTCGGAGCCAACGTGGTGATTATCGGCGATATCACGATTGGTAATCAGGTCACCATCGGTGCAGGCAGCGTCGTCCTGGATAACATCCCCGACCATGCGTTGGTGGTGGGTGAGAAAGCGCGGGTGAAGGTACTGAAATGAATATTATGCAATTTAACGTTCGCCTGGCAGAGGGCGGCGCGGCAGGCGTGGCGCTGGATCTCCATCAGCGCGCGCTACAGCAGGGAATGAACTCGCAGTTTATCTACGGCTATGGCAAAGGCGGCAAAAGAAGCGAAAGCCATGACCGTTATCCGAATGTGATTAAGCATACGGCGCGTGCCACTTCGATAGCGAACCTGGCGCTGTTTCGTCTGTTTAACCGCGACCTGTTCGGAAATCTGAACGGGCTGTATCGCACAGTGACGCGCACAACCGGACCGGTAGTGTTGCATTTTCATGTGCTGCACAGTTACTGGCTCAATCTGGCGGAGGTCGTGAAATTCTGCCAGCGGGTGAAAGCACATAAACCTGACGTCACTTTCGTCTGGACGCTGCACGATCACTGGAGCGTCACCGGTCGCTGCGCGTTTCTTGACGGCTGTGAAGGCTGGAAGAGCAACTGCACGCAGTGTCCGACCCTCAGTAACTACCCGCCGGTGAAGGTCGATCGTGCCCATCAGCAGGTCGATGAAAAACGCGCGCTGTTTCGCCAGATGTTGGCGCTGGGCTGCAACTTTATTTCGCCCAGCCATCACGTGGCCGATGCCTTCAACAGCCTTTACGGCGCAGGCCGCTGTCTGGTGATTAACAACGGAATTGATGTGGCCACGGAAACCATTCTGGCCGACCTTCAGCCCAAAGTGGCAAATGCGCAGCGGCCAAAAATCGCCGTGGTAGCGCATGACCTGCGTTACGACGGAAAAACCAATCAGCAACTGGTGCAGGCGCTGATTGCCCTCGGCGATAAAGTGGAAGTACATACCTTCGGTAAATTCTCCCCGTTCAACGCGGATAACGTGGTGAATCATGGTTTCCTGACCGATAAACGCCAGCTGATGGGCAAACTCAACGGTATGGATGCGCTGCTGTTCAGTTCTCGCGTCGATAATTATCCGCTGATTCTGTGCGAAGCGCTGTCGATTGGCGTGCCGGTTATTGCGACTCACAGCGATGCCGCACAGGAAGTGTTGAGTAAATCAGGTGGGCGTACGGTCGATGACAGCGACGTTCTGCGTCTTGCGCAGCTGTCGAAAGTGGATATCGCTCAGGCTATTTTTGGGACCACGCTTACGCAGTTTAGCGCCCGTAGCCGTCAGGCCTACAGTGGCCAACAGATGCTGGAGGAGTATGTCTCGTTCTATCAGAATCTGTAGCTATCTGCTGCTACCGTTAATCTACTTGCTGGTTAACGTTAAAATCGCCCAGCTTGGTGAGAGCTTTCCGATAACTATCGTTACTTTTCTGCCGCTGCTGCTTTTACTCTACGTTGATCTGATTAACCTGAAAAAACTGATGATTGCACTCGGCGCGGGGGCAGGGCTGACGCTGTTTAACTATCTGTTCGGCCAGTCTTACGATGCCAGCAAGTACGTCACCTCGACGATGCTGTTTGTCTACATTGTGATTATTGTCGGCATGGTATGGAGTATTCGCTTTAAGGTTATCTCGCCGCATAACCACCGCAAAATTTTGCGTGGCTTTTATATGGTGATTGGCGTCATCGTCATGCTGGCAGCCGTCGAGATGCTGCAAATTATTGTCTCCGGAGGCAGTAGCCTGATGGAGACAATTTCGAAATATCTTATATACAGTAACAGCTATGTTCTGAATTTTATCAAGTTCGGCGGTAAGCGTACCACCGCACTTTATTTCGAGCCGGCATTCTTCGCTCTGGCGTTAATCTCAATTTGGCTCTGTATCAAACAGTTCGGTATCAAAACCCCTAAAGCAGATGCTATGATTCTGGCAGGGATTATTCTTTCAGGATCATTTTCCGGGGTAATGACGTTTATCCTGTTTTATTTACTGGAGTGGGCTTTCCAGTATCTGAACAAAGAGGCTATTAAGAAAAAACTGCCGTTAGCGATTATTTCTTTGGCCGTATTTTTGGTCGGCCTGGTGTTTGCTTTTCCGTATATATCGGAACGCCTTGGGGATTTGGGGACGGAAGGCTCGTCATCCTATTACCGTATTGTTGGTCCGCTGGTAATGGTCGGTTATTCACTGACCCATATTGATGGGGTTGTGCGTTTCGGATCTCTTTACGAATATGTGGCATCATTCGGAATCTTTAACGGTGCGGATGTCGGAAAAACAATAGACAATGGTTTGTATCTGCTCATTATTTATTTTTCGTGGTTCGCAGTGATATTGACGGCATGGTACATGATTAATGTCGGAAAGATGACAATTAACGCTTTTGGGAATAATCGCAATTTCCGTGTGCAGTTGTTTCTTTTTACGCCGATATCGCTGTTTTTTACCGGTTCAATATTTAGCCCGGAATATGCATTTTTAATTGTCTGTCCGTTTATTTTGCGTAAAGCGCTCAATATGGCAGACAACGGATAAGGTGGAAAAAACAATGCTGCTGAGTGTTATTACCGTCGCGTTTCGTAACCATGACGGCATCGTCAAAACCTGGCGTTCACTGGCGCATCTGGCGAACGATCCGAGCATTCAGTTTGAGTGGATTGTGGTGGACGGCGGGTCGGCAGACGGCACGGCGGAGTTTCTCGAAAAACGCAACGGGCAGTACAACTTACGTTATGTCAGCGAGCCGGATAACGGTCTGTACGATGCGATGAACAAAGGCATCGCGATGGCCAAAGGCAAGTTTGCCCTGTTCCTGAATTCCGGCGATGTGTTTCATCAGGACGTCTCACAATTTGTGCGTCAGCTGCGTAATAAAAAAGATGATGCAATGTATCTGGGTGATGCGATGCTCGATTTTGGTGATGGCACGCAGTTAACCCGTCGGGCGAAAAGCGGCTGGTATATTTATCACAGCCTGCCCGCCAGTCATCAGGCTATCTTCTTCCCCTGCGTGGGGTTGAAACAAAATCCGTATGATATGCAATATCGTGTTTCATCTGATTATGCACTGGCCGCCAAAATGTATAAAGCAGGCTATGCCTTTAAACGAATTAAAGGCCTGGTGTCAGAATTTTCCATGGGCGGCGTATCAACTACCAATAATTTACAGTTGTGTCAGGATGCAAAAAATGTACAGCGTGAAATATTACGTATGCCAAAGCTTCTGACAGAATTGTCTTATTTGTTACGCCTGCGTACTACCGGCAAAACAAAAGCCTTATATAACAAATCCTGAATATAAGGAAAAACTATGCAAGATTTATCGGGATTCTCTGTTCCGACGGGTTTTCGCGGAGCGGGCGGCATTAAAGTGCAATTATGGTGGGCGGTACAATCCACTTTATTTGCCTGGTCACCGCAAATACTCTACCGCTGGCGCGCATTTTTGTTACGTCTGTTTGGCGCGAAAATAGGAAAAAACGTAGTGATTCGCCCGTCGGTGAAAATTACCTATCCGTGGAAATTAACCCTCGGTGATTATGCCTGGGTCGGCGACGACGCCGTGTTATATACGCTGGGCGATATTACCATCGGCGCAAATTCGGTGGTTTCACAGAAGTGTTATTTATGTACCGGAAGTCATGACTTTCAGAGTCAACATTTTGATATTACCGCCACACCGATTGTGATTGGCGAGAAATGCTGGCTGGCGACGGATGTGTTTGTCGCTCCCGGCATTGAAATTGGCGACGGCACCGTCGTTGGTGCGCGAAGCAGCGTTTTTAAATCGCTTCCGGCAAACGTGATTTGCCGTGGCAACCCCGCAGTGGTGATACGCGAACGCGTTGAAACTGATTAATTTCTGATAAGTACAGAGGATAAAAACATGTCAAAAGTCGCTCTCATCACCGGCGTAACCGGTCAGGATGGTTCTTACCTGGCAGAGCTTCTGCTGGAAAAAGGCTACGAAGTGCATGGCATTAAGCGCCGCGCTTCCTCTTTTAACACGGAACGCGTTGACCATATCTACCAGGATCCGCACACCAGCAACCCGAAATTCCATCTGCATTACGGCGACCTGACCGACAGCTCCAACCTGACCCGTATCCTGCAAGAAGTGCAGCCGGACGAAGTGTACAACCTGGGCGCGATGAGTCACGTAGCCGTTTCGTTTGAATCTCCGGAATACACCGCCGATGTGGATGCCATGGGCACCCTGCGTCTGCTGGAAGCCATTCGCTTCCTCGGTCTGGAAAAGAAAACCCGTTTCTATCAGGCGTCCACCTCTGAGTTGTATGGCCTGGTACAGGAAATTCCACAGAAAGAGACCACGCCGTTCTATCCGCGCTCCCCGTATGCGGTCGCGAAACTGTACGCCTACTGGATCACCGTCAACTACCGGGAATCCTACGGCATGTATGCCTGCAACGGCATTCTGTTCAACCATGAATCCCCGCGTCGTGGCGAAACCTTCGTCACCCGCAAAATTACCCGCGCGATTGCCAACATCGCTCAGGGCCTGGAGTCCTGCCTGTACCTCGGCAACATGGATTCCCTGCGTGACTGGGGCCACGCGAAAGACTACGTGAAAATGCAGTGGATGATGCTGCAACAGGACAAGCCGGAAGATTTCGTGATTGCCACCGGTGTGCAGTACTCCGTGCGTCAGTTCGTCGAAATGGCCGCCGCGCAACTGGGTATTAAGCTGCGTTTTGAGGGCACCGGTGTGGAAGAGAAGGGCATTGTGGTTTCCGTAACCGGCCATGATGCGCCAGGCGTGAAACCAGGCGATATCATCATTGCCGTTGATCCGCGCTATTTCCGTCCTGCAGAGGTGGAAACCCTGCTGGGTGACCCGACCAAAGCGCACGAAACTCTTGGCTGGAAACCAGAAACCACTCTTCAGGAAATGGTTTCTGAAATGGTGGCCAAAGACCTTGAAGCGGCGAAGAAACACTCTCTGCTCAAATCCCACGGCTACGATGTGGCGATCGCGCTGGAGTCCTGAGTATGACCAGACAACGTATTTTTGTGGCGGGCCACCGGGGAATGGTCGGTTCTGCCATTGTCCGCCAGCTTGAGCAACGAGAAAACGTGGATCTGATTCTGCGTACTCGCGATGAGCTCAACCTGCTTGATAGTCGTGCGGTGAATGAATTCTTTGCCACCGAGCAGATTGACCAGGTTTATCTGGCGGCAGCAAAAGTGGGCGGTATTGTGGCGAACAATACCTTTCCCGCCGATTTCATCTACGAAAACATGATGATTGAAAGCAACATCATTCACGCCGCACATGTGCATAACGTGAATAAGCTGCTGTTCCTCGGCTCATCCTGCATTTATCCGAAACTGGCGAAGCAGCCAATGGCTGAAAGCGAGCTGTTGCAGGGCACGCTGGAAGCGACCAATGAGCCGTATGCCATTGCCAAAATTGCCGGCATCAAGCTGTGTGAATCCTATAACCGCCAGCACGGCCGCGACTATCGTTCAGTGATGCCGACTAACCTATACGGGCCGAACGATAACTTCCACCCAAGCAATTCGCACGTCATTCCCGCGTTGCTGCGTCGCTTTCATGATGCCGCCCAGCAGAATGCGCCTGACGTGGTGGTGTGGGGCAGCGGCACGCCGATGCGTGAGTTCCTCCACGTGGACGACATGGCGGCGGCCAGCATCCACGTGATGGAGCTGGACCGCGACGTGTGGCAGGAAAATACCCAGCCGATGCTCTCGCACATCAACGTCGGCACCGGTATCGACTGCACTATTCGTGAACTGGCGCAGACGCTGGCGAAAGTGGTGGGCTTCAAGGGGCGCGTGGTTTTTGATGCGTCGAAACCGGATGGCACGCCGCGCAAGCTGCTCGACGTTTCCCGCCTGCATCAGCTGGGCTGGTATCACGAAATCACTCTGGAAGCAGGACTTGCCAGTACTTACCAGTGGTTTCTGCAAAACCAGCAGCGTTTTCGGGGGTAACCGATGTTTCTGAGCACGCAGGATTTTGCCACCGTAGTGCGTTCGACGCCGCTTATCTCCATCGATTTGATTGTGGAGAACGCACGGGGCGAATATCTGCTTGGCAAACGCACCAACCGCCCGGCGCAGGGGTTCTGGTTTGTTCCTGGCGGTCGTGTGCAGAAAGATGAAACGCTTGCTGACGCTTTCGTCCGCTTAACGCAGGCGGAGCTGGGTCTGAGCCTGCCGATATCGGCAGGCCAGTTCTACGGCGTCTGGCAGCATTTCTATGACGATAACTTCTCCGGCGCGGATTTCTCTACCCATTACATCGTGCTGGGTTTCCGCCTGCGCGTGGAAGCAAGCGACCTGACGCTCCCGGATGAGCAACATAACGACTACCGCTGGCTGACGCCGTCGGCGCTGCTGGCAACGGACAATGTGCATGCCAACAGTCGTGCCTACTTCCTTGATGAGAAGCGGGCTGAGGTGCCAGGGCTATACACAAAATCATTCGAGTTGCATCAAGGCGGCAAGCGAGTGAATCCCCAGGAGCGTACATAAGTACGTGACTGGGGTGAATGAGCGCAGACAACGCAGAGGCAACTTGAAGGATGAAGCGTATGAAAATACTGGTCTACGGCATTAACTATTCTCCGGAGCTGACCGGGATCGGCAAATACACTGGCGAAATGGTCGAGTGGATGGCAAGTCAGGGGCACGACGTCCGGGTGATCACCGCGCCGCCGTACTACCCGCAGTGGCAGGTGGGCGAGCACTACTCCGCCTGGCGCTATCGCCGGGAAGAGGGCGCCGCGACGGTCTGGCGCTGCCCGCTGTATGTCCCTAAGCAGCCCTCCACGCTGAAGCGCCTGATTCATCTGGCCAGCTTTGCCGTCAGCAGCTTTTTCCCGCTGCTGGCCCAGCGCCGCTGGAAGCCGGATCGCATCATTGGTGTGGTGCCCACGCTGTTTTGCACACCGGGGATGCGCCTGCTGGCCAAACTCTCCGGCGCACGCACTTTACTGCATATTCAGGATTATGAAGTCGACGCGATGCTTGGCCTGGGGATGGCGGGCAAGGGTAAACCGGGCAAAGTGGCGAAGCTCGCCAGTGCCTTTGAGCGCAGCGGCCTGCATAACGTGGATAACGTCTCGACCATCTCGCGCTCAATGATGAATAAAGCCTGCGAGAAGGGCGTGCCGGAAGAGAAGGTGATTTTCTTCCCGAACTGGTCGGAAGTGGAACGCTTCCGCGAGGTAAACAGTACACACGTGGCGGTGTTGCGTGAGCAGCTTGGCTTGCCAGCCGACCGCAAACTGATTCTTTATTCCGGCAATATCGGCGAGAAGCAGGGGCTGGAAAGCGTGATTGAAGCTGCTGCCTTGCTGCGTGACAAACCGTGGCTGTTTGTGATTGTCGGCCAGGGCGGCGGCAAAGCGCGGCTGGAAAAACTGGCGCTGGAACGAGGTCTGGATAATGTCCGCTTCTTCCCGCTGCAATCTTACGACGCACTGCCTGCACTGCTCTCGATGGCCGACTGCCATCTGGTGATTCAAAAACGCGGCGCGGCGGATGCGGTACTGCCATCCAAACTGACCAATATTCTGGCGGTGGGCGGTAATGCGGTGATCACCGCTGAAGCTGAAACCGAGCTGGGGCAGTTGTGCCTGACTGAGCCGGGGATCGCCGTTTGCGTCGAGCCGGAATCGGTTTCGGCGTTAATGGATGGTATTGAACAGGCACTATTGATGCCGAAACGCAATGCGCAGGCGCTGGCCTACGCGGAACGCACGCTCGAAAAAGAGAACGTGCTGAGCCAATTTATAGCTGATATTCGGGGTTAAACAATGAGTCAATCAACACTTTTTCCGGTAGTGATGGCCGGTGGCTCCGGCAGCCGTTTGTGGCCGCTGTCCCGAGTGCTTTATCCCAAACAGTTCCTGTGTCTGAAAGGCGAGCTGACCATGTTGCAGGCGACGATTAACCGCCTGCACGGCGTGGAGTGTGAAAGTCCGGTAGTTATCTGCAATGAGCAGCACCGCTTTATCGTGGCTGAGCAATTGCGCCAGATGAATAAACTGACCGAGAACATTATTCTCGAACCTGCTGGTCGCAATACCGCACCTGCCATTGCCCTTGCCGCGCTGGCGGCAGTGCGTCGGGATACCGGCTGCGATCCGTTGATGCTGGTGCTGGCAGCCGACCACGTGATTCAGAATGAAGACGCGTTCCGGGAAGCGGTGCGCAATGCGACGCCGTATGCAGAGAGCGGAAAGCTGGTCACGTTTGGTATCGTGCCCGATCTGCCGGAAACCGGTTACGGTTACATTCGCCGCGGTGATATCAGCCCTGGTGAAAAAGATGCGGTGGCCTTCGATGTTGCCCAGTTTGTCGAAAAGCCGGATCTTGATACCGCCCAGGCGTATGTCTCCAGCGGCGAATATTACTGGAACAGCGGCATGTTCCTGTTCCGCGCCGGGCGCTTCCTTGAAGAGCTGAAAAAATACCGCCCGGATATTCTCGAGGCGTGCGAAAAGGCGATGAACGTCACTGACCCGGATCTCGATTTTATCCGTGTTGATGAAGCGGCGTTTCTGGCCTGTCCGGAAGAGTCTGTCGATTACGCGGTGATGGAACAGACCGCCGATGCGGTCGTGGTGCCGATGGATGCGGGCTGGAGCGACGTGGGTTCCTGGTCCTCACTGTGGGAAATCAGCAACCACACGCCGGAAGGCAACGTGCATCACGGCGACGTGATCAGCCACAAAACCGAAAACAGCTATGTATACGCCGAATCCGGCCTGGTGACGACCGTAGGTGTAAAGGATTTGGTGGTGGTGCAAACCAAAGACGCGGTTCTGATCGCCGATCGCAGCGCGGTGCAGGATGTCAAAAAAGTCGTCGAGCAGATTAAAGCCGATGGTCGTCATGAGCATCATATTCATCGCGAAGTGTATCGCCCGTGGGGAAAATATGACTCGATTGACTCCGGCGATCGCTATCAGGTGAAGCGGATCACCGTGAAACCGGGCGAGGGGCTTTCACTGCAAATGCATCACCACCGGGCAGAACACTGGATTGTGGTGGCGGGCACCGCCAAAGTCACCATCAACGATGAGATCAAGCTGCTGGGTGAAAATGAATCCATCTATATTCCGCTCGGCGCGACACACAGCCTTGAGAATCCCGGCAAGATCCCGCTCGATTTAATTGAAGTCCGCTCCGGTTCCTATCTGGAAGAGGATGATGTGGTGCGCTTCGCGGACCGCTACGGGCGCGTGTAGTGCGATTTGATGGCCGGATAAGCGCAGCGACATCCGGCAACTCACGATACTGAAAATAATGACCGTCACTGGTCAGGGCCAACTGTTGCCTGAAGAAAGGTAAAAACATGAAAACGTTAACCTGTTTTAAAGCCTATGACATTCGCGGCAAATTAGGCGAAGAGCTAAATGAAGATATTGCGTGGCGTATTGGCCGCGCCTACGGCGAGTTTCTGCAACCCAAAACTATTGTGCTGGGCGGCGATGTGCGTCTGACCAGCGAAGCGCTGAAACTGGCGCTGGCGCGCGGTCTGCGCGATGCCGGCGTCGATGTGCTCGATATCGGCCTTTCCGGCACTGAAGAGATCTACTTTGCGACCTTCCATCTTGGCATTGACGGCGGTATCGAAGTCACCGCCAGCCATAATCCGATGGATTACAACGGCATGAAGCTGGTGCGCGAAGGCGCGCGCCCAATCAGCGGTGATACCGGGCTGCGCGATGTGCAGCGACTGGCGGAAGCCAACGACTTCCCGCCGGTGAATGATAGTCAGCGCGGCAGCTATCAGAAAATTGACCTGCGCGATGCTTACATTGATCACCTGTTGCAGTACATCAACGTTAAAAACCTGACGCCGCTCAAGCTGGTGGTGAACGCTGGCAACGGCGCGGCAGGCCCGGTTATTGATGCCCTGGAAGCGCGCTTTAAAGCACTGAACGTCCCGGTGACGCTGATTAAAGTGCACAACACCCCGGATGGCAATTTCCCCAACGGTATTCCTAACCCGCTGTTACCTGAATGCCGCGATGACACCCGCAACGCGGTAATTGAACACGGCGCGGATATGGGTATCGCCTTTGACGGCGATTTCGACCGTTGCTTCCTGTTCGATGAGACCGGGCAGTTTATCGAGGGTTACTACATTGTCGGTCTGCTGGCGGAAGCGTTCCTTGAGAAAAATCCGGGCGCAAAAATTATCCACGACCCGCGTCTCTCCTGGAACACGGTAGATGTGGTAACGGCGGCAGGCGGCACGCCGGTGATGTCGAAAACCGGGCACGCCTTTATCAAAGAACGCATGCGTAAAGACGACGCCATCTACGGCGGCGAAATGAGCGCTCATCACTACTTCCGTGATTTTGCCTACTGCGACAGCGGGATGATCCCGTGGCTGCTGGTAAGCGAACTGCTGTGCCTGAAAGCAAAAACGCTGGGCGAACTGGTGCGTGAACGCATGGCGGCGTTCCCGGCGAGTGGGGAGATCAACAGCAAACTGGCGGAACCTGCCACGGCGATTGCCCGCGTTGAACAGCATTTTGCTGACGAGGCGCTGGAAATTGACCGCACCGACGGCATCAGCCTGGCGTTTGCCGACTGGCGCTTCAACCTGCGTTCGTCGAACACCGAACCGGTGGTGCGTTTGAACGTGGAATCGCGCGGCGACACTACGCTGATGCACGCGCGAACGCAGGATATTCTGGCGCTGCTTAAGCAGTAAGGGCCCCCTCACCCCGGCCCTCTCCCTGAGGGAGAGGGTGAAAACCCGCGCAGATGTTTACGTATGGGCACGATCTGTCCCCTCTCCCTCAGGGAGAGGGTTAGGGTGAGGGTGACGGCATATGAAAAAGGAACAACGATGACGACTCTAAAAAAGCGCGAGCGAGCCAAAACGAATGCATCGTTAATCTCAATGGTGCAGCGTTTTTCGGATATCACCATTATGCTCGGCGGGCTGTGGGTAGTGTGCAAAGCCGCGGCGCTGCCGTTTTTATATCTCCATCTGCTGATGGCGCTGGTGACGTTGGTGGTGTTCCAGATGATCGGTGGGATCACCGATTTCTATCGTTCGTGGCGCGGCGTGCGCATTACCACCGAACTGCTGCTGTTGTTGCAGAACTGGACCCTGAGCCTGGTGTTCAGCGCCGGGCTGCTGGCGTTTGATGATGATTTCAGCACCAACATCAGCGTCTGGCTAAGCTGGTACTTACTGACCACCTGCGGCATGTTGGCCAGCCGGGCGTTTATTCGCTATGGCGCGGGCGTGCTGCGTAATCACGGCTATAACAAACGCTACGTCGCGGTGGCGGGCGATCTCGCGCAGGGGCAGGCGCTGCTGGAGAGCTTCCGTAATCAGCCGTGGCTGGGTTATGAAGTGGTGGGGACCTATCATGACGCCAAACCTGGCGGCGTCAGCGCCGATTGGGCGGGCAATATTCAACAACTGCTGGATGACGCGCGCGCGGGCAAAATTCACAACGTCTATATCGCGATGTCGATGCAGGAAGAGGGCCTGATCAAAAAACTGATGCGCGAACTGGCGGACACCACCTGCTCGGTGCTGATCATCCCCGATGTCTTTACCTTCAACATTCTTCACTCACGAATTGAAGAGGTGAACGGCGTACCGGTCGTGCCGCTGTACGACACGCCGCTGTCTGGCGTGAACCGCATTATCAAACGGCTGGAAGATATTGTGCTCGCCAGCATGATTCTGCTGCTGATCTCGCCTGCACTGTGCTGCATCGCCCTGGCGGTGAAACTCACCTCCGCCGGGCCGGTCATTTTCCGTCAGACCCGTTACGGTATGGACGGAAAGCCTATCAAAGTGTGGAAATTCCGCTCCATGAAAGTGATGGAAAACGACGCGGTGGTCACTCAGGCGACACAGAACGACCCGCGCGTCACGCCCGTTGGCAACTTCCTGCGCCGCACCTCGCTCGATGAACTGCCGCAGTTTATCAATGTGTTGACCGGCGGCATGTCGATTGTCGGCCCGCGTCCTCATGCGGTGGCGCATAACGAACAGTATCGTCAGTTGATTGAAGGTTACATGCTGCGCCACAAAGTGAAGCCTGGCATTACCGGTTGGGCGCAAATCAATGGCTGGCGCGGTGAAACGGACACGCTGGAAAAAATGGAAAAACGTGTCGAGTTCGACCTGGAATACATTCGCGAGTGGAGCCTGTGGTTCGATATCAAAATTGTTTTCCTGACGGTGTTTAAAGGCTTCGTCAGTAAAACGGCGTATTGAGGAACGGGTATGAGCCTGAGAGAAAAAACCATCAGCGGCGCGAAGTGGTCGGCAATGGCAACGGTCATCATCATCGGCCTGGGGCTGGTGCAGATGACGGTGCTGGCGCGCATCATCGATAACCACCAGTTCGGTCTGTTGACCGTTTCGCTGGTGATTATCGCCCTGGCGGATACGCTGTCTGATTTCGGTATCGCGAACTCGATCATTCAGCGCAAAGAGATAAGCCAACTCGAACTGACCACTCTGTACTGGCTGAACGTCGGGCTGGGCGTGGTGGTGTGCGTGGCAATGTTTGCCCTGAGCGGGGCGATTGCCAGCGTGCTGCATAACGCGGATTTACAGCCGCTGATTCAGACCTTATCGCTGGCATTTATTGTGATCCCCCATGGGCAACAGTTCCGCGCGCTGATGCAAAAAGAGCTGGAATTTAACAAGATTGGCCTGATCGAAACCAGTTCGGTTCTGGCAGGCTTTACGTTTACCGTGGTGTCGGCGCATTTCTGGCCGCTGGCGATGACCGCAATTCTGGGATATCTGGTGAACAGCGCGGTGCGCACGCTGCTGTTTGGCTATTTTGGCCGCAAAATCTATCGCCCCGGGCTGCATTTTTCGCTGGCGAGCGTGTCGTCTAACCTGCGTTTCGGGGCCTGGCTGACGGCGGATAGTGTCATCAACTACGTGAATACTAACCTCTCGACGCTGGTGCTGGCGCGTATTCTGGGGGCGAGCGTCGCGGGTGGCTACAACCTGGCCTATAACGTGGCGGTGGTACCGCCCATGAAGCTGAACCCGATTATCACCCGCGTGCTGTTCCCGGCGTTTGCCAAAATCCAGGACGACACGGCCAAACTGCGCGTGAACTTCTACAAGCTGCTTTCCGTGGTCGGCATTATCAACTTCCCGGCGCTGCTCGGGCTGATGGTGGTGAGCAACAACGTTGTGCCGCTGGTTTTTGGTGAGAAATGGGTGAGCATCATTCCGGTGCTGCAACTGTTGTGTGTGGTCGGGCTGCTACGTTCGGTCGGTAATCCGATTGGTTCGCTGCTGATGGCGAAAGCGCGCGTCGATATCAGTTTTAAATTCAATGTTTTTAAAACCTGCTTGTTTATCCCGGGGATTATCGTCGGCGGCCAGTTGGGCGGCGCGATTGGCGTCACCCTGGGCTTCCTGCTGGTGCAAATTATCAACACCATTCTGAGCTATTTCGTGCTGATTAAACCCATTCTGGGCTCCAGCTACCGTGAATACATTCTCAGCCTGTGGCTGCCGTTTTATCTCTCTTTGCCCACGCTCGTGGTGAGCTATGGCCTGGGGTGGGTACTGAATGGTCAACTGTCACTGGCGCTACTGCTGGCGGTGCAAATCGCCGCGGGTGTACTGGCCTTTGGGGCGATGATCGTGCTCTCCCGTCACCCGTTGGTGGTGGAGATGAAGCGTCAGCTGTGCCGTAACGAGAAGATGAAAACACTGCTTCGCGCAGGCTAATTTTTTGAGGTCATTATGAAATTATTGATTCTTGGCAATCACACCTGCGGCAACCGTGGCGATAGCGCCATTCTGCGCGGGCTTTTAGATGCCATCAACACGCTGTCGCCTGAGGCTGAAGTGGATGTGATGAGCCGCTATCCGGTGAGTTCTTCCTGGTTATTAAATCGCCCGGTGATGGGCGACCCGCTCTATTTGCAGATGAAGGCACACAATAATGCGCCGGGCATGGTCGGGCGGGTTAAGAAAGTGCTGCGCCGTCGCTATCAGCACCAGGTGCTGCTCTCACGCGTCACCGACAGTGGAAAACTGCGTAATATCGCCATTGCCCAAGGCTTTACCGATTTTGTGCGCCTGCTGTCAGGCTATGATGCGATTATTCAGGTCGGTGGATCGTTCTTTGTCGATCTGTATGGTGTGACGCAGTTTGAGCACGCGCTGTGCACCTTTATGGCAAAAAAACCGATTTATATGGTCGGCCATAGTGTTGGCCCATTCCAGTCCCCCGCGTTTAACCAGATGGCAAACTATGTGTTCGGTCACTGCGATGCGCTGTTCCTGCGTGAATCCGTGAGTCTTGACCTGATGAAACGCAGCGACATTGACGCCTCGAAAGTGGAGAAGGGCGTCGATACCGCCTGGCTGGTGGATCACCACGATGAGACGTTTGACGCGAGCTACGCCGTCCAACACTGGCTGAACGTGGCACAGCAGCAGAAAACCGTCGCGATTACGCTGCGCGAACTGGCGCCGTTTGATAAGCGCCTCGGCACCACGCAGGAAGCCTACGAAAAAGCGTTTGCGGGCGTAGTCAATCGTATTATCGCCAGCGGCTGGCAGGTGATGGCGCTCTCTACCTGTACGGGTATCGACAGCTACAACAAAGACGATCGTATGGTGGCGCTGAACCTGCGCAAACACATCCAGGACCCGTCGCGCTATCACGTGGTGATGGACGAACTCAACGACCTGGAAATGGGCAAACTGCTGGGCGCCTGTGACCTGACGGTGGGTACGCGCCTGCATTCAGCGATTATCTCCATGAACTTCGGCACACCGGCAATTGCCATCAACTATGAACACAAATCGGCGGGCATTATGCAGCAACTGGGCATGCCCGAGATGGCGGTGGATATTCGCCATCTGCTGAACGGCGACCTGGAAGCGATGGCGGCAGACACATTAGGCCAACTCTCCACACTGGTGCTACGCCTGAATGATGCCGTGGCGCGTGAACGTGCTGCGGGACTGGCGATGGTCGAGTCGGTATTAACGCGTATCGGGGAGGGGAAATGAAGGTCGGTTTCTTCTTACTGAAATTCCCGCTGTCGTCTGAAACGTTTGTGCTCAACCAGATTGTGGCCTTTATTGAGATGGGCCATGAGGTCGAAATTATTGCCCTGCAAAAGGGCGATATGACCAACACCCACGCCGCATACACCCAATATAACCTCGCAGCGAAAACCCGCTGGTTACAGGATGAACCGGTAAGTACAGGCGCCAAGTTTCGCCATCGTGCAGTAAGCACGTTGCGTGGTTTGCATCGCCCGGCAACGTGGCAGGCGCTAAACATGAAGCGTTACGGTCATGAAGCGCGCAACCTGATCCTCTCGGCCATTTGCGGCAATAACGCCCAACCGTTTAGTGCCGATGTGTTTATTGCCCACTTCGGCCCGGCGGGCGTCACCGCGGCGAAACTGCGTGAACTGGGCGTGATCCGCGGCAAAATCGCCACCGTTTTTCACGGGATTGATATCTCCAGCCGCGATGTACTCAGTCACTATACGCCCGAATATCAGCAACTGTTTCGGCGGGGCGACCTGATGCTACCGATCAGTGATTTGTGGGCGAAGCGGCTACAGGGCATGGGTTGCCCGAGCACCAAAATCGCTGTCTCGCGGATGGGCGTCAACATGGAGCGCTTCGCCTTGCGTCCCACTAAAGCACCGGGTGACACGCTACAGATTATCTCAGTCGCCCGCCTGACGGAGAAAAAAGGTCTGCATGTGGCGATTGAAGCCTGCCGCCAGTTGAAAGAGCGCGGTGTCGCCTTTCATTACCGGATCCTCGGTATTGGCCCGTGGGAACGCCGCCTGCGGACGCTTATCGAACAGTATCAACTGGAAGGGTACGTCGAGATGCCGGGTTTTAAGCCCAGCCACGAGGTAAAAGCGATGCTCGATGAGGCGGATGTCTTTCTGCTGCCGTCAATCACCGGTGCGGATGGCGATATGGAGGGGATTCCCGTGGCGCTGATGGAAGCGATGGCGGTGGGCATTCCGGTGCTCTCGACCGAGCACAGTGGTATTCCGGAACTGATAGACGCCAACGCCTCCGGTTGGCTGGTGGCGGAGAATGACGCCCCGGCACTGGCGGGCAAACTCAGCGAACTGCGCCATCTTGATGAACAGACGCTGCGCCCGGTGCTGCAACGCGCGCGAAAAAAAGTCGAAACCGATTTCAATCAGCAGGTGATTAACCGCCAGCTTGCGAGCCTGCTGCAAACCCTTTGCTATTGAGGTTGCATGGATAAAAAATACTCCCGACGTCACTTCCTGTCGGTAAGCGCTTCGCTCGCCGCTGTTCCTCTGCTACATAGCCCAGCCGCTCGGGCGCTGGGGCGTAATGATGCAGTCGATATCCGCAACTATCTGGTCGGTAATGACTGGATCCGCGCATTTCGTCAGGCATTTAACGACGCCGATATTATCGACGTCCCCAGGGGCGTGATTTGCGACAATATCAACACCGGCATCATCATGCCACCGGGTAAAACGCTGCAGGTTAACGGCAGCCTTAAAGGCAATGGTCGCGGGCGTTTTGCACTGCAGGATGGGTGTAAAGTGGTGGGGGAGGGGAGTCTCAATAATATCACCCTCGATGTACGTGGTTCTGACTGTACCATCGAAGGGCTGGCGATGAGCGGCTTTGGCCCAGTGACGCAAATCTACATCGGCGGCAAGCAACAAAGAACGATGCGCAATCTCGCCATCACGCGGGTAAATGTCAGCCAGGCTAACTACGGTATTTTACGCCAGGGATTTCATAATCAACTCGACGGCGTAAAAATTACCCACTGTAAATTTAGCCATCTTCAGGGCGATGCCATTGAATGGAACGTCGCGATTAACGACAAGAATATCCTCATCTCCGATCATGTGATTGACCATATTGATTGCACCAATGGCAAGACCAACTGGGGCATCGGCATTGGGCTTGCAGGCAGTACCTACGACAACGACTACCCGGAGCATCAGGCGGTGAAAAACTTTGTCGTCGCCAATATCACTGGCAGCCATTGCCGACAGCTGGTTCACGTCGAAAATGGTAAACACTTTATTATCCGTAATATTAAGGCACGAAATATCACCCCCGAATACAGTAAGAAAGCCGGAATTGATAACGCAACGGTAGCAATATATGGGTGTGATAATTTCGTTATCGATGGCGTGGATATGGTGAATAGCGCGGGTATGCTAATTGGCTACGGCGTTATCAAAGGGAAATATCTGTCGATACCGCAGAATTTCAGGGTAAATAATGTGCGGATGGATAATCGCCAATTACCGCAAAAGCTGCGGGGAATACAGATTTCATCGGGTAACGCGCCATCTTTTGTGGCGCTGACCAATCTTGATCTGAACCACGCATCGCTGGAGATCCACAACAAGCCGCAACACATCTTTATGCGTAATATCAAGGTGATGCAACCTGCAACGCGCGGGCCCGCACTACAGCTTCACTTCGACTTACGTAAGGATGTACGCGGGAAGTTCATGGCCAAACAGGAGACGCTGCTCTCAATGTCAAATATTCATGCGGTCAATGAAAATGGCCAGCGGTCTGTGGATATTGACCGTATCGATCAGCATGTTGTCAATGTTGATGCGCTGAATTTCACCCTGCCTGAACGCTGAATTTTTAGCCGAACCCACCACTTCAGACGCATTCTCGGATTGTATCCAGAGATTTAGCGGTATTTACCCGATACTATGAGAAAACATAGTGGATCAAACATGTTTAATAGCTATAATTCATCAACCGTATATAGGTGGACACGATAATGGTTAATTTGAAAGCAGTCATTCCGGTAGCCGGGCTGGGCATGCATATGCTCCCTGCCACCAAGGCCATTCCTAAAGAGATGCTACCGATCGTTGACAAGCCGATGATCCAATACATCGTCGACGAAGTTGTTGCTGCAGGGATCAAAGAAATCGTCCTGGTCACCCACGCCTCTAAAAATGCCGTGGAAAACCACTTCGACACCTCCTACGAACTGGAAGCGCTGCTGGAGCAACGCGTTAAGCGTCAGCTGCTGGCGGAAGTTCAGTCCATTTGCCCACCGGGCGTAACCATCATGAACGTGCGTCAGGCACAACCGCTGGGTCTGGGCCACTCCATTCTTTGCGCGCGTCCGATCGTTGGCGATAACCCGTTTGTGGTTGTTCTGCCCGATATCATTCTTGATGGCGCATCCGCCGACCCACTGCGTTATAACCTTGCTGCTATGGTGGCGCGTTTCAACGAAACGGGCCGTAGCCAGGTGCTGGCGAAACGTATGCCGGGCGATCTCTCTGAGTATTCTGTTATTCAGACTAAAGAACCGCTGACCGTAGAAGGTAAGGTGAGCCGTATCGTCGAGTTCATCGAAAAACCGGACCAGCCGCAAACGCTGGATTCCGACCTGATGGCAGTAGGGCGCTATGTGCTTTCCGCTGACATCTGGGCAGAACTGGAAAAAACCGCGCCGGGAGCCTGGGGTCGTATTCAGCTGACGGATGCAATTGCCGAGCTGGCGAATAAACAGTCCGTTGACGCGATGCTGATGAGCGGCGACAGCTACGACTGTGGTAAGAAAATGGGTTATATGCAGGCGTTTGTTCAGTATGGGCTGCGCAATCTGAAGGAAGGCGCTAAATTCCGTAAAGGGATTGAGAAACTTCTTTCAGAATAAGTCATTACGCAATAACACGGATTGTTGGTGATGCAACAGAACGGCAGATGATTGTGGTTGAGAAACATCTCATTTCACAACAGCTGCCGTTTTTGCTTTTAAAAACAACAACTAAAATTAGTGATTGCGCGGTGATTTTTGACAAAAATTGCCGGATTTTTCCTTGTCTTACACAGGGATTGCGCCCAAAATAGTGGGCTGAATTGGTGGGTGAGATTCATCGCAAACGCGAAGGTTTGCAATGGGTGGCCTGCGACATACTGAATTTTGTGCAGTGCACTGGTAGCTGTTGAGCCAGGGGCGGTAGCGTGTAATACCTATAATACATGTTAATAGGTTTATGTTGAAGGTTTGAAATTTTATGAGACCGCTATTTTATTTTTACTCTATTCTTGTTTTGATTATCTCTGCAACTATATACTCTATTGGAAGCGAAGTAAATATTTCGATTTACTTCGCTATCATATCATTTATTTTATTAGTATATTTTTTATATAAAATCGATGGTTATTTCTCTTTAAGCGTGTTACTCCCTATAACATTCGGGGTTTTTATATTTGGTCGTCATATTTCATATATTCTTTCTGGGCATGAAATTGATGTTTATAGAGTAGGGTTTTTAAGCTCCGATATTTTAAGTAGCAATGATTATAATTACTGGACTTTCATTTCTACTAGCTCTATTTTTGTTTTTTCAATGTTATCTGTTTTTGTCAAAAATATTTTTGGTATAGATTATAGAATTTATAAGTCGATAAATAATGGTTATGCGAAGAAAAGTCCAATTGTAAGCTTGCTATTATTCTTAATTAGTGTATTAACTGCATTTGTTTTTGTGGAGATTTTTGAGTTTACAATTAGGTATGGGTATGTTGGTATTTATTTGTACAATATGCAGATGGCTGAAAATCCGACCTTGATTGGAAAGTTATACTTCTATTCAGGCTCATTGCTATATCTGCTAGTGGGTTACTCTTTGGTGTTTAGCCGTAACAAAAATGAGCTTAAGATAATTCTTTCATTGATATTAATAAAATCAATTTTTCTTGCTGTAATTGGACAGCGAGGACCTTTCCTATGTTCAATATTGTTTATGGTTTTGTTATATACACAAGTTAGGAAGAATAACTTGATAAAGATTGGAGCCCTGTTTTTCTCTTTAGCTTTGTTAGCTCAGGTGTTAAATTTATTTAGAGGCACAGGGCAAGAGATAAATGGTATATTTGATGCTTTTTCTCGATTCTTTTATGAACAAGGGATTAGCTTTTATATACCCTATTTGTCTTCTCAATATAGCTTCCCCACAATTGCGTCGATACAGACATTGCTACCGGGAACAAAATTCATTTATGAAACATTTAGTGGCGATGAACTGACGCTATTAGACTATAACTTCACGAACGCACTGACGTATTACGTGAACTATAAAGCATACCTTGAAGGCGCCGGATTAGGTTGGAGTGTCCTTAGTGATTTCCAAAAAATAATAGGCGGGGATTTCGGTATCATAATAGGAATGGCTGCATTAGGATTATTTACAGGATATTGTGAGTCCCAAAGGTCAGGACGGAATGCAAAATTTTTGATTTATTCCATTGCTATCCCATTTCTATTTCTTCCCAGGGCTAGTATAGCTAGTATTACACCAATTATATTATTGTGTTTTATTGTAATGATTTTTCGTGAGGTTTCAAAAATTAAGACATATGGTTGGAATATAAATGAACGGTAAGTTGAAAAAGAATGTATTATACTTGACTGCTCTTCAGTTTTTTAATTATGCTGCGCCATTAATACTTGTTCCTTATCTTATCTTTCTTTTGGGTACCGAAAAATATGGATTGATTGCTGTTATTTTAGGCATAACACAATTTTGCTATGTTATTACTGAGTTTGGATTTGCACAGTCATCAACTGCAAAGATTGCAGAAAATGTTAATGATAAAGAAAATGTGGCATTAATTAACGGTGCAGTGATAATAATTAAAATTATATTATCTCTAATCTGCGCTATAATGTCAGCGTTGTTTATCTTATATCAAGGATATGGCGGTGGCATTCTTTTGCTTGGAGTAATGTTAATTATCTTATCTCAAGCCTTACAACCCATATGGTTTTTTAATGGTATTGAGGACATGGGGAAAATAACGGCATTTACTCTTTTATCTAAAAGTTTATATTTTATTTTATCTGTAATAGGTTTGCTTTTCTTAAAAGATATTAATATCGTAATTTATAGCATGGCAATAAGCACTACCGTAGGGACTGCATTAAGCTATATTCTTCTGTATAGAACGGGGTATAATATATTATTGCCTGGAATTACTATATTAGTTGAAGAATTTAGATTCGCGAGACAGTTTTTTTGGGCTCGAGGAGCTGTTTCATTATATACCTCACTATGTACAATTATCGTAGGTGCTGCAGGAGGGATTCAGTCAGCGGCCCTTTTTTCAGTATGTGAACAAATATACAAAGCAGGTAAGGCACTAACAGCACCTTTGTGTCAAGCATTATATCCTTATTTAATTCGTACAAAAGATTGGAAAGTTTTTTTTAAATTTTTTACTATTACAAGCTTAGTAATGTTTTTGGGTTGTATATTTGTAATGCTAATATCCAAATTCATATTAAATACTATATTCCATGTAGACGCGAGAGAATCTGTTACAACACTAAAAATATTATCTATCACCGTATTTATAAGCTTTTTAGGGGTATATTTTGGGCATCTTGCATTAGTACCACTAAATAAAATTAAGGTGGCCAATAATTCGGTATTAGTAGGTGCGTTTTTCTTTGTCATTGTTAATTTAGTATTATATCAATTTAACCTTATCAGTCCCATAAGTATGGCTGGAGTTATATTTTTAACTGAGTTAATAATTACATTAATAAGAGTTATCGCATTTTATATAGCATATCAAGCGGAGAAGAATAAGTGTCAAATGTAGATTTTGTAATCCCATGGGTGGACGGTAAAGATCCCATATGGCAATCTGAATTATTCAAAATCTGCCCTGAGAGAAAAAATAAATTTGATGCTGAACGATACCGTGATTGGGATTTATTGAAGTTTTGGTTCCGGGGTGTGGAAAAAAATGCCAGTTGGGTCCGGAAAATACATTTTGTAACATTCGGCCATATTCCTTCTTGGTTAGATACTTCTAATGACAAAATTAATATAGTTAAACACGAAGACTTTATTCCTAAAAGGCACTTACCATTGTTTAGTGCGAGCCCAATTGAAATTCATATTAATAAAATACATGGTCTCTCAAATAAATTTGTTTATTTTAATGATGATATGTTTATAACAGATTCTATAGCAGAATCAGATTTCTTTAGACATAATCTACCTTGTGATACGGGCGTGTTTAATGCCATTACACCTGGCGGAATATCTCACATGATGCTAAATGATTTAGAAGTAATTAAAAAATATTTTTCCAAGCGAGTTGTAATTAAAAAAAATCCATTTAAGTGGTTTAATGTTAAATATGGCAATAAGGTCTTAAGGAATATTGCACTATTACCATGGCCTGGCTTTACGGGGTTTTATGAACATCATCTACCTCAAGCATATTTAAAAACTATATTTGATGAGGTATGGGGTAAGGAAAAGGATATTTTGACTCAAACTGCAGAGTTAAAATTTAGATGTGACGCACAGCTTAATATATATCTTTTCCGGTATTGGCAACTTTGTACAGGAACATTCTACCCAATAAATTATAATAATAATGGGTGTTATTTCTCATTAAGTGATGAAAGTGTTGAGAATATTTGTTTTTCAATTCGAAATAAAAAACATAAGATTATTACCATTAATGATAACGAAGGTTTGAATTTTGAATATTGTCAGCAGAAATTGATTTCTGCATTTGAAGAAATCTTACCAACTAAATCATCTTTTGAACGATAATATAATGCTACTAATAAATGCTAGTAACTTGTATGTGGGAGGAGGGGTGCAAGTTGCTATCTCTCTGCTCGAGGAGTTTTCAAAGCTAGATAGAGACTATGTTTCTGTGGTTTCACCTGTTGTATTTGAACAGCTATCAATAAAAGCTAAAGAAAAATGTATATTAATTAATACAACCCCATCGAAAATCTTAAATTTTAAAGGACGTAGAGAGTTAGATAAAATAGTTCTTGATTTCAATATTCGTACTGTACTTACAATATTCGGCCCTAGCTACTGGTCACCCAAAAATGTTGTTCACATTGTTGGATTTGCTTTACCTTGGCTAATTTATGCAAATAAAAATATGTTTAGTATCTTATCCTTTAAGGAGAAACTAAAAACATTACTTCTTAGTCGATTACAACCATATTTTTACAAAAAAAATGCAGATTTTATAGTTACAGAAACAAAGGATGCATCAGATAAAGTTAAAAAATTACTATCATTCAAAGATTGTGATGTTTTTACCATATCTAATACCTTAAATGCGATATTTAAAGATACTATATGCTATGATTATTCGATAGAGTCGAAGCTTCCTAACAAGAATGATGGTGATTATTGGTTGTTATCGATTTCACATGATTACCCTCATAAAAATATGCGGATAATATATGACTTGCTTGAATTGTTACCTGATAATTACAAATTTATAACTACTTTACCCTGTTCCTTTACTGATGGACTATCGGATGCTCACAAAGAAAGAATAATAACACTAGGCAGAGTTAATAGTAATCAATGTCCGGTACTTTATCAAAAATGCGATGCAATGTTTCTCCCAACCTTATTAGAGTGTTTCAGCGCTTCTTATTTAGAAGCTATGTTTATGAAAAAAATTATTATCACATCAAATCGTGATTTTTCTCGGTCGGTCTGCGAAAAACATGCCTTTTATTTTGACCCTTTAGATCCGAAAGATATAAGTGATAGTATTTTAGATGTTTCCAGAATGAGTACATCAAAAATTGAAAATGTCTTATTATCAGCTTATATTCATGGTGAGACATTTCCTACTGCAAAAGAAAGAGCTAAAGCATATTTAAGTTTGATTGATAAAGTTAAAAAAAACTAATATAGATAAGAATGAGGTTTTTATGTTTAAAAATAAAGTGTTATTAATTACAGGCGGTACTGGATCATTTGGAAACGCTGTACTTAATCGTTTTTTAGACACGGATATTAAGGAAATAAGGATTTTTTCTCGAGATGAAAAAAAACAGGATGATATGCGGAAGAAATATAATAACGCTAAGTTAAAATTTTATATTGGTGATGTACGCGATTATTTCAGCGTACTTAATGCTTCTCGAGGCGTCGATTTCATTTATCATGCCGCTGCATTGAAGCAAGTACCTTCTTGCGAATTTCATCCGATGGAAGCGGTTAAAACGAACGTGTTAGGTACCGAGAATGTTCTTGAGGCTGCAATTTCTAATGGAGTAAAGCGAGTTGTTTGTTTGAGTACCGATAAAGCTGTTTATCCTATCAATGCTATGGGTATTTCCAAGGCAATGATGGAAAAAGTAATGGTTGCTAAATCGCGCAATGTGGATGGTTCAAAAACAGTTATTTGTGGTACACGTTATGGCAACGTAATGGCGTCTCGTGGTTCAGTTATTCCATTATTTGTTGATCTTATTAAAGCTGGTAAGCCCATGACGGTAACTGATCCTAATATGACTCGTTTCATGATGACTCTTGAAGATGCTGTCGATTTGGTTCTATATGCATTCGAACATGGTAATAACGGCGATATTTTTGTTCAAAAGGCACCTGCTGCGACCATCGAAACGCTCGCTATCGCTCTTAAGGAATTGCTTAATGTAAGCGAGCATCCAGTGAACGTAATTGGTACGCGCCATGGTGAGAAACTTTATGAAGCTTTGCTCAGTCGTGAAGAAATGATTGCTGCGGTTGACATGGGGGACTACTACCGTGTACCGCCAGATCTTCGTGACCTTAACTATGGAAAATATGTTGAGCATGGTGATCGTCGAATTTCTGAGGTTGAGGACTATAATTCCCACAATACTGTACGATTAGATGTCGAAGGGATGAAAACCTTACTTCTTAAATTACCTTTCATGCGTGCGCTGTGTGAAGGTAAAGAGTATGAGCTGGATTCATGATATGAAAATACTCGTCACAGGAGCTGAAGGTTTTATCGGTCGAAATCTATGCTTTCGTCTCCAGGAAGCAGGATATAATGAACTGATTAAGATCGAACGCAATACCTCATCAGAAGACTTGGAGTATGGTCTGAAGCAAGCAGATTTCATTTTCCATCTTGCCGGTATCAACCGCCCCAAGAATGAAAGTGAGTTTGAAGAGGGGAATAGTAACCTTACGAAATATATTGTTGATATTCTACAGAAAAGTAACAAAGCTATTCCTGTCATGCTAAGTTCATCCATACAAGCTGAATCTGATAATGCGTATGGGAAGAGTAAGGCATCTGCAGAAAGAATTATTCAACAGTATGGCACCACAACTCAAGTACCTTATTACATCTATCGCTTACCAAATGTATTTGGTAAATGGTGCCGTCCTAATTATAACTCTTTTGTGGCAACATTTTGTCATCGTATTGCGAATGATGAAGGTATTACAATTAATGACCCGTCAGCAGTTGTAAATCTGGTATATATCGATGATTTTTGTACAGATGCATTAAAATTACTATCTGGTAACGTTAATGCAGGCTACAGAACATTTGGTCCGATTTATTCTGTTACGGTTGGTGAAGTCGCTCAACTCATTCAGAGATTCAAAGAAAGCCGTCAAACATTGATTACTGAAGATGTGGGCGAAGGGTTTACCCGTGCATTGTATTCAACATGGTTGAGCTATTTGTCACCAGAACAATTTGCCTATACGGTTCCTTCTTACAGCGATGACAGAGGCGTATTCTGCGAAGTACTCAAAACGAAAGCTGCTGGGCAGTTTTCATTCTTTACGGCACATCCAGGAATTACACGCGGCGGTCACTATCATCATTCTAAAAATGAGAAATTTATCGTTATTCGCGGCAGTGCTTGTTTCAAATTTGAACATATTATCACTGGCGAGCGATATGAGCTTAATGTTTCATCTAATGAGTTTAAAATCGTAGAAACGGTACCCGGATGGACACATGACATTACTAACAATGGCTCAGAGGAGCTTGTTGTAATGCTTTGGGCAAATGAAATATTTAATCGTTCAGAACCAGATACTATAGCGAGAGTTTTATCGTGAAAAAATTGAAAGTCATGTCAGTCGTTGGGACTCGCCCTGAAATAATTCGACTCTCCCGGGTTCTTGCGAAATTGGATGAATATTGTGATCACCTTATCGTCCATACCGGGCAAAACTACGATTATGAACTGAACGAAGTCTTCTTCCAGGATCTGGGGGTCCGTAAACCTGACTATTTCCTCAATGCCGCAGGTAAGAATGCAGCAGAAACCATTGGGCAGGTCATCATTAAAGTTGATGGGGTTCTTGAGACAGAACAACCAGAAGCGATGTTAGTGCTTGGAGACACCAATTCCTGTATCTCGGCAATACCGGCGAAGCGCCGCAAAATACCGATCTTCCATATGGAAGCGGGTAACCGTTGTTTTGACCAGCGAGTGCCAGAAGAGACTAACCGGAAAATAGTCGATCACACCGCTGATATTAACATGACTTATAGTGATATTGCTCGTGAGTATCTTCTTGCGGAAGGGATCCCTGCCGATCGAATTATTAAAACCGGTAGCCCGATGTTTGAGGTTCTCACTCATTACATGCCGCAGATCGATAGTTCTGATGTTCTTTCTCGTCTGAATTTAACCAGTGGTAACTTCTTTGTTGTCAGTGCTCACAGGGAAGAAAATGTCGATACGCCTAAGCAACTGACGAAACTGGCAAATATTCTCAATACTGTAGCTGAAAAATACAATATGCCTGTCATTGTTTCGACGCACCCGCGTACCCGCAATCGTATCAACGAGAATGGTATTCAGTTCCATAAGAATATTGTACTGCTCAAACCATTAGGTTTTCATGATTACAACCATCTGCAAAAACATGCGCGAGCTGTTTTATCGGATAGTGGGACTATTACAGAAGAGTCATCAATCATGAACTTCCCTGCCATCAATATTCGTGAAGCACATGAGCGCCCGGAAGGTTTTGAAGAAGGGGTGGTAATGATGGTTGGCCTCGAATCTGAACGCGTTCTGCAAGCACTGGAGATTATTGCGACACAGCCGAGGGGAGAAGTACGTTTGCTTCGCCAGGTGAGTGATTACAGTATGCCTAATGTCTCAGATAAAGTTGTGCGTATTATCCATTCATACACTGATTACGTTAAGCGGGTCGTCTGGAAACAGTACTAATGAAACTTGTATTAATCATTGATGATTATTTACCCCATAGCACACGTGTTGGGGCTAAGATGTTTCATGAGTTAGGCCGGGAATTGTTGCGAAAAGGCCATGATGTTACGGTAATTACACCTGATATCAATCTGCAATCCGATTATTCGATTGACATGATTGAAGGTGTCAAAGTTTGGCGTTTTAAAAGTGGCCCGTTGAAGGATATTGGTAAAATTCAGCGAGCAATAAACGAAACGCTTTTATCCTTTCGCGCATGGCGCGCACTGAAGCATCTGATTGAACAAGATACCTTCGATGGCGTGGTCTATTACTCCCCTTCTATTTTTTGGGGGAGTTTAGTTAAAAAGATTAAACAACGCTGCCATAGCCCGGCGTACCTTGTCCTGAGAGATATGTTCCCGCAGTGGATTATCGATGCAGGCATGTTGCAGGCCGGTTCACCAATAGATCGATATTTTAGATATTTCGAACAAAAGTCTTATCGACAGGCTGAGCGTATTGGGCTGATGTCTGATAAAAATCTTGAGATTTTTTGTCAGACTAATAAGGGCTATCCTTGCGAAGTATTACGTAACTGGGCCTTGATGAGCCCAGTCTCAGTGAGTGATGATTATCGTTCGCTTCGTAAGCGCTACCACCTGGATAATAAAGTTATTTTCTTTTATGGCGGCAATATCGGGCATGCGCAGGATATGGCAAATCTGATGCGATTGGCGCGCAGTATGATGCACTATCCCAATGCCCATTTCCTGTTTGTTGGGCAGGGTGATGAAGTTGATTTAATTAACTCACTTGCTGCCGAGTGGAAGTTGACCAATTTCACTCACTTACCTTCAGTAAACCAGGACGAGTTTAAGCTAATTTTATCTGAAGTGGATGTTGGATTATTCTCTCTTTCATCTCGCCATTCTTCACATAATTTTCCAGGGAAATTATTGGGTTATATGGTTCAGTCCCTCCCGATCCTGGGGAGTGTCAATGCCGGTAACGATTTGCTTGATTTGGTGAATGCTCACAAGGCAGGGCTGATTCATATTAATGGTGAAGATGATAAACTTTTGGAGTCTGCACAATTGCTTTTTAATAATTCAGCGTTAAGAAAGGAGTTTGGGCATAACGCTAATGATTTATTAACCTCTCAATTTTCGGTTGAATCGGCAGCACATACTATCGAAGTCAGACTGGAGGCGGGAAAATGCGTTTAATTGATGGCAGTATACTGGATGAACTTTTTCGCAGTGCAGAAAATTCTGAACGTTTACGATCTCATTATTTATTGCATGCATCTCACCAGGAAAAAGTTCAGCGCTTACTCATTGCTTTTGTTCGTGGTAGCTACGTTGAACCCCATTGTCATGAACTACCCCATCAGTGGGAAATGTTTGTTGTTATGCAAGGCCAATTAGAAGTTTGTTTGTATGATGAAAATGGGAAAGTGCAGAATCGATTTTTAGTTGGAGAAGGGAGTGAAACGTGCGTCGTAGAATTTGCCCCTGGCGACATTCACAGCGTCGAGTGCCTGTCTTCAAGAGCCCTAATGATGGAAGTCAAAGAGGGCCCATTTGATCCCTCAAGAGCAAAAGCGTTTAGTCATAGGGCTTAAGAACTCCCGACAGTATGGCATCTTCCGCTATCTACTTTTACTTAACCTGAGTTACCATCTTAGTCACATTCAAGCCGTGCATAAGTGCATGGTGACCACACCTGACAGGAGTACATAATGTCTAAGCAACAGATCGGCGTAGTCGGTATGGCAGTGATGGGGCGCAACCTGGCGCTCAACATCGAAAGCCGTGGTTATACCGTCTCCATCTTCAACCGCTCCCGTGAAAAGACAGAAGAAGTTGTTGCCGAAAATCCAGGCAAAAAACTGGTTCCTTATTACACGGTACAGGAATTCGTCGAATCTCTTGAAACCCCACGTCGTATCCTGTTGATGGTGAAAGCAGGCGCGGGCACCGATGCTGCAATTGATTCCCTGAAACCGTATCTTGATAAAGGCGACATCATCATTGATGGTGGCAACACCTTCTTCCAGGACACCATTCGTCGTAACCGTGAACTCTCTGCTGAAGGTTTCAACTTCATCGGTACCGGTGTTTCCGGTGGTGAAGAGGGCGCGCTGAAAGGCCCATCCATCATGCCTGGTGGTCAGAAAGAAGCCTATGAGCTGGTTGCTCCAATCCTGACCAAGATTGCTGCGGTTGCTGAAGATGGCGAACCGTGCGTGACCTACATTGGTGCAGATGGCGCGGGTCATTATGTGAAAATGGTTCACAACGGTATCGAATACGGTGATATGCAGCTGATCGCAGAAGCTTACTCTCTGCTGAAAGGCGGCCTGAACCTGTCTAACGACGAGCTGGCGACTATCTTCACCGAGTGGAACGAAGGCGAACTGAGCAGCTACCTGATCGACATCACCAAAGATATCTTCACCAAGAAAGATGAAGACGGTAACTATCTGGTTGATGTGATTCTGGACGAAGCCGCTAACAAAGGTACCGGTAAGTGGACCAGCCAGAGCTCCCTGGATCTTGGCGAGCCGCTGTCCCTGATCACCGAGTCCGTATTCGCGCGTTATATCTCCTCTCTGAAAGATCAGCGTGTTGCAGCGTCTAAAGTGCTTTCTGGCCCGAAAGCAGAACTGGCTGGCGACAAAGCGGCTTTCGTTGAGAAAGTTCGCCGCGCGCTATATCTCGGTAAAATCGTTTCTTACGCGCAGGGCTTCTCTCAGCTGCGTGCAGCGTCTGACGAATACAACTGGGATCTGAACTACGGCGAAATCGCGAAGATCTTCCGTGCTGGCTGCATCATTCGCGCACAGTTCCTGCAGAAGATCACCGATGCCTACGCTGAAAATGCCGGTATCGCGAACCTGCTGCTGGCTCCGTACTTCAAAAATATCGCTGATGAGTATCAGCAGGCGTTGCGTGACGTGGTTGCCTACGCTGTACAGAACGGTATTCCGGTGCCGACCTTCGGCGCTGCGGTTGCCTATTATGACAGCTACCGCTCTGCGGTACTGCCGGCTAACCTGATTCAGGCTCAACGTGACTACTTCGGTGCGCATACTTATAAACGTACTGATAAAGAAGGTGTATTCCATACCGAGTGGTTGGATTAATCCTAAATAAATAATAAAAACCCGGCAATGCCGGGTTTTTTTTGCGCGAAATTCTTATTGCTTTATGACCCTGTCTTAAGAGTAACTTAATATTGACCGTTTATTCTCTCTGAAGAAAGTCCGAATTGTTTGTAATTCTATTGCAGTGAATACGCTTACGAGTTAAAAAATTTTAAACGTATTGATGTGATATCACATTATAAATAATTAAGTTTATTCTGAGAGAGTAAAATGAAAGTTACCATCTCTGGTACAGGCTATGTCGGCCTCTCGAACGGCCTGTTGATTGCGCAACACCACGACGTTGTAGCGTTGGACATCATTCCTTCACGTGTGGATATGCTCAATGAGCGTGTCTCGCCTATTGTGGATAAGGAGATCCAACAGTATCTGCGTTCAGGGGAGCTGCGTTTTACCGCAACCACTGATAAATACCTTGCTTATCAGAATGCTGATTACGTCATTATCGCGACGCCAACGGATTACGATCCTAAAACTAATTATTTTAATACGTCCAGCGTTGAGTCAGTTATTCAGGATGTCATTGAGATTAATCCGCAGGCCGTCATGATTATTAAATCAACGGTGCCGGTTGGTTTTACGGATTCGGTGAAGAAAAAATATGCCACCGATAATATTATTTTCTCTCCAGAGTTTTTGCGTGAAGGCAAAGCGTTGTACGACAACCTTCACCCGTCACGGATCGTGATTGGTGAGCGTTCAGAGCGTTCGGAACGTTTTGCTCGTATGCTCCAGCAGGGGGCGATTAAGCAGGACATCCCGACGTTGTTTACCGATTCGACGGAAGCAGAGGCGATTAAACTTTTTGCCAACACCTATCTGGCAATGCGCGTTGCTTACTTTAACGAGCTGGATAGCTACGCGGAAACTCTGGGCCTTAATTCCCGCCAAATCATCGAAGGTGTCTGTCTTGACCCGCGTATCGGCGATCACTACAACAATCCCTCCTTTGGATATGGCGGCTACTGTCTGCCGAAGGATACCAAGCAACTGCTGGCGAACTACCAGTCGGTGCCTAACAACATCATTTCCGCGATTGTTGACGCTAACCGCACGCGTAAAGATTTTATCGCTGACGCGATTCTGGCGCGTAAACCGAAAGTTGTCGGTATCTACCGTCTGATTATGAAAAGCGGCTCTGATAACTTCCGCGCCTCCTCCGTACAGGGCATCATGAAACGCCTGAAAGCGAAGGGGATAACGGTGATAGTGTACGAACCGGTGATGAAAGAGGATGAATTCTTCAGCTCACGCGTGGTTCGCGATCTGGAGGCGTTCAAACAAGAAGCCGATGTTATCGTCTCTAACCGTATGGCAGAAGAGTTAACGGACGTAGCAGAAAAAATTTACACCCGCGATCTTTTTGGCAACGACTAATTCAAATCATTGACAAGCTGAATGCCTTGCCCGATGGGCGTTCAGTCTTTTTTCTTATTCTTTTCAGGTTTCTCTGTTTTTGGTGAAAATCCTATAGAAATTCGGAATGGTCCAGGTAAACTGATGCCCTCGTGGATATTTCTGTTCGGATGTCACTAAGGTTTATATGATTCAAGATAACAATAATGGGCGCAACGGGTATGAGCGTGAGTCGGAGCAGATCGACCTGATCGATTTGTTGATGCAACTCTGGCGTGGCAAGTTGACTATCGTCGTGTGCGTCATCGTCGCCATTGCCCTTGCTGTCGCCTACATCTTTTTAGCGAAAGAGAAATGGACCTCGACCGCTACTATCACGCGTCCGGATGCGGCGCAGATCGCGACCTACCATAACGCTATCAATACTCTCGATTCATCGATTACCTTGTCTGATGTTCAAAACCAGGTCATTAACCGTTTTAATTCTGCATTTATCGCTTTGACTGAAGCGTTGGACAATCAGGAAGAACCTGAGAAGTTGACTATTGAGCCGTCTGTTAAGGGCCAGTCATTGCCCCTTACTGTGTCTTACGTCAGTGACTCAGCCCAGTCCGCTCAGCGCGGTGTAGCCGAATACATCCAGAAAATCGACGAACAAATCGCTGATGAGCTGGAACTTGACCTTAATGACACCATCAAATTGCGTGTGATGAACATTAAGGACGACCTGGAAAACCAGGAAACCGTCGCTCAGGAACAAAAAGACCTGCGTATCAAGCAAATCACCGAATCCCTGAAATATGCGCAGAAAAGTAACGTCACCAAACCGCAGCTTCAGCAGACGCAGGACGTGACTCAGGAAACCATGTTCCTGTTAGGTACCGAAGCGCTGGGCGCAATGGTGGCTAACGAAGCCAGCCGACCGCTGACCTTTGGTGCCGGCTACTACGGTTTGAAGAAAAACCTGCTCGATATCGAGAAACTGAAAGTCGACCCGAAAACCATTCACGTCTATCGTTACGTGATGAAGCCGACGCTGCCAATCCGTCGTGACAGCCCGAAACGTGGCCTGACGCTGGTGCTGGCGGTGCTGCTGGGTGGGATGATTGGTGCCGGTGTTGTACTGGGCCGCAATGCGCTGCGTAACTACAAACCGAAAGCGTAACGCTTATATCAGATAACAAAAAACCGGGCTCGCCCGGTTTTTTTACGTTTGATGAAACTTTACTGATGACGTTTTCGCAGGTTCTCAATCACCGTCGTTAAATCGAGATCCTGATCCTGCAACAGCACCAGCAGGTGATACATCAAATCCGACGCTTCATTGGTCAGCTCAAAGCGGTCTTTCACCGTTGCTGCCAGCGCGGTTTCTACGCCTTCTTCACCCACTTTTTGCGCGATGCGCTTGGTGCCGCTGGCATACAGGCGCGCGGTGTAGGAGCTTTCCGGGTCAGCGGTTTTACGCTCGGCCAGCAGTTGTTCCAGTTGATACAGGAACAGCCACTGGTGGCTGGCGTCGCCGAAGCAGCTGGAAGTGCCTTTGTGGCAGGTTGGGCCAATCGGGTTGACCAGCACCAGCAGCGTGTCGTTGTCGCAGTCGGGCGTGATGCTCACCACGTTAAGGAAATGGCCGGAGGTTTCCCCTTTGGTCCACAGGCGTTCTTTGGTGCGCGAGTAAAACGTCACTTTGCCGGACGACTGGGTTTGCGCCAGCGCCTCTTTATTCATATACCCCAGCATCAATACTTCACCGGAGACCGCGTGTTGCACAATGGCGGGCATCAGTCCGTCGGTTTTTTCCCAGTCCAGTCGTTCAGTTAACATACCCGTATCTCCACGCCCTGTGCGGCCAGGTACGCTTTTAATTCACCAATATTAATAATTTGCTTGTGGAATACCGAGGCGGCCAGCGCGCCATCGACATCCGCATCGCGGAAGGCTTCGAGGAAGTGTTCCATTGTGCCTGCGCCGCCCGAGGCAATCAGCGGAACGTGGCAGACTTCACGCACTTTTTTCAGTTGCGCCAGGTCGTAGCCATTACGCACGCCATCCTGGTTCATCATGTTGAGGACGATTTCACCTGCGCCGCGTTTTTGCACTTCCTGCACCCAGTCGAGGGTTTCCCATTGGGTGACACGGGTGCGGCTTTCGTCGCCGGTGTATTGATTAACATGATATTTTCCACTGTCGGCGTCAAACCAGGTATCAATTCCGACCACGATGCACTGCACGCCAAAGCGATCCGCCAGGCGGGTAATCAGCTCCGGGTCGGCCAGCGCCGGGGAGTTAATGGAAATTTTGTCCGCACCGAAAGAGAGAATTTTCGCCGCATCGTCGATGGATTTGATGCCACCGGCGACGCAGAAGGGGATATCAATCACTTCCGCGACGCGAGAAACCCAGCTTTTATCAACAACACGGCCATCGCTGGAGGCGGTGATATCGTAAAATACTAATTCGTCTGCACCTTCGTCTGCATAGCGTTTTGCCAGCGGGACGATGTCGCCGATAATTTCGTGATTACGGAACTGCACGCCTTTGACAACCTGACCATCGCGTACGTCCAGACAGGGGATTATCCGTTTTGCCAGCATTGGATGGCCTCCGTTACGGTGAATTTATCTTCCAGCAGTGCGCGTCCGACAATCACGCCGCGCACGCCGGTGCCGCGCAGGGCGGCGATGTCAGCCAACGAACCAATGCCGCCGGAAGACTGAAACGCCACTTGCGGGTAGCGAGCGCAAACTTCTTCATACAACGAGACGTTAGAGCCCGCCAGTGTGCCGTCACGCGAAATATCGGTGCACAGTACGTGTTGCAGACCAACCGGCAGATAAGTTTCGACCAGTTCTTCCAGCGTGACGCCGGAGTTTTCCTGCCAGCCGCTCACCGCGACTTGCTTCGTGCCTTGCTCATCAATGCGTACGTCCAGCGCCAGCACCAGGTGCTCCGCGCCAAAGCGGGTAAACCAGCCTTTAACGATTTCTGGCGATTTTACCGCCGTCGAACCAACAACCACGCGCTCAACGCCTGCATCAAGTAGAGCGGCAACATCGTCTTCGGTACGCACGCCGCCGCCAACCTGTACCGGTACGTTCACGCCCGCAACCAGTTGTTTCAGCAGCGGGATCTGGCGCAGTGTCGGGTCTTTCGCGCCGGTTAAATCGACCAGGTGCAGCACTTGTGCGCCCTGAGCGGCGTAATCCTGTAAACGCGGCAGTGGGTCGTTACCGTAATCGCGCTGTTGGGCGTAGTCGCCCTGATGCAAACGCACCACAGTGCCATTAATTAAATCTAAAGCTGGAATGATCATTACATCTCCAGGAAGTTTTTCAGCAGTTGCGCCCCGGCTGCACCGGAACGTTCCGGGTGGAACTGCACACCGTAAAAGTTATCTTTCTGCACTGCGGCGGTGAACGGTTCGCCGTAGTTACACTGTGCGATGGTATACGGGTTCACCGGCATGGCGTAGCTGTGAACGAAATAGAAGTACGCGCCATCTTCGATACCCCGGAACAGACGGTCGCCCGCTTTCGGGTAGACGCGGTTCCAGCCCATGTGCGGCAGCGGCAGGCCGAAGTCGGTCATTTTCGGTACATCCTGGTCAATAATGCCCAGCAGGTCGACGCCGTTACTTTCTGCGCTACGGCTACCGAGGATTTGCATCCCGAGGCAAATGCCCAGCACCGGTTGGGTACAGGCTTTAATCAGTTCGACCAGTTCACGCTCGCGAATCTGGTCCATCGCTGCCTGCGCGGTCCCCACGCCTGGCAGAAACAGTTTGTCGGCGCGCAGCACCACGTCCGGGGCGCGGCTTACCAGCGGATCATAGCCGTGGCGGCTGATGGCGGACTTCACCGAGTTCAGGTTGGCGCAGCCGGTATCGAGGATAACGACGTTCATCACAGCACTCCTTTTGAGGAGGGAAGGGTATCGCCTTCCACGCGGATCGCCTGGCGCAGCGTGCGACCAAAGACTTTGAACAGACTCTCCACGCGGTGGTGATCGTTTTTGCCTTTGGTTTTCAGATGCAGTGTGACGCCCATGGTGTAGGAGAGCGAGCGGAAGAAGTGCTCGATCATCTCGGTGCTCAGGTCGCCCACACGCTGGTAGTTGTACTCGGCTTTATACTCGAGGTGCGGACGCCCGGAGATATCCAGTGCGCAGCGTGCCAGGCATTCGTCCATCGGCAGGACAAAGCCGAAACGATTGATGCCGCGTTTGTCGCCCAGCGCCATTTTTAACGCTTCGCCCAGCGCCAGCCCGGTGTCTTCCACCGTGTGGTGATCGTCGATATACAGGTCGCCCTGTACGGCAATCTCCATGCGAAAGCCGCCGTGGGTGGCGATTTGGTCCAGCATGTGGTCAAAAAAACCGACGCCGGTGCTGATTTTGCTGCCGCCTTCACGGTCGAGCCAGACTTTAACGTCGATCTGTGTTTCTTTGGTTTTACGCTCAACGTGCGCGTAGCGGTCGCGGCGAGTGAGTTGCGCGCCAATCGTCGCCCAGTTCAGCGTGTCGCGGTTATAACGCAGGCCGATGATATCCATGTTTTCTGCCAACTGGATATCGGTGGCGCGGTCGCCAATCACGTAGCTGTTGGCTTTTTCCATTACACCATCGGCCAGCCAGGCGGTAACCAGCTTCGTTTTCGGCTTGCGGCAGTCGCAGTCATCTGCCGGGAAGTGCGGACAAATCAGCACGTCTTCGAAGTTAACGCCCTGCGAGGTGAAAATCTGCATCATCAGATTATGCGGGCCGTCAAAATCCGCCTGCGGATAACTGTCGGTGCCCAGCCCATCCTGATTGGTGACCATCACCAGCTTGTAGCCCGCTTTTTGCAGGGTCAGCAGCGTCGGAATAACGTCCGGTTCAAATTCCAGTTTCTCGAAACGGTCAACCTGGAAATCGCTCGGCGGCTCTGCAATCAGGGTGCCGTCGCGGTCAATAAAGAGAAACTTCTGGGTCATACATTCTCCGCATTCAAAGCGTCAATAACGCGCTGGCTCTCTTCGCGGGTGCCGATGGTGATACGCAAACAGCCGCTTAAAGAAGGTTGTTTATTCTGGTCTCGTAAGATAATGCCCTGATCCCACATAGATTTAAACACTGCGCTGGAAGCTTTAATGCGCACAAGAATGTAATTGGTTTCAGAGTTGAAGACCTGCTCCACGCAAGGGATGCCATCAAGGTTCGCCACCAGATACTGACGCTCTGCCAGAATTTGCGCCACGCGTTCGCGCATCGCGGTGATGCCCTGCGGCGCCAGCGCCTGCGCGGCAATATCAGCAACCGGTGTGGAGAGCGGATAAGGGGCAATCACTTTCAACAGAAGGGCGATAACCTCTTCGTTCGCCAGGGTAAAACCACAACGAAGGCCGGCGAGGGCAAAGGCTTTGGAGAGCGTGCGCAAGATCACCAGATTGGGGTATTCGTTCAGCCAGCCTGCTAGCGTCGCCTGCGGACAAAATTCAATGTAGGCTTCATCGGCAACCACCAGCGCTTTACCGCGCGTCATCTCCAGCAGCGTGCGGAAATCCTGCGGGTTTATCAGCTGCCCGGTTGGGTTATTCGGGCTGCAAACGTAAACCACTTTCACGCCGTCGAGCTTATCGGCGATACCAGGGAGATCGAGCTGCCAGTTTTCCAGCGTCGGTACGGTGCGGCACTCTACGCCAATGGTTTCGGCGCTCACGCTGTACATGCCGTAAGTCGGCGGGCAGTAAAGAATTGCATCTTTACCCGGTTCACAAAACGTGCGCACCAGCAGTTCGATGCCTTCATCTGCGCCACGGCTGACCAGCACTTGTTCCGGCTTTACGCCTGCATAGGCGGCGTAGTTTTCAATCACCGCTTTTGGCTGACATTCCGGGTAGCGGTTCAGCGTTTGCGCGGTAAGCTGAAATTCGACCGGCGTCGGGAACTCGTTGGCATTGAGCCAGACATCGCCTTTGCCGCCCAGGCGGCGAGCGGACTGGTAGGGCGTCAGATTACGCACATTCTCGCGGGCTAATTCTTCAATGCTCATGCTTGCTCCTTCAGGGCGTTTACGCGCAGGGTGACGGCATTTTTGTGGGCGGTCAGCAGTTCGGCTGCGGCCAGCGTTTCAATGGTGGCGGCGAGAGACGCAAAACCGTCGCGAGAGAGTTCCTGCACGGTCATGCGTTTCTGGAAATCCGCCAGTCCCAGGCTGGAGCAGGTTGCGGTGTAACCGTAGGTCGGCAGCACGTGGTTGGTGCCGGAGGCGTAATCCCCCGCTGATTCCGGTGACCAGTCGCCAAGGAAAACCGAACCCGCGCTGGTGATTTGATCGACCAGTTCACGCGCGTTACGGGTCTGAATGATGAGGTGCTCCGGGCCGTAGGCGTTGGAAATTTCCACACACTGAGCGATGTCGCGAGCGACAATCAAACGGCTGGCGGAAAGCGCCTGACGCGCGGTGTCGGCACGCGAGAGATCCGCAAGCTGGCGTTCCACGGCTTCCGCCACGCCACGCGCGATGTTGGCATCTGGCGTCAGCAGGATCACCTGTGAATCCGGGCCGTGTTCCGCCTGCGACAGTAAATCGGCGGCGATAAAGTCTGGCGTTGCGCCACTGTCGGCAATCACCAGCACTTCAGACGGGCCAGCAGGCATATCAATCGCCGCGCCATCAAGGCGCTGGCTAACCTGGCGTTTGGCTTCGGTGACGAACGCGTTGCCCGGGCCAAAGATTTTATCAACCTTAGGAACTGACTCGGTGCCGAGTGCGAGCGCGGCAATGGCCTGCGCACCGCCGACTTTAAACACCTCTTTCACGCCGCATAGCTGTGCGGCATAAAGAATTTCATCAGCAATCGGCGGAGGAGAACAGAGCACCACTTTCTGGCAACCGGCGATACGCGCGGGTGTCGCCAGCATTAATACGGTGGAGAAAAGCGGCGCGGAGCCGCCCGGAATATAAAGGCCCACCGAGGCGATAGGGCGCGTGACCTGCTGGCAGCGCACGCCCGGCTGAGTTTCGATATCCACGCCCGGCAGAATTTGCGCGGTGTGGAAGGTATCGATATTTTTTACCGCGACGTTCATCGCGGCTTTCAGTTCATCGCTCAGGCGGTTACTGGCCTCGGCGATTTCCTCTTCAGTGACTTTCAGCGCGGTCACGTCGGTTTTATCAAACTTCGCGCTATATTCGCGCAGGGCACGGTCGCCGTTTTGCTTAACGTTATCCAGGATCTCCGCGACGGTGCGCGTAATGCTGTCGGAAGCCGAAATCGCCGGGCGCATCAGCAGCGCCTGCTGCTCTTCCTTATTACAACCATTCCAGTCGATCAGGGTGTTAAAGCTCATGGTCGTTACTCCATCATCTTCTCAATCGGCAGCACCAGAATCGAGCTGGCACCCAGCGCTTTCAGTTTTTCCATTGTTTCCCAGAATAGGGTTTCGCTGCTCACCATGTGCATGGCTACGCGCTGTTGGTCGCCCGCCAGCGGCAGAATGGTTGGACGTTCGGCACCCGGCAGCAGGGCGATCACTTCATCCAGACGTTCGGTTGGGGCGTGCATCATGATGTATTTCGATTCGCGCGCCTGAATAACGCCCTGAATACGGGTCAGCAGACGGTCAATCAGCTGCTGTTTGGCTTCGCTCATTTCGCCGTCGCGCTGGATAAGACAGGCTTTAGAGCGGTAAATCACTTCCACTTCACGCAGTCCGTTGGCTTCAAGCGTTGCGCCGGTGGAAACCAGGTCACAAATTGCATCGGCGAGGCCAGCGCGCGGGGCGACTTCGACGGAACCGTTCAGCAGGCAAGATTTAAACGCGATGCCTTTCTGGTCGAGATAACGTTTGAGCAGGTGCGGGTAAGAGGTGGCAATACGTTTGCCGTCCAGACCTGCCGGGCCATCCCAGGCTTCGTCGACGGCGGTAGCCAGCGACAGGCGACAGCCGCCGAAATCAAGACGACGCAGGGTGAAATAACGTGGGTCTTCGCCTTGCGCACGGCGGCTCAGCAGCTCTTCTTCCAGCACGTTTTCGCCGATGATGCCGAGGTCGACCACGCCATCCATAATCAGCCCCGGAATATCGTCGTCACGCACGCGCAGAATATCGATAGGCATGTTCTCCGCCATCGCGATCAGGCGCTGAGTGTGGAGATTGATTTTAATGCCGCAACGGGCGAGTAATTCGCGTGAATCATCGCTCAGGCGACCTGATTTCTGCATAGCTATGCGTAAACGGCTGTTATCTAACATTCTGATTTCCTCTTACCCTGCTGAATTTAGTTCAAAAAAAAGCCCCCGGAAGAAATCTTCCGGGGGCTCTCTTGCGTTCATGCACCACTGGAAGATCTAGACGTCTCCCAGCACACATCGCCTGAAAGACTAGTCAGGATGATGGTGATGATGGTGGTGTTTAAATTGAACGCACATAATTAATTTCTCGTTGAATGAGTATTCACTTGATGTCTTTTAACCTAGCCCACTTTCACCGTTGAAGGCAAGGGGTTTTTTCAATCTTTAAATCATTTCATATTCACAGTATAAATTGTCAGTTCTCGCAGGCTGGCGTAGCCTTATAGAAGAAGGATAGCCAGAAACCAGGAGAGCAGGCATGAAAAAGGTCGCGATTGTCGGATTAGGTTGGTTGGGCATGCCGCTGGCGCTGGCGCTGACGGCGCGTGGGTGGCAGGTTACCGGCAGCAAAACGACGCAGGATGGAGTGGAAGCGGCGCGGATGTGCGGCATTGACAGTTACCCGTTACGCCTTGAACCGCAACTGGTTTGTGAAGCGGATGATTTAGATGCGCTTATGAATGTTGACGCACTGGTCATTACCTTACCGGCGCGTCGCAGCGGGGAGGGGGAGGATTTTTATCGCCAGGCGGTACAGGAGATAGTGGATACCGCACTCGCGCATCATATCCCGCGCATTATTTTTACCAGCTCAACCTCGGTGTACGGTAACACGCAGGGTACGATTAAAGAGAGTACGCCGCGCGACCCCGTAACGTCGAGCGGCAAGGTCCTGAAAGAGCTGGAAGACTGGCTGCATCATCTGCCGGGGACGTCCGTTGATATTTTGCGTCTGGCGGGGCTGGTGGGGCCGGGTCGTCATCCTGGCCGATTCTTCGCCGGGAAATCCGCGCCAGACGGCCAGCATGGCGTCAATCTGGTGCATCTGGAGGATGTGATTTCAGCGATTACGCTGTTATTGCAGGCTCCGAGAGGCGGACATATCTATAATATATGTGCGCCCCTCCATCCGGCCCGCGAAATTTTTTATCCGCAAATGGCGCGCGAGCTGGGACTGGAGACGCCGGTGTTTTCGCAGCATGCGGGCAGCGGCACGGGCAAACTTATTGATGGCAACCGAATTTGCCATGAACTGGGTTTCGAATACCAGTATCCTGATCCGCTGTTAATGCCGATGGAATAATCCGCCTCGGCGTTCAGCCTGATGCAAGGGGACGACCATGAAGCCTTTGCTTGATGTGCTGATTATTCTTGATGCATTAGATAAAGAAGGGAGCTTTGCCGCGGCGTCGGCAAAGCTCTACAAAACCCCCTCAGCCCTCAGTTACACCGTTCACAAGCTGGAAAGCGACCTCAATATTCAACTTCTTGATCGCAGTGGTCATCGGGCGACCTTCACCCGCACCGGGCAGATGCTGCTGGAAAAAGGCAGAGAAGTGTTGCACACGGTGCGTGAGCTGGAGCAGCAGGCGATTAAACTGCACGAAGGTTGGGAAAATGAACTGGTGATTGGCGTGGATGATACATTTCCTTTTTCACTGCTGGCACCATTAATTGAAACCTTTTATCAACATCACAGTGTTACCCGGCTGAAATTTATTAATGGCGTTCTGGGCGGATCGTGGCAGGCGCTAATTCAGGGCAACGCGGATATTATCGTCGGCGCATTGCGTGAACCGCCGCCGTTAAGCGGCTTTGGGTTTATGCCTCTTGGCCAACTGGAGCAGATTTTTGTGGTGGCGGCGCATCATCCGTTGGCGCAAATGCCGGAGCCGTTGTCCCGGCGTACAATCAAACGTTTTCGCGCGATTGTGGTCGGTGATAACACCTCATCAGAGTGTGCCACATTTCAGCAACTTCTTGACGATCAACAAGCGATCACGGTCTTCGATTTCAAAACCAAACTTGAATTACAAATCAGTGGTTTAGGTTGTGGTTATGTACCCCGATATCTCGCGCAACGCTTCCTTGAAAGTGGGGCGCTGGTTGAAAAATCTGTCGTTGCCCATATCCCCTTTGAACCGGTCTGGATTGGCTGGAATGAACAGACCTCCGGGCTCGCCAGTGTATGGTGGCGGGATGCTGTTTTAGCAAATAGTGCTATAGCTGCGGTCTATAATTCGACCGGTGCTGAATAATCAATCGGTTAGACAGCGAAGTTAGCCGATCGGCTTCACATTCTCTTGTATTTTTATGTCAATTTGATGCAGAATGTGCCGCTTGCAAAATATGAGACTAACCGACGTTTTAATACGCGTCGGTTATTTTTTTGCATCAAACAAATCATTCAATAAAAGAGGCCGGGCTTCGTACCGGATAGATACTTACTTAAAAAACGACAGTTGTTGTCGCTGAGGAAATCAAAAAAATGGGGCAATTTTTTGTTTTTGCGACGGTTTTCACCCGTAAGGAGAATAACCATGTCGCATAACGCTACTCCAAACACCTCTCGCGTGGAATTACGTAAAACCCTTACGCTGATTCCGGTTGTCATGATGGGCCTTGCCTATATGCAGCCAATGACGCTGTTTGATACGTTCGGTATCGTATCTGGTCTGACAGACGGTCATGTGCCGACTGCCTACGGCTTTGCACTGGTGGCGATTCTGTTCACCGCGCTGAGCTATGGCAAACTGGTACGTCGCTACCCGTCTGCAGGTTCTGCCTATACTTACGCCCAGAAATCCATTAGCCCGACCGTAGGCTTTATGGTGGGCTGGTCGTCGCTGCTCGACTATCTGTTCGCGCCGATGATCAACATCCTGCTGGCGAAAATCTATTTTGAAGCACTGGTGCCGTCTATCCCATCGTGGGTATTCGTTATTGCGCTGGTAGCCTTCATGACCGCCTTTAACCTGCGCAGCATTAAATCTGTCGCCAACTTCAATACCGTTATCGTGGTGTTCCAGGTGGTGCTGATTGCGGTGATTCTGGGCATGATTATTTATGGTCTGTTCCATGGTGAAGGTGCGGGTACGCTTAGCAGCACACGTCCGTTCTGGTCTGGCGATGCGCACGTGATCCCGATGATTACCGGGGCAACGATTCTGTGCTTCTCGTTTACCGGCTTTGATGGCATCAGCAACCTGTCTGAAGAGACGAAAGACGCTGAGCGTGTGATTCCGCGTGCGATTTTCCTGACTGCGCTGATCGGTGGCCTGATCTTTATCTTCTCCACCTATTTCCTGCAGCTTTACTTCCCGGATATCTCTCGCTTTAAAGATCCGGACGCGTCACAGCCTGAAATCATGCTGTACGTTGCAGGTAAAGCGTTCCAGGTTGGCGCACTGATCTTCTCCACCATTACCGTTCTGGCGTCCGGTATGGCGGCGCACGCAGGCGTTGCGCGTCTGATGTACGTAATGGGTCGTGACGGCGTGTTCCCGAAAAGCTTCTTCGGTTATGTACACCCGAAATGGCGTACTCCGGCGATGAACATCATTCTGGTGGGCGCGATTGCTCTGCTGGCAATCAACTTTGACCTGGTTATGGCAACGGCGCTGATTAACTTTGGTGCGCTGGTGGCGTTCACCTTCGTGAACCTGTCTGTTATTTCACAGTTCTGGATCCGCGAGAAGCGTAACAAAACGCTGAAAGATCACTTCCAGTATCTGTTCCTGCCAATCTGTGGGGCGCTGACCGTTGGCGCACTGTGGGTTAACCTGGAAGAGAGCTCAATGGTTCTGGGTCTGATTTGGGCGGCTATCGGCCTGATCTACCTGGCGTGCGTGACCAAAAGCTTCCGCAATCCGGTTCCGCAGTACGAAGATGTCGCGTAATCATTAAGATTCGCTGAAAACCGGAGGCCAAACGCCTCCGGTTTTTTTATGCCCTAATTTCACGCGGTTTCTAAAAATAATCGATAAATAACCAAACGGAATATCATAGAGGTTTTGGTTATTGGTCCCTGGCAGGTGTGGCTGGAATAATTTACGCACTGATATTTTCCAGGTTGATTAATTTTTATGTTGCAGATGATCGTGAGCGGAATAATTTGTGGCGCGTTGCTGGGGTTTGTGATGCAGCGTGGTCGCTTCTGCCTGACGGGCGGCTTCCGCGATATGTATATCGCGAAAAACAATCGCATGTTTTATGCCTTACTGATTGCCATTTCGGTTCAAAGCCTTGGCGTCTTCGCGCTGATTCAAACCGGGCTGGTGCAGTATGACGCGGGCGCGTTTCCGTGGCTTGGCACCGTAGTGGGCGGTTTTGTCTTTGGTATTGGTATTGTCTATGCAGGTGGTTGTGCGACCGGTACCTGGTACCGTGCCGGGGAAGGGCTGATTGGCAGCTGGATTGCGCTGGTCACCTATATGGTGATGAGCGCGGTGATGCGCTCGCCGCACGCAGCCGGCCTGAACGCGTTTCTGGGGCAGCACACCACTGCGCATAATGGTATTGCGGAAACCCTTAATATCTCCGTCTGGCCGCTGATTGCGGTGCTGCTGATTGCCACCCTCTGGCTGGTCAGCAAAGAGTTGCGTAAGCCGAAGCTGAAGGTTGCGTCACTACCGCCACGCCGGACAGGGCTGGCGCATCTGTTGTTTGAGAAACGCTGGCATCCGTTTGTCACCGCCGTATTGATTGGGCTTATTGCTTTGCTGGCATGGCCGCTGAGCGAAGCCACCGGGCGTATGTTCGGTTTAGGCATCACCTCGCCGACCGCCAACATTCTGCAATTCCTCGTTTCTGGCGAAAGCAAATACGTTAACTGGGGCGTCTTCCTGGTGCTGGGTATTTTCCTCGGTTCCTTTATCGCAGCCAAAGGTAGCCGCGAATTCCGCGTGCGTGCCGCCGATGCCAGCACCACGCTGCGCAGTGCTTCCGGCGGCGTACTGATGGGCTTCGGCGCCAGCATTGCAGGCGGTTGCTCGATCGGTAATGGCCTGGTGATGACCGCAATGATGACCTGGCAGGGCTGGATTGGTCTGGTATTTATGATCCTCGGCGTGTGGACCGCGTCGTGGATGTTGTATGTGCGTCCGCAGCGTAAAGCGAAGCTGAAAACCGCTACGGCATAACAGGAGTAAAAAAGATGACGGTAAAAAAACTCGATGTGGTCACCCAGGTGTGCCCGTTTCCCTTGATTGAAGCAAAAGCTGCAATGGCCGAAATGGCCAGCGGGGACCAACTGGTGATTGAATTCGACTGCACCCAGGCGACGGAAGCTATTCCTCAGTGGGCGGCGGAAGAGGGGCACACCGTGACTGATTTCCAGCAGGCGGGCGATGCTGCCTGGAGCATTACGGTGCAGAAAGCCTGATAGAGTGCGCCCCGCAGGTGCGGGGCGTATTACCTTGCGACCAATACAACGACCCAAATAAGCCACAGAATACCGGTAAGCAACATCGTCAATTTATATTGCTTTAAGGCCCCTGCTTGACGTTGTGCAAACGTCAGCGATTGAAGCTTCTTACGCTGCCATATAAAAAAAAGTGCCTCTCCCGCAAGATGATTATTCTTTTCGTCGATCGCGCGAAGGTACCGGGTATCAAGCCAAAGTCTCCAGCATCCGTACCAGATGAGCCCGCATACAAACGTCATTAATCCCGTGAACAAGCCCGGGGTTAAACAAGGTCTCGACAGCAGTATCCAAATCATGGGCGGAATGGAAAAAAACATGAAAAAACGCGAACTCTCAAGCGTATCTTGCACAAGCTGACGATGTAACAACGCCGCGCTGTTTAATTGATTTTCTCTGTTTTCCATCTTTGCAAGAGTTCTCTGGATGCGGGTGTAAATACAACTTCCGGTCTGGCCTGTTGAATCATTGCTATGGCAGCCGAAGGTTCAAGTTGTGGATTTCGGTAAATCAACCAGGCTGCGGTGACCAGTGCGCTACGTGATAACCCCAGCGCGCAATGTACCAGCACGCTGCCATGGTTTGCGCGCAGTTGTTCCAGTTCCGTTACTGCACGGTGTAGTAGAGTGATGTCCGGAATAACCAAATCTAACATCGGTACACAGCAGTAAGTTTTGCCACCCGTTGAACGAGAGCGTGGGAATTCGCTGGTGAGATCGAGTACGGCCTGTTGAACGGGTAATGTACGCGGATAGATGGAAATGGAGACTCCCTCCCTGACCGGGCTAATCGGGGGTAAAATTCGCGCGTATAAACGCATGGATAGCCACATTCCTGCGCGCCATGGCAGTAATAACCACCACGCAGCTGGAGCAATTCTTCCTTTTTCATCTTTCTGTAGCGCATTCACACCCGCTACGCCGTAAGCCAGGGTTACGATAAATAAGGCTAATGTGGGCCACCAAAACCAGGGCGTGATGAGGGTCGCGCAAAGTGCAACCAGCATGGCGCTAAGATAGCGCAAGCTTAGTTGCCTCTTTTTCTCTGTCGCTAATTGCCCATGCCAGTTACCCTTCTCAGGGATAAGCCAGTCGATGAATAACCCCACAGCGAATCCCGTGAGAACATCAATAAAGTGATGTTGCCAGGTTGTCAGAACCGAAATGGCAATCAGAAAAAACCAGCCGGTATTTAACGATTGCCATCGATCAGGTAAATGCCGAGAGAAATGACGCCATAGCAGCCAGCTGAGAATAATGTGCAAAGAAGGGGATTGGTTATAAGGCAAGTCGACGTGTTCAAGCTGTGCAAATAACCAACCTGTAAAGCCGGTTACATCTGGCCGGGTAAAAGTAAACTGTAAAGGAAACAACAGGAAACCTGCGCAGGCTATCAGCGAAGCCAGTAACAACTGGCAAACCAGCCGGCGCTGTTCATGGCGTGACGTGCAAACAAACAATGATAGACCGTACAGGAGATCGAGGCTCCAGTAAGGCAGGATGGTCAGTGGCAAGAAAGGAATATTCTGTTCCCAGCAAAAGACGACACTCCCGACGTCGCTGCGTCCGGCAGTGAACTGGTTCACCTGCCCATAGGTTAAGAAAAAAAAGGGGGCCAGCACTATTAGCCAGCCCACTCCTTGCCTGAAGAGGGTGAGTCGGGTGGTCATGAGGCGCGGCGCACAGCCAGTGAAACCGTGAAAATACCCCATTCATCAATAAGCTGTGCACACTTATCGAAACCAGCCTCGCGGACGAGGGCGTCCATCTCCCCCTGGGTTCGAACACGCATAACCCACGCTTTGCCATCTTTATGACTGGTGAGGGACCAGGCAATTGTTTTTAATTGCGGATGCCAGGGCTGCCCGGTATAGATCAAAATTCCGCCAGGCTCAATGGCGTCAGCCATTCCCGCAAGCGAGCGACGTACCATCTCGTTTTCCGGAAAAAGTTCGTACAGCCCAGAGACAATTCCGAGTGTTGGGCGCGGGGTGAGGGCGGCTAAATCCTGGCGATTAAACGCGTCACCTTTTTCGAATCGTGCGCGACCAGCCATACCGCGACCTGCGATCATCTCCTGACCTTTTGCCACATTTAATTCACTGAAATCGCGCAAGAGGATGTCCGTTGCCGCAGCATTGTCTTCCAGCGCATCGAGCACATAGCGTCCATGTCCGGCAGCAATATCGACCACGCGCACTGGCCTGTTTTCTGCTGTTAGCTGTTCGACCGCTTGCCTTATAAGCCTCTGAAGATGAATTTTGCGCTGGCGAATACCTTTCCAGCCCACACTGTCGAGGTAGTTCTTATCAATCATGCGCCCTAATATGCTGCTTCCCTGTGGCTGATTACGATAGACATAGTCGAGTGTACTGCCGGAATCAAAGCCAGTCTCAAAACCAAGGCGTACGCCACTGGACTGCGTGCCCAGTATTTTCATGCCATAACGTAAGCCGCGATAGACGAAGTCATCCAATGAATAAGGCTCAGGCCCTCCGCTTAACATGCGCCAGTTGTCGGCACCCGGGCTCCGCTGGTCTTCTGAACTGTAGTCAAAATGCTGTGGTGGATTGGTATAAAGCCTGTCAATGAATTCACGCATTTTATCAAATGCCAGATAGCGATCTTTTTCGCCAAGTGTATCGTGATAAAAACCTGGCAGAACGTGCAGCTCTTTATTTTGATTACGTAGATTATGGTAGAAATCAAGCTGCGGCTGGCGATGCACGACGTAATCTTCCCCCGAGACCAACATCTGAACAGGCAGAGTAATTGCGCTGGCATCACTGACCACGCGCTCCGCCGTTTTATAGAGATCGAGCAGAATATTCACAGCAATCGGACGGGTAATCAGCGGATCCTGGTTGAAGCTCACCACCCGGTCAGGATCATGAGTCAGATATTTACCTTTCACATAAGAGTTCACGAAAAAGAGGCCACGTAATCGATGCAGCAACGCCAGCCCGGGACGGGCAAAAGGTACGTAAAGTTTAACCTTAAACGCGGGGGAAGCCAGAACCAGCCCGCGCAACCTGGGCGCATAATCATGCGCCCAGGTTGCTGCCAGCACCGCACCAACGCTTTGTGCCACCACAACGATGTCCTCCAACGGAACCCCGCTATCACGCGCAGTGAAGCGGACAAACTCGTCGACATCCAGCACCGAACGAGCCAGTGAGGGACTGAAGCCTCGAAGGCCAGGAGAGCGACCATGTCCTCTGGCGTCCCAGGCGTAAAACGTCGTGTCTGGCATGGCAAGTTCATCGACGATGTGCTGCAGGCGACCTGAATGCTCGTGACCACGGTGAAATAACACAATCACTTTTCGCGCCGTCCCGCCCGCGGTTGCGGGCCAGTAGCGATAAAACAGCTCAACATTATCGCTGGTAAGAAATTGTCGCTCTTCAGGTGTCCGTGTATTAATCATGAGGATGATTCCCTGTTGTTTGTTGCTCAAGAGCCTGCAGTTGTTCCTTTAGCATGCTCATAGATAGCTGTTTATCCTGATTGAAATACAACGCATCCCCGACAGTGACATCGATAAATAAAGGCAGGGGGATAACGCTTCCTTTCGCCATCGCCTGGTCCGTTCCGCGAAGCCAGATGGGGACGATGGGCACTTCCGGCACCGCCTGACTCAAGTGCCAAACGCCTGATTTGAGAGGCGACAGAATGCCTGGGTCGCCACGTGTACCTTCAGGAAACAGAATGACCGTTTTGCCTTCTCGCAGCGCTTGTTCACATAACGCCAGTGGGTTGTTGTCGCCCCCTTTGCGTGAGACGGGAATAATGTTGAGGATGTTTAGCGAAAACCACGCCATTACCTTGTTTCGCAGGAAGTAATCCGCCGCCGCAACGGGGTGAACGCTGGCCTGCTGACGCAGTGGAAAGAGAGACAACAGTGCAAATACATCCATATGGCTATTATGATTCGCCACGACAATCGACGGGCCATGTTTGGGCAGTTTTTCACGGTGCCTGATTCGTAGCCCTAACCATAGCCACATTACGGGCCAGACAATGCAAAGCGAGAAAAGCGAGCGAAGAATACGTTTCTGCATAGATTAGTAATAATAGTAACGAATGAAATGGAAGAAGACCGGTGCAGTAAAGAGCAGTGAATCCAGACGATCGAGGATGCCTCCATGGCCGGGTAAGAGGGTTCCGCTGTCTTTCACACCGATGTCACGTTTAATGGCTGACATCACAACATCGCCACAGAAACCCGTTATGCCGATGATCGTCCCAGCGGCTAATGCCATTGGCGAGGATAGCGGTGTGAGTACCGGCCCCAATACTGTTGCGACGAGCGCGGTGGTTGCAACCCCACCCAAAAGGCCGGCCAACGTTTTATTAGGGCTGACTTTAGGCGTCACTTTGATATGACCCAGCGATTTGCCCCATAGATATTGCGCTATGTCGTTTAGCTCTGTCAGACCGACCAAAAAAAGGACCAACAATGCGCCAGTGGATTGATTGTCTGACGGTAAAATGAGCAAAAAGGCGACGTGACTGAAGGCAAAAACCGTCGTCATCAGACCCCAGTGCAACTGAGATGCTGTTCGTAAAAAGTTGTGAGTGTCACCAGCAATCACCATTCGTGTCGGTAAGAACAGAAAAACATACACGGGAATAAAAATCGTAAACATGCCGTACCAGCCGATACCAATCAGCCAGTAGTTAAGGGGAATAGCAATAAACATCCATAACAATGGCATGCGATCGGATTGACGCAATGGCGCCAGGGTCAGAAATTCTTTCAGCGCGACAAAACTGACCAGGGCGAAGAAAGTAAGTGCCAGCCAGTGAGGGCTGAGCAGGGCCAGTGAGAACAGGATGATGATGATCCACCAGGTACGTATACGTAGCGTGAGTTCTCGCCAGTTTTTCCCCGGACGTAGCAGCACCAGTAATCCATTGATTAGCGTGGCGAGCAATAAGAGTAAATAGATAGCCGCCAGCGATTTCTCAAGCAACATTATGTCGTCTCTCCCTGGCATATCGCACTGCGGCAACGATTCACCACTGTCCAGAGCAACAGTAGCGTCGCCATGCCCCATAATGCGTTATTCCATTGCACTAACGAGGGCCAGAATGTCAATGCAAGCCCCCACGCGCCGAATACCAGTGCTCTGTCACTCTTGCCAAACGGCCCGGTATAACTGCGATTACCGGTGAGTGTTTGTGCCAATACCCCACAGAACTCTGTCATCAGCGCGCAAAACAGCATGAATAGAATAAGAATGGCGTTACTGTCGGGGAGAAGCATGAAGGGTAAGTAGAGTGCAACATCGGAAAGCACATCCCCTGTTTCATTCAAAATAGCCCCGAGGGATGTTTTCTGATTGCACTCACGGGCAAGCATGCCATCCAGAGCATTGAGCGCCATACGAATGAACAGCACGACGGGCAGAAGCACAAATAAACCCGGGTCAGGGAAGATGGCCAGTATGCCGCCTGTGATAAACGAGAGTGCCAACGCAGAGAGTGTGATGTGATTAGGCGTAATGTGATGTTTATGCAGCCAAAACATCATCGGACGCAATAGGCGCTGAAAGGCGGGTTTTATCTGGTAGAGGGTCATTATTCTATTCCGTGAATAATTTTCGACCCGGGTATGATGCGCCTACACATCCGCATGGAGGAAACGCTTTTTATTCGGAAGAGGCAAATTCGGAAAAGAGCCCGTCACGAGTCGCGTGCGGGCTTAAAGGCAAAACACTAACCGTCTATTAACAGTGCGGCGAGCGTTAAACAATTTCCTGCGCGTACTGATACAGCGCTTTCAGCAGTGCCAGTTTCTCACTGTTCCCTTCATACTGCGCGTACAGCGCTTCCAGTTGCTGCATATAGGCTTGTAAAAACTCCGGCGTAAAGATATCGCGGCGATGTTCCAGCCAGCGCATCTGCTCCTGCTCGTCCAGCGAGCCTGGGAAATTGCGCGCCCGGTAGTTAAACAACAATTTCTCAATACGCGCATCGGCAAAGGTAAGGTCCAGCGCGGGCAGGTTGCGCGGCTCGGTTTCCAGCACAATTTTCATTGCGGCCCGATCTGCATCGCTGAAGAAGCCATTATAGAGCTGCGCATCGACATTCGGCGACGGCACGAACGGCTCGGCTTCGGCGAAGATCGCCACCACTTTTTCACGTACCTGCGGGTTTTCGCGCAGAACTTTAAGATTATCCAGACAATGCTGGCGATTAATGCCCAGACGTTCGGCATCCTCCGGGCGTAGAGTATTCGCGACGGCCAGCACCGGGCATTTATTCAGATGCACCAGTTTCACCGGAACCGGTGAGGCATCTCCAAGGTCGGCTTTCGGTGTGTAGAGACGTTCGCGCAGGGTATCGGTGTCCAGATCCAGCAGTGAAGAGATATCACCAGCCAAATCCACCATGATCACCGCATTGCGGTTGTCCGGATGCCAGGCCAGCGGGGCAATCCAACTGGTATTGCCGCGCCAGGCGCCAAACATCCCGGACACATGCACCAGCGGTTTCATTTGCGGCACATCAATCAGCGTGGTCAGTTTTTGCTTGCTGCGATAGGCATATAAATAGTCAAACAGCTTCGGCTGCTGGGTTTTGACCAGTTTTGCCATGGCGATAGTGGCATAAACATCCGCCATCGCATCGTGAGCGTTAGTGTGCTCAATACCGTTCGCTTTGGTCAGATGTTCAAGACGGAAGCTCGGCAACCCGTCTTCATTTTCTGGCCAGTTGATCCCTTCCGGGCGCAGGGCATAGCAGGCGCGCATCACATCCAGCAGATCCCAGCGCGAATTATGGTTTTGCCAGCTCCAGGCGTAAGGATCGTAGAAGTTGCGGTAGAAGATATTGCGCGTAACTTCATCATCGAATCGCACATTGTTGTAACCCACCACACAGGTATTTGGCACGGTGAAAAGATCGTGAATGCGGCGAGCGAACGCAGCTTCGTTATCGCCCTTCGCGCGCGCTTCCTGCGGGGTAATGCCGGTAATCAATACCGCTTCCGGTTGCGGCAGATAATCATCAGCGGGTTTACAGTAAAAGACCTCGGGCTCTCCGACGATAGTAAAATCGTTATCGGTACGAATGGCGGCAAACTGAGCCGGGCGATCCAGCGACGGGCTGGTGCCGAAGGTTTCGTAATCGTGGAAGAGGAATCCGGGGGTATTGGCAGGTTCTTGCATGGTCTTAACGTAATCCCTGATAAGCGAGCGGGCGAATTAACACCATGGTAAACGATTTACAGTCCCATCAGAAGGGTGGGTTTTCGAGGCCGATTCAGGTTATGTCATATTTTCTTGCAATTAATGGCTGTATGAAAGCGGGAAGTTCCGTAAAAAGGACCACGATTTTGAAATTGCTGAGGATTTGCTGTTGAAAGCCCGTTTGTTTATTGCTGTATCTTTGCTCGCTTCGAGTATTTCTTGTGCCTTTGCTACTGACAGCGCGGTTCCTCCCGTCACGCCACCGGCAATTAAAGCCGGTTCCTGGGTATTAATGGATTATACCACCGGGCAAATTTTGACTGCCGGAAATGAACACCAGCAGCGCAACCCGGCAAGCCTGACTAAGCTAATGACCGGTTACGTCGTGGATCGCGCCATCGATAGCCACCGTATTACGCCGGACGATATCGTCACCGTGGGCCGCGATGCCTGGGCGAAAGGCAATCCGGTATTTGATGGCTCGTCGCTGATGTTCCTGAAAGAGGGTGATCGGGTCAGCGTGCACGATCTGAGCCGTGGCCTGATTGTCGATTCCGGGAACGACGCCTGCGTCGCGCTGGCGGATTACATCGCCGGGGGCCAGCCGCAGTTCGTCGCCATGATGAATCACTATGTGGAAACGCTGAAACTTCGCGATACCCATTTTGAAACGGTGCATGGCCTGGATGCGCCGGGGCAGCACAGTTCTGCTTATGATCTCGCCGTATTGTCACGCGCGATCATTCATGGCGAGCCTGATTTTTATCACATGTACAGCGAGAAAAGCCTGACGTGGAACGGTATCACGCAGCAGAACCGTAACGGACTGTTGTGGGATAAAACCATGAACGTTGATGGCCTGAAAACCGGCCATACATCCGGCGCAGGCTTTAACCTTATCGCCTCTGCGGTTGACGGCAAACGCCGCCTGATTGCGGTGGTCATGGGCGCAGACAGCCCGAAAGGGCGTGAAGAGCAGGCGCGCACATTGCTGCACTGGGGACAACAGAATTTCGACACCGTGCAGGTGCTGCAAAACGGTAAAAAAGTGGGCACTGAGCGCATCTGGTACGGGGATAAAGAGACGATTGATCTCGGCACCGATCAGGATTTCTGGCTGGCGCTGCCGAAGAAGGAAATTCCCAACATTAAGGCGAAATACGTGCTGGACGGCAAAGAGCTGGAAGCACCTATCGCCGCGCATCAGCGCGTGGGGGAAATTCAACTTTATGACCGCGATAAGATTGTCGCTCACTGGCCGCTGGTCACGCTGGAGAGTGTCAATAAGGGGGGGATGTTCTCGCGCCTGAGCGACTATTTCCACCATAAAGCGTAACGCTGACACCTCCGTCATCCCCTGGCGACAATGTGAAGCAGTGCACATACTATCAGGTAAGGCACTGCTATATTTTACTGTATCTATATACAGTAAACTCTGTCTGAGGGGGATCTATGCACTACAGTATCGAACATGTCCACGCCCGTACCGTCGCCGGTTTCCATCTGGTTGGCCCATGGGAAGAAACCGTTAAGCAGGGTTTTGAGCAACTGATGATGTGGGTAGACACTCAGTCAATACCGGCGAAGGAGTGGGTAGCCGTCTATTTCGATAACCCCGATGAAGTGCCGCCTGAAAAACTGCGCTGCAATACGGTGGTGACGGTGGCTGACAATTTCACATTGCCACCCAATAGCGAGGGCGTCATCCTCACCCATATTGATGGCGGCGAATATGCGGTTGCCAGCGCGCGGGTTCTTGAGCATGATTTTTCCACGCCATGGCTGCAATTCTTTGACGTATTGCTGAAAGACAATGCGTATCACATTGATGGCAAGCCCTGCTTCGAAATCTATCTCAACGACGGCAATCAGGATGGCTACTGGGATATTCAGATGTACGTTGCGGTGGCGCGAAACGTGGTCTGAAAATTAAGGTGAAAGATTTTTTTCGCCTCATGATGCGAGCCGGGCAAAAGCAGGTACAATTGCGCTCTTTAGTTCTGCCGGAGAACCGGTGTGCGTCCTGACAAATCACTCAGTCCTTTTGAAATTCGGCTATACCGCAATTACCGTATCGTCCACGGTATCCGTATAGCCCTGGCATTTGTGCTGGCCTTTCTGATTGTACGTATTTTTGACATTCCGGAAGGCTCGTGGCCGCTGATTACTCTCGTGGTTATCATGGGGCCCATCTCGTTCTGGGGAAACGTGGTGCCGCGTGCCTTTCAGCGTATTGGTGGCACTATCCTCGGCTCGGCGCTGGGTTTAATTGCGCTTAAACTTGAACTCATTTCTTTACCGCTGATGCTGATGTGGTGTGCCGGGGCAATGTTCCTGTGCGGTTGGCTGACGCTCGGGAAACGTCCCTATCAGGCACTGCTGATTGGCATTACGCTGGGCGTGGTGGTCGGCGCACCGCCGGGCGATATGCATACTGCGCTGTGGCGAAGCGGCGACGTTATTTTCGGTTCGCTGCTGGCGATGCTTTTCACCGGTGTCTGGCCGCAACGGGCGTTTATCCACTGGCGTATCCAGATGGCGGCCTTTGTGACCCAGTTTAATCGTCTCTATCAGGCCGGGTTTTCACCTAATCTGGTGGAACGGCCGCATCTGGAAAAACATCTGCAAAAAGTATTGAATGATGTGGTGAAAATCCGCGGGCTGATTACGCCTGCCAGCAAAGAAACGCATATCCAGAAATCGGTATTCGAAGGTATCCAGACCGTGAGCCGCAATCTCGTTTGTATGCTTGAGTTGCAAATTAACGCGCACTGGGCGTCTCGTGAAAGCCACTTTTTAATGCTTAATGCTCATACGCTACGCGAAACGCAGCAGATGACGCAGCAAACGCTATTAACCATCGCCCATGCGCTGTACGAAGGTAACCCGCAGCCGGTAAAAGCGAACACGGAAAAACTCAACGAGATCGTCGATGAGCTCCGCCAGTTGCTGACGGAGCACAAAAGCAATCATTTGGTGGAGACGCCCATTCATGGCTACGTGTGGCTCAGCATGGAGCTGGCGCGTCAGCTTGAGCTCTTATCCCTGCTTATCTGCCGCGCGCTGCGTAAATAAGCGACGAATGCAACACCTTTGGCCCTGGGTTGTTTCGATTCAGCAGCGTTTAGGGTTATGATGAGGGACAGGTAAAAACCATTGTCATTAGCAGCGGCTATACGTATATATAGTCTTATAGCCGTTGCATTTACGAATCCGAGTCTCAAATATCAGGGGTGTAAAAATGGAAACAACTAAGCCTTCATTTCAGGATGTACTGGAGTTTGTTCGTCTGTTCCGTCGTAAAAACAAACTGCAGCGTGAAATTCAGGACGTTGAGAAAAAGATCCGTGACAACCAGAAGCGCGTACTGCTGCTGGACAACCTTAGCGACTACATCAAACCGGGCATGAGCGTTGAAGCGATTCAGGGCATCATTGCCAGCATGAAGAGCGATTACGAAGATCGCGTTGATGATTACATCATCAAAAATGCCGAAATTTCTAAAGAACGTCGCGACATCTCTAAAAAGCTGAAAGCGATGGGTGAACAGAAGGTTGCTGAGCCGAAAGCTGAGTAATTTTTTCATCAGGCGGCCTCCGTGCCGCCTGAATGCTATCTGACACCGCCTTCCACCATGGGCAGCAGGTATTTTTGCGGCCACAGCACATTACCCTCGCCCTTTTCCAGCTCTGCCACCACGGCGTCAACATCGTGTTGAGCGTTATCCAGCATCAATCCCATCACGCTACCGCTATGCGCAATACTGACGCCATACAGCGAATAGTGTTCAACAATATCCAGCACGCGTCTGAAACCCGGTTTTGGCAGGATAGCCTGGCTGGCGATAGCGCTCAGCGTTGCCGCCTCGCCCAGCAATACCGCTGACCCCGTCTCACATGCCTGACGCGCTTTCTGCCAGGCGAGCGTCAGTTGCGGCGCGCTGGCGAGCAGAGCGCTATGTCTGTCGAGACGGTGGTAATCTGCGGTTTGCAGTGTGTCCGGGCTTTCAAGTACCAGAATATCAAGCCGGGGTTGCCGAATGCCCACGGTCTGCGCACTGCCTTCATTGTGATCAAACAACGTCAGATGATGAAAGGGTGTGCTATCGGTGGGTTCGAGATTGACGCAAAGTCGTGCCAGTTCCTGCTCGCCAATACTCTTATCAAAATAGCGAGCCATCGCGACAGCGGTGGCGGCAATATCTGCCGTGCTGCTGGCCATCCCTTTGGCGACCGGAATCGGTGAGTGCAGGTTAATGCGCAACTGGCTGCTCCACTCTGGCGGAAAATCCCAGAGCGTCAGCAACTGATTAACCATTGCGCGGGTAAGCGGGCGTTCATTGTTCGCCGGTTTACCCGCTTTAACTTCCACGGTGCTGTATAGCCCAACCGGGCAGGAGATTAATTTCTCACTTCCCTGGATCCAGCCCTGAATCAGTTCCCCGCAGGATGCGGGGCATTGTGCAATGGCCACGTCAGTACCTTTCGATTGCTTTTTTCTGTGCGCATAGTGTCATGCCAGAAGCGCTATTGCCATGACTTGTCGCAACCCAGAGAACCACAGCATCAGGCAGTAAGACAGGTCTCCAGTGTGTTCGCTATAGCAATACGCATCACATCTTTGGCAATCATCAACTCTTCGTTGGTATTGATGATCGCCACTTTAACAAGGGCGTTTTCGGCCTGAATGAAAGCTGCGTTACGCTGGTTTTTTTCATCATCAATGGAAAGACCCAGGAAGTGCAGGTTATGGCAAATTGCTTGCCTGATCCTCGCGCTATTCTCGCCGATCCCCCCGGTAAAGATCAGGGCATCCAGCCCGCCCATCTGCATGATATAGCTACCGATGGTGGCGCGAATGCGTTCGGTAAACAGCGTTAACGCCAGTCTGGCTCGCGGGTTACCCGCGGTAGCCGCGTTTTCGACATCGCGACAATCGTGCGATACCCCTGAGACGCCTAACAGACCTGATTCGTTGTTAAGCAGATGGTTGAGCTGCTGGGGCGTTTGACCTTCACGCATAGCGACCCACGGCAGAATTGACGGATCAATATCGCCGCTTCGTGTGCCCATCATCACGCCAGATTGCGGCGTGAACCCCATTGAGGTATTAACGGATTTACCGCCCTGAATCGCACAAACACTACTGCCGTTACCCAGATGACAACTGACAATCCGTATTGCGCTAAGGGGAACACCCAGTTTTTCCGCGAGTGTATTGCTGACATATTTGTGGCTGGTGCCATGAAAACCGTAGCGGCGAATGCCCAGTTCAGCGTAAAAACGCCAGGGAAGAGGGTAGAGGTAGGCGGATGCCTCCAGCGTCTGGTGAAAGGCCGTATCAAATACGGCGACAGCAGGCGCGTTAGGCAGCAACTGGCGAAACACGTTAATGCCTACTACGTTGACGGGGTTATGCAAGGGAGCCAGTTCGGAAAGGCGCTCAATCTCTGCCAGCGCATCATCCGTAACAAGTGCGGAATCTTTAAATGATTCTCCGCCGTGGGCGACGCGATGCCCGACCCCGTCAATTTCATTAATGCTGCTGATAATATTGTGACCGAGCAGCTTTTCCAGCAGCAACGCCACTGCCTCGCGGTGGTCGGCGATGGGTAAGGTATCCTGCCATTTCTGCCCCTGCGTCTTGAGGGTGACTTGCCCGTCCACCATCCCGATGCGCTCAATCAGACCCTGGCAGATTTGCTCGCCCTGCGGCATTGAAAGCAGTTGAAACTTAAGAGATGAGCTGCCTGCGTTGATCGCCATTATTTTGTAAGACATGTCAGTTCCTTTTCGTTCAGGAAGGTAAACACCGCGTCCAGCCCGTATTTTGTCAGCGAACTGGTGATGAATACCTTTTCCGCTCCCGCCTGTTCCAGCCACTGCGCAACGGCTGAAATGCGTGACGGGGGGGCTAAATCGGCTTTGGTGACCAGCCCGATCACCGGGCGGTTCATTGGCCCGGTGAATCCCGGTGAGAACGGTGACCAGGGCGCATCCGCATTCAGCACCAGCGCGATGACATCGGCCTCGCAGGAACTGGCCAGTAACGCGCTGTACAGCCGTCGGTTCTCCAGATATTCACCGGGGGTATCAATCGTGTCAGGCGACCAGACGATCGCCTGCGTTTTTTGATAGTGAAGCGCTTCACCCTGCATACACTGCGTAAGCGATGTTTTACCGCACTGGCTGGGGCCAATTAACATCATTCGTTTCATAGCGTTATGTCCGCGTAATAGGGCAGGCGGTAAACCGCATCATCTCGCCCAGCGTGCGCGTGACCTGGTTGAGCGCATACTCGACCGCGGATACGTCGCCCGTCAGCACGACCGCACCAGTGAAGCGGTCGAGGAAACCAATTTCTACCGCCCCTGACTTCGTGGCGATATCACAGGCGATAATCGACGCTTCGCTCGGCGTAATCGTCAGAATACCAATGGCGGTCACCGCATCCTGTAACCCCAGTTTTTTGAATAAATCTTTGCCGGGGTTGGCAATGAGATGTGCCAGCGTGACTTGTTTCCCCGGTACATATTCCTGGATCATGCGATCCGTTGTGGCTTGTTTGTCCATTATCCCTCCACCATCTGACGCCACATCGCCTCATGAGGACGCGGGATCACTGAACGATAGACCAGCAACCCTTTTTCCCCCGCGCTTTCGCTGGCAACCGTAACGGCATTGTTGACATCAGATACCTCTCCGGCGACGACCATGTAGCATTTCCCGCCAATGCCAAACGCCATATGCACGCGTACCAGCGTAACGCTGGACGCTTTGACGGCGCGGTCGGCGGCGCTGATGCAGGCTGCTACGCTCCAGGTTTCGACGATCCCGATGGCCTGGCGCGTATCGACGCTGTTAAGGCCGCTAATGGCAGGCAGTACGCTGGCGTGAATATTGGGCAATACCAGACTATCGACGAGCATCTCTCCGGCAAGCGAAGTCCCTGTTTCAATAGCCTGTTGCACCGCGCCAACGTCCCCGCCGAGCATCAACAGGAATTTGCCCGGACATATCGTTTTGCTGACCAGCACATTCACATTGGCGCTTTTCAGCATCGCATCGCCGGTTTCCATGCCTTTAGCGATGCTGGTGAGTTCTAAAATACCTATAGCCTGAGACATGATTACCCTCTCACAACGGTAATGGACTGGTCGGTCACATCACTGACAAGACCGTCGATACTGGCATGGACGGGGGCGCCTAACGCACCTTGTGGCATGTCAGCCACGCACTGACCCCGGATAACGTGGTCACCTTTTTGTACGCAGGGAATTGCGCTGGCACCAATGTGCTGTCGCAGCAGGAGCGTGGTGGTCCCGGTGGTGAATTCAGCATCAGACAGTGGCGCATCGTGATACCACGGCGTGAGGCCCAGTTTGGCGATCAATCGTTTCACGGGTACCAGGCGGTACTTCGCCATCTCATCAGCAGGATTCAGTGGCCCTTCATAACGCTGGTTTTGGGCGCGCAGTTCGCGTTTCAGCATGCGGTTGATACGCATTGGGGATATCCCCACCGGGCACGCGACGCTTTCGCAGACATTGCATTCGGAGCAGGTCAGGGCGCTGAGTAACAACTGCGGCGTTGCGGTTTGCTGAAAATTGACGGCGCGAACGAGCAGGTGTGGTGACAATTCGTGCCCGATAAGGTGTCGCGGACAGAGGTCTGTGCACAGACGACACTGCTCGCAAACGGTTCTTGCCATGGAAAGCACGGTGCGTTCATCCTGCATACGACGCTGAATCAACGGATGCGATTTCGGCAGGACCAGCAGGCCGCCGGTGGTTTTGGTTACCGGGGCATTCAGCGATGTGATAAGGCTTCCCATCATCGGGCCCCCGTTGATAAAACCAGGGTCATCGATGGTCGCCCCGCCAGCCAGTGTCAGCACTTCGCGCAGAGAGATGCCAACAGGAACGCTCATTGTGAGAGGATTCGCCACCGCGCCGTTCACGGTTAATGTCCGGCGTGTCACCGGATAATTTTGCTCCACGGCTCTGGCGATATTCAGGACCGTCTGGACGTTATTAACCACCACCCCCACGCTGACGGGAAGGGCCGCAGGGGGAACGCGGCGGCCAGTTGCCATCCAAATCGTTAACACCTCGTCACCTGCCGGATAGACATCTGGCAGGATATGCAATCGGATGTTGCCGGGTAAAAGCGGGGTTAACTCATTGATGGCAGGCTGATATTTCTCTTTAAGCGCAATAATGCCTTCGCGTGCGCCGGTTGCCTTCATTGCATACTCGATGCCACGGATCAGGCGTGCAGGTTGTTGAACCATCAGTTGCTGATCAACTTTCAGCATGGGTTCGCACTCGGCAGCATTGACCAGAAAGGTCTCTACCTGCGCCTGCAATTTAACATGGGCCGGAAAACCCGCACCCCCGGCACCCACGACGCCCGCATTGCGAACCGCCTCGCGAATAGCCTGAGCATCAACATCAGGGTGTTCTGTATTCAGGGCGCTGTTCATAACAACTCCTCAAGCAATGCCTGAATGGCATCCGCATCTGCGGTGCGCGGGTTACTCTTCAGCGTGACGTCTGCAAGGGTTGCTTTAACCATGGCCGGAATATGTTGCGACCAGCGTTGTGTCTGTTCTTTAAGCGCGTCGTAAAGCGTGGGGATATTGCACGCTTTTTTGAGCTGTTCAATGTGCTGAATGAGTGCGTTTACGCTGGCTGTTTCATTTGCGTCTTGCGCGCAAAGACGGCAGGCTTTTGCGAATCGGGCATAGCGTTTTTCTGCGCGTGAGTCGTGGGCGTTATAGCGAATGACTGATCCCAGCAGAAGGGCATTTGCCAGACCGTGAGGCAGATGAAACTGACCGCCAAGTTGATGGGCAATGGCGTGATTCAGCCCCAGACCGGCCTGACTAAAGGCCATCCCCGCCATCGTCGAGGCATTATGCATTTTGCTCCGGGTTGCCAGACAATCGCCTTTACGCACAGCGACAGGCAGATACTGGAAAACAATCTGGCCAGCTTTTTCGGCAAGTGCATCTGTGAAATCACTGGCCTGTGATGAGACGTAAGCCTCCAGCGCGTGGGTCAACACATCCAGCCCCGTGTTAGCCGTGATTGCGGGAGGAACGCTCACTACCAGCATCGGGTCGAGAATGGCCATATCCGGGTAGAGGTCGTTATTGAATAACGGATACTTAATCCCTTTTTCGGTATCGCTTATCACACAAGCGCTGGTGACCTCTGAACCCGTGCCGCTGGTGGTAGGGATGGCGACACAGGTTTCAATTTCGATACCAAACTGGCGGCTGAACCAGACGATGGCTTTCGCCGCGTCAAGCGCCGAACCACCACCAAAACCAATCACCACGTCAGGAGTCAGGGACTGCATTTGCGCAATCCCCTGTACGACCGTCGCGATGGTAGGATCGGGGGTGATCTCACTAAACACGCTAATGCGATTGCTCGCGGGAAGCGCACCGCGCAGCGTTTCAATCAGTTCGGAGCGCGCCAGAAACCCGTCGCAGATAATCCAGATATGCTTATTCGTAAAGCGCTTCAGCACATGCAAAGAATCTTTGCCACTATACAGCCGGGTTTGCAGTGAAAACCTATTCATCACGACCTCGTTATCGGATGGAGAAACCGTTTGTCAGCACGCAACGACGCGAACGAGCAAAGGTGCGGGCTGATGTGGTGCCTTCCCCGGTGGGCGTTGCGATTGTGAAGGTGGTAAACCCTTCTCCACCCACGCCAATACCTGCGTAGGAGGGGCCGTTTTTCACGAAAATAGACGTTTGCAGCGTGCGAGCCGCCAGGTTAAGGCGAGACACGTTTTGCGAATGCATGATGGCGGTGTGGTGCAGGCCTTCTTCGACCTTCAGCGCCAGCGCCAGTGCACGGTCAAAATCGTTGACTTTGACAACAGGCAACATTGGCATGAGTTGTTCACCGGTTACCCAGACATCATCCGCCTTCACCACGGCAATAAGCAGGCGTGGCACTTTTGCGGGAACCGGAATCCCGGATGCTTCCAGCATGGCTGACGGGCTTTTACCAACCAGTTTTTTGTTGGCCTGGCCGTTCGGCATACAGGTGGCTCGTAGCTTGTCAGTATCCGCTGCGCTGAGAAGCAGAGCGCCAAAACTTTGCATCTGCTGAATCAGTTTTTCCGCGACGGATTCAACAACGATCAGGCTTTTTTCGGCAATACAGGGCAGGTTGTAATCGAACGATGCGCCGTTAATGATATCTTCGGCGGCTTTCACGAGATCTGCCGTTTCATCCACGATACACGGTGGATTTCCTGCGCCCGCGCCAATCACTTTTTTCCCACTGGTCATGCCCATCGCCACAATGCCAGGGCCTCCGGTGATCGCCAGAACGGCAATCCTGGGGTGGGCCATCATTTGCCGGGTCGCTTCAAATGTCGGTTCCGCAACGGTCACGACCAGGTTGCGAATGCCGCAGCAGCGGAAGGCAATCTCTTCGATCATCGCAATCAGTTTGAGCGACACGTTTTTTGCACCCGGATGCGGGCTGAAGTAAACGCTGTTTCCCGCCGCCAGCATGCTAATGCTGTTGTTGATAATGGTTTCTGTCGGGTTTGTACTGGGGGCCACCGAACCTATCACGCCAAACGGTGAGTACTCGAACAGCACCATGCCGCCATCGCCCGTGAGTGCCGTGGTGGTTAAGTCTTCGACTCCCGGCGTGTTATTCAGCGCAGCTTTGTTTTTAAGGAGTTTGTCCTCTTTGTTTCCCATGCCCGTTTCGTCCGCACTTTCGGCCGCCAACGCAGGCAGGTGCGGCATCAGCTCTTCCCGCATCGCGCTGATGATGGCGCTGCGGGTTTTTAACGGGCATTGCTGATAGCGCAAGAAAGCCTGGTGGGCAGCATCAATGGCTTCGCCAACGGACTGAAAAATGCCGTTTTGTTTGGCCTCCACGCGCCCGGGTACTAATTGTTCGCTCAGGATTGAGCGAATGAGGGTTTCCAGTTCTGAACTGTTCATTGATGAGTACTCACGTTTATGGCCGCAATGGCGGCTTGTGCAATATCCATGTCCTGTTCAACGCTTCCACCGCTGACACCAAGACCCCCAATGAGTTGCCCGTCACGCCAGAGCGGGAAGCCCCCACCAAAAGTGACGACTTTTCCCTGCATATGACTTTCAAGCCCGTAAAGCGGCGCACCTGGCTGTACGGCGCTGGCCAGTTCGTGTGTCGCGGATTTCATCGCCACGGCAGTCCAGGCTTTTTTGGGCGCGAGTTCGCTGCTGACTAACAGGGCGTCAGGCATTCGCCATGTCACTGCTTCCGTACCGTGGCCATCAACAATGCTGACCACAACAGGTACGTTGATTTCTTCTGCTCGTGCCACGGCAGAGCGGGTCAACTGGTGGAGATCCTGAAAAGAGAGACTCATAGCGTAATCCTTCGCGGGTAAGGAGTGCGTGGACGCCATGTAGCGTCTCATCACTTCCTGAATGATCGTATCCTGATGGGCGTCGTGATCTTCGGCGCGCGCCAGGGCATACAGGCAATCGGAAAGCCGATTGATATAGCGCATTAACACCTGCCTGACGGATATTTCCTCAGACAGTTCAACCAGACGACGCTCTGCGCGGCGAGCGAGGGTGCGGGCGAAATGCAGACGACTTGCGGCTTCGCTGCGGCCTGGCAGAATAAAACTGTGCAGAGGGGGAACACGCCCCATTGCGGTATCAATGGCTGTTTCCAGTGCGGCAATCTCTTCCGTGCTGATGTAACGCTGGTTCGGCGAGGGCGTATCGCTTTCGCAGGCCAGTTCGGCGCTAAACCAGAAAAGCTGCTGTTGAACCGCCTCCAGCAGAGAACGATGCTGTTCGCACTCTGTGGCACACACGCACAGGCTCAGGGCAGCGTTGAGTTCATCGAGCGTGCCGTAGGACTCAACGCGTGGATGTGCTTTGCTGACGCGCTGACCGGTAAAGAGGGCGGTTGTTCCGCCGTCGCCCGTGCGGGTATAAATCGGCATGCTGCCCCCTTAGCGAGAAAGTGTGTCGACAATGCCGACAACGGCCAGATCGATGGCTTCGTTGGGGCCGGAAAAAACGTGCCGCGCACTGGAGCCGCTACTGAGCAACACCAGCTCGCCCACACCAGCGCCCACTGAATCGACCGCCACCTCATCACCGGAAGCGGGGCTTGCGGGCAGTTCTCCGTCGGCGCTAACCCGACGCACCAACAGGAGTTTTTTACCCACCAGAGAAGGCGATTTTTGCGTGGCGACCACTGCGCCGGTAACTCGGGCCAGATGCATGGTTCACTCCTGCTTAATTAACTGAATATTCCGCTGGCTGGCGGCTTCTCGGGCTAACGCCGTAACAACGCACTGGCGACGTAACACCAGCACGCCTCCACAGTGACGCGCCACGTCGGCATGGCTCAATAGCGTAAGCGGGTGTAAAAAAACGTTTTTCCCCTGTTCGTCGCTGAACGTAAGGGGCAGTCGGGCCAGCTTTTTTACGGGCATAGCCGATAACAATCGGTGCTGTACTGACAGGTGTACGCGCAGACCGGACGCCATCGCGTCCTGAACAATGACTGCCGCTGTATTTGACGATGCGGCATGGGCAACGTGCTCCAGCAACGGCAGATCAACCTGCAGGATCGTCAGCGAGGCATAGTGGCAAAACAACGCGCGAGCGTTGGCTTCCCGCAGTTGCGCGACGCTGAGGGTAGCAACACGCCCGGCACGACGCGTGAGGCGGCAAACAACCTCTTCGACGATTCGCTGCAACTGTTCACTGTTCATCACGGCATGACCAGTCTGGCGCAGACCTGGGGATTATCGGCCCCTGCGGCATTGGCTTCGTCCGTGTCGATATGCATCTCAAGGCACATATCCGGTGAGACTCGAACCGCGACGTTATCGAACACCAACCGCCGCGCATCGCCTTCAATGGCAACAGAAACGCTGTCGCCGTGAGATACGCGCAGGATCAAGGCATCCAGTGGCGACATGTGAATATGACGCTGAGCGACAATGACTCCGGACGTTAAATCCAGCTCGGCGAAGGGGCTTACAAGGCGCACGCCTGGTGTGCCAGCCAGATCGCCGGACATACGCAGTGGCGCGGTAATCCCTAACGTTCTGGCATCGGTTCGCGAAATCTCCACCTGGCTGGCGCTGCGCAGCGGCCCCAGTAAACGGACATTCTTCAACTGACCCTTTGGCCCGACGATCGTCAGGGTCTGGTCCGATGCGAACTGCCCAGGCTGGAGAAGCCCCTTTTTCTCACTGATCGGTTGCCCCGGGAAAAGCCGGGCATAATCGTCTTCACTGAGATGGATATGACGGTTTGAAACGCCCAGTGGGATAGGGCGTTCGCGCATTTCATCCAGTACTTTGCTGACCGTTGTTTCCAGTTCTTGTTTGTCCATTACGCTTTACCTTACTTACCTGAATGCAGACAGAGCGACCGGGGATCACCTTTTTGACGCGAACAGGCCGGGTCCAGACACAGATTGCAACTGACTTCCCGATCCGCAGGGTTTCCTTCCGGTTCTGACTCTTCTGTAACGACTTCAGTGTCAGGCTGTTGGTCGGCTTCTCTCGTGGGCGCAGGACCCGCAGGCGCTGCGCGGGAAAGAATGCCTTCGCCGGGTCTGGCTATCACTTTATGTGCAACCAGACCGTGCTGAAGGTCTGCAAAACTGGCACCGGTGATGATGGCGGACTGCACGGATGCCACATCGCCGGTGATTTTGATCACCGTCCAGCCTGAACCGTTAGTTTTTTCGAGGCCAACCAGCGTGATGGAAGCGGCTTTCGCCATGACATCCGCGCAATTGATGGCTAATGCCAGACCACTAACTTCGAGTAATCCCAGTGATTGCTTCACGCTGAACTCCTTTTATCTGCGATTTAAGCGGACTTCGGTAAAATGGCCTCAACGTCAGTGTGAGGACGAGGAATGACATGGCAGGATTTGACTTCGCCCACGGCATTAGCTGCGGCGCTGCCCGCATCGACAGCCGCTTTTACGGCACCCACATCGCCGCGAACCATTACGGTAATCAGGCCGGAACCGATTTTTTCGTAGCCAACCAGTTGCACGTTGGCGGATTTCACCATGGCATCCGCAGCTTCAATGGCGGCGACCAGTCCTTTTGTTTCAACAAGCCCCAGTGCGTTATTCATACAGCGATTCTCCAGTGGATTACTTATTCAGATCCCGAAAAGGGATCCCTTTAACTAACCTTGCCGCATTGTTTCCTGTACTTCGGCGATCAAGGCTGTTCTGCTGATGCGTCAGCGTAAAAAGCGGCGCTGATGCGGGTAAATTCTTGTAATGCACAACCAGCGTTTGGTTATCGCAGGCTATGCCCACGAGCAGGGGGGATCGGCACGCTGCCAGCCATGCTTGGTGTGCCACATCGCCGTCCGTTTGCGGCAGGATTACGAAGGGGATTCCTTCTTCTTCGATGCCGAGCAGGACGTCATTCCAGTCGGAGAGGCTTTCTCCGGTGGGGGAAATCACAATGGCGGGAATGGGGTTGTTACTGTCCATGCGAGAACTCCTTTTGCCAGGAGAGGATCAACCCTGTGGCGACGGCATTGCGCGGACCTTCCGTTCCACGAATGTTTCCTCGCCCGGCAACCAGGCGATAGTGCGCCAGCGCGTCGGTGACAAGCTGTGGGACTTCAAAATCAAGGGATGATCCTCCTACCAGCACCACAAACGGAATATCACGAATATTGCCGGTGGGGCTGACCTGACGAAGTGCGCGTAGAGCGTTGGTAACAAAGACGCGCTCTTTGGCGCTACGGCGAATCGCACGTACTTTCTCAAGCGCCAGATCGCCGGGCAGGGGCACCAGTTCATCGGGTTTCACCACGCAGACGCGAGCAAAAACCGTCGGGGGGAGCGGGGAAGGGAAGAACTGCACGCTGCCATCTTCATGTCGCAGATGGAACAGGCTTTCTACTTTCGCCAGCGGATATTTTTTGATCTCTTCCGCCAGATAACGATCGTCCAGCCCAAGTTCGCGGGCAATGATCATGGTGACCATATCACCCGCCCCCGCGAGGTGTGTGGCAATAATGTCCCCTTTCGGGTTGATGATTGAGGCGTCTGTTGAACCCGCGCCCAGGTCCAGAATCGCCAGCGGGCGTGTCGTTCCGGGCGTGGTTAACGCCCCTAAAATCGCCGCTTCCGCTTCGGCCCCACCGACCTGAACATCTACGCCCAGTTTTTGCGTGATTTCTCGGGCGATCATCGCCATTTGCAGCCGATCGGATTTCACCATCGACGCGATGCCGACGGCCTGCTCCAGCGAGAATTCCCCTGCTAATCCGCCACTGACGCTAACCGGAACGGAGGTATCAACGGCCAGCAGATCCTGGATAAAAATCTCGTTGCCTGGTTTATTGGTCAGTTCTGCCATGGTCTGGCGAACGTGTTCAAGCATACCGCCGATGTTGGAGCCCGCTTCGCCAATGACGTTATCCAGTTTTGGGCATTCGCCGACCGCTTTCATAATGGCGTTAGCCCCCGCCGCCACGTCGACCCGCAATGTGCGCCCCTGTGATTGCAGTTCAATGTGTCCGGCTGGGATTGCGCGTGCTTTCACATCACCCGATGGTGTTTTCACCACCACAGCGGAACGGTTGCCAATCAATGCCCTCGCGACCGGAACAATATTTTTGGTTTCATCCGCGTTGAGGTTAAAGACAGTGGCAATGCCATAGGGATTAGAGAGTGTTTCAATCACTTTTCCGGGAACCGCAACCTCAATGGCGGCCAGCATTCCCAGCGGGATACGGTCGATATAACGCACTTCATCCACGATGGGCAGCCGGGTATCCAGACGGTTACTGACCAGCACGCCATCATCTTGCTGCAGAATCACGCCGGTGAGCTGATAACCTGCGCGCGTGGATGCGTTAATCATGGCGGCAACATCCGCGAAATCGAACGCTGATGGCACCACCAGGATATAAGGCGTATCCGCAGAACAGGTTAACAACGCATCCGGCGTAATGGTGATCCCCACGCCCAGGCCGACCCCGCCCGGCGTTTTGGGGTTATGGCCAATCATCGTGGACTCGGTGATGATGGTTTCGGTGATGGTTTCCATCGCCACATCGCCAATGACCGGCGTGGCTTCGTTGATGCGAATGAGTGAAATATCGCTGACATTGATGCCCGCGTGATGGGCCGCACGCGTAAGCGCTTCCTGAATGCCAAACACATTACGTAATGTGCCTTTGATTCCGGTGGTTTCTGCCAGTGCGCTACCGATTAGGGTGCATGCATCTGTCTCATCCAGCGCCGCCAGAGCGACTTCTGTTGATGAGTTACCAATATCAATGCCAGCGATATATTTCATGTCCTGTCCTTAATCGTCGCCTTTGAGTTTTTTACGCTCGACGTACAGGGCTGCTGCTTCACGAACGAAAGCGGCGCAGATTTTCGCCTGATAGCGACTTTCGAGATCGTCAGCAATAGCCATTAACTCTTCTTTCGTTGAGCGATAGGGCCGCAGAGCGTTGTAGATTTCCAGGATGCGGTCGTCCGATACGGCCGTTAACTCTGCTGCACGTTCAAAGTTCATCGCCAGCCGATCGCGCCCTGCATCTTTTGCGATAGCAGCCTGAATACGCAGTGTTTCCGGCGTGATACGCATATCCTGCGCGGTGATTTTATTGCTCAGGACGTTTTCAAGGGTGAGCTCATCCAGCGTTTTATTGGTGGCGGTTTTTACCCATTCCGGATGCTTATTTGCCAGCGGGTAGTCAGTCACTTTCGCGGTGTGTGTGGTACTGACGGATGCGGTAACCGGAGCAGAAGCGTCGCCCTGCAGGCTGTTCATGCGGCTCAACACGTCCCGAACCATCGATTCAATTGCATCGGTATTCATAAAGGGATCCTTATTAAAGCGCCACGCGCAGTTCCTGTGGGTTTTTGCCCGTTACGACGTATTTCGTCTCTTTGATGTGCAGAATGGCGGATTTAGCCTGATATTTCGGGCGCGCCATCTGGTCATTCAGCGTAGGGACGGGCTGTGGTGATTGACGCTTTGCGTACTGCGCCGCGTTCTTACCAATCTGACGGTAGGTTTCCAGCGTCAGCAGCGGTGCCTGCGGGAAGAGTTCGAGATTCGACAGCGGCGGCAGACCCTGCTGGTGGATAACTGTCGTGCCTTTGGACTGGATCCCGATGGCGATGCCTGATCCGCTCAGGCGATTACCTTCGACGGCGACGAATGCCACATCGGAGGATTTAAAGCAGCGAATCACACGTGCTTTAATCCCTTCTTCTTCAATGCCGGCAATCATTTCGCGCAGGATGCTTTTATGGGATACGCCGACAATGTTGGTGGTTTGAGAGAGGCCAAACGCAGGCCCCACAGCAATGATGACTTCGTCCTGCTGGGTACCCTGTTTCGCCTCGCCGATTTCCGTCAGAAAGCTTTCGCCTTGTGGCGCAGTGGGCGTTGCAGATGCGCTGGCTGCACGGAAGGAGACAGGTTTATCGCTGGCCTGCATCTCGGACAGCACGTCTTCGATAATCTGGCGCAGCAGCTTTTCATTAATTTCCATTGTTCACCCCTTAGCCAAGCTCGTTGGGATCAAGTGCGCCAGGGATGTTTTTAATCTCTTCCCAGCGTTCGCCTTGTAAGCGATAACCTGTTGCCGGACCGGCATAGTCGTTGACGTCATTTACGGCAGAAAGCACCTGTCCGTCGCCCACGATAATGGCGGAGGTATGCAGATAATCTCCGGTCAGTTTGGCTTTCTGAATATTCAGCATGTCTTGTGCAACATCGTTAAACCCGCCCTGAGCCAGTGCTTTCACCACTTCCAGGCCGTTACGGTTCTTGTTGATGACTTCCTGGGCAAACTTGAGATCTTCGACGATATTGCGTTCAGGCATATCCTTCGAGCCATGCGCATAGGTTGCGGCTTCCACTTCTTCGTCAGTGATAGGCGGTAGCCCCATCCCCGCAAACACGGCCTGCAACGCACGAGCGGCTTTATTTCGAATGGCGATAACGTCTTCTTCACGTACCGGGCGCAGACCGCCGTCAACCTTCAGGTCGCGCTGAATAACGTTATAGTCGTCGAAGTCTTCGGCATCTTCGTTGGAGCCTGCGAACATGTTGTCGTAGTTCGGTACCGCAGAGAAACCGGAGGAGATAAAGTCCGTACCCGGCAGGAACTGCATCAGGAAACGTGCGGTACGACGCATATCGGAGTGGGTGAAGGTCTGGTCATTACTGGAGGCGCATTCCAGATCCAGTGAGGAGCAGATCAAGTTTTCCGCCAGCACCGCGCGGATCCCCGATGGCACCGCTGAAGGGACACCGATGCAACTGACGGAGCCGTTTTGTAGCCCCTGAACACCTGCGGCTTTGGTGATGTAAATGCAACGTGCTTCCAGGTACAGCATGGATTTGCCTTCGGCATAGCCCATTTGGACTTCGGAACCGGAGCCCGAAGTAAAGCGCATTTTCAGGCCACGCGATGCGTAGGACGAGGCTAAAAAGCCTTTCGACCACGGCGTATCATCGCCATCGGTGAAGACAGGTTCCGTACCATAAACAGAGATGGTTTCGGCGTAGCAGGTGTGTCCCAGCATACCGAGCTTCAGTTCAGTCGCTTCTTCCAGCGAGCATTGTGTCAGAACGCCGGGGCGTCCAACTTGTGAGCCAACAAGTAACGCGATGGCGTTGAAGGGTGCATAACGCCCTACCGCGACGGTAGTTTCCTGTTCGTCGAACCCACGCCATGCGCCTTCCGCAGCATCTGCGGCAATCTGCACCGGGTTGTCTTTAACGTTGGTAATGTGTGATTGCTGAGAAGGGGTACGACGGGCGCGCATTTTCTGCATCGCCATCATCATCTCAACCACGTTCATGTGCGATACCACTTCGACAATTTTTGCCGGGGTCATCGCTGTAGTCAGCGGCACGATTTGGCTACGTTTTACATTGGGGTCGCAGAGCATATTGGCGAGTTTGACAGAGTCCATCGCCATGACTTCTTCCGCACGTGCCAGATTGATCCCGTAACGCGCGATAAAGTGGTCAATCAGATCAAATTCGCTGACCGGTTTGCCGTCCAGCTCGGTCACGGCACCGTTAACGATTTTAATTGACGGTTTCGGGTCGTTTGGGCTCTCCATCGCAATGAAGCCTTCTTCGATCCACTCTTTAACAAACCCGTCCTGATTCACAGGGCGTTTTGCCAGTGCTTCAAATCTTTTCGATCTCATGAATCAGCCTCATGGATATCAAATGTAGGAGGGACGGTCGTTTTTCGGTTCAGAACCGAGCGTCGAGAGGACGGTTTTGCCGATTTCACGTGCGGAGATCACCGCCTGACGAACGGCTCCGGAGTCGCCGGATATCACCAGAATGACTTCGTTGCTGAAACTGGTGCCCTGCGCAGGGGAGCTGTACGCCACCACGTCAACATTGGCGGATTTCAGTGCCGTATCCGCCATCAACACACCGACAGCCGCGGGTGCGCCGACAATCACGCCGCAGGCGCGGCCAATCGGGGTACCAAACGCTTTTTCCAGCGCGTAGCTGGCGCGTGCGGTGTATTGCAGTTCGAGGTGCCCGGCTTCGTTGGCATAGACGTCGCCAAAGGTGCGGTCGAGCTCTTTCAGGGCGACTTCGATACCGCGCTTAACGTCAGAAACGTCATTGCCACCCAGAACAATCAGCGAACCGTGACCTGCGCCACCCTTGGTATCACGCGGAAGTTCAATGCTCACGACTTCCGTGTTGGTCGCTTTGACGGCTTCATCGGCGGCCATAATGTGTGGGCCTGCTCCAACGCGCGCGCCGAGGATGCCGATAGAGCGATAGCGTTTTTCAAGCTTCATGGCGTCCAGCAGGGCGCTGTCCACATTCGCGATAACCAGGCCAACGGTGTCACCCATCGCGGTGCCCACAAATTCCGTTAAACTGCAGCTTTTCTCTGCCATAGCGGTTTCTCGTTTTGTATTGGAGGTTTCAGGGGTAACTGATTGCTCCGGCGTTGCCACACGGGCGATCACCTGTGCCATGATCTGTTCCACCAGTTCATTGCTGCTCATCCGTTAATTCCCTTTGGTAAGATTTTTTCGACATCGGTGTGTGGGCGAGGAATGACGTGTGTTGCTTTCACTTCTCCCACGTTGCGCGCTGCCGCAGCACCCGCGTCAGTGGCCGCTTTTACCGCGCCAACATCGCCACGGACAATAACGGTCACCAACCCTGAACCGATTTTTTCGTAACCGACCAGCATCACGTTGGCCGATTTCACCATTGCATCTGCGGCCTCTATAGCGGCAGTTAATCCTTTGGTTTCTACCATTCCTAACGCTTCTTGTTGCATAAAGACCTCGCCTGGTTTTTTGATATTGATGACTATAAAAAGAAGGGCGAAAAAAGAATGGCTGACTTGAATTTATGCGTGAAAAAATAGTGGTGTAGCCATGGCATAAAATTGTCATGGTTTGTTTTATGTTGATGATTTTATTCGTTTTGAAGGTTTTTGTTTATGTGAATAATTAGCTATTAACCATCCATATTTACATTTTTGTTGATGACAGCGAAAACATTCTTTGCTAAGCGACAATAAACCGATATGTGATGTTTATTGAAAAAAAGACATCTAAAAAAAGCAATATTTTCACATTTTAAAAAATGAAATAATTAGCTGGAATACCCGGTGCATATGGAAAGTTGAAACGGGCATAGCAAGAATTTGCTATTGCAAGGCGATTTTTCAGACGTGTATTTATTCAGGTTGCCAACAATTTTCATGGGCCACTTTTTATAGTAAGGGCCGACGTTTTGCACCGTCAGCAATGGATCCGCTGGCTAAGACACAACTCCGCTTAAAAGGTGTCACCATGAATGATTCACTAAAAGCACAATGTATTGCCGAATTTTTAGGTACAGGGCTGTTTCTCTTTTTTGGTATCGGTTGCCTGAGCGCTGCAGTTGTTGCGGGCGCGAGCTTCGGCTTATGGGAGATTTGCATTGTCTGGGGGCTTGGGATCTCGCTTGCCGTGTACTTAACCGCGGGGATCTCTGGTGCGCACCTTAATCCGGCCGTCACGGTCGCGCTTTGGCTGTTTGCTCAATTTCCAGGGCGTAAAGTGCTCCCCTTCGCCGTCGCTCAGTTTGCTGGCGCGTTTTGCGGCGCGCTGCTTGCGTATCTGTTGTATGCCTCTCTTTTCACTGAATTTGAAACGGCTCACGATATGGTTCGTGGAAGTGTCGGGAGTCTGCAACTGGCGGGAATCTTTAGCACTTACCCGGCTGCGGGGCTGAGCGTTTGGCAGGCCGCCCTGGTTGAAATCGTCATTACATCCATGCTGATGGGGTTGATTATGGCGCTGACGGACGATGGTAATGGTGTGCCCAAAGGCCCGCTGGCGCCGTTGCTTATCGGTATTCTGGTGGCGGTGATTGGCGCAGCAACCGGGCCGCTGACGGGGTTCGCGATGAATCCTGCGCGTGACTTTGGCCCCAAACTTTTTACCTGGCTTGCCGGGTGGGGAAATGTCGCTATCACGGGTGGGCGTGATATTCCTTACTTTATCGTTCCGTTGATCGCGCCGCTCATTGGGGCTTGTGCGGGGGCGGCAATTTATCGTTATTTGATCAGTAATAATTTGCCCGTGAATATTAAATAATGCATTCATTAGGCCTTTGAACAGCGATAACATTTTATTCATTATTATTTCGTGATCTGCTTTCCGAATTTATTAAAAAGTCTCTCAGCTTCGAGGGGCTTTTGTTATTGTCAACCTTACGTCATGCCATCGATAAGGATTAAAGATGATATGAAATAGGTGTGTAAAAATAATGTTGCATTATAACAATGGATTAACTGAGGGGTTTTATCATGATTTCTGCGAGTACACTGAACTCAGAACTCATTAATAAAATCGCACAGGATTTTGCACAAGCCACCAGTCTGGCGGTTGTGGTGGTCAATATTCATGGTGATGAAATTTCTGAGCTGTTTAATTTCACCTCATTTTGCCAGATGATGCGTCAGCATCCGCAGCACAGCACTCGCTGCCGGATGAGCGATCGCTGCGGTGGGCTGGAGGCGTCGAAATCAGATCAGCCGTGCATCTATCGCTGTCATGCCGGGTTAACGGATATTTCTATTCCACTGGTGATTGCCGGGCATCTTGTCGGGTTCGTTCTGTGTGGCCAGGTACGTGTGCGCAATGAAGCGGAGACGGGCATGATTGATATTCTGAATATTGATGATCGCTGGCAGGCCGATCCTGAACTGCTTAATGAATTTCGCAATGTCCCGGAAATGGATTTTTCACGGGTGATGGCTTCTGCGGATCTCCTGAAATTGATAGTAGAAAACTGCCTTAAAAAGCAGCTTAATTTTGTGGTGATTAAAGATAACCCTCAGCAGGCGGCATTGCCCCGTTCCGTGCGGGAGACGAATCCTCATGACAGTAAAATGAATAAAGCACTACGTTACATTGATGCGCATTTGTCGGATGAACTTCGTCTCGAAGAGGTAGCTTCTCATGTTTATCTTAGCCCTTATTACTTCAGCAAACTGTTTAAAAAGTATCAGGGTATTGGCTTCAACGCCTGGGTAAATCAACAACGTATGGCGAGCGCCAAAGAGTTGCTGAGCCACAGTAACTGGAGCATTGCCAGTATTGCCCGTAATTTAGGATTTTCTCAGACCAGCTATTTCTGCAAGGTTTTTCGCCACACCTACCAGATAACGCCGCAGGCGTATCGCCAGCAAATTAGCGAAAAGCGTTCAGAAGAATCGGCCTGATTTGCATTGCCGATTTTTGATACTGTATTGCATGGATAGCGATGTAGCATGAAAAAATCTCGCGCCATGCAATAAATTGTCACAGCGCAACAAAATAGTGATTTAGGAGAGATAAACTGCAACGACAATTATTTTTGTGATGAGATAACGGCGTTATTGCGAATTGATTTTTTCGCTTTATGCATTCGTTAACACATCATTTTGTGATGAGCAGTATACGGCTGCTCATCATGTAAAACCGACAGGTCAGACACGTAATGTGTCAGGGAAGGGGGTGTAAATCCCCCGCAGCCCCCGCTGCTGTAATGCTGACGACCCCGTAATAACCACTGATCGCGAGATTGGGAAGGACGGGCGAGGATGATGCTAAGCCAGAAGACCTGCCTGTCGGTACATCTCAACAACTTCGGTGGGAAGTGGGTTGCTCAGAAGCGTGCGGTCGAAAGACCGGGTATACGCGCATCCTGATGTTCCCCTACCACCCTGACAGGAATCGGGGTATGGCGGCCAGACGTTACGCATTCATTCTTGCAGGAACCGGCAGCGGCTGTGGCAAAACCACGGTAACGCTTGGCTTACTGAGCCTGCTGAAACAACGCGGATGGCGGGTACAGCCGTACAAAGTGGGCCCGGATTACCTTGATACCGGTTGGCATACGGCGGTATCCGGTGTCGCCTCTCGTAACCTTGATAGTTTCATGCTGCCCGCCCCGGTGCTGAACGCCCTGTTTAATGAGCAGATGCAACAGGCGGATATTGCGGTCATTGAAGGTGTGATGGGCCTTTATGACGGAATAGGTTCCGACCCTAACCAGTGCAGCACCGCTGCGATGGCGAAACAACTGGGTTGTCCGGTCATCCTGCTGGTTGACGGCAAAGCCGTTTCAACCTCCATTGCCGCGACAGTCATGGGTTTTCAACATTTCGACCCCTCTTTGAATATCGCGGGCGTGATTGTCAATCGCGTCAACAGCGACAGCCATTTCGAGCTTTTAAAAACGGCCATTGAGCGCTACTGCGCGCTGCCAGTACTTGGCTACGTTCCTTCCGTGGCGGGTGTTGCTCTGCCGGAACGTCACCTTGGGTTAGTTACCGCGCGTGAGTCTGTGGTGACCCAACAGCCATGGCGCGATTTTGCTGACACCCTCGCGCTGACGCTGGATATCGACAAACTGCTGACGCTAAGTGCCCTTGAACACGATCCTCAGGGCGAATGGCCGCCTCTGCCTGCTGTTCATGATGGCGAAAATATCACTCTGGCGCTGGCGGACGATGAGGCGTTCAATTTCTACTATCCCGACAATATCGCGCTGATCGCGCGTGCGGGTATCAATGTTGTGCGCTTTAGCCCCCTGCACGATAACGTGCTGCCGGAGTGCCAGATGATCTGGCTGGGTGGTGGCTACCCGGAGTTGCATGCCAAAGCGCTGGCGGCAAACCAGACGATGCTTGCACAACTTCGCGCGGCGCACGCACGCGGTGTGGCTATCTACGCCGAATGTGGCGGCCTGATGTATCTCGGCAGTACGCTTGAAGATGCGCAGGGCGAAATCCACCCGATGGCAAATATCATTCCCGGTCACAGCAAAATGGGTAAACGGCTGACGCGTTTTGGCTACTGCGAGGCGCAGGCTCGTGAGCAGACCCTGCTGGCGGCCCCCGGTGAAACGCTGCGGGGCCACGAGTTTCACTACTCTGACTTCTCCCCGCAAACCCCGGCGGTCCTCGATTGTCGCAAAGTGCGTGATGGGCAGACTCTACAAACCTGGTCAGGTGGCTGGCAGGTTGGCAACACGTTTGCCAGCTATCTGCACATGCACTTCGCCCAGCATCCGATGATGCTGGCACACTGGCTCAATGCCGCGAGGAGCGCACGATGACGCTGCTTGCCTGGTGTATCGCCTGGATACTCGACGTGCTTATTGGCGACCCGCATAACTGGCCGCATCCGGTACGCTGGATGGGCGCGCTTATCAACGCGGTGCAGACAAAGGTGCGCCGTTACTGCCACAGCGATCGCGCATTGCGTATCGGTGGCGGGGTGATGTGGCTGGTGGTGGTCGGCGTGACCTGGGCGCTTTCCTGGAGTGTACTGGCACTGGCATTTACGCTCCATAGCTGGCTGGGCTGGGCGGTTGAAATCTGGATGATTTTCACCGTGCTTGCCGGGCGCAGCCTCGCCGATGCTGCGCGCGCTGTAGAACGCCCGTTACAGGCGGGCGACCTGGCGGAAAGCCGCGTAAAACTTTCCTGGATAGTGGGACGCGACACGTCGCAACTGCAACCCGAGCAGATTAACCGCGCTGTGGTCGAGACGGTTGCCGAAAACAGCGTCGATGGCATTATCGCGCCGCTCTTCTTCCTGATGCTTGGCGGTGCGCCGCTGGCAATGGCGTATAAAGCAATCAATACCCTCGATTCCATGGTCGGCTACAAACATGAGAAATACCGCGCGATTGGCATGGTGAGCGCCCGGCTGGACGACGTCGCCAACTTCATTCCTGCGCGTCTGAGCTGGCTGTTGCTCAGCGCCGCCGCATTTCTTTGCCGCGACAACGCCGCTGCCGCGTTACGTATCGGCTGGCGCGATCGCCATCGCCACAGCAGCCCCAACTGTGCATGGTCTGAAGCTACCGTTGCCGGCGCGCTGGGTATCCGTCTCGGTGGCCCGAATGACTACTTTGGTGAGCGTGTTGAGAAGCCGTGGATAGGCGACGCGCGACGCCACATTTCTGTAGGTGACATATCCCGAACGATTCGACTGATGTGGGTTGCTTCCACGCTGGCGCTGGTGCTGTTTATGACGGCACGGTGGCTGGTTGCTGGTGCGGCCTGAGGAGTAGCACATGAATTACATCCGCCAGCCACAGGCCATTGAGGCCAAAAGCTTTGACATTATTGGCGAGATAATCCGCGAAACCCGACCTGATTACCGGTTCGCCAGCCCGCTCCATGAAGCGATTATCAAACGGGTCATTCACACCACCGCCGATTTCGAATGGCTGGACATTTTATGGTTTTCCGCCGATGCCCTGGAGCAGCTAACCGCGGCGTTAAGCCGCCCTTGCACGCTCTACACCGATACAACAATGGCGCTCTCCGGCATCAACAAACCGCTGCTGGCAAACTCTGGCGGCGAATGCCGCTGCTATATCAGTGACCCGCGCGTAGTGCGCGAAGCGAAGGCGCAGGGCATCACGCGTTCAATGGCGGCGGTCGATATCGCAGTGCGTGAAGAGGGTGAAAAGGTGTTTGTATTCGGCAACGCACCGACGGCCTTGTTCCGTCTGCTGGAGCATCCTGTAAAGGTGAGCGGTGTGGTGGGCGTTCCGGTCGGGTTTGTGGGTGCGGCGGAATCTAAAGAGGCGCTGACGCACAGTGATTTACCCGCCATTGCTGCGCTGGGGCGTAAAGGGGGAAGTAATGTGGCGGCGGCGATTGTGAATGCCATTCTCTATCATCTGCGAGATGCGAAATGAGTGACGCGGCATTTGATGCACCTGTCTGGCACAACGGTAAGCCCCTGCGTAAGGGCTATACCACGGGGTCCTGTGCCACTGCGGCGGCGAAAGTCGCGGCGCTGATGGTGCTGCGTCAGCATCTCATCCACCAGGTCTCTATCGTTACGCCCTCTGGCGTGACGCTCAACCTGAACGTGGAATCGCCGCACATTGAAGGGCAGCAGGCCGTGGCGGCGATACGCAAAGATGGTGGTGACGATATTGATGCCACTCACGGCATGCTGATTTTTGCCCGTGTCAGCCTGAACGACAGCGGCGAGATTGTGCTGCGCGGCGGTGAAGGTGTTGGCACCGTCACCCGCAAAGGGGTGGGGCTGCCGTTGGGAAGCGCGGCGATTAACCGCACACCACGTCAGACGATTGAAGCCGCCGTCCGTGAAGCTATCGGCCCATTGCGCGGTGCGGAAGTGGAAATTTTTGCCCCGGAAGGTGAAGAGCGGGCGCTGAAAACCTATAACGCGCGCCTCGGTATTGTTGGCGGTATTTCGATTCTGGGCACGACGGGAATTGTTACGCCGATGTCAGAAGAGAGCTGGAAACGCTCCCTGTCGCTGGAACTGGAGATCAAACGTGCTGCCGGGTTGACGCGAGTCGTGCTGGTGCCGGGGAACCACGGTGAGCGCTTTGTCCGGGAACAAATGGGCATCGACAGTAATGTGGTGGTCACCATGAGCAACTTCGTCGGCTACATGGTGGAAGAAGCGGTGCGTCTGGGGTATCAGCACATTGTCCTCATTGGTCATCCCGGCAAGCTTATCAAAATTGCCGCCGGGATTTTCCACACCCACAGCCATATCGCGGATGCGAGAATGGAAACGCTGGTGGCGCATCTGGCGCTGCTGGGCGCACCGCTCGAACTGCTGACGCTGGTCGGCGACTGCGATACCACTGAGGCGGCGATGGAGCACATCGACGCTTACGGTTTCCAGCATATCTACAACCATCTTGCCGAACGTATCTGCATGCGGGTACTGCAAAAACTCCGCTACACCAAAACGCCGCCTGTTTGCGACGCCATCATGTTCGCCTTTGATAACCAGGTCCTGGGCAGTAATCGCCCGGTCAGCGACATTGTGGAGGCGCTGCAATGTTAACCGTTGTGGGAATGGGGCCGGCCGGATTAACGCTGATTACGCCGCTGGCACAGAACGCTATCGCGCAAGCCGATGCACTGGTGGGGGCAAAACGTCATCTGGCTCAGTTTCCCGATTTTAACGGCGAGCAGCGTCTCCTTGATGCCGATATTGCGCAACTGCTGGTGTGGATAACGGAACATCAGCACCAGAACATCGTGGTGCTGGCCTCTGGCGATCCCCTGTTTTACGGCATTGGTACGCGCATGGTGGCGCATTTTGGGCGTGAAGCAGTGCGTATTGTGCCGGGCATTAGCGCCGTGCAATACCTCTGCGCCCGCGCGGGTATTGATATGAACGAAATGTGGCTGACCAGCAGCCATGGCCGTGAGGTTTCTTTTGATGAACTGGCTCGTCAGCGCAAAGTGGCGATGGTGACGGATGCCCGGTGCGGCCCGCGTCATATTGCGGCGCAACTCGTCGCGCGGGGAAAAGGGGAACGCTGGATGGTGATTGGCGAAAATCTGGCGATGGAAAATGAACAGATCCACTGGCTGCGCGTCAGTGAGGTCAATGCTGACTATGGCATGAATACCGTGGTGATCCTTGATGAAAGATGAACTGTTTTTACGCGGTGAAAAAGTCCCGATGACCAAAGAAGTGGTCCGCGCACTGGCGTTATCAAAGCTGGAACTGCACCGTGCTGACCATTTTATTGATGTTGGCGCAGGTACGGGAAGCGTCTCCATTGAAGCCGCAGTGCATTTTCCCGCGCTTCAGGTTACTGCGATTGAACGCAACCCGGCGGCGCTCGACCTGATGGCTCAGAATTGCCGCCATTTCGGCTGTGAACACATCTCGATTGTTCAGGCGCACGCCCCTGTTGCGGTAAAAGAGAAAGCTGATGCCATTTTCGTGGGCGGTAGCGGCGGCGAGTTACCCGCGCTTATCGACTGGGCGTTTGAGCAACTCCATCCCGCCGGGCGACTGGTGATGACCTTTATCCTGCAGGAAAACCTTAATGCCGCGCTGGCGCACCTGCAAGCACGTGGGTGTGTTGAGGTGGATTGCCAGCACATTCAGGTATCAGCACGTATGCCGCTCGGTAGCGGTCACTATTTCAAAGCCAATAACCCCGTTTATGTCATCGCCTGTCAGAAGGAAGAAGCGCATGTCTGAAACATTCGACCCCCGTTGCGTCTGGTTTGTGGGCGCAGGCCCCGGTGACCGGGAACTGATTACCCTTAAGGGCTACCGGTTATTACAGCAAGCACAGGTGGTGATTTACGCCGGATCGCTTATCAACACGGAACTGCTGGAATACTGCCCGGTGGAAGCGCAGTACTACGACAGCGCTGAGCTCCACCTGACGCAAATTCTCGATGTGATGGAGGCGGGCATCAAAGCAGGAAAAACCGTGGTTCGCCTGCAAACGGGCGATGTCTCGCTCTATGGTTCCGTGCGCGAGCAGGGGGAAGAGTTAACCCGCAGAGGGATTGCGTGGCAGGTGGTGCCGGGCGTGAGCGCTTTTCTGGGAGCGGCGGCAGAGCTGGGCGTCGAGTACACCGTGCCGGAAGTGTCGCAAAGTCTCATCATTACGCGTCTTGAAGGACGCACGCCGGTCCCGGAACGCGAACAGCTTGAATCTTTCGCACAGCATCAAACCTCAATGGCGATTTATCTCTCCGTCCAGCGAATCAACCGCGTTGCCGAACGCCTGATTGAAGGCGGGTATCCGGCAACGACGCCCGTTGCGGTCATCTACAAAGCGACCTGGCCCGAAAGCCAGACTGTACGCGGCACACTGGCAGATATCGCCGACAAAGTGCGCGATGCGGGCATTCGCAAAACAGCGCTGATTCTGGTGGGGAAATTTTTGGGCGATGAATACCACTATTCAAAACTCTATGCCGCGGACTTTAGCCATGAATATCGTAAAGCCTGAGTCAATAGCGCTGTTTTGCCTGACGCCCGGCGGAGTTCGTTTGGCAAAACGCTTATCGGCCCTGTTGCCGATGACCTGTTTTACCAGTGAAAGCTTGCTGGAAGCGGGGTTTAGTCCCTTTGAGGGGGGATTCGCGCAGGCTGCCCGTGAGGCATTCGCGAACTATTCTGCGCTGATTTTTATTGGTGCAACGGGGATTACCGTTCGCGTGCTGGCACCGGTGATCGCCGACAAGTTTAGTGACCCGGCGGTGATCGTTATTGATGAGCAGGGGCGTCATGTTATCAGCCTGCTTTCGGGACATGCTGGCGGGGCGAATGCCCTGACGCGTTATCTGGCCGATTTGCTCGATGCTGAGCCGGTGATTACGACCGCGACAGATGTGAACCAACTGGCGTCACTCGATACGCTGGCCTTTCAGCTAAATGCGCGAATGGTTGATTTTCGCGCGACGGTAAAAACCGTCAACCAGATGCTGGTAAGCGGGAAGCGGATAGGGTTGTGGTGCGATGCCCCTTTTCAGCAGGCACTCAGTCAGTGTGATAGCCGTGGGTTTATTGCCGTTGCCGATTTGCAGTCGTTACCGGAACTGGATGCGCTCGTGTGTATCACGCTGCAGCGCGACTTACCTGATATTGCCATCAGACACTGGAAGCTGATTCCACAGCGTGTTGTGGCCGGGATTGGTTGTCGTCGCGATACCCCCGGTCCACGCGTCTTCGCGCTGCTTGAGCGCCTGATGGCAGCGCAAAATGTTGACCCGCTGGCGTTGAAAGCCATCGGCAGCATTGAGCTTAAAAAAGAGGAAGCCGCGCTGAACGAGCTTGCTGCAGCCTGCCGCGTGCCGTTTTACACCTTCAGCGCCGACGCGTTGAGTGAACATGAACACCGATTTACCTCCTCTGATTTTGTCCGCCAGACGGTGGGCGTTGGCAGCGTCTCCGGCCCATCGGCCTGGTTGCTGAGTGAGGGCAATATCACCGGAGAGACCCTGCGCGAACAGGGCGTCACCATCACTTTGGGAGTAGCACACTGATGTTAACCGTTATTGGAATTGGCCCTGGCTCGCAGGCAATGATGACTATGGAAGCCGTGGAAGCGTTACAGGCGGCGGAAATTATCGTCGGTTATAAAACGTATACCCATCTGGTGAAAGCCTTTACCGGCGACAAGCAGGTTATCAAAACCGGCATGTGCAAAGAGATTGAGCGTTGCCAGACGGCGATTGACCTGGCGCAGTCCGGGCACAACGTGGCGCTGATCAGCAGCGGCGATGCCGGTATTTACGGCATGGCAGGGCTGGTGCTGGAACTGGTCAGCAAACAGAAATGTGATGTGGAAGTGCGCCTGATTCCAGGGATGACCGCCAGTATTGCGGCGGCGTCATTGCTTGGCGCGCCGCTGATGCATGACTTCTGCCACATCAGCCTGAGCGACCTGCTGACGCCGTGGCCGGTTATTGAAAAACGCATTATCGCCGCAGGAGAGGCTGACTTTGTTATCTGTTTCTATAACCCGCGCAGCCGGGGTCGCGAAGGACACCTGGCGCGCGCGTTTGAACTGCTGGCCGCCAGTAAAAGTGCGAATACGCCGGTGGGCGTGGTGAAATCGGCGGGGCGTAAGAAAGAGGAAAAATGGGTGACCACCCTTGGCGAGATGGATTTTGCGCCGGTGGATATGACAAGCCTGGTGATTGTCGGCAATAAAACCACCTATGTGCAGGATGGCCTGATGATCACCCCGCGAGGGTATGTGCTGTGAGTTTCGGCGATGTGTTGGTCATTGGCGGCACCAGCGATGCGCGAATGATCTGCCTGCTGCTGGATGCCGCGAATGTGCATTACACCCTTTCCGTTGCTACGCCAACCGGGCAGCAACTGGTGGGCGATATTCGCGGCCAGGTACGCTGCGGGCGGCTGGAGTTGGCGCAGATGGTGACGTGGTTAAAGGAAAACAACACGCGCTGGGTGATCGACGCGTCGCATCCTTACGCCGAAGTCGTGAGCCGTAACGTAGTGCGCGCCTGCGAAGCGGCGGGCGTAGTGCTGAGCCGCTATCAGCGCCCGGAACAGCTACGCGATCTCACCCATCCGTTGCTTCATTTTGTGCCAGATATCCGCCAGGCGTGCGACATGGCGAAGCGTTTTGGCGAGCGCGTATTGCTCACCACCGGCAGTAAAGATTTAGCGCAGTGGCGTGCAGGCCTGCCGGAGAAAACGCTGTTGGCCCGCGTATTACCGGTACCTGAAGTGATAAACCAGTGTGTCGAACTGGGTTTCGGGGTGGGCGAGATTTTTGCACTCTGCGGCCCGTTCAGTGCGGCGTTTAACGCCGCGTTTTACCGCCAGTGCCACGCCGATGTAGTGATTACCAAATCCTCAGGCGCTGAGGGCGGTTATCAGGAAAAAGTACAGCCCTGTCTGGATGCGGGTATTCCCTGCATCGTGATTACGCGCCCGGCACCGCTGGTGTCGGGGGAGGAACTACTGGAAAACCGCGCCGATGTGCAGCGGCGTATTGTACGCTGGCTGGCGACGGCGGAAGGAGAGAATCGATGAAAAAAGCCCTTCTGGTCGTCAGTTTCGGCACCAGCTACCCCGAAACCTGCGAAAAAAATATCGTTGCCTGCGAGCGTGAGCTTGCCGCCAGTTGCCCGGATCGCGACCTGTTTCGCGCTTTCACGTCCGGGATGATTATCCGCAAGCTGAAACAGCGCGACGGTATTGAGATTGATACCCCATTGCAGGCGTTGCAAAAACTGGCGGAGCAGGGATATCAGGATGTGGCGATTCAATCGCTGCATATTATCAACGGTGATGAGTACGAAAAGATTGCAAGCGAAGTGCAATCTCTGCGCCCGCTATTTTCCCATCTGACGCTGGGCGCGCCTTTACTGAGCTCCCACGATGACTACGTTGAGCTGATGTCGGCGCTGCGCCAGCAAATGCCCACGCTCACCGCTAACGAGAAAGTGGTCTTTATGGGCCACGGCGCCAGCCACCATGCCTTTGCCGCCTACGCCTGTTTAGACCATATGATGACCGCGCAGCAGTTTCCTGCACGCGTCGGCGCGGTTGAGAGTTACCCGGAAGTGGACGGTCTGATTGCCAGCATGCAACGCGAAGGCGTGAGTGCGGTTCACCTGATGCCGCTGATGCTGGTCGCGGGCGATCATGCGATCAACGACATGGCTTCTGATGAAGAAGACTCGTGGAAAACCTTATTTAACGCCGCCGGGATCCCCGCCACACCGTGGCTGTGTGGGCTGGGCGAAAACCCGCAGGTGCGGGCGATGTTTGTGAAGCATTTACATCAGGCACTTGATGAAACGCTGGGAGAAGCCGCATGACGGGGAAATTATATGCGCTGAGCACCGGGCCCGGGACATCCGATCTGATTACCGTTCGCGCCGCCCGCACGCTGGGCTCACTCGATATTTTGTATGCGCCCGCCGGACGTAAAGGTGGCGATAGTTTAGCGCTCTCCATTGTGCGGGAGTATCTCGGCGAACAGACCGAAGTTCGCTGTTGCCACTTCCCGATGAGCGCCGACAGCGCGGAAAAAGAAGCCGTCTGGAACGACGTTGCCGCCGCGCTGGTGCAGGAAGTGGAGGCCGGCAAACAGGTCGGATTTATCACGCTGGGCGACGCGATGCTCTTCAGCACCTGGGTCTTTCTGCTGGCGCGTATTGGCAATCCAGACTGGCTGGAGATTGTGCCTGGCGTGACCTCGTTTGCCGCCATTGCCGCCCGCAGTAAAACGCCGCTGGCCATGGAACAGCAGTCGATGGCGGTGATTGCCTGTACCGCGCCAGAATCGGAGATTGCTCAGGCGCTGGTGCAGCACGACAGCCTGGTACTGATGAAGGTGTATGGCCGCTTCGCCCGCATTAAGGCGCTACTGGCGCAGGCGGGGCTGCTGGAGTGTGCGTTGATGATGGCGGAAGCCACGCTGCCCGGCGAGCAGTGCTGGCACAATCTGGCGGAGGTGAGCGACGATCAGCCGCTGCCGTATTTCTCCACCATCCTGGTCAATAAACAGTGGAGGTCAGCGTAATGATCCTTGAAAAACAACTGAAACAGCTTTCCCTGAGCGGCCTCGCCGCCGCGCTGCTGCTGATGGTGGTACCCGAGCAGGCGTTCGCTATGCACATTATGGAAGGTTTTTTACCGCCGATGTGGGCGCTGGCCTGGTGGCTGCTGTTTCTGCCGTGCCTGTGGTACGGCTTAGTGCGCCTGCGCCGCATCGTGGCGGAAGATAATCATCAGAAGGTGCTGCTGGCGCTGTGTGGGGCGTTTATCTTCGTGCTCTCCGCACTAAAAATTCCGTCGGTCACCGGGAGCTGTTCGCACCCCACCGGGGTTGGGCTGGCGGTGATTCTGTTTGGCCCCGGCGTGGTGGCGATTCTGGGCGCCATTGTTCTGTTGTTCCAGGCGTTATTGCTGGCCCACGGCGGATTAACCACGCTGGGCGCCAACGGGATGTCGATGGCGGTCATTGGCCCGGTAGTCGGGTATCTGGTGTGGAAGATGGCCTGCCGCGCCGGGCTGCGTCGCGATGTGTGCGTATTTTTGTGCGCTATGCTGGCGGATCTGGTGACCTATTTCGTCACCTCAGTACAGCTGGGCGTTGCGTTCCCGGACCCTGAAACGGGCGCAACAGGTTCCATCGTCAAATTTATGGGGATCTTCTGCCTGACGCAGATCCCAATCGCTATTGCTGAAGGGTTATTAACGGTGCTGATTTACGATCAGCTTACCAAACGACAGTTGATTTCCGTACAGGGGCATTAAATGAAAAAGACGTTGATTCTATTGGCGATGGTAATTGCGCTGGTGATCCTGCCGTTTTTCATTAATCACGGCGGCGAATATGGCGGGTCGGACGGTGAAGCGGAGAACCAGATTCAGGTGGTCGCACCCGACTATCAACCGTGGTTCCAGCCGCTGTATGAACCAGCCAGCGGCGAGATTGAAAGTTTACTGTTCACGCTGCAAGGCTCCATTGGCGCGGCGGTAATTTTCTATATTCTTGGCTACACCAAAGGACGCCAGCGTCGTGATGACCGGGCTTGACCGCATCAGCTATCAGAGCCGCTGGCGGCATATTGCGCCGGAGTGGAAATTTCTGCTCTGGCTGTTGCTGATGGTGCTGGCATTTACGCTGCCCGTTCTCGGGCGCGTGATAACGCTGCTGTTTACCGCCGCGCTAACCTGCTTTGTGGCGCGCATTTCCCTGTGGCGCTGGTGCCGCTGGATGGCGCTGCCGCTGGGTTTTTTGCTGGTGGGCGTATTGACGATTTTGTTCAGTATCAGCCGCGACCCGCAAAGCCTGTGGTGGGGCATTTCCATTGGTCATTACTGGCTGGGCATGACGCCGTCAGGGCTTTTCACCGCCAACGACACATTCTGGCGTAGCCTGTGCGCGTTGTCGGCGACGTTCTGGTTGGTGCTTAATCTGCCGTTCGATCAGCTCATCGTTTTGCTACAGCGCGCGCGGGTGCCGCGCTTAATCACCGAACAAATTCTGCTGACCTGGCGGTTCATTTTTATTCTGTTAGATGAAGCACTGGCCATTCATCGCGCACAGACGCTGCGTTTTGGGTATCGTAGTCTGCCGAAAGGGTATCGCTCGCTGGCGATGCTGGTTGGGTTGCTGTTCACGAGGGTGCTTATGCGTTATCAGCAGATGGCGACAACGCTGGATATCAAACTTTATCAGGGTGATTTTCACCTTTAGGGGCCCGGATGCTCGCGACCAACAATCTCTGTTTTCGCTATCAGGACTCGCCCGTGTTGACCGGCCTGAATCTTGATTTTTCTGCGCACGCCGTTACCGGGCTGGTGGGCGCTAACGGCTGCGGGAAATCGACGCTGTTTATGAATTTAAGCGGCATATTACGCCCGCAACAGGGCGCGGTACTGTGGCAGGGCAAACCGCTGGAATACAGCAAACGCGGGCTGCTGGCGCTTCGCCAGCAGGTCACCACTGTCTTTCAGGACCCGGACCAGCAAATCTTCTACACCGACATCGACAGTGATATTGCGTTCGCGCTACGCAACCTGGGCGTGGATGCGGCGGAAATCGCCCGCCGCGTCGAGGACGCGCTGACGCTGGTGGATGCACAGCATTTTCGTCATCAACCGATTCAGTGTCTCAGCCACGGGCAGAAAAAGCGCGTGGCGATTGCCGGCGCGCTGGTGCTGAAGGCGCGCTATCTGTTGCTCGATGAACCGACGGCGGGGCTTGATCCGTCCGGGCGTACGCAGATGATTGAGATAATCAGGCGCATTGTTAGCCAGGGCAATCATGTGGTGATCTCCAGCCACGATATTGACCTGATTTATGAAGTGAGCGATGCGGTGTATGTCATGCACCGTGGCGAAGTGCTGGCCGAGGGGGCGCCGGGAGAGGTATTTTCCCGCGCGGATGTGATGGCAAAAGCCGGGTTGACGCAGCCCTGGCTGGTAAAGCTGCATGCCCAACTCGGCCTGCCGCTGTGTAAAACCGAAGATGAATTTTTCAGCCGTATGCGCAACAACAATCAGGAACATGCATGATGACGCAGGCAATTATGATTCAGGGCACCGCGTCCGACGTCGGCAAAAGTGTGCTGGTGGCGGGGCTGTGCCGTATTTTTCATCAGGACGGGCTAAAGACCGCGCCGTTTAAATCGCAGAATATGGCCCTTAATTCCGGCATCACGCCGGATGGCAAAGAGATGGGGCGTGCGCAGATTTTTCAGGCGGAAGCCGCCGGTATTACGCCGGATGTACGCATGAACCCGGTGCTGCTCAAACCGACCAGCGACCGCAAGGCGCAGGTGGTGTTGATGGGCAAAGTCATGACCGATATGGACGCCGTAAGCTATCACGACTATAAGCCGCGCCTGCGTCAGCAAATTCTTGAGGTCTATACCAGCCTTGGGCAGGAGTACGACGCGCTGGTGCTGGAAGGCGCGGGGAGCCCGGCGGAAATTAATCTGCGCGATCGCGATATCGTCAATATGGGCATGGCCGAACTGGCGCAGTGCCCGGTGATTCTGGTGGCTGACATCGACCGGGGTGGCGTTTTTGCTTCCATTTACGGCACGCTGGCACTGCTACTTGAACATGAGCGCGCGCGGGTCAAAGGGGTGATCATCAATAAGTTTCGCGGCGATGTCTCGCTGCTGATGCCTGGTGTTAAACAGATTGAAGACCTTACCGGCGTACCGGTGCTCGGCGTAATGCCGTGGCTGGATGTTGACCTTGAAGAGGAAGACAGCGTTGCTATGCAGCGAGGGCTTTATCGACATGTGGGCGATCGCCCGGTGACCATCGCGGTGGCGCAACTTCCACATTTATCCAACTTCACCGATCTCAACGCGCTGGCGGCGCAGCCGGATGTGCGCGTGCGTTATGTGCGCACGCCGGAGGAACTGGCCGATGCCGACCTCATCATTCTACCGGGCAGCAAAAATACGCTCGGCGATCTTAACTGGTTGCGGCAAAGCGGCCTTGCGCAGGCGTTGCTGGCACGGCACCGCGAAGGCACGCCGGTGATGGGCATTTGCGGCGGCTATCAGATGCTTGGCGAAACGATTACCGATGAGATTGAATCGGGGCTCGGCGTACTACCGGGTCTGGGGCTGCTGGCGACAGACACGCTGTTTGCGCCGGAGAAAACTACCGAGCAAACGCGCGCGCGCCTACAAACTACGCTCCCCGGCTGGCTGGCGAATGTCTCCGGGATGGATATTTCCGGGTATGAAATCCATATGGGGACCACCACCCGCCACGCGCACTGTCGCGCGGCGCTGGAGCTGCATCGCCCGGACGGCTCCACGCTTGCCGACGGCGCGGTCAGCGACGATGGGCTGGTATTCGGCACCTATCTGCACGGTTTATTCGATAGCGATGCTTTCACGCGCGGCATCGTTAACGCTCTGCGTCAGCGCAAAGGGCTTTCCGCGCTGGACGTCACGGTGAGCTATGCCGATTACAAAGCGCAGCAGTTTGATATCCTCGCCAACGCGATGCGTGAACATATTGATATTGAGAAGATTTATCAGATTATGCACGACTATCAGGAGCCGCAATCATGATACTGGTCACCGGTGGCGCGCGCAGCGGTAAAAGCCGTCACGCGGAATCACTGCTGCGCGAATACCCGCACGTGCTTTACATCGCCACCTCGCAAATTACCGATGCGGAAATGGACGCGCGCATTCAGCATCACCGCGATAGCCGCCCGGCGCACTGGCGGACTGCCGAACGCTGGCAGGATTTAGACGCGGTGATCGCCCCGACAAACGATCCCGAAGAAGCGATTTTGCTGGAGTGTGTGACGACGCTTGTGACCAACGTGCTGTTTGCCAACGGCGGGGAAGGCGATGTCGATAACTGGGATTTCGCGGCGCTGGAAAGGGCGGTGGACCTGGAAATTGAGAAGCTTATTATAGCCTGCCAGCGCTGCCCATCATTGGTGGTGCTGGTAACCAATGAAGTGGGAATGGGGATCGTGCCGGAGAACCGTCTGGCGCGCCATTTTCGCGACATTGCCGGGCGAGTGAATCAAAGACTGGCGCAGGCGGCGGATGACGTCTGGCTGGTGGTGTCAGGAATTGGAGTCAAAATAAAATGAGCAGGATCTTCTTTGCCACGCTGTCGTTTATGAGCCGTTTGCCGGTGCCTCAGCGCTGGTCGCAGGGCCTGGATATCGACCAGTATGTCCGTGGCGTTGTTACGTTTCCCCTCGTCGGGTTACTGCTGGGGGCATTAAGCGGGCTGGTCTTTATGCTGCTACAGCCCTGGTGCGGCGTGCCGCTGGCGGCATTTTTCGCGGTGCTGGCGCTGGCGCTGTTGACCGGGGGGTTCCATCTGGATGGCCTGGCCGATACCTGTGATGGCGTCTTCTCTGCGCGTCGTCGTGAAAAAATGCTGGAGATCATGCGCGACAGTCGCCTGGGCACACACGGTGGATTAGCGCTCATTTTTGTTCTGCTTGGCAAAGTGCTGGCGGTGAATGAAGTGGCGCTGCGTGATACGCCGATGCTGGCGGCGCTGGCCTGTGCCTGTATCGCCGGCCGCGGCTGTGTGGTGCTGCTGATGTATCGCCACCGCTACGCGCGTGAAGAGGGGCTGGGCAATCTGTTTATTGGCAAAGTTACCGCTCGCCAGGCGGCGTTGACCCTCGCGCTGACTGCGGTACTGGTGGTGACGCTGCTGGGAGCACATGGGTTACGTGCGCTTCTGGTGACCTTTATTGCCGTCTTTATCCTTGGTCAGTTGCTCAAACGTACCCTGGGGGGCCAGACGGGTGACACCATGGGCGCAAGCATTGAACTGGGCGAACTTATCTTTCTGCTGGCGTTAATTTAAGCCAGCCTTAACGGAACATCGGGGAAAAAGATGCAAACACTCTCAACGCTGCTCGCTGCTATTCCGGCGTTAGATAGCGCCGCGATGGCGCAGGCGCAGCACCATATCGACGGGTTGCTTAAACCGCCGGGAAGCCTGGGACGCCTGGAAGCGCTGGCGATACAGTTAGCGGGCATGCCGGGGCTAAAAGGTAAGCCGCAGGTCGCGCAAAAAGCGATTCTGGTGATGTGCGCCGATCATGGCGTCTGGCATGAAGGCGTGGCGATTTCGCCGCAGGTGGTCACTGCGATTCAGACCGTTAACATGACGCGTCATACTACCGGCGTTTGCGTACTGGCGGCGCAGGCGGGGGCGAAAGTGCATGTGATTGATGTCGGGATTGACGCCGATCCTATCCCTGATGTGGTGAACATGAAAGTGGCGCGCGGCAGTGGCAACATTGCGCGTGGCCCGGCAATGCGCCATCAACAGGCGCAGGAATTGCTGCTGGAAACCATCCGCTATACGCAAAATCTGGCACAGCAGGGGGTAACGCTGTTTGGCGTTGGCGAGTTGGGCATGGCGAACACCACGCCCGCCGCGGCGATTGTCAGTGTGTTAACGGGCGCCGATCCGCAGGAATCCGTAGGGATTGGCGCGAACCTGCCCCAGGCACAACTGGCGAATAAAGTGGATGTGGTGCGACGCGCAATCGCGGTTAATCAGCCCAATGCGGCTGATGGCGTGGATGTGCTGGCAAAAGTGGGCGGTTTCGATTTAGTCGGCATGACGGGCGTGATGCTGGGTGCGGCATCCTGTGGTCTTCCGGTGGTACTGGACGGCTTCCTTTCTTACGCCTCGGCGCTGGCTGCGTGTCGAATCGCCCCGGCGGTCAAACCGTATCTGATCCCCTCGCATCTGTCGGCGGAGAAGGGCGCACGTATCGCGCTGGAAGCATTGCAGCTTGAGCCGTATCTCAATATGCAGATGCGTTTGGGTGAAGGAAGTGGGGCGGCAATGGCGATGCATATCGTGGAATCCGCCTGCGCTATTTATAACAACATGGGGACGTTAGCCGAAAGTAATATCGTCCTGCCAGAGAAGTAATCTTTTCCCTCACCGCTCCGCACTGGAGCGGTTTCGCTTCGCCTAAATAAAATTCCCCTCGTTAATCACTGCTTTTATCAGCGGAAGGTAAACAAAAAAGCTATAATTAACAATTATCTTTCACGGCTGAGGAAGGGAAATTATGCGTCGTGTCAAACGGTTATGCTCCGCTATGCTGCTGCTTGCCAGCCAGAGCGTTCTGGCGGTGACCTACCCGCTGCCCCCGGAAGGAAGCCGACTGGTCGGCAGCCCGTTAAAAATCATCGTCCCTCTCGACAGTAACTTCCCGCTGGAAGCCTTCGCCGCCCGCTATGGGCAGGGGCTGAGCAATATGCTGGAGGCCAACCCTGGTGTGGATGTTTATCTTCCCGCGCGCGGTACAACGCTGACCATTCCGCAGCAGCTCATCCTGCCTGATACGCCGCGAGAAGGTATCGTGATTAACGTTGCGGAGATGCGCCTCTATTACTACCCACCGGACGGCAGCAGCGTTGAAGTGCTGCCGATTGGCATTGGCCAGGCAGGGCGTGAAACACCGCGCAACTGGGTAACAAAAGTGGAGCGTAAGCAGGAAGGACCCACCTGGGTGCCGACGGCCAATACGCGTCGTGAATACGCCAAAGAGGGCAAAACGCTGCCCGCGATGGTGCCTGCCGGGCCAGAAAACCCGATGGGGCTGTACGCTATTTATATTGGCAGGCTGTATGCCATCCACGGCACCAATGCGAATTTTGGTATTGGGCTGCGCGTAAGCCAGGGCTGTATTCGCCTTCGCAATGACGATATCAAATATTTGTTTGATACGGTGCCGGTGGGCACACGGGTGCAAATTATTGACCGCCCGGTGAAATACACGACTGAACCAGACGGCAGCCGCTGGCTGGAAGTTCACGAGCCGTTATCCCGTAACCGCGCTGAATATGAATCGGATAAAAAAGTACCGCTCCCGGTCACGCCAGCCATGCAGGCTTTCGTGCGCGGGGAAGGGGTAGATGCTACCCGGGCGCAAAGCGAAATGCAGCGTCGTTCGGGCATGCCGGTGAATATCAGTGCGGGAAGTGAGCGTTTCTGATTTGCAGATAGCAAAAAGCCCGCTAAAAGCGGGCTTCTCGAATTTGGCTCCTCTGACTGGACTCGAACCAGTGACATACGGATTAACAGTCCGCCGTTCTACCGACTGAACTACAGAGGAATCGTTGTGGAGGCACATATTAGCGGCGAAAAAAATTTTGTCAAACACCAATTCTGGCTGTTCATGCTGATTGCCGATTCCGTCAACAATTTGTTGTAATTACCGACAAATATTAAGGAAAAATGTTTTGCAGGATCCGGGTTTCTCCCTCATCATTTGAAATGGAGTTTCAACTTTCTCACTAAGGTCCACTTTGAACGTCACTACCGCGCTCCGTCAGGCCGTCGCACGCACGCCCTGGTATAAAAAACGCAAAAGCTATCGAGTCCTCTTCTGGCGTGAAATCACCCCCCTTGCTGTACCTATTTTTCTGGAGAATACCTGCGTCCTGCTGATGGGGGTATTGAGTACCTTCCTGGTGAGCTGGCTGGGGAAAGAAGCGATGGCAGGGGTCGGGCTTGCCGACAGTTTTAATATGGTGATCATGGCTTTTTTTGCGGCTATCGATCTCGGGACAACGGTGGTGGTCGCCTTTAGTCTGGGTAAACGTGACCGGCGAAGGGCGAGGGCGGCTGCACGACAGTCACTGGTGATTATGACCTTGTTTGCCATTGTGCTGGCTGCGGTCATCCACTATTTCGGCAGTGAGATTATTAATATTGTCGCGGGTGAAGCGACGCCGGAAGTAAAAGGGCTGGCCTTAACCTACCTTGAACTGACGGTGCTGAGTTATCCGGCGGCGGCGATTGCGTTGATTGGTAGCGGCGCGCTGCGTGGCGCAGGGAACACGAAAATTCCGCTGATGATTAACGGTGGAATGAACATTCTCAACATTATCATCAGTAGCATCCTGATTTACGGCGCGTTTTCCTGGCAAGGGTTGGGGTTTGCGGGCGCGGGTCTGGGGTTAACCATTTCGCGCTATATCGGTGCGGCAGCGATTATCTGGGTGCTGATGATTGGCTTTAACCCGGCGCTGCGTATTCCGCTGAAAAGCTATCTGAAGCCGCTGAATTTCGCCATTATCTGGGAGGTGATGGGGATTGGTATTCCGGCCAGCATTGAGTCGGTGCTGTTTAATGGCGGGAAATTACTTACCCAGATGTTTGTTGCCGGAATGGGGACCAACGTTATCGCAGGCAACTTTATTGCCTTTTCTGTGGCGGCGCTCATTAACTTGCCCGGTAACGCCCTGGGTTCGGCATCAACTATCATCACGGGTAAACGTTTGGGTACCGGGCAGATTGGTCAGGCGGAACGCCAGCTGCGCCATGTCTTCTGGATGTCGACCATCGTACTGACGGCCATTGCCTGGGGCACCGCGCCATTTGCGGGGCTGTTCGCGTCATTCTATACCCAGGAGCAGGATGTAAAAGAAGTGGTGAAAGTGCTGTTGTGGCTGAACGCTGCCTTTATGCCAATCTGGGCCGCATCCTGGGTGCTGCCCTCAGGCTTTAAAGGCGCGCGTGATGTGCGCTTTGCGATGTGGGTATCAATGCTGGGGATGTGGGGCTGCCGGGTAGTGGCGGGCTATACGCTGGGTATTGTGCTCGGTATGGGCGTCGTCGGTGTGTGGTTAGGGATGTTCCTCGACTGGGCAGTCCGTGGTGCGCTGTTCTACTGGCGACTGGTCAGTGGCCGCTGGTTGTGGAAATACCCGCGCGTGAAGATGGAGTAAGCGCCATTGCTGTGAAAATCATCAGAAACCGATGATTTTTAACCGAAGTGTGGAATAAAACAGCAAACGGTATTTTTTTGTGAAAACAGGCTTTGACAACCCCGGG
>NZ_CALSBS010000004.1 GCF_943590815.1 Pseudocitrobacter vendiensis | reverse complement strand
ACAGGGAGAGGGGACCGATAGTGCCAGTGGTGAGATATGTGCGGTTTTCTCCCTCTCCCTGAGGGAGAGGGCGGGGTGAGGGGGAACCGATGGTGCCAGTGGTGAGGTCTGTGCGGTTTTCTCCCTCTCCCTGCGGGAGAGGGCGGGTTGAGGCGCTACCCCTGCGCCTCAACCACCTTAATTTCTACCATTCCAATTCCTAACTGACGTGGGGAGTGGCCGAGGATATTCCCTTCGTTTGTAGACTCAGGCGCGGGTGGGACAATCACCAGCGTGCTGGCCTGCGTCGGGTTATCGAAGTGCAGGGTTGTGGTCGTCACTTCGTGGCCCAGCATCAGCGTTTGCTCCGAATTACCCACGCGAACCGGGATAGGTTTATCCGCGTTCTGTCCGAAGGCTTTGGCAGTGATCACCAAATCAAATTTCTTCGGCAGTGGATGCTGATACTCAATTTTCACTTCATTGCCCAGTTGGGCGTTAGACCAGCGTCCCCAGCTTTCCGGACGTGAAATGCCGCTAAACTGCTTCACCTCTTCCGGCGCACCGGCGACGTTGAAAACGAAACTGTCGGCTTTGTAGCGAATATCGTTATCCACGACTTTCAGGGTGTCGACGTTGCCGTTGTAGCGTGTCATGTCGATAACCGTGTCTTTGAACGCGGTTTTGCCTTTCCACTGCGATTTATCGACGTGCTGTACTTTTTGTTCGCCGCCGAGCTGCCCTTGCGAGACGCACCAGTCGGTGGAGAGCGCGAATTCTGGTGCCCAAAGCTGACCCATTTTGTAGCAGCGGTCGATCCAGACAAAGTTATCGCGCGGGGCAAAATCAGCTAACTGATACCGTAACGGTGCCGAGTATTCGCTCTCCGGCAGCGGTTCAACGCGTTTATCCGACACGCGTAGCAGCAGCGGCAGGCGGAAATGGCTACCGGAGAAGGCAATCATGTTTTTCTGCGAATCGATAGTGAACTCTTTCATCTCTTTTGGGAAATTCCACAGGCGGATGATATCGGGTTTCCACGCCAGCACTTTCTCTTTCATATTGAGGAAAATGGTCGACAGCGATTCACCCGAGAGGCTGCTGCGCCCAAGTCCGATGAAATTATCACCACCCAGAATATCGAGCACCGTTGCGCCGTTATCCATGGTGTTACGCTTTGGCGCCATCACTTCCTGCTGAGGCTGATCGCCGCGCAGAACGAAGAACAGGTTGTTGCGATCCTGTTTGTTGAGGTAATCCCAGGCGGTATTTTTCATCGCCAGATGATCGGAGGACACCACGATCACCGTGTTTTTAAAGTAAGGCGACGCTTTGATTCTGTTAATGAATTCCGCAATATTCTGCTGGCTACAACTGACGGCGCTGAAGGATTGATTAGCTTTACCGCCCATTTCATAGCTTTTACGCGAGCAACTGCGTGAGATAAAACCATCCGGGTGATGCGTGTCGACGGTCAGGGTAAACAGCGAGAAACGTTTGCCCTCTTTAGAGAGGGTTTCGAATTTTTTCCACGCCTCGTCCAGCACCGTGTCGTCGTAGAAGCCCCAGTCATTGCGGTAGTTCGGGTCGTCGACGGTCGCTTTCAGCTCTTCGGAGCCGTAGAGATGGTCGAAACCGTGTGACTTCAGGAAGACATCTTTGCCGGCGAAACGCAGGTTCGCGCCCTGCACGAAATAGTTTTCATAACCGGAGTTTTTCAGAATATCGCCAAGGCAGATATTCTGCGGGAAGAAGCTGGAGAGGGAGGCCGACGCGTTGCCTTCAAACGGGGCGAATAGCGGAATGCCGCATTGTGAGGCGACCATCCCGGCAATGGTGTAGTCGGTGCCCGGCAGCTGCATGGTGTGGCTGAAATCGATGCTGTTATCTTTCAGCGCGCCAAGCTCTGGTGTGAGATCCGGAAACGCGTGGTTATCAAAATAGGTGCGCTCCAGGCTTTCACCGTAGATATAAACGAGGTTCAGCTTTGGCTGCGGAATACTTTTGGCCGGCTCTTTGTAATAGATAGAGAAATCAGGATCGCCATCGCGCGACTGGGATTTGACCAGTTCGCTAATCTGGCGAAAGGCCGGGCTGGCATCAACGGAGCCCACTGCCAGCACTAACGCCAGCAGGCTGTAACCAAAATGATGCGGATGGTGACGACGGCGACGCAACAGCCAGCCAAGCGTGCCGAATACGGCAACTAACCCCAGCACCAGGCCGATACCTGGCAGAATGTATTTACTTACACCCGCGCCGGTCAGGCTGTTGGTGAGCGTGTAAAGCACGGCGTCATTGATGCCGTCGCCGGTGAAATAGTCGCTGGCATAGAGCGTAATGTTGAGTATGACAAAAAATCCCAAAACAATTAGCGTAGCGGCGAACCACCACGTATTGCGGCCTGCCTTCAGGGCATAAATCGCCACGGAAGCAAGAAAAAGAGCAAGGGAGAGCAACTCTGACACTACGTATCCTCAACAGCGCCAGTTTTCTGGCCAGATAAAATTTGAACAGCATAATGTAATCATGCGGTCGTATTGCTGCAATTCTAGCGTCATCAAAGTGTGCTGTTGTTCAGAATTGGTTTATAAATAGCCGATTTTATCGTCGAAGAAGGGAATTTTTGTGCATGAGGAGTAAGACGGATGTTGCAGTGTGCGGATAAGCGAAGGGGCGCTCACCCGCACGTTCAGCGGGATCAGGAGAGGAAGTTCACACCCTGTTTCAGCACCAGATCGCAGGCTTTGGCTTTCACTTTTTTACCCAGATCGGTATTGCCCAGGCTTTCAAGATTCAGTTGCTGGCCATCTTTTGCATTCAGCAGGCCCTGGATGCCGTCCATATAGCTGGTGTCTTTTTTCTGCTCAGCGGCAGTGTCCAGACCCAGTTTGTCCAGCACCTGAGATTTGATGTTATCGACGTTAGCAACAGAGGTGATTTTCTCTTTTGCACAGTAACCCATAATGCCCGCGGCGTTATTCATTGTGCTGGCGCTCAGAGACTGCGAACCGCCATTCAGGAGGCTGGTTAATGAGGAGAGAGATGTACCGCTCTGCTGGCTGCTGCTCTGGCCGCCCAACTGGCTGGCTGCGCTGCTCAGGGTGTCGGTCAGGGAATTAGCGTTGGCCGCCGTTGCGAAGAAGGCACTCGCGAGGATGGCACCACATAACAGGGATTTAGTCGTTTTCATGAGAAGCACTCTATTCATGCAATGAATGTATTAGGCCGCCAGTATACTCCCGGTAGCGACTAAGATTTATCTCAATACTCTTTGCCGGTAACCCGGCTGCGATAGCTGTCCCAGTTAAAGATGACCCACAGGCTGTTGCCGAGGCGCATACGGTCCATCACGCGTTCCCCCAGCAATTTATTCATCTCATCCATATTGCTGTTGGTGAGCATACCGGTAGGGCGTTTGGAAGAAGAGCGACGATCGACAATCTGGTTGATGATCACTTTCTCGTAGCGCGACTCCGTTTGCACACCGATTTCGTCGATCACCAGCAGGTCGACCTGGCTGAGATCGTTCAGCAGTTGCTCTTCGCTGGTTTCCCGATTGCTGAAGGTATCCTTCATGGCTGACATAATGTCGGCAACGGTGATGATCAGCACCGATTTCCCGCGAAGGAGCAGTTCATTGCAAATGGCCGCCGCCAGATGGTTTTTCCCTGTACCAGGCTTGCCGGAGAAGATAAAACTGGCAATGTTGCCATCGAACTCTTCCACGTACTGACGCGCTTTTGACAGCGCGTTCATCTGGCCTTCGTTTTCCACGCGATAATTGTCGAACGAGCAGTTCTGGTGCAGCGGGCGAATGCCCGAGCGGTTAAATGTGCGCTGCATTTTCATGGCGCGGTTTTCCCGCTCCAGCGCAGCGGCGCGGATTTTTCCCTGCTCTTTTTGCCAGGCCAGCAGCTCTTCACCGGTAGTGAAGGCGGGCTTGACGTTCGCCGGCATCATCTTTTGCAGGCGTTGCATTAAATCGCCAACATTTTTCATGCTCATCCTCTGAAACCAGGGGGAATATGATTATCGGGTTCGGAAACGCTGTTCAGATCGCGCTTTGGCTGGCCGTTATTGCTCGCGCGGCCCATTTGCACGCTACGCGCCAGTTTTTGCTGCCACTGTACGTGATGGAACACTTTCCCTTCTGCTTGCCAGTAAGCGACAAATGAGGCCAGTTCTTCCGGCGTGACCGGCTCGCTGAGGGCAATTCCCCACAACGCGGAAAGCCGCAAAAATTCGGCATCCGGCTGCCAGCCTGCGTACATGGCAAATTTGCCCATCGGCACGGCGACAGGCATAGGCGCAGGCTCTTCGAAGAACTGCGTATCCAGCGCCACATCGCTGCCCGGACGAGCGAGTTTTTCTTCCAGCGCTAACAGGTGTGCCAGCCGTTCCGGTGTGATGGCGTAGAACGCGGGCGCATTGTTAGCAAATACGGCCAGTGCACCACCTTCTGTTTTAGCAAGGATGGCAGCAGGATCGGCGACAAAGGCGTCAATACCAATCACGTTCGGCGTCAAAATACGAGAAGACATAACACTATCTCAATACAGAAAATAACAGGAAGGCTGCGGGACCCCCGCAGGTTAATGTGCATATAGTAGCACAGTGCATGAAAGGGACGGCAGCCTTAATCCTGACTGCCGTTGGGTAGAGAATCAGACTCGCGGACGTTTGCGATACAGCCACAACCCAGGAATTGATAAACCGATAGAGAGCGCGCCGACAATCGATGATGCTTTAAGAAAGTTGCTGATAAGCGCAATCATCATCTCTTCGGTATAACCTAAGTGGCTGATTTTTACCGCCGAAATCATCGCGGTGTAGGCTGATATTCCGGGGAACATGGGGATGACGGCGGCGACAGTAAAGATCTTCGGGTGCGCCAGGTACCAGCGCGACCAGCGAATGCCGATGCTGCCCACCAGAATAGCGGCAAGGAATGTTGCCCACTCAATGTTAAACCCGGCGGTCATCATCACAAAACGTGAGCTGTGGCCAATCGCGCCCAGCAGTGCGCACCATGGAAGTGCCCGATGCGGCACGTTGAACACCATCGCGAAACCAACTGCCGGAACGGATGAGAGAATGATGTCCTGAACCAGCGCCACTATAAAATCGACTATACCCATCCGCGCAGCCCCCATACGGTCATCGCCATCACCACACCCACGCAGGTGGCGAGCGTCAGCAGGCTGGCAATGGCCCAGCGTGCCAGCCCGGTGTTGATGTGGCCTTTAAACATGTCGGCCACGGCATTAATGAGTGGAAAGCCCGGTACCAGCAGCAACACGCTGGCCGCCATCGCGACAGTGGACGTTTGGCTGAACGCAGGCAGGCGTAAAAGCAGGCCGGAGACGGTCGTCGCGGCGAAGGCGGTAATACAGAAATTGATTTGCGGGTGCATCGCGCGGTGAGTGAGGACCTGGCGAATATACATCGCAATAGTGCTGGCGCAGAGCGTGACGAATGCGCCATCCCAGCCGCCGTTGTTGAGTTTGCAGAAACAGGCGCACGAGAGGCCGACCATCATTACTACTAACCAGCGCGGATAGCGTAGCGGCTTGATTTGTGAGAAACGTTTGGCGACATCGCGCGCATCCAGCAGTTTGTGCTCTGCCATGATGACGATGTGCTGAATCTCCGTGACGACGTGCATGTTGATGCCGCGATCGGCATTTTTACGTGTCGATGTGATGCATTTCCCGTCCTTAATTGTTGATAAAACAATGGCATTCGGCGAAATGGCGATTTCGACGCTGTCCATCCCCAGCGCGCGCCCTAAGCGTGAGGCCAGCTCATCAACCAGTGCGCTTTCCGCACCATGCTGAAGCAGAAAAAGGCCGCACTGAATACAGAGCCGCGTAATGCCTCGCTGGGTATTGTGATCGATTTCCGTGGTCATCCTGCTTCCTCGGTACAACTTCCTGATGGTTTACTTTTACCCGAAGCGCCCCTGGTGGGAGTCCGTGTCGGATCAAATAATGTGCAAAAAGGGGGCTGTGTTTTGGGGCGGGATATAATTTGATACTCGCCACAGTTTGTGAAAATTGTTGAAAAGTGCAGCTTTTGAACAGGTTTTTCCCTTCTTTTCCCTCGCGCCCTTATCAAAAATGCATGAATAAACTTTATGCATACATAAAACAAACAAATTATTAACTTATCCGATATGAGGCGACCCTATGAAGACACAAGTAGTGATTATTGGCGCGGGGCCTTCTGGGCTGCTATTGGGGCAGTTGCTGCATAACGCGGGTATTCAGACGTTGATTTTGGAACGCCAGACGCCGGACTACGTATTGGGGCGTATCCGCGCCGGCATTCTGGAAAGCGGCACGGTTGGCTTGCTGCGCGAAGCGGGCGTGGCGAAACGGATGGATGCAGAAGGGCTGGTGCATCACGGCGTGGAGTTTTTGTTTAACGGCAACCGCATTCCGGTGCCGTTAAGTGAACTGACCGGTGGCAAGAGCGTGATGGTTTACGGACAAACTGAAGTGACACGTGACCTGATGGAGGCCCGGCAGTCCAGCGGCGCGCCAGCTATTTATGGGGTGAGCGATGTGCGTATCGATGACATCAAAAGTGACAGCCCAACAGTCACCTTTACCAAAGGCGGCGAAAACTGCCGCGTTACCTGCGATTTTGTCGCCGGTTGCGATGGCTTTCACGGCGTTTCGCGGCAAACTATTCCGCGCGAAATTTTACGGGAGTATGAAAGTGTCTGGCCTTTCGGTTGGTTGGGGATGCTGGCCGATACGCCACCGGTGAATCCGGAACTGATCTACGCCCATCACGAACGCGGGTTTGTCCTTTGTAGTCAGCGCTCACTAACTCGTAGCCGTTATTACTTACAGGTACCGTTAACGGAAAAAGTCGAACAGTGGTCTGACGAACGCTTCTGGCAAGAGCTGAAATGCCGCCTGCCAGAGGAACTTAGCCAGAAGTTAGTGACTGGTCACTCACTTGAGAAGAGTATCGCGCCGCTGCGCAGTTATGTGGTGGAACCGATGCAGTATGGCCGCCTGTTCCTGGTGGGCGATGCTGCGCACATCGTTCCGCCAACGGGCGCGAAAGGGTTAAATCTGGCGGCGTCGGACGTCAATTATCTGTGGCGCATCCTGTGCCAGTATTATCAACACGGGCGGGCCGACCTGCTGGATCGCTACTCGCAGCTGGCGCTCAACCGCGTCTGGAAAGGTGAACGGTTTAGCTGGTTTATGACCCACCTGCTGCACGATTTCCAGGATAAGAGTGAATTTGATAAAAAAATGCAGGAAGCGGATCGCCAGTATTATCTGGGCTCACGCGCTGGCCTGACGACAATTGCAGAGAACTATGTTGGGCTACCGTATGAGGCGGTAGAGTCGTTGTAAATGTTTGCCCCCTCACTTATATCGATTAAAAGTGAGGGGCATAGTAGTACATTTAATTAATCCAAAAATAAAATAACTATCAAGTGAATCATACGTTCAATTAATGTTTTAATTATAGCTTACGCGCTTATTCATTTTTTCTAATTGCATTTGGATTACCATTTTATAAACAATGTGACATATTATATCGGTTAACCTTTTGCCGTGACGGCTCTTATTTAATTATAGCAATTTGATCTAATTTATTAAGGCAAGAAAAGGTATTACTGGAACAAGGAAGAACAGGTCCTTTTTAACAAATCTCCCTTACCGGTGAGCGTAAAAAGGATCGTCGATTGGATGCGGAGGTTTTATGTTACAAGGATACTGCAAGTTCGGTGTCGTTATCAGTAAGATACCAGTGATGCAATCTGGGTTAAGTGCGATCATGACCACGCATTTCCCTGATTATGAATTGAATGTTTGTCACTCTCTGGAAGAGCTCACGCTGCTCCAGCTTCGACGGGCTGATCTGGTGCTGGTTGATCTTTCGGGTGATATTCATCAGCCGAACAATGTTTGCGAGCAATATTACTCCTTACTGTCACAATACCGTGATATTCATTGGGTTTTTCTCGTCGGTCGTCAACATTATTCCCTTGCCGTTGAATTCCTGATGCGTCCGGAAAGCACACTGTTGTCTGATTCTGATCCCGTTGAGCGCGTCGTGATGGCGATTCGTCAGGGCGGTGTTTCTGCGGAACGCATTAGCCAGACGTTACTGGTGCCGGACTACAATGATATTCATGCTGAAAATGAAAAAATGGTGATGCTGACCCTGTCGGAACGTAAAGTTTTACGTCTGCTGGCGAAGGGGTGGGGGATTAATCAAATCGCCACGCTGTTGAAAAAGAGCAATAAAACGATCAGTGCACAGAAGAACAGCGCTATGCGTCGGTTGTCATTGCGCAGCAACGCTGAAATGTACGCCTGGATCAACAGCACTCAGGGAATGAAGGAACTCAATCTCTACTCAGCATATGGAGAACCGGCAGAATGGAAAAGCATCACGGAAAGCAGCATGTCGCTATAGTCGAACCCTGCGTGATGGCGGAAGTCGGCCTGCGTCATTTGTTAGCCGCCTCTTCCAGAAGCCCCTATGTATTTCATTTTTTCCGTTCTGCTGATGCGTTAAGAGAATCGATGCTGAACGACGACTATTTTGCCGTGATTTGTTGTCTGTCAGGTACGCGTGAATTACGCCTCGAGAGTCTGTTGATTCAGGATGAAATTGCGAACAGCAGGTCAGACATTATTCGCATCATTCTGGCTGGCGATCAGCCAGAGGTGGAACTGATTAAGCAACTCTCCCCAACGTTGCTCAACGGTGTGGTGAGCAAATCAGAGCCGCTCTTCCGGCTGAAGAATACTATCCTAGAACTTTTGCGTAGCGGCGGTACGCAACAGCCCGCGCAGGACGAAAGCGATATCACCGTGCATCACCGCTTTTTAAGCCCTACCGAACGGGCCATTTTACGTTATATGACCTGCGGTTATTCTTTAACGGATATCGCCGAGCGGCTTGAGCGAAATATTAAAACTATTCGCGCGCATAAATTTAATGCCATGGCGAAACTGGGTGTCAATTCTGACATCGGCTTGCTAAGTGCGGCGGATTTACTGATGTCATTGCCCGATCGGGAAGGCTTATCCGACGACCTGTCATATCTCTTGTAGCTGAAACCGGAGCGTAAACCCAAGCTCCGGCACAGGTGTCTTACAAACACACATCTACCCAGGTCGCGTCGGTAAGCTGCGCAATGCGTTCGGGGGATATCCGCACGGCGCTGTGCGTGGATCCGGCGGCAGGCAGGACTTCTGCATACTGCTGCAAAGACACATCACAATAAACGGCGAGCGGGTTTTCCAGGCCAAACGGGCAGACACCGCCAACCGGGTGGCCTGTCAACGTTACGACTTCATCGCTACTTAGCATCCGGGCTTTTGCGCCAAAGGTGGTTTTCAGCTTTTTGTTATCCAGACGAGCATCGCCTTTTGCCACGATCAGAATGACCTGCTCTTTGACTTTCAATGACAGCGTTTTGGCGATCTGGCCGGGTTCGACCTGATGGGCCTCGGCGGCCAGGGCGACGGTAGCGGTACTTTGTCCTGATTCGATAATCTCAATATCGGGGGCGTGCTCGGCGAAGAATTGCTGCACAGATTGCAGGCTCATTGGGATCTCCTGAAAAATTGTGGCGTTCAATCTGTCATAAGCCTCGAATCCTGTAAATATTTGCCGTGAGGGAATCGGATAAAACCGCGTTTTCTGGATCTCCTTCACAATCACTGCAACCGGTTACAGTAACCGGTTGCAGTTCCGTTGAGAGGAGATTAAAACTGTGAGTGTCATTTACGCTGTACCCAATAATAAAAGCCCTGTACGACGTGTCGCGTAACACGCGTTTGTATAGCGGCAAAATCGTTGTTGCTGTGCTTACGTCTCAAGCCTGTCAGGAGGGCTGCTATGTCTGCTGGTCACACTGCGTTTAATTTAATTTTCCGGTTCGTTGAAAACTACGTCAGCCCTGTTGCCGGGCGTATTTCCTCGCAACGTCACGTGATGGCAATTCGTGACGGCTTTATCTCTGCGATGCCGTTTATGATTGTCGGCTCGTTCTTGCTGGTCTTCGCCTATCCGCCGTTTTCGCCAGATACCACCTGGGGCTTTGCCCGCGCGTGGTTAGATTTAGCGAAAGAGTTTGAAGGTCGTATTCTGACGCCGTTCGATATGACGATGGGGATTATGTCTATCTACATCTGTGCGGCGATTTCTTATAACCTTGGCAAACATTACGAAAAATCCCACCAGCTCGATCCATTTATGTGCGCCATGTTGTCGATTATGGCGTTCCTGCTGGTTGCTGCGCCGAAAACCAATGGCACGTTGCCGGTTGATAGCCTTGGCGGAACAGGGATTTTCACCGCCATTCTGGTGGCCATTTATTGCGTTGAGCTGATGCGCTTTTTGAAAGCGCACAACATCGGTATCCGCTTGCCGGATCAGGTGCCGCCGATGATCAAAAACTCATTCGACCTGCTGATTCCGGTGCTGGTGGTGGTGCTGACGCTCTATCCGCTAAGCCTGCTGATTCAGAGCCAGTTTGACATGCTGATCCCGCAGGCAATTATGTCGCTGTTTAAACCGCTGGTATCGGCGGCGGATTCCCTGCCAGCGATTCTCCTCGCCGTACTGATTGGTCACCTGCTGTGGTTTGCGGGTATTCACGGGGCGGCGATTGTCTCCGGGATGTTGCAGATGTTCTGGCTGACCAACCTTGGCCTGAACCAAACTGCGCTGGCACAGGGCGCGCCGTTGCCGCACATTTTTATGGAAGCATTCTGGACCTTCTTTATTGTTATCGGTGGCTCAGGGGCGACCATGGGGCTGGTGTTCTGCTACCTGCGTAGCCGTTCAGCGCATCTGCGCTCTATTGGCCGTTTGAGCGTCGTACCGAGCCTGTTCAACATTAACGAACCGGTGATTTTCGGTACGCCAATCGTGATGAACCCGGTGTTCTTTATTCCATTCCTGTTAGCGCCAATGGTTAACGCCGTACTGGCCTGGGCTGCAATGAAACTGGACCTCATTGGCCGCGTGATCTCGGTTGTGCCGTGGACGGCTCCGGCACCGATCGGCGGGGCATGGGCCTTAGGCTGGGATTTCCGCGCGGCAATTCTGGTGGTGCTGTTAGCATGCGTGTCTGCCATCATCTACTACCCGTTCTTCAAGGTGTATGAGAAGCAGTTGCTGGCGCAGGAAGCGGAAGAAGCGCAGCGTGCGGCTGAAGAGAGCCAGCAGGTTGCGTAACGGTTGAGTCGGGATTGTTGCCGGGTGGCGCTGCGCTTACCCGGTCTACCGGTGATTTTCCATATTTTGTAGGCCTGATAAGCGTAGCGCCATCAGGCATTTCGCGTTCGATTATTTCAGCGTGCAGTCACCGCATTGCTGAACATCCGGCAGGCGGTAACGCTGACAGCAGGTACGGCGAACCAATAACCCTTCGCGTGGCACAACGGTGCGCCATAGCGGATTGTCCTGGCCGCAGGAAAGGGTTTTCGCGAAGAAGAGTTGTTGGCGCAAGTTGTTAACTTGTTCTTCGCCCAGCACGGTTTTCATCTCACCCAGATACCAGTTAATCAGATAGCCGGTATTGCTCCAGATAAGTTTTCCGTTAATGTCTCCCGTGGCTTCAAGGGCCTCAACAACCGGGATCAACGCCTGTTTAATCAGCATTTCCATGCGATGTGAGGACGACGCCTGGCTGGCATGTTCATCTTCCTGCACATCGACCCAGAAACAGGCTGCACGGCCCGTTTCATGAAATTCGACGTGAAAATGTGCCGGTGAGAGGTCAAGCGCAGCCTCTTCGGTCAGCAACGCCAGCATCAGCGGCGGCACCATCAGGCCGATATACCATTGCGCCCACAACGAGATCAGCGGTTTGTTCTCTCGCGTCATGGTGGGCTGGTTACGGTAGATGTGATCGGAATAGAGCGCCAGCAGTGAGCTCAGCTCCGTGGGGCGCATCCACTCCGCCAGAGTTTTAGCGTGCGCCGGGTGAGGCTCATCAAGTTTGAAGCATTCCAGCATATGCGGGCGCTGTTCGGCGATTTTGTCGCGCACGGACCCAGCCAGCGTTTGCTCACGTGTTGGAAGCGGCGCTCGCCAGATAATATCCTCTGCAATCGGTGCGGAACGATAGGCCATAGAATTCGCTGGATACAAATCTAAATGATAATGATTGCCAATCCTAGCTATAGATAAAACCGAGCGCAAGGAATTTGTGTTCTTTACACTCGGGTTGTGATGTTAGTACTGGGGGAGGGCGTCGCTGGTCAGTATATGGTTGCGGCCCAGGCGCTTGGCCTCATAGAGGGCTTTATCAGCGTTTTCAAGCGCTTTATCAATCTCTTCGCCTTCCAGTGGGGCGATGCCAATACTGATGGTCACGTTGGTGGCCACGCTGGCGTTCAGAATGTGCGGAATTTTCAGATCATACACTTTCTGGCGGATGCGCTCTGCGGCGCGTTGGGCGCTATCTGCATTGCTGTTTGCCAGCAGGACAACGAACTCTTCGCCGCCGAAGCGAGTCACAATATCGCGTGAGCGCACGGCATCGCGTACCGCTGCGGAAACCTGAATCAGCGCCTGATCGCCCATCATATGGCCATAGTGATCGTTATAGGCTTTGAAATGGTCGATATCCAGCAACAGAACATAATGACTTTCCGGTGCCAGTGACATAAGCGTGGCGAAACGGTGCTGGAAGCCACGCCGGTTATACAGCCCGGTTAAGGGATCGAGCATACTTAAATCATTTAGCGTTTCCCGCTCTGCCAGAAGCTTGTGCATCAGGCTTTGAGCAAAGGCGTCGTTACGCTTTTCAATCAGATGCTGAATGCTAATGCCGACAATGGGCAGCGCAAGACAGAATGCCATTCTTGCCCATTGTTCACTGTCACTGAACAGCAGACAGGTGATAAATACTGGCAGTGAGTGAAGCAGGAACGCCACGATATTATTCGAAAAGGCGATGGTGCCAATGAACAATACGTTGAGCAAGACGACGATTAAGAAATTAATTTCATCCGGATGCGTGCCCGGCATTTTTATGACGATGTGCCAGGCCCATAAACAGCCAAAAATAACTGAAATTCCGGGTAGATAGAATTTTCGCTCTGCATTTAACCAGTGCCAGAGTAACAGTACGCTACTTATGCCCAAAATAAACGTGAGGGGAAGCGTAAACGCATGAACTTTATAGATAGGGTTCAATAACGAAAATAGCGACGATACCAGATTGAGAAAAAGGAAGAGCCTCAGCGTGAGCTGATACTTTTTGCTGTGCAAAGACCGCCAGGATTGTACTGTCATAAGAGATCGTGATTAATCTTCTGGTTATTAAGCAAAGGCCGCCAGCTGTGAACGAGACAAAATAGAGCATGCGAGAAGTGCACGCAAACCCCAGGAATTAAGAGGGGGAAGTTTACGGTCGCACAATTTATCACCTTACAACCGCCATGTCATTATACGTAAGAGAAAGTTATCAATTCATGGAGTTCTCAAATGATAAAAATTATCATATGATATTGGTTATCATTATCGATTTAAGAGATGAAACCATGTTGATGAGAACGTTAGGCAGTGGCTGGGGCGTGCTGATCTCAGGAATGGCGATTTTTGTTCTTGGCCTGATCGGGCTATCGATGGACGCCTGGCGTGGGATTATTACCGTTGGCATGCTGCTGAGCTGCGTGATGATCTGGCATCGACAATGGCGTCATTACGTATTGCTGCCGTCGTGCGTCGCGCTGATAAGCGGTTTAATGCTAATTGTGATGAACGTAAAATGATGGAGTAAAACAGGAAAGAACAACTGGGAGAGAACGAGAACTGGTGCGAGGGGGGGGACTTGAACCCCCACGTCCGTAAGGACACTAACACCTGAAGCTAGCGCGTCTACCAATTCCGCCACCTTCGCACAGATATCTCGTTGTTTATATCGCCCTCGTTGGTGCGAGGGGGGGGACTTGAACCCCCACGTCCGTAAGAACACTAACACCTGAAGCTAGCGCGTCTACCAATTCCGCCACCTTCGCACAGTGCGAGCGATATAACGTGGTTTTTTATGGTGCGAGGGGGGGGACTTGAACCCCCACGTCCGAAAGGACACTAACACCTGAAGCTAGCGCGTCTACCAATTCCGCCACCTTCGCATACCATCGATACCGTAAAAAGTATCGTTACCACGGAGGCGCATTCTAGAGATTTTCAGCTTGACGTCAATAGTTAATTATTGGATGTCGCGCGATTGCTGCAAAAAACGGCGATTATTCTGTGCCTGATGCGCTTCGCTTATCAGGCCTACGGGATCGGCAGGTCGGATAAGGCGGTACGCCGCATCCGGCAAGGGTGCGGAACAGCGCCTGATGCGCTTCGCTTATCAGGCCTACGGGATCGGTAGGCCGGATAAGGCGGTACGCCGCATCCGGCAAGGGTGCCGAACTGCGCCTGATGCGCTTTGCTTATCAGGCCTACGGGATCGGTAGGCCTGATAAGGCGGTACGCCGCATCCGGCAAGGGTGCCGAACAGCGCCTGATGCGCTTTGCTTATCAGGCCTACGGGATCGGCAGGTCGGATAAGGCGGTACGCCGCATCCGGCAAGGGCGCGGAACATCGCCTGATGCGCTTTGCTTATCAGGCCTACGGGATCGGCAGGCCTGATAAGGCGGTATGCCGCATCCGGCAACTGCGCGGAACTGCGCGGAACTGCGCCTGATGCGCTTTGCTTATCAGGCCTACGGGATTGGTAGGCCGGATAAGGCGGTATGCCGCATCCGGCAACTGCGCGGAACTGCGCCTGATGCGCTTTGCTTATCAGGCCTACGGGATTGGTAGGCCGGATAAGGCGGTACGCCGCATCCGGCAACTGCGCGGAACTGCGCCTGATGCGCTTTGCTTATCAGGCCTACGGGATCGGCAGGCCGGATAAGGCGGTACGCCGCATCCGGCAAGGGTGTCGATTAGGCTTTCTTCGCCTGACGGGTCATGATGGCGCGATACACCTTGAAGCGACCGGTCTGCGCGATAACTTCGTGGAAACCAAAGGTTTCGTCGAGGATCGCCGGGTACGGCAGGAAGGCGTTCGCCACAATGCGCAGCTCACCGCCGCTGTTCAGATGACGCACGGCGGTACGAATCAGCGTTTGTGCGGCATCGAGGCTGGTTTGCAGGCCATCGTGGAACGGCGGGTTGGAGATAATCATATCGAAGCGGCCTTTTACTTCGGAGAAGACGTTGCTGGCAAATACTTCACCTTCAAAGCCGTTCGCCGCAAGGGTTGCGCGGCTGGCTTCAACCGCTGACGCGCTCACGTCGCACAGGGTTAAACGCACTTTTGGCGAATGGCTGGCAAGCATCGCGGCTAACACGCCCGCGCCGCAACCGACATCCAGCACTTTACCTTTGGTGTGCGGCGTCAGGGTGGAGAGCAACAGCTGGCTGCCCACGTCCAGCCCATCGCGGCTAAATACGCCCGGCAGCGTTTTGATAGTCAGGCCGTCGAGCTGATACTCGCCCCACTGTTTTTCCACATCAAATGTGGTCTGTTTTTCCAGACGACCATGGTACAGGCCGCAGCGACGGGCGCTGTCGACTTTGTTCAGCGGTGCGTAATCCGCCAGCATCTGTTCGGCGCTGCGCACGCCGCTGCGGTTTTCACCGACCACAAAAATATCGGTGCCGAGCGGCAGCAGTGACAGAATATTCATCAGCTGGAACTGGGCTTCTGGCTTGTTCTTCGGCCAGTAATAAATAAAGGTGTCGCAGTCGGCGACATCTGCCGCTTCGGCCACCAGGCTGTAGCGCACCTTTTCGCCCATTTGCTGGCTCAATACCTGCCAGTGGTGGAACTGCTGGGTATGGGCGCGGCTGAATGCCGTGTCGAGGCGGGCAGGCAGGTCATCCTGCAAATCTCCGGCAAACAGAATACGGCTTTGTTCGAAATCATCACTGTGGCGCAGCAAGACTTCACTTGCCGGGGTAAAAGCAGACATGAAAAGCTCCTTCGTTAAACATGGCGGCGATTATACACTGTTGTTTACTCGCGAGCGCGTAATTGGCGCAGTTTCGCTGAGTTTGCTATATTTGCGCCCTTGATAGACAGGAGCGTTTCACATGACATCCCGGCGAGACTGGCAATTACAACAGTTGGGCATCACCCAGTGGTCACTGCGCCGCCCAACGGCGTTGCAGGGAGAGATTGCGATTTCGCTACCGGAGCACATCCAGCTGGTGATGGTCGCCGATGAACTGCCGTCGCTAACGGAACCGCTGATTAGCGATGTACTGCGCGCCTTGCAGCTTACGCCAGACCGCGTCCTGCAACTCACGCCTGAAAAAGTGGCAATGCTACCGCAGGGTAAACGCTGCAACTGTTGGCGCCTTGGTAATGATGAGCCCGTCTCGCTGGAAGGGACTCAGGTTTCAACGCCAGCCTTTAACGAATTAAAAGCCAGCGCGCCAGCACGCGCCGCGCTTTGGCAACAAATTTGCGCACATGAACACGATTTCTACCCTCAGCACGACCGATCTTCCCGCAGCCTGGCAGATTGAAAAACGCGCCCACGCCTTTCCGTGGAGTGAAAAAACCTTCGCCAGCAATCAGGGGGAACGTTATCTGAACCTGAAGCTAACCGTTGGCGACGAACTGGCTGCTTTCGCCATCACTCAGATAGTGCTGGATGAAGCGACGCTATTCAATATTGCGGTCGATCCCGCTTATCAACGTCGCGGGCTGGGTCGTGAGTTACTGGAACACGTGATTGACGACGTCGAGAAGCGTGGCGTCGCCACGCTATGGCTGGAAGTACGCGCCTCGAACGCGCCCGCCATTGCGCTCTACGAGAGTTTAGGTTTTAACGAAGCGACGATTCGCCGCAATTACTACCCGACAGTTGACGGGCATGAAGATGCGATTGTGATGGCTTTGCCGCTCAGTATGTAAGTAAAACAAGGTGATATGATGAAGTGGGACTGGATTTTCTTTGACGCCGACGAAACGTTGTTTACGTTTGATTCTTTCAGCGGCTTACAGCGGATGTTTCTCGACTATAGCGTGACCTTTACCGCCGAAGATTTTCAGGACTATCAGGCCGTAAACAAACCGTTGTGGGTGGATTACCAGAACGGGGCAATCACCTCGTTGCAGCTTCAGCGCCAGCGTTTTGTTGGCTGGGGTGAGCAGCTTAGCGTACCCCCGGAAGAGCTGAACGACGCGTTTATGAATGCGATGGCGGAAATCTGTGCGCCGCTGCCGGGTGCGGCCTCGCTTATCAACACGCTGAAAGGCAAAGTGAAAATGGGGATCATCACCAACGGTTTTACGTCGTTGCAGCAGATTCGCCTTGAGCGCACCGGTTTTCGCAATCACTTTGATTTACTGATTATTTCTGAAGAGGTCGGCGTCGCTAAACCTGACCGCCGAATTTTCGACCACGCGCGGGAATTAGCCGGTAACCCGGACCCCTCGCGCATATTAATGGTCGGTGATACTGCGGCCTCGGATATCCTCGGTGGCATGAACGCGGGATGGTCTACCTGCTGGCTGAATGCGCACCAGCAGCCGCTGCCGGAAGGCATCAAACCCGACTATACCGTTTCGTCATTAAGCGAACTGGAGTTACTCCTGTGTAAACAGTGATTGCCTGTCCCCCTTTGATGGGTAAAATAGCCGCAATTTTTCGTATTTAACGTGCGCAGCGCTTTGCTGCGCCTGGAAAGAAGATCCCATTATGACGTTGTCCCCTTATTTGCAAGAGGTGGCGAAGCGCCGCACTTTTGCCATTATTTCCCACCCGGATGCCGGTAAAACGACGATTACCGAAAAAGTTCTTCTGTTCGGACAGGCGATTCAGACTGCGGGTACGGTAAAAGGCCGTGGCTCCAGCCAGCATGCGAAATCTGACTGGATGGAGATGGAAAAACAGCGTGGTATTTCTATCACCACGTCGGTGATGCAGTTCCCGTATCACGATTGCCTGGTGAACCTGCTGGACACCCCAGGGCACGAAGACTTCTCGGAAGATACTTATCGTACCCTGACGGCGGTGGACTGCTGCCTGATGGTTATCGATGCTGCGAAAGGCGTAGAAGATCGTACCCGTAAGCTGATGGAAGTCACCCGTCTGCGCGATACGCCGATCCTCACCTTTATGAACAAACTCGACCGTGATATCCGCGACCCGATGGAGTTGCTGGATGAAGTGGAAAACGAGCTGAAAATCGGCTGTGCGCCGATCACCTGGCCGATTGGCTGCGGCAAACTGTTTAAAGGTGTTTACCATCTCTATAAAGATGAAACCTATCTTTATCAGACCGGTAAAGGCCACACCATTCAGGAAGTGCGCATCGTAAAAGGGCTGAATAACCCGGAACTGGATGCCGCTGTCGGTGAAGATCTGGCGCAGCAACTGCGTGATGAACTGGAGCTGGTTCAGGGCGCATCGAACGAATTCGATGAAGAGCTGTTCCTGGCCGGTGAAATCACCCCGGTATTCTTCGGTACCGCATTGGGTAACTTCGGTGTTGATCACATGCTGGATGGCCTGGTGGAGTGGGCGCCTGCGCCGATGCCGCGTAAAACAGATACCCGTGAAGTTGTTGCAGCTGAAGAGAAGTTCTCTGGCTTCGTCTTTAAAATTCAGGCCAACATGGACCCGAAACACCGTGACCGCGTAGCGTTTATGCGTGTCGTTTCGGGTAAGTATGAGAAAGGCATGAAGCTACGTCAGGTGCGTATTGGTAAAGACGTGGTCATTTCTGACGCGCTGACCTTTATGGCGGGCGACCGTTCTCACGTGGAAGAAGCCTATCCGGGCGACATTATCGGCCTGCATAACCACGGCACCATTCAGATTGGTGACACCTTCACCCAGGGCGAAATGATGAAGTTCACCGGCATTCCGAACTTCGCGCCGGAACTGTTCCGTCGTATTCGTCTGCGCGATCCGCTGAAGCAAAAACAGTTGCTTAAAGGGCTGGTACAGCTTTCAGAAGAGGGCGCAGTACAGGTCTTCCGGCCTATCGCCAACAACGATTTGATCGTCGGCGCGGTGGGTGTGCTGCAGTTTGACGTGGTTGTGGCGCGCCTGAAAAGCGAATACAACGTTGAAGCGATTTACGAATCGGTGAACGTCGCCACTGCCCGTTGGGTAGAAGGCAAAGACGTGAAGAAATTCGAAGAGTTCAAACGTAAGAACGAAGTGCAACTGGCGCTGGATGGTGGCGATAATCTGACCTATATCGCGCCAACGATGGTTAACCTGAACCTGACGCAGGAACGTTACCCTGATGTCGAGTTCCGCAAAACTCGCGAGCACTAATCTCCCCCGGAAGCACGGCCAGCGCCGTGCTTCCGCGTTTTACTCCTCCCTTTTCCCTTCTGCGGAAAGTTCTTAATTGCACCCCATTCTCATGCACTTTGCTGGTTTTTTAGTCAATTACGCCTGCAAGCTGCCGAGAGTGTTCTATATTTAACAGAGTGATGAGCGAGTTGCTGGTTTAATGCACTTTGTTATTTGTAAATCTTAGCGTATTAACCCATCAAAAGTACTTATCGCAGTATGTATAACTACTAACAGGACGGGTGTCGTCCTCAACAGCATGACGGCCACTGTGTCGGGTGCTCAAAAACCGGGCAATACAAGGAGATATGATGATGATTAAGATGAAAATGGGAAAAACGTTGCTGGCCGTCATTCTGGGCTCTGCGGTGATGAGCGGTTCTGCATTGGCTGAAAGCAATGCGGCCACTGACGCGGGACAGAAAGTTGACAGTTCGATGAACAAAGTCGGCAACTTTATGGATGACAGCGCCATCACCGCGAAAGTAAAAGCGGCGCTGGTTGATCATGATGCGATTAAAAGCACCGATATTTCGGTGAAAACCGAAAACAAGGTCGTGATCTTAAGCGGTACGGTCGACAACCAGTCTCAATCAGACCAGGCGACGTCCCTGGCAAAAGGGGTTGAGGGTGTAAGCAGCGTTGAAAACAAACTGACTATCCGTGAAGGCAAAGCGGACAGCATGAAAGGCTATGCAGGTGATGCGGCAACCACCAGTGAGGTGAAGGCCAAACTGCTGGCTGATGACATTGTCCCGTCATGCAAAGTGAAAGTTGAGACCACCGACGGCGTCGTGACGCTGACCGGTACGGTTGAATCTAAAGCGCAGGTGGAACGCGCGGAAAGTATTGCCAAAGCCATTGACGGTGTGAAAAGCGTAGAAAATGACCTGAAAACGCCGTAAGGCTGTTCAGGAAAATATTGAAGTATTTTTAATTTTTAAGATTGCTGGTGTCGCCTGAGTGCGTTGTTAAGCGGTGACATTAACTTAGGTAAAGGAGAATCGTATGTTTCGTTGGGGCATTATCTTTCTGGTTATCGCGTTAATTGCCGCTGCACTGGGCTTTGGTGGTTTAGCGGGTACCGCAGCAGGCGCGGCGAAAATTGTATTCATCGTCGGTATCATCCTGTTCCTGGTCAGCCTGTTTATGGGCCGCAGACGCCCGTAGCGTTTGATACAGACAATTTATAAAGCCAGTCTTCGAACTGGCTTTTGTCGTTTATGCGCAGCTGCCGGATGGCGGCGTACCGCCTTATCCGGCCTACAAATGCCGCAAATGTTGGTTGGTGAGGTCACTGGATTCAAGGAACCGTAGGCCTGATAAGCGTAGCGCCATCAGGCGCAGTTCGGCGCGGCTGCCGGATGGCGGCGTACCGCCTTATCCGGCCTACAAATTCCGCAATTGCTGGTTGGTGAGGTCACTGGATTCAAGGAACCGTAGGCCTGATAAGCGTAGCGCCATCAGGCGTAGTTCGGCGCGGCTGCCGGATGGCGGCGTACCGCCTTTTCCGGCCTACAAAACCATTAATCAAATGGGGTACACTGAAACGCTGCACGTTGCCGGAGAAAACCGCATGACCTTTCGTTTTATCGATACCCATTGTCACTTTGATTTCCCGCCGTTCACCGGTGATGAAACGGCAAGCCTGGCGCAGGCCGCGCAGGCGGGTGTCGAAAAAATTATTGTTCCGGCAACAGAAGCATTGCGTTTTGATACGGTGCTTTGGCTGGCTTCCCAACATCCGCCGCTGTATGCCGCACTGGGTCTGCATCCTATTGTCATTGAAAATCATGATGACAGAAGCCTGGAAGCACTGGAGACGGCGCTGGCGTCAAAGCCGGAAAAACTGATTGCCGTCGGCGAGATTGGTCTCGATCTCTATCGTCAAGACCCGCAGTTTGAACGCCAGCAACAGTTGCTGGATGCGCAACTGCAACTGGCGAAAAAGTACGATTTGCCCGTGATCCTGCATTCACGTCGAACCCATGACAAACTGGCGATGCATCTTAAGCGTCATGCGCTGCCACGTACGGGAGTAGTACATGGTTTTTCCGGCAGCCTGCAACAGGCGGAGCGATTTGTCGAACTGGGGTACAAGATTGGCGTCGGCGGCACGATCACTTACCCGCGAGCCAGCAAAACGCGCGCTGTTATGGCACAACTTCCGCTCAGTGCACTGGTGCTGGAAACAGATGCGCCCGATATGCCGTTAAACGGTTATCAGGGGCAGCCCAATCGCCCGGAACGCGTAGCGCAGGTGTTCAATGAACTTTGCACGTTACGGGATGAAGCTCCCGCTGAAATTGCTGAGGCCTTATGGCGTAACAGCAGTCAGCTCTTTTTCTGATTTGTGAAGGGCTAATGTGATTTAAGTCTCAATATTTACTTTTGCTCTCTGGGTATTGCGTAAAATATGTGATGTCACGCGAGAAGGATAGTGACGGAACGTTATAATCGTGGCGCGTTATGTTGCTCCATTTTTCAACGTTTCAATACACAGGGACTCTGTATGCAAATCCTCATGGGACTTATCGGCATGGTGGTGCTGCTGGCCATTGCCTTACTTCTGTCCAATAATCGTCGAGCGATCAATCTCCGAACTGTGCTGGGTGCCTGGCTGATTCAGGTTGGAATTGGTGCGCTTATTCTCTATGTTCCCGCCGGGCGCAAGGTGCTGCTGGCGATGTCCGAAGGCGTGGCGAACGTCATCGCTTATGGTAACGAAGGTATCGGCTTCCTGTTTGGTGGGCTGGTATCCGATAAAATGTTTGAAGTCTTCGGCGGTGGCGGCTTTGTTTTCGCGCTGCGCGTGCTGCCGGTTATCGTCTTCTTCTCCTCGCTGATCGCGGTGCTTTACTATCTCGGCATTATGCAGTTTGTCATCCGAATTCTGGGTGGTGCGCTGCGTGCCGTGCTGAAAACCTCGCGTACGGAATCGCTCTCCGCGACGGCGAATATTTTCGTCGGGCAAACCGAAGCGCCGCTGGTGGTGCGTCCGTACATCGCGACCATGACGCGTTCTGAACTGTTCGCGGTGATGTGTGGTGGCCTGGCGTCTGTGGCAGGTTCTGTGCTGGCAGGCTACGCGCAGATGGGCGTGCCGCTGGAGTATCTGATTGCCGCATCGTTCATGGCGGCACCGGGCGGCCTGCTGTTTGCGAAAATCATCGTGCCGGAAACGGAAAAACCTAATGATTCGCCGAATCTGGAAGCTGAAGCCAACAATCCGGATGCTCCGGCTAACGTTCTGGATGCTGCGGCTTCTGGCGCCGCTTCTGGTATGCAACTGGCATTAAACGTGGGGGCGATGCTGCTGGCATTTATCGCGCTGATTGCTCTGTTGAACGGCATGCTCTCCGGGATTGGGGGTTGGTTTAACCATCCGGAACTGTCGCTGCAGATGATCCTCGGTTGGGTCTTCTCACCGCTGGCGTGGGTGATTGGCGTACCGTGGAGCGAAGCAACCGTGGCGGGCTCATTTATCGGCCAGAAGCTCATCATCAACGAGTTTGTGGCTTATATGAACTTCGGCGAATATCTTAAGCCAGATGCCGAGGTGACAGCTGCGGGATTACAGGTTATTTCTGCCCACACTAAAGCGATTATTTCGTTTGCCCTGTGCGGCTTTGCGAACCTGTCGTCAATTGCGATTCTGATTGGCGGATTGGGCGGCATGGCACCGAGTCGTCGCCAGGATATCGCCCAGCTTGGTCTGCGCGCCGTGGCGGCGGGGACGCTCTCAAACCTGATGAGCGCCACCATCGCCGGGGTGTTCCTCGCACTATAAATACAGCGCCGGAGGGATAATCTGTTTTATCCCTCTGGCCCGTAGCGCCTGCGCCAGTGCGTCAATGTCGTCTGGCCCGGCGCTGCGCCACATTTTAGCCTCGCCATAAACGCCGTGCGCATGAAAGGCATTTAGCCGCACCGGCACCTTACCCAGTTCGTGAATAAATGCGCTTAACGCCTCTATCTCTTGCAGATAATCAGTTTGTTGCGGAATAACCAACAAACGCAATTCTGCCAGTAAGCCACGCTCTGCCAGCCAGCGAATGCTCGCCTTGATACGCTGATTGCTTCGCCCAGTTAGTGACTGATGCGTATTCTCACTCCAGGCTTTTAAATCCACCATCACGCCGTCGCATAACGGACTGAGTTTCTCCCAGCCAGCCATGGAAAGCTCGCCGTTGCTGTCGACCAGGCAGGTGAGATGACGCAGGGCCGACGACTGGCGAATCTGTTCAAACAGCGCGCAGACGAACGGTAACTGCGTAGTGGCCTCGCCACCGCTGACGGTGATGCCCTCAATAAATGGCGCGGCGCGGGCGATCTGCTGGAGAATCTGCTCCATGCTCCAGAGCTGGGCCATTGGCGTTGCCTGTTGTGGACATATTTGCAGGCAGGTGTCGCATTGCTGGCAGGCATCCTCCTGCCAGTAAACGCGTCCCCCCTGAATGGAAAGCGCATCGTGTGGGCAATGCAAAACACATTCGCCACAATCGTTACAGCGCCCCATCGTCCACGGGTTATGGCAGTTTTTGCAGCGCAGATTACACCCTTGCAGGAACAGGGCCAGGCGGCTGCCTGGCCCATCCACACACGAGAAGGGGATGATTTTACTGACTAAAGCGCATCTGCTGTTCATGACTGACTACTCGCGGTTGGCGTTCCAGAATGCGCGTATTGCGCGCGGCTTCTTCACCCAGCCAGGTGGTATTGATCCGCGAACCGTCGGCGCGATACTTTTCGAGATCCGACAAACGCACCATGTAACCCGTGACGCGCACCAGATCGTTGCCGCTAATGTTGGCGCTGAACTCGCGCATACCCACTTTAAACGCACCCAGACAAAGCTGCATCACCGCCTGCGGGTTACGTTTCACCGTTTCATCAAGCGTCAGGATATCGCTGATCCCCGCCGGATAATGCGCGTGATGTGGCGCAACCGCCAGCAGATGACTCACCGGGTCAGGCTCATCGCCATAAGGCAGACGAGCGCCCGGCGTGGTGCCGATATCGGAGCTGATTCCTGATTGCGCATGCAACATTGCGCGCTGTTGCCAGCCGTAGCGTACGGGCGTCTTCGCGACAAATTCCGCGAGCTGTTCACTGATACGGTAGCCCAGCGCATTGGCCTGAGGATCTTTGCCATAGCGGGCGCGAAGACCGTCTTTCTCGCAGAGAATATTGACCGCTTCCGCCAGAGAATAGATGCCGAACATGGGCACAAAACGATCAGGATCGATCAGACCTTCTGTTACCAGGAAGCTATGATCAAAGAAGTGCGATTGCTCATAGAGGAAGGCGCAGCGGGCGTCGATGATGTCGATTTGCTGCTGGCAGTAGTGCGGCAGCATCTGGCTAAAGAACGCTTCAGTCGAAGTGCTGCGTTTCGCAACCTCCTGCAAATTGAGGCGTACCAGTGTGCTACCACCGCCCGCCATCGGCAGGCTGTTGTAACAGCTCACAATACCATAGTGACCTTTTGTGAAAATATTATCATTTATTGGGCCGTTGGCGATGTGTGGTTTGCTGCACTCACAAATATTTTTGCTGACTTCCAGCAGCAGATCGTCAGGAGTGATTTCTGGATCGTAGATAAAGGTAAGATTTGGCGCGACCTGCTTCAGCTCTGCATCTGCGCGGAGAATAGCGCGCGTTATTGGTGTATCTGCGGGGCCAATATTCACATGCGTGAAGGCATCGGGGAGCGTGCGATCGAGATAGCGCCAGAAACGTTTTATTCGGCTATTGATTTCTTCTTGTGTTAGAATTCTAACATATGGCATCAACAGTTCATCGAGATGCCCGAGGAACACCGGCATGGCAGTCACGGAAGGGACGTGGTGATAAAGAATGGTGAGCAAAGAGAGCGCATCATCCAGATCCTGAGCGCCTTCCAGCTCCAGCCATTCGGAACCGTTTGCCAGAAAACGCGCGTAGTCCGGCAGGACATAACGCGGCTTGTAAGGTGCGTGGCCTTCGAACATATCGCAGATAACGCCCTCCGCCAGCGCGGCTTGCGCAGCGGGTGTTAGCGCCGGATAAGGCAGTGCATTTTCCGCCTCCAGCGCCAGAAAATGGCGTTTCTGTTCCGGGCTTAAAACTGGGCTTGTCACAATTTTCTGGCACTGCTGCAGCAGCGATGAAGAGGTTGATGTTGGCATGGTGTATTCCTCAGGCGAGAGATGGGCGAAGTGTAGGAAAAAGCGCGTAGCGATCTTTTGATCCGATAAGGCGATCCACGTGTTTTCTTACGCTGGAAGAATGAGAAGTTTGATTAATGTCTCATTATGGTTATGCAAATTTGTACGTTTGTTTCATTAACTGTGATGAGTGTCGAAGTGTAAGTGCGGGGGAGTGTTACAATAGTCACATACCCGCAAGGTGAAATTTTAAAGTCGGAGAGCAAAATGACTGATTTAACGGCAAGCAGCCTGCGTGCATTAAAACTGATGGACCTGACCACCCTGAACGAAGACGACACTGATGCGAAAGTGATTGCGCTGTGTCATCAGGCGAAAACCCCGGTCGGCAACACGGCGGCGGTCTGCATCTACCCGCGTTTTATCCCGATTGCGCGTAAAACCCTGAACGAGCAGGGCACGCCGGATATCCGCATCGCCACCGTCACTAACTTCCCGCACGGTAACGACGATATCGACATTGCGCTGGCGGAAACCCGCGCGGCAATCGCCTACGGTGCTGACGAAGTTGACGTGGTTTTCCCGTACCGCGCACTGATCGCTGGCAACGAGCAGATCGGCTTCGACCTGGTGAAAGCGTGTAAAGACGCCTGCGCTGCGGCAAACGTACTGCTGAAAGTGATCATCGAAACCGGTGAACTGAAAGAAGAAGCGCTGATTCGTAAAGCGTCTGAAATATCCATTAAAGCGGGCGCGGATTTCATCAAAACCTCTACCGGTAAAGTGCCGGTTAACGCCACCCCGGAAAGCGCGCGCATCATGATGGAAGTGATCCGTGATATGGGCGTGTCTAAAACCGTTGGCTTCAAACCGGCAGGCGGCGTACGCAGTGCAGAAGATGCGCAGCAGTTCCTGGCGATTGCCGACGAACTGTTCGGCGCAGACTGGGCGGATTCCCGTCACTACCGTTTCGGCGCATCCAGCCTGCTGGCGAGCCTGCTGAAAGCACTCGGTCACGGCGACGGTAAAAGCGCAAGCAGCTACTAAGTAAGATGCTTTGCGCCTGATGCGCTGCGCTTATCAGGCCTACGGGTAGTTACGTCTCGTAGGCCGGATAAGGCGACAGCCGCCATCCGGCAATGCTGACGGGCAAAAACCGCCTTCATACTCTTTTCCTCAGGGAGGTTACCTTGTTTCTCGCACAAGAAATCATTCGTAAAAAACGCGATGGTCATGCATTAAGCGACGAAGAGATTCGCTTCTTTATCAATGGCATTCGCGACAACACCATTTCAGAAGGGCAAATTGCCGCTCTGGCGATGACCATTTTCTTCCATGATATGGCGATTGAAGAGCGTGTTTCGCTGACCATGGCCATGCGTGATTCAGGAACCGTTCTGGACTGGAAAAGCCTTAACCTTAATGGCCCGATTGTCGACAAACACTCGACCGGCGGTGTGGGTGATGTCACCTCGCTGATGCTGGGACCGATGGTTGCCGCATGCGGCGGCTATATTCCGATGATCTCCGGGCGAGGCCTGGGTCACACCGGCGGCACGCTGGATAAACTGGAAGCGATCCCCGGGTTTGATATTTTCCCTAGCGATGATCGTTTCCGCGAGATTATTAAAGACGTGGGTGTGGCGATTATTGGGCAGACCAGTTCGCTCGCACCGGCGGATAAACGTTTTTACGCCACCCGCGACATTACCGCAACGGTGGATTCCATTCCGCTTATCACCGCGTCTATCCTCGCCAAAAAGCTGGCAGAAGGTATCGATGCGCTGGTGATGGATGTGAAAGTGGGCAGCGGCGCATTTATGCCGACTTACGAACTTTCTCAGGCGCTGGCCGAAGCGATTGTTGGCGTGGCCAACGGCGCAGGTGTGCGCACGACCGCGTTGCTGACCGACATGAATCAGGTGCTGGCGTCCAGTGCGGGTAACGCTGTCGAAGTCCGCGAAGCGGTGCAGTTCCTGACGGGGGAATACCGCAACCCGCGTCTGTTTGACGTCACCATGGCACTGTGCGTGGAAACGCTGATTTCCGGCAAGCTTGCCAAAGACGACGCAGAAGCGCGCGCCAAATTGCAGGCGGTGCTGGATAACGGTAAAGCGGCAGAGGTATTTGGCCGGATGGTCGCTGCACAAAAAGGCCCAACGGATTTCGTCGAAAACTACGCGAAATACCTGCCGACTGCGATGCTCAGTAAAGCGGTATATGCTGACAACGAAGGTTTTGTCGGTGCGATGGATACCCGCGCACTGGGTATGGCTGTCGTGGCGATGGGCGGCGGACGCCGCCAGGCTTCAGATACACTCGATTACAGCGTCGGCCTGACCGACATGATTCGCCTGGGTGACAGCGTTGACGGTCAGCGTCCGCTGGCAATCATTCATGCGAAAGATGAAAACAGCTGGCAGGAAGCGGCGAAAGCGGTCAAAGCGGCCATTCGCCTTGACGACAAAGCGCCAGAAATTACACCGACAGTCTATCGTCGAATCACTGAATAGCGATATACTGATCTGATCGCTTTTTTGCAGCGCAAGATGTATGGAGAACAAGATGAAACGTGCATTTATTATGGTGCTGGACTCCTTTGGTATCGGCGCAACTGAAGATGCCGACCGCTTTGGCGATGTCGGTGCGGATACAATGGGCCATATCGCAGAAGCCTGCGCCAAAGGTGAGGCTGACAATGGCCGTAAAGGCCCGCTGAACCTGCCTAACCTGACCCGCCTGGGCCTGGTGAAAGCGCATGAGGGTTCTACCGGTAAAATTGCTGCGGGTATGGACGGCAATGCAGAAGTCGTTGGCGCGTACGCGTGGGCGCATGAACTCTCTTCGGGTAAAGATACCCCGTCGGGTCACTGGGAAATCGCCGGTGTGCCGGTTCTGTTCGACTGGGGCTACTTTAGCGACCACGAAAACAGCTTCCCGCAGGAATTGCTCGATAAACTGGTAAAACGCGCGAACCTGCCGGGTTACCTGGGTAACTGCCACTCTTCCGGTACCGTGATTCTGGACGAACTGGGCGAAGAGCACATGAAAACCGGTAAACCGATTTTCTATACCTCCGCCGACTCCGTGTTCCAGATTGCCTGCCACGAAGAGACTTTTGGCCTGGATAAACTTTACGAGCTGTGTGAAATCGCCCGTGAAGAGCTGACCGAAGGCGGTTACAACATTGGCCGTGTGATTGCGCGCCCGTTTATCGGCGACAAAGCCGGTAACTTCCAGCGTACCGGCAACCGTCACGACCTGGCTGTAGAACCGCCAGCGCCGACCGTGTTGCAGAAACTGGTTGATGAGAAAGACGGTCATGTGGTGTCCGTGGGTAAAATCGCGGATATCTACGCCAACTGCGGCATCACTAAAAAAGTGAAAGCCACCGGGCTGGACGCGCTGTTTGACGCGACCATCAAAGAGATGAAAGAAGCGGGCGATAAGACCATTGTCTTTACCAACTTCGTTGATTTCGACTCTTCCTGGGGTCACCGTCGTGATATCGCCGGTTATGCTGCGGGTCTTGAGCTGTTCGACCGCCGTCTGCCGGAGCTGATGGAGCTGGTGGGGGAAGATGATATTCTGATCCTGACCGCTGACCACGGTTGCGACCCAAGCTGGCAGGGCACCGACCATACCCGTGAACACATCCCGGTACTGGTTTATGGCCCGAAAGTGAAACCGGGTTCGCTCGGCCACCGCGAAACATTTGCGGATATCGGTCAGACGCTGGCGACGTACTTCGGTACGTCACCGATGGAATACGGTAAAAACATGCTGTGATTGCTTGCCCGGTGGCGCTGCGCTTACCGGGCCTACGATTCTGTTAAAGGTGCGGCCTGATGCCCTCACCCCGGCCCTCTCCCACAGGGAGAGGGTGAAAACAATTTGATAAGGATACAACGATGGCTACCCCACACATTAATGCAGAAATGGGCGATTTCGCTGACGTAGTTTTGATGCCAGGCGACCCGCTGCGTGCGAAGCACATTGCTGAAACTTTCCTCGAAGACGTGCGTGAAGTGAACAACGTTCGCGGCATGCTGGGTTTCACCGGTACTTATAAAGGCCGCAAAATCTCCGTAATGGGTCACGGTATGGGTATCCCGTCCTGCTCCATCTACACCAAAGAGCTGATCACCGATTTCGGTGTGAAGAAAATCATTCGCGTGGGTTCCTGCGGCGCGGTGCGCCCGGACGTAAAACTGCGTGACGTGGTGATTGGCATGGGCGCGTGCACCGACTCTAAAGTCAACCGTCTGCGTTTTAAAGATCACGATTTCGCAGCAATTGCTGACTTCGGCATGGTGCGTAACGCGGTTGATGCAGCGAAAGCGCTGGGCGTTGATGCGCGCGTGGGTAACATCTTCTCCGCAGACCTGTTCTACACGCCGGACCCGCAAATGTTCGACGTGATGGAAAAATATGGCATCCTGGGGATCGAGATGGAAGCGGCAGGTATCTATGGCGTGGCAGCCGAGTTTGGTGCGAAAGCGCTGACCATCTGCACCGTATCTGACCATATCCGTACCCACGAGCAGACCACTGCCGCTGAACGTCAGACCACGTTCAACGACATGATCAAAATCGCGCTGGAATCTGTACTGCTGGGCGACCAGGAGTAAGGTGCCTGTGGTGCCCGGTGGCGCTTCGCTTACCGGGCCTACGGAGCTGTGTGGTTTTGTAGGCCGGATAAGGCGTCAGCCGCCATCCGGCAATACCGCGCAAGAACCCGTAGGCCGGATAAGGCGCAGCCGCCATCCGGCAATACCGCGCAAGAACCCGTAGGCCGGATAAGGCGCAGCCGCCATCCGGCAATACCGCGCAAGAACCCGTAGGCCGGATAAGGCGCAGCCGCCATCCGGCAATACCGTGCACGAACCCATAGGCCGGATAAGGCGTCAGCCGCCATCCGGCTTTTTTACCGCGAAATTGCGAACTCCCTTCCTGTTATTTCCCCACCCAATTGCTTTTTATTTTCTGCACACTACGTTTGATTTTTTGTTTATGGAGATAAACAAAATGTCGAACTATCGGCGTTATTACATCAATGGCGGGACCTGGTTTTTCACGGTGAATTTAAAAAATCGGCAAAATGATTTGTTGGTTAGTCAAATAGCCGCGCTAAGAGCAGTGGTGAAAGATGTTAAACAGAAAAAACCTTTTTACATCGATGCCTGGGTTGTTCTGCCGGAACACCTTCACTGTATCTGGACGCTCCCTCAGGACGAGTGTGATTTTTCGGCACGCTGGCGAGAGATTAAAAAACGATTTTCCAAAGCAATCATGTGCGGCGCTGTTTGGCAGCCTCGCTTTTGGGAACATGCTATTCGCGATGAGGAAGATTATCGCCGTCATGTGGATTACATCTACATTAATCCGGTAAAACACGGTTGGGTAACGCGTGTTCAGGATTGGCCATTTTCCACCTTTCATCGCGATGTACGAGAAGGCATTTATCCAATGGAGTGGGCAGGGGATATCAACGAATTCAGGGCCGGAGAGCGATAACAATGCCCGGTGGCGCTTCGCTTACCGGGCCTACGGGTCTATGTGGTTTTGTAGGCCGGATAAGGCGTCAGCCGCCATCCGGCAATAATTAACGCACCGCCCCCGCAATCCACGCGGATAATTCCCGCAACTCTTTTTCCTGCTCCGGGAAATCCTCTAACAGCGCTTCGCACTCCTGCTGTAATACATCTGCCCGGTATAAACACCCCTGCAATCGTGCGGCCAGCGCTTCTAACGGCGCAGGATTCAAACTGTCGGTAAAGACCTGCGTGCGGGTGATGTGCCCCTTTTCGACGTCGAAATGCAGCTCTACGCCGCCCCAGGTGAAGCGTTCGTCCAGAAGATGGCTAAAGGCCGGCGCCTGACCGAAATTCCACTCCCAACTGCTCTGGCGTGCAAACGTCTCGGCAAAATTCGGCAGGTCTGGTGTTTTATCTGGCGAAATAATCTCGGCGTCTACGCGTTCGCCATAATGGGCGAAAAACGCCTCTGTAATTGCCGCGCAAATTTGCTCATGCGTCACGCCCGGGAGCAGTTCGACGAGGTTTGCCACGCGCCCGCGTACGGAGGTAATCCCCTTCGCCTGAAGTTTTTTCTTATCCGGATTGAGATAGTTCGCCAGACGGCTCAGGTCGGCATTAAGCAGCAGTGTTCCGTGGTGGAAACCGCGATCTTTGGTTTCGCGATAGGCTGAACCGGACACCTTGCGATCGCCCTCCGGCGTTTTCACAATGAGGTCGTTACGCCCGGACGCTTCTGCCACCGCGCCCAGCGAATTCAATGCTTCCAGTACAATGGCCGTGGATACGGTTTTGTCATACTCCGGCTTACCCGCCATAAACGTAAAACAGGTATTGCCGAGGTCATGGAACACCGCGCCGCCGCCGCTGCTGCGACGCGCCAGACGCACGTTGTCTTCTTCCATGCGCCGCGTGTTGCACTCTTTCCACGGGTTTTGCGCGCGGCCAATGACCACGGTATCGGCGTTACGCCAGAGGAACAGCACGCGCTGTGTGGCGGGCATCTGACGGAAAATACACTCTTCAACCGCCAGGTTAAACCAGGGGTCGTATGAGTCTGAGAGGAGCAGGCGTAAAGTGGCCATAGTGAGTTCCCTTTCTACTCTTTTTTCTCTTCTTCCTCTTCCTGTACCGGTTTATTGGCGGTGAGAAGGAAGGGTGATTGTTGCCAGCGGGTGCGTTTGCCCTGTAGCAGCGTTCGTGTGAGCACCACGCCAATGGCAAGCGACAGCAATAGCATCAGACGCAGAATATTGGTGGTGTTATCGACCTGTTTGGCTTCTGTTGGCAGCGTATGGGTGTCGAGCGTCAGACGTAAATACCCCAGCGGACCATTTTTGCCCTGAATGGGTTCGACGATTTGCTGATTGAAATAGCCGCCCGCTTTTTTGCCATCCAGCGCCAGACGGTCGCGCAGTTCAACGCTCTCGCCGGCGCGGGCGATCATGTCGCCTTTCTCATCATACACCCCGGCGTCAAGGATGCGGCTTTCAGCGGTGAGTTGCGTGAGCATCTGGCGGACTTTTTTCTCATCTGGCGTCTCACTACGCACCAGCGGCGCAAGATTGAGCGCTACCTGACGGGCGAGCGTGCGCGCCAGTTCTTCAAGCTGCGGATTACGCTGCTGCTGGTGTTGTTGACTGAACCATGACGCCCCTTGCATCAATGCCACCAGAAGTGCGAGGCATATCAGGACAATCACGGCGCGATGCAGTCTGAATTTCAGTTTTGCGCGTACCATATTCCACCTTTGAAAATTTGCAGCTTAATGTTGCCAGAAGCGCTGGTTACAAGGTAGCCTCATGCGTTATTTTCCTGGCCTTAATGAAGTGGAGTGGAGCTGTAATGCCGAACAGTTTGACCTGGTGCGACCTGTCTGAAGATGTTTCCTTGTGGCCAGGGTTGCCGCTTTCGTTAAGTGGCGATGAAGTGATGCCACTGGATTATCACGCCGGACGCAGCGGCTGGCTGCTCTACGGGCGCGGGCTGGATAAACGTCAGTTAACCTCATATCAGCGCAAACTGGGCGCGGCAATGGTGATTGTTGCCGCCTGGTGTGTGGAAGATTATCAGGTTATTCGCCTGGCCGGGTCATTGACGCCGCGCGCGACTAAACTGGCGCACGATGCCGGGCTGGATGTTGCGCCGTTGGGGAAAATTCCACACCTGCGCACGCCTGGCCTGTTAGTGATGGATATGGATTCCACCGCTATCCAGATCGAATGCATTGATGAAATCGCCAAACTGGCAGGGACGGGCGAGCTGGTTTCTGAAGTGACCGAGCGCGCGATGCGCGGTGAACTCGATTTTGCCGCCAGCCTGCGCCAGCGCGTTGCCACACTTAAGGGCGCAGATGCCAATATTCTGCGTCAGGTGCGCGACGACCTGCCATTAATGCCGGGCTTAACCCAACTGGTACTGAAGCTGGAATCGTTGGGCTGGAAAGTGGCGATTGCCTCCGGCGGCTTTACTTTCTTCGCGGAATATCTGCGCGATAAGCTGCGCCTGACTGCTGCGGTCGCTAACGAACTGGGCATTATGGATGGCGTGCTGACGGGCGAAGTGGTAGGCGATATCGTTGATGCGAAATACAAAGCCAATACGCTACAGCGCCTTGCTGAACAGTATGACATTCCGAAAGAGCAGACCGTCGCCATCGGTGATGGCGCGAACGATCTGCCGATGATCAAAGCGGCTGGGCTGGGCATTGCTTATCATGCCAAGCCGAAAGTCAATGAACAGACGGAAGTCACCATCCGTCACGCTGACCTGATTGGGGTGCTGTGCATTCTGACGGGCAGCCTGAATCAGGAATAAGAGGTAAAACGTGGCGAAAGCTCCAAAACGCGCATTTGTCTGTAATGAATGTGGTGCGGATTATCCGCGCTGGCAGGGGCAGTGCAGTGCTTGCCATGCCTGGAATACCATCACCGAAGTGCGTGGTGTGGCGGCTTCTCCAACCGTTGCGCGTAATGAGCGTCTGAGCGGCTATGCGGGCAGCGCTGGCGTGTCGAAGGTGCAGAAGCTGTCGGATATCAGCCTGGAAGAACTGCCGCGCTTCTCGACAGGTTTTAAAGAGTTTGACCGTGTACTGGGCGGCGGGGTTGTGCCGGGGAGCGCGATTCTTATCGGCGGTAACCCTGGGGCCGGGAAATCAACGCTGCTGCTGCAAACGCTGTGTAAACTCGCTGAGCAGATGAAAACTCTGTACGTCACCGGCGAAGAGTCATTACAGCAGGTGGCGATGCGTGCGCATCGTCTCGGCCTGCCGACCGCCAATCTCAATATGCTGTCGGAAACCAGCATCGAACAGATTTGCATGATCGCTGAGGAAGAGCAGCCGAAGCTGATGGTTATCGACTCCATCCAGGTGATGCACATGGCGGATATTCAGTCATCGCCGGGCAGCGTCGCGCAGGTGCGTGAAACCGCGGCTTATCTGACACGGTTTGCGAAAACGCGCGGTGTGGCGATTGTGATGGTTGGCCACGTGACCAAAGATGGCTCGCTGGCGGGCCCGAAAGTGCTGGAACACTGTATCGACTGCTCGGTGTTACTGGACGGTGATGCTGATTCGCGCTTCCGTACTTTGCGTAGCCATAAAAACCGCTTTGGCGCGGTAAATGAACTGGGCGTGTTCGCGATGACCGAGCAGGGGCTGCGCGAAGTCAGCAATCCGTCAGCTATCTTCCTGAGCCGTGGGGATGAAGTGACATCCGGTAGCTCGGTGATGGTGGTGTGGGAAGGTACGCGCCCGCTGCTGGTTGAGATTCAGGCGCTGGTGGATCACTCGATGATGTCGAACCCGCGTCGCGTGGCTGTTGGGCTGGAGCAGAACCGTCTGGCGATTCTGCTGGCGGTGCTGCATCGTCATGGCGGTTTGCAGATGGCGGATCAGGACGTGTTCGTTAACGTGGTCGGCGGCGTGAAGGTCACCGAAACCAGCGCCGACCTGGCGTTGTTGCTGGCGATGGTCTCCAGCCTGCGCGACAGGCCGCTACCGCAGGATCTCGTGGTATTTGGTGAAGTGGGCCTTGCCGGAGAAATTCGCCCGGTGCCGAGCGGCCAGGAGCGTATTTCCGAAGCCGCCAAACACGGTTTCCGCCGCGCAATTGTGCCAGCCGCGAACGTACCGAAAAAACCGCCCGAATGCATGCAGGTATTCGGCGTGAAAAAACTCGCGGATGCGCTAAACGTCTTTGACGACTTATAATTAACATCGTGCAGCGACCCGTAGGCCTGATAAGCGCAGCGCATCAGGCGAAGTTCAGCGCCGTTGCCGGATGCGGCTACCGCCTTATCCGGCCTACCGACCCGTAGGCCTGATAAGCGAAGCGCATCAGGCGCAGTTCAGCGCCGATGCCGGATGGCGGCGTAAACGCCTTATCCGGCCTACCGATCCGTAGGCCTGATAAGCGCAGCGCATCAGGCGCAGTTCAGCGCCGATGCCGGATGCGGCTACCGCCTTATCCAGCCTGGCGACTCGTAGGCCTGATAAGCGAAGCGCATCAGGCGCAGTTCAGCGCCGTTGCCGGATGCGGCTACCGCCTTATCCAGCCTGGCGACCCGTAGGCCTGATAAGCGCAGCGCATCAGGCGCAGTTCAGCGCCGATGCCGAATAACGGCGTGCAATTATTTATCCTTGTTAACCCATCAGCAGGAGGCTCTTGTGTCATCGTTCGATTATCTTAAAACCGCGATCCGTCAGAAAGGTTGCACGCTACAGCAGGTAGCTGACGCCAGCGGTATGACCAAGGGCTATCTCAGTCAGTTGTTAAACGCCAAAATCAAAAGCCCAAGCGCACAGAAACTGGAAGCGCTGCATCGCTTTTTGGGCCTGGAGTTCCCGCGTCTGCAAAAGACCGTTGGCGTGGTCTTCGGTAAGTTCTACCCGCTGCATACCGGCCACATCTATCTGATTCAGCGCGCCTGTAGCCAGGTGGACGAGCTGCATATCATCATGGGTTACGACGACGTGCGCGACCGCACGCTGTTTGAACAGAGCGCCATGTCGCAACAGCCTACCGTCCCGGATCGCCTACGCTGGTTGCTGCAAACCTTTAAATATCAAAAAAACATCCGCATCCACGCCTTCAATGAAGAAGGGATGGAGCCTTATCCGCACGGCTGGGATGTGTGGAGCCGCGGCATGAAAGCCTTTATGGAAGAGAAGGGCATTCAACCCGACGTTATCTACACCTCCGAAGAGCTGGACGCGCCGCAGTATATTGAACATCTCGGCATCAAAACCGTGCTGGTTGATCCGAAGCGAACCTTCATGAACATCAGCGGCGGGCAGATTCGTGAAAACCCGTTCCGCTACTGGGAATACATCCCCACCGAAGTGAAGCCGTTCTTTGTGCGCACGGTAGCGATTCTTGGTGGCGAATCCAGCGGTAAATCGACGCTGGTGAACAAGCTCGCCAATATCTTCAACACCTCCAGCGCCTGGGAGTATGGCCGCGATTATGTCTTCTCGCATTTGGGCGGTGATGAGATGGCGCTACAATATTCCGATTACGACAAAATTGCGCTCGGCCATGCGCAGTACATTGATTTCGCGGTGAAATACGCCAACAAAGTGACCTTTATCGATACCGATTTTGTCAGCACTCAGGCGTTCTGCAAAAAATATGAAGGCCGCGAGCACCCCTTCGTGCAGGCGATGATTGATGAATACCGTTTCGACCTGGTGATTCTGCTGGAGAACAACACGCCGTGGATCAACGACGGACTACGCAGCCTGGGCAGCTCTGTCGATCGTAAAGAGTTTCAGTCGCTGCTGGTATCGATGCTTAAGGAAAACAACATCGAGTTCGTGCACGTTGAAGAGGCGGATTACGATGCGCGCTTCCTGCGCTGCGTAGAGCTGGTGAAGCAACTAATGGGCGAAGCGGGATAAAGTGACCGATTATAGCGGCAGGTAGACTCGCGTTATCTGCCGCGAATCCGCTTTATTTCACCTGAATATATATATTAATTAAATAATCTATTTTAAACTCATCAGTATTTTATTTATTTAGAAAAACTAACATCAATATTTAGTTTATATTGCAGAAATAGAATAGGAACTTTTTCTATTTGGGTCTACATTACGCACGTTGGGATATTCCTCAAATATACATCAAGGGAATGATGTTAATTTATCAATTGCAATAGAAAATGGATTTCTGCTGCACTCTCCCTCATTCCCCTTCCGATGTACCTCCCTTCACACACTTTTACTCATTACCGGCGCTCTGACAGCCTGAAGTCAGGGGCGGTAGCGTGCCTGTTTCAACTATCGGATAAACCATGGCCAGAAGTGGTATTGAAGTTCAACGAGCCGCCGTCAACGCGCTCTTCCTGCGTGAAATTAAAACTCGATTTGGGAAATACCGTTTAGGCTATTTTTGGGCGGTGCTGGAACCGGCGGCGCATATGCTGGTGATGCTGGCAGTATTTGGGTTTATTATGCATCGCACGATGCCGGATATCTCTTTTCCCGTATTTCTCATCAATGGCATCGTCCCATACTTCCTTTTCAGCAATATTACGACACGTTCGATTGGCGCCATCGAGGCCAATCAGGGGCTGTTTAACTATCGCCCTGTCAGGCCGGTGGACACGATTATCGCCCGCGCGTTGCTTGAGAGCCTGATTTACGGCTGTGTGTATATTGTGTTGATGGCCATCGTCGGTTTTGCCGGGGAAGATTTCGCGGTTACCCGCCTGGTGACGCTCATCCTCACCTGGCTGCTGCTGGTGATTTTCTCCTGCGGGGTAGGGCTTGTTTTTATGGTAGTGGGTAATGCCTTCCCGGAGACGGAGAAGTTTTTGCCGATTCTGATTAAGCCGCTCTATTTTGTCTCCTGCATTATGTTTCCCTTGCATGCCATTCCCCGCGATTACTGGCCGTATTTGCTGTGGAACCCGATTGTGCACATCGTCGAACTGAGCCGCGAATGCGTGGTGGCGAACTACGTCAGCGAGGGCGTGAACCTGCCGTATCTGGCGTTATGTACGCTGGTGGTGCTGTTTCTTGGTCTGGCGGTGTATCGCCGTAACGAAGAGGCGATGCTGACATCATGATCCGTATCGAAAACCTGTCTAAATCCTACCCCACCCCGCAGGGGCGGCATTACGTTTTTAAAGATCTCAACATTGAACTGCCGAGCGGCAAGAGCGTGGCGATCATTGGACGCAACGGTGCGGGAAAATCGACGTTGCTGCGCATGATTGGCGGCATCGACCGCCCCGACAGCGGGCGCATTATCACCGACAGCACCATCTCCTGGCCTGTCGGGCTGGCAGGCGGTTTTCAGGGCAGCCTGACCGGGCGCGAGAATGTGAAGTTTGTCGCGCGCCTGTATGCCACCCGTGATGAACTAAAAGAGAAAGTCGCTTTTGTCGAAGAGTTTGCCGAACTGGGGAAATACTTTGATATGCCAATTAAAACCTATTCCTCCGGGATGAAATCGCGCCTGGGATTTGGGTTAAGCATGGCGTTTAAGTTTGATTATTACCTGGTGGATGAAGTGACGGCAGTGGGCGATGCCCGGTTTAAGCAGAAGTGTGCGGAGTTGTTTAAAGAGCGGCACAAGGAAGCGAGCTTTTTGATGGTGTCGCACAGTTTGAATTCGTTGAAAGAGTTCTGCGATGTGGCGCTGTTTATAGATAGAAATAATATTGTTTATTATTTTCAAGATGTTGAACAGGCTGTTGCGTTGTATCTATCTCATGAGGCTGGGTGTTAATAAACCTAGTTTTTAGTAATTATATAATTGGTGATTAATAATGTTGTTATCTAAAAATCATTTTTCTAGCACAATTTTATCTGCCTCATCAGAATACGAGGTTAAGCCTAATGATATAACCATTTGCTATGCGGTAAGGTGTAGTGATATAAATCCATGGGTCTTGGATAGAATTGAATTTGCCTTAACTTTTTACTCTCCTAAACCAAATGTAATGATTGTTGATTTTGGCTCTAAATTTGAATACTCATCAAGAATAAAAGAACTATGCCATAATAATTCTGGTGAGTATATTTTTGTTGATGATTATGATACATTTTCTTTGGCAAAAGCGAGAAATATTTGCTTCCAAAATTTGAAAACTGATTTTTTATTGCTTGCTGACATTGATTATGTTTATGAACGAGATTTTATAATCAGACTCTCATCATTGGCAAATAGATTGGATCTTACTAAAAATCCATTAAAGGTTCTAACGATGCCGATTTATCATGTAAATGAATCGGCTACCGTTTTATTTGAATCTCTTGATGACTTAAAAGCAAAGGATAAATCAATTGGCAAATGGGAAACAAATTGTTTGGCATCTAAATTTGGTGATGTATTTGAATTTGTAGCTCCATACAGTAATAGTATTTTTTTACATAGAAAGATGTTTGATATGTCTGGCGGTTATTGTGATGAATTTCGAGGGCATGGATCAGAGGATTTTGAATTCTTAATTCGTTTAGCCAAGTTAACATCAAATATACCTATCGCTGGATCGCTTGAAAAAGATTTCTACGGCCCATTGAAATCTTCTTTCTGGGGACAAAAAGATTATCTTGGTTTTAGACGCTATCTCGAGGCATTTACTTTACCTTGTGAACTTTTAGGACTGAAAGCTTTTCATTTATGGCATGAAAAGCCATCTGATAAAGGATATTGGACCCAATCTAATGATTGGAAACGTGAGCGCTTTAATTCTGTATTGAGTAAACATTCAACATCTGACTCAGAGTTATTAGAAGTTGATTACATCATAAGAAATAAAAAAGCATTGTGTATATTCAGCGATAAATCTCAGTGGGGTTATTTTTTACCATTAAGAATAGTCGGGTATAGCCTTGATGTACTATCTGAAAAAGATGATGGTTCTATTTCTGAGGCTATGCGGAAAATTGAGAAAAAAGAAGTTGAGAGAGTGTTTATTTTTAACCCTTATATGAAAAGTCATGTTTCATTCAGAGGGGTCATCGAGGTTGCGAAAAGGCTTGGTGTTCAAGTAACGGTGATTGAACGAGGAGGGCTTCCTAATTCAATTTATTTTTCTGATGAAGTTGCATATGGTGATCCTGAATATAAAAGAATATACAATGATCTCGATAGCATCGATTTTAGTGATGAAGAATTAAATAGTTCTAAGAAATTAATAGATGATCTTACCACGGGTAAATATTCACTAGAAGTGATGGATTGTTATGATATTACATGGAATAAAAATGCATTGCTCAGAATGACTGATAAGAAAAAAGTATTTATTCCTTTACAGCTTAGGGATGATATGGCTGTTAATTATTTTACGGATGGATTTACTAGCTACAGTGTATATGAGGACGGGATTCAAGAGGCAATAGCTAAATTTCCGGATGTTATATTTATAATAAAAGAACATCCATTAAGTAAATATGATATGAGTTGGGCTAATAATTATGCAAATGCTGTTATAGCCAATCAAAAAGATAACATTCATGCTTTAATTGAAATTTCGGACTGTGTGGCTCTTTACAACTCAGGGGTTGGGTTGCTTGCATTGGCACACAATAAGCCGCTGTTTAATATAGGTAATGCATATTACGGATGCGAGGGTAAGTTCTCTACGCATAAAAAATCATTGCTAGAGGTTGCGGAAGAAATAAGCGAAAATGATATCTCCGAATTGTTTTCAGGTAGAGATTTATACCGTTTAAATAAATTTTTTACTTGGCTGTTTTTTAGGAAATATAGCTGGTTTACTGCTGATGATGAAATTAGAGAGTTTTCTGATAGAAAATCGCATGGATATAAAAATATAAACGTGTCGATTTTAAATATAGATAATAAAACGTTTGCTAGTGGGGATCGTATTTCTGACTCAGAGTTCTCTAGTGAAAGTTATTTAAATTGGCATTTAAATTTGAATGTCAATAATAAAGAAGTGAGTTTACCAAAAGTAGAGTTGAGCAAACAAAATGCTGAGTTGAAAAAGACCAAAGAGGATGGAGGGAAAGAGAAGGAGGTTGTAATTAAAAAGGAAAAAATAAATCGTAATGTAATTGATAAAAGAGAATTGACCGTGATTGGCGCTATTTCAATATCATTGTGTAAACCATTTGTAAGCGGTGCGAAAAGGTTGAAATTAATTAATAATCCTGAAGCTTTTTTTAATGATTCAAAATCAATTATGCTTAATAAAGTTGGAAGGTTATCATTTAAATGATGACGATTTAACCCTTTAACTTTTGTATTTTATGGTTAAGATCAATAAATGGCTTATAAAAATGAATGAACTAAACAAGAATCTTAAGAAGAATATATTGGGTTACGGATTGATTGAGCGCTATTCAAAAATAGAATGCTGGAGGTTAAGGGGGTTTTTCTTTATTGGTGCATATACTCACTTAAATTCCGGTTCCAACATTTGGAATGCTATCGTTGGTCGCTATTCTCGTATTGACTCGAATGTGACGGTTGGCTTTAGGATCGCAGAATGCAGTATTTTTAGTAATCATTATTTTGCTTATGCGGAAGATTATATAGATACTGAATCCTATAAAGCATTAAAAGCTACTCGATTCTATTATGACAAACAAAACCTAACTTATATTGGGAATGACGTAAGGGTTCACCAGGGAAGTATCATTTCTGCGGGTGTTTCTATAGGTGATGGGGCTATAATTTATCCAAATTCGGTTGTTGATACTGATGTTCCTCCATATGCTATTGTTGCTGGAAATCCAGCTCAAATAATAAAATATAGATTTTCAGAGGACGTAATCGAAAAAATTAAGAAGTCGAATTGGTTCTTATTTGATTTAAATTGTTTTGAACAATCCGCTGATTATTCAGATGTGGATAGTATTCTGTCAAGGTTAGCTGATAAAAAAGAAAATAAAGTTAGATTAGAGAAATATTATGTGAATTCATACACTAATGAATGTAATATTAAATCGTTTGAAAGGTTAGTATTAGGCCCATCACATGTAGATATATGGCAATCATTAGTAAATAGTGGTAAAAGGAAGCAGCCGGAATTTTTAATGCATGGAGTCAATGGTTTGTCTTTGTATTCAAAGAGGTTGGTTAATTTAATTGATTTCTACATAGGTAATGGCTTGGGCGATGTTGTACTTTTTGTTCCTGATTTCAGAATTGGTAACGTGATCTTTAATTCTGGTGGCGAAATTTCTCTTGATCCACTATTCATATCAAAAAATAAAATTGGTTCGGATAGTGATAATGAGCTTTATAAAATGGCGTTAAATATTTTAGATGAACTTGTTTTAAAATACGGGAGTAAGATTAAGTTCATTTTTTGGTGTCTCATGGGAAGGGAGTGTGAAAACAAAAAAATTGGAAGGTATGTTTTCGATAATCAGTATCAACACCCAGTTTGGAACTATTCTGAAATAAAAAATAGATATTTTAATAATATATTAGAAATGCCCGGTATTGAAAGCGATATTGAGCATTGCATCCATGATAATGGAACAATACATCCAAACGATAGAGGATATGATTTGTTGGAGAAACACATAGTAAATAGAATACTTTAATTATTTTAACCTAATATCGTATCCACTTTTAGACATTATTGGATGTTCAGCTTTATCTTGAGTATTTTGACTCCAATGTTTTTTGGAATAAAACACCGCATTTATCTGCGTAGTCTCCAGCAGATAACCACGAAAGATCGCCAGCAACCCCATATCCGGCTGAAAATCCGCCGTCCAGAACTGATGCAGATGCCCCTGATACGTTAAGCCTTTCATATCGTACAGGGCATCGCCCATCACCTTCAGCGGCTTGTTGTGAATTAACGCCGACAGGCCCGCCGTACTGTTAATTGTCACCACCGCCTTAGCGTGCTTCAGCATCTCCGGCATCGGAAGATCGTGCACGTAGAGCACCCGGTTGCGAATGCCGTATTTCTTACTGAGCTTATTAATTAGCGGGCGATATAAACGATGCCCTCGATCCATCGGATGGTGCTTGAACACCAAAAACTTGGTCGCAGGGGCTTTGGTGGCAAAGGAGTACATCACGTCGTTGATGTAATCACGCACGTCGGCATAGCCGCTGTGGTTGCGGATCTGGCTGTCGTTATACACCTGCAGAATGGCGAGATAATAGCGTTTATCTAACTGTGTCTGTAACCGCGGGAGCACGTCGCGCTCTTTAAACGCATACCAGTGCTTACGTCGCCAGGCGCGGACCCAGCAGCACATCTCATACCACGGCGAGAAAGACTTATGGTGACGATAAAGCGGGTAGTCGTGACGATGAAACCAGCCTTGCAGGTAGTACCAGGTTGCGTGCCAGAAGCGTAAGCGCGTCGAGGGTTTTAACGGCTGAATATTGCGCGGCGGCAGTTCAGGCAGTTGGCGATAAAACTCCGGGTCGCGCGGCAGAGAGGAGTAGGCGTTTACGCCGCCCTCTTCAAGCGTAATAAAGTGCGGGCGCAGGTATCCCTCTTCAAATGCCAGAAAACGCAGACCTTTGGCTTGCGCCCATTGACGCGCAGCCTGATGCAGCGGTCGGCAATCACCAAAACAGACCAATGTATCGAAAGGATAAGTTTTCCACGTCTCCTTCAACCAGTGGGCAAAATGCGCGGGCGTCTGGTCATATTGCAGCACCGGGCGATGACGACAGTAAAAGCGATCGCCGCCGTTAAATACCACGTTTACCGCTTCGCGGCCTTTGCTCTCCAGCCAGTCGGCCAGGTCGGCAAAGAACGGGCCCATCGGCCCCTGTAAAAGCAGATAGCGCTTACCCGCCAGTAATTTGCTCATTGCTGTGCTGTCCATGCCGCAGCCCTCGCTAATTAAATTTCACCCGATAAAGATTCACGCCCTTACGCACCCATCGCGTGATGCGCCCGGCTTTTTTTCTCGCGATCGTATTTGGCCTTGTCTGCTCCATCAGCCATGCCGCCGCTTCTTCCACCGGGAGTAGGCGTTTCTCCTGCGGATGGATGTACGTCGGGTAAACAATCAGCGTCTGATAAATCAGGTCTGCCAGAGTGAGCGTACGGTTGCGCCGTGGGCAGGTATGTTCGTCGTGGGTTAACCCCCAGCCGGCGTAAAACGGCAGGCCGTAGCAGTAAACCGTTTTGCCATGCATCAGTGCTTCAAACCCGGAAAGCGAAGTCATGGTGTGCAGCTCGTCGCAGGCGGTAATACAGTCGATAATGTCGGCATCCATGGCTACGCAGTCTGCCAGGCGAGTCATTTCGTCGGTATCGATGTGGCCGGGGCGATTACCTGCCAGTACGTCAGGGTGCGGCTTGTAAACAATGAATGCCGACGGATTGCGTTCGCGCACGGTGCGTAATAGCGCCAGGTTGCTTTGAATATCGATTGTGCCCGTGGCGATGGAGGCGTCGTTCTCCACCTGGCCGGGCACCAGCAGCAGCCGTTTTCCATTGGCAGCTTCAGGTCGTTGCCAGCCTTTACCGAGGTTATATTTGCTGAGCTTGTTGCTGACCAGCGTCTGCTGCAGCGCCAGCGCGCGGTCGCGTTCATCGTCGCGCAGTATTGACTGATTTAGCAGCGTTTCCAGGTCGCTGGCCCGGCGGGCATCGTAGTAAATCCCCGTTTTATCCAGCACCAGCGACAGCGGCATATGCAGGTCGGAACCCAGCCCGCTGGAGCGCAGAAAACCATCTTCCATTCGCCAAACCGGCAGGTTCTGCGCGTAGGCAGCCTGGCTAAATTTGGCCTCGCCATTTACCCCCCACACCACGCAGGCGGTGGCAGCGGGCGACTTTTTATCGAAGTTCAGGTTGTTTTCCGGCGTTTTGAGGAAGGTTTTCATGATGGCGCTCTTCCACAGTGTCAGGCCGGGAACCCACAGGTGACCACTGCGAGAAATCATGTGCTGGCGTTGCAACTGGAGCGCGTGCAGCACGTCAAACAAAGTGCCACGTTTATTGGTGTAAGGATCGAGATAGCGCGGATAGCGCAGCAGCGCTGCGCCAATCAGTTGTAGCAGAGTGGCCTGTCCGCGTCTGTCGGTTAATGACTCCGCCAGCGGATGACGATCGTCCGTTAGCCCCCAGCCGGCATACCATGGCAGACCAAAACAGGTGACCGGTTTCCCCGCCATCAGCGCCTCAATGCCGTATTGCGACGTCACGGTATAGACGCGGCTCGCAACGCGCAGCAGCGACTGCGGGCTAACATCTTGTGCCAGTAAACGAATATGCGGGGCGCTCAAACGGTCGGTAAGATACCCCTGTTTTTTACCGCTCAACACGTCGGGATGCGTTTTGACCCAAATCTCGGCGTCCGGGTTTTCTTCACAGGCGGCGGTTAGCATATTGCTAAAGCTTTGCGCCGACCCTCCACCCAGGGTTATCGACACATCGCCGTGAGTCTGGTCGATAACCAGCACAACCGGCTTGTCATGCGCGGCAGCAGGGAAGGGGAGCGCGTGGTTATATTTCGATAAATCTCCGCTCACAATCAGGTCGATGGCCGATTGCGCCTCAACGGCGTGGGTGTTTTCTTCACGTTCCTTATGGATGAGCCGCTCCAGCCTGCTCGGACGGCTGGCGTCGTAATAAATCCCAAGATCGTCCACCACGATAGAGAGCGGCGGATGTCCCTCTACGCCCAGCCCGATCGAGCGAATAAAGCCATCTTCCAGGCGCAGCAGCGGTAAATCTGCCGCCCGCGCTTTGGCGGCGGGCAGCGTGGTGTTATCTTTCATTCCCCAAACGGCGATGGCGGAAATGTCGCCGGGAATGGCACCGCTTACGGACAGCTTACGACACGGCTTGCCGAGTAGCTGACTGAGATGGGGGATTTTCCAAATCCCCGAGGAATAGACGCCGATCATAATGCTCCCTGCATTCGTGCGTTAGATATCCAGAATGACTTTCGCCGCAACAGCCAGTTGATAAAGAATGGTGGAGATACCGCGCGTCACTTCGATGTTTTTCGACTCGTATTTCGGCAGAACCATAATTTCATCACCTGCCACCAGAGCACCGACATCGTCGGCATCCACCGCAGAACCGTCCTGATGAATCACGATGATTTTCGACTGACCGGATTTTTGCGTCAGGCCGCCGCATTTCTCGATGTAATCGTCAGCGTCAAGCTTCTCTTCCCAGCTGATGGCATTCGGAAACAACACTTCGCCGTGCACCATAACCAGCGAGGTTTTCTCCGGAATGCTAATGACATCGCCATCTTCAAGGAGCACGGAGTCGAGATTTTTCTCGTTCAGTACCACCTGGCCTTTCGGCACCACCTGACGTGCTTTCGCCACAAAACGACTCACCAGTTGTGCTTCCTGCATACGAAGCTGTGCTTCTTCCTGCGTGGATGACTGGGAAGAGAGCGATGCCTGTTCCAGCTTTTGCAGCTCAAGAGTAAGCATCTCTTTTTGCCGAATGGCGACTGAGTGGCGGTAAAGTTGAATGCTGTTCATCTGCGACATGCTGTTCGGGCGCAACTGTGCGAGCACCTGTTTCATGTTTGCGCCATAAGGCAGCACCAGCGCATGTTCGCCAGAATGTGCGCCTTCGATACGCACCTGAATGGTGCCGGCGTAGCGGTCAGAACTGACGATCAACTTGTCGCCATCCTGCAACGTGCGGCCCGCGGCGCCACTTAGCGGATAATATTCCGTGCGTTTTACCGTGCCCTGTTGGCGGACGATGGTGAAGTGGGTTGCGCCCGGTTTTGGCCGCGACCAGCTTAGCGCTTCTTCAACCGAAATAGCGCTGCTGGCGAATTCAAAGTCGTAGCTGTTATAGACGTCGCCATCCACGCTGAAGGTATATTTGCGCGGGCCCACGACGATGGTATCGCCGTCCGAAAACTGTGACAGATTTAGCGTGCCGTTGAGCAGGAAGTCATACAGGTTGACGCGCGATCGCGTTGATTTTCCCCGCTTAATGGCAATGTCAACATAGCTGCCGCGTTCGCTGTCTACGCCGCCCGCTTTGCTCAAGTAGGAGAGCAGGGAATCGGACGCCACGCCACCGTACAGGCCGGGGTTTTTGACGTAGCCAGTCACGAATACCTTCACCGGTTGTGCCTGGAGCAGCGAGGCGTAAACGTTGACGTTAGATTGATATACCTCTTTGACCTTCGCGGTGACCAGGCCATTTAACTGGCCGTTTGGTACGCCCGCAACTTTCAGCGGCCCGATATTTGGCACGAAGATATTGCCCTTCGGGTCGACCGGCAGCGCGCCGTCGAAGTTAAACGCGCCCCACAGACGCACCTGAATGGTGTCGCCAAGCGAAATTACATAGCTCGGGTTAAATCCGATACCTGTTCCACTGTCGGCGCTGGTGCCGTTAAACAGTTGGGCGCCGAACATGCGGCTTAATGCCGGGGCTTCCATCATCGGCGGCGTATTATCAAAACCGTTGTTCACCTCAGGCGATTTTTGCCCGTTGATAATCGGCGATAACGGTGCGGCGCCGGTCAGTTCCGGGTCGGCGGTGACGCCTGTCGCGAGCGCCTGCCCGGCGTGTAGTAAAACGAGCAGAAATACGGATTTAGCTAATTTCATAATGCACTCTGTTAAAAATGGCTCAGGCCGTCAGTCTTTATGGTCTTCAATAATGCCCAGCAGCAGTTTGGCTGTGCCAAACAGCAGGCCGCACACCAGTAACCAGCTGATTAATAAATAAGGAATATTCGGGAATGAGGACTCTTCCGGGCGCTGTGGCGAACTGATAACTGACAGGGTTTTCAGCTTGCGCGCGCTTTCCATGCGCGTTTTCTCAAGGGCTTTCAGCGCCAGGGCGTAGAGGTCCGTATCAAAGGCCACGGTGCCTTTTATCTCTTCGAAATCGACCGCCATGCTGTTGAGTTTTTTCCCTTCCGGCGCGGTGATTTTGCTTTGCTCTTCATCGATCTGCGCCTGCAACGCTTTAATGGCATTTTTAGTGCTCACCACCTGCGGCGCGTCGGCGCGTAAATAGGTCAACAGATTTCGCAGGTCGGCTTCCATCTCGATTTTTTTGGCTATCAGCGTATTCACAAGCGTAGTGGCGGCTTCAGCGGAGGCCGCCGGGTCGAGGACGTTATTTTTATTCTGATAGGCGAGGAGCCGCTTTTTACTCTCGTTCAGGCGCTCGCGGGTTTGGCGCAGCTCTTCTTCTGCAAACTGCATCTGCTCGCGCGAAATACGATGGGAAAGTTCGTTGATAAAGCGCTCAGACTCTTTCAGCACCGCGTGGTTAAACGCCTGCGCAAATTCGGGGGTGAAGCCCTGCGTTTGAATATTCAGCAGGCCCGATTTTTCGTCCCAGGCAATGGAAATCCGGCTGCGATAGTAGTCGAGAAACTCTTCCGCGGTGGCGTTATCAGGAAGGTGGAAAAAGAAATCCCACCCGCTTTGGCTGAATGCCTGATGGAAGTTGAGTCGCTTATCCAGTGCCATCAGCATATCGGGCGAGTTGATGTACTCTTTTAAATAGAGGGAGTCTTCCGCCGACGACGGGTTCGACGCTCCCAGCAGCAGGCCAACGTTCAGGCTTGAACTGTCAATTTCATTGGGGCGTTTTACGGCGACTTTGGATTCGCTCATGTAGCGCGGCTGGCTAAAAATGACCAGATAAATCAAAAGCAATGCCATTGGTGCGGTAATGAAAATATGCGCAAGATAGCGCTGGAACGGTAGCGCGCAGGCACACTGGCGACAAATTTTCAGACGCTGAAAGAGATGAGTTATAAACACGTGATTTATTTTCATAATTCCGAACGCGGTTTAATTAAAAATATATTCTTTTAATGAATAATTAATAGTGGCAACGTTGGGAATAGCAGTGGGAGTTATTAATAATAGACATATCAATCCTTTGTTAATGTCGATGGTGAATGATTTTAACGCATGCTGAATATAGCTGGTGCGAATAATTAATTCGCTAAGCTAGATTAGCTGAATATATGGCACAATTCCTTCTGGTGGCGCTATTTGTAGCATAGACCATCTGCCATCTCAATCTTGTTATTACAAAATTGCAATGAATGTTTGTAATGATATTTGAGGTGTGGATTAGATTGTGGGAGCTATTTATTTGATTTGTGGATATTAAAGATTTAATGAATTTAAATTAAATTTTTATTCGTGAAATGTATGTGTTGGCAAAAAATGTAGGCCGGATAAGCGCAGCGCCATCCGGCATTTTTTACAGGCGATATTGCGTCTGCAAAAAGCCGGGGGGCGCTAACGCTTGCCCGGCCTACGATAATGTCATTACTTCGCAATACGCTTGTACTTAATACGCTTCGGCTCCAGCGCGTCTGCGCCCAGCGTGCGTTTCTTGTACTCTTCGTATTCGGTAAAGTTACCTTCGAAGAATTCCACTTTACCTTCATCCTGGTAATCCAGAATGTGGGTGGCGATACGGTCAAGGAACCAACGGTCGTGCGAGATAACCATTGCGCAGCCCGGGAACTCCAGCAGGGCGTTTTCCAGCGCGCGCAGGGTTTCGATATCCAGGTCGTTGGTCGGTTCATCGAGCAGCAGGACGTTGCCGCCTACCTGCAACAGTTTCGCCAGGTGAAGACGACCGCGCTCACCGCCGGACAGCTCGCCCACGCGTTTACCCTGGTCAACACCTTTAAAGTTAAAGCGGCCAACGTATGCGCGGCTTGGCATCTCGGTGTTACCGATCTTCATGATATCCAGCCCGCCGGAAACTTCTTCCCACACGGTTTTGCTGTTATCCATTGCGTCACGGAACTGATCAACAGACGCCAGCTTCACAGTATCACCCAGCGTGATAGAACCGCTATCAGGCTGTTCCTGACCGGACATCATGCGGAACAGGGTGGATTTACCCGCACCGTTCGGGCCGATGATACCGACAATCGCGCCTTTCGGTACCGAGAAGGTCAGGTCGTCAATCAGTACGCGATCGCCATAGGATTTACGCAGATTGCTGACTTCAACCACTTTATCCCCCAGACGTGCGCCAGGCGGAATAAACAGTTCGTTGGTTTCGTTACGTTTCTGGTACTCAACGTTGTTAAGTTCTTCGAAACGGGCCAGACGCGCTTTGCCTTTAGACTGACGGCCTTTCGCGCCCTGACGTACCCACTCCAGCTCTTTCTCGATAGACTTACGACGCGCCGCTTCCTGAGAAGCTTCCTGCGCCAGACGCTGATCTTTCTGTTCCAGCCAGGAGGAGTAATTACCTTCCCACGGAATCCCTTCGCCGCGGTCAAGTTCCAGAATCCAGCCCGCCACGTTATCGAGGAAGTAACGGTCGTGGGTGATTGCCACAACGGTCCCTTCGAAGTCGTGCAGGAAGCGTTCCAGCCACGCGACAGATTCGGCATCCAGGTGGTTAGTCGGTTCGTCGAGCAGCAGCATGTCTGGTTTTTCCAGCAACAGGCGGCACAGCGCGACGCGGCGGCGTTCACCACCGGAAAGGGTGGCGATTTTGGCATCCCAGTCCGGCAGACGCAGCGCATCGGCGGCGCGTTCCAGCTGAACGTTCAGGTTATGGCCATCATGCGCCTGAATGATTTCTTCAAACTTGCCCTGCTGAGCGGCAAGTTTATCGAAGTCGGCATCCGGTTCGGCATATTTGGCGTAGACTTCGTCCAGACCTTTCAGCGCATTAACCACTTCGGCAACCGCTTCTTCAACGGATTCACGAACCGTATGTTCCGGATTTAACTGAGGTTCCTGCGGCAGGTAACCAATCTTCAGGCCTGGCTGCGGGCGTGCTTCACCTTCGATGTCGGTATCAATACCGGCCATGATGCGCAGCAGCGTAGATTTACCGGCACCGTTCAGGCCCAGTACACCGATTTTTGCGCCAGGGAAGAAGCTCAGCGAGATGTTTTTCAGAATATGACGTTTCGGCGGAACCACTTTGCCGACACGATGCATGGTATAAACGAATTGAGCCACGTTGGACTTCGCCTCTTTTATTTTGATGGTAAGTATACAAAGCCGAAGTGTAGCCTTTTTCGTTCGTTAATCCCAGCGAGGCGGTTAACGCGATAAAAGCGTAAAAATGTGTCCAGAACGTGGCGCGTTGCTTCATGTGTGGTTAGCATGAAATAGATATCTTATACGCGGCATGAAGCTGCAACATGTGATTGATTAGAGGAAGATCGTGTGAAAAAAGCCAAATCCATGGCGTGGCGCGTGTTAGCGGCCAGTGTTTGCCTGTTGTCACTTAACAACCTGGCTCACGCGGATTCACTGGACGAACAGCGTAGTCGCTATTCGCAGATTAAGCAGGCCTGGGATAACCGACAGATGGATGTCGTGGGCCAGTTGATGCCAACATTGCGGGAATATCCGCTCTATCCTTACCTGGAATATCGTCAGATTTCCGGCGACTTGATGAACACCCCTGCCGTTACCGTCACCAATTTTGTGCGTGATAACCCGACGCTGCCGCCGGCGCGAACGCTCAAAAACCGCTTTGTAAATGAACTGGCGAGACGCGAAGACTGGCGCGGTCTGCTGGCCTTCAGCCCGGATAAACCCGGCACCACCGAAGCGCAGTGTAACTATTACTACGCCAAATATAACGTTGGCGAAACCCAGCAGGCCTGGGACGGGGCGAAAGAACTGTGGCTGACGGGTAAAAGCCAGCCAAATGCCTGCGACAAACTGTTCAGCGCCTGGCGTTCGTCCGGCACGCAGGACCCGCTCGCCTATCTCGAACGAATTCGCCTGGCGATGAAAGCGGGCAATACGTCGCTGGTCAAAGTGCTGGCCTCGCAAATGCCGTCAGATTATCAAACCATTTCGCTGGCGGTGACCGACCTTGCGAACAATCCCAATAACGTGCTGACCTTTGCACGCACCACAGGCGCGACCGATTTTACTCGTTCGATGGCGGCGGTGGCGTTTAGCAGCGTCGCGCGTCAGGATGTGGAAAACGCGCGTCTGATGATCCCGTCTCTGGTACAGGCGCAGAAGCTTAATGACGATCAAACCCAGGAGTTGCGCGATATCGTTGCCTGGCGTTTGATGGGCAATGACGTCACCTCCGAGCAGGAGAAATGGCGCGACGACGCCATTATGCGTTCTCAGTCGACGTCGCTGATTGAGCGTCGGGTTCGTATGGCGCTGGGCTCCGGCGATCGCCGTGGGCTGAATACCTGGCTGGCGCGCCTGCCGATGGATGCAAAAGAGAAAGATGAATGGCGCTACTGGCAGGCTGACCTGCTGATGGAACGCGGACGCGATGACGAAGCGAAAGAGATCTTTAAATCCTTAATGACCCAGCGCGGCTTCTACCCGATGGTGGCGGCGCAGCGCCTGGGTGAAGATTACACCTTACGCATCGAAGGCCCACAGGGCACCGTTTCGCCGCTACTGGTGAACGGCCCGGAAATGGCGCGCGTGCGTGAACTGATGTACTGGGATATGGATAACACCGCGCGCAGCGAATGGGCGAACCTGGTGAGCAGCCGCACGAAGAACGAGCAGGCCCAGTTGGCGCGCTACGCGTTTGACCAACGCTGGTGGGATCTCAGCGTACAGGCGACCATCGCGGGTAAGCTGTGGGATAACCTGCAGGAGCGTTTCCCGCCTGCTTATAACGACCTCTTCGTGCGTTACACCGCCGGTAAAGACATTCCGCAAAGCTATGCGATGGCGATTGCGCGTCAGGAAAGTGCCTGGAACCCGAAAGTAAAATCTCCGGTAGGGGCAAGTGGCCTGATGCAAATCATGCCGGGTACGGCGACGCACACGGTGCAGATGTTTAATATTCCAGGTTACAGCAATCAGAACCAGTTGCTGGACCCGGAAACCAACATCAATATCGGTACCAGCTATCTGCAATACGTTTACCAGCAGTTTGGTAACAACCGTATCTTCTCTTCCGCCGCCTATAACGCAGGCCCGGGGCGCGTGCGCACCTGGCTTGGCACCAGCGCCGGGCGAATTGATCCTGTCGCGTTTGTTGAGAGCATCCCGTTCTCGGAAACGCGCGGCTATGTGAAGAACGTGCTGGCGTATGACGCGTACTATCGTCACTTTATGGGCGAAAAAGAGGCGATCTTTAGCGATAGCGAGTGGCAACGCCGTTACTGATCCGCGGTGACTATGTTATGCTGTACTCGTTGAAGAGTACATACAGCGGATGGCCCTGCGCCATCCGCCATAACATGGCGGCATACTATGACCCAACAATCCCCTTATTCAGCCTCCGTCGCAGAACAGCGGCATCAGGAATGGCTTCGCTTTGTTGAGCTGCTACGTCTGGCCTATGCTGACGAGCACGCACTGCCTTTACTCGACTTAATTATGACACCTGACGAACGCGAAGCGCTGGGCACGCGCGTGCGCATTATTGAAGAATTACTGCGTGGTGAGATGAGCCAGCGTGAGTTGAAGTCAGAGTTGGGCGCAGGCATTGCCACGATTACGCGTGGTTCGAACAGCCTGAAATCTGCCCCTGCCGAATTGCGCCAATGGCTGGAGCAGACGCTGCCGAAAACGGTGAACAACGCCTGATGGCGCTACGCTTATCCGGCCTACTACGATCCGTAGGCCGGATAAGGCACCAGCCGCCATCCGGCAACAATGCACGATCTCACCGTAGGCCGGATAAGGCATCAGCCGCCATCCGGCAAACTTACGCGCGCTGCCCGTAAATCGCGTTATGGAACGGGCTTAACGCTAACACCACCGCCTGATGATAAACGCTGCTGCGCGTCAGGGCGCCTTTGGTGAACACGCCGATAGCGCCCTCTTTGCGGCCAATCTTATCGATTCCGGTATAATGTGACATGACCGGGCCGAGCTCTTCCCCTTCACGTACTTTTTCGAGAATCACTTCCGGCAACGGCAAGGTGGCGGAACGCGCTTCCCCGCGCTGATTTGCGCTCTCAATGACCACCCAACTAAAGGTACTGCCTTCATCAATACCCGCCTCAATTGCCACCCAAAAATCGGCATTCGGGCGCAAGGCGCGCGCATTCTCCACGCGATTTCGTGCGCCAGCGCGCGTTTCTTCACTGCCAATCGGCTGTTCAGGCACACCAGTGTCGACGGAGATAGCGTCAATATGGCAGGATCCTTCACCGTAGATCAGCTCAAATGCAGCAAGAATTGCCTGAATTTTGGCAGGATTGGTGGTAGCTGTGACAACATTGTGCATAATCAGAACAACTCATAAGATTTAACATCACCGCAGTATACGGAAGAAAGACATGTTACAGGTATACCTTGTTCGCCATGGCGAAACGCAGTGGAACGCCGAACGGCGTATTCAGGGCCAGTCTGATAGTCCGCTCACCCAGAAAGGTGAGGATCAGGCAAAGCAAGTGGGCGATCGCGTCCGCTCACTGGGGATCACCCATATCATCACCAGCGATCTGGGTCGTACCCGTCGCACCGCAGAGATCATCGCTGATGCCTGCGGTTGTGAAGTGATCGCCGACCCGCGTCTGCGTGAGCTGAATATGGGCGTGCTGGAACAGCGCCATATCGACACGTTAACGGCGGAAGAAGAAGCGTGGCGGCGTCAACTGGTCAACGGTACGCCGGATGGCCGTATCCCGGAAGGGGAGTCGATGCAGGAACTGAGCGAGCGCATGCACAGCGCACTGCAAAGCTGTCTGGAATTGCCGCCGGGAAGTCGTCCGCTGCTGGTCAGCCACGGTATCGCGCTGGGTTGCCTGGTGAGCACCATTCTCGGCCTGCCCGCGTATGCTGAACGCCGTCTACGTCTGCGTAACTGCTCTATTTCGCGGGTTGATCACCAGCAGAGTGCCTGGCTTGCGTCGGGATGGGTGGTGGAAACCGCAGGCGACGTCTCACATCTGGACGCCCCTGCGTTAGACGAATTACAGCGTTAACGACGAATTGGGATTAGGTATTCGCAGCGCAACTGAATTGGCGGCTCCTGATCCCGCGCTTCATCCTGCGGGAAGAAACGTTCGATATCCAGGCCCTTGCGACGGGTCAGGTTGAGCATCGGCATGCAGGTGCCGTAAAGCGTGAGGATAAATTCCTGTAGCCCCGTTCCCAAACCTTCATACGTGAACATCACGTATTCACCGCCTTCCAGCGTCACCGGATGCGAATTATTCAGGTGGCCGTTAGCCATATCTGGTGTAACCGCCGTGGTGTAAAACACTTCCTGCTCATCGTCTTTTTCCAGGCTCGGACGCGGCTCATGCAGGCCGTAAAGCATCGGCGGAATAGACGGCGAATTCCCCAGGAACTCCTGCCAGAACTGTACGCGCATTTGCTGACGGAATTCGGAAATCTCTTCCAGTTTGCAGGTATAGCTTTGAGTTACCCCAACCAGCGGCGTGGCAGGCAGCGTGACAAACTCATACGGCGGCATGGTGAACTCACCCAGACGCAGCGGCGGACGCATGCCGAAGGAGCTCCAGTCCGGCGAGCGGCGATAGAGCGCAGGTGTCTGAGCAAACTGCTTTTTGAACGCACGGGTAAAGGTTTGCTGTGAATCGAAGCGATATTGCAGCGCAATGTCTAAAATGGGGCGAGCAGTCAGGCGTAGCGCCACGGCGGATTTCGACAGACGTCGGGCACGGATATATGCGCCAATGGCATGACCGGTGACATCTTTGAACATCCGCTGTAAATGCCACTTGGAATAGCCCGCTTTTGCCGCAACATTATCAAGCGACAGGGGTTGATCCAGATGACCTTCCAGCCATACAAGGAGATCGCGAATAATCCCAGCCTGATCCATATAATGTCCTCGTCCTTAAAATTATAGGTGCCTGATACTAAGGTAGCGGATAATAGCATTTTTTGATGTTTTAGCATTCAGTGTTTTTTTTGTGCATTCATGCGTTTTTACATTGGGTTGCGGCGTATTATTTGTAAAGGTGTGATCTTTCAATGCTTTATATCTGAAATGTTGAATAATCACTCAATCGAATCGTCAGGAATGGTAACAATATGAAATACAAGAAGTTAGTAGCGGGTCTGGTGCTGGGTGTTTGTGGTTTTAGCGCCCACGCGGAACAAATTGGCTCGGTCGATACCGTTTTCAAAATGTTTGGCCCGGACCACAAAATCGTGGTCGAAGCTTTTGACGATCCGGATATCACCAACGTCACCTGCTACATTAGCCGGGCGAAAACGGGGGGGATCAAGGGCGGGTTAGGGCTGGCGGAAGATACCTCCGATGCTGCGATTTCCTGTCAGCAGGTTGGCCCGATCGAACTCTCTGACAAAATCAAAAACGGGAAATCACAGGGTGAAGTGGTCTTCCAGAAACGGACGTCGTTAGTCTTTAAAAAGCTGCAGGTTGTCCGCTTCTATGACAGCAAACGTAATGCGCTGGTGTATCTCACCTATTCCGATAAAGTGGTTGATGGCTCACCGAAAAACGCCATAAGCGCGGTGCCCATTATGCCGTGGGGCAAATAACAAGGAACGTGTATGGAACAACCGCTGATCTGGCTGGTGGAAGATGAGATAAGCATCGCGGATACGCTTATCTATATGCTTCAACAAGAGGGATTTACCGTCAGGGCGTTTGAGCGCGGCCTGCCTGCGCTGGAAGAGGCACGGCACCGCTTGCCAGACCTGGCCATACTCGATGTCGGCCTGCCGGATATCAGCGGTTTTGAATTGTGCCGGCAACTGCTGGCACGGCATGCGGCGCTGCCGGTGCTGTTTCTCACCGCGCGCAGCGACGAAGTGGACAAACTGCTGGGGCTGGAAATCGGCGCGGATGACTACGTCGCTAAGCCGTTTTCGCCGCGTGAAGTCTGCGCCCGCGTGCGCACGATCTTGCGGCGTCTGCAAAAGTTTTCTGCACCGCCAGTGCAGGTGCGCGTCGGTGATTTTCTTCTCGACGAACCCGCTGCACAGGTGAGCTGGTGCGGCCAGCCGCTACTGCTAACGCGTTACGAATTTTTGCTGCTGAAAACGCTGCTTCTGTCGCCGGGCCGCGTTTATTCGCGCCAGCAACTGATGGATATCGTCTGGGGCGATGCGGCAGAAAGTTTCGACCGCACTGTGGATACGCATATCAAAACCCTGCGCGCCAAACTGCGCGTGATCGACCCATCACGTTCGCCTATTAATACCCATCGTGGCCTCGGCTATAGTCTGGTGAAAGCCTGATGCGCATCGGCATGCGCGTACTGCTGGGCTACTTCCTGATTGTGGCGGTGGCGGGTTGGTTCGTATTGTCGATCTTCGTACAGGAGATCAAGCCCGGCGTGCGACGCGCAACGGAAGGTACGCTGATTGACACCGCAACGCTGCTGGCGGCGCTGGCGCGTGACGACATGCTGGCGGGTAACCCGGCGCAAGGCAAACTGGCACAGGCTTTTCGCCAGCTAAGCACGCAGCCGTTCCGTGCCAATATCAGCGGTATCCATAAAGTTCGCAATGAGTATCACGTCTACATGACCGATGCGCAGGGGCGAGTGGTCTTTGACTCGGCCAATATTGCCGTCGGGCAGGACTACTCCCGCTGGAACGACGTTTGGCTGACGTTGCGCGGGGAATATGGCGCGCGAAGCACCGCGCAGGATCCCAACGATCCCGAGAGCACGGTGATGTACGTCGCTGCGCCGATTGTTGATCACGGCAGAATCATCGGTGTACTCAGCGTCGGCAAACCTAACGCCGCCATCGCGCCGGTGATCAAGCGCAGCGAGCATCGCATGCTATGGGCGGCGGGCGCGCTGCTGGGGATTGCGCTGCTGATTGGCGGCGGCGTGATTCTGTGGATCAACCGCTCTATCGGTAAACTGGTGCACTACGCTGACTCGGTCACGCTTGAACAGCCGGTCCCGTTACCGGAACTGGGCAGCAGTGAACTGCGCAAGCTGGCGCAGGCGCTGGAAAGTATGCGCGTGAAGCTGGAAGGCAAAAATTATATCGAGCAGTACGTTTATGCCCTGACGCACGAGCTTAAAAGCCCGCTGGCGGCTATTCGCGGTGCGGCGGAGATCTTACGTGAGGGGCCGCCACCGGACGTTGTTTTGCGCTTTACGGACAATATTCTTCAACAGAACGCGCGAATGCAGGCGCTGGTCGAAACGTTGCTCCGTCAGGCGCGACTGGAGAATCGTCAGGAGATTACGCTCACCCCGGTGTCTGTGGCGACGTTATTCAACCAGCTACAGGAATCACGTAGCGTCACGCTGGCGGCGAAACACATTGCGCTGCAGGTCGAACCAACAACCCTGAGCGTAGCGGCGGATGAAGCCCTGCTCATGCAGGCGATGGGCAATCTGCTGGATAACGCGATCGATTTTACGCCGGAGCAGGGGAGTATCACTCTTAGCGCCGATGCGCAGGACGATAGCGTAGTGCTGAACATTATTGATACCGGCAGCGGTATTCCAGATTTTGCTCTGCCGCGCATCTTTGAGCGTTTCTATTCGCTGCCGCGTGCCAATGGTCACAAAAGCAGTGGCCTGGGGCTGGCGTTTGTCAGCGAAGTCGCGCGTTTGCATCAGGGAGATGTCCGGCTACGTAATCGAGAGCAGGGTGGCGTGGAAGCCACGTTCACACTTCACCGTCCCTTCACATAACTTCAAACTCACCGCACATAGCCCGATTACTCTGCTGCCATTGCAAAGGAGAAGGTTATGTCGAAATCAAAATCACCGCTGGCGGTAAAAATTGTTACCCTCGTTGGCACGATGCTGTTGCTGCTAATCCCACTGATGATGGTGAGAGGGCTGATTGTTGAACGTGCGGATTACCGCAGCGTGGTCGAAGAGGCGATCGGCCAAAGCACCAGCGGGCCACAAAAGCTGGTGGGGCCGCTGATCGCCATTCCGGTGACGGAAGTGTATAGCACACTGGAAAATAACCACGAGGTTTCGCAAAAGCGCACGTTTATTCATTTCTGGCTGCCGGAATCATTGATGGTGGAGGGCAATCAGAACGTTGAACCGCGCAAAGTGGGGATTTATGAAGGGCAAGTCTGGAAGACAGACATTAACGTTAAGGCCGAATTTGATACTTCGCGGCTGGAGGCGCTCAACCGCGACAATATCACGTTAGGAAAACCTTTTATGGTGATGGCGGTGGGCGACACGCGCGGCATTGGTGCGGTGAATCCCCCAAGCCTGGACGGCACGCCGTTGCTGGTTGAGCCTGGCACCGGTATTGCCAGAGCGTCGCAGGGGTTGCACGTTCAGTTGCCGAATCTCCCCTTTACGCAGAAGAAATTTAACCTCGATTTCTCGCTGGTTCTGAGCGGTACAGGCAATTTTTCGATGGTACCGCTTGGGCGGAACAGCGAGCTGGTGCTCAACAGCAACTGGCCGCATCCGAACTTTATCGGTGATTTTCTTCCCGTGACCCGCGAGGTCAGTCCCACTGGTTTTCAGGCACGCTGGCAGAGCAGCTGGTTTGCCAATAATCTGGGTGAGCGTTTCGCCGAGGCCGATAAATTTTCCTCACCAGAACTGCCTTCATTTAGCGTTTCCGTCGCGACACCCGCCGATCACTATCAGTTGACTGACCGCGCCACCAAATATGCTTTTTTGCTGATTGCCCTGACCTTCACAGCCTTCTTCGTCTTTGAGACTCTCACCGGACGACGCATGCACCCAATGCAGTATCTGCTGGTAGGACTGTCGCTGGTGATGTTCTACTTTTTGCTGCTGGCGCTGTCAGAGCATATCGGCTTTACCATCGCATGGGTAACCGCAAGCCTGGTTGGCGCGTTGATGAACGGCGTGTATCTACAGGCGGTGTTGAAAAGCTGGCGCAGCAGCGTGTTGTTTACGCTGGCGTTGCTGGTGCTTGATGGCGTGATGTGGGGGTTACTGCGTTCAGAGGAGAGTTCGTTGCTGTTAGGGACGGGCGTGTTGCTGATGGCATTGTGCGGCGTGATGTTCCTGACGCGAAATTTCGACTGGTATGCGCTGGGTGCGCCAAAAGCGCCGAAACTGCCCTTGCCGGAAAGTGATGAGTTACGAATCTGGAAATAAGGCTTTGTAGACCCGGCAAGCGAAGCTAACCGACAGAAACGAAAACGGCGCTCAATGCGCCGTTAGAGGCTGATGACAAACGCAAAATTGCCTGATGCGCTACGCTTATCAGGCCTACGCGAAACCCTGCAATATATTGATTTTGCGGTATTTTGTAGGCCGGATAAGGCGTTCACGCCGCATCCGGCAAGAACAGAGCGCACTTTACCAGCAATTAAAAACGGCGCGTTAAGCGCCGTTTTTAATTATTCCTGCAGTTCGCCGCAGAAGCGGTAACCTTCACCATGGATGGTGGCAATGATTTCCGGCGTGTCCGGCGTAGATTCGAAATGCTTACGAATACGACGAATGGTCACGTCAACGGTACGGTCATGCGGCTTCAGCTCGCGACCGGTCATTTTTTTCAGCAGTTCAGCACGAGACTGAATCTTGCCTGGGTTTTCGCAGAAGTGCAGCATCGCGCGGAATTCGCTACGCGGCAGCTTATACTGCTCACCGTTAGGGCTCACCAGAGAACGACTGTTGATGTCCAGTTCCCAACCGTTGAACTTGTAGCTTTCCACGCTGCGACGTTCTTCGCTGACGGTACCCAGGTTCATGGTACGAGAAAGCAGGTTACGCGCACGAATGGTCAGTTCACGCGGGTTGAACGGTTTGGTGATGTAATCGTCAGCACCGATTTCCAGGCCGAGGATTTTGTCGACTTCATTGTCGCGTCCCGTCAGGAACATCAGCGCTACGTTTGCTTGCTCGCGCAGTTCGCGTGCCAGCAGAAGGCCGTTTTTCCCTGGCAGGTTGATATCCATGATCACCAGGTTGATATCATTTTCAGAGAGGATCTGATGCATTTCCGCGCCATCGGTCGCTTCGAAAACATCGTAGCCTTCTGCTTCGAAAATACTTTTTAACGTGTTGCGTGTTACCAACTCGTCTTCAACGATAAGAATGTGCGGGGTCTGCATGTTTGCTACCTAAATTGCCAACTAAATCGAAACAGGAAGTACAAAAGTCCCTGACCTGCCTGATGCATGTCGTAAATTAACATCACAGGCGTAACATGACTAAAGTACGTAATTGCGTTCTTGATGCACTTTCCATCAACGTCAACAACATCATTAGCTTGGTCGTGGGTACTTTCCCTCTGGACCCGACAGTGTCAAAAACGGTTGTCATCCTAACCATTTTAACAGCAACATAACAGGCTAAGAGGCACCAGACAGCCAATAAACCTACGCTTCGTTGACATATATCAAGTTCAATTGTAGCACGTTAACAGTTTGGTGAAATCATCGCTGCTAAATGCTAACGCTTGTCACATTTTTTCCACAACTCAATTAGTTGCGTAGATTAACTGATAAATGCGTTGAATCCAATGGTGATGAGCTAAACAGCACGAAAATAGTATTTATAAACATGAGGATATATAAGCTCTGTTAACATTAAAGCACATAGTTTCTGTCATGAATAGTTTAGTGTCTTTTATATGTTATGAAACATCATTTCAGTGATTTTTGTTGCAATTTTGTAAATTCGCGCTGCGCAATATGTTGAACTACATCACATTTTTGCCGCACCACCCGTAAGAAAGAGAACTTTAAATGCGCTTATCGATAGTGCTGGTTTCACCAGCAAGAGCTGAAAATATCGGCGCCGCCGCAAGAGCCATGAAAACCATGGGGTTTAGCGACCTGCGCATTGTGGATAGCGAGGCCCATCTGGAGCCCGCTACCCGCTGGGTCGCACATGGATCTGGCGATATCATTGATAACATCACCTGTTATTCCACCCTTGCCGATGCGCTACATGACGTTGATTTTACTGTCGCTACGACCGCGCGCAGCCGGGCAAAGTTCCATTACTACGCTACGCCGCAGGAACTTTTGCCGATGCTTGCGGAAAAAGCGCAGTGGATGGGGCACGCCGCGCTGGTGTTTGGCCGCGAAGATTCCGGGCTGACCAACGATGAACTGGCGTTGGCTGACGTACTGACTGGCGTGCCAATGGTGGCGGATTATCCGTCGCTGAACCTCGGCCAGGCGGTGATGGTGTACTGTTATCAGCTCTCCTCCCTGTTGCAGCATGCGCGGCAACCGGTCACTACCGGAGGCGAAAACCAGCTACAGGCATTACGTGCGCGAATTACTGCGCTGCTGTCTCAACTGGCGGTCGACGATGATGTAAAACTGGCTGACTGGCTGCAACAACGGATCGGCTTACTTGAACAGCGGGATACGGCAATGTTGCATCGTTTGCTGCATGATATTGAAAAAAAACTCACAGAGTAAAACTCTGTTGATTATTTGTTTTTTGGTGTTAAGGTCTGCTTTGTTACGTGATTGTTGGCTTATAAGGTTAAAAATTCCCGTGCTTGTGGCGGGATGTGAAGTGGTTGCGAAACGTGACGAACTTAAAAATTCGTTGACTTAAGCGGGCAGATACTTTAACCAATATAGGTACAGCGCACAGACAGCGTAAAAATAACAGAGCACACAACATCCATGATTCGCATCAGCATGATTATCACCATGACAACCACCACTATTACCACAGGTAACGGTGCGGGCTGACGCGTACAGGAAACACAGAAAAAAGCCCGCACCTAAACAGTGCGGGCTTTTTTTTCGACCAAAGGTAACGAGGTAACAACCATGCGAGTCTTGAAGTTCGGCGGTACATCAGTGGCAAATGCAGAACGTTTTCTGCGTGTTGCCGATATCCTGGAGAGTAACGCCAGGCAGGGGCAGGTAGCGACCGTGCTCTCTGCCCCGGCGAAAATCACTAACCACCTGGTGGCAATGATCGAAAAAACCATCGGCGGGGTGGATGCTCTCTCCAATATCGACGACGCTGAACGCATTTTTTCCGAACTTCTTCAGGGGCTTGCTGCGGGCCAGCCGGGGTTCCCGCTGGTTGAACTGAAACAAACGGTTGACAGCGAATTTGCCCAAATCAAACACATTCTGCATGGTATCAGCCTGCTGGGTCAGTGCCCGGACGGCGTAAACGCCGGGCTCATTTGCCGGGGCGAAAAACTCTCTATCGCCATTATGGCGGGGCTGCTGCGTGCTCGCGGCCACAACGTGACGGTTATCGATCCGGTCGAAAAACTGCTGGCGAATGGTCATTACCTCGAATCTACCGTGGATATCGCTGAATCCACCCGCCGCATTGCCGCGAGCCAGATCCCGGCTGACCATATGATCCTGATGGCGGGCTTTACTGCGGGTAACGAGAAGGGCGAACTGGTCGTGCTGGGTCGTAATGGCTCAGATTACTCCGCCGCCGTGCTGGCGGCCTGTTTGCGTGCCGACTGTTGTGAAATCTGGACCGATGTCGATGGCGTGTATACCTGCGACCCGAGACAGGTGCCTGACGCCCGCCTGCTGAAGAGTATGTCGTATCAGGAGGCCATGGAGCTCTCCTACTTCGGCGCGAAAGTCCTTCATCCTCGTACCATTGCCCCCATCGCTCAGTTCCAGATCCCTTGCCTGATTAAAAACACCGGAAATCCACAAGCGCCAGGTACGCTAATTGGCGGTAGCAGCGCGGAAGATGATTTACCGGTGAAGGGTATTTCTAACCTTAACAACATGGCGATGTTCAGCGTCTCCGGCCCGGGCATGAAGGGCATGGTGGGCATGGCGGCACGCGTGTTCGCCACCATGTCGCGTGCGGGTATCTCCGTCGTGTTGATCACTCAATCGTCGTCCGAGTACAGCATCAGCTTCTGCGTACCGCAAAGCGACTGCGCGCGGGCGAAGAAGGCGATGGAAGATGAGTTCTACCTGGAACTGAAAGAAGGGCTTCTGGAACCGCTGGCGATTATGGAACGTCTGGCGATTATCTCCGTCGTCGGCGACGGCATGCGTACCCTGCGCGGGATTTCTGCGAAGTTCTTTGCCGCACTGGCGCGTGCCAATATCAACATCGTGGCGATTGCCCAGGGCTCGTCAGAGCGCTCGATTTCCGTGGTGGTCAGCAATGACGATGCCACTACCGGGGTTCGCGTCACCCATCAGATGCTGTTCAACACCGACCAGGTGATTGAAGTGTTTGTGGTAGGCGTCGGCGGCGTCGGCGGGGCGCTGCTTGAGCAAATCAAGCGCCAGCAGGCGTGGCTGAAAAACAAACATATCGACCTGCGCGTGTGCGGCGTGGCGAATTCAAAAGCGCTGCTCACCAGTGTGCACGGTCTGAACCTGGAAAACTGGCAGGCGGAACTGGCTGAAGCAAAAGAGCCGTTTAACCTTGGCCGCCTGATTCGCCTGGTGAAAGAGTATCACCTGCTCAATCCGGTGATTGTTGACTGTACCTCCAGCCAGGCTGTTGCCGATCAATATGCTGACTTCCTTCGCGAAGGCTTCCACGTGGTCACGCCGAACAAAAAGGCCAACACGTCGTCGATGGATTACTATCACCAGCTGCGCCACGCGGCAGAGAAATCGCGTCGTAAATTCCTCTACGACACCAACGTCGGCGCGGGCCTGCCGGTGATCGAAAACCTGCAAAACCTGCTAAATGCGGGTGATGAGCTGCAACGTTTTTCCGGCATTCTTTCCGGCTCCCTGTCGTTTATCTTCGGCAAACTGGATGAAGGCATGAGTTTCTCTGAAGCAACAAAAGTGGCGCGCGAAATGGGCTATACCGAACCCGACCCGCGTGATGACCTCTCTGGGATGGACGTGGCGCGTAAGCTACTTATTTTAGCCCGCGAAACCGGACGTAGCCTCGAATTGAGTGATATGGTGGTGGAGTCGGTGCTGCCGGAAAGCTTCGACGCTTCGGGTGATACCGAAAGCTTTATGGCGCGTCTGCCGCAGCTGGATGACGAATTTTCCGCCCGCGTGGCGAAAGCGCGCGATGAAGGTAAAGTGCTGCGCTACGTCGGTAACATTGACGAAGACGGCGTGTGCCGCGTGAAGATCGACGCCGTTGACGGTAACGATCCGCTCTACAAAGTCAAAAACGGCGAGAACGCGCTGGCGTTTTACAGCCACTATTATCAACCGCTGCCGCTGGTTCTGCGCGGCTACGGTGCGGGGAACGACGTCACGGCCGCCGGGGTGTTCGCTGACCTGTTGCGTACCCTGTCATGGAAGTTAGGAGTTTAAGATGGTTAAAGTATATGCCCCGGCTTCCAGTGCCAATATGAGCGTCGGGTTCGATATATTGGGTGCGGCGGTGACGCCCGTCGATGGAAGTCTGTTGGGCGATAACGTGTCGGTAGACGCAGCGGAAAGCTTCAGCCTGCGTAATGTCGGGCGTTTTGCCGATAAATTACCGACTGCGCCAAAAGAGAATATCGTTTATCAGTGCTGGGAACGTTACTGCCAGGAGATCGGCAAAACCGTTCCGGTGGCGATGACGCTCGAAAAAAACATGCCGATTGGTTCCGGGCTGGGTTCCAGCGCCTGTTCCGTGGTGGCGGCGCTGGTGGCGCTAAATGAATTCTGCGGTAAGCCGCTCGACGAAACCCGCATGCTGGCCCTGATGGGCGAGATGGAAGGGCGAATCTCCGGCAGCGTGCATTACGACAACGTCGCGCCGTGCTATCTGGGCGGAATGCAGTTGATGATTGAAGAAAACGGCATCATCAGCCAGCAGGTTCCGGGGTTTGATGAATGGCTGTGGGTGTTGGCATACCCCGGCATCAAAGTTTCGACGGCGGAAGCGCGGGCGATTTTGCCTGCCCAGTATCGCCGTCAGGATTGCATTGCGCATGGCCGCCATCTGGCCGGCTTTATTCATGCCTGTTATTCCCGTCAGCCTCTGCTGGCGGCGAAATTGATGAAAGATGTGATTGCCGAACCGTATCGCACCAAACTGCTGCCAGGCTTCAGTCAGGCGCGTCAGGCGGTGGCGGAAATTGGTGCACTCGCCTGTGGTATTTCCGGTTCCGGGCCAACGCTATTCGCCCTGTGTGATAAACCGGATACCGCGCAGCGCGTGGCCGACTGGCTGGGCAAACATTATCTGCAAAATCAGGAAGGCTTCGTTCATATTTGCCGGCTGGACACGGCGGGCGCACGAGTAGTGGGATAACCGATGAAACTCTATAACTTAAAAGATCACAACGAGCAGGTCAGCTTCGCGCAGGCCATCACCCAGGGCCTGGGCAAGAATCAGGGGCTGTTTTTCCCGCATGACCTGCCGGAGTTCAACCTCACCGAGGTGGATGAGATGCTGGAAATGGACTTCGTGCCGCGCAGCGCGAAAATCCTCTCCGCGTTCATCGGCGATGAAATCCCGCAGGAGCTGCTTGAAGAGCGCGTCCGCGCGGCCTTTGCCTTCCCTGCACCCGTAAGCCAGGTGCAGGAAGATGTCGGCTGTCTGGAGCTGTTCCATGGCCCGACCCTGGCATTTAAAGACTTTGGTGGCCGCTTTATGGCGCAAATGCTGACCCATATCAGCGGCGACAAACCGGTGACTATCCTGACCGCGACCTCTGGCGATACCGGTGCGGCGGTGGCGCATGCGTTTTATGGCCTGCCAAACGTACGTGTGGTTATCCTTTACCCGCGCGGCAAAATCAGCCCGTTGCAGGAAAAACTGTTCTGTACTCTGGGCGGCAACATTGAAACTGTGGCTATCGACGGCGATTTCGATGCCTGCCAGGCGCTGGTAAAACAGGCCTTCGACGACGAAGAGCTGAAAGAGGCGCTGGGGCTTAACTCGGCTAACTCGATTAACATTAGCCGCCTGCTGGCGCAGATTTGCTACTACTTTGAAGCGGTCGCGCAACTGCCGCAGGAAGCCCGCAACCAACTGGTGGTCTCCGTGCCAAGCGGTAACTTCGGTGACCTGACCGCAGGCTTGCTGGCGAAATCTCTTGGGCTGCCGGTGAAACGCTTTATCGCCGCGACTAACGTTAATGACACCGTACCGCGCTTCCTGCAACAGGGCGAGTGGGCGCCGAAATCGACACAGGCGACGCTGTCTAACGCCATGGATGTCAGCCAGCCAAACAACTGGCCGCGCGTGGAAGAGCTGTTCCGCCGCAAAATCTGGCGTCTGAACGAGCTGGGCTATGCGGCGGTGGATGATGAAACCACCAAAGCGACCATGCGTGAACTGCGTGGGCTGGGGTATTTGTCTGAGCCTCACGCGGCGGTGGCTTACCGCGCGCTGCGCGATCAGCTCAACCCAGGCGAATATGGTCTGTTCCTTGGCACGGCGCATCCGGCGAAGTTTAAAGAGAGCGTGGAAGAAATTCTGCAGGAAACATTGCCGTTACCGAAAGAACTGGCGGATCGTGCCGACTTGCCATTGCTCTCTCATAACCTGCCGGCAGATTTTGCTGCCCTTCGCCAGCTGATGATGAGCAAGGCGTAATTCGCGGGCGTTATCTCCTGATTGCCCGTTAAGCGGGCAATTATGAAGAGAATGTGGACGGAAAAAGCAGGAAAAACGCAGGAATTACCAATAGATGCGGGCCATCACAGAATAGGATTGCGGAGAATAACAACCGTCGTCCTATAAGGTTATTCTTATTTCATAGGCCGAAAGGCAGATCATGAATGAGGAATAACCTATGTCGAAGTTGAAACCTGTGATCCTTGCACTTTCTATGATGCTGGTGGCTCCGGCGATGGTTCATGCAGCAGAAATTACGCTGGTGCCTTCTGTTAAGCTCCAGATCGGCGATCGCGTTAACAACGGTAATTACTGGGACGGCGGTCACTGGCGTGACCGTGATTACTGGCATAACCACTATGAGTGGCGCGATAACCGCTGGCATGCCCACAAGCCACCGAAACCGCATCATGATAATCGTGATAAGCACAAGCATTACGATAACCATGGCGGACCCGGTAATCATGGTGGTAAGAATGATTATCGCCCCGGCCAGGGGAACGGTCATCGTTAACGCATTTACGGCGCGGTATTTACCGCGCCGTTTTGTTTATGCCTGCTCGTGACGTTTAAATACCAGCTCATCTGCGGCGGATGATGCTTCATCGAAGAAATAGCCTTCACTGTTAAATGTCGTTAGCTGTTCCGGCTTCGTCAGGCGATTCTCAATGATAAAGCGACTCATCAGCCCGCGAGCTTTCTTGGCATAAAAGCTAATCACTTTGAACTTACCGTTTTTCTCATCAAGGAAGACGGGTTTAATAATGCGGCCCTTCAGCGTCTTTGGTTTTACCGATTTGAAATACTCATCGGACGCCAGATTGACCACGATGTCATCGCCCTGTGAGTCCAGCGCCGCATTCAGTTTTTCCGTGATGATGTCGCCCCAGAACTGGTACAGGTCTTTCCCGCGCGCGTTTTCCAGACGAATGCCCATCTCCAGACGGTAAGGCTGCATTAAATCCAGCGGACGCAGCACACCGTACAGGCCGGAAAGCATGCGCAGGTGTTTCTGGGCGAAATCGAAATCCGCCTCGCTGAAGGTTTCTGCCTGCAGGCCCGTGTAGACGTCGCCTTTAAAGGCCAGAATCGCCTGGCGGGCGTTGTCCGGCGTGAAGTCAGGCTGCCAGTCGTGGAAGCGGGTGGCGTTGAGATCCGCCAGCTTGTCGCTAATGCCCATCAGCTTTTTGATTTGCGGCGCGGAAAGTTTTCGCGCTTCGCGAATCAGCTGTTGAGAGTGATCCAGCAGCTCGGGCTGGGTGTAGCGCGTGGTCGCCAGCTCGCTTTGATAATCGAGCGTCTTCGCGGGGGAGATCAGAATCAGCATATCCAGTCCTTACTAAAAATTTCACTCAACTTTAACAAAAAAAGCGGGTGAGCGGATCGATTGCTGTGATTGCCGCGCTATTCGCGCGGCGGCTCATCCCACGTGCCAGGGGCCAGTTGCTGTTCGATATCCGGGTAATAGCGGGCAGTGAACACCGGTTGCACGCCCAGTTTTCTCTGACGCAGATAGTCGCGGGCGATAATGCGCACAACCGGAGAAAGCAACAGCAAAGCCGTCATGTTAGTGATCGCCATCAACGCCATAATGACATCGGCTAATTGCCAGACCACAGGCAGACTGAGCAGGCTTCCTGCCAGCACCATTAACACGGTGACAATGCGTAAAATCCACACGTTGGATCGCGTGTGTAACCGCAAAAAGTAAAGGTTATTTTTGGCGTAAAGATAGTTGCCGACAATTGAACTCAAGGCGAAAAGCACCATGATAAAGGCGACAAAACCTGCGCCCCAACTACCCACCAACAAACTCATCGACTGTTGAATGAGATGGATGCCGCTATGGGTGACTATTTCCGTGTCATGCCCGGAAAGCAGGACGACCATCGCGCTGGCACTGCAAATAATAATCGTATCAATGAAGACGCCGATCATCTGCACGATACCCTGCGCGGCAGGGTGCGGCGGCCAGGAGGAAGCCGCCGCCGCGATATTCGGCGTTGAGCCCATTCCCGCTTCATTAGAGAACATACCGCGCTGGAAACCGTTAGTTAAGGCCTGACTGATGGTATAACCCACAGCGCCAGACGCGGCTTCCTGCCAGCCAAATGCGCTACGCACGATCATCTCAAGCAGTGCCGGCACTTCTACCGCGTGCCACAGACTGATCAGCAGGCTTGCGCCTACCCACAGAAGCGACATCAGCGGCGCAACCCACTGCATCATGCGCGCGATGCTTTTCAGCGAGCGAGTGATCAACAAAATAATCACCAGACCGGTAATCAGACCAGTGACGAGCTTTGGCGTATCGAAGGCGAATTCCAGTGCGCGCGCCATCGAATTGGCCTGCACTGTATTAAAAATCAGGCCGTAGGCCAGCAACAGGAAAATGGAGAACACCACCCCCATCCAGCGCATCCCCAGACCACGCGCCATATACCAGGCGGGGCCGCCGCGATACTGACCACTCTCGTCTTTTTCTTTATAAAGTTGCGCGAGGGAAGATTCGGCGAAACTGCTGGCCATGCCAATAAAGGCTGACACCCACATCCAGAAAACTGCGCCGGGCCCGCCGACGGTGATGGCGATGGCGACGCCCGCCAGATTGCCGCTGCCAACGCGTGCGGCCAGGCTAACGCATAACACCTGAAATGAGGTTAAACCGCCTTTTTGCGGCGTCAGGCTACCTTTCAGACTTTTACCAAACTGGCGTATATAGCGAAACTGAACGTAACCGGTGCGCCAGGTAAACCAGACTCCGCATCCGAGGAGCAGGTAGATCATCACCGAACCCCAAAGGATTTCGCCGATAAAAGAGAGAAAATCAGGCATTAAACGTCCTCTTGTTTATGCCGAAACAGGGGCCCGATGTGCGAAATAACCGCGAAAAGCACGATTCGATTCAGCCCGTGTAAGCGTTACCAGTTTAAGGGCAAACCATTGCCAGCCCTGAATGTTGAATGAATCAGTTTATCATACTCTGCGCTCTCGGGACTGCGGCAGTTGCGCTGACGTTGGGGCGTGATATCATCGAAGAAGACCGGTTACATCCCCCTAACAGCTGTTTAAAGAGAAACACTATCATGACGGACAAATTGACATCTCTACGTCAGTACACAACCGTAGTGGCTGACACCGGAGACATCGCGGCGATGAAGCTGTATCAGCCTCAGGATGCGACAACTAACCCTTCTCTGATTCTGGGCGCCGCTCAGATCCCTGAGTACCGTAAACTGATTGACGAAGCGATTGCCTGGGCGCGTAGCCAGAGCAGCGATCGTGCGCAGCAGGTTGTCGATGCTACCGATAAGCTGGCCGTAAACATTGGCCTGGAAATCCTGAAACTGGTCCCGGGCCGTATCTCAACTGAAGTGGATGCGCGCCTTTCTTATGATACCGACGCATCTATCGCCAAAGCGAAACGTCTGATCAAGCTTTACAACGATGCTGGCATCAGCAACGACCGTATCCTGATCAAACTGGCGTCCACCTGGCAGGGCATTCGTGCCGCTGAGCAGCTGGAAAAAGACGGTATCAACTGTAACCTGACGCTGCTGTTCTCCTTCGCGCAGGCTCGCGCTTGTGCAGAAGCCGGCGTGTTCCTGATCTCCCCGTTCGTGGGTCGTATTCTTGACTGGTATAAAGCCAATACCGACAAGAAAGAGTACGCACCGGCAGAAGACCCAGGTGTGGTTTCTGTTAGCGAAATCTACGAATATTACAAACAGCACGGCTATGAAACTGTCGTGATGGGCGCAAGCTTCCGTAATATCGGCGAAATTCTGGAACTGGCTGGCTGTGACCGCCTGACCATCGCGCCGGCCCTGCTGAAAGAGCTGGCTGAAAGCGAAGGCGCTATCGAGCGTAAACTGGCTTACACCGGCGAAGTGAAAGCGCGTCCGGCGCGTATCACTGAGTCTGAGTTCCTGTGGCAGCATAATCAGGACCCGATGGCCGTTGATAAACTGGCGGAAGGTATCCGTAAGTTTGCTATCGACCAGGAAAAACTGGAAAAAATGATCGGCGACCTGCTGTAATTCAGCCTTAGGTTCCGCATAAATAACCCGCGCTTCGTTATGAAGGCGGGTTATTTTTTTATCTGTGTCATGCGATCGCCCGTTATTCCCGTGTATCATTTCGCCTAACAGTACAAGTTTGAACGGAATGACTATGAACACTTTACGTATCGGCCTGGTGTCAATCTCTGACCGCGCATCCAGCGGCGTTTATCAGGATAAAGGTATCCCGGCGCTCGAAGCGTGGCTTGGCAAAACTCTGACCACCCCTTTTGAACTCCAGACGCGTCTGATCCCCGATGAACAACCGATCATCGAGCAAACCCTGTGTGAGCTGGTGGATGAAATGAGCTGTCATCTGGTGCTGACGACTGGCGGTACAGGCCCGGCGCGTCGCGATGTCACGCCGGATGCCACGCTGGCGATTGCCGACCGGGTGATGCCGGGCTTTGGCGAACAAATGCGTCAGGTGAGCCTGCACTTTGTGCCTACCGCAATCCTCTCCCGCCAGGTTGGCGTGATCCGCAAACAGGCGTTAATCCTTAATCTGCCGGGTCAGCCGAAAGCGATTGAGGAAACGCTGGAAGGCGTTAAAGACGCGGAAGGAAAAGTGTTGGTCAACGGTATCTTTGCCAGCGTGCCTTACTGTATACAGCTGCTGGAAGGGCCGTACATTGAAACCGACAGCCAGGTGGTAGCAGCTTTTCGCCCGAAAAGCGCGCGTCGCGAAACGAACGCCTGAAAGTAACGCATTCATGAGATAACCTTCCGCCCCGCTGGAGTGGCAATTTCCTTACGGTATATTAACTTTTAGTTTACATATGCCGTAAGGGGCGAAGGTTTCATGTCACACTACGCACGACCTCTCAATCGACAGGATTATAAAACCCTGACGCTCGCCGCGCTCGGCGGGGCGCTGGAGTTTTACGATTTCATCATTTTCGTCTTCTTCGCTGCCGTCATTGGCGAGCTTTTCTTCCCGGCGGATATCCCCGAATGGCTGCGACAGGTGCAGACTTTCGGCATCTTTGCGGCCGGCTATCTGGCGCGCCCGCTAGGCGGCATTGTGATGGCGCATTTCGGTGACATCGTCGGGCGTAAGAAGATGTTTACTCTGAGCATTCTGCTGATGGCCGTGCCAACGCTGGCGATGGGCCTGCTGCCAACCTATGACAGCGCCGGGCTTGCTGCGCCGCTGCTTCTGTTGCTGATGCGCATTCTTCAGGGGGCGGCTATTGGCGGCGAAGTGCCGGGGGCATGGGTGTTTGTCGCTGAGCATGTGCCCGCAAGGCGTACAGGTATCGCCTGCGGAACGCTGACGGCGGGGCTGACGGTCGGCATTTTGCTGGGCTCCGTGGTGGCGACGTTGATTAACACCAATATGACGACGCAAACCATTCACGATGGTGGCTGGCGAATTCCGTTCCTGCTGGGCGGTGCATTTGGCCTGGTGGCGATGTACCTGCGGCGCTGGTTGCAGGAGACGCCCATTTTTCTCGAAATGCAGCAGCGTAAGACACTGGCGCAGGAATTACCGGTGAAGGCCGTGGTGCTCCGCCACCGGAAAGCCGTGGTGGTATCGATGCTACTAACCTGGCTGCTCTCCGCAGGGATTGTGGTGGTGATCCTGATGTCGCCGGTCTGGCTGCAAAAACACTACGGCTTTGCACCTGCTCTGACGCTTCAGGCTAACAGTCTCGCGACCGTCATGCTCTGTGTTGGTTGCCTGATTGCCGGGCTGGTGGTGGACCGATGGGGAGCCAGTCGCACCTTTATCCTCGGCAGCCTGCTGTTGGGGACCTCCAGTTGGATCTTCTATCATTTTGCCGGGCTCAGTGTGGCGCATTTGTTTGGGCTTTATGGGCTGGTCGGTTTGTGCGTCGGCGTGGTCGGTGCGGTGCCTTACGTCATGGTGCGCGCGTTTCCTCCGGCAGTACGTTTTAGCGGGATCTCCTTTTCTTATAACGTCTCGTACGCCATCTTTGGCGGCCTGACGCCAGTGGTGGTGACGTTACTGATGAGCGTCTCGCCGCTGGCTCCGGCATGGTACGTACTGGCGTTGTCGCTACTGGGCCTGGTCCTGGGGATAGCGTTGCGACAGGATGCGCAGGAGGAGGGGAATTACGAGCAGGCTTCCAGATTAGATACGCATTCCTGACAGGCACGCGCGGCGGGGTAATACTGCGCCGCGAATCAGCTTATCAGGAGGAAACGATGACAGGGAAAGTCTCAGCAGGGCCGCACGATGCCTTTTTTCGCCAGGTGATGACACAGCCCGATGCGGCGCGCGATTTTCTGGATATTCATCTTCCGCAAGATGTACGCGCGATGTGTGATTTAAGTACGCTCCAGCTGGAGTCCGGTAACTTTATTGAAGACGACCTACGCGCCCGCTATTCCGATGTGCTGTGGTCGGTGCAGATGAACCAGCAAAAAGGCTACCTCTATGCGCTGATTGAGCATCAAAGTAAACCGGATAAACAGATGACCCAACGGCTGATGCGTTACTCGCTGGCGGCGATGCAGCGCCATGTTGAAGCGGGTCATGAAACGTTGCCGGTGGTTGTACCGATTCTGTTCTACCACGGCGCGACGCGGCCTTATCCCTACTCGATGTGCTGGTTTGATGCATTTTCCGATGCGGAGCTGGCAAAGCGGATCTACACGGCTCCCTTTCCGTTAGTTGATATTACCGAAGTCCCGGACGACGCGATTCTTACCCATCGGCGGATCGCGATTCTTGAGTTCCTGCAAAAGCATATCCGTCAGCGCGATCTCATGGCCCTGACGGCATCGCTGGTCAAGCTTTTACAGGCGGGATACACTTCGGATAGTCAGTTGCGAACCGCGCTGACGTATATCCTACAGGTCGGTTTCACCGAAGATAAAAGCGCATTTTTTCGCGAACTGGCGGAAGGCGTATCGCAGCAGGGAGAAATTATCATGACATTGGCTGAGGAACTGAGACAGGAAGGTCTGGCGCAGGGGCTTGAACAAGGAATTGAACAAGGAATTGAACAAGGTCTGGTGCAAGGCCTGGAAAAAGGCCGTGAAGAAGCCACGTTTAAAATCGCTCAGGCGATGATCGCCAGCGGGATCGATAGGCTACAGATTTTACAGCTGACCGGGCTTTCGGAAGAGGCGCTGGAAACGCTGGCGCACTGATGTCGGATATCGCTCCTGCCCGCAGGCAGGAGCCACAACGATTAGTGAGATTCACCAATCGGCAGTACGGTGCGGCCAAACTGTTCGTTCAGCACTTCACCCATCGCCAGGTAGATGGCGCTGGCGCCACACACCAGGCCAATCCAGCCTGCAACATGAACGATGCTTTCATTATCCACCAGGTGGCCGATGGCCAGCAGGGCAAACAGCACGGTCAGGCTCAGGAACACGAACTGCAACGCGCGCGCACCTTTCAGCGTACCGAAGAACATGAACAGGGTGAAGACGCCCCACAGGCCCAGGTACACCCCCAGGAAATGGGCGTCAGCCGCATCAGCAAGGCCCATTTTCGGCAGCAGCAGAATCGCAACCAGCGTCAGCCAGAAGGAACCGTAAGAGGTAAAGGCGGTTAAACCGAAGGTATTGCCTTTCTTAAATTCCAGCAGGCCGGCAAAAATTTGCGCGATACCGCCGTAAAAAATGCCCATCGCCAGGATGATGCCATCCATCGGGAAAAGCCCAATATTGTGCAGGTTCAGCAAAATCGTGGTCATGCCAAAACCCATCAGACCCAGCGGAGCCGGATTAGCCAACTTAGTGTTGCCCATAATTCCTCAAAAAAATCATCATTAAATGGTGAAATAATTTTCCCGCGCAACGATACAGGCAGCGGGGCGCGGCATAATAATCAGGCGGCGTGTGGCTGTCTATGATCTGATCAGGGAAAATGAAATATTTCCCCCTTTTATCATTGATGCGCGCTTAACCGTGCGTTTTCGATGATTCTCCGCAGGCAGGCGATACGCAATACGGCAGGAATTGTTACCCGATAGGCGCTGCCGCTCATGGCTTTCACGCCGTTAACTGCCGCGCCAACTGGGCCTCCAAGACCCGCGCCGCGTATCATGCCGTGACCAATGACGCTTACGGCTGCATGGGTTCGCAAAATATGGCTAAGTTGGTCGCCCAAGAGGTGTGAGATCCCGTGCGCCAGCTTCGGTGACTGGATAAGCTGTGGTAACACGGCTTCTAGCTCATGAACTCTGCATTCCACAGCTTCCAGGAAACGGCCCTTCTGTGCGTCGGTCATTTTTTTTCAGCAGCGGCGGATAAAATGGGTCAGGAGTTCATGCTCAATTTCCCAGGTGGACATGGTTTTGTCCGCTTTCAGACTCAGCCTTTTCGCGACGTCGGTCAGGATTGCGCGATACAGCTTCCCGTGTCCGCGCAATTTATTGGCGATACTGTCTCCGCCAAAATGCTGAAGTTCTCCGGCAATCAATTGCCAGTTTTGCCGATGTCGCGCCGGATGGCCGTCCATCGCCATAAAAAGTTCGTTATTTAACAGGCCGCTGGATAAACGGCGTTTACCTTTTCCATTATGAGTGAGCAACCGGGCAAAGCTTTCCAGTTGCTCCTCGCTACAGTGTTGAAGAAACTGCAGGTCGTCATCGTTCAGATAGGGGACGTTCATAATTTACTGACTGTTTAATAAGTGAATGGCAGACGATGTTAGTCATCGCCGATAATTTTTAGCGTCGCCATATCGGAGGAGTTCACCGTATGGCCGGAGAAGGTGATTTTTGACACGCAGCGCTTGTTGTCATTGTCGCTGTTAATGTTGATCCACTCTGTCGTGACGCCTTCTTTCAGTTCGGATGGCACCGATAAACTCTGGCTGGCGCTTTTGGCCGCTTTAAAGTAGACGGAGGCCCCGCTGAGCTGCGCATCTCCGTGGTCGACGGTGATTTGGATACGCTTCACGACCCGGCACACGGGTAACTTGAGTGTCAAATCGTTGGTTTCATTACGGGGAAGCGCAATCACGCCCAACAATTTGTGATCATTAGCGTGGGCCGCGTTGACCAGCAGCAGGCTTAATAACAGGCTGGCGGAGGCATGGGTGAATGGCGTCATGATTATCTCTGGCATAAAAAAAGGAGTGCGCAGGAGGATAATGATTTCATTTGCGGTGAGTTGAGCTTTTAGTGCCTGTTGTTTTTATTATCAATTAGTTAGTGAATGTTTTGATGTTATTGATTCATTCAATAAATGTATTGGCGTCAGTTTTCTTTCTGTTTAACGCCTTTTTTCTGCCGTCTGTTTAGCAATACAAAAAATTTTTTACCTTTCCCCCTTGATGGATGCGGTTACGACCCCATCTTGTAGTCAACCGCAGTGGTGAGTCTGAAAAAAAACGATTCAGGGCAGTTGAAACGGCACGTTTCGCCCTTATTACAGATTCACAACCACATGTTGACCGAATTTTTAGTGGAGACGTTTAGATGGGTAAAATTATTGGTATCGACCTGGGTACTACCAACTCTTGTGTAGCGATTATGGATGGCACTACTGCACGTGTGCTGGAGAACGCCGAGGGCGATCGCACCACACCTTCTATCATTGCTTATACCCAGGATGGTGAAACTCTGGTTGGTCAGCCGGCTAAACGTCAGGCAGTGACAAACCCGCAAAACACCCTGTTTGCGATTAAACGCCTGATTGGCCGCCGCTTCCAGGACGAAGAAGTTCAGCGTGACGTTTCTATCATGCCGTACAAAATCGTTGCCGCAGACAATGGCGACGCATGGCTGGATGTGAAAGGCACCAAAACTGCACCGCCGCAGATCTCTGCTGAAGTGCTGAAAAAAATGAAGAAAACGGCTGAAGATTACCTGGGTGAACCGGTAACGGAAGCGGTTATCACCGTACCTGCATACTTCAACGATGCTCAGCGTCAGGCAACCAAAGATGCTGGCCGTATCGCGGGTCTGGAAGTAAAACGTATCATCAACGAACCGACCGCTGCCGCACTGGCTTACGGCCTGGATAAAGAAGTCGGCAACCGCACTATCGCGGTATATGACCTGGGTGGTGGTACTTTCGATATCTCTATTATCGAAATCGACGAAGTTGACGGTGAAAAAACCTTCGAAGTTCTGGCAACCAACGGTGATACCCACCTGGGTGGTGAAGACTTCGATACCCGTCTGATCAACTACCTCGTTGACGAGTTTAAGAAAGATCAGGGCATCGACCTGCGTAACGATCCGCTGGCTATGCAGCGCCTGAAAGAAGCAGCAGAAAAAGCGAAAATCGAACTTTCTTCTGCTCAGCAGACCGACGTGAACCTGCCGTACATCACCGCAGACGCGACCGGTCCGAAACACATGAACATTAAAGTGACGCGTGCGAAACTGGAAAGCCTGGTTGAAGATCTGGTTAACCGTTCCATCGACCCGCTGAAAGTGGCTCTGCAAGATGCTGGCCTGTCTGTGTCCGATATCCAGGACGTTATCCTGGTCGGTGGTCAGACGCGTATGCCAATGGTTCAGAAGAAAGTGGCTGAATTCTTTGGTAAAGAGCCGCGTAAAGACGTTAACCCGGATGAAGCTGTGGCTATCGGTGCGGCTGTTCAGGGTGGTGTATTGACCGGTGAAGTGAAAGACGTACTGCTGCTGGACGTTACCCCGCTGTCTCTGGGTATCGAAACCATGGGCGGCGTAATGACTGCGCTCATCAACAAAAACACCACGATCCCGACGAAACACAGCCAGGTGTTCTCTACCGCTGAAGACAACCAGTCTGCGGTAACCATCCACGTGATTCAGGGTGAACGTAAACGTGCGTCTGATAACAAATCTCTGGGTCAGTTCAACCTGGATGGTATCAGCCCGGCACCGCGCGGCATGCCGCAGATCGAAGTCACCTTCGATATCGATGCTGACGGTATCCTGCACGTTTCCGCGAAAGACAAAAACAGCGGTAAAGAGCAGAAAATCACCATCAAGGCTTCTTCTGGCCTGAACGAAGAAGAGATCCAGAAAATGGTGCGCGAAGCGGAAGCGAACGCCGAATCTGACCGTAAGTTCGAAGAACTGGTTCAGACGCGTAACCAGGGTGACCATCTGCTGCACAGCACCCGTAAGCAGGTTGAAGAAGCAGGCGAACAGCTGCCGGCTGATGACAAAACCGCTATCGAGTCTGCACTGACTGCACTGGAAGGTTCTCTGAAAGGTGAAGACAAAGCCGACATTGAAGCGAAAATGCAGGCGCTGGCGCAGGTTTCCCAGAAACTGATGGAAATTGCTCAGCAGCAGCATGCTCAGCAGCAGGCTGGTGCAGCAGGCGCTGATGCTTCCGCGAACAATGCGAAAGATGACGATGTTGTCGACGCAGAGTTCGAAGAAGTAAAAGACAAAAAATAATCGCCCTTTGATTGGGTAATTACTGACACGGGCGAAGAGGGTTTCCTCTCCGCCCGTTCATGCATGTTAGGGGCAGATAAAAAACAATGGCAAAGCAAGACTATTACGAGATTTTAGGCGTTTCCAAGACAGCGGAAGAGCGTGAAATCAAAAAGGCGTACAAGCGCCTGGCCATGAAATATCACCCGGACCGCAACCAGGGTGATAAAGAGGCCGAAGCCAAATTTAAAGAAATTAAAGAGGCTTACGAAATCCTGACCGACGCGCAGAAGCGTGCGGCCTACGACCAGTATGGTCATGCTGCCTTTGAACAGGGTGGTATGGGCGGTGGCGGCGGCTTTGGCGGCGGCGCTGACTTCAGCGATATCTTTGGTGACGTATTTGGCGACATCTTCGGCGGCGGTCGTGGCCGTCAGCGTGCTTCACGCGGTGCCGACCTGCGCTACAACATGGAATTGACCCTTGAAGAAGCGGTCCGTGGTGTCACCAAAGAGATCCGCATCCCGACGCTGGAAGAGTGTGACGTTTGCCACGGAAGCGGCGCTAAAGCGGGTACCCAGCCACAAACCTGCCCGACCTGTCATGGCGCAGGCCAGGTGCAGATGCGTCAGGGCTTTTTCGCCGTACAGCAGACCTGTCCGCACTGTCAGGGTCGCGGCACGCTGATTAAAGATCCGTGCAACAAATGTCATGGTCATGGTCGCGTTGAGAAAACCAAAACCCTGTCAGTTAAAATTCCGGCGGGTGTGGATACCGGCGATCGCATTCGTCTTTCCGGCGAAGGTGAAGCAGGGGAACATGGTGCACCAGCAGGCGATCTGTACGTTCAGGTTCAGGTAAAACAGCATGCTATCTTCGAGCGTGAAGGCAATAACCTGTACTGTGAAGTGCCGATTAACTTCGCCATGGCGGCGCTGGGCGGTGAAATCGAAGTGCCGACGCTGGATGGTCGCGTTAATCTGAAAGTGCCAGGCGAAACCCAAACTGGCAAACTGTTCCGCATGCGGGGTAAAGGTGTGAAATCCGTTCGCGGTGGCGCGCAGGGTGACCTGCTGTGCCGCGTAGTGGTAGAAACGCCGGTTGGCCTGAACGACAAGCAGAAACAGTTGCTGAAAGAGTTGCAGGAAAGCTTTGGTGGCCCGACAGGTGAGAAAAACAGCCCGCGCTCGAAAAGCTTCTTTGATGGCGTGAAAAAGTTCTTTGACGATCTGACGCGCTAACGCTGAGCTTGTGCAATAAAATCTGAAACCCCGTGCTCGCATGGGGTTTTTTATTTGCAGTCACGATTCTGATTCATTCACAAGAAACATCGTTAAAACTGAATTATAATCCAGAAATAAACTTATTTTGCCGATCTTTTATTCGCGATACCCTAGTTTAATCGATGAATAAGCAGTAAAAGAGAGAGTAAAAGTGAAACATCTACAGCGTTTCTTTCATGGTGATGCTTCTGGCGGGATAATCCTGATTATTGCGGCGAGCCTTGCCATGCTTCTGGCAAATATGGGGGCGACCAGCGGTCTCTACCATGCCTTTCTGGATACGCCGGTCCAGTTGAAAGTGGGCGCGCTTGAAATCAATAAAAACATGCTGCTGTGGATCAACGATGCGTTGATGGCGGTCTTCTTCCTGCTGATTGGCCTGGAGGTCAAGCGCGAGATGGTTGAAGGCGCGCTGGCAACCCGTCGGCAGGCCATTTTCCCGGTTGTCGCCGCAATTGGTGGAATGGTGGTACCGGCGCTGGTGTATCTCGCATTTAATTATCAGGATCCGATTGCCAGCAGCGGTTGGGCAATTCCTGCCGCCACAGATATTGCATTTGCATTAGGCGTTCTGGCGTTGCTTGGCAGTCGCGTACCGGCATCCTTAAAAATCTTCCTGATGGCATTGGCGATTATCGATGACCTTGGCGCCATTGTTATTATTGCGTTGTTTTACACTAACGATTTATCGCTATTGTCCCTGGCGGTGGCTGCTGCGGCTATTGCGGTATTGGCTATCCTGAACGTCAGCGGTGTGCGTCGCACCGGGCTCTATATTCTGGTGGGCGTGATCTTGTGGACAGCGGTACTGAAGTCGGGGGTTCATGCCACGCTTGCCGGGGTGATTGTCGGCTTCTTCATTCCACTGAAGACGCAAAACGACAAGTCACCGGCGAAGCAGCTGGAACATGTGCTGCATCCCTGGGTAGCGTTTATGATTCTGCCGCTGTTCGCCTTTGCCAATGCGGGCGTATCCTTGCAGGGCGTGACGATGGAAGGGTTAACCTCGCTGCTGCCGCTGGGCATTATCGCCGGCCTGTTTATCGGTAAGCCGCTGGGGATTTCCCTCTTCTGCTGGCTGGCGCTGAAGCTCAAGCTGGCGCGTCTGCCGGAAGGGGCAAACTTCTCGCAGATCATGGCGGTCGGTCTGCTGTGCGGTATCGGCTTTACCATGTCTATCTTTATCGCCAGCCTCGCGTTTGGCGCGGTCGATCCGGCGCTGATTACCTGGGCTAAGCTCGGCATTCTGCTGGGCTCGCTGCTGTCGGCAGTCGTGGGATACAGTTTGCTGCGTATGCATCTGAAGCCAGAGCAGGCATAATTAACGTGAATGATTTGCCGGATGGCTACGTTCATCCGGCCTACCGAAGCGTAGGTCGGATAAGCATCAGCGCCATCCGACGTGATGACGAATTCAGGGAGGAAACCACAGATGTCGCACATTAATTACAACCATCTCTACTATTTCTGGCATGTCTATAAAGAAGGCTCGGTCGTTGGCGCGGCAGAAGCGCTGTATCTGACGCCGCAAACCATCACCGGGCAGATTAAAGCTCTCGAAGAGCGTTTGCAGGGCAAGCTCTTCAAACGCAAAGGGCGCGGTATTGAACCCAGCGAACTGGGTGAACTGGTGTTTCGCTATGCCGATAAGATGTTTACCCTGAGCCAGGAGATGCTCGATATCATCAACTACCGCAAAGAGTCGAATTTGCTGTTTGATGTGGGCGTAGCCGATGCGCTCTCTAAAAGGCTGGTGAGCGGGGTGCTGGACGCGGCTGTCGTGGAAGATGAACAAATTCATCTGCGTTGCTTTGAATCGACGCACGAGATGCTGCTTGAACAGCTCAGCCAGCACAAGCTGGATATGATTATCTCTGACTGTCCAATCGATTCTACCCAGCAGGAAGGGCTTTTTTCGGTGAAAATTGGTGAATGTGGCGTCAGTTTCTGGTGCATGAACCCGCCGCCGGAAAAACCGTTTCCCGCCTGCCTGGAGGAGCGTCGTTTGTTAATACCGGGCCGCCGCTCGATGCTCGGACGCAAGCTTTTGAACTGGTTTCACACCCAGGGGCTGAAAGTTGAAATTCTCGGTGAGTTTGATGATGCGGCATTAATGAAAGCCTTTGGCTCTGCGCACAATGCGATTTTCGTGGCACCGACGCTTTACGGACATGATTTCTTTGCCGATGAGAGCATTATCGAGATTGGCAGGATGGAGAGTGTGATGGAGGAGTACCACGCCATATTTGCTGAGCGAATGATTCAGCATCCGGCGGTACAGCGTATCTGTAACCGGGATTACGCCGCGCTGTTTGCGTTTCCTCAATAAAACACAGACGTAAAAAAACCCGCACGAAGCGGGTTTTTTCAACAAAGCGATAACAAGCGGGCGATTAAGCCAGTTTGTTGATCTGAGCGGTCAGGTTTGCTTTATGACGCGCAGCTTTGTTTTTGTGGATCAGACCTTTAGCAGCCTGACGGTCCACGATCGGTTGCATTTCGTTAAATGCTTTAACTGCAGCAGCTTTGTCGCCAGCTTCGATTGCTGCGTATACTTTCTTGATGAAAGTACGCATCATAGAGCGACGGCTTGCGTTGTGCTTGCGAGCCTTTTCAGACTGAACGGCGCGCTTCTTAGCTGATTTGATATTAGCCAAGGTCCAACTCCCAAATGTGTTCTATATGGACAATTCAAAGGCCGAGGAATATGCCCGTTTAGCCTTCTTTTGTCAATGGATTTGTGCAAATAAGCGCCGTTAATATATCAACGCTTCATTACGTATTGATGGCGCAGGATTCTACCAGCTTGTCGGCGATGAATACAGCCTTTCCGGCATAAAATTCGCACGACCAGCACAGATTTTCTTGCCTTTTATCGTGATGCTGATGAAATCATTGTCTCTTTCCCTGTACAAGGTGCAATCGCCGGTTAACGTCGACTGCTGTACAAGGTATACTTTGGCGATTTTCACTCTTTTGAGCCAGACATGAAGCTGATACGCGGCATACAAAATCTCAGTCAGGCCCCGCACGGGTGTGTGCTGACCATTGGAAATTTCGACGGTGTGCATCGTGGCCACCAGGCGTTGCTACAGGGTCTGCGTGCCGAAGGGCGTGCGCGTAATTTGCCTGTCGTGGTGATGATTTTCGAACCGCAGCCGCTGGAGCTGTTTGCGGGTGATAAGTCCCCCGCGCGTCTGACGCGTCTGCGTGAAAAGCTACGCTATCTGGCCGAGAGCGGCGTCGACTATGTCGTCTGTCTGCGTTTTGATCGTCGCTTTGCCGCGCTGAGCGCACAGGACTTTATCCGCGACCTGCTGGTGAAGCGTTTAGGCGTCCAGTTTTTGGCTGTGGGTGATGATTTCCGCTTTGGCGCTGGTCGTCAGGGTGATTTCTTGTTATTACAGAAGGCGGGCGCTGAGTTTGGCTTTGATGTCACCAGCACGCAAACCTTCTGCGAAGGCGGTGTACGCATCAGCAGCACCGCTGTGCGCCAGGCGCTGGCGGATGACCAGCTCGAACTGGCTGAAAATTTACTGGGGCATCCTTTTACTATCTCCGGGCGCGTGGTGCACGGCGATGAGTTGGGGCGTACTATCGGTTTCCCGACGGCAAACTTACCGCTGCGTCGTCAGGTCTCCCCGGTTAAAGGGGTTTATGCGGTAGAAGTGACGGGGCTTGGCGACAACGTGTTTACCGGCGTTGCCAATATCGGTACCCGCCCAACGGTGGCTGGCGTGCGTCAGCAACTGGAAGTGCATCTGTTGGACGTTGTAATGGACCTCTACGGTCGCCATATAGACGTTATCCTGCGTAAAAAAATACGCAATGAGCAGCGATTCGCGTCGCTGGATGAGCTTAAGGCGCAAATCGCGCGTGACGAATTAACGGCCCGCGAATTTTTTGGGCTTTCAAAACCGGCTTAATGCCTGAATACGTTTAAATACGGAATCGAGAATCTAATGAGTGACTATAAATCTACCCTGAATTTGCCGGAAACAGGGTTCCCGATGCGCGGCGATCTTGCCAAGCGCGAACCGGGAATGCTGGCGCGTTGGACCGAAGATGACCTGTACGGCATCATTCGTGCCGCGAAAAAGGGCAAAAAAACCTTCATTCTGCATGATGGCCCTCCTTATGCGAATGGCAGCATTCATATTGGTCACTCTGTTAACAAGATTCTCAAAGACATTATTATTAAGTCCAAAGGTCTGACGGGCTACGACTCTCCGTACGTGCCAGGCTGGGACTGCCACGGTCTGCCAATCGAACTGAAAGTCGAGCAAGAGTTTGGTAAGCCGGGCGAGAAGTTCACCGCCGCAGAGTTTCGCGCCAAATGCCGTGAATACGCAGCGGGCCAGGTTGACGGTCAGCGTAAAGACTTTATCCGTTTGGGCGTGCTGGGCGACTGGCAGCATCCGTACCTGACCATGGATTTCAAAACCGAAGCCAACATCATTCGTGCGCTCGGTAAAATCATCCACAACGGGCACATGCTGAAAGGCGCGAAGCCGGTTCACTGGTGTGTCGACTGCCGTTCAGCGCTGGCTGAAGCGGAAGTGGAATACTATGACAAAACCTCTCCGTCCATCGACGTGGCCTTCCACGCGGTTGACGCGGATGCGGTAAAAGCGAAATTCGGTGTTGCCAACGTCAACGGGCCGGTTTCTCTGGTTATCTGGACCACCACCCCGTGGACGCTGCCAGCAAACCGCGCAATTTCGCTGTCTAAAGAGTTCGACTACGCGCTGGTGCAGGTTGATGGCCAGGCCGTTATCGTGGCGAAAGATCTGCTTGATGGCGTGATGAAACGCATCGGTGCGGCAGATTACACCGTTCTGGGCACCGTAAACGGCGCTGAGCTTGAACTGATGCGTTTCCAGCACCCGTTCATGGGCTTCGATGTGCCGGCGATTCTGGGCGACCACGTGACGCTGGACGCGGGTACCGGTGCGGTGCATACCGCCGGTGGCCACGGCCCGGACGACTACACCATCAGCCAGAAGTATGGTCTGGAAATCGCTAACCCGGTTGGTCCGGATGGCGCTTACCTGGCGGGTACGTACCCAGGGCTGGACGGCGTTAACGTCTTCAAAGCCAACGATAAAATCGTTGAGCTGCTGCAAGAGAAAGGCGCACTGCTGCACGTAGAAAAAATGCAGCACAGCTACCCTTGCTGCTGGCGTCACAAAACGCCGATCATCTTCCGTGCGACCCCGCAGTGGTTCATCAGCATGGATCAAAAAGGCCTGCGTATTCAGTCGCTCAAAGAGATCGACCGTATCGAGCAGGAAGGTCTGGCGAAAGAAAATCTGAGCGGTTGGATCCCGGCATGGGGTAAAGCGCGTATCGAATCGATGGTGGCGAACCGCCCTGACTGGTGTATCTCCCGTCAGCGTACCTGGGGCGTGCCAATGTCGCTGTTCGTGCATAAAGACACTGAAGAGCTGCATCCGCGTACCACTGAACTTATTGAAGAAGTGGCGAAATACGTTGAGAAAGACGGTATTCAGGCGTGGTGGGATCTTGACCCGCGTGACATCCTCGGCGATGACGCAGACAACTACGTGAAAGTGCCGGATACCCTGGACGTGTGGTTTGACTCCGGGTCTACCAGCTACTCCGTGGTTGATGCGCGCCCGGAATTTGGCGGCCATACGCCGGATATGTATCTGGAAGGTTCTGACCAACACCGTGGCTGGTTCATGTCTTCTCTGATGATCTCCACGGCGATGAAAGGCAAAGCGCCTTACCGTCAGGTACTGACTCACGGCTTCACCGTGGATGGTCAGGGCCGTAAGATGTCTAAATCCATCGGTAACACCGTTTCTCCGCAGGACGTGATGAACAAACTGGGCGCGGATATCCTGCGTCTGTGGGTGGCATCAACCGACTACACGGGTGAAATGGCTGTTTCTGACGAAATTCTGAAACGTGCTGCCGACAGCTATCGCCGTATCCGTAACACCGCGCGCTTCCTGCTGGCGAACCTGAACGGGTTCGATCCGCTGAAAGACATGGTGAAACCGGAAGAGATGGTCGTTCTGGATCGCTGGGCGGTTGGCTGTGCGAAAGAAGCGCAGGAAGACATTCTGAATGCGTACGAATCCTACGATTTCCACGAAGTGGTACAGCGTCTGATGCGCTTCTGCTCCGTTGAAATGGGCTCGTTCTATCTCGACATCATCAAAGATCGCCAGTACACCGCGAAAGCAGACAGCGTAGCGCGCCGTAGCTGCCAGACTGCGCTGTACCACATCGCCGAAGCGCTGGTGCGCTGGATGGCGCCGATCATGTCCTTCACCGCAGATGAAATCTGGGGCTACCTGCCGGGCGACCGCGAGAAATACGTGTTCACCGGTGAATGGTATGAAGGCCTGTTTGGTCTGGGCGAAACCGAAGCCATGAACGACGGCTTCTGGGACGTTCTGCTGCAGGTGCGTGGCGAAGTGAACAAAGTTATCGAACAGGCACGTGCGGATAAGAAAGTCGGCGGTTCTCTGGAAGCGGCAGTGACCCTGTACGCGGAACCCGAACTGGCGGCGAAACTGACCGCGCTGGGTGAAGAACTGCGATTTGTCCTGTTGACCTCGGGGGCGAACGTTGCGGAATATAGTGCCGCACCTGCTGATGCTCAGCAGAGCGAACTGCTCAAAGGGCTGAAAGTAGCGCTGAGCAAAGCCGAAGGTGAGAAGTGCCCGCGCTGCTGGCATTACACTCAGGACATCGGCAAGGTGGCGGAACACGCAGATATCTGTGGACGCTGTGTCAGCAACATCGCCGGTGACGGCGAAAAACGTAAGTTTGCCTGATGAGTAAATCGATGTGTTCAACAGGGCTACGCTGGTTGTGGCTGGTCGTCGTCGTGCTGATTATCGATCTGGGCAGCAAATTCCTGATCCTCCAGAACTTTGCTCTGGGGGATACGGTATCGCTGTTCCCGTCGCTTAATCTGCATTACGCGCGCAACTATGGCGCGGCGTTTAGCTTCCTTGCCGACAGCGGCGGCTGGCAGCGTTGGTTCTTCGCCGGTATCGCTATCGGTATCTGCGTGGCGCTGACGGTGCTGATGTACCGCTCGAAGGCCACCCAGAAGCTCAATAACATCGCCTATGCGCTGATTATTGGTGGCGCGCTGGGTAACTTGTTTGACCGCCTGTGGCATGGCTTCGTGGTCGATATGATCGACTTCTACGTCGGCGACTGGCACTTTGCCACCTTCAACCTGGCCGATAGCGCAATCTGCGTCGGTGCGGCGTTGATCGTGCTGGAAGGTTTCTTACCTTCCAAAGAGAAAAAACAATAATAAAATCATTGCCGGATGGCGCTTCGCTTATCCGGCCTACATGAATATCACCCATTGTAGGCCGGATAAGCGAAGCGCCATCCGGCGAAAAGACCGCAATAAAGTCTTGTGTGCCCGCTGAGCGTAGCGCTTCCGGGCAGACAGGCTGAAACTTAGAGCAAACCTGCATGTCTGAATCTGTACAGAGCAACAGCGCCGTTCTGGTGCATTTCTCACTGAAACTCGATGACGGTTCTACCGCCGAATCGACTCGCAACAATGGCAAGCCGGCGCTGTTCCGCCTGGGCGATGGCTCGCTCTCCGAAGGGCTGGAACAACATCTTCTTGGCCTGAAAGCGGGTGACAAAAAAGAATTTTCTCTGGAGCCGGATGCCGCGTTTGGCATCTCCTCGCCAGACCTGATTCAGTACTTCTCCCGCCGCGAATTTATGGATGCGGGCGAACCTGAAATCGGCGCAATCATGCTCTTTACCGCTATGGATGGCAGCGAGATGCCTGGCGTTATTCGCGAAATTAACGGCGACTCTATCACCGTTGATTTCAACCACCCGCTGGCAGACCATACCGTTCATTTTGATATTGAAGTACTGGAGATCGATCCGGTACTGGAGGCCTGAAATGCAGATCCTGTTGGCTAACCCGCGCGGCTTTTGCGCAGGTGTAGACCGCGCTATCAGCATTGTTGAAAACGCGCTGGCGATTTACGGCGCGCCAATCTACGTGCGTCATGAAGTGGTACACAACCGTTATGTGGTCGACAGCCTGCGCGAGCGCGGGGCGATTTTCATCGAGCAGATCAGTGAAGTGCCGGACGGCGCGATTCTGATTTTCTCCGCTCACGGTGTTTCGCAGGCTGTGCGTAACGAAGCGAAAAACCGCGACCTGACAGTCTTCGATGCCACCTGTCCGCTGGTGACCAAAGTTCATATGGAAGTGGCTCGCGCCAGCCGTCGTGGTGAAGAATCCATTCTGATTGGCCACGCCGGTCACCCGGAAGTGGAAGGCACGATGGGTCAGTACAGCAACCCTGAAGGGGGAATGTACCTGGTGGAATCGCCGGAAGATGTCTGGACACTGGATGTTAAAAACGACGCCAAACTGTCGTTTATGACCCAGACCACGCTCTCCGTTGACGATACGTCTGATGTGATTGATGCGCTGCGCAAGCGCTTCCCGAAAATCGTTGGCCCGCGTAAAGATGATATCTGCTACGCCACCACTAACCGTCAGGAAGCCGTGCGTTCGCTGGCGGAACAGGCTGATGTGGTGCTGGTCGTGGGCTCGAAAAACTCCTCTAACTCCAACCGTCTGGCTGAACTGGCACAGCGGATGGGCAAAGCGGCCTATCTGATTGACGATGCCACAGATATCCAGGAAGAGTGGGTGAAAGACGCCGCCTGTGTCGGTGTGACCGCCGGGGCTTCCGCGCCAGACATTCTGGTGCAGAATGTGATTGCGCGCCTGCAAACCCTCGGCGGAGGCGAAGCCATCCCGCTGGAAGGTCGTGAAGAGAACATTGTCTTTGAAGTCCCGCGCGAGCTGCGAGTGGATGTTCGTGAAGTCGAGTAAGTTATTACCTTCATAAATATGACAATATGCCAGACTTAATGTCTGGCATTTTTTTATGGAGGAAATATGCGCCTGCCGATTATTCTTGATACCGATCCTGGCATTGACGATGCCGCTGCCATTGCGGCTGCTTTGTTTTCCCCGGCGCTGGATCTCCAGTTAATGACCACCGTGGCGGGCAACGTTTCCGTCGAAAAGACCACGCGTAACGCCCTCCAGTTGCTGCATTTCTGGGAGGCAAACGTTCCGCTGGCGCAGGGGGCGGCAAAGCCATTGGTGCGCCCGCTGCGCGACGCGGCCTATGTGCACGGGCAGTCGGGTATGGAAGGTTATGACTTTACCGAACATCAGCGCCAACCGCTGGAGAAACCGGCGTTTATCGCCATTCGCGATGCGCTGATGCATTCGCCTGAACCTGTCACTCTGGTTGCGATTGGACCGCTCACTAATATCGCGCTACTGCTCTCTCAGTATCCGGAGTGTCAGTTTAATATCCGCCGCCTGGTGATTATGGGCGGCTCAGCCGGGCGCGGTAACTTCACGCCAAACGCCGAATTCAACATCGCCATCGACCCGGAAGCTGCCGCACAAGTCTTCCAGAGCGGGCTGGAGATTGTGATGTGCGGTCTGGATGTGACTAACCAGGCCGTCCTGACGCCAGAGTATCTGGCCACGCTCCCGGTGCTCAACAAAACTGGCAAAATGCTGCACTCGCTGTTCAGCCACTACCGTAGCGGCAGCATGCAAAGTGGCCTGCGCATGCACGACCTCTGCGCTATTGCGTGGCTGGTACGCCCGGAGCTGTTTACCCTGAAACCGTGCTTTGTCGCGGTCGAGACGCAGGGAACGTACACCGCCGGTACTACAGTTGTAGACATTGAGGGCCGACTCGGCCAACCGGCGAATGTGCAGGTTGCGCTGGGGCTGGATGTGGACGGATTCCGCGCGTGGGTGGCGGAGGTGCTGGCAGCCGCACCCTAGTTGCAGGATGTAATGTCATATGCCCGTATCGCTACGGGCATATTGCTACGTCTATGCGGTGTGATTTATCCAGCATATCTGCCAGGGTTGAAGCGTGATGGCCCCCTGAATTTTCTCGCCAGTGAATAGACACTCGCCGTTGATATCCAGCGCGAGTGGCTGCGCTTCTCCAGTCACATTCACAACGCAGGTTATCATTTCTCCCGAGACAACATCATGACGACGCACGCCAAAAAACGCGTCCGCAAGCGCGAGCGTTGTCTGCGTTGCCGCGGGTGAAAAGGCCGGATGAGCTTTGCGAATCACAAGCAATTGTTTGAGCGCACTGAAGATCATGCATCGCAGATGATGCGGCGCCAACAGGTCTGGCTCTAATGCTTCTAAGGTGAGTTTCTCTCGATTAATGCGGCGATTGATGCCCGATTGTTCAACGCCAGCAAGATCGTTTTCGCTGCCCAGCAGGCTGTGGTAGTAAATAGCGGGAACGCCTTTTAATGCCATGAGAATTGCGTGAGCGGCCGTCGTTTTTGCCACTTTGATGGCATTGCTATCGCCCGGCTCGCTCAGGGCGCTGAGATAGTTAATGTTTAATTCATAGGGCGATGTGGAACCATCACTATTATTTTTCCACGAGACGCGTCCTTTTTTACGCAGCGTTTCGCTGACCAGAAAATCTCTTTCCGCATTATCCAGCAGGTTTTCCGTTGGCCTGAGTCCAATGCCATCGTGGCTGGCGAGGAAATTAAAGAACGTCGCTCCCGGTGGCAACAGCTCGTTATCCAGCGATGTCGACCATTGACGCAGCCAGCGTGCATTGCCGCGCAAAAAGGCGTGTAGCGTGAGTGGTGGTAAAGGGAACTGATACACCATCTGCGCTTCGTCGCCCTGACCAAAATAGGCAATATTCTCCTGATGAGGCACGTTGGTTTCAGTAATAATGCGGCAGCCCGGAAATATGGCATCCAACAGCAATCGCCACAGGCGAATAATCTGGTGCGCTTGCGGAAGATGAATACAGGTTGTGCCAGACGCTTTCCAGATAAAGCCAATCGCATCAAGGCGGATAGATGTCGCGCCATGTGCGGCGTAATAAAGCAGGATATTAATGCTTTCGAGTAAGACGTCAGGTTCATTGAAATTAAGATCGATCTGATCGTCGCTGAATGTTGTCCAGATTTGTACGCACTTCCCATCACGACGCGTAAACGCACTAAATAGCGGTGATGTTCTGGGGCGAACCACATTTTGATAATTGGCGTTTTTATCCGCTTCAATAAAGAAGTGTTGATAGTCAGGGTTACCCTTCAGATATTCAGTAAACCATTCGCTGTGTTGGGAAATATGATTGATGACACAGTCAAACATCAGAGAAAAGTCGCCAGATAACGCCTGAATATCCGACCATGAACCCAATGCAGGATCGACGCCGTAATAATCAATCACGCTGAATCCGTCATCCGAACTGTAAGGGAACATCGGAAGCAGGTGAATATCACTCACGGTCGGAGCCAGGAACCGGCGGGCAAAGGTATGCAGCGCCTGTAGTGGCGTACCCGTTGCGGCGGAAATCGCATCGCCATAGGTAATGAAATAAACGGTTTTTTCATCGAGTGGCGAAAAGTGCCGGGCCTCTGTATGCCACTTTTGCGCGCAGGACAGGATCGCCTCAGCAATTCGCGGAGACTCTTGTCCTGGATATAGTGCCTCAATAAGCGAGACGATCTGAGGGCGAAGGGCGGTAATGGATGTTGGGGTCATAAACAGGTCCTGTGGAGAATGCTTGTGTTCTGAGGCGCACTACCGGTGCGCCCCTTATCTGTTATTCATGCACCCGGCGCATGCTCGGGCCCGTCAATCATTCTCACGGCAAGCGTAATGTAATCTCTGGCGGCAAGGGTAAGGGGGCTATTTACGGGCTCGCGGCGTTCCTCCTGTAAGGTCAGCATTGAGAGTTGATAATCACAGGAAGAGGAGAAAAATAGCGGCTGTGGGGTTTCGCCTGGGTTAAACAGGCGAAGGATAAACTCTCCAGCGCATTCTCCAGGCCTGCACATGCTTATCATGATCCGAGGATTATCCTGAGAGAGCCATGCCGCTGATGGGGGAATTTTTGTTGTCGGGAGCGGAATGGTGAAGCGCTCAAGACGTTCCTCAAAGGTATTCAACTGCTGGAGTTGATACGTCAGATAGTGTTCACGATAGTGATGGCAGGAGAGCATGAGCGTCGCGTCATCAACCTGGCTATCCATGACGAGCGCATAATCGAACGTCATGGCCTGATGCATTTGCGCGTCGGGTGTCTCAACAACCTTGTTGTTAATGCCTGACGCACGCCCTGGTCGCCACAGCGTATCATCTTTACCCAATAGCCCGACGCTACGAAACAGCGTTAACGCCAGCGTGTCTTCGGCAGGGAAGACTTCATATTCCTTAATCCCTTTAGTGATTACGCCGAAGAAGTGGTCGTCATTACGCAATGCAACACAGTTTTCCATCGTGTAGATAGGCATCGGTTTTTCGACAAAACCCTGCTCGCGCCAGTCAGTGACATAGGGGCTAATGTTGTCGCGACGCAGCAACGAGAAGCCTTGATCGGCATAAGAATCAAGGGGGGTTTTGACGGGGGTTTTAAGGTATACGCGCAGGCGATGATTATCCGCCTGATTCACCAGACTATGGGTTACGCGAACATAATTTTCATGCTGACGCAGTTCGATGGTGGTATGGATCAGAAGCGCTGAAGTACAGTGCCCCTCCAGTCGCTGTGGGATATCCTGTGGTAACTTCAGCGTCGATTCCAGCGTCATTCGGCTGACCATCGGGCTGACCTCGCTGGCGAGAAGGGTAAATGCCCTACTGATGATCGGCTGTTCCGTTTCAAGCGGTGCGAAATCGAACTCGTCACCGTTGTCGCCACAGTCAACGAAGGTTAAGAAATCTTCTACGCACTGCCGGGTAATGCGATTTTCCAGTGCTAATTTGCCGTCGTTCAGGCTCACGCGATAACGATCGCTCTCAATGGTCTGACGCGCCGTCTGCGTCAGCATCATCGCTGCACTCGCCTCTGTTATCTCGTAGGTTTGATAGCCAAGCCCGTTAATGCCTTGCGCAGGAAAGAGAATTTCACTGCGATAGTAATTATCGACCTGCTCCAGCTTCTCGCCTGCCGCGGTGACAATCACCCGCTGACCACCATCCAGCTCCTGTTGATTGAGCACCGTACATTCAACGGGTTTACTCCCCCGCTTAAGGGCGATGCCTTTATCTTTAGTGAAGACGACGGCATGGACCAACCGATTTAATGGGCTGACGTCGCCGTTAAACACGACAAGAATATTGTCCTGCGCCATTTGCTGGCTGATTGCGTGGCTGATTTTCTTTTTCAGCAGGTTAATAAGACTGAGAGCCGAACGCTCCACGCTGATAAGACGATGTTTAATATTGTGGTTTACCGGATCAGCATTTGTGGCTTCAATGCCGTTATGCGCATGAGCAGAGAAAACCTTTTTCCATAACGCATCCATCATCGGCTGCGGCCAATGTATGCCGAGCTGGGACGCGATCACGGTGAGCGGTTCCAGTTGATCGAGCAGCAGATGTTCGGTTTGCCACGTCTGGCGTTTTATATCCGCGCGCGTTGAGTGACACGTGCGGTGGATACGCGATTTCTGGCAGGCAAAAAGTTCGCCCTCAATGACGTTATTAAAAGAGCGCTCTTTCCAGGTCTCCTGCATGTACTCTTCATAGCTGGACATTGTAAAGTGGTAAGGCGTATCCCGTTGATTCAACGCCTTGACCGTTTGCGGGAATTGCGCATTCGGCAAAACCTGATCGCCGCCGCAAGGCAGGAGCAGGTTATCGGTGTGGCTATTCATGGCGCTTAGCCGTTCAAGAATAGGCAGCAGGCGATGATTGAGATAATCGGTATCAGTGGAGAGGAATTTTCCCGGACCGTAGCCGTAATACATATAGTTAGTCGCTACGGTTCTATGATTCGGCGCCTGCCAGAGGAAATTCAAATCGCCGCGGATTTGATCGGTATAAATGCCGCGTTGCAGAACGCAATAATCAATACCCGCATCGGTGAATATCGCCGGAAGATAGGCGTGCTGGCCGAAAATATCCGGTAAATAGCCGACATTCATGCTATGCCCAAACTGTTTCGCGGTGCGAATACCGTATTGCAGATTACGGATTAGCGACTCTGTACGAATTAACAACGAATCACACTGGGTGTACCAGGGGCCGACGTAAAGCCGTTTCTGACGGACCAGTTCGGCGATACGTGAGGCGTTCTCAGGGCGCACCTGCAAATAATCGTCGAGAACGATAGCGAGACCATCAAAGGAATAGCTGGGAAAGGTTGCATCGCCTTCCAGCAAATCCAGCAGATAATCAATATTCTCGATGAGCAGAATATGCGAGTCCTCGCAGGTAAAATACCACTCAGCATCCCAATGGCAGTGCGGAACAACATAGACGTGTTTTGACGTCATTTGCGTAAATCTCCTGGTCAATTCAGTGTTATCTTGCCAACTTTGATGAAGTAGTAGCGAATCAGAACATTGGCGAAAGCAATGAAGACAATCCCGGCGCCCATGCCGCAAAGATACGCCGGAAGGTTTTGCACTAACGGCCAACCCCATACGGCGGGGAGGGGAAGCCATTGCACGGAACCCAGGCTAATGGCGATTAACGCGCCTATTACAGCGCCAATGATATTGATTGAAATCGTAATGATTGGGTTTTTCAGCATAAAGGGAATCGCACCTTCGCCAATGGCCAGAAATCCCAGAATTAATGATGTGGTGCCTGTGACGCGCAGGTTATCGTCAAACACGCGCTGGCGAACGATAAAACGATCGATAAGCGTGGCCAGGCCAATACCAATGGGGGGGATAACGATCCCCAACACTCTGGCAGTGAGGGGGAAAATGTGATCTGCTGCCAGCCCAATGGCAATCGCACCGGCGGATTTATTGACCGGGCCGCCCAGGTCGAAAGCGGTGAGCGAGGCGATGATGACGGCCAGTGTCAACGTGCTGGAGGTGCCGTGCTCGGTAATAAACTGCTGAAGGAAGCGGTTAAGGCCACCGAAAACAGGATCGACAAAATAGAAATTGATAAAGAAGAGAATCAGGACGGAAAGCCCCGGTACTATCAACATCGGTTTCATCGCCTGCAGGTGCTTATGCAGACGAATATGGTGGTTGAGATAGTTAGCGATAAATCCCGCCAGCGCACCCAGAATCAGAGCACCGAGAAAACCAGAGGGAATGCCGCCAGTCACAGACCAGAAGGTGTAATGCAACCCGCCAGCGAAAGCGCCCCCGACAAATCCCGGAACCAGGCCTGGTCTGTCGGCAATGCTATAGGCCATGTAGGCGGCGAAAACCGGATACATGAACTTCATGATCATGGCGCCATAGAGCGTTAAAAAGTGGCAAATAATCAGTAAGGTATTGTCGTTGCTGGCATAGCTATTGTTGCCGATATCTGTGATGCCCAGCGTGCTGGCAAGTAACTGACCGATCCCCATCATCAAACCCGCGGCGACAATCACCGGAATCATGTAAGAGATCCCGGTAGAGATCCCCTGATAAATTTGTCTGCCAAAAGAGAGTGTATTCGGGCTTGCCTGGCGATCGCCGTTTTCGGCTTCGTTGACCATGCCATCCGGGTGAGTGAGTAAGCGATCAATTAGCCCGTCGGCATCCTTTAATGGTTCTGAAACCGACGTGTTGATGAAGGCTTTCCCGTTAAACCGGGCTTTCCCTTTTGGCGGCAGCGCGGCGGCAAAAATAACGCCACTTGCCTGGGCTATTTGCCCGGCATTCACGGCATCTTCAATACCGTTTGCGCCCTGTTTTTCACTAAATACGCGGATCCCGCGGGCAGCTCCGGCTTTTTCCAGCGCTTCCGCTGCCATATAGGTGTGGGCGATCCCGGCGGAGCAGGACGTGATCACAATAATGCTCTGGCCCGTATCATTAACGAGAGGCTTTTCTGTGCCAGCGTGATGGTTATCGAGTAGGCTCAGAAATGCTTCAATCGTGGGAGCGGCCTTTAACGCGCGAACATTGTTTTCATCCATCAGCGCCAGGCTTAGCGTTGAGAGCAAACGCAAATGCCCATCATCATCTCCTTGTGGAACGGCTAACAGAAAGACTAATGAGACGTTGTCTTCGCCATCCATGGTGGGCCAATCCGCAATGGGTTGCTTCAGGCGAGCGACGGCAAAGGCGGGCTCTTTAACTGTAGGGGATTTTCCATGAGGTATGGCGATACCATGTTCGAATCCGGTTTCGGATATATTCTCTCGTTCCCAGACGGCGTGCAGAAATGCGGTTTTATCGCCGATCTTTCCCTTTTCAAACAGCAGGGTGGTGAGGTTATCAAGAATGGTTTCGCGGTTGGACCACTCCTGGTCAAGAAGGATTAATTCCTGAGATGTTACATCACTTAACAACATATATCCCCCAAAATGGTGCGATTTGTTATGTTATTTGAGTTAATTATTCATGGTGGCTAACATAATCGTTCTTTATAAAACGATATTAATAGAATCATTATCGGGTGTTGGTTTAGTTTACTGACAGTATATTTAAGAGAACGGTTTTTTTAGTCAAGTGTATGGCGGTACAACGAATGTATGATAAAACTGTTTTATGTTTTTTTGCGCAGGGGCTTTTTTTGACGGGTAAAATGTGTGGGGGGAATTCATGTTAGCTAATAGCGGTATCCAAAAGCTGATAGCCAATACCATCGATAAAATTCAAAATAGTAATTTGCGTTTCTCTTTTATAGAGGGTGGTCACGTTCTCGTTGGATTCAACATGCCATGCCCGCGAAGCGAGTTTACACAGCGAGGAGTTCGCCTGCGTAATGGCAATCACGCGTAAGTTCTTGCGTTTTGCGTTACGTGCCATGTCGAGAATGTCCGCTGTTTCACCGGATTTACTGACCAGGAGCAGTATGCCCCGGTTGATTAATGCAAGCTGGTGGATATCCACTAACGTTAAGTGTGGAATGCCAGCGATTGAGAGAAAGCGTGAGAGATAATTGAGGCTGGTTAAAGTGGCGCCACGGGCATACAAATAGATATGCTGACCGCTTTTAAACTCGTTACAGAGCGCATTAAGCTCATTTTCCGCTATGGAATAATTCACGCCGTCGTGCTGACTTTGAAAACTGTGCGTTGACTGATATTTATATCGAAGTTCCGTATAGCTGGAAAACCCCATCTTTTTACTGACGCGATTTACTGACGTTGTTGTTGTAAATGTGACGTTGGCGATTGTTTTTGCCGATAATGTAGATAATCGATGCGCATTGCAAAGTATATATTCATAAATTATCCGTTCTGAACGGGATAATGTATTCATGGCGACTATCCTTATCGTAACAGGGAGAAAGGAGAAAAGAACCTTCATTATCGAAAGGTTGCATCCTTAGGTTAATCTCTTTATCAAGAGGCCGTAAGCTGATTAATATGATTAACCATGCATATTTTAAAAAAAGTTAAGGGTGAATAGGGTCCTGAAAAATAAAGTTGTGAACCAGATTGCGAAACGGTACAGCTTGCCGTGAGGTTAATCGATTAATCTGCTATTGTTTTCTGGCTGTTCTCCTTGGGCCGGAGACAATTATGGATTCTACTATTATTCAGCCGCTGCACCTGGCGTGGTGTAGCGGCGCGCTTTCTGGTGCGCCGCTTCTCACTAAATCCACGACGCTTCAGGATCTTCCCGGCGTGTTTGCCGATCATACATGCTGGCAATCGCTCGCAGGGTCAAAACCTGTTTATCACGTTGAAATGTTTGCCACTCCTGACAGACCCGGTGAGCTTTACACGGGCGTTACGCATCTTATGCCGGGTAAAGTTGGCGAAGAGTTTTTTATGACGCGCGGGCATTTTCATGCGCGGCGTGAGCAAGGAGAGGTTTATATCGGTCTGCGTGGCGAAGGACTCTTACTTTTGCAGGATGAGCAGAATAGCACTCGCCTTGAGCGGGTTTATCCTGGCTCCGTTCATACTATCCCCGGCTTTACAGCGCATCGGTTAATCAATACCGGGAATGAAATTTTGAGTGCATTAGCCGTCTGGCCTTGCTCTGCGGGCCATGACTATTCAGCGCTGAAAAACGGTTTTGCGTTACGTGTGGTTGATGATGCGGGCAGCGTGCGGGTTATGGAGGTGAACCATGACTAATTTTGGCGTGGATATGGCCGTCCACTCATCGCCCCTGGGATTTAGTTACGGTAATGATGTCACCGGGCCAATGCCTGAGATCCGCACACTCGATCAAATCCGTCCTTCATTGCGCGATCCGCAATGTGAAGGGCCGGAAGAGGTGTATGCCATCGCGATGGATGTTGCGCGAATGCAGGATCGCGCAGAGCTGGAAAAGCGAATGCTGCTTTTTGGCGTTGTAACTTATGCTGCCGGAACCTTAGGCGAAGAGCCGATACGCAGTCAGGGGCACGTTCATCGCATCAGTCTTCACAGCGGCTGGTCGCCGCCAGAACTGTATGAAATCTGGCAGGGGAAAGCCATTATCTACATGCAGGAGTATGTGGATGACGATCCTGGCCGTTGTTTCGCCGTACTGGCGGGGCCGGGTGATAAGGTACTCGTTCCGCCAGGATGGGGACATGCGACCATATCGGCGAGCCCGGATGAAGCCCTCACTTTTGGCGCATGGTGTGACCGTGAATATGGTTTTGAATATGATGCCGTGCGGGCGCATAAAGGATTAGCCTGGTATCCGCTGGTACAGGAAAAGCAAATCGTCTGGCAGCATAATACTCATTACATGCCGGGGCGCTTGCAGGTCATTACCCCGCGTCAGTACCGTGAATTTGGTCTCTCTGATGAACCTATCTATCAGCAGTTTATCGACGATCCGGCTCGCTTTCAGTTTATTTCCCGTCCGGATAAAGTGGCTGATCTCTGGCGTAATTTCCACCCATAAAAAAACCGGGGCGAAAGCCCCGGCTTCAACATCTGTAACACTCACCCTGCAAACAAGCCCGTTGCCACACCGATTGCTGCCACCACTAAAAGCAGCAGCATCGCTTTCACCGGTGAGACGCCGCGTTTCGCCATCACATACCAGGTGCCCAGAACCACAATCAGAGGTAAGAGCTGCGGGAAAATACCATCCAGCATCTGCTGGAGATGAATATTTACGCCATCTTTGGTGATGAACTCCAGCCCGGTACCCAGCTTGACGTAGCTGGCCGCCACGCCGCCCATTACAAAGACCCCTAACAAAGAGAGCGCTTCACGCAGGCGTGTCGATTTACTGCTGACCAGCATTTCAACCGATCCCGATCCCATCTTGTAGCCTTTCAAGAACAGGAACCACGATCCGGGAATAATGATCGCCAGCCAGGCAATGATATAAAAGAGTGGCCCCAGCACGTTGCCGCCAGCGGCCAGCGCCATCCCAATACTGAGCAAAATGGGGATCAACATACCCGGGATCATTGAATCGCCAATGCCCGCAATCGGCCCCATTAAACCCACTTTGAGCGTGTTAATCGTTTCGCCATCGATAGGCTCGCCGTTAGCTTTTTTCTCCTCCAGTCCCAGCACCATACCGTTAACAATCGCGCCAAGCTGCGGCTCCGTATTGTAGAAAGAAGCATGACGGCGCAGCATTTCTTTTCGCTCAACAGCGTCCGGATAAAGCTTCTTCGCAACCGGTAGCATACTCAGACAAAAGCCAAAAGATTCCAGACGCTCAAAACTCATGGAGGAGAGGTTATGCATCATCCATGCCCGCCAGCAGCGGCGCAAATCCGTGCGTGTAAGTTTACGTTGTTCCATCAGAATTCATCCTCATCTTCAACTCTGGCGACCGGTGATGTCGTGACTGGCGCTTCAGGTTTGTAGTTGTAATGAATCAGCGCCAGCAGCGCGCCGACAATCACCAGCGCCACCATGTTCAGCTTCAGGAAAACGATGCACACAAAGCCGACAAGAAAGTAGATCAACATGGTGTAATTTTTGATGATCTGTTTGAGTAGAATCGCGATCCCCACTGCCGGGAGTATGCCGCCCAGTACGTTCATGGTGGACAGCACGATTTTGGGCAGACTTTCCATAAAGCCGCTGATGTATTGCGCACCAAAATAGACCGCGATAAATGTGGGAACGAAGCGCAGAACAAAGTTGGTGGCCTGAGGGAAAATAACGCTATTGAGGTAAATCCCCCGAGCATCATCCTGATCGATAGCCGTATCGGCACGATGATTCCAGAATGAGTTAACGACCATCATCGTGTTAAAGAGGATAGTCCCGGCGATCCCAATGGTCGCCGCCAGCGCGACGGCCACTTCTGGCCCCTGGCCTGACAGGATCCCCAGCGCAATGGCGGGGTAGGCGACAAAGTTTAAATCTGCGGGCATCGACCCGCCAGGAGTGACCATTGCAATGTAGACGGCCTGCACGGCGACGCCGATCATAATACCGGTTTTCACGTCGCCGAGAATTAAGCCAACCAGTAAGCCGGAGACCAGCGGCCTCGTTATCATATACCAGCCGCCGGTCAGGCCCAGCAGCCAGGGGCTACTCAATGCGCCCAGGTAACAGAGAATGCCAATTAATGTGGCTTCGAAAATCATCGCGCGCTCCTTATTTCAGCTTTTGCCAGGCGTCCTGCCAGCTATAAAAACTGGCATCGGGGACCAGGCGAAATTCGATAGAGTGGCCTTGCTCCGTTAGCCAGTTGAAGGCTGCGATTTCATCGCTATTTACGGACTGATTGGGGCCGATCGTGGTGGTATTCGCACGAGCGCTCATTGGGCCAACGTTGATTTTGCCATTGGCATTTTTCAGGCTGATACCGGCTTGCTCAATGCGCTGTAGCGTGAGAGGAGATTTTCCAATCACAAAGTAACGCTTTTCGCTGGCAATCACTTTCGGCAGCTTTTCTATGGCGGTCGCCGTGTCGAAGAGCCAGACTTTGGTATCCGGAACCGCGCCCTTCATGACGGAGGAGAGCAGGGGATCGGCAGCGACTGCGTCATCAATGGCGACAATACCGTCACAGGGCAGCTCTTTTGCCCACCGCGTGACGAGTTGCCCATGGATGACGCGGTCATCAATGCGAACAAACGAAATACTCATATTTGGCTCCTTAAAAATCATCCGACTGCGCTGACGTTGTCAGAACAGCCTGGGTAATCGTCGGTTGGGTTAATGCAATCAGGTGTTGCGCTGCTGCATGGACGTCGTTGAGATGAGCGACCTCGTCGGTTTGCAGCAACATGGGGAAATTGACACCGGCCACCACGGCGACAGGCGGTTGCGTTTGCGGAGAAAAACCATGCTGGCACGCGACATTCCACGGCGTGCCGCTTTGCATATCACATAGCACGACCACGCCGCAGGCTCCTTGGCTCGCTAAACCCAGAACGCGAGCGAAGTCCTGTTTGAAGCCTTCAATTCCGCCTTCTTCGGTGAGCGTGACGGCGTGAACATGAGGAAGTTCGCCATAGACCATGCGACTGCTTTCAAGCAGCGCGGTCGCCAGAGGGCCATGTGAGGCAACAATAAAATGAATCATCACTCCCCCCTTACCCAGGCTTTAATGGTCGCGAGACGCTGGCCCTGGCTTGTGCGGGTAGGCGAGATGCGATATTCGCCGACGCTTGCCGGAACAATAAAGGTTTCCGCATAGCGCACAATGAACGGGCAAAAAGCCTGAGTGGGGCTTTCAACCACAGCTTCGTCACCTTCCACCAGATTAAGAACATTAACGCCGCCCCCCGTATGATGAGTAACCGGCGCGGTAAACCAATGGCGACGCGTTTCGATAAACTCGCGTTCGTGCAAACCAGTGCGCTCTTCATGCCAGCCATCGCCTTGTGCGATAGGGTCTATCCGATTGACCAGATTCTTCATTACCCAGTCAGTATTACGTTGCCAGTCAATCACTTGCTCACCATGTTCCAGATGGACCGGACGCGGCAACCCATCCATGCCCAGACGACCCCAGTCCCAGAGCTTGAAGGTGAAAATGTAAGGCGTTGCGCTGATTTCCAGCACCATCGTGCCTGCACCAGAGCAGTGAACCGTGCCTGCGGGAATCAAAAAGTGATCGTGCTTTTTCGCCGGGAAGCGATTAACAAATCTGGCATCATCAAACGCTCTTTCGCCCCTGGCGGCGGCATATAAATCGTCCAGCATCGCCTGCGGATGTGTGCCGTTTTTCGTGCCCAGATAAACGTGCGCGCCGGGTTCTGCATCCAGAATGTAATAGCTTTCATCCTGGGTGTAGTGCATTCCAAACTGCTGCTGAATGTATTCAGTCAGAGGATGAACCTGGAAGCTCAGGTTTTGTCCCTGCATGGTATCGAGGAAATCAAAACGGATCGGGAATTCCGCGCCAAAGCGGGCGTGAACGCGTTCACCGAGCAACGCCCGGGGTTGTAAAAGAATCAGATCTTGTGAGGGGATCTCGATCCGCACGTTACCAAAACGCAGCAACAGGCTGTTTTCCTCGGGCACGCAATCAAAACACCATGCGTAATTGGGGGCCGTGGGATCGAGATCGAATTTGTTTTTCATCCACTGACCGCCCCAGACACCGGGATCAAAAAAAGGCATCACGCGGAAGGGGCGTTGTGTGGTGTGTTGCAGACCCGCACGTAAGGCATCGCCGCTGATCATGGCGGGTTTACCGGGTTGCGTGGTATCCAGTAGAAAATCGGTGCGGTTGAGTAACGGGGTTTTGTGCCGGTCAAACACGCGCCATTCAATAAAGAAAGCGCGTTTATAACGGCGAAGCATATCTTCATCGGCGTTATTGGCTCCCCAATTACTTAATCCTTCGTGGCGCATCCGCTGCTGGATTTCCCATCTTGGCAGATCTGCGTAGACCAGCACATCGCCCGGATGCACCAGCGCCGCGCCGGGTCCATAGATGATGGTTAAACCGGGTACGCTTTCTGCCTGGTCACGCAGGTGTGCCATTTTCCGCGCGTCGAAAAATTCAGTTAAGTGATGACAGGAGAGCACGCCGAACACGCGGTCATCGGTCAGGTTGCGCGCCAGCAAATGATGCAATGCCGTTTCGTCCAGGCGTGCATTTTCCACGTTCAGGGTTTGGCTGGGTTGTAGAGCGGGAAAAACGTTCTGCTCCAGTTCTCGCAAATTGACACCTGGATAGCAATCCACAACCAGCGTCACATTATTACGTTGTGATAGACGGTTGCGCAGAGCCGTAATAATGGGCTCCCACCCTTGCCAGGCTTCATGATCGTACCCGGCAACGGCAACTTCAGGGTACTTATCGTAAACGGAATGATTCATCGTTAATCTCCTTAATCTTTGATTTAAGATTAATCGATTAACCGTTTATGAAAAGAGTGGTTAACGCGATTAACCTGCAAGTTTTGCTAATTCACCGCTTATCTCGCAAGAGAGTGTGAAGCGACTCACACGCAGTAGTGCAAAAAAGAGGTTATTCGATTAATCTAAACAAAATGGAGGTGATAATGACCACGATAACCCTGGCGAATGTCGCAGAGCGCGCGGGTGTTTCAACTGCGACGGTATCTATGGTCTTGCGAAACCGGGGGCGAATTTCACAGGCAACTCGCGAGCGGGTTCTCAAGGCACTTGACGAAACGGGCTACGTCTATAACCAAACGGCGGCGAATCTGCGCAACCGAAGCAGCAATCAGGTCGGGCTGCTGTTACATGACATCACTAACCCGTTTTACGGCGAGATGACTGCCGGGTTAAGCCATGAGATGGAGCGTCATGACCTGCTACTTTTCCTTGCCAACAGTGAAGAATCCGGTGAACGGCAGCAACGATTTGTAGATTCGCTGATGCGTAACAACGCCTGCGGGATGGTGCTATGCGCCGCGCGAGAAACGCCGCAATCTTTTTTTGATGGGCTGAAACGGCGTAATATTCCGGCAATTATGGTTGTCAGGCCGCTTAGCGATCCCGATTTCGATTTTGTCGGCACCGATAATTTCCTCGGCACGCAAATGGCGACGGCGCATTTGCTTAAGCTGGGACATCGACATATCGCTTTTATCGGCGGTAGCCAGAACTCCGGTACGCGTGCCCAACGTATTGGCGGTTTTACCAGTAAATTACTGGAAAAGGGGATCTCGCCAAATGCGGAATGGATCGTCACCTCGCAGGCCAGCCAAAGCGACGGCGCGCGGGCGGCGGAAGAACTGTTACGTCGCTATCCGCAAATTACTGCCGCAGTTTGTTACCAGGATATCGTGGCGCTGGGCGTGATGCTAACGCTGCGTAAGATGGGGCGCGAACCCGGCCAGGATTTTGCGCTGGTGGGCTTTGATGATATTACCGAAGCGGCGCTGGTGCAGCCGGCGTTAACCACGGTGTCCGTCGCGGCCAAAGAAATTGGCCGCAAAGCGGGTGAGTTACTTTTTAGTCGCATTCAGGGCAATGATGAACCACCGAAGCGGATTATTCTTCCGCCTGCGTTGGTCATCCGGGAATCATGCGGGTTTACGCAATCGGTAACCGTTTCCCCCGATAAATCCGCTCCGGGCGGCCCACTTTCCCATAGTGAATTTCAGCCACCAGAAAGTCTTCTTTGACGCCTTGCTCAAGATACCGTCTGGCCGTCGTCTTGCTGCTACCGAGCAGGCGGGCCAGACTGTCGGCGGTGTGGACGGCGCTAAGGTCGCTGAAAACTTCGCGTACTTTACCTAGCGTATTTTCGTCGATGCCGCGTAGCGCAGAGGGTGGGGGCGTGATGTCTTCCTTTGCCTGCATATTGAAGAGGGCATCCACATGATTCTGACTGGCTTGCTCACTGGATCGCAACGAGCTGCGGTAGCGGGAAAACCTCTCAAGCGTATGCTGAAGTCGCTGGTAGTGCACAGGTTTAATCAGGTAATCAAAGACGCCCAGTTGCAGGGCCTCGCTAATCGTATCCATATGATTATCCGCGGTAATAAAGATAATTCGTCCGCTGAAATGGTTATTGACGGTATAGCGAATCAGATCGATGCCTTTGCCATCAGGTAAAAAATTATCAAGTAATATGAGCTGCGGCTGATAAAGCCTGATCATTTTCTTAGCGCTTTCCAGTTTATCCGCGATGCCCACGACTTTGTAACCGTGGAAGGGTTTTAGGGTTTCGACCAAAATCTCTGCCAGCATCGGCTCGTCTTCGACAATAAGGGTAGTAATACTATCCATGATGTTTTTCTCTGGTCAGGGGAATATAGAGTGTAAAAATGGTGCCGCCTGGAAGGTTATTATCCACAACAATGGTACCGCCAGCTTGCGCAACGTAGCTACGCACCAGCCACAGGCCAATACCGTGATCGCGGTTATTGCTGCTGGTGACACCGCGCTCGAAAATATGATCGCGCAGGGATTCATCGATCCCGCATCCCTGATCGGCGACCTCGATCAAAAACTCCGCACCTTCGCTGTTAATTAAGCATTCAATCTGTGTTGCCCCTTCGGGATGGCGCAGCGTTGCGTTATAGGCGTTATCCAGCAAATTACCGACGATCGAAATCCACTCGTTAGGCGTCAGCGTTTCGGGGAGGGCATCAACATAGCAACCGGGATCAAACACCAGTTCCAGCCCCAGCTCTTTAGCCCGGTAATATTTACCAATCAGAAGCCCGGCAAGGTGGTTATTGTTAAAGCGCTGAGCAATAAAATCGAGCACCTTTTGGTGACTTTCCGACTGCTGCTGAATCAGTGCCAGGGCATTATCGTAACGTTTAAGGAATAACAGTCCCGCAATGGTAGAAATTAGATTTCGGTGCTCATGCTGAACGGCCCGCAGATTATCGGCATACTGCTGAACCTGGCTGAGCTGTAAGCTCAGTGTGCTGATATCGTCCTTTTTACGAAAACTGATCACCCACCCCTGTGGTTCATCATTGAGGATCAAGGCCATGCGACTGGCGATCATCTTGATGTGATTAAAGATGACGATTTCATCTTTTTTATTCACTTCCGGACGGTCGTAAAAAAAGGCATTGGGTGAAACGACATCAGAGATGCTTTTACCAATTAGAAGATGTTCCGGCTGTACCAGATTTAGCCAGCGGCGTGCAGTTTGATTGATGGCAGTAATTCGCCAACCTGAGTCAATGGCGATTAACCCTTCAAATACTGATTCAAACAATACGTTTTGCTGGATCAAGAGCTGCGCCAGCTGCTGGGGCTCCATATTGAGCATCTGTCTTTTGATATGCAGTGAGAAGCGGCGAGCACAAAATAGCAGTAGTACCAGCATCGCGACCATCGGTAATAACACAGAACTAAGTTGTAGGCTGAGCCAGCTTTCCAGTTGCTCAATGGTGTAGCCCACGGATACGATGCCGATGACTTTGCCGGTGCTATCCTGGACGGGCGATTTCCCGCGCAAGGATGAGCCAAGCGAACCTTGACGAACGGAGACGTAGCTTTTGGCATTTATTAGCGCGTCCTGGCTATCGCCGCCTTCCATAAATTTGCCAATTTCTTCAGGATTAACATGATAAAGCCGACGACCCTGCGCATCACCAACGGTAATGTAGGTGGCATCAGAGAATGAACGCATCGGATCAATCAGTTCTTTAATTCGTGGAATATCTCGCTTTTCGACGGCGCTAACCAGCTCCGGCATGGCCGAAATCTGCATTGCCTGAATTAATGCGCGCTGGCCTACCTGATAATGTAGACGTTCTTCGGTGATGCTGGTGAGATACCAGGTAATGGCCAGCATCACGACGGTCGATGTAAAAAGAATCAGCAAAAAGATGCGATTCTGAAAGGAACGACGGGCAAACCAGTGGGTTAGTCTTTTCGCTACCATATTGATATCAAAAGCTGCATTTTTCACGATCTCAGCAAAAGATGAGCTGTCCGCCCTCATACTTTTGCAGAAATCAGAATTCATTTAGTGAAAAGAAAGCCCGGTCAGCATGACGCTGACCGGGCCTGGTTGTTTACATCGCCAGAACATACTTCAGCATCACGCCTGCGGCGATCGCCGAGCCAATCACGCCTGCCACATTCGGCCCCATCGCGTGCATCAGCAGGAAGTTTTGCGCATCCGCTTCCAGACCAACCTTGTTAGACACGCGTGCCGCCATCGGTACCGCCGAAACGCCTGCTGAGCCGATGAGCGGGTTAATCGGATTCTTACTGAATTTATTCAGTAATTTTGCCATCAACACGCCCGTCGCCGTCCCGATACCAAAGGCGATCACCCCCAGCACCAGAATGCCCAGCGTCTGCGGTTGCAGGAATTTATCCGCCACCAGCTTCGCGCCCACCGACAGACCAAGGAAAATGGTCACGATATTAATCAGCCCGTTCTGCACCGTGTCGCTCAGGCGCTCCACCACGCCGCTTTCACGCATCAGGTTGCCAAAGCAGAACATCCCCAGCAGCGGCGCGGCGTCCGGCAGCAGCAGCGCGACCAGCAACAGCAGGATCACCGGAAAAATGATTTTTTCCCGCTTGCTGATGGTCCGCAGTTGCACCATGCGGATTTTGCGTTCGCGCTCGGTCGTCAGCGCCTTCATGATGGGCGGCTGGATCAACGGCACCAGCGCCATGTAAGAGTAGGCCGCTACAGCAATCGCCCCGAGCAGTTCCGGCGCCAGTTTGCTGGCGAGGTAGATAGCCGTCGGGCCATCCGCGCCGCCGATAATGCCGATCGCTGCCGCCTGCGGCAGGGTGAAGTGGATGAACCCAAGGTAGTTCAGCCCCAACGCGCCCAGTACCGTAGCGAAGATGCCGAACTGTGCCGCAGCCCCGAGCAGCAGTGTGCGCGGGTTGGCCAGCAGCGGGCCGAAATCGGTCATCGCCCCGACGCCCATAAAAATCACCAGCGGCGCGACGCCAGAGCCAATCGCTACTTTATAGAACAGCGCCAGCACGCCCGGCGTGTAACCCATATCCACTGCCAGCGTTTCCATCTGGTTTTGCACCGACGGTAACGCCAGCGCCAGCGCCTCCTTGATGGCGTGAACATCCGGCGTGCAGTTGAGCTTCGCGGCTATCACTGTCAATTGCCCGGCGTCGTGATGCGCCAGCAGGCTCTCCAGCGCGGTCATTGCCATCCCGGCTTCCGGAATGTTCGACAGCAGGCCGCCGAAGCCAATGGGCAGCAGCAGCAGCGGTTCAAACTTTTTCGCGATAGCCAGCCACAGCAGCAGCAGGCTGACCAGCAGCATCACCGCCTGGCCTGCGCTGAGGTGCATCAGCCCCATGCCCTGAAGCAGGGCGTTCAGACTCTCCATATCCGCCCCCGTTACGCCAGCGTCATCAGGGTGTCACCCACCGCAACCGCATCCCCGGCTTTCACCGTGATGCCGCGTACCGTGCCTGCCTGCGCGGCGCGGATCTCCGTTTCCATCTTCATGGCTTCGAGGATCAGCAACACATCGCCTTCCGCCACCTGTTGGCCTTCGCTGGCGATGACTTTCCAGATATTCCCGGCCAGCGGCGCGGCAACCGGAGTGCCTGTGCCCGCCGGAGCAGGAGCCTGTGGCGCCGGAGCCGATGATGCGGCGACAGGCGTGATATCGCCGCCATCGCTTACTTTCACCACCCAGGCTTTGCCGTCCACTTCGACAGTATAAATACCGCTGGAGGCCGCCGGTTTTGGCGCGCTGACCGGGGCGGCTGGCTTAGCGGACGCCAGCTCAGGGCGCGGCTCAAAGGCCGCCGGGTTATCGCGATTCTCAAGGAACTTCAGGCCCGGTTGCGGGAAGAGCGCCACTGTCAGGACATCATCAATGGCGTTATCGGCAAGCGTAATGACTTTTTCCTGCGCCTGACGTTTGATATCCGCTTCCAGCGTCGCCAGTTCAGGTTTCAGCAGGTCTGCCGGGCGACAGGTAATTGCCTGCCCGCCTTCCAGCACCTTAGCCTGCAATGCGGCGTTCACCGGTGCGGGTGTGCGGCCATACTCGCCTTTCAAAATCCCCGCCGTCTCTTTGGCGATGGATTTATAGCGCTCGCCGGTCAGCACGTTGAGCACCGCCTGAGTGCCGACAATCTGAGACGTGGGCGTCACCAGGGGAATAAACCCGAGGTCTTCGCGCACGCGTGGGATTTCGGCCAGCACGGCATCAAGCTTGTCGGCGGCGTTCTGCTGCTTCAGCTGGCTTTCCAGGTTGGTGAGCATCCCGCCCGGTACCTGCGCCACCAGAATGCGGCTGTCATAGCCTTTCAGTTGACCTTCAAAGCTGTGGTATTTCTTACGCACGTCGCGGAAACAGGCGGCGATTTTCTCAATCTGCGGCAGCGAGAAACCGGTATCGTGCGGCGTGTCCGCCAGAGTGGCGACCAGCGCTTCGGTGGCCGGGTGACCGTAGGTGGCGCTCATCGACGAAATCGCCGTATCGACGCCATCGACGCCCGCGTCAATCGCTTTGAGCAGCGCCATTTCCGCCATGCCGGTGGTGGCGTGGCAGTGCAGATGCAGACGCACGTCATAGCGTTTTTTGATTTCACTGACCAGTTCATACGCCGCTCCGGGCGTCAGGATGCCGGACATATCCTTGATGGCGACAGAGTCGACGCCGATTTCCAGCAGTTGTTCCGTCAGGTCGAGCCAGGTTTGCAGGTTATGCGCCGGGCTGGTGGTGTAAGAGAGTGTGCCCTGCGCATGCGCGCCGTGGCTGCGCACCGCTTCAAGGGAAGCCTTCATATTGCGCGGATCGTTCATGGCGTCAAACACGCGGAACACGTCCATGCCGTTTTTCACGGCGCGCTCGACAAAGCGTTCCACCACGTCATCGGCGTAGTGGCGATAGCCCAGTAAATTCTGCCCGCGCAGCAGCATTTGCAGCGGGGTTTTCGGCAGGGCTTTTTTCAGCTCACGCAGGCGTACCCACGGGTCTTCGCCCAGAAAGCGAATGCAGGCGTCAAAGGTGGCGCCGCCCCAACATTCAAGCGACCAGTAGCCCACGTCATCGAGCGCCGCGGCAATCGGCAGCATATCGTCAAGACGCAGACGGGTGGCAAACAGAGACTGGTGAGCGTCGCGCAGGACGACATCGGTAATAGCAACGGTCATAAATTCCTCCGTGAATTAAGCATTAAGGCGACGATGATGGTGAATAGCCGCCGCGATAACCGGCTTAAGCTGGCTAAAGTCATCGACGGGAGCAGGAACAGGGCGTGGCGCAGCAACCGGTTCGGGTTCAGGAAAGAAGCGGTTGATGAGGGTGGACATACCCCGGATAGCCAGGATGAGTAAAAAAAGGAAGGTGAGGACAAACCCCATTCCCAGGAGCATCAGGGTGATCCCTTCGCCCAATAGTGCGGCATCATTCATGATGAGATTCTCAGGTAAGAGCACAACGGTACGTTGGAAGGTAAAGTGCGACGGTAAAGAGTGGATTTCCCCAGCCGCCCCGGCTCAGGCTCTTATCGCTATCGCCACTTACCCTCTGCGCGTACCGTTGTGCGAATGCGTTACACCATCATGCCGAACACGATGCTGGCGATGACCAGCACAATACCGCCGCCCAGACGAGAGGAGATTTGTGCATAAGAGATCAGGTTCATACGGTTACAGGCGGAGAGCACTTCCAGGTCACCGGAACCACCACGGTTCGCCATACACAGGCCTGCGGTAATCGCGGATTCGACCGGGAAGAAGCCAATCAGCCAGCCGCCCAGCGCTGCGCCGACCACGGCACCGATAACGATAACGGCGGCGATAATGACGTTGGCGAAGGTCAGTGCATCAATGATTTCCTGGAGGTCGGTGTAGCAAACGCCGACGCCGACCATCAGCACCCACAGCATCTGTTTAGAGAAGAAATCGGACAGGCGTTTAGCCCCCGCTTTGATTTCCGGTGAGCAAAGGCCTGAGGCATTCAGCGCTGCGACAATCAGTACCATCCAGGCAAAAGTATGAATTTCTACGCCGCCGATGTTCGGCAGAATGGCTTTCGCCATGACATAGGCCAGTACGAAGCAGGTGGTGGAGAGCACCAGGCCAACCGCGGTTTCACGATGAGTAATTGGGCCTGCTTTTTCATCTTCTTCCGCTTTGAAAGAGGCTTTACGCACCAGTTCGCCTTCGCCGCTTAATACCGGGTATTTCTTGCCGATGATGTCGAGGAAAGCGGCATAGACGATGGCGAAAATGTTCGCGATAGTCAGAATCGCAATCGCGGTAGAGTAGTACTCTTCACGTGAGCGACCGGTGACAGAGTGATAAATTTCTGACAACGGAACCGCGCCTGCGCCATTACCGCCGCCCATAATCGGCAGTACGTACAGCATCATGATGCGATCGACCGGAATGCCAAAGCACAGGCCAATAAGAATCCCAAAAACGGACGCGCCCAGAATCCCCAGAAGAATCGTTGGAATATATCCCAACAGTGATTTCAGCAATAATTTACGGTTAACCGATAAGATTGCCCCGGTGATCAATACGGAAATGAATAAGTTCAGGAAGTTCGTTTCATCCATGACTTTAGTAATAGTGTCGATCTCTTTCTGCGTGAATATTCCGGCATACACAAAATAAGCGGCGACAAGAAAAATCATTACCGGTGCGCCACCAATATATTTATTAAATATCGGCAGGCGTTTACCAATCTCACCAAATACTGCACCAATAATAAACATTAGCGCAAAACCGCCGACAACATCGCCCGGCAGCTTATCGTTAAAGTGGGAAAGTAATAAAGTGATTAACGCAAACGCGTAAAGCGGCAGCGACATACCAAATATCTTAAAATTCAGCAGGTCACGCACGTCTTTCTTCTCCGTCTCAGGAGATGTGCTGATGTTACTCATAGGGCATCCTGTCTTTGATAAAGGGAGTGGTAATACGCTGCGGATGGTAATAAATGAGGCCTGCTGTTGATTGTGATAATCTTCACTTTCCGGTAGTGTTTTTAATTAATTTAATTATTTTATCTTTCCGAATTAATTAACAACATAAAAACCATAAGGACAATAAAACCAGACGCAAAAGTGTGATTTAACATCAGGACGCGGTGAGTGAATAGTGGCGAAATAGCCGCCGTTATTCCCGACGGACATTGAGTTATGGATCTTATTTATCACTGCTGCGACCCGCATCATGACATCGCTAGCCGTCAGGCCGTCGAGGCCTTTCTTGCTAACGCGCACCTAAAACTTGAAGCCGATTGCGACGTGCTGGTAATGGCGAAGTCTCAGGGGCGGCTGGTGGGATGCGGGGCGATTGCCGGAAATGTCATTAAATGCATCGCGGTAGATCCCGCGCTTCAGGGTAGTGGCTTAAGCCTGAAATTATTAACGGAACTGGTGACGCTGGCGTTTGAACGTGGCCACAGTGAACTATTTCTGTTCACGAAACCTGAAAATGTCGCGCTTTTTTCCGGAGCAGGGTTTTGGCCGATTGCGCAGGCTGAAGAGCAGGCGGTGCTGATGGAAAACAGCCGTGAGCGGCTGGCGCGCTACTGCCGACAGCTCTCGCTGTATCGTCGTCCCGGGAAGAAAGTGGGTGCCATCGTGATGAACGCCAACCCTTTCACGCTGGGGCATCTCTGGTTAGTGGCGCAGGCCGCCGCGCAGTGCGACTGGCTGCATCTGCTGATGGTTAAAGAAGACGCCTCCTTTTTTAGCTATGCCGATCGCTGGCAATTGATCGAGCAAGGTATCGCGGGGATCCATAACGTTACCCTTCATCCAGGATCGGCGTGGTTAATTTCGCGCGCCACCTTCCCGGGGTATTTCTTAAAAGATAAGGGCGTGGTTGATGATTGCCACAGCCAGATCGATCTACAGCTCTTTCGCGAACGCTTCGCCCCCGCTCTGGGTATCACTCACCGTTTCGTTGGCACGGAACCTTTCTGCCCGTTAACCCGCGCCTATAACCAGCGAATGAAAACGTTACTGGCGCCGACGGTTGAGGTTGTGGAGCTTCCACGGCTGGAACAACAGGGGGGCGCAATTTCTGCTTCGCGTGTGCGCAAACTTTATGCCGAGCGCAACTGGCGTGCGATTGCTCAACTGGTGCCGCCCACAACACTCGATTTTCTGACGCGTCTGGCGGCGGAGAGTCCGCAAACCGCCTGATACGATTTTTATTAATAAGGAACGACTTCATGGAAATCATAAAAGATGCCCTGGCCGGCACGCTGGAATCCAGCGATGTGATGGTCAGGATCGGCCCATCCAGCGAGCCGGGTATCCAGCTTGAGCTGGAGAGCCTGGTGAAACAGCAGTTTGGCGCGGCGATAGAACAGGTTACCCGTGAAACGCTGGCAAAGTTAGGCGTGACCAACGCCGCCGTTGCAGTCGATGACAAAGGCGCGCTGGAGTGCGTGCTGCGTGCTCGCGTGCAGGCGGCAGCCATGCGTGCTGCGGGGCAAGCTGAGATTGTATGGGAGGCATTATGAAGCCACGTCGCAGTATGTTGTTCATTCCCGGCGCGAATGCCGCCATGTTAAGTACCTCTTTTGTCTATGGCGCGGATGCGGTCATGTTCGACCTTGAGGATGCGGTTTCCCTGCGCGAAAAGGACAGTGCGCGGTTGTTGGTGCATCACGCATTACAGCATCCGTTTTACCAGGATGTGGAGAAGGTCGTACGTATTAACCCGTTGAATACTCCATTCGGTCTGGCCGATCTGGAAGCCGTTGTGCGCGGCGGTGTGGACATCGTGCGTTTGCCGAAAACGGACAGTAAAGAAGATGTGCTGGAGCTGGAAGCACACGTAGAGCGCATCGAGCGCGCGTGTGGCCGTGAGGTGGGCAGCACCAAACTGATGGCGGCGATTGAGTCAGCGACTGGTGTGGTCAACGCGGTGGAGATCGCCCGTTCCAGCCCGCGCATGGTGGCGATTGCGCTGGCGGCGTTCGACTACGTGATGGACATGGGCACCTGCCGTGGCGATGGTAGCGAGCTGTTTTATGCGCGCTGTGCGGTATTGCACGCCGCGCGTGTCGCCGGGATCGCGGCCTACGATGTGGTCTGGTCTGATATCAACAATGAAGAAGGCTTCCTGAAGGAAGTGCAGCTCGCCAAAGGATTGGGTTTCAACGGTAAATCATTGGTGAATCCGCGGCAGATTGAGCTTCTGCATCAGGCCTATGCGCCAACGCGCGGTGAAGTCACTCATGCATTTGAAGTCATTGCGGCAGCGGAAGAGGCGGAGTCTCGCGGGCTGGGCGTCGTTTCATTAAACGGCAAAATGATTGACGGGCCGATTATCGATCACGCCCGCAAAGTGGTGGCGCTGTCTACCTCCGGCGTACGCGATTAAGGGGAAGGGATGATGAAAGATACCGTGGAAATGTTGCATCAGCAGTACATTGTGCCCGAAGGGCTTAAGCCCTACGCTGGCGTTAGCGCCCATAGTCCCTGGCTGGCCTGTGAAAAAGAGAAACGCTCACGCAAAATCTGCGCATCGTTAGAAGACGCGATTCGCCGCTCCGGGCTACAGAATGGGATGACCATCTCCTTCCATCACGCGTTTCGTGGCGGCGACAAGGTCGTCAATATGGTGGTAGAGACATTGGCGCAGATGGGTTTTCGCGATCTCACGCTGGCGTCTAGTTCACTGATTGACGCGCACTGGCCGCTTATTGAACACATCAAAAATGGCGTCATCCGCCAGATTTACACCTCGGGATTGCGCGGTAAATTAGGTGAAGAGATCTCCGCTGGACTGATGGAAAATCCGGTGCAGATCCATTCCCACGGCGGTCGCGTGAATCTACTTCAATCGGGCGAGTTAAACATTGATGTCGCCTTCCTCGGCGTGCCTTGCTGCGATGAATTCGGCAACGCTAACGGGTTTAGCGGCAAATCGCGCTGTGGTTCGCTGGGTTACGCCAAAGTTGATGCGCAATACGCGAAGACGGTGGTATTGCTGACTGAAGAGTGGGTCGCCTATCCCAATTATCCGGCCAGCATTGAGCAGGATCAGGTTGATCTGATCGTTCAGGTCGAAGAGGTGGGCGATCCGGCAAAAATTACCGCCGGGGCGATCCGTCTTTCCAGCAATCCGCGCGAACTGTTGATAGCCCGCCAGGCGGCAAATGTGATTGAGCACTCCGGGTATTTCAAAGAGGGCTTTTCGCTGCAAACCGGTACCGGTGGCGCATCGCTGGCGGTGACGCGTTTCCTGGAAGATAAAATGCGTCGCCATCATATTACCGCCAGTTTCGGTCTGGGCGGGATCACTGGCACGATGGTCGATCTGCATGAAAAAGGGCTGATTAAAGCGCTGCTGGATACCCAATCTTTTGATGGCGATGCAGCCCGTTCTCTGGCGCAGAACCCGCATCATATCGAAATCTCGACGAATCAATATGCCAGCCCGACCTCTAAAGGCGCATCCTGCGAAAGGCTCAACGTGGTGATGCTCAGCGCGCTGGAAATTGACGTCAATTTCAACGTAAACGTTATGACGGGCTCGAATGGCGTACTGCGCGGCGCATCCGGCGGCCACAGCGATACGGCGGCGGGGGCGGATCTCACCATTATTACCGCGCCGCTGGTACGCGGGCGCATTCCGTGCGTGGTGGAGAAAGTGCTCACCACCGTAACGCCGGGCGCCAGCGTCGATGTGCTGGTCACCGATCACGGTATCGCCGTTAACCCGGCGCGTCAGGACTTGATCGATAACCTGCGTGAGGCGGGTATTCCCATGATGACCATTGAGCAGTTGCAGCAGCGTGCGGAGCTGCTAACGGGTAAACCTCAACCGATTGAATTCACTGACCGTGTCGTGGCAGTCGTGCGCTATCGCGATGGCTCGGTGATAGACGTTATCCGGCAGGTTAAAGCCTGATGAAACGCGCAGATCTGCTCTTTGAAGGGCAGCCCGTTACGCTCACAGAGATGCTTCAGGCGCGCGAGCAGCGCGTTATTCGGCAGCATCGAATGCTGGGGCTTTATTGCCAGCCGCTGGTCTCTTTCACACTTGTTGCGCCCGGGCCTATCAAAAATAGCCCCGCCTGGCGCGATGTTGCCGAAGCCGCGCGTAAGGCCGTGTTAACACTGTGCCAGCGCTACGACTGGCGTATTGAAGGTAACGTGGAGTGTTTCGCGAATAGCGGGCCTGAATGGATGATAGCGATCTGCGCGCCGTCGATAAGGTTGAAAGAGGTACTGGTCGAACTTGAGCGAATGCATCCGCTGGGGCGACTGTGGGATCTGGACGTCATTAATGAAGTTGGCACGGCAATTTCGCGACGAGAGCTTGGTCTTCCGGCGCGCCGTTGCCTGATTTGTGAGAAGGACGCGCATCTGTGCGCACGTGCCAGAACGCATTCGCTGGCGATGCTGCTGGACGACGTTGCCCGAAGGATTGAGAGCTATGAGCGAAATACTGATGACTGAATCGCCCGTAAACAAAGTCTGTGCTTTTGATGAGGAGAGCCTGGTAAAGCGGGTTCGTCTGGCCCTTCTCACCGAGGTACGCTTAACGCCTAAGCCCGGTCTGGTAGACATTCGTAATACGGGCGCGCACAAGGACATGGACCTGGCCGCTTTTGAAAGAAGCACGGCGGCGATTGCGCCGTGGATGGCCCGGTTTTATCAAATAGGTTATGAGTCAGCGACGGGAAACGCCGAGTGGGTGTTGCCTATGATCCGGCCAATTGGCGTTGCCTGCGAATGCGATATGTTGCAGGTCACGGGGGGCGTGAATACTCACCGCGGTGCAATTTTTGCGTTCGGTCTGCTTAGTGCGGCGATAGGTCGTTTGAATGCGCAGAATGTTCCACTGGAACAAAATCTGATGTGTGATGTAGTCGCGCAGTTTTGCCATCACCTGGTGGCAAAAGAGTTGTCGGTGCCAAAGGGCGGAAAACTCAGTAAAAGTGAGTCTCACTTTCTACAGTTTGGTCTGGCCGGCGCCCGTGGCGAAGCGGAAAGCGGTTTTCGCACCGTGCGTACGCAGGCGCTGCCGGTCTATAACCGGGTGATGGCAGAACTGGGAGATACGAATCTTGCACTCCTGCAAACCTTATTGCATCTCATGGCCTGGAACGATGACACCAATCTGGTGGCGCGCGGGGGATTATCGGGGCTTTATTACGTGCAACAGCAAGCGCAGAAATTGCTGTGGGAAGGTGGAGTATTACATCCCGGTGGAATTGAAGCTATGCAGCAGCTTGATGATGCGTTGATTGCCCGCCGTCTTAGCCCTGGCGGCAGCGCCGATCTGCTGGCGGTGACCTGGTTTTTAAGCCATTTTCCGGCTGGAATGCTTTTTAAGAACTAAATTCTGCTACTGACTCCTCTTTTTAGCCATGATTCGTCCTTCCCGATGAATCATGGCTTTTACTGATATTCCCCTCTGTTTATCATTTAATTCTAATTATGGGCGTTTTCGGCTGGCGGCCTCCGGGCGGGCTGGTTACTCTGAGAACGGTTTACGCAAAATTAACAAAAGAGAATAGCTATGCATGATGCACAAATCCGTGTCGCCATTGCCGGGGCCGGTGGACGTATGGGGCGCCAGTTAATTCAGGCGGCAATGGCAATGGACGGCGTTCAGTTGGGCGCAGCGCTGGAGCGCGAAGGTTCCAGCCTGCTGGGCAGTGATGCGGGCGAACTGGCGGGTGCGGGGAAAACGGGCGTAACCGTTCAGAGCAGCCTCGACGCGGTTAAAGATGATTTTGATGTGTTTATCGATTTTACCCGTCCGGAAGGCACGCTGACGCATCTGGCGTTCTGTCGTGAACACGGGAAGGGAATGGTTATCGGGACCACCGGTTTTGATGATGCCGGCAAGCAGGCTATTTGCGATGCCTCTCAGGAGATAGCGATTGTCTTTGCCGCCAACTTCAGCGTAGGCGTGAACGTCATGCTGAAGTTGCTGGAGAAAGCGGCCAAAGTGATGGGCGACTATACCGACATCGAAATTATTGAAGCGCACCACCGTCACAAAGTGGACGCGCCATCAGGCACGGCGCTGGCGATGGGCGAGGCGATTGCCGGGGCGCTGGATAAAGATCTGAAAGAGTGCGCGGTATACAGCCGTGAAGGTTATACCGGTGAGCGCGTGCCGGGCACGATCGGTTTTGCGACCGTGCGTGCGGGCGATATCGTCGGCGAACATACGGCAATGTTCGCCGATATTGGTGAACGTGTGGAGATTACGCATAAAGCATCCAGCCGCATGACGTTTGCCAATGGCGCGGTGCGTTCGGCTTTGTGGCTGAAATCGAAACAAAATGGTCTTTTTGATATGCGTGATGTGCTTAATCTTAATGAATTATAGTATTTATTACCCATCGTGATGTGGTATTGCAGTCGGTAAGGCATTGATTGCATAGGGCGATATTTTATCGCCCTTTATTTTATTTGTTACTGATGGTTTTATATATGAAATCAGTAAAATAATAAGTTATCTTCGTGTTTGTGGTTGTTTAAATGTAAATTTTGACCATCCGGTCTACTTTTTTCACGCCTGAGTCCATTTTTAACATTCTTCATGCCCCGCAAGCGTTTTCCAGTGCAAGTTAGATGATCTTTTTGCCTGTTAAAAGCATCAGTTAAGGCCAGTGGCGCAAAATAATAATAAAAAATGCCCTTTAAGGTAGACTTTTGTCTGGGCTCTCTCTAGAATGCCGCCGTTTGCCAGAAATTCAAAGGTAAGCAGATTTGCATTGATTTATGTCACCATTGTGAATTAATATGCAAATAAAGTGAGTGAATATTCTCTGGAGGGTGTTTTGATTAAGTCAGCGCTATTGGTTCTGGAAGACGGAACCCAGTTTCACGGTCGGGCCATAGGGGCAACAGGTTCGGCGGTTGGGGAAGTCGTTTTCAATACTTCAATGACCGGTTATCAAGAAATCCTCACTGATCCTTCCTATTCCCGCCAAATCGTTACTCTTACTTATCCCCATATCGGCAATGTCGGCACCAATGCTGCTGACGAAGAGTCTTCTCAGGTTCATGCGCAGGGTCTGGTTATCCGTGACCTGCCGCTGATTGCCAGCAACTTCCGCAATACTGAAGATCTCTCTTCCTACCTGAAACGCCATAACATCGTGGCGATTGCCGATATCGATACCCGTAAGCTGACGCGTCTGCTGCGCGAGAAGGGCGCACAGAACGGTTGCATCATCGCAGGGGATAACCTGGATGCGGCGCTGGCGCTGGAAAAAGCCCGTGCGTTCCCGGGCCTGAACGGAATGGACCTGGCGAAAGAAGTCACCACCCGCGAATCCTACAGCTGGACGCAGGGTAGCTGGACACTGGCAGAAGAGCTGCCGGAAGCCAAAAAAGAAGAAGAGCTGCCATTCCACGTCGTTGCCTACGATTTTGGCGCGAAACGCAATATTCTGCGTATGCTGGTTGACCGTGGCTGTCGCCTGACCATCGTTCCGGCGCAAACGTCTGCGGAAGATGTGCTGAAGATGAACCCGGACGGCGTGTTCCTCTCCAACGGCCCCGGCGACCCGGCACCGTGTGATTACGCGATTACCGCGATTCAGACATTCCTCGAAACCGACATTCCGGTATTCGGCATCTGCCTGGGCCATCAGCTGCTGGCGCTGGCGAGCGGTGCGAAGACCATCAAGATGAAGTTCGGCCATCACGGCGGCAACCATCCGGTTAAAGATATCGATAAGAACGTGGTGATGATCACCGCGCAGAACCACGGTTTTGCAGTGGATGAAGCGACACTCCCGGCAAACCTGCGCGTGACGCATAAATCTCTGTTCGACGGCACGCTGCAAGGTATTCACCGTACCGATAAGCCAGCGTTCAGTTTCCAGGGTCACCCGGAAGCGAGCCCGGGCCCGCACGATGCCGCACCGCTGTTCGACCACTTTATCGAGCTTATTGAGCAATACCGTCAGTCCGCGAAATAATCAGGAGTTATAAAAGCCATGCCAAAACGTACAGACATAAAAAGTATCCTGATTCTGGGTGCGGGCCCGATTGTTATCGGCCAGGCGTGTGAGTTTGACTACTCCGGCGCCCAGGCGTGTAAAGCGCTGCGCGAAGAGGGTTACCGCGTTATTCTGGTGAACTCCAACCCGGCAACCATCATGACCGACCCGGAAATGGCCGATGCGACCTACATCGAGCCGATTCAGTGGGAAGTGGTACGCAAGATTATTGAAAAAGAGCGCCCGGATGCGGTGCTGCCAACCATGGGCGGCCAGACGGCGCTGAACTGCGCGCTGGAACTGGAGCGTCAGGGCGTGCTGGAAGAGTTCGGCGTCACCATGATTGGTGCCACCGCCGACGCGATTGATAAAGCAGAAGATCGCCGTCGCTTCGACGTGGCGATGAAGAAAATCGGCCTCGATACCGCGCGTTCCGGTATCGCGCACACTATGGAAGAAGCGCTGGCGGTTGCCGCTGACGTCGGCTTCCCGTGCATCATCCGTCCTTCCTTTACCATGGGCGGCACCGGCGGCGGTATCGCCTACAACCGCGAAGAGTTTGAAGAGATTTGCGAACGCGGTCTGGATCTCTCCCCAACCAATGAACTGCTGATTGATGAATCATTGATCGGCTGGAAAGAGTACGAGATGGAAGTGGTGCGTGATAAAAACGACAACTGCATCATCGTCTGCTCTATCGAAAACTTCGATGCGATGGGCATCCACACCGGTGACTCCATCACCGTGGCGCCAGCGCAAACCCTGACCGATAAAGAATACCAAATCATGCGTAACGCCTCGATGGCGGTACTGCGTGAAATCGGCGTTGAAACCGGCGGTTCTAACGTCCAGTTCTCAGTTAACCCGAAAAATGGTCGTCTGATTGTTATCGAAATGAACCCGCGCGTGTCTCGCTCCTCTGCACTGGCATCAAAAGCGACTGGCTTCCCGATTGCTAAAGTGGCGGCGAAACTGGCGGTCGGTTACACCCTTGATGAGCTGATGAACGACATCACCGGTGGCCGTACTCCGGCTTCCTTCGAACCGTCCATCGACTACGTTGTGACCAAAATCCCGCGCTTTAACTTTGAAAAATTCGTCGGTGCGAATGACCGTCTGACCACCCAGATGAAATCCGTCGGGGAAGTGATGGCGATTGGTCGCACGCAGCAGGAATCTCTGCAAAAAGCACTGCGTGGCCTGGAAGTGGGCGCAACAGGGTTTGACCCGAAAGTGAGCCTGGATGACCCGGAAGCGCTGACCAAAATTCGTCGCGAGCTGAAAGACGCTGGCGCAGAGCGTATCTGGTACATCGCGGATGCGTTCCGTGCGGGCCTGTCCGTAGACGGCGTCTTCAACCTGACCAACATCGACCGCTGGTTCCTGGTACAGATTGAAGAACTGGTGCGTCTGGAAGAGAAAGTGGCGGAAGTGGGCATCAACGGCCTCGACGCAGACTTCCTGCGTAGCCTGAAACGTAAAGGCTTTGCCGACGCGCGTCTGGCTAAACTGGCAGGCGTACGCGAAGCGGAAATCCGTAAACTGCGCGACCAGTACAACCTGCACCCGGTCTACAAGCGTGTGGATACCTGCGCGGCAGAATTCGCGACCGACACCGCGTACATGTACTCCACCTATGAAGATGAGTGCGAATCCAACCCATCTACGCGCGACAAAATTATGGTTCTCGGCGGCGGCCCGAACCGTATCGGTCAGGGTATCGAATTTGACTACTGCTGCGTACACGCCTCGCTGGCGCTGCGCGAAGACGGTTACGAGACCATCATGGTGAACTGTAACCCGGAAACCGTCTCCACCGACTACGACACCTCCGACCGTCTCTACTTCGAGCCGGTTACCCTGGAAGATGTGCTGGAAATTGTGCGTATCGAAAAGCCGAAAGGCGTTATCGTCCAGTACGGCGGCCAGACCCCGCTGAAACTGGCGCGCGCACTGGAAGCCGCTGGCGTACCGGTTATCGGTACCAGCCCGGATGCCATCGACCGTGCGGAAGACCGTGAACGTTTCCAGCATGCGGTTGACCGTCTGAAACTGAAACAACCGGCCAACGCCACTGTTACCGCTATCGAAATGGCGGTTGAGAAAGCGAAAGAGATTGGCTACCCGCTGGTGGTGCGTCCGTCCTATGTCCTTGGCGGCCGCGCGATGGAAATCGTCTACGACGAAGCTGACCTGAAACGCTACTTCCAGACCGCCGTCAGCGTCTCTAACGACGCACCGGTTCTGCTCGACCGCTTCCTCGACGATGCGGTAGAAGTGGATGTGGACGCTATCTGCGACGGCGAAAGGGTGCTGATTGGCGGCATTATGGAGCACATCGAGCAGGCGGGCGTACACTCCGGTGACTCCGCATGTTCTCTGCCTGCGTACACTTTAAGCCAGGAAATTCAGGATGAGATGCGCCAGCAGGTGCAGAAACTGGCCTTCGAATTGCAGGTGCGCGGTCTGATGAACGTGCAGTTTGCCGTTAAAAACAACGAAGTCTACCTGATTGAAGTTAACCCGCGAGCAGCGCGTACCGTACCGTTTGTCTCCAAAGCGACCGGTGTTCCGCTGGCGAAAGTGGCGGCGCGCGTGATGGCAGGCAAAACGCTGGCCGAGCAGGGCGTGACCAAAGAAATCATCCCGCCGTACTACTCGGTGAAAGAAGTGGTGCTGCCGTTCAACAAATTCCCGGGCGTTGACCCGCTGTTAGGGCCAGAAATGCGCTCTACCGGGGAAGTCATGGGCGTAGGCCGCACGTTCGCAGAAGCCTTTGCGAAAGCGCAACTGGGCAGTAATTCCACCATGAAGAAACAGGGCCGCGCACTGCTCTCTGTTCGTGAAGGTGATAAAGAGCGCGTTGTCGACCTGGCGGCGAAACTGCTGAAGCATGGCTTCGAGCTGGACGCGACGCACGGCACGGCGATTGTGCTGGGCGAAGCAGGTATCAACCCACGTCTGGTGAACAAGGTGCATGAAGGTCGTCCGCACATTCAGGACCGTATCAAGAATGGCGAATACACCTACATCATCAACACCACTGCGGGTCGCCAGGCGATTGAAGATTCCAAGCTGATTCGTCGCAGCGCGCTGCAGTATAAGGTGCATTACGACACCACCCTGAACGGCGGTTTCGCAACGTCCATGGCGCTGAATGCGGACGCGAAAGAGAAAGTGATTTCGGTGCAGGAAATGCACGCGCAAATCACGAAGTAATCGCATTTCTCATCGTCTGATGAAACGGTTCCTTTACAGGAACCGTTTTTTTTCGCCTTCAGTTCATTCCTGGTGCCCTTAATCTCTTTTCATTGTGACAACCACGATTTAGATCACATCCCTCAACATTTAACTCGCATACCATTTCATATAACCCTTATTTTTATGTGGCTTAATGTGAGCAGGCCATAACAGATTTTTAATTCGTAAAAATGGTGTGAATATGAGTGAACAATGTGTTGGTAAGCCACTCTACTTGTTAATTGCCGAATGGATCATGGCAGAAGATCGTTGGGTAACCGCAAGAGAGATCTCCATTCATTTCGATATTGAGCACAGCAAAGCAATTAATACACTTTCCTATATTCTCTCTGAAGTGGGAGAAATTAGCTGTGAAGTCAAAATGATCCCCAATAAGCTGGAAGGGCGAGGGTGTCAGTGTCAGCGGTTGGTAAAAGTGGTGGCCATTGATTCTCAGCTGTATGAGCGAGTCAATCAACATGTACGGGAAAAAATGGCGGGTGTAAGGAAAACGCCGCATATACCTGCGGTACCGCCAGCCGGGCTTAATCGTGAGCAAAAATGGCAGATGATGCTGTCGAAAAGTATGCGTCGGTAATCACGTTTGCCGGAGGGCGTAGCGCCGCCATCCGGCAACCTCAGCGTTTCGGTTTTACCTCTGTCGTCCCTTTTAGACGCGGGCGGTTTTCTTCCATCATCGTTAAAGGTTCGGTGGGTTGTAATCCGGTTTTGCAGCGCACCGCAAGATCCTGATACTCGCGGGTATTCAGTCGCTTCCAGCGCATCTCTTCATCGGTCACGTCACGCAAAATTCGCGCGGGGGAACCGACCAGCATTTGCCGGGGCATACCGGCGAATCCGGCTTTCACAAAGCTCATGGCGGCGACAATGCTCTCGTCGCCAATCACCGCGCCGTCCATGATGACGCTGTTCATGCCGACTAACGCGTCGCGGCCAATCACACAGCCGTGAAGAATCGCGCCATGGCCGATATGGCCGTTTTCGCGCACGATGGTATCCGTATCGCAATAGCCGTGCATGATGCAGCCATCCTGGAGGTTAGAGCCGGCCTCGAGGATTAATCGTCCGTAATCGCCGCGCAGCGAAGCGTGCGGGCCGACGTAGACACCGGCGCCGATAATGACATCGCCAATCAGCACCGCGCTAGGGTGGACGTAAGCCTGCGGGTGAACGACGGGGATCAGGTCTTCAAAGGCGTATATGCTCATGTTGGCTCCTGTGCCGGGATTTGCCGGATGGCGGCGTAAAACGCCTTATCCGGCCTACGGGTACATTGCCGGATGGCGGCGTGAACGCCTTATCCGGCCTACGGGTACATTGCCGGGTTAACGCCCCTTCCACACCGGTTCGCGTTTTTCGGCGAAGGCTAATGGGCCTTCGATGGCATCCTCGGAATGCAGCACTGCCGGGTAATGTTTTAACGCACCGCTGCGCATGAAACGGTAACCCTCTTCAACCGTCATTTCGCTGGTGGTGCGGTAAATTTCTTTCAGCGCGGCCAGTGCCAGCGGGGCGCTTTGCACTAACTGCTGAGCCAGTTCGCGGGCGCTTGCCATCAGTTCTGGCTGCGACACTACGCGGTTCACGATGCCCCAGCGCTGTGCTTCTTCCGCCGTCATGCGACGCCCGGTCATCACCATTTCGTTGAGGATTGCCGGAGGCAGATATTTCGGCAGACGCAACACGCCGCCGCTGTCCGGGACGATACCGAGTTTCGCTTCCGGCAGGGCGAAGCTGGCGTTATCTGCACACAGGATAAAATCAGCGGCCAGCGCCAGTTCGAAGCCGCCGCCAAAGGCGTAGCCGTTCACTGCGGCAATGACCGGTTTATCGAGGTCAAAAATTTCGGTTAACCCGGCGAACCCGCCCGGGCCGAAGTCGGCATCTGGCGCTTCCCCTTCGGCGGCGGCTTTCAAATCCCATCCCGCAGAGAAAAATTTCTCGCCCGCACCGGTAATAATGGCGACGCGCAGTTCCGGGTCATCGCGAAAATTAAGAAAGACTTCGCCCATTTCGAAGCTGGTTTTTGCATCGATGGCATTGGCTTTTGGGCGGTCGAGGGTTATTTCCAGAATCGCGCCGTTACGGGTCAGATGTAATGAATCACTCATTTTTCCACTCCTTATTCTGTTTTCAGCGGACAATACCTGACCCGCAAAAACAGATGCGTTTTTGTTTTCAGAGAATATTCAGCGGCATGACTGCCGCTATGGTTGTTACTTCAGGTTCTTCTTAATTATTTTCCCTGAGCAGTTCCGGGGCAGGTCAGTTCTGATCTCCATATAAGACGGCACTTTAAATTTCGCCATATGCGTTTCGCAGAAGTGGAAAAACTCTTCCTGACTCAAGGTTTCACCGTCATTGAGTACCACAAAGGCTTTTATGGCTTCGTCGCGAATATCGTCTTTAATACCAATCACCACGATGTCCTGAATTTTGGGATGCGCAGCGATAATATTTTCCAGCTCGACGCAGGAGACGTTTTCTCCCCCGCGTTTAATCATGTTGCAGCGGCGATCAATAAAATAGAAAAAGCCTTCGTCGTCGCAGTAGCCCGAATCACCCGTGTGCAGCCAGCCATCCGCCTGCAATGTGCTGGCGGTGGCATCCGGGCGCAGATAGTACTCTTTAAAAAGCGTTTTCCCGGGCTCGCCCTTGATGCAAATTTCACCGATTTCACCCGGGGGGAGCGGCCGGTTATGGTCATCGCGAATTTCCGCCTGATAGCAAAAACCAGGGCGACCAATCGACGGCCAGCGCCGTTTATCACCGGGCCTGTCGCCAATAATGCCGACGATAGTTTCAGTCATGCCGTAGGAGGTAAGTAGCCGGACGCCAAAGCGCTCGATAAACGCGTCTTTCTCCGCGACCGAAAGATTCAGGTAATACATCACTTCGCGTAGCCGGTGCTGATTGTCGGTCGGCGCAGGCGGCTGCACCATCAGCGTGCGGATCATCATCGGAATGCATTCTGTGACGGTCGCGCCATAGTGACGAACCTGCCCCCAGAAGGCGCGGGCGCTGTATTTTTCAATCAGCACAAACGTCGCCCCGGCGGAAAAGGCCGCCATCGCCGCGGTACACTGGCAGTCGATATGAAACGCGGGCATCACCGTCAGATAAACATCGTCCGCGCGCAACGCGCACTGCCAGGAGGAGTAATAGCCTGCGAAACGCAGATTATAATGGGTGATCACCACGCCTTTGGGGCGTGACGTGGTGCCAGAGGTAAACAGAATTTCGGCGGTATCTTCAAGGCTTAACGGTGGTGTATAGCGCAGTGTGGCGGGCTGTTCCGCTTTCAGACGTTGAAAATCAAGCTCTTCGTCTTCGCCATCTATCAGACAGATCGTTTCCAGTTGGGTGGTGTGCGCCGCGCGAATCTGGCGGTACATCGGGTAAAAACGGGTGGTGGTCACCAGCAGGCGTGCCTGGCAGTGATGTAAAATCCATGCGCTCTCTTCCTGTAACAGCCGCGCGTTAATCGGCACCATAATCGCGCCGATTTTGGCCAGCCCAAACCAGCAGAAAATAAACTCCGGGCAGTTATCAAGATGCAGGGCAACCTTGTCGCCTTTACGCACGCCCAACGCGTGAAACAGATTTGCTGTGCGCGTGATTTCCGCATTGAGCGATGCATAACTGAATTGCTGCACGTCGCCCGCGCAGGATTCCACTATCAGCGCCGTTTTCTCTCCGTAAACTTCCGCCAGACAGTCCCACATCTGACGCAAGTGTTGCCCGCCAACCATATCCATTGCGCATTCACCCACAAAATAGTCCTGGTGGTTAGCCGGGAAGCCCGGCTAACGCATCCTGTTAATCCTCAACTTTGGCCAGCCCTTTGCCGACCAGTGCCTGAATATCGCTCTCGCTGTAGCCGATATTTTTCAGAATGGCGGCGGTGTCCATGCCGTGCGACGGCATACCACGCCAGATTTTCCCTGGGTTGTTTTTAAATTTGGGCATTACGTTCGGGCCTTTGCAGGTGCGACCGTCCATGGTTTGCCATTCGGTGATGGATTCTCGAGCGACGTACTGTGGGTTGCCTTCCAGTTCAGGGATGGTCAGCACTTTGGCGCAGGCAATATGCAGCTCGGCAAAACGGGCCTGTACCTCGGCGATGGTGTGCGCCGCCAACCATTCATCAAGCTTCTCTTCTACCAGTGGACCATAGGGGCACTCAATGCGATGGATCAACTGTGTGCCTTCTGGTACTTCTGGCGTACCCAGAATGTGCGCGAGGCCAATATCTTTAAAGCATTCATTGATTTGAGTGATGCCTACGAGTTCCATCACGATGTAGCCATCGGCGCACTTATAGAGCCCGCAACCGGCGTAGTAGGGGTCTTTCCCTTTGGTCATGCGTGGGCAGATTTCGCCGCCGTTGAAATAGTCCATCATGAAGTACTGGCCCATACGGAGCATGACTTCATACATCGCGATATCAATGCTTTCGCCTTTACCCGTTTCGCGCACTTTATACAGTGCCGCGAGGGCGGAGGTGGTGGCGGTCATCCCCGAGAAATAGTCTGCGGTGTAGGGGAACGCGGGCATGGGTTGGTCGACATCGCCGTTCTGAATCAGATAGCCGCTAAAGGCCTGAGCGATAGTGTTATAAGCCGGAAGATTGGTGTACTCCTCCGTGCCGTACTGACCAAAGCCGGAGAGGTGGGCGATAACCAGTTTCGGGTTGTGCTGCCACAGAACTTCGTCGGTAATCCCACGACGCGCAAAGGCCGGGCCTTTACTGGCTTCGATAAAGATATCGGTGGTTTCCATTAACTTCAGAAACGCTTCGCGGCCTTCATCTTTGAAAATATTGAGCGATAGCGCGCGCAGGTTGCGGCGCGACAGTTGCGGGTAGTTGGGTTGCACGCGAATGGTGTCGGCCCAGGCGACGTTTTCAATCCAGATAACTTCCGCGCCCCATTCGGCAAACATCTGCCCGGCAAAAGGCCCGGCAATTTCAATACCGGAGAAAACCACGCGTAGCCCGGCGAGAGGGCCAAAAGCAGGCATCGGTAAATGAGTGGTCATGATATAGCTCCTGTTGCCGGATGGCGGCTGCGCCTTATCCGGCCTACAAAATCACAGGCCCGGGGTAGGTCGGATAAGGCGTAGCCGCCATCCGACATCGAAACCGCACCGGGCATGTTGCCTGTTTAGCGATATTGTTTCAGCACGGCACGGCCCAGCGTCAGGATCTGCATTTCATCAGAGCCACCGGAGACGCGGTCTACGCGCAGGTCACGCCAGAAGCGAGTGATACGGTGGTTACCCGCAATCCCCACGCCGCCCAGCACCTGCATCGCGGTATCTACAACGTCAAATGCCGCATTGGCGCAGAAGTATTTGCACATCGCCGCGTCGCCAGAGGTGATGGTGCCGTTATCGGCTTTCCAGGCTGCTTCAAACAACATGTTTTTCATGGAGTTAAGTTTGATAGCCATGTGCGCGAACTTCTCCTGAATCAACTGGAAGCGGCCAATGGTTTCGCCAAACTGCACGCGCTGGTTAGCGTAACGGGCGGCGTCTTCGAAGGCGCACATCGCGGTGCCGTAGTTGGTCAGCGCCACCAGGAAACGTTCGTGGTCAAACTCCTCTTTCACGCGGTTGAAGCCGTTGCCTTCACGGCCAAACATGTCTTTTTCTTCCAGCTCAACGTCGTCGAAGGTCAGCTCGCAGCAGCTATCCATACGCAGGCCGAGTTTTTCCAGCTTGTTGATCTTGATACCTGGTTTGCTCATATCGACGCACCATTCGGTGTAAATCGCTTTGTCCGGTGATGCGCCATCGCGCGCCATCACCACCACGTATGGGGTGTAAGCGCTACTGGTGATGAAGCATTTGCTGCCGTTGAGGTAAACCTTGCCGTTTTTGCGGGTGTAGGTGGTTTTCAGGCTGCCGACGTCAGAGCCCGCGCCGGGTTCGGTAATCGCCGAGTTCCACATCTGTTTACCGGTGCCCTGGAAGGCCATTATCTTGTCGATCTGCTCCTGGGTACCTTCGCGCAGGAAGGTGTTGAAGCCGCCTGGCAATTGATAGAGCACGTACGTTGGCGCACCGAGGCGGCCCAGCTCCATCCATACCGCCGCCACGGTGACAAACCCGGCATCCAGTCCACCGTGTTCTTCCGGCAGCAGCAGGCTGTCGATCCCCATATCGGCCAGCGCTTTCACAAAACGTTCCGGATAGACGCTGTCGCGATCGCACTCGGCAAAATAGGCTTCCCAGTTTTCACTGGCCATCAGTTCACGAATACCGGCGACAAACAGTTCCTGCTCATCATTCAAATTGAAATCCATCTTCTAACCTCTTAATCGTGTTGGGTTTAATTAGTCTTTCCAGTTCTGCTTCGCGTCTTTGATAAAGGAGAGCGTCACCATGATATTGACGAAGAACAGCGGGCAGCCGCCGGCGATGATCGCCGTTTGTATCGGTTTCAGGCCGCCGAGCGCCAGCAGGACAATGCCGATAATGCCGACCAGGATTGACCAGCCGATGCGAACCAGCAGCGGCGGCTCTTCGCCATCGCGCACTTCGCGACAGGTGGACATCGCCAGGGTGTAGGAGCAGGCGTTAATCAGCGTGACGGTGGCAATAAAGCAGAGGATGAAGAATCCCCACATGGTGGCGGTGCTGAGCGGTAATGCGGCCCAGGTTTCAATGATGGCGCGCGCCACACCGTGTTGTTCAATCAGTTGCGGAATGTTGAGGATATTTTTATCCATCAGCAGCAGAGTGTTGCTGCCAAGGACGGTCCACAAAATCCAGGTTGATGCGGTCAGGCCCAGCACCATGCCGAAGCAGAGTTCACGCACGGTACGACCACGGGAAATACGCGCCAGGAAGATACTCATCTGGATGGCGTAAATCACCCACCATGCCCAGTAGAAGACTGTCCAGCCCTGCGGGAAGCCGCCTTTACCGATCGCATCGGTATAGAACAGCATGCGCGGCAGATACATCAGCAACATCCCGACGGAGTCGGTGAAGTAGTTCATGATGAAGCTGGCGCCGCTGACGATAAATACCCAGCCCAGCATCAGGAAGCTTAAGTAGCTGCGCACATCACTGGCGATCCTGACCCCTTTTTGCAGGCCGCAGGCGACGCAGATGGCGTTCAGGATAATCCAGCAGGTGATGATGATGGCGTCGAGTTGCAGCGTATGCGGAATGCCAAACAGCCACTACATACACTCGGTGACCAGCGGTGTCGCCAGACCCAGACTGGTGCCCATCGCGAAGATTAACGCCACCAGGTAGAAGTTATCGACGATGGTACCGAACAGACCTCTCGCGTGTTTTTCGCCAACCAGCGGCACCAGGGTGGAGCTGGGGCGAATCACATCCATCTTGCGAACAAAGAAGAAGTATGCAAACGCCACGGAGAGGAAACTGTAGGTTGCCCACGGCAGCGGCCCCCAGTGGAACAGGCTATACGCCAGGCCAATCTCTTTCGCTCCGGTCGAGTTAGGTGCAAGCGCGAACGGCGGTGTGGAGATGTAGTAGTAGATTTCGATGGACCCCCAGAACAGCACGGCCGCTGACGTACAGGAGGCGAACATCATAAAGATCCAACTGGCGGTACTGAATTCCGGTGGTTCGTTACCGAGTTTCTTTTTAGCGTACGGGCCAAACACCAGCCAGAACCAACCAAACAGCATGACGACCATGTACCATTCAAATGCCCAACCCCAGACATTGGTAACATAGCTAAATACGGCATTAATAACGACGTTCGCCGCGTCAAGATCGCGAACGGTTAGCCAGCAAAGTATTCCCACAATAATTAACGGCGGGAAAAAAACCTTCGGCTCTATTCCTGACTTTCTCTTTTCATTTTTCATGAGTGAATTCCACTGTGAAGACTAAAATTATTTAGCGTTCCCGGTTGTTCCATTTTTTGTCTATTATTGTTAATAATTTATTAATAACTATTTAACCTTAAAGTGGCGTTGGAAAGTAATTCATAATGGGTATTCGAATTCAGGCATTCCGTGATATTTGTCACACTTTTTTGCGTGAGGATAATTGCGAGGAATAAGATAAATTATCTTTATTAATCATATGGATATTGGTTTTCAAATGGCTAATTGAGACCGTTATCTTTCAATATTGGTGATCCGCCAAACAATATTGAAAATCTCACAAATGAGAACCGTGTGTTCAATATTGTTGAGATAGATAACATTATTGAAAGTTGTATTTTTCAGCGTGTGACATTTTCAATATTGGTGATTATTGTTTTATTTCCGAATTAAAGTGCGTGATATCTATATTTACCACCGCCGATATGGACGATGATCCCTTCATGATTTCTGGAGATGCAATGAAGATAATTACTTGCTACAAGTGCGTGCCTGATGAACAGGATATTGCGATCAATAACGCTGATGGTTCATTAGATTTCAGCAAAGCGGATGCGAAGATCAGCCAGTACGATCTCAACGCCATCGAAGCCGCTTGCCAGTTAAAACAACAGGCCGCAGACGCTCAGGTGATTGCCATGAGCGTGGGCGGTAAGGCGCTGACCAACGTCAAAGGCCGCAAAGATGTGCTCTCTCGCGGGCCGGATGAACTGGTTGTGGTGATTGACGATCAATTCGAACACGCGTTGCCGCAGCACACGGCCGCCGCGCTGGCCGCTGCGGCACAGAAGTCTGGCTTTGATCTGATTGTGTGCGGTGACGGCTCCTCTGATCTTTATGCGCAGCAGGTGAGCCTGCTGGTGGGCGAAACCCTGGGTATCCCGGCGGTAAACGGCGTCAGCAAGATCCTGTCACTTACCGACAACACCCTCACCGTTGAGCGCGAACTGGAAGATGAAACCGAAACGCTGGCCATCCCGTTGCCGGCGGTGGTGGCTGTCTCAACCGATATCAATACCCCACAGATTCCTTCAATGAAAGCCATTCTGGGCGCGGCGAAAAAACCGGTTCAGGTGTGGTCGCCCGCGGATATTGGCTTCACCGCACAGGAAAGTACCTCTTCACAGCAGGTTGCCGCGCCGAAACAGCGCGAGCGTCAGCGCATCATCATTGAAGGTGATGGCGAAGAACAGGTCGCCAAATTTGTCGATCATCTGCGCAAAATCATTAACTAATAGGGGATGTTATGAGCAAGTTTTCCAGTGTCTGGGTATTCAGCGATACCCCTTCTCGCCTGCCGGAACTGATGAGTGGTGCACAGGTATTAGGCGAAAAAATCCATACGTTCACCCTTAGCGACGCGGATAGCGCGCTGGCGTTCCAGTTGAGGGCCAATCAGGTATGGCAACTGTGTGGCAAGCCGGACGATCGCATGATGGAAGATTATGCGGGCGTGATGGCTGATACCATTCGCCAGCAGGGGGCGAACGGCCTCGTACTGCTGCCAAACAGCCGTCGCGGCAAATTGCTGGCGGCGAAACTCGGTTTCCGCTTGTCGGCAGCGGTCTCTAACGATGCCAGCGCGGTTGTGGCGCAAGAGGGTAGTGTTGCGGTTAAACATATGGTGTATGGCGGCCTGGCGATTGGCGAAGAGACGATCCGCTCGCCGTTTGCAGTAATGACGATCAGCAGCGGAACGTTTGATGCCGTACTGCCGAATGGATCGCTCAGCGGCGAGGCGCAGAAAGTCGAGTGGCAAGCCCCTGCGGTAGCGATCGCCCGTACGGCGACAAAGCCGCGCCAGAGCAGCAATGTTGATCTGGACAAAGCACGTCTGGTGGTCAGCGTGGGTCGCGGTATCGGCAGCAAAGAGAATATCCCGCTTGCCGAGGCGCTGTGTCAGGCGATCGGCGCTGAACTGGCCTGTTCTCGCCCGGTGGCGGAAAACGAAAAATGGATGGAGCATGAGCGCTATGTCGGTATCTCCAATCTGATGCTGAAACCGGAGCTCTATCTGGCAGTCGGTATTTCCGGACAGATCCAGCATATGGTCGGCGCGAACGGCGCACAGACGATCTGCGCGATCAATAAAGATAAAAACGCGCCGATCTTCCAGTATGCCGATTACGGCATCGTGGGCGATCTGATGAAGATCCTGCCTGAGCTGACCCGCGCGTTAGCCCGATAACGTCCATCTACAGGGCGTTTCGCGCCCTGTCTTCTGACTTCTGGAGTGGTTATGTCTGAAGATATCTTTGATGCCATTATCGTCGGCGCCGGGCTTGCGGGTTCGGTGGCGGCGCTGGTGCTGGCCCGTGAAGGCGCCGATGTGCTGGTTATCGAACGCGGTAACTCTGCGGGCGCGAAAAATGTCACCGGTGGGCGTATTTATGCGCACAGCCTGGAGCGCATCATTCCTGGCTTTGCCGACACCGCGCCCGTTGAGCGGCGTATCACCCATGAAAAACTCGCCTTTATGACCGAAAAAGGGGCGATGACCATGGACTACCTCAACGGTGAAGAGGCCGGTGCATCGCAGGTCTCTTATTCGGTACTACGCAGTAAATTTGATGCCTGGCTAATGGCGCAGGCGGAAGAGGCGGGCGCGCAGTTGATCACCGGGATCCGCGTCGATAACGTGGTACAGCGCGACGGCAAAGTGGTCGGCGTGGAAGCGGATGGCGATATCCTCGAAGCGAAGGTGGTTATCCTCGCTGACGGTGTGAATTCTCTGCTGGCGGAAAAACTCGGTATGGCGAAGCGCGTGGATGCCGCCAACGTGGCCGTCGGGGTGAAAGAACTGATCGAACTGCCGAAATCGGTGATTGAAGATCGCTTCCAGCTTCAGGGCAACGAAGGCGCGGCCTGCCTGTTTGCCGGATCGCCGACCGATGGCCTGATGGGCGGCGGGTTCCTTTATACCAATGAAGACACGCTTTCACTGGGGCTGGTCTGTGGCTTGCACCATCTGAAAGATGCAAAGAAATCCGTACCGCAGATGCTGGAAGATTTTAAACAGCACCCGGCGGTCGTACCGCTGATTGCCGGTGGAAAAATGGTGGAGTATTCGGCGCACGTGGTGCCTGAAGCGGGCATCAATATGCAGCCGGAACTGATCGGCGATGGCGTGTTAATCGCCGGTGACGCTGCCGGGATGTGTATGAACCTTGGCTTTACCATTCGCGGTATGGACCTGGCGGTGGCCGCGGGTGAAGCGGCGGCGAAAGCGGTGTTATCCGCGAAGCAAAATAATGACTTCAGCCGCAACGGCCTGGCATCTTATCGCCAGCATCTGGATAACGGCCCGATGCGCGATATGCGCATGTATCAGCGCCTGCCCGCGTTCCTCGATAACCCACGGATGTTTACGCGTTACCCGGAAATGGTGGTGGGTGTCGCCCGCGACCTGTTCACTGTTGATGGCAGCGCGCCGGTGCCGATGCGCAAAAAAATCCTTCAGCATGCGAAGAAAGTGGGCTTTATCAATCTGATGAAGGACGGCATTAAAGGAGTGACCGTATTATGACTTCCCCTGTGAATGTCGACGTCAAACTGGGCGTCAATAAATTCAATGTCGATGAAGAAAACCCGCACATCATTTTGAAAACAGACCCTGATAAAGCGGCGCTGGACGTGCTGGTAAAAGCCTGCCCCGCCGGGCTGTATAAAAAGCAGGATGACGGCAGCGTGCGGTTCGATTACGCCGGGTGTCTGGAGTGTGGGACCTGCCGCATTCTTGGCCTGGATACGGCGCTGGAAAAATGGGAATACCCGCGCGGCACATTTGGCGTGGAATTTCGGTATGGGTGAGGTTTGCGCCGGATGGCGGCGACGCCTTATCCGACCGGGAAAAACTATCGAATGCTCTTCAGGAATATGTAGGCCGGATAAGCGTTAGCGCCATCCGGCAAAAGGAACAAACAGGACACCACCATGCCGCAGCCCAGAAACTTTGATGACATCAAATTCTCCTCGATTCACCGCAGGATCATGCTGTGGGGAAGCGGCGGGCCGTTTCTGGATGGCTATGTGCTGGTGATAATCGGCGTTGCGCTCGAGCAGCTCACGCCTTTCCTGAAACTGGACGCAGAATGGATTGGTTTGCTCGGTGCGGCGACGCTGGCCGGGTTATTCGTGGGCACCACGCTGTTTGGCTACATTTCCGATAAGGTCGGGCGGCGTAAAATGTTTCTCATCGATATCATCGCTATTGGGGTGATATCGGTCGCCACCATGTTTGTCTCTTCGCCCGTTGAGCTGCTGGTAATGCGCGTACTGATTGGCATTGTGATTGGTGCGGATTACCCCATCGCTACCTCCATGATCACCGAATTTTCCAATACCCGTCAGCGTGCGTTCTCCATCGGTTTTATCGCCGCGATGTGGTACGTCGGTGCGACCTGCGCCAACCTGGTGGGATACTGCCTGTATGACGTTGAGGGCGGCTGGCGCTGGATGCTGGGCAGCGCTTTTATTCCTTGCCTGATCATTCTGATTGGTCGTTTCGACCTGCCGGAATCGCCGCGCTGGCTGCTGCGCAAGGGAAGGGTAGAAGAGTGCCAGCAGATGATGATCAAACTGTTTGGCGAACCCGTCACATTCGATGATGAACCACCGAAAGAGACGCGCTTCCTGCAACTCTTCAATCGCCGCCATTTCCCGTTTGTGCTGTTTGTCGCCGCCATCTGGACCTGCCAGGTGATCCCCATGTTCGCTATCTACACCTTCGGGCCGCAAATCGTCGGCCTGTTGGGCTGGGAGCAGGGCAGAAGCGCGGCGCTCGGTAACGTGGTGATCAGCCTCTTCTTTATGCTGGGCTGCGTGCCGGCGATGTTCTGGCTTAACAGCGTTGGAAGGCGAATGTTGCTCATCGGCAGTTTTTTGATGATGACCCTGGCGTTGGCCTTGCTCGGCGTGGTGTCTAACCTGGGGATTGGGCTGGTGGTGTTCGCGTTTGCGGTGTACGCATTTTTCTCCGGTGGGCCGGGTATTCTGCAATGGCTCTATCCTAATGAGCTTTTCCCAACGGATATCCGCGCGTCTGCCGTGGGGGTGATCATGTCGCTGAGCCGGGTGGGGACGATAATCTCGACCTGGGCGCTGCCGGTATTTATTACCCGTTATGGGATTAATAATGTGATGCTGATCGGCGCGGGCATCTCTTTTGTTGGATTGGCCATTTCCGTGATGTTTGCGCCTGAAACGCGAGGGATGTCGTTGACGCAGACGGCAAATATGACGATTCGCGGCAAGCCAGTGCCCTGAAAAAGTCACCTTAGGAGTGTTCTGGTTCTTACACGTACATCAGCACGTTAGTCTATAGTTAACAATTAATTGACAAAAGATGTCTGAGAACAGGGAGAACACCATGCAAAAACATATCGTAATCACCTCTATTTTAACTGCCGCAGCACTGTTTACCGTCGTGGGCTGTTCATCGAATCAGTCTGTGAAAACCACCGATGGCCGGACGATTGTGACCGACGGCAAGCCGCAGGTGGACGATGACACCGGGCTGGTCTCTTACGAAAATGCTGAAACCGGCAAAACTGAGCAGATTAACCGTGACCAGGTTAAATCCATGAACGAGCTCAACAACTGATTTTTGATTTTGATGATGGGTGGCCGCGCCACCCACGTACCTGTCGCGCAACTCCCCCCTAATTGTACTGTTAGCCAGGCCTCTGGCGGTCTACACTGTGTTTGTTACATAACAATAATGCAGTGAAAACAGGCTAAACATGATTCTCATTATTTATGCGCATCCTTATCCGCAGCACTCGCATGCGAATAAGCGGATGCTTGATCAGGTAAGGACGCTGGACGATGTAGAGGTTCGCTCCCTCTACAGCCTCTATCCAGATTTCAATATCGATATCGCCGCGGAGCAGGACGCGCTGAGCCGCGCTGACCTCATCATCCTTCAACACCCTATGCAATGGTACAGCACGCCGCCGCTGCTTAAGCTGTGGATGGACAAAGTGCTGTCGCATGGCTGGGCGTATGGTCACGGCGGAACCGCGCTGCACGGTAAAAGTATGCTGTGGGCGGTCACGACCGGTGGGGCAGAAAGCCACTTTGAAATTGGCTCACACCCTGGGTTTGACGTGCTGGCGCAGCCGCTGGAGGCTACGGCGATTTACTGCGGCCTGAAGTGGCTGCCGCCGTTTACTCTTCACAGCACCTTTATCTGCGACGAAGAAACGCTGCAGGCGAAGGCCCGTCATTACAAACAGCGTTTGCTGGCCTGGCAGGAGGATAGCCGTGGATAACCATACTCTGATTCAGGCGCTGATTTATCTGGGCTCCGCCGCGCTGATTGTACCGATCGCCGTTCGTCTCGGGCTGGGCTCGGTGCTCGGTTATCTGATTGCCGGTTGTATTATCGGCCCGTGGGGCCTGCGCCTGGTGACTGACGCGGAGTCGATTCTGCACTTCGCCGAAATTGGCGTGGTATTGATGCTGTTCGTCATTGGCCTTGAGCTGGACCCGAAACGTTTGTGGAAACTGCGCGCCTCGGTATTTGGCGGCGGCCTGCTGCAGATGGTGGTGTGCGGTGCCTTAATTGGCTTGTTCTGTATGTTCCTCGGCCTGCGCTGGCAGGTGGCGGAACTGATCGGTATGACGCTGGCGCTCTCCTCAACGGCGATTGCCATGCAGGCAATGAACGAACGTAATTTGACCGTCTCTCAGGTCGGACGTAGCGCATTTGCAGTGCTGTTGTTCCAGGATATCGCGGCAATCCCGCTGGTGGCGATGATCCCGCTGCTGGCGACCAGCGGGGCATCCACCACGTTGGGCGCATTTGCCTTTTCTGCGCTTAAGGTGGCAGGAGCACTGGTGCTGGTGGTCCTGCTGGGGCGCTACGTCACGCGGCCCGTACTGCGTTTTGTGGCGCGTTCCGGCCTGCGAGAAGTGTTCAGTGCCGTGGCGCTGTTCCTGGTCTTCGGTTTTGGTTTCCTGCTGGAAGAAGTGGGCCTGTCGATGGCGATGGGCGCGTTTCTGGCGGGCGTATTGCTGGCGAGTTCGGAATACCGACACGCGCTGGAAAGCGATATTGAACCGTTTAAAGGTTTGTTGCTGGGGTTGTTCTTCATTGGCGTCGGTATGTCTATCGACTTCGGCACGCTTATCGATCACCCGCTGCGTATTGTGACGCTGCTGTTTGGCTTCCTGATTATTAAATCGGTCATGCTGTGGCTTATCGCGAAACCGTTGCAGGTACCGCGCTCGCAGCGCGCCTGGTTTGCGGTATTGCTGGGGCAGGGGAGTGAATTCGCGTTCGTCGTCTTTGGCGCGGCGCAGATGGCAAACGTGCTGGACGCTGACTGGGCGAAAGCTCTAACGCTGGCTGTGGCCTTGTCGATGGCGGCGACCCCGATTTTGCTGGTGCTGCTGACCCGCATGGAAGCACGTAAAAGCGGCGGTGAACAGCGAGAAGCGGATCAGATTGATGAAGAGCAGCCGCGCGTGATTATCGCCGGCTTTGGTCGTTACGGTCAGATAACCGGTCGTCTGCTGCTCTCCAGCGGCGTGAAAATGGTTATCCTCGATCACGATCCGGATCACGTCGATACCCTGCGTAAATTCGACATGAAGGTCTTTTACGGCGATGCGACGCGCGTCGATATGCTGGAATCGGCGGGAGCGGCGAAAGCGGAAGTGCTGATTAATGCTATCGACGATCCACAAACCAGCTTACAGCTGACTGAACTGGTGAAAGAGCACTTCCCGAACCTGACCGTCATTGCTCGTGCGCGCGATGTAGAGCATTACATTCAGTTGCGTCAGGCGGGGGTAGAATCGCCGGAACGTGAAACCTTCGAGGGTGCGCTGAAGTCGGGTCGCATGGCGCTGGAATCGTTAGGGTTGGGCGCTTATGAGGCGCGGGAACGCGCTGATCTGTTCCGCCGTTTTAATACCCGTATGGTGGAAGAGATGGTGGAAATGGCTGAGAACGATGCCTCCTCGCGTGCGGCCGTGTTTAAACGCACCAGCGCGATGCTGACGGAAATCATTAACGAAGACCGAAATCATCTGTCGGTGATTCAGCGTCACGGCTGGCAGGGAACGGAAGAGGGCAAACACAGTGGCAACCCCGCTGATGAACCAGAGGTTAAGCCCTCTGCCTGAAGGTAAAAATGTGATGTTACGCAGGCTTTACGTCTAACTCGCTGTTTCTATTTACCTGTAATGCTGGCGGTCCACTTCACACCCGTGGGCTCGCCAGCAATTCTGAAAATTTTCGTATTCTTTACTCTGCGCCCAGTCGACGAAAGATTATGCTTTCCGTATAGTGGCGACAATTTTTTTTGTATCCGGGAAACACTCAATGATCAGTCTGATTGCTGCGCTAGCGGTAGATCGCGTCATCGGCATGGAAAACGCCATGCCCTGGAATCTGCCCGCCGATCTGGCGTGGTTTAAACGCAATACCCTTAACAAACCTGTCGTGATGGGGCGTCTGACCTGGGAATCGATCGGTCGCCCGTTGCCGGGCCGTAAAAACATTGTCATCAGCAGCCAGCCGGGCACAGACGATCGTGTTCAGTGGGTTAAATCTGTGGATGAAGCCATTGCCGCCTGCGGCGATGTCGAAGAAATTATGGTGATTGGCGGCGGCCGCGTTTACGAGCAGTTCCTGCCGAAAGCGCACAAGCTGTATCTGACGCATATTGATGCGGAAGTGGAAGGCGACACGCACTTCCCGGATTACGATCCGGACCAGTGGGAATCTGTGTTCAGCGAATTCCACGATGCGGATGAGCAGAATTCGCACAGTTACTGCTTTGAGATTTTAGAGCGTCGATAGGGGCCCTCACCCCGACCCTCTCCCACAGGGAGAGGGAGAAAATCGGTGCCGGGTTCAATATTGAGCAGAGACGTTTCCCTCTCCCTGTGGGAGAGGGTTAGGGTGAGGGGGCGTTACGACGCCACAGCCTCACCCATTCCGGGATCGATATGTCGATTCGAAGCCTGAGTGAAATACTGCTTATCTTCCCAGCGCAGGCAGGTTAACTCTCCGCCCCAGCAGCAGCCCGTATCCAGCGCGTACACGCCTTCTGGCGTACCGCGACCTTCCAGAGACGCCCAGTGGCCAAACACTACGCTGTACTCATCCGTTACCGGACCGGGGATGGCAAACCACGGTTTCAGCGGCGCAGGAGCGTTTTCCGGCGCTTCTTTGGTGTACATATCCAGTTGCCCGTTTGGGAAACAGTAGCGCATGCGGGTGAACGCGTTAGTGATAAAACGCAGACGTGCCAGGCCCGTTAACTGCGGCGACCAGTTATTCGGCATATCGCCATACATGGCGTCCAGGAAAAAGGGATAGGAGTCGCTCGACAGCACCGCTTCAACGTCGCGTGCGCACTGTTTTGCTGTTTCCATGTCCCATTGCGGGGTAATCCCTGCGTGGGCCATCACCAGCTTTTTCTCTTCATCCACCTGCATCAGAGGCTGACGACGCAACCAGTTCAGGAGTTCGTCGGCGTCCGGGGCTTCCAGCAGCGCGTTTAGCCGGTCTTTGGGTTTATTACGGCTGATCCCGGCAAAGACTGCCAGCAAATGCAGATCGTGGTTACCGAGGACGATACGCACGTCGTCGCCCATCGATTTAACATAGCGCAGCACGTCCAGAGAGCCAGGGCCGCGCGCGACCAGGTCGCCGGTCAGCCACAACGTGTCTGTCCCTGGGGTAAACTCCACCTGATCGAGCAATGCGATCAACTCATCAAAGCAACCGTGAATGTCGCCAATAAGGTATGTAGCCATGTGTTTTTAATGGATTAGTGTCGGGACAAAGAGACGGAATACGGGAATGTCGACAGAGAACGGTTTGCCGTCGATATCGACCATTTCATAGCGGCCCTGCATGGTGCCAAGCGGGGTTTCGAGCACCGCACCGCTGGTGTACTGATATTCGTCACCGGGTGCGATATGCGGCTGGACGCCAACGACGCCCTCGCCCTGTACTTCGGTTTCACGACCATGGCCGTTGGTGATGAGCCAGTAGCGGCCCAGTAGCTGAACCTGAGTTCGCCCGAGATTGCGGATGGTTACCGTGTAGGCGAAGACATAACGCTCTTCGTCCGGTAGAGACTGCGATTCAATGTAGACACTTTGAACCTGGACGCAAACTCGCGGCGAATCAATCATGGTCTAGCTCTCCTTCGGCGGCGCATTCTCTGCCAGATAGTTGGCCATCTTGCAGTACTGCGCAACAGAGATATTTTCTGCCCGCATCGTCGGGTCAACGCCAAGTTCTGTCAGAACTTCAACGCTGAACAGGTTGCCGAGACTGTTGCGGATCGTTTTACGACGCTGGTTAAACGCCTCTGTGGTGATGCGGCTCAGCACGCGCACGTCTTTCACCGGATACGGCATGGTGCTGTGCGGCACCAGACGCACGACGGCGGAATCGACTTTTGGCGGTGGCGTAAAGGCGCTCGGCGGCACTTCGAGTACCGGGATAACCTGGCAGTAATACTGCGCCATCACCGTTAAACGACCATACGCCTTGCTGTTCGGACCTGCAACCAGACGGTTAACCACCTCTTTTTGCAACATGAAGTGCATGTCGGCGATCGCATTAGTATAGCTAAACAGATGGAACATCAGCGGCGTCGAGATGTTATACGGCAGGTTGCCGAATACGCGCAGCGGCTGGCCCAGCGTTTGCGAAAGCTCACCAAAGTTCATGGTCATGGCGTCCTGCTGATAAATGGTCAGCTTCGGCCCCAGGAACGGGTGCGTTTTCAGACGTGCGGCGAGGTCACGGTCAAGTTCGATGACGGTCAGTTCGTCAAGACGTTCGCCAACCGGCTCGGTCAATGCGGCAAGACCCGGGCCGATTTCAACCATCGCCTGGCCTTTCTGCGGATTGATCGCCGAAACGATGCTGTCAATAACGAACTGATCGTTAAGGAAGTTTTGCCCGAAACGTTTACGGGCTAAGTGGCCCTGATGGACTCGATTATTCATTTAGAGTTAACAATCATTTTGATGGCGAGATTAAGCGCCGTAATAAAACTGCCGACCTCTGCTTTTCCGTGACCAGCCAGTTCAAGGGCAGTGCCGTGATCAACAGAGGTTCGAATAAAGGGTAAACCGAGGGTGATATTCACGCCACGGCCAAAGCCCTGGTATTTTAGCACGGGTAGGCCCTGATCGTGGTACATTGCGAGCACCGCATCGGCATTATCGAGATACTTAGGCTGGAAAAGGGTATCGGCAGGCAGCGGCCCGCTCAAATTCATTCCTTTCGCGCGCAGCGTATTCAGCACCGGAATAATGGTGTCGATCTCTTCCGTGCCCATATGGCCGCCTTCGCCCGCGTGCGGGTTGAGGCCACACACCAGAATATGCGGTTGGGCGATACCAAATTTGGTTTGCAGATCGTGATGCAGGATGGTGATCACTTCGTCGAGTAATTCGACCGTGATTGCATCGCTCACGTCCTTTAACGGCAAATGCGTCGTCGCCAGCGCCACGCGCAGTTCTTCCGTCGCCAGCATCATCACCACTTTCGCCGCGTGCGAGCGCTCTTCAAAGAACTCCGTATGCCCGGTAAAGGGCACGCCTGCGTCGTTAATGATGCCCTTGTGCACCGGCCCGGTAATCAGGGCGGCAAATTCGCCACTCAGACAGCCGTCACAGGCACGTGCCAGCGTATCTACCACATAGTGACCATTCAGCGTGTTAAGCTCGCCTGGCGTCACTGGCGCGCGTAGCGGCACAGAGAGCAGGGTGAGCGTACCGGCGCGTTGCGGTAGGGCGGATTCGTCAGGGGAGTAGGGCAGGAGAGAAAGCGGAAGGCCGAGGAGCGTGGCTCGCTCACTGAGGAGTGCGCCATCGGCGCACACCACCAGTTCAACGGGCCAATCGCGCTGGGCGAACTGGATAACCAGATCCGGACCAATCCCGGCGGGTTCGCCGGGCGTGATCACCACACGATGGGTTGTTGTCATTAGTTGCTCAGAATTTTGACATAAGCGCTGGCGCGTTGTTCCTGCATCCAGGTTGCCGCTTCTTCAGAGAACTTACGGTTCATCAGCATGCGGTAGGCTTTGTCTTTCTGCGCTGCATCGGTGCGGTCAACCTTGCGGGTATCCAGCAGCTCGATCAGGTGCCAGCCGAAGGAAGAGTGAACCGGGGCGCTCATCTGACCTTTGTTCAGTTTCATCAGCGCATCGCGGAACGCAGGATCGTACATATCCGGCGTTGCCCAACCTAAATCACCGCCCTGGTTAGCAGAACCTGGGTCCTGAGAGAGCTCTCTTGCTGCTTTATCGAAGGTGGTTTTACCGCTACGAATATCCGCAGCAACCTGCTCAAGCTTCACGCGCGCCTGCTCGTCGGTCATGATCGGCGACGGTTTCAGCAGAATGTGGCGAGAGTGAACTTCGGTCACGGAGATGCTCTGAGAGCCGCCGCGCATATCGTTGATTTTCAGGATATGGAAGCCGACACCGGAGCGGATCGGGCCAACGATATCGCCTTTTTTGGCGGTCGTCAGCGCCTGCGCAAAGATGCCCGGCAGTTCCTGAATACGGCCCCAGCCCATCTGGCCGCCTTTCAGCGCCTGCTGGTCAGCAGAGTAGGAAATAGCGAGTTTGCCAAAGTCAGCCCCGCCGCGCGCCTGCTCAACGATAGACTCCGCCTGGCTCTGCGCTTCGTTCACCTGGTCAGAAGACGGGTTTTCCGGCAGCGGAATCAGGATGTGGCTCAGATTCAGTTCGGTGCTGGCATCGTTCTGGTCGCCAATCTGGCTTGCCAGTGCGTCCACTTCCTGCGGCAGGACGGAAACGCGACGACGCACTTCGTTGTTACGCACTTCAGAGATGATCATCTCTTTGCGGATCTGGCTGCGATAGGTGCTGTAGTTCAGACCATCGTAAGCCAGACGGCTGCGCATTTGATCCAGCGTCATGTTGTTCTGCTTCGCGATATTCGCGATAGCCTGATCCAGTTGATCGTCAGAGATTTTGACGCCCATTTTCTGACCCATCTGCAGCAGGATCTGGTCCATGATCAGACGTTCCAGAATCTGGTGGCGCAGAGTCGCGTCGTCCGGCAGTTGTTGCCCCGCCTGGCCCGCGTTGAGCTTGACGGATTGCATCAGACCGTTGACGTCGCTCTCAAGTACGACACCATTGTTTACGACGGCTGCTACTTTATCGACAACCTGTGGGGCGGCGAAACTGGTATTCGCGACTAACGCGATACCAAGAAGCAGCGTTTTCCAGTTCTTCATACTTTTTCCATTTCAATTAACAAACCGCTCGGCGGCTTAAGTTTCTGTCAGTGTCGTTACAATGAGTTCTGGTACGGCAGTATGTTCGAACGCAGCATTTGCTGGGTACCCAGACCATAGTTCGAACTCAATCCACGAAGCTCAATATTAAAGCCGATTACGTTATCGTAGACGGCGTGATCTTTCGCCCCTTCGTTATCCCAGCCATTCAGCTTACGTTCGTAGCCGACACGGATGGCATAGCAGCAGGAGTTATACTGCACGCCCAGCATTTGATCGGCCGGTTTATGGCTGTTGGTGTCGAAGTAGTATGCGCCAACAACAGACCAGCGATCGGCAATAGGCCAACTCGCTACGCCGCCCACCTGCGAAATCCCGTTCTTATACTGCTCTGATGTCGAGTAGTTAGACGGCAATGTCGCCTGGATATATTCCGGGCTGGCGTAACGGTAACTCAACTGGACTAAACGGTCCTGGTCACGGCGATACTCAAGGGTGGTGCTACTGGTGGAGATGTTATCCAGACGTTTATCGTACTGGATGCCGCCACGCAGGCCCCAACGGTCGGTCAGACGTAAATAGGTGTCTCCCGCCCACACCAACGAACCGGTGTTGTCATCATTTTGCCAGGTCGTTGTATCATCACCGGTACGAGACTCGGTGAAATAGTAGATTTGACCAATAGAAACGTTAAAACGTTCAATCGCCGATTCATCATATACACGAGATGTGAGGCCGGTCGTTACCTGGTTGGCTGACGCAATGCGGTCAAGGCCGCCGTAGGTACGGTCACGGAACAGCCCGCTGTAGTCAGATTGCAGCAGTGAGGAGTCGTAGTTGTAGATGTTGCTCTGATCGCGATAAGGCACGTACAGGTACTGCGCGCGCGGCTCCAGCGTCTGGGTATAGCCCGCGGACCAGTCCATATCGCGCTCAAACACCATCTTACCGTCGACTTTAAACTGCGGCATCGTGCGGTTGACCGAGTCATCGTACCGGGTATTTTCAACGTTCTTCTGCTGATAGTGCGTCGCTAACAGCTTCGCTTCAGTGTTCAGACTCCCCCAGCCGTTAGAGAGCGGCAGGTTGATTGTCGGCTCAAGGTGCAGACGCGTCGCTTCAGGACGATCGCTGTTGGTGTTAACAAAATTCACCGCCTGGCCGTAGATACGGGTATCGAACGGCCCAACATCGTTCTGATAGAAGTTCACATCCAACTGCGGTTCGGCAGAGTAGGAGTTACTGTTGCTACGGTCGAAGACCTGGAACTGTTTCGTTGACACGGTGGCATCGAAGTTCTGCACCGCATAGCCGACGCTGAATTTTTGCGTGGCGTAGCCGTCGGTACTGGAACCGTATTTGGAGTCAAAGTCGTTGAAGTAGTTCGGGTCGCTGACTTTGGTGTAGTCGACGTTGAAGCGCCACACCTGATCCAGCACGCCCGCATGACGCCAGTAGAACATCCAGCGACGGCTGTTATCGTCATCCGGGTGCTCATCGCTATAGACTTTATCCGATGGCAGGTAATCGAGTTCCATTAAACCTGCGCCCGCTTTGGTCAGGTAACGGAATTCGTTCTCCCACATAATGCCGCCACGTCGGTGCATATAGTGCGGCGTGATGGTCGCATCCATGTTTGGCGCGATGTTCCAGTAGTAAGGCAAATAGAACTCAAAATAGTTCTTGGTGCTGTACCGGGCATTGGGGATCAGGAAACCAGACCGACGCTTATCGCCGATCGGTAACTGTAAATAAGGGCTATAAAAGACCGGAACCGGACCCACTTTAAAACGGGCGTTCCAGATTTCCGCGACTTCTTCTTCACGGTCCTGGATAACTTCAGAACCGACAACGCTCCAGGTGTTTGAACCCGGCAGACACGACGTGAAGGTGCCGTTTTCCAGAATGGTATAACGGTTTTCGCCACGCTGTTTCATCAGATCCGCCGTCCCGCGGCCCTGACGACCCACCATCTGGTAATCACCTTCCCAGACGTTGGTATCTTTCGTATTGAGATTCGACCAGGCTTTCGGACCTTTCAGGATCACCTGGTTATCGTCATAGTGTACATTACCGAGGGCATCAACCGTGCGCACGGGCGCAGTCTGGCCTTCAGGCTGTTTTTGATGAAGCTGAACTTCATCGGCCTGCAAGCGGCTATTTCCCTGGTTGATATCGACATTGCCGGTAAACACCGCGTCATCAGGGTAGTTCCCTTTTGCGTGATCGGCGTTAATCGTGACAGGCAGCTCGTTGGTCTCGCCTTTCACTAAAGGACGGTCGTAGCTCGGCACGCCCAGCATACATTGCGAAGCGAGATCGGCAGCCATGCCCTGCTGGCTGTACAAGGCACTGGCAATCATAGTCGCCAGGAGGGTGGGAATACGTTTTTTCATACGTTGTATTTGTTGTTCCGTCATCTATAGCATTGCGGCTTGCAAACGGTCAGAGACTAACGTACTCAACGGCTTGACGCTAGTATTTATCCTGCCCGTCCCGGCCAGAGGTGTTAGGCACGGCATTGAATGACGGGTATGATAATGCATATTTTAGCCGCTGGCATGACGATTTGGGGAGTATATGCAGTATTGGGGAAAAGTGATTGGTGTGGCCATCGCCTTAATGATGGGTGGCGGGTTCTGGGGCGTGGTCCTCGGATTGCTCGTGGGCCACATGTTTGACAAGGCGCGCAGCCGCCGGATGAACTGGTTTGCGAATCAACAGGAGCGTCAGTCTCTCTTTTTTGCCACCACCTTTGAAGTCATGGGACACCTGACCAAATCGAAAGGGCGTGTCACGGAAGCGGATATTCATATCGCCAGTCTGTTAATGGACCGAATGAACCTGCACGGCGCTTCTCGCACTGCGGCGCAGCAGGCGTTTCGCGTGGGCAAATCAGATAACTATCCGCTGCGTGAAAAAATGCGTCTGTTCCGTAGCGTCTGCTTTGGTCGTTTTGATCTGATTAGGATGTTTCTTGAAATTCAGATTCAGGCGGCGTTTGCGGACGGTTCACTGCATCCGAATGAACGTGACGTGCTGTATGTGATTGCCGAAGAACTCGGGATTTCACGCGCACAGTTCGATCAGTTCCTGCGCATGATGCAGGGCGGGGCGCAATTTGGCGGCGGTTATCAGCAGCAGTCGCAAGGCGCAGGCGGCTGGCAACAGGCGCAGCGCGGCCCGACGCTGGAAGATGCCTGCAACGTGCTCGGCGTGAAAAGCACCGACGATGCGACAACAATCAAACGCGCGTACCGCAAGCTGATGAGCGAACATCACCCGGATAAGCTGGTGGCAAAAGGTTTACCACCTGAAATGATGGAGATGGCGAAGCAGAAGGCGCAGGAAATTCAGCGTGCGTACGAGCTGATTAAGGAACAGAAAGGGTTTAAGTAGGATTGTACTGTGGGGCCCCTCACCCTAACCCTCTCCCACAGGGAGAGGGGACAGACGGTGCTGTTTGCTCCCTCTCCCTGTGGGAGAAGGCCGGGGTGAGGGCATCAGGCCGCAGAGGCTTCAAAAATCCACCGGTGCTTTAAACGTCATACTGTTGCCAAACTCCGGATGCGTGATGGTCAGCGTCTGCGCGTGCAGCAGCAGACGCGGGGCCATCGCCAGCGCTTCGGGCGTCGCGTAAAAGCGATCGCCCAGAATCGGATGCCCTAACGCCAGCATGTGCACGCGCAACTGGTGCGAGCGCCCGGTAATCGGCTTTAGCAACACGCGGGCGGTGTTATCATCCGCGTACTCCAGCACTTCATACTCCGTCTGCGCCGCTTTGCCGGTTTCGTAACACACTTTCTGCTTAGGTCGGTTCGGCCAGTCGCAAATCAGCGGTAAATCCACCAGACCCTCTGCCGGTTTTGGGTGCCCCCAAACGCGCGCCACGTACTGTTTTTTCGGTTCGCGTTCGCGGAACTGACGTTTAAGCTCGCGCTCAGCCGCTTTGGTCAGGGCCACCACAATCACACCGCTGGTCGCCATATCCAGGCGATGGACGGATTCGGCCTGCGGATAGTCGCGCTGCACACGCAGCATCACGCTATCTTTATGCTCTTCCTGACGGCCTGGCACGGACAACAAGCCGCTCGGCTTGTTGACCACCATAATGTGCTCGTCCTGATAGAGAATCACCAGCCACGGATCCTGCGGCGGATTGTAGTTTTCCATTCCCATAGCGGGCTCCTGTTACTGGTGCGTCACAACGATCAGACGCAACGCATCCAGACGCCAGCCAGCCTGCGACAGGCTTTCCATCACCTGCTGGCGGTTGCTTTCAATAGCGGAAAGCTCGTCATCACGAATGTTCGGGTTCACCGCTTTCAGGGCTTCCAGACGCGACAGTTCGGCACTCAGTTTTTCATCGGCTTCACTGCGAGCAGAATCGATCAGCGCCTGCGCGGCTTTGGCAATCTGGCCTTCACCCAGTTGCAGAATCGCGTGAACGTCCTGCTGTACGGCGTTAACCAGCTTGCTGCCCGTGTGGCGGTTTACCGCGCTCAACTGGCGGTTGAAGGTTTCAAATTCCACCTGTGCCGCCAGGTTGGTGCCGTTTTTATCCAGCAGCATGCGCACCGGCGTTGGCGGCAGGAAGCGGTTGAGCTGCAGTTGTTTCGGCGCATTGGCTTCCACGACGTAAATCAGTTCGACCAGCAGCGTACCGACCGGAAGCGCTTTGTTTTTCAGCAGGGAAATTGTGCTGCTGCCCGTATCGCCGGAGAGGATAAGATCCAGACCATTGTGGATAATCGGGTGTTCCCAGGTGAGGAACTGCGCGTCTTCACGGGACAGCGCAATATCACGCTCGAAGGTCACTGTGCAGCCATCTTCCGGCAGGCCCGGGAAGTCAGGGACCAGCATATGGTCAGATGGCGTCAGGACAATCAGGTTCTCGCCACGATCGTCCTGGTTGATACCGACGATATCAAACAGGTTCATGGCGAAGGCGATCAGGTTAGTGTCGTCATCCTGCTCTTCAATACTTTCGGCGAGCGCCTGCGCTTTCTCTCCGCCGTTGGAGTGGATTTCCAGTAGACGGTCACGGCCCTGTTCCAGCTGCGCTTTCAGCGCATCGTGCTGTTCGCGACAGGTTTTTATCAGTTCATCAAAGCCTTCGCTGTTTTCCGGCGCGGCTAAGTAGTTGATTAACTGATCGTGCACGCTGTCATAGATGGTGCGACCGGTCGGGCAGGTGTGCTCGAACGCGTCGAGACCTTCATGGAACCAGCGAACCAGCACGGACTGCGCGGTGCGTTCCAGATAGGGCACGTGGATTTGAATATCGTGCGCCTGACCGATACGGTCCAGACGACCAATACGCTGCTCCAGCAGGTCCGGGTTGAACGGCAGGTCAAACATCACCAGGTTGCTGGCAAACTGGAAGTTACGCCCTTCAGAACCGATTTCAGAACACAGCAGCACCTGCGCGCCGCTGTCTTCTTCACCAAACCAGGCCGCTGCGCGGTCGCGTTCGATGATCGACATCCCTTCATGGAACACGGCGGCGCGGATACCCTCGCGCTCGCGCAGAACCTGTTCCAGTTGCAGCGCGGTGGCGGCTTTGGCGCAAATCACCAGCACTTTCTGTGAGCGGTGGCTGGTCAGGTAACCCATCAGCCATTCCACGCGCGGGTCGAAGTTCCACCAGGTGCCGGTATCGCCTTCAAATTCCTGATAAATCTGCTCCGGATAAAGCATGTCGCGAGCGCGTTCTTCCGCACTCTTACGCGCGCCCATAATGCCGGAGACTTTAATCGCGGTTTGATACTGCGTCGGCAGCGGCAGTTTGATGGTGTGCAGCTCGCGTTTCGGGAACCCTTTCACACCGTTACGGGTATTGCGGAACAGCACGCGGCTGGTGCCGTGGCGGTCCATCAACATGCTGATCAGCTCCTGGCGTGCGGCTTCTGCGCCATCGCGGTCGCTGTTCGCCGTTTGCAGCAGGGCTTCGATATCCTGCTCGCCAATCAACTCGCCCAGGGTGTTCAGCTCGTCGTTGCTGAGTTTGTTGCCCGCCAGCAGCAGCGCGACCGCGTCGGCCACCGGGCGATAGTTTTTCTGTTCTTCGACAAACTGCTCAAAATCGTGGAAGCGGTTCGGGTCGAGCAGGCGCAGACGCGCAAAGTGGCTCTCCATCCCCAGCTGTTCCGGCGTCGCGGTCAGCAGCAGGACGCCCGGCACGCGTTCCGCCAACTGTTCGATGCACTGATATTCACGGCTTGGCGCCTCTTCGCTCCACACCAGGTGATGGGCTTCATCGACCACCATGATGTCCCATTCGGCATCGCACAAATGCTCCAGACGCTGCTTGTTACGACGCACGAAGTCCAGCGAGCAAATGACCAGCTGTTCGGTTTCAAACGGGTTATAGGCGTCGTGCTGCGCTTCGGCATAACGCTCATCGTCAAACAGCGCAAAGCGCAGGTTGAAGCGGCGCAGCATCTCAACCAGCCACTGGTGCTGGAGGGTTTCCGGCACAATGATCAACACGCGCTGGGCCGCGCCAGAAAGCAACTGCTGATGCAGGATCATCCCGGCTTCGATGGTTTTACCTAAACCGACTTCATCGGCCAGCAGCACGCGCGGCGCGTGGCGACGACCCACATCGTGGGCGATGTTGAGCTGGTGAGGGATCAGGCTGGTACGCTGACCACGCAGGCCGCTGTACGGCATGCGGTACTGCTCGCTCTGATATTTACGCGCACGGTAACGCAGGGCAAAGCGATCCATACGGTCGATTTGCCCGGCAAACAGGCGGTCTTGTGGTTTGCTGAAAACCAGTTTGCTGTCGAGCAGCACTTCGCGCAGCACGACATTGGCTTCTTCCGTATCCAGACGGGTGCCGACATAGGCCAACAGGCCTTTTTCTTCAATAACTTCATCAACGTGCAACTGCCAGCCATCATGGCTTGTGATCGTGTCGCCAGGATTGAACATCACGCGGGTCACGGGGGAGTCGCTTCGGGCATACAGACGGTTCTCTCCGGTAGCCGGAAAGAGCAGGGTGACGGTGCGTGCATCCATTGCAACAACAGTACCAAGTCCCAGTTCGCTTTCTGTATCGCTGATCCAGCGTTGACCAAGTGTAAAAGGCATAAGTGTTCGGCTCTATCTCTTTGTAAATTGCAGGCAATACCCATCCACCGCCTGAAGGAGAGGCGGCGAATGAATGAGGTCCAGGAATGGAAAGGGCGCTATGGTACTGGATGGCGCGGCGTTAGTCACCTGTCAAAATAGCCCCAGTTGCCCTGTCACTATTGTAGCAAAATCGTCGTCGACAAAGGGGAGAATTCCTTCAGCAACGGGCGCTAATTGTTTCGTCAGGTAATGCTCGTAATCAAGCGGTGACTGTTGATAATCCAGCGGTTCCGGGCCGCTGGTGGTCCTGACATATTTGATGCTGCCGCGTTGCTGATACTGCAGCGGGCGGCCCAGACGTGCGTTGTGTTCGTCCGCCAGACGCGCCGCGCGCACATGTGGCGGCACGTTGCGCTGATATTCAGCCAGCGGACGGCGCAGGCGCTTGCGATAGACCAGTTTACTGTCGAGCTTACCTGCCATCAGGTTATCGATGGTTTCAAGAATGTAGTCGCGGTAAGGCTCGTTGCGGAAGATGCGCAGATAGAGCTCCTGCTGGAACTGTTGCGCCAGCGGTGTCCAGTCGGTGCGAACCGTTTCGAGACCTTTATAAAGCATTCTTTGTTCCGTACCTTCCTGAATCATCCCGGCGTAGCGTTTTTTACTGCCCGTATCGGCGCCGCGAATGGTCGGCATCAGGAAGCGACAAAAGTGGGTTTCAAATTCCAGTTCCAGCGCGCTGGTTAAGCCCGATTTTTGTAGCTCGTCGGCCCACCACTGGTTAACAAATATGACGAGCTCACGGCCAATTTTCGCCGCAGCGTCTTCATCATGCGCTTTCTTAAGCCATACAAAGGTAGAGTCCGTATCGCCATAGATGACGTCGTAACCTTTGGATTCGATAAGCGCTTTGGTCTGGCGCATGATCGCGTGTCCGCGCATGGTGATCGACGACGCAAGGCGCGGATCGAAAAAGCGGCACGCGCTGGTGCCAAGCACGCCGTAAAACGCATTCATGATGATCTTCAGCGCCTGTGAAAGTGGTTTGTTTTTATGCTTTTTAGCTTCATCACGAGCGTGCCAGATTTGGCCGACGATCCCCGGCAGGCAGTGTTTATCGCGTGAGAACCAGGCGCCGAGAAAACCTTCGGTGCTGTGCTCCGCATCCGGCTGGCTCATTCCTTCAACCAGCCCCACCGGGTCAATCAAAAACGAGCGGATGATTGATGGATACAGGCTTTTATAATCCAGCACCAGAACCGAATCATACAAGCCAGGGCGAGAGTCCATCACGTAGCCGCCAGGGCTCGCCTGCGGCGGCACTTCGCCTAAATTAGGCGCAACATAACCCAGGCGATGCATACGCGGAAAATAGAGGTGGCCGAAGGCGGCAACCGAGCCACCGTGACGGTCAACCGCCAGCCCGTTAACCGTGGCGCGTTCCAGCAGGAATGGCATGATCTCCGTTTTGTGGAAAATCTGCGTCACCAGTTCGCAATCTTTAAGGTTGTATTTCGCCAGCGCGGGTTTATCTTCGGCGAAACGGCGGTCAATTTCGTCCATTCTGTCCCACGGGTTATCAATCGCTTTACCTTCCCCCAGTAGCTCCTGCGCCACCGTTTCCAGCGAAAACGAAGAGAAATTCCAGAATGCGGATTTCAGCGCTTCAATGCCGTCGAGAATCAGCCGCCCGTTTGCCTGGGCGAAGAATACGCCATTCTTAAACCCATGCTCGCGCCACTCCAGCTCGCTGTTGCCGCGCCCCAGCATCAGTGGAATGCGGTAACGTTCGGCGTGTTTTTGCAGCACGCGTAAATCGAACTGCACCACGTTCCAGCCGATAATCACATCCGGGTCGTGTAGCGCAAACCAGGCGTTAAGTTTTTCTAAAAGCTGCGGGCGGCTGGCGACGTATTCCAGCTCAAAATCCAGCGTTGATGCATCGCCATTAGCCGGGCCGAGCATGTAAACCACGCGCTGGCCACAGCCTTCAATGCCGATACAGTACAGTTCGCCGTGGCGGGTGGTTTCGATATCAATAGAGGCCCACTTTAGCGCAGGGCGATAGGTGTCATGGGGTTTTAGACGCGCATTCACCAGCCCATTACCACGCGCGTCGCCGTCAAACCACACCGGCGCGGTGATAAATCGCTCCATCAGATAGCGTTCTGGCGGGCGTATATCCGCTTCATAAACGGTGATACCGTTTTCGCGCAGCAGTTTATCGAGGCGCATCAACTGGCGATGAGAACGGCAATAGAGGCCAAATACCGGTTGGCGGTGAAAATCTTTTAAGGCGAGCGGGGCCAGGCGAGCATCGCGCTCACCCTTTAACAGACGTTCCGTCTGCGCACGCTGCGCTTCCGGGATGAAGGCGACGGACTCCTGCGGCGGCAGCGTCACGGCAAGCGGGCCTGCATCTGTCGCCAGCCAGAAGGTGACTTCTGTCCCCTGGGGAGTGTCCCGCCAGTGGCGGGTTAAGATAAAGCCAGCTTGCGCCTGCGCCACACGCGTTTCTCACCTGATGAATAAGCGCTGATTATAACCTGGTTTAGAGGTTATTAACTGGTTTTTTGTACAGGTGCGTTTTCAATACGATTGAAATTTCCCCGGTTCGCCTTCGCAGTAAAACGCCACCTGCTCACACAGCGACTGGTAGTCGGAAAAAATGACCCACTTTGTGCCGTGGCCATATCCCAGAAACCAGGTGGTTTTTTGTCCTGTGTTGTCAGCGATCGCCAGGTGGTATTTTTTATTCATGGGAAAAATATTTGGTGTGAGTTTTATGGTCTCAATGTTTTTCCATTGCCAGGTTTTATTATCTATCGTGATGGCATCAGCGGTGAGAACGATTTGCGCCGGCGTTCTTGATTTAATCCAGTGAGAATAAACAAAGATGGCCAGCGCCAGCAGAAGCTCTGCAATCAGTGTTACGCCAAGCGCACCCAGCGCCATTGAGAGAAACGGTACGCCGATAAACATTGAAAAAATGAGGAGAATCAGCAGGCTGGCGGGAATGGTTGCCACAATAAAAAAGTTATCTTCGAGAACGATACGTGAGATTATTTTTTTATTCAGGGAATATTTAATTTCAGGAGGCACGTTATTAATCCTGATTCATTCTTAATATGAATGAATACTTGTTTTTAATGATGGATAAAATAGCGTGCCTTTAAATAAAGTTAAAGAGAGGCTTGAAGCAGAATAAAAATAAAAGAAGGTCTGTTTCCAGACCCTCTTCTTGTTACTGTCCGTAATACGCCTTCGCGCCATGCTTACGCAGATAGTGCTTATCCAGCAGCGTTTGCTGCATATCCGGCAACTGCGGGGCAAGCTGGCGACAGAAGATACCCATATAGGCCACTTCTTCCAGCACGATAGCGTTGTGTACCGCATCTTCCGCGTTTTTCCCCCACGCGAACGGGCCGTGAGAGTGCACCAGCACGCCCGGCATTTGCGCGGCGTCGATACCTTGTTTCTCAAAGGTTTCGACAATCACGTTACCCGTTTCCCATTCGTACTCGTCGTTGATTTCCGCATCGGTCATTTTGCGCGTGCAGGGAATGGTACCGTAGAAATAGTCAGCGTGCGTGGTGCCGGTCGCAGGAATAGCTTGCCCCGCCTGCGCCCAGATGGTGGCGTGGCGGGAATGGGTATGCACGATGCCGCCAATGGTCGGGAATGCCTGATAGAGCAGGCGGTGGGTGGGCGTATCGGAGGAGGGTTTTTTGCGGCCTTCCACCACCTCGCCGGTCGCGATGCTGACCACCACCATATCGTCGGCGGTCATCACGCTGTAATCGACACCGGAGGGTTTAATCACAAAAACGCCTTTCTCCCGGTCAACGGCGCTGACGTTGCCCCAGGTGAGGGTGACCAGGTTGTGTTTTGGCAGCGCCAGGTTGGCGTCGAGCACCTGGCGTTTGAGATCTTCTAGCATGTTGGCTCCAGATAATGCCTTTTACCCTCACCCTAACCCTCTCTCTGAGGGAGAGGGGACTAACTGTGCGGGTGTTGGGTTTTCACCCTCTCCCTCAGGGAGAGGGCCGGGGTGAGGGTGTTAACGACGTAACCCGTAATAAACCTCGTTCCAGCGCAGCGCGTCTTTAAACGCGGACAGGCGGGTGTCGTTGTCGATAACCGTAATCTCGATACCATGCAGTTCAGCGAACTGGCGCATATCGTCCAGCGTCAGGGCGTGGCTGAAGACGGTGTGGTGCGCGCCGCCACCGATGATCCACGCTTCGGAGGCGGTGGCCAGATCCGGCTGCGCTTTCCACAGCGCATTGGCGACTGGCAGCTTCGGCAAATCATGTGGGGTTGCTACCGTTTCGATGGTGTTGACCAGCAGACGGAAGCGATCGCCCAGATCCACCAGGCTTGCGACAATCGCCGGGCCGGTTTGAGTATTGAAGATCAAACGTGCCGGATCGGCCTTGCCACCAATACCCAGCGGCTGTACGTCGAGGATCGGTTTCTCTTCCACGGCGATCGACGGACACACTTCCAGCATGTGCGAGCCGAGCACCAGGTCGTTGCCGTTATCGAAGTGGTAGGTGTAATCCTCCATAAAGGAGGTGCCGCCCTGCAGACCGGTTGACATCACCTTCATGATGCGAAGCAGGGCGGCGGTTTTCCAGTCGCCTTCGCCTGCAAAGCCGTAGCCCTGCTGCATCAGACGTTGTACCGCCAGGCCCGGAAGCTGTTTCAGGCCGTGAAGATCTTCAAATGTGGTGGTAAATGCATGGAACCCGCCCTCTTCGAGGAAGCGTTTCATCCCCAGTTCGATGCGTGCGGCATCCAGCACGTTCTGGCGTTTGTTGCCGTTGATTTGCGCAGCAGGCGTCAGGCGGTAGCTGCTTTCGTATTCGTCGACCAGCGCGTTGATATCGCCCTCGCTCACCGCGTTGACCACCTGCACCAGGTCGCCTACCGCCCAGGTGTTGACGGAGAACCCGAATTTGATTTGCGCCGCGACTTTATCGCCGTCAGTGACCGCCACTTCGCGCATGTTGTCGCCAAAGCGGCACACTTTCAGGTGACGGGTATCCTGCTTCGATACCGCCTGACGCATCCACGAGCCGATGCGTTCGTGGGCGTTTTTATCCTGCCAGTGGCCGGTCACCACGCTGTGCTGCTGGCGCATACGCGCGCCGATAAAGCCGAACTCGCGGCCGCCGTGCGCGGTCTGGTTCAGGTTCATAAAGTCCATATCGATGCTGTCCCACGGCAGGGAGGCATTGAACTGGGTATGGAATTGCAGCAGCGGTTTATTGAGGATAGTCAGGCCGTTGATCCACATTTTCGCCGGTGAGAAGGTGTGCAGCCACACCACCATGCCTGCACATTTATCGTCGTAGTTGGCATCACGGCAGATGGCGGTGATCTCATCCGGGCGCGTGCCCAGTGGTTTCAGCACCAGTTTGCACGGCAGTTTCGCTTCTGCGTTAAGGGCATTAACCACCTGTTCCGCGTGCTGTGTCACCTGGCGCAGGGCTTCCGGGCCGTAAAGGTGCTGGCTGCCAATCACAAACCAGATTTCATAATTATTAAAAATGGTCATCGTCGTATCCTTAATGAGTCAGCGCTGCTGTGGTGGACGGCGTGGTAGCCGATGGCGCAGCGGCAGGGAGATAGTGTTGTTCGGCGCTCAACGCCCATTGCTGGTAGCGTTGATAGAGTTGTTCAAAGCGTTTCGCCTGTTGCGGATCGGGCTGGAGCGTGCTTTCGACACGGCTGGCCATCAGTAACTGTGCGGCGGGGATATCGCGGTAAACGCCGGCGGCGACGGCAACAAAGATGGCCGCGCCCAGCGCACAGCACTGGTCAGAGGCGACAATCTGTAACGGGCGATTGAGTACATCGCAGCAGGCCTGCATGATGACGCGGTTTTTACGCGCAATGCCGCCCAGCGCCATCACGTTATTGACCGGGATACCCTGGCGGGTGAAGCACTCCATAATGGCGCGCGCGCCAAAGGCGGTGGCGGCGATCAGCCCGCCAAATAAGGCTGGCGCGTCGGTAGCGAGATTCAAATCAGTAATCACGCCCTTCAGACGCTGATTGGCGTTCGGCGTGCGGCGACCGTTAAACCAGTCGAGTACCACTGGCAGATGATCGAGAGACGGATTCTTCGCCCAGGCGTCAGTCAGGGCTGGCAGTAGCTGCTTCTGACTCTCTTTAATTTGCGTTTTCAGTTCAGGATGCTGTGCGGCGAGTTGTTCCAGCGGCCAGCCCAGCACGCGACCAAACCAGGCGTAGATGTCGCCGAACGCCGACTGGCCCGCTTCCATGCCGATAAAATCAGGTACTACGCTTCCGTCAACCTGGCCGCAAATACCTTTCACTGTGCGATCGCCCACGCTCTCTTTCTCGGCGACAAGAATGTCGCAGGTGGAGGTCCCGATGACTTTCACCAGCGCGTTAGGCTGTGCGCCCGCGCCGACTGCGCCCATATGGCAGTCAAATGCGCCGCCGGAAATCACCACTTTTTCGGAAAGCCCCAAACGCTGTGCCCATTCCGCGGTGAGCGTGCCCACCGGAACATCGGCGGTCAGGGTGTCGGTAAACAACGGGCAGGGAAGGTGCTGATTGAGGATAGGGTCGAGTTCATCGAAGAACGACGCCGGTGGCAGGCCGCCCCAGCTTTCATGCCACAAGGATTTATGCCCGGCGCTACAGCGGCCACGGCGAATATCCTGCGGGCGCGTGGTGCCGGAAAGCAGGGCCGGAACCCAGTCGCACAGCTCAATCCACGATGCAGCAGCCTGTGCGACCGCGCTATCTTCGCGAGTGACGTGCAGAATTTTGGCCCAGAACCATTCGCTGGAGTAGATACCGCCAATGTAGCGCGAGTAGTCTTCTTTACCCGGCTGATGGCACAGGCGAGTGATGGCTTCGGCTTCTTCCACGGCGGTGTGGTCTTTCCACAGCACGAACATGGCGTTCGGGTTTTCGGCGAACTCGTCGCGCAGCGCCAGTACGTTGCCGTCGGCGTCAATCGGCGCAGGGGTTGAACCGGTGCTGTCAACGCCAATCCCGACCACGTCGGCCCGTTGACTATCGGTAAGCTGTGCCAGCACGCTCTTCAGCGCGGCTTCCATTGACTCAATATAGTCGCGCGGGTGGTGGCGAAAACGGTTATTCGGGGCGTCGCAGAAGCGGCCCTCCTGCCAGCGCGGATACCATTCAACGCTGGTGGCGATCTCTTCGCCATTCGCGCACTCCACTGCCAGGGCGCGAACCGAGTCGCTGCCAAAATCGAGGCCAATTGCGATTGCCATCGTGTCACTCCATCGTAATAAAACAGGATGAGTTAACACTAGCGATCGCCCGGAAAAATCGTCAGGCAGGAACCGCTAATCTTATGGATAATTTTGCTGTCACATCCCAAAGTGTGACGCTGTGCAAATATTCAATGTGGACTTTTCTGCCGTCTTTATAGACACTTCTGTTACACGCCATAAACCGTATCTCTCGCGGAATTGTTATCAAAATCGCGGCTTGTCGCGGGGTTAAATGTTTATCGTGAGCGGTGATGGTTTGCACAGGTCGCCGGGAAGGGTGAAAACGTGAATATGGATAATTGGTTTCTTCACAACATGCGGAGAGCAGACTGAAAATGCCTGAATTGCAAAACGATCCCCTGCTGCCGGGTTACTCCTTTAACGCGCACCTGGTCGCCGGGCTGACGCCGATTGATGCCGGAGGTTATCTCGATTTTTTTATCGACCGGCCGCTGGGCATGAAGGGGTTTATTCTTAACCTGACGGTGAAAGGGGAGGGAGTGATTGAAAATCAGGGGCAGCAGTTTATTTGTCGCGAAGGCGATATGCTGCTCTTTCCGCCAGGCGAAATTCATCACTACGGGCGTCATCCTGACGCCAGCGAATGGTATCACCAGTGGGTTTATTTCCGCCCCCGCGCCTACTGGCATGAATGGCTGAACTGGCCGACCATTCATGCGCAAACCGGTTTTTTCCGCCCTGATGAAGCGCATCAGGCGTCGATTTCCGCGCTGTTTGGGCAAATTATTGATGCCGGGCAGGGCGTTGGGCGTTACTCCGAGTTGCTGGCGATCAACCTGCTGGAGCAGCTTCTGCTGCGACGTATGGAGGCTATCAATGAATCGCTGCATCCGCCGATGGATAACCGGGTACGCGATGCCTGCCAGTACATCAGCGATCACCTGGCTGATAGCCATTTTGATATCGCAAGCGTAGCTCAGCATGTTTGCCTGTCGCCGTCGCGTCTGTCGCATTTGTTTCGTCAGCAGCTTGGTGTCAGCGTGTTGAGCTGGCGTGAAGATCAACGCATCAGCCAGGCGAAGTTGCTGCTCAGCACCACGCGTATGCCGATTGCTACCGTGGGGCGTAACGTAGGTTTTGAAGATCAGCTCTATTTTTCTCGCGTTTTCAAGAAATGTACCGGTGCCAGCCCGAGTGAATTCCGTGCAGGGTGTGAATAAAAAGTAAAGAAAAGGAAAGGCGGTGTGTCGGAAAGCGTCATTGCCAGTAAACTATTCAGACAATTGATGGCTTGACGAAAGTCGGGGTGATGACCAGAATCCCCGATTCGTTTTCAAACCGGACACACTATGCAAGCACTGCTGGAACACTTTATTACCCAGTCCACGACCTATTCACTTGTCGCGGTCGCGCTGGTGGCTTTTCTCGAATCATTAGCGCTGGTCGGTCTGATTTTGCCGGGTACGGTGATGATGGCGGGCCTCGGGGCGCTGATTGGCAGCGGTGAGCTTAATTTCTGGCAGGCGTGGCTGGTCGGTATTGTGGGGTGTTTGCTGGGCGACTGGATCTCCTTCTGGCTTGGCTGGCGCTTTAAGAAACCGCTGCATCGCTGGTCGTTTATGAAAAAGAACAAGGCGCTACTGGATAAAACCGAGCACGCGCTGCATCAGCACAGCATGTTCACCATTCTGGTCGGGCGCTTTGTCGGGCCGACGCGCCCGGTGGTCCCGATGGTTGCCGGAATGCTCGACCTGCCGGTATCGAAGTTTATTCCGCCGAACATTATTGGTTGCCTGCTCTGGCCGCCGATTTACTTCCTGCCGGGGATTCTGGCGGGTGCCGCGATTGATATTCCTGCGGATATGCAAAGCGGCGGCTTTAAGTGGTTGCTGCTGGGTACGGCGCTGCTGCTGTGGGTCGCTGCGTGGCTTTGCTGGCGCTTATGGCGTAGCGGAAAAGCAGCGAAAGATCGTTTGTCCGACTATCTTCCGCGCCAGCGTTTACTGTGGGTGGCCCCGTTAATGCTTGGCATTGGTGTGGTGGCGCTGGTGGCGGCTATCCGGCATCCGTTAATGCCTGTTTACATTGAAATTTTATGCAAGGTGGTTGGGCTATAGCATAGTTTGCCGGATGGCGGCGTAAACGCCTTATCCGGCCTACAAAAATAGATGCGAACCAGTAGGCCGGATAAGCGAAGCGCCATCCGGCGCAGCGATGCCGAGTAAATGCGACGCGCTGGCGTGCCCGCTCAGCAGCGCCGTCGTTTCGCCATCCCACGCAATGCGTCCGTCGGCAACCACTATCGCGCGTGGCGCAATCCGCGCCGCATCTTCCACGCTATGCGACACCATCAACAACGTCATCTGCTCACGTTCACATACCGCTTTCACCAGTTGCAACATCTCCTGACGTAGCGCCGGGTCGAGGGCGGAAAAAGGTTCATCCAGCAGCAAAATCGGCTGCTGACGGACCAAACAACGCGCCAGCGCCACGCGTTGACGCTGACCGCCGGAAAGCTCACCGGGCAGGCGCGTCAGCAAGGACTCAAGGCCCATCTGTTGGGCGATAGCCTGCAACGTCTGTTTTTGCGTGTCGTTCAGTTTCAGCGAAGGCAACATCCCCAGCCCGATATTTTGTTGCACGTTCAGGTGGCTGAACAGGTTGTTTTCCTGAAACAACATTGATACCGGGCGACGCGCGGGTGGCGTGCGGGTATATGCCTCGCCGTTGATCACAATTTCACCACTGGCTGGCGTCAGAAATCCGGCAACCAGATTCAGCAGCGTACTTTTCCCCGCCCCGCTCGGCCCAAGAATGGCGAGGGTTTCGCCCTGCGCCACGGAGAGACTAAAACGCATCGGTAAATGCTGATAAAGCCAGGTAACATCATTAAGTTTTAGCATGGCGTCCCGGGAGTTTTTCAATCACGGTAAAAAGCAGGAAACAGAGCAGCAGCAGAAGCAGGGCGGTCACCGCGCCATCCTGGCTGCGATAAGAGCCTATTTGCTGGTAAAGATAAAACGGCAGTGTGCGGAAATCATCATTGCCAAACAGCGCCACCACACCGAAATCGCCAATCGACAGGACGCAGGCGAAAGCCAGCGCCTGAGCCAGAGGGCGTTTTAGCGCGCGCAGTTCCACCACCTTCAGACGATTAAAACCGGCCAGCCCCAGCGACTCACACAACGGTGTATAACGCGCGGTAATATCGCGCATCGGCGTTTCCAGCACCTTTAATGCGTAGGGGATGGCCATCAGCGCATTGGCGAAAATCACAATGCCATCGGCGGAATCGGGCAGGCCGACGGTGTTGTTCAGCAGCAGGAAAAAGCCGGTCGCCAGCACAATCCCCGGCATGGCAAGAATCAACATGCCGCTCAGTTCCAGCGTTTGTCCGGCGAGCTGCGCATTACGCGCGCGCAGCTCGCGGCTGCTCCACAGCAGCATCATGGTCAACACCACGCTGAGTACGCCAGCGGCGACGGCGATGCGTAGTGAGGTCAACAATGCCTGCCAGAGCGGCGGTTGTAGCAGGGCGTTGAGCATCGCCGGGTTGATGCCATCGACCAGTACCGCCAGCAGCGGCGGCAGCATCAACAGCAGCGCTAGCGTAATCAGCAGGCCATCGCTAAGGCGGCTGTGTAAACGATCGTCCGGGTCGCGCCAGCCCTGCATTTGCGTATTACCGACGGCAATTGCTTTGCTCAGACGTTGGCTAATTAACACCAGTGTCAGGCAGCACGCCATCTGGATCAGCGCCAGCATCGCCGCCCGCGCCGGGTCATAATCAAAATTGAGCGCCTGATAAATCGCCAGTTCAATCGTCGTGGCTTTCGGCCCGCCGCCCAGCGATAACACGGTGGCAAAGCTGGCAAAACAAAGCATAAAAATAAGCGTGCTGATGGGCAGAATTTGCCGACGCAGCCAGGGCCATTCCACGAAACGAAAGAAGCTAAACCCACGCATCCCAAGCTGAGCGGCAAGCTGGCGCTGCTCGCCGGGGATTTGCTCCAGCGCCTGAAGCAGCAGGCGGGTCGCCATTGGCATATTGAAGAAGACGTGCGCCAGCAGGATTCCCTGTAATCCATAAGGCGAGAAATGCCACTCCAGCCCCAGTGATGTGAATATCTGCGCCAGCCAGCCCTGACGCCCGTAGACGCTGAGGATGCCGAATACCGCGACCAGCACGGGCAAAATCAGCGTCATGGCGCACAGGCGCAGCAAAATTTCGCGGCCAGGGAAACGACGGCGATAGAGCGCGCGGGCGAGGAAAATCGCGGGCACTACTGACAGTAGAGCGGAGAGAAACGCCTGCCAGAAGGAGAAGCGCACGACGTGCCAGAGATAGCTATCCGCCAGCAGCATCTTCCCGCTGGCCTCCGGGGCGCTAAACCAAAGCGCCAGAAAGGCGGCCAGCGCCACGGCGACGATAAGCGTCGCCGCCGTTGTGCCAGGCCAAATCCAGCCGGGAATTAACGGCTGACGGCGCGTTGCCATGTCGCAATCCAGTTCTGACGCTGTGCGGCGACGTCCTGCGGGGTAAATTCCAGTGCGGTTTTCGGTTTAGCGAGCGCATCAAAGCCTGCGGGCAGCGTCACGTCAGCCACCGGATACATCCAGTTACCCGTCGGAATGGCCTGCTGGAACGCCGGGGAAACCATAAACTTGAGGAATTTTTCAGCCAGTTCAGGCTGTTTACTGGCAGCGGTACGCGCGGCCACTTCTACCTGTAGGTAGTGCCCTTCGGCAAAGGAGGCGGCGGCGTAGTTATCTTTTTTCTCTTCGATAATGTGATACGCCGGAGAGGTGGTGTAGCTCAGCACCAGGTCGCTTTCCCCTTTCAGGAATAAACCATACGCTTCGCTCCAGCCCTTGGTCACGGTGACGGTTTTCGCCGCCAGTTTCTGCCAGGCTTCAGGAGCTTTATCGCCATACACTTTTTGCATCCACAGCAGCAGGCCCAGGCCCGGTGTGCTGGTGCGCGGGTCCTGATAGATCACGCGCCATTTCTGGTCGCTCTCGACCAGTTCTTTCAGGCTTTTCGGCGGATTTTTCAGTTTGTTTTTGTCATAAACAAAAGCGAAATAGCCGTAGTCGAAGGGAACAAAGGTGTCATCTTTCCAGCCGCCAGGAACGGTGACGGCGCTAGCCGGAACGCCGCTTTTGGCGAACAGTTTTGTCTGGCTGGCGGCTTGCAACAAATTGTTATCAAGGCCCAGCACCACGTCGGCTTTGCTTTTTTTCCCTTCCATACGCAGGCGATTGAGCAGTGAAACGCCATCTTCCAGCGCCACAAATTTCAGCTCGCAGTCACAGTCGGCTTCAAAGGCTTTTTTCACCACCGGGCCAGGGCCCCAGTCGGCGGCGAAAGAGTCGTAGGTGTAAACCGTGAGCACCGGTTTGGCGAAAGCTGGCATGGCGAGAAGCGCCAGCAGCGGCAGACATTTTTTTAACACTTTGCACCTCAGTAAGCAGGTGGCAAAGGATTTTGAGTTGGCCTCAAATCCCTCCGCCGGCGTTATCCGGATCAGGTTCGACGGGTTTAATCTCAGCAGACTTCTGCACCCCGTTGAGTAGCTCGCTATTGTAATGATTACGTGAATAAATCAAAAGCGCTATGGATCCGGAGGGGCGAACCATGCGGATTTAAAGTCGAACCAGCCCAGGGTGTTCATACGCACGCCGCGCATACTCCGTTGCCCCTGAATGCGCAACCAGTGGTGGATGAGTGGCACAATGGCCTGATGTTCCAGCAACTGTTTACACCAGGTGGGGAGATCCAGTTCCCCCGCATGCCACTGCCGGATATCTGCCTGCCAGTCGCGCACGATGCAGTGTTGGAGCAGCGGCACTTCGCAAAGATGCGCAAACAGCGAGAAATCGAGCGGCAGGGTAAAGTTAGCGCTGTTCAGCCACACATCGCTAACCACCTCTCCGCTGTGCCATTGATCGTAATCGACTTCGTTTATATCAAGCGTAACATGGTGTTCTGCCAGCAGTTTTCGCATTATTTCGGCTATGACCCGATGCTCAACGTGATCGCGGTAAAAGCCGAGGGTGACCCGCTCCAGGCCAGCCGGTTTTTCGCTGGTTTTACTGTGCGCATGGTGCCAGCGTGGCAGCAATCCGTAAGCGGGGAACCAGTATTGCTGATACTGCTCGCTGGCGTGGTAGAGAAGGTTGGCTGGAGAGAGCACGTGGCTTAACCACTGACGAACCCTGAGGTTGGCGCCGCGCGGGGCGCGAGCGTCAAATAGCAGATAATAACAGCCCTCTTCAAGACGGCTCTCAACGGCCTGTTCACTCTGCGTCGTGCCTTGTAACGTCAGCCCACAGCTAACATCTTCCGCGACATCCGGCAGCACCCAGACATTTACCTCATCAATAAGTGCGCGAAAACCGAAGTACTCCTCAAAAGCGTGGATCTTGAGCTGATTCTGGTTGTTGCGCACAACCGCATAAGGGCCAGTTCCTACCGGCTGGCGGGAGAAATGTGGCATGGATGACCACTCGTGCGGCAGGATCATTGCCGGAGTATGACCGAGCAGCCACGGTAGCCAGCGGTCCGCGTGGGAAAGATGAATATCCAGCGTCCATGCGGTCGGCGACACGATTTGAGTGATGTGAGAATAAAGGGGCAGCCTGTTAATGCGTTCCAGAGAATGGATGACGTCTTCCATCTCCAGTTCGCGACCATTATGAAAATGAATACCTGGACGCAAATAAAAGCGCCAGTGCAAAGGGGATATTTCCTTCCAGTGATGCGCAATATCGGCTTCCAGTTCCCCGTTTTCCTCATTTATGCGCGTCAGGGCACTGAAAATTTGTCGCGCGATATGGGTTTCAGATCGACGTAACGCCGTACCGGGCAACAGATTTTGCATCGGGCGATAGTAGAGCACACGCAGAATGTGCCGCCCCTGGCGAAAGCTGCGCCCCAGATGAGAAACCAGCATCTGTCGCACTGTCGATTTGTCGCCCACCAGTTGTACCAGTTGGTCGATTCTGTCTTGCTCCAGCAGGTCTTCCGCACGCTGCTGCTGCAATGCCAGACCGGTATAAAGGAAGGTTAAACGCGAACGTTTACCCCGCCCGGCCTCGGCTTCCCAGGTCAGCCAGCCGCGCGCTTCCATGGTGTTTAACAGGGTTCGCATATGGCGACGCGAGCAGCTCAGCAGCTCCGCCAGTTCGTTCAGCGTCGTTTCCTGCGCTTTGCCGTCGCAGCATTGCCACAGACGGATGAATTGTTGTTGCAGTCGACCAGAAGGCATAAAAGGGGAACTCCTGATAAAAACTCAGCAATTTATTAATCCCTATATTAAGCCAATAATCTTCTTCGATGAAGTGAGGAGGTGAATATGATGAGGTCAACCACAGGTCAGTTTTATCAGCGCTATTTTTACGCAACACGTCATGTTTCCTGGCTGGCCCGCCAGATGGCAGGGATGCGGTACAAAATGCTTGATAACCTGATGCAGTGGGAGGTTACGCGCTCGACCTCTGAACACTAAATCGCCAAATCATGTGTGACTGAGTATTTGCCAGCAGGTATTATCTGCTGGCTTTTTTTATTTCTCGCGCGCTAAAGGATTTCTCATGCTCTGGATTATGACGATGGGACGACGTCTCAACGGTGTCTACGCGGCCTTTATGCTGGTGGCATTTATGATGGGCGTAGCGGGGGCGCTGCAGGCGCCTACGCTGAGCCTGTTTCTCAGCCGGGAAGTCGGCGCTCAGCCGTTTTGGGTGGGGCTGTTTTACACGGTGAACGCCATCGCCGGGATACTGGTCAGCCTGTGGCTGGCGAAACGCTCTGACAGCCAGGGCGATCGTCGCAAGCTCATTATGTTCTGCTGCCTGATGGCGGTGGGTAACGCGCTGTTGTTTGCGTTTAATCGCCATTATTTAACACTGATCACCTGCGGCGTTTTGCTCGCGTCTATTGCCAACGCCGCGATGCCGCAACTGTTTGCATTGGCCCGCGAATATGCCGACAGTTCGGCGCGAGAAGTGGTGATGTTCAGCTCGGTGATGCGTGCCCAGCTCTCGCTGGCATGGGTCATTGGACCACCGCTGGCGTTTATGCTGGCGCTGAATTACGGCTTTACGATGATGTTCGCCATCGCCGCCGGGATTTTTGCCATTAGCCTGGCGATGATTGCGCTAATGTTGCCTTCAGTGGCGCGAATTGAGCAGGCGGCGGACGTTGAAATTACCCAGGTCAGCGGCTGGAATGACCCTAACGTGCGGATGCTGTTTATCGCCTCAACGCTGATGTGGACCTGCAACACCATGTATATCATCGACATGCCGTTGTGGATCAGCAGCGATCTCGGCCTGCCGGATAAACTGGCGGGGATCCTGATGGGGACCGCCGCCGGGCTGGAAATTCCGGCGATGATCCTCGCGGGGTATTACGTTAAACGCTTTGGCAAGCGTCGTATGATGGTGACATCGGTGGCCTTTGGCGTGCTGTTTTATATCGGGTTGATTCTGTTCCACAGCGAAACGGCGCTGCTGATTTTGCAACTGTTTAACGCGGTGTTTATCGGGATTGTCGCCGGGATTGGCATGCTGTGGTTCCAGGACCTGATGCCGGGCCGTGCGGGGTCAGCGACGACGTTGTTTACCAACAGTATTTCAACGGGCGTGATCCTTGCCGGGGTGATTCAGGGGGCCATTGCGCAAAGCTATGGACACGCGATGGTGTACTGGGTGATTGCCGGTATTTCGCTGGTGACGCTGTTTATGACCAGCCGGGTGAAGGATGTCTAGTTGATAGTGACTATGCGTATGGCATGCGTGTCTCTCTTCATCCGTCGCAGTGCCGCCTGACGACTCATCCCAGCCATGTACCGATCTACATGACTGGGATGATTGAGTCTCTCACCAGAGGCGTGTTGGTATTGATTGAATGTATTCATGTGAATGCTGGTTCATTTGCTATTAATTGATTTGTTACGATGAAAACTAAATGAATTCCGAATAATTTTGCCGGGTGCAGATTTATAACTTCTTGTATATTACTATCTTCCTCGCATCATTCATTACTGCACATGGATTAATAATCGAGGAAGGATTACGTGAAAAAGCTTTTTTTATTGTCTGTTTTACTGATGACATCTCAATTTTCATTTGCTGCTCTGACAGATACTTGTCAGAATTATTTTAAAGATGTCGATGCGCTTGTTGAACAGGCAGCAAAAACCAGCGATCAGGCCAAGCAACAAATGGACGCGGTTAAGCCTCAACTTGATGCTGCGCGTAAGCAACTGGAAGGGTTGCCAGACGCCGATCAGGACAAAGGTTGCCAGCAGGGCATGCAGGCATTGGCACAAATGAAAAAGGCCCTGGGAATTAAATAATACGTAGTGTGTATTAATCTGTAAAAAGATCATTCTCTGTCAAATACCAGTGTATTAACTGCGTTAATTACTGAGAATGCTTCTCTGGATTAATCTCGAAAACTGATGTTCATACCAATGGTTCAGTATTCGGTTCGGCAATAAAAATATTTATGGTGTATTTGTTGCGAAAATAAATTAGCCCGGAAGAAGTTTTCGGGCTAATAATAAATAGCATAATACTAGCGCATAAACGCTGGCTGCTTATTCTCATACGCCGAAATGGCATCTTCGTGTTGCAGCGTCAGGCCGATGCTGTCCAGGCCGTTCAGCATGCAGTGGCGGCGGAAATCATCAATCTTAAAGCTGTAAGACTTATCCCCTGCCTTCACCACCTGCGCTTCCAGATCCACCTCAAAGCTGATACCCGGATTCGCCTGCACCAGCGCAAACAGTTCATCAACCTGGGCATCGCTGAGCGTCACCGGCAGCAACTGATTATTGAAGCTGTTGCCGTAGAAAATATCGGCGAAGCTTGGGGCAATGACCACTTTAAAGCCGTAATCGGTCAATGCCCACGGCGCGTGTTCACGCGAAGAGCCGCAGCCAAAGTTTTCTCGCGCCAGCAGAATCGACGCGCCTTTGTAAACCGGGAAGTTCAGCACGAATTCCGGGTTCGGTTGCTCGCCTTTATCGTCCAGGAAGCGCCAGTCGTTGAACAGGTGCGCGCCAAAACCCGTGCGCGTTACCTTCTGTAAAAACTGCTTTGGAATGATGGCGTCGGTATCGACGTTCGCCGCGTCCAGCGGAACCACCAGCCCGGTATGTTGGGTAAATTTCTCTGCCATGATGGTTTCCTTATTTCAGACTGCGAATATCGGCGAAATGACCGCTAACGGCGGCGGCGGCGGCCATTGCCGGGCTGACCAGATGCGTCCGTCCGCCACGGCCCTGACGGCCTTCAAAGTTACGGTTGCTGGTGGATGCGCAGCGTTCGCCTGGGTTCAGGCGGTCGTTGTTCATCGCCAGGCACATGGAGCAGCCCGGTAAGCGCCACTCAAAGCCTGCTTCGATAAAGATCTTATCCAGACCTTCCGCTTCTGCCTGCGCTTTTACCGGGCCGGAACCCGGCACAACCAGCGCCTGCACGCCAGGTGCGACTTTACGCCCTTTGGCGATTTCAGCCGCCGCGCGCAAATCTTCGATGCGCGAGTTAGTACAGGACCCAATAAACACTTTATCGATCGCCACTTCCGTCAGCGGTACGCCCGATTTCAGGCCCATATAGGCCAGCGCTTTTTCCGCGGATGCGCGTTCAACTGGATCGGTAAACGAAGCAGGATCAGGGATGTTGTCATTAACGGAGATAACCTGGCCCGGGTTGGTGCCCCAGGTCACCTGCGGAGCAATCTCTTCGGCCTGTAAGGTGACGGTTGCGTCAAATTTCGCGCCTTCATCCGTATGCAGGGTCTTCCAGTAGGCGACCGCATCGTCGAAATCTTTGTCTTTCGGCGCGTGCAGACGACCTTTCACGTAATTGAATGTGGTGTCGTCAGGGGCAACCAGACCGGCTTTCGCGCCCATTTCAATCGCCATGTTGCACAGGGTCATGCGGCCTTCCATGCTCAGCGCGCGGATTGCGTCACCACAGAATTCAACCACATATCCGGTGCCGCCTGCGCTGCCGGTTTTACCGATAATCGCCAGTACGATGTCTTTCGCGGTGATGCCTGGTGCGGCGGTGCCTTTAACTTCAATCTTCATGGTTTTGGCGCGGCCCTGTTTCAGGGTTTGCGTCGCCAGCACGTGCTCCACTTCGGAGGTGCCGATGCCGAACGCCAGCGCGCCGAATGCGCCGTGGGTGGCGGTGTGCGAGTCGCCGCAGACGATGGTCATGCCCGGCAGGGTGATACCCTGTTCCGGCCCCATCACGTGCACGATGCCCTGATAGGGGTGGTTCAGGTCGTACAACTCAACACCGAACGCGTTGCAGTTTTTAATCAATTCCTGCATTTGAATGCGGGCCATCTCGCCGGACGCGTTGATATCTTTGGTTTGCGTTGAAACGTTATGGTCCATGGTGGCGAAGGTTTTACCTGGCTGACGTACCGGGCGATTGTGCGCACGCAGGCCATCAAACGCCTGAGGAGACGTGACTTCGTGCACCAGATGGCGGTCGATGTACAACAGCGGCGTTTCGCTGGGCGCTTCATAAACCACGTGGGCATCGAACAATTTTTCATACAACGTCTTTGCCATGATTACACCCCTTCAGCGATATAGCGGGCCACGATATCACCCATTTCATCAGTACTGACCGCCGCGCCGCCGCGTGCTAAATCGCCGGTACGGATACCTTCTTCCAGCGCGCGGTTGATCGCGTTTTCAATGGCATCGGCCGCGTCGTTCGCGTCCAGGCTATAGCGCAGCAGCAGCGCCAGCGACAGAATCTGAGCGATCGGGTTGGCGATGTTTTTCCCGGCGATATCCGGCGCAGAGCCGCCCGCCGGTTCATACAGGCCAAAACCTTGCTCATTCAGGCTGGCGGAAGGCAGCATGCCCATTGAGCCGGTGATCATCGCGCATTCGTCAGAGAGAATGTCGCCGAACAGGTTGGAGCACAGCACCACGTCAAACTGCGACGGATCTTTGATCATCTGCATGGTGGCGTTGTCGATATACATATGGTTCAGTTCAACGTCCGCATATTCCCGGCCAATTTCGGTAACGATTTCACGCCACAGAATGGAGGACTGCAACACGTTGGACTTATCAATCGAGGTCACTTTGTGACGGCGTTTACGCGCCGATTCAAACGCGATACGGGCAATACGCTCGATTTCGAAACGGTGATACACCTCGGTATCAAACGCTTTTTCGTACTGACCGCTGCCTTCGCGGCCTTTCGGCTGGCCGAAGTAGATACCGCCGGTCAATTCACGCACGCACAGAATGTCGAAACCGTTGGCGGCGATATCGGCGCGCAGTGGGCAGAACTCTTCGAGCCCCTGGTACAGTTTGGCCGGACGCAGGTTGCTGAACAGTTTGAAGTGCTTACGCAGCGGCAGCAGCGCGCCGCGCTCAGGTTGATCGTTCGGCGGCAGATGTTCCCATTTCGGGCCGCCCACGGAGCCAAACAGCACGGCGTCTGCTTGCTCACAGCCTTCTACGGTCGCTTTCGGCAGCGGGGTACCGTGATTATCAATCGCGATTCCGCCCACATCGTAGTGGCTGGTGGTGATACGCATATCGAAACGTTGACGAATCGCTTCCAGTACTTTCAAAGCCTGTGTCATCACTTCCGGGCCAATACCGTCACCTGGTAACACAGCAATATGGTAATTCTTCGACATTACACGGTTTCCTTTTTGTTCTCGTTATTCTGAGCTTTGCGTTGCAACTCTTTTTCAACTTCGGCGGCGCGCCAGATGTTATTCAGGACGTGAACCATCGCTTTCGCTGAGGATTCAACGATATCCGTCGCCAGGCCAACGCCGTGGAAGCGACGACCGTTATGGGTAACGACGATATCCACCTGGCCCAGCGCATCTTTACCGTGGCCTTTGGCGCTCAGGCCGTATTTCACCAGTTCGATGTCGTATTGCGTGATACGGTTAATCGCGTGGTAAATGGCATCGACCGGGCCGTTACCGTTGGCGGCTTCAGCTTTCACTTCATCGCCGCAGGCCAGTTTGACCGAGGCGGTCGCGATATCGCTGGAGCCTGACTGCACGCTGAAATAGTCCAGACGGAAATGCTCTGGCTCTTCCTGCTGTTTGTTGATGAACGCCAGCGCTTCCAGGTCGTAATCGAAGACCTGGCCTTTTTTGTCTGCCAGCTTCAGGAAGGCGTCGTACAGCTGATCCATGCTGTAATCGGACTCTTTATAGCCCATCTCGTCCATGCGGTGTTTCACCGCCGCACGGCCAGAGCGAGAGGTCAGGTTCAGCTGTACCTGATTCAGGCCAATGGATTCCGGGGTCATGATTTCGTAGTTTTCGCGGTTTTTCAGCACGCCGTCCTGGTGAATACCGGAGGAGTGCGCGAAGGCGCCGCTGCCAATGATCGCTTTGTTCGCCGGAATCGGCATGTTGCAGATCTGGCTGACGGTCTGGCTGGTACGCCAGATTTCGTTGTGGTTGATGTTGGTGTGCAGATTCATGATGTCTTTGCGCACCTTAATCGCCATGATGACTTCTTCCAGCGAGCAGTTACCGGCGCGCTCGCCGATACCGTTCATCGCGCCTTCAACCTGACGGGCACCGGCATGGACTGCGGCAATGGAGTTGCCAACGGCCAGGCCTAAATCGTCATGGGTGTGAACGGAGATAATCGCTTTATCGATATTCGGTACGCGCTCATACAGGCCGGTAATGATATTGCCGAATTCGAACGGCATGGTGTAGCCCACGGTGTCCGGGATATTGATGGTGGTGGCGCCCGCGTTAATGGCCGCTTCTACCACGCGCGCTAACTGATCAATTGGGGTGCGGCCGGCATCTTCGCAGGAAAACTCAACGTCGTCAGTGTAGTTACGGGCGCGTTTGACCATATACACCGCGCGCTCAATCACGTCGTCCAGCGTGCTGCGCAGCTTGGTGGCAATGTGCATCGGTGAAGTGGCGATAAAGGTATGAATACGGAATGCTTCCGCCACTTTCAGGGACTCGGCTGCCACATCAATGTCGTGCTCGACGCAACGTGCCAGTGCGCAGACGCGGCTGTTTTTGATGTTACGCGCGATAGTCTGTACGGATTCGAAGTCGCCTGGTGAAGAGACCGGAAAACCGACTTCCATCACATCGACGCCCATACGCTCAAGGGCGAAGGCAATCTGCAGTTTTTCTTTCACACTCAGGCTTGCCTGTAACGCCTGTTCGCCGTCACGTAAGGTGGTATCGAAGATAATGACTTGTTGGCTCATGTTTGAGGTCCTTAGTTCACTTGGGGCGCCTTGCTACGAGCGAAAAAAAACCCGCGCAACGGCGCGGGTTCTGATTCTTACTGGATGATGACTTAACGCTTAACGTCGTCCAGCAGTCTACCGCGCACAGAAGAGGCGTTTAGTAGTAGTAGACCGTTGAAACGAGAGGTGAGGATCATTGTCGTCATGCTCCAGATGAATTCGATATGCTTTTAGTGGTACTGGATATGATGATTGATGTCAACACTTGTTGGTTAAAAGCTTAGGTTAATGGCCTCCCTGGAGAGGGTTTAAATTAGCTAATTGTGCTGACGGATGTCACAAAATGCAGAGGATCATTTTTTGGGCTGGTAATCATTTTTATATTTTGTCGCAAATTAAAATATTTATTGGCAGTTACTTACGATGTTAGAGAGCCAGAGTCGTTGGCTTATCACGCTGATTCAATAGTGTTTATTTTTGTTAAACATTTCTATTGTGAATGTATGGGAAGGGAGATTGCTAAGAAAACGTTAATAAATATCAATGGGGAATATAACAGTTTAATAAAACTTAAAGTATTATTAATTATTAGTGCTGTTGTTTATTTATCAAATCTATGAGTAAACTATATACAATTAGTTTTTGTGATATGAATTCCCCTTCTGGTATCTGTGGACCCGGCTCTTCAGTGCCTTTATGAATTCCTAATTTTATCAATTTCTCTTTTTTGGATCTTATATGCATGGTAAATCATATTGTCATAATATATTTCTGCGATTTTGCAAAGGGAGTTTAGCATGACAGTGGAGTCAGAAAGTGTAGTAATGAAAGCGGAACAACGTAGCGGTAACCTTCATGAAACTGGTAAACCTCAGCTTAGAATGGTTGACCTTAATTTGCTGACCGTGTTTGACGCCGTGATGCAGGAACAAAACATTACTCGTGCCGCCCATATGTTGGGTATGTCGCAGCCTGCGGTGAGTAACGCGGTGGCGCGTTTGAAGGTCATGTTTAATGATGAGCTATTTGTGCGTTATGGTCGTGGTATTCAACCCACCGCGCGTGCATTCCAGCTTTTCGGTTCTGTTCGCCAGGCTTTACAACTGGTACAAAATGAACTGCCAGGATCGGGTTTTGAACCCGTTAGCAGTGAACGCGTATTTAATCTTTGCGTTTGTAGCCCACTGGATAACTATTTAACGTCGATTATCTTTAATCGTGTTGCAGAAATAGCACCCAATATCCATTTAGTGTTTAAGTCATCCTTAAATCAGAATACCGAACATCAGTTGCGCTACCAGGAAATTGAATTCGTTCTGGGATATGAAGAGTTCCGTCGCCCGGAATTTGCCTGCGTACCGTTATTTAATGATGAGATGGTGTTGGTTGCCAGCAAAAAACATCCGCGCATCAATGGGCCGTTAACCGAAAATACGGTGTATCAGGAAGAACATGCCGTTGTGGCGCTGGATCGTTACGCGTCATTTAGCCAGCCGTGGTATGACACGCCGGATAAACAAAGTCGCATTGCCTATCAGGGCATGGCGCTAATCAGCGTATTGAATGTAGTATCGCAAACAAATCTTGTCGCTATTGCGCCACGCTGGCTGGCGGAAGAGTTTTCCGAGAAGCTGGCGCTGCAAGTTCTGCCGCTGCCAATGAAAGTAAATAGCCGGACTTGTTATCTTTCCTGGCATGAAGCCGCTGGCAGAGACCGCGGTCATCAGTGGATGGAAGAGCTGCTGGTGAGCGTTTGCCGTCATCAGTAATATAAAATTTAGCCGGATGCGAAAGCATCCGGTTTATTTTGCATGAAAGGTAAAAACAAGAATTTTATTCTGTTGTCGGCCGTGACGATTTGTCGTCGAGTGATAAAAAATGGAGGTTTTGCTACGAAACGCGTATTCCTCCGAGTATCTGACAAACGCTTTTCTTATCGTTGAATTATTCCACCACCTTTATTGTTGTTTACTTTCTTTTCTACTTTTTCCCCTTTAAGACTCCGTAGTTACGCCGATTGCCTGCCTGATGCTGAGCGGTTATGTTGTTTCTTTAGGGTAATGACATAAGCATGCGCGGTCAGTTGGCTGACCGTGCGGCATGATTGCGCGGAAATGAATTCTGCCATCATCAAAATATCAGCCTGGAGGCAAACCATGGAGATGTTGTCTGGCGCCGAGATGGTCGTCCGGTCGTTAATCGATCAGGGCGTGAAGCAGGTCTTTGGCTATCCCGGGGGCGCGGTCCTCGATATCTACGATGCGCTGCATACCGTTGGCGGAATCGATCATGTGCTGGTGCGCCATGAGCAGGCGGCGGTACATATGGCAGATGGCCTTGCACGTGCAACTGGCGAAGTTGGCGTGGTGCTGGTGACATCCGGGCCGGGCGCGACGAACGCGATTACAGGTATTGCAACCGCTTATATGGACTCCATCCCGTTGGTGGTGCTTTCCGGTCAGGTGGCGACCTCCCTGATTGGCTATGACGCCTTCCAGGAGTGCGACATGGTGGGGATCTCCCGCCCGGTCGTGAAGCACAGCTTCCTGGTGAAGCAAACGGAAGATATTCCGGGTGTACTGAAAAAAGCGTTCTGGCTGGCGGCCAGCGGTCGCCCTGGCCCGGTGGTCGTGGATCTGCCGAAGGATATTCTCAACCCGGCGAATAAGCTGCCGTATCACTATCCCGAATCGGTCAGCATGCGTTCCTATAACCCGACCACCACCGGCCACAAAGGGCAAATTAAGCGCGCGCTGCAAACGCTGGTGGCAGCCAAAAAACCGGTAGTTTACGTCGGTGGCGGGGCGGTCAACGCAGAGTGCCATGAACAATTACGCACGCTGATTGAAAAACTCAATCTACCGGTGGCGTCATCGCTGATGGGGCTTGGCGCATTCCCGGCCACGCATCAGCTGGCGCTGGGAATGCTGGGCATGCACGGCACGTACGAAGCCAACATGACGATGCACCATTCCGATGTGATCTTCGCCGTTGGCGTTCGTTTTGACGATCGTACGACCAATAATCTTGCGAAGTACTGTCCGGATGCCACCGTGCTGCATATTGATATCGATCCGACGTCGATCTCGAAAACCGTTGCGGCGGATATTCCGATCGTCGGCGATGCGCGGCTGGTGCTGGAGCAGATGCTGGAACTGCTGGAGCAAGAAGAGACATCGCAGCCGCTCGATGAGATCCGCGACTGGTGGCAGCAGATCGCGCAATGGCGCGCGCGTCATTGCCTGAGCTACGACAAAAACAGCGATCAAATCAAGCCACAGGCAGTCATTGAAACGATCTGGCGTCTGACGGAAGGCGAGGCTTACGTCACCTCTGACGTGGGACAGCATCAGATGTTTGCTGCGCTCTATTATCCGTTTGCCAAACCACGCCGTTGGATCAACTCCGGTGGTCTTGGCACGATGGGCTTTGGTCTGCCTGCTGCGCTGGGCGTGAAAATGGCGCTGCCGGAGGAAACCGTCGTCTGCGTGACCGGCGATGGCAGTATCCAGATGAACATTCAGGAACTCTCCACCGCCTTGCAGTACAACCTGCCGGTGCTGGTGCTGAACCTGAATAACGGATATCTCGGTATGGTGAAGCAGTGGCAGGACATGATTTATTCCGGCCGCCACTCGCAATCCTATATGCAGTCGTTGCCGGATTTCGTGCGTCTGGCTGAAGCCTATGGTCACGTGGGAATACGCATCACTTCACCTGACGAGCTGGAAAGCAAACTGTCGCAGGCGCTGGAGCAGGTGCGCAATAACCGCCTGGTGTTTGTCGATGTGGCGGTTGATGGCAGTGAGCATGTCTATCCGATGCATATTCGCGGTGGCGGAATGGACGAGATGTGGTTGAGTAAAACGGAGAGAACCTGATTATGCGCCGGATATTATCTGTATTACTGGAAAACGAATCGGGCGCGTTGTCACGCGTGATTGGTCTTTTCTCACAGCGTGGCTACAACATTGAGAGCCTGACCGTTGCACCCACCGACGATCCCACTCTCTCGCGTATGACTATTCAAACGGTCGGCGATGACAAAGCCATCGAGCAGATTGAAAAGCAATTACATAAGCTGGTGGATGTGTTGCGGGTGAATGAAATCGGCCAGGGCGCGTACGTTGAGCGTGAAATCATGCTGGTTAAAGTGCAGGCCAGCGGTTACGGGCGCGACGAAGTGAAACGCAACACGGAAATCTTCCGTGGGCAAATTATCGATGTGACGCCCTCTATTTACACCGTTCAACTCGCGGGCACCAGCGACAAGCTGGATGCCTTCCTCGCGTCGTTACGGGATGTTGCCCGAATCGTGGAAGTGGCGCGCTCGGGCATTGTGGGGCTGTCGCGCGGCGATAAGATCATGCGGTAGCGCAGAACTGATGCATTTTACGTAGCCCAACGTCGCGTTGGGCTTTTTTTTGCGAATCGGGCAATAACTGCGAACAAAAGCTATTGCCGCTGCCAGGAATCTGCGGTTAGATGTTATAAATTTTATTCCATAATTTAACAATGGTTATGGATTGTACTATTGAAGCAAGGGGCAATTGTGAAACTGGATGAAATCGCCCGGCTCGCCGGTGTGTCGCGAACCACCGCCAGCTATGTGATTAACGGTAAGGCCAAGCAGTATCGCGTCAGCGATAAAACAGTCGAAAAAGTGATGGCCGTGGTGCGTGAGCATAACTACCATCCTAACGCCGTCGCTGCCGGCTTACGTGCGGGACGCACGCGTTCTATTGGGTTGGTGATCCCTGACCTGGAAAACACCAGCTATACCCGTATTGCGAACTATCTTGAGCGTCAGGCGCGTCAGCGTGGCTATCAACTGTTGATCGCCTGTTCAGAAGATCAGCCCGACAACGAGATGCGCTGTATTGAGCATCTGCTGCAACGCCAGGTCGATGCCATCATCGTTTCTACTTCTCTGCCACCGGAACATCCTTTCTATCAGCGTTGGGCAAATGATTCATTCCCCATCGTCGCGCTGGACCGCGCGCTGGATCGCGAACATTTCACCAGCGTCGTCGGGGCCGATCAGGACGATGCCGAAATGCTGGCGGAAGAGTTGCGTAAGTTCCCGGCAGAAACGGTTCTCTATTTAGGCGCCTTACCGGAACTCTCCGTGAGCTTCCTGCGTGAGCAGGGCTTCCGTACCGCGTGGAAAGATGACCCTCGCGAAGTTCATTATCTCTACGCCAATAGTTATGAACGTGAAGCCGCGGCGGTACTGTTCGAGAAATGGCTGGAAACCCACCCGATGCCGGATGCGCTGTTCACGACGTCATTTGCCTTGTTGCAGGGCGTGATGGATGTAACTCTGCGCCGCGAAGGGAAACTGCCTTCTGAACTGGCGATTGCCACCTTCGGCGATAATGAACTGCTCGATTTCCTGCAATGCCCGGTGCTGGCAGTGGCGCAGCGTCACCGCGATGTCGCTGAACGCGTGCTGGAAATTGTGCTGGCGAGTCTCGATGAACCGCGCAAACCAAAGCCAGGCCTGAGCCGCATTCGTCGTAATCTTTACCGTCGGGGCAGTCTGAGCCGTCGATAAGTCTGCTGGCGATAGAGCATCTATATTGACTTTATCGCCAGATCATTAGCTGGCTTATATTATTCAGAATAATCCTCATTTTTTTAAGATTTTTATTCCACTCACCGCATTATCCGTTTGATCCGGCGTCAATTAAGTAAATAGAAAGTAAAATTAACTCAGTTATGAATTATTTTGTTACATTCACATTCATGAATGCTGAAATAACAGCCACTTCTCCCGACCCCGCTCCGCGCCGCGCCAGACAAGCCTTTTAAATACCGATAACGGACATAACAAGGACTGTTAACGGGCATCAGAATGTCCTAAAATGCCGTCCGCGTCGCAAACTGACACTTTATATATTCTATTGACGATATTTAGTGACCTTAAAATGTTACGAATCTGTTGAGTTTTTTTCTTACACATATTCATGACGTTAATTTGCCTCGACAGTAGTACGGAATTTAATCGGGGCTATTAATGGCCGCAAAGAGTGGGTTTTTCAGCTCCGTTGGCATAGATGCTGGCTTGACAAGCTTTTCCTCTGCTCCGTAAACTCCTTCAGGTGGGAATTTGTGGGTTAAAGTGGCGAGAAGGGGTGAAGCTGGCATGTTCCGGGGGGCAACGTTAGTCAATCTCGACAGCAAGGGGCGTTTAGCCGTCCCTACCCGGTATCGGGATTCGCTGATTGAGAACGCTACCGGTCAAATGGTGTGCACCATTGACATCCATCACCCATGCCTGCTGCTTTACCCCCTGCCCGAATGGGAAATCATCGAGCAAAAACTCTCGCGTTTGTCGAGCATGAATCCCGCAGAGCGCCGCGTACAGCGCTTGTTGTTAGGGCATGCCAGCGAATGCCAAATGGATAACGCGGGGCGACTCTTGATCGCGCCAGTTTTACGGCAACATGCCGGATTGACAAAAGAAGTGATGCTGGTTGGGCAGTTCAACAAATTTGAACTGTGGGATGAAACGACCTGGTATCAACGGGTCAGGGAAGATATCGACGCTGAGCAAACCGCTTCAGACGCGCTTTCGGAACGGTTGCAGGATTTGTCCTTATAAAATGATGGAAACTTTTAAACATAAAACGGTACTGCTGGACGAGGCCGTCAACGGCCTGAATATTCGCCCGGATGGTATCTACATCGATGGTACTTTTGGTCGCGGTGGCCACTCGCGTCTTATCCTCTCGCAGCTTGGCGAGCAGGGGCGACTGCTGGCTATCGATCGCGACCCGCAGGCTATTGCCGTAGCAAACACCATTGATGATCCTCGCTTCTCCATCATTCATGGTCCTTTCTCCGCGTTGGCTGACTATGTTAGTGAGCGCGAACTTACAGGCAAGATCGACGGCATTCTGCTCGATCTTGGTGTCTCTTCACCACAGCTTGATGATGCTGAACGCGGTTTCTCTTTCATGCGCGACGGGCCGCTCGATATGCGTATGGACCCGACGCGCGGCCAGTCTGCCGCCGAATGGCTGCAAACAGCTGACGAAGCGGATATCGCCTGGGTGATTAAAACCTATGGCGAAGAGCGTTTCGGCAAGCGTATTGCCCGCGCCATCGTTGAGCGTAACCGCATTGAGCCCATGACCCGCACCAAAGAACTGGCGGAAGTGGTGGCGGCGGCGATGCCGGTGAAAGACAAATTCAAACATCCCGCGACCCGTACCTTCCAGGCGGTGCGCATCTGGGTAAACAGTGAACTGGAGGAGATAGAGCAGGCGCTAAAAGGCTCGATCGACGTGCTGGCCCCGAGTGGGCGGCTGTCGGTTATCAGTTTCCACTCGCTGGAAGACCGTATTGTAAAACGCTTCATGCGTGAGCAAAGCCGCGGTCCGCAGGTTCCGGCAGGGTTACCGATGACTGAAGAGCAACTCAGGAAGCTGGGTGGCCGTCATTTACGAGCGCTAGGCAAGTTGATGCCGGGCGAAGAAGAAGTGGCTGAAAATCCACGTGCCCGTAGTTCAGTGCTGCGTATCGCAGAGAGGACGAACGCATGATCAGCAGAGTGTCAGAAGCCCTAAGCAAAGTTAAGGGATCGATTGGAAGTAACGAGCGCCATGCCTTGCCTGGCGTCATCGGAGACGATCTTTTGCGGTTTGGGAAGCTGCCACTCTGCCTGTTCATTTGCATCATTGTTACGGCTGTCACGGTGGTGACGACGGCGCACCATACCCGTCTGTTAACCGCCCAACGCGAGCAACTGGTGCTGGAACGTGATGCGCTGGATATCGAATGGCGCAACCTGATTTTAGAAGAGAACGCCCTCGGCGATCATAGCCGGGTTGAGCGTATCGCTACGGAAAAGTTGCAAATGCAACATGTTGATCCGTCAAAAGAAAACATAGTTGTACAGAAATAAGGATTATCGCAACGCATGAAAGCAGCGGGAAAGACGCTTAAACCAAAACGTCAGGAAGAACAGGCCAACTTTATCAGTTGGCGTTTTGCGTTGCTGTGCGGCTGTATTCTGGTGGCTCTCGGCTTTCTGCTGGGGCGTGTTGCCTGGTTGCAGATAATCAACCCGGATATGCTGGTGCGTCAGGGTGATATGCGCTCCCTGCGTGTTCAGGAAGTATCCACGTCTCGTGGGATGATCACCGACCGCTCTGGCCGCCCACTGGCGGTGAGCGTACCGGTAAAAGCCATCTGGGCCGACCCGAAAGAAGTGCATGATGCGGGCGGCGTGAGCGTAGGCGATCGCTGGAACGCGCTCTCCACCGCGCTGAATCTGCCGCTGGATCAGCTGGCAAACCGTATCAATGCGAACCCGAAAGGGCGCTTTATCTATCTTGCTCGCCAGGTTAACCCTGACATGGCGGACTACATCAAAAAACTCAAACTGCCGGGTATTCATCTGCGTGAAGAGTCGCGCCGTTACTATCCGTCAGGCGAAGTCACCTCTCACCTCATCGGCTTTACTAACGTCGATAGCCAGGGGATCGAAGGCGTCGAGAAGAGCTTTGATAAGTGGCTAACCGGCCAACCGGGCGAACGTATTGTACGTAAAGACCGCTACGGGCGCGTTATCGAGGATATCTCCTCAACGGACAGCCAGGCGGCGCACAACCTTGCGCTGAGTATCGATGAGCGCTTACAGGCGCTGGTGTACCGCGAACTGAACAACGCCGTGGCGTTTAACAAAGCGGAATCGGGCAGTGCGGTGCTGGTGGATGTGAATACCGGCGAAGTGCTGGCGATGGCGAACAGCCCGTCTTATAACCCGAATAACTTCTCCGGCACGGCAAAAGACACCATGCGTAACCGCGCCATCACTGACGTGTTTGAACCCGGTTCAACGGTTAAACCGATGGTCGTGATGACCGCCCTGCAGCGGGGCGTGGTGCGCGAAAATACCGTCCTGAATACTATTCCTTACCGTATTAACGGCCACGAAATTAAAGACGTGGCGCGCTACAGCGAATTGACCCTGACCGGGGTACTACAGAAGTCGAGTAACGTCGGTGTTTCCAAGCTGGCGTTAGCGATGCCGTCCTCAGCGTTAGTAGAGACTTACTCACGTTTTGGATTGGGAAAAGCGACCAATTTGGGGTTGGTCGGAGAACGCAGTGGCTTATATCCTCAAAAACAACGGTGGTCTGACATAGAGAGGGCCACCTTCTCTTTCGGCTACGGGCTAATGGTAACGCCGTTACAGTTAGCGCGAGTCTACGCAACGATAGGCAGCTACGGGGTTTACCGACCGCTGTCGATAACCAAAGTTGACCCTCCGGTTCCTGGCGAACGTATCTTCCCGGAATCCATCGTACGTACCGTGGTTCACATGATGGAAAGCGTGGCGCTGCCTGGCGGCGGCGGCGTGAAAGCGGCGATCAAAGGCTATCGCATCGCCATCAAAACCGGTACGGCGAAAAAAGTGGGGCCAGACGGGCGTTACATCAACAAATATATTGCTTACACCGCGGGCGTTGCGCCAGCCAGCCAGCCGCGTTTTGCGCTGGTGGTGGTCATCAACGACCCGCAGGCAGGTAAATACTACGGCGGCGCCGTTTCCGCGCCGGTCTTCGGTGCCATCATGGGCGGCGTTCTGCGCACCATGAACATCGAACCGGATGCGCTGGCAACGGGCGAAAAAAGTGAATTTGTGATTAATCAAGGCGAGGGAACAGGTGGCAGATCGTAATTTGCGCGACCTTCTCGCTCCGTGGGTGCCAAATGCGCCGGAGCGAGCACTGCGAGAGATGACACTCGACAGCCGTGTGGCTGCCTCGGGCGATCTCTTCGTAGCGGTGGTTGGTCATCAGGCGGACGGGCGTCGTTATATCCCGCAGGCAATTGCGCAAGGTGTAGCTGCCATTATAGCCGAGGCAAAAGATGAAGCGACCGATGGCGAAATCCGTGAAATGCACGGCGTCCCGGTTATCTACCTCAGCCAGTTGAATGAACGCTTATCGGCACTGGCCGGGCGCTTCTACCATGAACCGTCTGACCGTTTGCGCCTCGTGGGCGTAACCGGCACCAACGGTAAAACCACCACCACCCAACTGCTCGCACAGTGGGGGCAATTGCTTGGCGAAACCAGCGCGGTGATGGGAACGGTCGGTAACGGCCTGCTGGGTAAAGTGATCCCAACAGAAAATACTACCGGTTCAGCGGTTGATGTTCAGCACGTGCTGTCCGGCCTGGTAGACCAGGGCGCGACGCTGGCGGCAATGGAGGTCTCTTCCCACGGGCTGGTACAGCACCGCGTGGCGGCACTGAAATTTGTGGCTTCCGTGTTTACCAACCTGAGCCGCGATCACCTTGATTATCATGGTGATATGGAACATTACGAAGCGGCGAAATGGCTGCTGTACTCCACGCACCACTGCGGCCAGGCGATTGTAAACGCCGACGATGAAGTGGGCCGTCGCTGGCTGGCAAAACTGCCGGACGCGGTTGCGGTGTCAATGGAAGATCACATCAATCCGAACTGCCACGGACGCTGGTTAAAAGCGACCGAGGTGAATTATCACGACAGCGGTGCAACCATCCGTTTCAGCTCGACCTGGGGCGACGGCGAAATCGAAAGCCGTCTCATGGGCGCGTTCAACGTCAGCAACTTGTTACTGGCGCTGGCCACACTGCTGGCGCTTGGTTATCCGCTGGCGGATCTGCTGAAAACCGCTTCCCGCCTGCAACCGGTTTGTGGCCGTATGGAAGTGTTTAGCGCGCCGGGTAAACCGACGGTCGTTGTCGATTACGCTCATACGCCGGATGCGCTGGAAAAAGCGCTCGAAGCGGCGCGTCTGCACTGCGCAGGCAAACTGTGGTGCGTCTTTGGCTGCGGCGGTGACCGTGATAAAGGTAAACGCCCGCTGATGGGCGCGATTGCCGAGCAGTTTGCGGATATCGCCGTGGTTACCGATGACAACCCGCGTACCGAAGAGCCGCGTGCCATCATCAACGACATCCTGGCGGGCATGCTTGACGCCGGCCGCGCCAAAGTAGTGGAAGGACGTGCGCAAGCGGTTACTAACGCCATCATGCAGGCGAAGCCTGATGACCTGGTGCTGCTGGCCGGTAAAGGTCATGAAGATTATCAAATTGTCGGCACTCAACGTCTCGACTATTCCGACCGTGTAACCGCAGCGCGTCTGCTGGGAGTGATCGCATGATTAGCGTAACGCTTAGCGAACTGGCTGGCATCCTGCACGGTGAACTGAACGGTGCTGACCTGCGTATCGACGATGTCACCACCGATACGCGTAAATTAACGCCGGGTTGCCTGTTTGTGGCCCTGAAAGGCGAGCGTTTCGATGCCCATGATTTCGTTGAAAAAGCGAAAGAGGGGGGAGCGGGTGCACTGTTAGTCAGCCGTAAACTGGATATCGACCTGCCGCAACTGGTGGTGAAAGATACCCGTCTGGCGTTCGGTGAACTGGCAGCATGGGTTCGCCAGCAGGTGCCCACTCGCGTGGTTGCCCTGACGGGCTCCTCCGGTAAAACGTCGGTGAAAGAGATGACCGCCTCCATTCTGGGTCAGTGCGGCAATACGCTTTATACCGCAGGCAATCTTAATAATGATATCGGTGTGCCGATGACATTGCTGCGCCTGACGAAAGAACACGAATACGCGGTGATTGAACTGGGCGCCAACCATCAGGGCGAAATCGCCTGGACGGTGAGCCTGACTCGCCCGGAAGCGGCGCTGGTGAACAACCTTGCGGCGGCGCATCTGGAAGGGTTCGGATCGCTGGCGGGCGTGGCAAAAGCCAAAGGTGAGATTTTCACTGGCCTTCCGCTAAACGGCATCGCGATCCTGAATGCCGACAATAACGACTGGCTGAACTGGCAAGCGATTATTGGCTCGCGCAAAGTGTGGCGCTTCTCGCCGAATGCGGCGAACAGTGATTTCACCGCCACCAACATTCACATTACCAGCCATGGCACCGAATTTACGCTGCAAACGCCAACCGGCGACATAGACGTATTGCTGCCGCTGCCGGGTCGCCACAACATTGCTAACGCGCTGGCCGCGACGGCACTGGCGATGGCGGTGGGTGCAGACTTAACCGCGGTGAAAGGCGGGCTGGCGAAGCTGACCTCCGTTCCGGGGCGTTTGTTCCCGATTCACCTGAGCGACACCCAACTGCTGCTCGACGACTCCTATAACGCCAACGTCGGTTCGATGACCGCCGCGGTGCAGGTGCTCGAAGAGATGCCAGGTTATCGGGTGCTGGTCGTTGGCGATATGGCAGAACTGGGTGCAGAAAGCGAATCCTGCCACATTCAGGTTGGCGAAGCTGCGAAAGTGGCGGGCATCGATAAAGTATTAAGCGTAGGTAAATTAAGCCAGGCAATCAGTTCTGCCAGCGGCGTCGGCGAACATTTCACCGACAAAGCAGCAGCCATTGCGCGTCTTAAAACGCTCATTAATGAACAGCAAACCCTCACCATTCTGGTGAAAGGATCACGTAGTGCCGCCATGGAAGAGGTAGTACGCGCATTACAGGAGAACGGGACATGTTAGTTTGGCTGGCCGAACATTTGGTCAAATATTATTCCGGCTTTAACGTCTTTTCCTATCTGACGTTTCGCGCCATCGTCAGCCTGCTGACCGCGCTGTTCATCTCATTGTGGATGGGCCCGCGCATGATCGCCCATTTACAGAAACTCTCTTTCGGTCAGGTAGTACGTAACGACGGTCCGGAATCGCACTTCAGCAAACGCGGTACGCCGACAATGGGCGGGATCATGATCCTCACCGCGATTGTGGTTTCCGTGTTGCTGTGGGCTTATCCGTCCAACCCGTACGTCTGGTGCGTGCTGGTGGTGCTGGTCGGCTACGGCATTATTGGTTTTGTCGATGACTATCGCAAAGTTGTCCGTAAGGACACCAAGGGCCTGATCGCGCGCTGGAAATATTTCTGGATGTCGGTGATTGCACTGGGCGTGGCGTTCGCGCTCTATCTGGCGGGTAAAGATACGCCAGCGACGCAGCTGGTGGTGCCGTTCTTTAAAGACGTGATGCCTCAACTGGGTCTGTTCTACATTCTGTTGGCCTATTTTGTTGTTGTCGGTACCGGTAATGCAGTGAACCTGACCGATGGTCTGGACGGCTTAGCGATTATGCCAACCGTCTTCGTTGCCGGGGGTTTTGCCCTGGTCGCCTGGGCGACGGGTAACATGAACTTCGCTAACTATCTGCATATTCCGTATCTGCGGCACGCAGGTGAACTGGTCATTGTTTGCACCGCGATTGTCGGGGCAGGGCTGGGCTTCCTGTGGTTTAACACCTATCCGGCACAAGTCTTTATGGGCGATGTCGGTTCGCTGGCGCTGGGCGGCGCATTGGGCATTATCGCCGTGCTGCTGCGTCAGGAGTTCCTGCTGGTGATTATGGGCGGCGTATTCGTGGTTGAAACGCTGTCGGTGATTTTGCAGGTCGGTTCCTTCAAGCTGCGCGGTCAGCGCATCTTCCGTATGGCGCCGATTCACCACCACTATGAACTGAAAGGCTGGCCGGAACCGCGCGTCATTGTGCGCTTCTGGATTATTTCGCTGATGCTGGTGCTGATTGGCCTGGCTACGCTGAAGGTACGTTAATCATGGCAGATTACCAGGGTAAAAATGTTGTCATTATCGGTCTTGGTTTGACCGGGCTCTCCTGCGTCGATTTCTTCATGGCGCGTGGTGTAACGCCGCGCGTGATGGATACGCGAGCCACTCCCCCTGGGCTGGATAAACTGCCGGAAGAGGTTGAGCGTTACGTTGGTAGTCTAAATGATGACTGGTTGCTGAGTGCGGATTTGATTGTGGCAAGCCCCGGCATCGCGCTGGCGCATCCGTCGCTGAGCGCAGCGGCTGATGCCGGCGTCGAGATTGTCGGCGATATCGAACTCTTCTGCCGCGAAGCGCAGGCGCCAATCGTGGCGATCACCGGTTCCAACGGGAAAAGTACCGTCACCACGCTGGTCGGTGAAATGGCTAAAGCGGCGGGGGTGAATGTTGGTGTTGGCGGCAATATTGGCCTGCCTGCGCTGATGCTACTCGACCCGACGCGCGAACTCTATGTTCTGGAACTCTCCAGCTTCCAGCTGGAAACCACCTCCAGCTTAAAGGCTGCGGCGGCAACCATTCTTAACGTCACTGAAGATCATATGGACCGCTATCCGTTTGGCCTGCAGCAGTATCGTGCTGCCAAACTGCGCGTCTATGAAAATGCTAAAACCTGTGTGGTGAACGCTGATGATGCGTTGACCATGCCGATCCGCGGAGCCGATGAGCGCTGTGTGAGCTTTGGTGTTGATGTCGGTGATTACCACCTTAACCGCCAGCAGGGGGAAACCTGGCTGCGTGTGAAAGGTGAAAAGATCCTCAACGTCAAAGAGATGACCCTCACCGGGCAGCACAACTACAGTAATGCGCTGGCGGCGCTGGCGCTGGCGGATGCCGTAGGCCTGCCGCGCGCCAGCAGCCTGAAGGCATTGACCACCTTCGCCGGGTTGGCTCATCGCTTCCAGGTGGTGCTGAATCACAATGGCGTCCGTTGGATCAACGACTCAAAAGCAACCAACGTCGGCAGTACGGAAGCAGCGCTCAACGGTTTACACGTTGATGGCACGCTCTGGCTGCTGCTGGGCGGTGACGGGAAATCCGCCGATTTCAGCCCGCTTGCGCGCTATCTGAATGGCGATAATATTCGTCTTTACTGCTTTGGCCGCGACGGCAGCGAGCTTGCCGCGTTACGCCCGGAAATCGCCACCGAAACGGAGACGATGGAACAGGCGATGCGCGCCATTGCGCCGCAGCTGAAAACGGGCGATATGGTGCTGCTGTCACCGGCCTGCGCCAGCCTTGATCAGTTTAAAAGCTTTGAGCAACGTGGCGACGTGTTTGCGCGACTGGCGAAGGAGTTAGGTTGATGCGTTTATCCCTCCCGCGCCTGAAAATGCCTCGCCTGCCAGGGTTTGCTATCCTGGCATGGGTATTTGCTGCGCTGAAAGGCTGGGTGATGGGCTCCCGGGCACAGGATAACGACAGTCTGGTGATGTACGATCGCACCCTGCTGTGGCTGACCTTCGGCCTGGCGGCGATCGGTTTCATCATGGTGACCTCGGCATCCATGCCGGTTGGTCAGCGTCTGGCGAACGATCCTTTCCTGTTCGCCAAACGTGATGGTCTCTATATCGTGCTGGCGTTTGCGCTGGCGATGATCACCCTGCGACTGCCGATGGAGTTCTGGCAGCGCTACAGCACTTCAATGCTGATTGCGTCTATCGTCATGCTATTGATTGTACTGGTTGTGGGTAGCTCGGTTAACGGGGCATCGCGTTGGATCGCCTTCGGCCCACTACGTATTCAGCCAGCGGAGTTCACCAAGCTGTCGCTGTTTTGCTACATCGCCAACTATCTGGTGCGTAAAGCCGACGAAGTGCGTAACAACCTGCGCGGCTTCTTAAAGCCGATGGGCGTTATTTTCGTGCTGGCGATTTTACTCCTGGCGCAGCCGGACCTCGGTACGGTTGTGGTGCTGTTCGTCACTACGCTTGCGATGCTGTTCCTTGCGGGGGCGAAGCTGTGGCAGTTCATCGCCATTATCGGCATGGGGATTTCAGCGGTGGTGCTGTTGATCCTCGCCGAGCCATACCGTATTCGTCGTGTGACCTCGTTCTGGAACCCGTGGGAAGATCCGTTTGGTAGCGGTTACCAGCTTACCCAATCCCTGATGGCTTTTGGTCGCGGGGAAATGTGGGGGCAAGGGCTGGGTAATTCGGTGCAAAAACTGGAGTATCTGCCGGAAGCGCATACCGACTTCATCTTCGCTATTATCGGCGAGGAACTCGGTTATATCGGTGTGGTACTGGCGCTTTTAATGGTATTCTTCGTCGCTTTCCGCGCGATGTCCATCGGGCGGAAAGCGCTGGAACTCAACCAGCGATTCGCCGGTTTTCTGGCCTGCGCCATTGGCGTGTGGTTCAGTTTCCAGGCGCTGGTTAACGTCGGCGCGGCGGCCGGTATGCTGCCGACCAAAGGTCTGACACTGCCGCTTATCAGTTACGGTGGTTCCAGTCTGCTGATTATGTCGACGGCGATTATGTTCCTGTTACGTATAGATTATGAAACACGTCTGGAAAAAGCCCAGGCGTTTACCCGAGGTTCCAGATGAGCGGTGAAACGAAGCGGTTAATGGTGATGGCAGGCGGTACCGGCGGGCATGTGTTCCCCGGGCTGGCGGTTGCGCACCATTTAATGGACCAGGGCTGGCAAGTACGCTGGCTGGGTACCGCTGATCGTATGGAAGCGGATCTCGTGCCGAAACACGGTATCGAGATCGACTTTATTCGTATTTCTGGCTTGCGTGGCAAAGGTGTAAAAGCCTTGCTGCTCGCGCCGCTGCGTATCTTTAATGCCTGGCGTCAGGCACGCGCTATCATGAAGCGCTTTAAGCCAGACGTGGTGCTAGGGATGGGCGGCTATGTGTCTGGCCCTGGCGGTCTGGCGGCGTGGTCGCTGGGAATTCCTGTCGTGCTGCACGAACAGAACGGCATTGCTGGCCTGACCAACAAATGGCTGGCGAAGATCGCGAAGACTGTGATGCAGGCGTTTCCCGGTGCATTCCCAAACGCGGAAGTGGTAGGTAACCCGGTTCGCGTCGATGTGCTGGCGCTGCCGTTGCCGGAACAGCGTCTGGCGGGTCGCGAAGGCCCGGTTCGCGTTCTGGTGGTTGGCGGTTCGCAGGGTGCGCGCATCCTGAACCAGACCATGCCGCAGGTGGCGTCGAAGCTGGGTGAAACCATTACCATCTGGCATCAGAGCGGTAAAGGCGCGCAGCAAACCGTCGAGCAGGCGTATGAAGACGCGGGCGAGCCGCAGCATAAAGTCACCGAATTTATCGATGATATGGCTGCCGCGTATGCCTGGGCTGATGTGGTGGTGTGCCGTTCCGGCGCGCTGACCGTCAGCGAAATCGCGGCGGCCGGTCTGCCGGCTATCTTTGTGCCGTTCCAGCATAAAGACCGTCAGCAGTACTGGAATGCGCTGCCGCTGGAACAAGCTGGTGCAGCGAAGATTTATGAGCAACCGCAGTTTACCGCTGAAGCGGTTGCCACGACGCTCGAACTCTGGGATCGCAAAACCCTGCTGGAAATGGCAGAGCGCGCACGCGCGACGGCAATCCCGGATGCGACCGAGCGAGTAGCAAAAGCAGTAAGCCTGGCAGCTCAGGCTTAACCCTCGCGGCGCGCGTTGCGCTGCACGAATTTTAGAAGTCGATGGCGTTGAGAGAATGAATACACAACAACTGGCGAAACTGCGTTCCATTGTGCCCGAGATGCGTCGCGTCCGGCACATTCACTTTGTGGGTATCGGCGGTGCCGGTATGGGCGGTATCGCCGAAGTTCTGGCCAACGAAGGTTATCAGATCAGCGGTTCCGATTTGGCACCGAACCCGGTGACGCAGCAATTGTCGCAACTCGGCGCCACTATCTATTTCAACCATCGCCCGGAAAACGTCCGCGATGCGAGCGTGGTTGTGGTATCGACGGCGATTGCCGCCGATAACCCGGAAATTGTTGCTGCACATGAAGCGCGTATCCCGGTGATCCGCCGCGCCGAAATGCTGGCTGAACTGATGCGTTTTCGTCACGGCATCGCCATCGCCGGGACACACGGTAAAACGACCACCACCGCGATGGTCTCCAGTATTTACGCGGAAGCCGGGCTGGACCCGACTTTCGTTAACGGCGGTCTGGTAAAAGCCGCAGGCGTGCATGCGCGTCTGGGCCACAGCCGTTACTTGATTGCGGAAGCGGATGAGAGCGATGCGTCGTTCCTGCATCTGCAGCCGATGGTGGCGATTGTCACCAACATTGAAGCCGACCACATGGATACCTACCAGGGCGACTTCGAGAATTTGAAGCAGACGTTTATCAACTTCCTGCACAACCTGCCGTTTTACGGTCGTGCAGTGATGTGTGTGGATGATCCGGTGATCCGCGAGCTGCTGCCGCGCGTAGGCCGTCAAACCACCACTTATGGTTTTAGCGATGATGCGGATGTGCGCGTTGAAGACTATCAGCAGGTGGGTCCGCAGGGGCACTTCACGCTGGTGCGTCAGGATAAAGAAAATCTGCACGTTACGCTGAATGCGCCGGGGCGTCATAATGCGCTGAACGCCGCCGCCGCCGTTGCGGTCGCCACAGAAGAGGGTATTGAAGACGACGCGATTCTGCGCGCGCTGGAAAGCTTCCAGGGCACAGGCCGCCGCTTCGATTTCCTGGGCGAATATCCGCTGGACGAGGTGAATGGCAAAGCGGGTACTGCGATGCTGGTTGATGACTATGGCCATCACCCAACGGAAGTGGACGCCACCATTAAAGCCGCACGCGCGGGCTGGCCGGATAAAAATCTGGTAATGGTGTTCCAGCCGCACCGTTATACTCGCACGCGCGATCTGTACGATGATTTTGCCAACGTACTGACGCAGGTTGACGCGTTACTGATGCTGGATGTGTACCCGGCTGGCGAAGCACCGATTCCGGGCGCAGACAGCCGCTCGCTGTGCCGCACGATCCGCGGTCGCGGTAAAGTTGACCCGATTCTGGTCTCCGACCCGGCTCAGGTCGCTGAAATGCTGGCGCCGGTACTGACGGGTAACGACCTGGTGTTGATTCAGGGCGCTGGAAATATTGGCAAAATCGCGCGTAACTTAGCTGAAATCAAACTCAAGCCGCAAACTCAGGAGGAAGAGCGTCATGGCTGATAAAATCGCTGTCCTTCTGGGGGGCACCTCCGCAGAGCGTGAGGTTTCGCTGAACTCCGGGGCCGCCGTGCTGGCTGGCCTGCGTGAGGCGGGTGTCGATGCGCATCCGGTCGACCCGAAAGAGGTCGATGTTACCCAGCTGAAAAATATGGGTTTTCAGAAAGCGTTTATTGCACTCCATGGTCGAGGCGGGGAAGATGGCACGTTACAGGGATTACTGGAACTGCTAAAACTGCCCTACACCGGCAGCGGCGTGATGGCATCAGCCATTTCAATGGATAAACTGCGCAGCAAACTACTGTGGCAGGGCGCGGGTTTACCTGTCGCACCATGGGTGGCGATCACGCGCAAAGAATTTGAATTAGGGCTGAATGACGAAGTAAAACAGCAGCTTACCGAACTTGGTTTGCCGCTTATCGTCAAGCCGAGCCGTGAAGGCTCAAGCGTTGGGATGTCAAAAGTTAACGAGAGTGGTGAATTGACCCAGGCGTTAACGCTGGCGTTTCAACATGATGAAGAAGTTCTGGTGGAGAAATGGCTCAGTGGCCCCGAATTCACCGTTGCGGTGCTTGGCGAAGAAATTTTACCGTCGATTCGCATCCAACCTGCCGGAACCTTCTATGATTATGATGCGAAGTATCTCTCTGATGAGACGAAGTATTTCTGTCCAGGTTGTGAAGATAACGTCCAGGAAGCCGCAATGCAGTCTCTGGTGTTAAAAGCGTGGACTGTTCTTGGCTGTCGTGGCTGGGGGCGAATTGACGTGATGCAAGACCGTGATGGTCAGCTTTATCTGCTGGAAGCGAATACGTCTCCGGGGATGACCAGCCACAGTCTGGTGCCGATGGCGGCGCGTCAGGCGGGAATGAGCTTCTCGCAACTGGTAGTACGAATTCTGGACCTGGCGGGGTGATATGTCGCAGGCTGCGCTGAATACGCGGAACCGTGAAGAAGAAGAGTACAATTCTTCGCGGCGCAATAATGGAACGCGTCTTGCAGGAATTGTCTTCCTGCTGGCGGTGTTGTTGACCGTGTTGATTAGCGGCTGGGTCGTGCTGGGCTGGATGGAAGATGCGCAGCGTTTGCCTATCTCGAAACTGGTGGTCACCGGCGAGCGGCACTATACGCGCAACGACGACATCCGCCAGTCTATTCTGGCGCTGGGATCGCCAGGAACCTTTATGACTCAGGACGTGAATATCGTTCAGGGGCAAATTGAACGCTTGCCGTGGATTAAACAGGCGAGCGTAAGAAAGCAGTGGCCAGACGAATTGAAGATTCATCTGGTTGAATATGTGCCGATTGCACGTTGGAATGATCAGCATATGGTGGATGCCGAAGGCAACTCCTTCAGCGTACCCGCCGATCGCGCCAACAAGCAGAGTTTGCCCATGTTGTACGGCCCTGAAGGCAGCGAAAGCGAAGTCTTGCAGGGATACCGCGACATGGGGGCCGTGCTGGCGAAAGGGAAGTTCACATTAAAAGTGGCGGCAATGACGGCGCGCCGTTCCTGGCAGTTGACGTTGGGCGATGGTATCAAGCTCAACCTGGGACGGGGTGACACCATGAAGCGGCTTGAGCGCTTTTTAGAACTGTATCCGGTTCTTCAGCAGCAGGCGCAAACAGAAGGTAATCGGATTAGCTACGTTGATTTGCGCTATGACTCAGGGGCGTCAGTAGGTTGGGAGCCTGCCCCTGTCGAAGAAACCAGTCAACAACAGAATCAGGCACAGGCAGAACAACAATGATCAAGGCGACGGACAGAAAACTGGTAGTTGGACTGGAGATTGGCACCGCGAAGGTCGCCGCTTTAGTAGGGGAAGTTCTGCCCGACGGCATGGTCAATATCATCGGCGTGGGCAGTTGCCCATCGCGAGGTATGGACAAAGGCGGGGTAAATGACCTCGAGTCGGTAGTGAAATGCGTACAGCGCGCTATCGACCAGGCTGAATTGATGGCGGATTGCCAGATCTCCTCTGTATATCTGGCGCTTTCCGGCAAACACATAAGCTGTCAAAATGAGATTGGCATGGTGCCTATCTCAGAAGAAGAAGTGACGCAGGAAGATGTCGAAAACGTGGTGCATACGGCGAAATCCGTTCGCGTCCGCGATGAGCACCGTGTTTTGCACGTTATTCCGCAGGAATACGCGATTGATTACCAGGAAGGCATCAAAAATCCGGTCGGCTTGTCTGGCGTGCGTATGCAGGCCAAGGTCCATCTGATTACCTGCCACAACGATATGGCGAAAAACATTGTTAAAGCCGTGGAACGTTGTGGCCTGAAAGTTGACCAACTGATATTTGCCGGTCTGGCTGCCAGTTATTCGGTCCTGACGGAAGATGAACGTGAGCTGGGTGTCTGCGTAGTGGATATCGGGGGTGGTACAATGGACATCGCCGTTTATACTGGCGGGGCGTTGCGTCACACCAAAGTCATCCCTTATGCGGGGAACGTGGTCACCAGCGATATCGCTTACGCCTTCGGTACGCCACCGAGCGATGCCGAAGCGATTAAAGTGCGCCATGGTTGTGCACTGGGCTCCATCGTGGGCAAAGATGAGAGCGTTGAAGTGCCGAGCGTGGGTGGGCGTCCGCCGCGCAGCCTGCAGCGCCAGACGTTGGCAGAAGTCATTGAGCCGCGCTATACCGAGTTGCTCAATCTGGTCAACGAAGAAATTTTGCAGTTACAGGAACAGCTTCGCCAGCAAGGGGTTAAGCACCATCTTGCGGCGGGGATTGTACTCACCGGTGGTGCGGCGCAAATTGAAGGCCTCGCGGCCTGCGCCCAGCGTGTGTTCCATACGCAGGTACGTATTGGCGCACCGCTGAATATCACCGGTTTGACGGATTACGCCCAGGAGCCGTATTACTCAACGGCAGTGGGCCTGCTGCACTACGGGAAAGAGTCCCACTTGAGTGGTGAAGCAGAGGTAGACAAGCGTGTGACCGCATCGGTTGGTTCATGGATTAAGCGATTGAACAGCTGGCTGCGAAAAGAGTTTTAATTTTTTTAAGAGAGCGCAGAAAATTAGCGCTTTCAGGCGACAGGCACATACACGATGTCTTTCAGGCTGTGGTAGAGCGGTCTGATTGAAAAAGTGTATAAAACGGAGAGAGACTATGTTTGAACCTATGGAACTGACCAACGACGCGGTGATTAAAGTCATCGGCGTCGGTGGCGGCGGCGGTAATGCCGTTGAGCACATGGTGCGCGAGCGCATCGAAGGTGTTGAATTTTTCGCAGTGAATACTGACGCTCAGGCGTTACGTAAAACTGCTGTTGGCCAGACTATCCAGATCGGTAGCGGTATTACCAAAGGTCTGGGTGCGGGTGCAAACCCGGAAGTGGGCCGTAACGCTGCTGATGAAGACCGCGAAGCACTGCGCGCTGCTTTAGATGGCGCAGACATGGTCTTTATCGCTGCAGGCATGGGTGGCGGCACCGGTACGGGTGCGGCGCCGGTTGTGGCTGAAGTGGCAAAAGATTTAGGTATTCTGACCGTTGCTGTCGTGACTAAGCCTTTCAACTTCGAAGGCAAAAAGCGTATGGCATTCGCGGAACAGGGTATCACTGAACTGTCCAAACACGTGGACTCCCTGATCACCATCCCGAACGACAAGCTGCTGAAAGTGCTGGGTCGCGGTATCTCTCTGCTCGACGCTTTCGGCGCGGCAAACGACGTACTGAAGGGCGCGGTTCAGGGTATCGCCGAGCTGATTACTCGCCCGGGCCTGATGAACGTCGACTTTGCTGACGTGCGTACTGTGATGTCAGAAATGGGCTATGCCATGATGGGCTCTGGCCTGGCAAGCGGTGAAGACCGTGCTGAAGAAGCGGCTGAAATGGCGATCTCTTCTCCGCTTCTGGAAGATATCGATCTGTCTGGCGCTCGTGGCGTGCTGGTCAACATCACCGCTGGCTTTGACCTGCGTCTGGATGAGTTCGAAACTGTGGGTAACACCATCCGTGCATTTGCCTCGGATAACGCGACCGTGGTTATCGGTACTTCTCTCGACCCGGATATGAACGACGAACTGCGCGTGACTGTTGTTGCAACCGGTATCGGTATGGACAAACGTCCGGAAATTACCCTGGTGACCAACAAGCAGACTCAGCAGCCGGTTATGGATCGCTACCAGCAGCACGGTATGACGCCGCTGACGCAGGAGCAGAAACCAGCCGCTAAAGTGGTTAACGACAATACGCCGCAGACCACCAAGGAACCAGATTACCTGGATATCCCGGCGTTTTTACGTAAGCAGGCTGATTAAGAATTAGCTCAAAGTTGGGAATCCCCGCTCTTTGTGCTAAACTGGCCGTCCGAATGTATAGTACACTTCGGTTGGATAGTTAATTTGGCGAGATTATACGATGATCAAACAAAGGACACTTAAACGTATCGTTCAGGCGACTGGCGTCGGTTTACACACCGGCAAGAAAGTCACACTGACCTTACGCCCTGCGCCGGCCAATACCGGGGTCATCTATCGTCGCACCGACTTGAATCCACCGGTAGATTTTCCGGCCGATGCCAAATCTGTGCGTGATACAATGCTCTGTACTTGTCTGGTGAACGAGCATGACGTGCGGATTTCGACCGTAGAGCACCTCAACGCCGCATTGGCGGGGCTGGGTATCGACAACATCGTTGTTGAAGTCGATGCGCCAGAAATCCCAATTATGGACGGCAGTGCTGCACCGTTCGTTTATCTGCTGCTGGATGCCGGCATTGATGAACTGAACTGTGCGAAGAAATTTGTTCGCATCAAAGAGACCGTACGTGTCGAAGATGGCGATAAATGGGCTGAATTCAAACCGTACAATGGTTTTTCGTTGGACTTTACCATCGACTTTAACCATCCGGCGATTGATGCCAGTACCCAGCGCTATGCAATGAACTTCTCTGCCGACGCATTTATGCGCCAGATTAGTCGTGCACGTACCTTCGGTTTCATGCGTGATATCGAATATCTGCAGTCCCGTGGCCTGTGCCTGGGCGGTAGCTTCGATTGTGCCATCGTTGTTGACGATTATCGCGTACTGAACGAAGACGGTCTGCGTTTTGAAGATGAATTCGTTCGTCACAAAATGCTGGATGCGATCGGTGACTTGTTCATGTGTGGTCACAACATTATTGGTGCATTTACCGCGTTTAAATCCGGTCATGCACTGAATAACAAACTTCTGCAGGCGGTCCTGGCAAAACAGGAAGCCTGGGAATATGTGACCTTCGAAGACGACGCCGAACTGCCGCTGGCGTTCAAAGCACCGACAATGGTTCTGGCATAAGCCTGACCATTTCATAAATTCGACTGGCAACCTGGCACTCTCTCCGGTCAGGGAACCAGTCGTTTTTTATTTCCCCTCGAAAATTCCTGTTTTTGTGCAAATGCTTTTTTCTTGCGCACTTTTCAGCGACGATCCCTTCATTGATGCTGTCGACGTCCAGCAATAATGGTAATATCTGTGCGCGAAAAATAATAATCTCTGGGGTAGACATTACGTGAGTGGGTTACTGACGCGTTGGCGACAGTTAGGTAGACGCTATTTCTGGCCGCATCTCCTGTTGGGGATGGTTGCTGCCAGTTTCGGCCTGCCTGCGCTCGCAAATAACGCCGAGCCTGCTTCGCCTGCCCGCGAGACGTCCAGTAACCATAACCCTGCCACGAAAGTCAATTTCACGCAGTTGGCCCTGCTGGAAGCGAATCGTCGCCCATCGTTTAGCGTGGATTACTGGCATCAGCATGCCATCCGCACGGTGATTCGCCACCTCTCGTTTGCCATGGCGCCACAAGCGCTGCCCGTTGCTGAAGCGACGGCCACCACGCCATTGCAGGCCGCCCAGCACCTTGCTTTGCTGGACACACTTAATGCGTTACTCACGGTTGAAAGCAAGCCGCCGGCCATTGTGCGCCAGGCAGCCGTTGTCCCGTCGGTCGCACCTTCCGTATTTAGCATCCCTGCGTGGGTGAGCCAGGTTCAGGGCATTCGCGCCGGGCCGCAGCGCCTCGTCTGAAAATAGTCGTCTTTCTTTTATTTTCCTGACTCCGCAAAGCGGGGCGTTTGAGATTTTATTATGCTAATCAATTTATTAACGAAAGTATTTGGTAGTCGTAACGACCGTACCCTGCGCCGTATGCGCAAAGCTGTTACCGTCATTAACGCGATGGAACCGGAGATGGAAAAACTCTCCGACGACGAGCTGAAAAGCAAAACCGCGGAGTTCCGCGCTCGCCTGGAAAAAGGCGCCAGCCTGGAAAGCCTGCTCCCGGAAGCGTTCGCGGTGGTCCGTGAGGCCAGCAAACGCGTCTTTGGCATGCGTCACTTCGACGTGCAGCTTCTCGGCGGTATGGTGCTTAACGATCGTTGCATCGCGGAAATGCGTACCGGTGAAGGTAAAACTCTGACCGCAACTCTGCCGGCGTATCTGAATGCGCTGACCGGAAAAGGCGTTCACGTCGTGACCGTCAACGACTATCTGGCGCAACGTGACGCCGAAAACAACCGTCCGCTGTTCGAATTCCTCGGCATGACCGTGGGGATCAACATGTCTGGCCTGCCGGCTCCGGCAAAACGCGAGGCATATGCGGCAGATATCACCTACGGCACCAACAACGAATACGGCTTTGACTACCTGCGTGACAACATGGCATTCAGCCCTGAAGAGCGCGTACAGCGTAAACTGCACTATGCGCTGGTGGATGAGGTCGACTCCATTCTTATCGATGAAGCCCGTACTCCGCTTATCATTTCCGGCCCGGCTGAAGACAGCTCGGAAATGTATAAGAAAATGAACAAAATTATTCCGCATCTGGTGCGTCAGGAGAAAGAAGACTCCGACACTTTCCAGGGCGAAGGCCACTTCTCTGTTGATGAGAAAGCACGTCAGGTCAACCTGACAGAACGCGGCCTGGTTCTGATTGAAGAGTTGCTGGTTAAAGAAGGCATCATGGAAGAAGGTGAGTCGCTGTATTCACCAGGCAACATCATGATGATGCACCACGTTACTGCTGCGCTGCGTGCGCACGTGCTGTTCACCCGCGACGTTGATTACATCGTGAAAGATGGCGAAGTCATCATCGTCGATGAACATACGGGCCGTACCATGCAGGGGCGCCGCTGGTCCGATGGTCTGCACCAGGCCGTGGAAGCCAAAGAAGGCGTGGAAATCCAGAACGAGAACCAGACGCTGGCTTCCATCACCTTCCAGAACTACTTCCGTCTGTACGAAAAACTGGCCGGTATGACTGGTACCGCAGACACCGAAGCCTTCGAATTCAGCTCCATCTACAAGCTTGATACCGTGGTAGTACCGACCAACCGTCCGATGATCCGTAAAGATATGCCGGACCTGGTCTACATGACTGAAGCGGAAAAAATTCAGGCTATCATTGGCGATATTAAAGAGCGTACTGCCAATGGCCAGCCGGTGCTGGTAGGTACTATCTCCATCGAGAAATCCGAAGTGGTTTCTAACGAGCTGGTAAAAGCGGGCATCAAGCATAACGTTCTGAACGCCAAATTCCACGCCAACGAAGCGGCGATTGTTGCACAGGCGGGTTATCCGGCAGCGGTAACCATCGCGACCAACATGGCCGGCCGTGGTACCGATATTATGCTTGGTGGTAGCTGGCAGGCAGAAGTTGCCGCGCTTGAAAACCCAACTGAAGAGCAAATTGCGCAGATCAAAGCTGACTGGCAGGTACGTCATGACGCAGTACTGGCGGCAGGCGGGCTGCATATCATCGGTACCGAACGACACGAATCTCGCCGTATCGATAACCAGCTGCGTGGCCGTTCTGGTCGTCAGGGTGATGCCGGTTCTTCCCGTTTCTACCTGTCGATGGAAGATGCGCTGATGCGTATTTTTGCCTCTGACCGCGTTTCCGGCATGATGCGTAAACTGGGTATGAAAGAAGGCGAAGCCATTGAACACCCATGGGTGACCAAAGCGATTGCCAACGCACAGCGTAAAGTGGAAAGCCGCAACTTCGATATTCGTAAGCAATTGCTGGAATACGATGACGTTGCCAACGACCAGCGTCGCGCTATTTACACCCAGCGTAACGAACTGCTGGATGTGAGCGACGTAAGCGAAACCATCAACAGCATTCGTGAAGATGTCTTTAAAGCGACCATTGATGCGCACATTCCGCCGCAGTCGCTGGAAGAGATGTGGGACGTGCCAGGGTTGCAGGAACGTCTGAAAAACGACTTCGACCTTGAACTGCCGATCTCCGAATGGCTGGACAAAGAGCCGGAACTGCATGAAGAAACTCTGCGCGAGCGTATTCTGCAGAGCGCAATTGAAGTCTACCAGCGTAAAGAAGAAGTGGTTGGTGCTGAGATGATGCGCCACTTCGAAAAAGGCGTGATGCTGCAAACCCTCGACTCCCTGTGGAAAGAACACCTGGCGGCGATGGACTACCTGCGTCAGGGTATCCATCTGCGTGGCTATGCGCAGAAGGATCCGAAGCAGGAGTACAAACGCGAATCCTTCTCTATGTTCGCGGCGATGCTGGAATCACTGAAATATGAAGTGATCAGCACCCTGAGCAAAGTACAGGTTCGCATGCCGGAAGAAGTGGAAGAGATGGAACAGCAGCGTCGTGAAGAGGCCGAGCGCCTTGCACAGATGCAGCAGCTTAGCCATCAGGACGAAAATACTGCTGCCGCGCAGGAACTGGCAGCGCAAACGGGCGAACGTAAAATCGGCCGTAACGATCCGTGCCCATGTGGTTCCGGTAAAAAATACAAACAGTGCCATGGCCGTCTGAGCTAAGGTCTGATAAAAGAGCAAAAGGCGCAGATCTCTGCGCCTTTTTTTTGGATGAGACATTATGAAAATACTGCAAATCGCCGTCGGCATTATTCGCAACGACGCGGGGGAGATTTACATTACCCAACGCGCCGCTGATGCCCACATGGCAAATAAATGGGAATTTCCGGGCGGTAAAATCGAAGCGGGTGAAACAGCTGAAGAGGCGATGATCCGCGAGCTTGAGGAAGAAGTTGGCATTACCGCCAGTGAGCCGCAGCTTTTTGATAAGCTGGAGTATGAATTTCCCGATCGCCATATCACGCTGTGGTTCTGGCTGGTGGAAAGCTGGCAGGGTGAGCCGTGGGGAAAAGAGGGGCAACCGGGACGATGGGTGGCGCAGAATGCGCTGATTGCCGATGAATTTCCCCCGGCGAATGCACCGGTTATCGAAAAATTAGTGCAAAACCTGTAGGCCTGATAAGCGAAGCGCATCAGGCATTGTGCGCGTTAAGTGTCGGATGCGGCGCAAGCGCCTTATCCGACCTACAGTTAAGTGCGCAGAATTACTGCGGGGTTTCACTCCAGTCGTCGCTATCGGATAAATCTCCCGCGCTCGGAATACGCTTCTCTTCTGCCGCCCATTCACCTAAATCAATCAACTGGCAGCGTTTAGAGCAAAACGGACGGTACGGGCTTTGTTCGCCCCAGACGACCGGCTTCTGGCAGGTGGGGCAGTTCACGATAGTTTCTTCAGACATAGTGTCTCCTTAGCAACAAGCCAGTTCGAAATCCAGACGTTCAGGAATGACGCCATTCTCGCTGTCCAGCGGCACAAAGCGGATGGCAAAGCGGCTTTTATGCCCGGAAATTTGCGGGTAAAGCTGCGAGGAGAGATCCAGCTGTAAGCGCAGCAGATCGGCATCTTCGCCGTTATCCTGGTAGAAACCGTTCAGGCTGGTCTGCTTGCGGAAAGGCGCGGAGTTACGAATCAAATCGAGGATCAGATCCAGCGCCTGATTCAGCGGCTCGAGGCTGGCAAGCCAGATTTCTACCTGCGCATCGCGCTGCTGTTGTGGCGCATGCAACCACATATGCAGCGTCGGCAGATCGAAACTGCAACAGCCGCCGGGAATACTTAAACGCTGACGCACAAGGGCAATCAGGCGATCTTCGCGCAGAAACTGACCGATGCGTGGCGCGGCCATCAGAATGCTGCCGCTGTTTTTCAGTTGCTGACGCACCGCGTCAATGCGACCCTGGTCAACGCCCGGCACTTCATTCCAGGCCTGCAATTTACGTTGTTGCCGTTCCAGCTCTTTGAGCATCTCAGTGCGAACATCGCCACGTTCAAACACATCGAGTAAATCCCCTAAATTACGAAAAAAGTGTAATGCGCTGGCGTGATCCGTGATGGGCAGCTGAGTGCGAAGCTGCTGGTTGAGAAATTCAATACGCAGCCAGGTACGCATTTTTTCGTTCAGGGGGTGCTCAAAAAGGATGTGGGTGTGCATTAAGGTTTTTCCTGTGATACAGCCTGCGCCGCGAGTTCAAGATAGCGTGCGTGAAGGCGGGCAACATCCGAAGTAATCGCTTCTGGTGTGCCGTTGTTATCAATGACGTCATCAGCCACCGCAAGCCGCTGTTCGCGCGTCGCCTGGGCGGCAAGTATGTGCTCAGCATGCTCTCGCGACACGCGGTCGCGCTGCATGGTACGAAGAATTTGCGTATCGCGTGTAACATCCACCACCAGCACGCGATCGGCGCGAGAGGCGAGATTGTTTTCCACCAGCAGGGGGACCACCCACAGAACGTACGGCGAAGTGGCCTGCCGCATTTGTTGCTGGGTTTCGCGCTGAATAAGCGGGTGAAGCAAGGCGTTAAGCCAGGCTTTTTCATCAGGGTTTGCGAAAATGCGTTCGCGTAACACGCGGCGATTAAGAGCGCCATCCGGCGTCAGGGTTTGAGGGCCAAAGTGTTCCACAATAGCATGTAAAGCCGGGGTTCCCGGTTCGACAACCTGACGGGCGAGGATATCGGCATCAATAACGTTAATTCCCAGGTGAGAAAATGCATCAGCGACGGTACTTTTGCCACTGCCAATGCCACCCGTTAACGCTACGGTATATGCCATTCCTGTGAATCCTGATAAGAATTGATTAGATAAATCAATTGGTTAAAAACAAAACACTTCAGCGCCTGTTTGCGTGCGCTCATGTTCACCGAACTAATGGTAAATTTATAGGATTGTAGCGTAAAAAAAGTGAAAATCGCAGTCTTGCGAAGCCCTGATTAGTGCGTATGATAACGTTACTGGAGTTGTGCTCTTATAATTAATGCCATTAACCCCAGGAATCCGCACATGCGTATCGAAGAAGATCTGAAGTTAGGTTTCAAAGACGTTCTTATCCGCCCTAAACGCTCTACTCTTAAAAGCCGTTCCGATGTTGAACTGGAACGCGAATTCACCTTTAAACATTCTGGCCAACGCTGGTCCGGTGTGCCGGTTATCGCCGCGAATATGGATTCCGTGGGGACCTTCGCAATGGCAAAAGCGCTGGCGTCTTTCGATATTCTGACAGCAGTGCATAAACACTATACCGTTGAAGACTGGAAAGTTTTCGCTCAGAACGAATCTGAAGAGGTTCTGAAACACGTGATGGTGTCGACTGGTACCTCTGACGCCGATTTCGAGAAAACCAAACAGATTCTGGCGCTGCACCCGATGCTGAACTTCGTGTGCATCGACGTCGCAAACGGCTACTCTGAGCACTTCGTTCAGTTCGTGGCGAAAGCACGTCAGGCCTGGCCGACCAAAACTATCTGCGCGGGTAACGTGGTAACCGGCGAGATGTGCGAAGAGCTGATTCTTTCCGGTGCGGATATCGTAAAAGTGGGCATTGGCCCGGGTTCCGTTTGCACCACGCGTGTAAAAACCGGTGTCGGTTATCCGCAGCTTTCCGCTGTGATTGAGTGTGCTGATGCCGCGCACGGCCTGGGCGGTCAAATCGTCAGCGATGGCGGTTGTACGGTTCCTGGCGATGTGGCGAAAGCCTTTGGCGGCGGCGCAGACTTCGTGATGCTCGGTGGCATGCTGGCAGGCCACGAAGAGAGCGGCGGCACTGTGGTTGAAGAGAACGGTGAAAAATTCATGCTCTTCTACGGCATGAGCTCTGAATCTGCGATGAATCGTCACGTTGGCGGCGTTGCTCAGTATCGCGCAGCAGAAGGGAAAACCGTTAAGCTGCCGCTGCGTGGCCCGGTAGATAACACCGCGCGCGACATCCTTGGCGGCCTGCGTTCAGCGTGCACCTACGTCGGTGCTTCTCGCCTGAAAGAACTGACCAAACGCACCACCTTTATCCGCGTGCAGGAACAAGAGAACCGCGTGTTCAACAGCCTGTAATGTTTCGCGCTGGCGCTTCCTGCGCCAGCGCTTATCCCGCTCCGCTAATTGCATCCCCCAAATGAAATATCGGCAGATACATCGCGACAACCAGCGTGCCGATGATGACGCCTGTCACCACCAGTAACATGGGTTCCAGCAGTGATGTCAGATTTTCCGCCAACTGGTGCGTCTTCTCACTGTGGTAGCCCGCCAGATTTTGCAGCATCTGGTCCAGCGCGCCGGACGCTTCCCCGGTTCGTACCAGTTGAATACACAGCGGCGTGAAAACCTGGCCATTTTCCATCGCCTGCCAGATGGGGCTTCCCTGCGAAATGTCATGATGAAGCCTGCTAATGACTTCCCGCCAGAACGGCTGAGCGAAGGTTTCCTCGACGGTTTCCAGCCCCTGCAGGAAGGCGATGCCTGCGCTTTGCGTCAGTGAAAGCACGGTAAAAATGTGGCTCAGCATTTGCCCGCGAACAAGAGTGCCCATCACCGGCAGTGACAGTGCTACCCGAGCCTGAAGCCGCTGCCAGCGCGGATTTTTTTTCAGCAATATTCCGGGAAGAACAGGTAGCGTCAGGAACAGCGCAATCAGCCCGTAATGCAATTTCACGGCATCCGCCATGTTCATCACGACCTGCGTGAGCAGGGGCAGCGGCGTATTAAAGGTGCGGTAAATTGCCGTGAATTCGGGCAGCACAAAACCCAGCATTGCCACTACCACCGCGATAGCCAGCAGCAAAATGATGCACGGATAGCGCAGCGCTTTTTTCACTTTCTGCATCATAGCCTGCTGCGCTTTTTGCTGTTGTGCCAGTGCGCGGCAGCAGATATCCAGCTTGCCCGTTACCTCCCCGGTGCGAATCATCGCCAGATAGAGCGGCGGAAAGGCTTCCGGCCACTGTCGCAACGAGTCGGAAAGCGAAACGCCTTCCGCCAGCCGTTGAGAGAGCGTGGCGAGCAGCGCCTGCCACTGTGGAACAGGATGCTGGCTAGCAAGCATCTCCAGCCCATCCGAGAGCGTGAGCCCGGCATGCAGCAGTGTCGCCAACTGTTCGATAATTTCGCAGCGCCAGTTTGAATGCCAGTAGGCGGCCCTGACGGTACAGCAGCGTAGCGACAGGGCGGTGATGCCCTGCTGCTGCAAGGACATCAGCGCTTCCGGACGATTAAGTGCCCATAGCGTGCCGTGCCGTTCTTCGGCGTGAAGCGTCAGGCCGCGCCAGCGCCAGAGTTGATTAGTCGCCATGCGCAAGCCCCATCACGCGCAGTAACTCTTCCTGCGTGGTAAGCCCGCGTTCCACGGCCATACAGCCGTTCTCAAACAGGGTAGTCATTCCCGCCAGACGCGCTTTCTGCACCAGTTCTACGGTCCCGCGACCGGCGGCAATGGCGTGGCGGAGATCGTTGTTAAGTGGCAGGATCTCGAAGATCGCCGCCCGACCAAGATAACCGTGATAGCAATGCTGGCAACCTGCTGCCAGCCAGTGTGGCAATGCACGGGGCCAGAGCGATTGTGGCAGTGGCGCTTCCATGCCGTTTTTCTCCCGGCAGTGCGGGCACAGCTTACGCACCAGCCGCTGGGCGACGACAAGCTGGAGCGCCGATGAGATCATCCAGCGCGCCACGCCCATTTGTTCCAGGCGCACCAGCGTTTCAACGGTTGAGTTGGTGTGCAGCGTAGAGAGCACCAGGTGTCCGGTTTGCGCGGCTTTGATGGCAATTTCTGCTGTTTCGCCATCGCGAATCTCACCAACCATCACAATATCCGGGTCCTGCCGCAGCAGGGCGCGCAGAACGCTCTGAAACGTCAGTCCGGCGCGCGGGTTGATTTGCGTTTGATTCAGCCCTTCGATGGGAATTTCAATCGGGTCTTCCACGCTGCAAATATTAACGTCGCTGTGATTACGGCGTTGCAGGGCGCTATACAGCGTTACGGTTTTACCGCTGCCCGTCGGCCCGGTCACAAGGATCAGCCCCTGAGGTTGATTGAGCGCATCGCCAAACAGCGCCAGTTGATCGTCGTTCATGCCGAGTTGAGTGATATCCAGCGCCTGCTCAACGTTGTGCAACAGGCGCAGAACCACCTTTTCACCGTAACGACACGGCAGCGTCGCGATACGAAAAGAGACGGACTGGCCGGCGATCTCCACGGTAAATTGACCATCCTGCGGTATGCGACGTTCGGCAATATCGAGATTACCCAGTACCTTTAAACGTGCGGTGAGCGTTGCCGCCAGCGAAAGCGGTAGCGTAGAAAAAACATGGAGTACGCCGTCTACGCGTAGCCTGAGACGCAGGTGATGCGCATCGGGTTCAAAATGGATATCTGATGCCCGCTGTAGCAACGCCTGCTCCAGCGAGCGGTTCAGCAGATCAACCGCGCTGCGAGAGTCGTCATTGGCGGCGGGTTGGCAGGCGGTTGCCGTGAGCTGTAGATGTTTATCCATCCTCTCCTGGCTCCAGCACTCGATATCAACGCGTTTTTGTGTTGCAAAACGCAGCGCATCCATCAGTTCATCCGACGGCGCGCCGACAACGGCGATGCTTAACACGCTCTGATCGTTGCCAAGCAACAGGGCGTGATGTTTTTTGCACAGTGCAAGTAGCTGTTCCTGATTCATCACGGCCTCCGGGTTACTGCGCATCGAAGCGGAAGACATCTTCACAGGCTTGTTGCAGGGCGCTGTCGCTCTGGATATCGCAAACGCGCGTCCAGCCGGTCACGCCGTTGGCGTTATCCCAGCCCGGCGTCATGGTGACCGACAGGCCGTTCAAACTCTCCTGGCCGGTGAGCACGACCACACCTTTGGCGATATTCATGCCAGAGACATAACGCGTGGTGGTGGGCGAGGGAATGCCGTTGCTGCCGCCATCGCAGCTGTTCAGCCCGCCGTGGTCGAGGGCGCACAATTCAATGGCCGTTCGATAGGGGACGAAGGTTTGCAACATGTCGGTGAGCGCGGCTTTGCGCAAGTAGTTTTGATACGCCGGGATTCCAATGGCGCTTAAGATGGCGATGATGCCGATTACGACCATCAACTCGATAAGGGTAAATCCTTTTTGTTTTTCCATAATGCACTCCTGGTTGAGATGGCGGGAGTGTGTCAGGGGCGTAAAGCGGGCGCGAGAGGCAAAAAGAGATTCAGGAAAGCGCGTTCCAGAGAGTTTTTCTGCGTTACAGAAGACAACATTGAAAATGGAAGCGGGTACGGAAAATTGCCGGATGGTATGGGCTGATTCGGCCTGCAGAAAGTGCAGGCCGGATTGCGGGAATTAGCGGAAACGCATGGAGAGATCTAACGCGCGCACGTGTTTGGTCAGCGCGCCGACGGAGATGTAATCCACGCCGGTTTCGGCAAATTCGCGAATAGTGTCAAAGGTCACATTACCGGAGACTTCCAGCCGTGCCTGGCCTTTGGTGATGGCGACGGCTTTGCGCATCAGGTCAGTGTCAAAGTTATCAAGCATGATGATGTCGGCCCCGGCTTTTAGCGCGTCTTCCAGCTCTTCCAGATTTTCCACTTCCACTTCCACCGGCACATCCGGATGCAGCCAGAAGGCTTTTTCCACCGCCTGGCGCACGGAGCCGGAGGCGATGATGTGGTTTTCTTTAATCAGGAACGCATCGGAAAGGCCGAGACGGTGATTCGCACCGCCGCCGCACAGCACGGCATATTTCAGGGCGGTACGCAGGCCGGGAAGCGTTTTGCGGGTATCAAGCAACTGCGTTTTGGTGCCTTCCAGCAGGTCAACATAGCGACGAACCTCACTTGCCACGCCTGAGAGGGTTTGCACAAAATTCAGCGCGGTACGTTCGCCGGTCAGCAGAACGCGGGAAGGCCCATCGATTTCAAACAGCGTCTGGTCGGCTTTCAGCAGGTCGCCATCTTCCACGTGCCAGGTCAGCTTAACATCGTCGCCCGCAAGTTGAATAAAGACCTCTTCAACCCAGCGTTTACCACAGAACACGCCGTCTTCGCGGGTGATAACCACCGCATGGGAACGGGTTTCAGCGGGTAAAAGTTGTGCGGTAATGTCGTTATCAGCATTCACTTCTCCGCCCAGATCTTCACGGAGTGCCTGTGCCACGGCGTTGGGAATGTCGAGATTGATACGTTCCAGAAGCGCGTCACGTCGGTGGTCTGGGTTGTAGCGGCGAGGCGGCATGATAAAACTCCAAATTGGTAACGATTCGAAAGGTTTAAACATGCTACTCTGAACCGAGAATCAGCACCACACATAAGGAGATCCAGCATGTTGTTAGATGAGGGATGGCTGGTGGGCGCGCGTCATGTACCGTCGCCACACTTTGACTGCCGCCCGGACGATGAAACCCCGTCATTGCTGGTTGTTCATAATATCAGTTTACCCCCAGGCGAATTTGGCGGCCCATGGATAGATGCGCTGTTTACCGGCACGCTCGACCCGAACGCCCATCCTTTTTTCGCTGAGATTTCTCATCTGCGCGTTTCTGCCCATTGTCTGATTCGCCGCGATGGGGAAATTGTGCAGTATGTTCCTTTCGATAAGCGTGCCTGGCACGCGGGCGTCTCTGAATATCAGGGCCGCGAGCGCTGCAATGATTTTTCGATTGGCGTTGAGCTGGAAGGCACCGATACGCTGGCCTACACCGATGCACAGTATCAGCAACTGGCGGCACTAACCCGATTGTTGATAACGATTTATCCGGCTATCGCCGATAATATGACAGGACACTGTGATATCGCGCCCGTGCGCAAAACCGATCCGGGCCCGGCGTTTGACTGGTCTCGCTTTCGCGCACTGGTCACCCCTTCGTCAGATAAGGAGATGACATGACGCTGTTTACCACGTTGCTGGTGCTGATTGCCGAGCGTTTGTTTAAGCTGGGCGAGCACTGGCAACTCGACCACCGTCTGGAAGTACTCTTCCGACGTATCAAACGCTTTTCCTTTGCTGCCACACTGCTGATGACGGCAGTGTCTATGGGAGTGGTATTTTTGATTCAGCGCGCGCTCGACGGGTTGCTGTTTAACGTGCCGCTGCTGGTGTTCTGGATTTTACTCGGCTTGCTGTGTATTGGGGCAGGGCGCGTGCGGCTGCACTATCACGCTTACCTGAAGGCGGCATCGCTTAATGATAGCCACGCGCGTGATGCGATGGCCTGCGAGCTGACGATGATTCACGGCGTGCCATCGGGATGCGATGAGCGCGAGTTTCTGCGCGAGCTGCAAAATGCGCTGCTGTGGATTAACTACCGTTTTTATCTCGCGCCGCTGTTCTGGTTTGTGGTCGGCGGCCCGTGGGGGCCGGTGATGCTGATGGGGTATTCTTTCCTGCGCGCGTGGCAGTCCTGGCTGGCGCGTTATCAGACGCCGCATCACCGTTTACAGTCTGGCATTGATGCCATTTTGCATATTGTGGACTGGCTTCCGGTGCGGCTGGTGGGTGTGGTTTATGCGCTGCTTGGCCATGGTGAGAAAGCGCTACCCGCGTGGTTTGCTTCGCTGGGCGATCGCCATACTTCCCAGTACCAGGTCCTGACGCAGCTGGCGCAGTATTCGCTGGCGCGCGAGCCACACGTTGACCGCGTTGAGACGCCAAAAGCGGCGGTATCGATGGCGAAGAAAACCTCGTTTGTGGTGGTGGTGATTATGGCGCTGCTGACCATTTATGGGACGCTGGTGTAAGCGTTTTGCCGGATGGTGCGGGTATTGCCGGATGCGCTGACGCTTATCCGGCCTACGGGGCTCGGGTATGGCCTGATTGGCGTGTCTTGTAGGCCCGGTAAGCGCTAGCGTCACCGGGCACCAGCTCAAATCGTATCCACTGGCGGCACGCCGAAATCCGGCATGCCATCTTCCTGCCAGCGCACCAGTTTCAACCGCGTATGGCGATTCGGGTCGTATAACGGGTCGCCTTCAATCTCCGTGTAATTCCTCGCGTGATACACCAGCACATCTTCCCCTTCCGGCGTTTGGGTAAAGCTGTTGTGCCCCGGCCCGTACTGGCGGTTTTTATAGCTGGTGGTGAACACCGGTTGCGGTGATTTATGCCAGTTTTCCGGCTTTGTCATGTCGGCATTCAGATCAATCCACAGCAGGCCCATGCAGTAATTTTCATCGGTGGCGCTGGCGGAGTAGCTGATAAAGAGTTTATCGCCATGCACCAGTACCGCAGGCCCTTCATTGACCAGAAAGCCCCGGCACTCCCAGTCAAACTCTGGTTTGCTGAGCATCACCGGCTCGCCTTTTAGCGTCCACGGATTTTCCAGTTCCGCCAGATAGATATTGGAGTTCCCGGCAATATCTGGCGATTTTTGCGCCCACAGATACCACTGTTTTCCCTGATGATAAAACGTCGTGGCATCCAGACAGAAAGTATCGAACGGCGTTTTCACCTGGCCACGTTCAGTCCATTCTCCGCTGAGTGGATCCGCATCGTCGCAGGTCAGTGCATACATCCGGTGCTGGAACATACCGAGAGAGTCCAGCGCCTGCGTTGATGCGGCGGCGAAGTAAATCACCCATTGACCTTTTATGTGATGCAGTTCTGGCGCCCAGATAAGTTCGCACATCGGTCCGCTTGCGGGTTTACGCCAGACCACAACCGCATCCGCGCTGGGCAGCCCTTCAAGCGTGCTGGCGCGGCGGATCTCCAGCCGGTCATATTCCGGCACTGAGGCGATAAAGTAGTACTCTCCCTGATGATGCAAAATGAAGGGATCGGCGCGCTGTTCAATAAAGGGATTGGGCCAGTTTTTCATTATGCTTTCCTTACGTCTCCGGATGTTTTCAACTCATGATATTCGTTCAGTTCACGATAGTTCGTACGACGCTTTTCTAAATCGGACTGGATCTGCTTCATCAGTTCACGGTCCACCTTCAGCATCCGCACGATCCCGGCGGTAATCAGATACCCGACGCCTGGAATGACAGTAAACAGCAGCATGATACCGTTGAGGGTGGTTTCGCTTTGCTGCTTCGCGCCGGCATCGTAGCCATACCAGGAGAGCAGGAAGCCCACCATTGCGCCTGCAATCGCCAGCCCGACCTTGAGGAAGAAGAGGTTGCCGGAGAAGCTAATCCCGGTGATACGTTTGCCGGTTTTCCACTCGCCGTAGTCATCGACGTCCGCCATCAGCGACCAGTGCAGCGGGGAGGGGATTTGATGCAGGATGTTGAGCAAGAAGTAGAGCACGACAATCATGACCGTGGCGCGCGGGTCGAAGAAATAGAAGGCGATAGAGAAAATCGCCAGCGCGATGTTCGTCCAGAAGAAGACCTTGAGCTTACACCAGCGGTCGGTCAGGACTTTTGCCAGCATACTGCCGAACATCATGCCGACCACGCCGAGGCTGATAAACAATGTGGCGAAATGCGTGCTCTGGCCCATCACCCAGGTGACGTAATACATGGTCGCCGCCATACGGATAAAGCCCGGGCAGACGTTGCACAGCGTCAGCAGCAGGATGCGCACCCACTGGTCGTTTTTCCACACATCTTTCAAGTCTTGCTTCAGTTCATCATTGGTCTGCACTGCGGGCTTCACGCGCTCACGTACGCTTGCGAAGCAGAACAGGAACATACACATACCGATAAACGCCAGCACGGTCATCGCCATTTGGTAGCCTTTGGCTTTATCGCCACCGCCAAACCAGTCGACCATGGGTAACAGGCTCAATGAGAGCAGCAAGGTGGCGATACCTACCAGCACGAAGCGATAAGATTGACAGGCGACGCGCTCTTTGGGGTCATTGGTGATGACGCTACCCAGGGAGCAATAGGGAATGTTGATGGCGGTGTAGGTAATCGACAGCAGGAAGTAGGTAACAAACGCATAGATAACTTTGCTGCTGTAGGCCCAGTCCGGGGTAGTAAACATTAGCACGCTGAAGAGCGCGTAAGGGAACGCTATCCACAGTAACCATGGACGAAATCGCCCATATTTACTGCGGGTACGGTCGGCCAGCGCGCCCATGATGGGATCGGTGACAGCGTCAATCACGCGTACCGAAAGCAGCAGCACGCCGACCAACGCCGGGGCGAGGCCAAAAATATCGGTATAAAAGTAGTTAACGAACAGCATGATAGCGCCGAAGATGATGTTGCATCCGGCGTCTCCCATGCCATAACCAATTTTCTCTCTGACTGATAACTTATTGTTATTCATTGCCGAAACTCCCTCTGACGGTATGGAGAGAATTATTGGCTGGCGGCCCGCGAAATGCGTTGCAGTATAACGGTGAGGATATGGACTAATTAGCTGAGCAGAGGAAAGTGTGAAGCGGGTAACAGAGTCGGCCCCTTCCAGAGGGAAGGGGCCAGAGGAGAGATTAATTCGCCTTCACAGCCGTTTTCGCACCCTTCTGTTTAAGCATGTAGCCAACACCCAGAATGCAGATCCACACCGGGATCAGATACACGGAGATCGCCATCCCCGGCGTCATCAGCATAATAACCAGCACCGCCGCCATAAACAGCAGGCAGACCCAGTTACCGAGCGGGTAGAGCAGTGCAGGGAAGCGCGGCGTAACGCCCTGTTGCTGTTTCGCTTTGCGGAATTTCATGTGCGCAAGGCTAATCATCGCCCAGTTAATCACCAGCGCAGAAACCACCAGCGCCATCAGCAGGCCGAACGCGGATTCTGGGGCCAGGTAGTTGATCAGCACGCACAGCGCGGTCACCACAGCGGAAACCAGAATCGTGTTGACCGGTACGCCACGTTTATCGACGGAGAGCAGCGCTTTGGGCGCATTTCCCTGCTGGGCCAGGCCGAACAACATGCGGCTGTTACAGTAGACGCAACTGTTATAAACGGAGAGCGCTGCGGTCAGTACCACCACGTTCAGCGCGTTAGCCACCAGCGTATCGCCCAGTTCGTGGAAGATCAGAACAAACGGGCTGACATCAGCGGTGACGCGCGTCCACGGCAGCAGAGAAAGCAGAACGGCCAGCGAACCCACATAGAAAATCAGAATACGGTAAATCACCTGGTTGGTGGCTTTCGGAATGCTCTGCTCCGGGTTGTCGGCTTCTGCGGCGGTGATCCCCACAAGCTCTAGCCCGCCGAAAGAGAACATGATGATAGCCATCATCATCACCAGTCCTTGCATGCCGTGTGGCAGGAAGCCGCCCTGTTCCCACAGGTTGCGAACTGTCGCCTGCGGGCCGGCATTACCACTGAACAGCAACCAGCCGCCAAACAGGATCATGCCCACAACTGCGACCACTTTAATGATGGCGAACCAGAACTCCATTTCCCCAAACACTTTTACGTTGGTGAGGTTAATGGCGTTAATCAGAATAAAGAAGGCCGCTGCGGAAGCCCAGGTCGGAATTTCCGGGTACCAGAACTGGATGTATTTGCCGACTGCGGTGAGTTCCGCCATGGCAACCAGCACGTACAGCACCCAATAGTTCCAGCCTGATGCGAAGCCGGCGAAGCTGCCCCAGTATTTATAGGCGAAGTGGCTGAATGACCCGGCTACCGGCTCTTCCACGACCATTTCACCGAGCTGGCGCATGATCAGGAAGGCAATAAAGCCTGCAATGGCATAACCCAGAATAATGCCCGGACCGGCTGACTGGATAACGGAGGCACTGCCGAGAAACAGGCCGGTACCGATAGCTCCACCCAGCGCAATCAGCTGGATGTGGCGGTTTTTGAGGCCGCGCTTCAGCTGGTCGCTGTGCTGTTGACCTTCCATCATGAAACCTCGTGTGTGGTTGTTATTTGTACGTTTGTAATCAGGGGATTCCGTTCCCTGTATTTATATGTTTACGAAAGAGGGCGAATAAAAATGAGAGGAACTCTTTCGTCCTGGGAAGAATAGTGGTAAGCGCGCAGAAATGCACCTGCTTTATGAATGGTTGATGACGGATCGAATAAAAAGAAACCAGTTGTAAGTGTAGCGGTCAGCCCCAGAAGTGGGTAAGCATGTACATTTTGCCAGCAATAAATGCATAACTATTCATTAACTGGCAAAGTGAAACGCTTCAGTTTGCGTAATTTTCGTATATTTTTCGTTAATTGTACTTCTAACGTGGTAAAGACATTTTTTGTGCAAGGTTACAATTCTGAAACATCATTTCTGTAATGTTGTTAAAAAGTGCGTGGTTTACTGATTTCAATCAAAACCTGTATGGACAGAAGGTGAATACTTTGTTACTTTAGCGCTACGAACTTGAAATTGGTAAGACCAATTGACTCCGGGCTAATGGCAGGTACAGGGAACTATGGCCTACAGCAAAATCCGCCAACCAAAACTTTCTGATGTGATTGAGCAGCAGTTGGAGTTTTTGATTCTTGAGGGGACATTACGCCCCGGCGAAAAACTTCCACCTGAACGCGAACTGGCAAAACAGTTCGACGTATCCCGTCCCTCGCTGCGTGAGGCGATTCAACGTCTCGAAGCGAAAGGGTTACTGCTTCGTCGCCAGGGCGGCGGGACTTTTGTCCAAAGCAGCTTGTGGCAGAGCTTCAGCGATCCGCTGGTAGAACTTCTGTCCGACCACCCTGAATCCCAGTTTGATCTGCTTGAAACCCGTCACGCGCTTGAAGGTATCGCGGCGTATTACGCGGCACTGCGCAGCACTGATGAAGACCGCGAACGTATTCGCGAGCTGCATCAGGCCATCGAACGGGCTCAACAATCGGGCGACCTTGACGCAGAGTCGAGCGCCGTCGTCCAGTATCAAATCGCCGTGACCGAAGCCGCCCACAATGTGGTGTTGCTCCATTTGCTAAGGTGTATGGAGCCGATGTTGGCACAAAACGTTCGGCAGAACTTCGAGTTGCTGTATGCCCGTCGGGAGATGCTCCCGCAGGTGAGCAACCATCGCACCCGGATTTTCGAGGCGATTGTCGCCGGTGAACCGGAGCAGGCGCGTGAAGCGTCGCACCGTCACCTGGCCTTTATTGAAGAAATTTTGCTGGACAGGAGCCGTGAACAGAGCCGTCGTGAACGCTCGTTACGTCGCCTGCAACAGCGCAAGGATTGAGTTTTTTCTGGCAGCGGTTTTACCAGAAAGATGAGAAAAGCGCCTTAAGGCGCACGGCAACTAAACACAGAACCTGTCTTATTGTGTTTTCCCGTGAAAGCACAATGGGACAGGTTCCAGATAAATCAACGTACTAGATAGATAAGGAAAACCCCATGTCAGAACGTTTCCCAAATGACGTGGATCCGATCGAAACTCGCGACTGGTTACAGGCGATCGAATCGGTTATCCGTGAAGAAGGTGTTGAGCGCGCTCAGTATCTGATCGACCAGGTGCTGTCTGAAGCCCGTAAAGGCGGCGTTCAGGTAGCGGCTGGTGCAGGTGCTAGCGGTTATGTAAACACTATTGCCGTTGAAGACGAACCGGAATACCCGGGCGATCTGGATCTGGAACGTCGTATTCGCTCTGCTATCCGCTGGAACGCGATCATGACCGTTCTGCGTGCATCCAAGAAAGATCTGGAACTGGGCGGCCATATGGCATCCTTCCAGTCTTCCGCAACCTTCTACGAAGTGTGTTTCAACCACTTCTTCCGTGCTCGCAACGAGCAGGATGGCGGCGATCTGGTTTACTTCCAGGGCCACATCTCTCCGGGCGTTTACGCACGTGCATTCCTTGAAGGCCGTCTGACCGAAGAACAGATGAACAACTTCCGTCAGGAAGTTCACGGTAAAGGTCTTTCTTCTTACCCGCACCCGAAACTGATGCCGGAATTCTGGCAGTTCCCGACCGTATCAATGGGTCTGGGCCCAATCGGTGCTATCTACCAGGCTAAATTCCTGAAATATCTGGAACACCGTGGCCTGAAAGATACCTCTAAACAGACCGTTTACGCGTTCCTCGGCGACGGCGAGATGGACGAACCAGAATCCAAAGGTGCGATCACCATCGCCACCCGTGAAAAACTGGATAACCTGGTCTTCGTTATCAACTGTAACCTGCAGCGTCTTGATGGCCCGGTCACCGGTAACGGCAAGATCATTAACGAACTGGAAGGCATCTTCGGTGGTGCTGGCTGGAACGTTATCAAGGTTATCTGGGGGAGTCGTTGGGATGAGCTGCTGCGTAAAGATACCAGCGGTAAACTGATCCAACTGATGGAAGAAACCGTCGACGGCGATTACCAGACCTTCAAATCCAAAGATGGCGCTTACGTCCGTGAGCACTTCTTCGGTAAATATCCGGAAACCGCGGCCCTGGTTGCAGACTGGACTGATGAGCAGATCTGGGCACTGAACCGTGGTGGTCACGATCCGAAGAAAGTTTACGCTGCACTGAAAAAAGCGCAGGAAACCAAAGGCAAAGCGACTGTTATCCTGGCCCATACCATTAAAGGTTACGGCATGGGTGATACCGCTGAAGGTAAAAACATCGCTCACCAGGTTAAGAAAATGAACATGGACGGCGTGCGCTATATCCGCGACCGCTTCAATGTTCCTGTAACCGACGAGCAGGTGGAAAACCTCTCTTACCTGACCTTCCCGGAAGGTTCTCCGGAGCATACTTATCTGCACGCTCAGCGTCAGAAACTGCACGGTTATCTGCCGAGCCGCCAGACCCACTTCACTGAGAAGCTGGAAATGCCGACTCTGGAAGATTTCGCACCGCTGCTGGAAGAGCAGAATAAAGAGATCTCTACGACTATCGCTTTCGTTCGTGCCCTGAACGTGATGCTGAAGAACAAGTCGATCAAAGATCGTCTGGTTCCAATCATCGCCGATGAAGCGCGTACTTTCGGTATGGAAGGTCTGTTCCGTCAGATTGGTATCTACAGCCCGAACGGTCAGCAGTACACCCCGCAGGACCGTGAGCAGGTTGCTTACTACAAAGAAGACGAGAAAGGTCAGATTCTGCAGGAAGGCATCAACGAACTGGGTGCCGGCGCATCCTGGCTGGCTGCTGCGACCTCTTACAGCACCAACAACCTGCCGATGATCCCGTTCTACATCTACTACTCCATGTTCGGGTTCCAGCGTATCGGCGACCTGTGCTGGCAGGCAGGCGACCAGCAGGCACGCGGGTTCCTGATTGGTGGTACTTCTGGTCGTACGACGCTGAACGGCGAAGGTCTGCAGCACGAAGATGGTCACAGCCATATTCAGTCTCTGACTATCCCGAACTGTATCTCTTACGATCCGTCTTACGCGTACGAAGTTGCGGTCATCATGCATGATGGTCTGGAGCGTATGTACGGTGAGAAACAAGAGAACGTTTACTACTACATCACCACCCTGAACGAAAACTACCATATGCCGGCCATGCCGGAAGGTGCTGAGGAAGGTATCCGTAAAGGTATCTACAAACTCGAAACCATTGAAGGTAGCAAAGGTAAAGTTCAGCTGCTGGGCTCCGGCTCTATCCTGCGTCACGTCCGTGAAGCAGCACAGATCCTGGCGAAAGATTACGGCGTAGGTTCTGACGTTTATAGCGTAACGTCCTTCACTGAACTGGCGCGTGATGGTCAGGATTGTGAGCGCTGGAACATGCTGCACCCGATGGAAACCCCGCGCGTTCCGTACATCGCTCAGGTGATGAACGACGCTCCGGCAGTGGCTTCCACCGACTATATGAAACTGTTCGCCGAGCAGGTCCGTACTTATGTACCGGCTGATGACTACCGCGTACTGGGTACTGATGGCTTCGGTCGTTCCGACAGCCGTGAAAACCTGCGTCACCACTTCGAAGTTGATGCTTCCTACGTGGTTGTAGCGGCGCTGGGCGAACTGGCTAAACGTGGCGAAATCGATAAGAAAGTGGTTGCTGACGCAATTACCAAATTCAACATCGATGCAGAAAAAGTTAACCCGCGTCTGGCGTAAGAGGTAAAAGAATAATGGCTATCGAAATCAATGTACCGGATATCGGGTCTGATGAAGTTGAAATCACCGAGATCCTGGTCAAAGTTGGCGACAAAGTTGAAGCTGAACAGTCGCTGATCACCGTAGAAGGCGACAAAGCCTCTATGGAAGTTCCGTCTCCGCAGGCTGGCGTCGTAAAAGAGATTAAAGTCTCTGTCGGCGACAAAACCGAGACCGGCAAACTGATCATGATTTTCGATTCCGCCGACGGTGCAGCTGATGCTGCACCTGCCAAGGCAGAAGAGAAGAAAGAAGCGGCTCCGGCAGCAGCACCTGCTGCGGCAGCGGCGAAAGACGTTCACGTACCGGACATCGGCGGCGACGAAGTTGAAGTCACTGAGATCATGGTGAAAGTGGGCGACACCATCGCGGCTGAACAGTCTCTGATCACCGTAGAAGGCGACAAAGCCTCTATGGAAGTTCCGGCTCCGTTTGCGGGCGTGGTTAAAGAGATCAAAATCAACACCGGCGACAAAGTGTCTACCGGTTCTCTGATCATGGTCTTCGAAGTGGCGGGTGCTGCACCTGCTGCGGCTCCGGCAAAAGCGGAAGCTGCTCCGGCGGCGGCTGCTCCGGCAGCATCCGGCGCGAAAGACGTTAACGTTCCAGATATCGGCGGCGACGAAGTTGAAGTTACCGAAGTGATGGTGAAGGTTGGCGATAAAATCGAAGCCGAACAGTCTCTGATCACCGTAGAAGGCGACAAAGCCTCTATGGAAGTGCCGGCTCCGTTCGCGGGTACGGTAAAAGAGATCAAAATCAGCACCGGCGATAAAGTGAAAACCGGCTCCCTGATTATGGTCTTCGAAGTGGAAGGCGCTGCGGCTGCTGCACCGGCTCAGGCTGCTGCCGCTCCGGCACCTGCGGCAGCTCCGGCTCCGGCCGCGAAAGCCGAAGGCAAGTCTGACTTCGCAGAAAATGACGCTTACGTCCACGCAACGCCGGTGATTCGTCGCCTGGCGCGCGAATTCGGCGTGAACCTGGCGAAAGTGAAAGGGACGGGTCGTAAAGGCCGTATCCTGCGCGAAGACGTTCAGGCTTACGTGAAAGACGCGGTGAAACGCGCTGAGTCTGCACCGGCTGCTGCCACTGGCGGCGGTATCCCGGGCATGCTGCCATGGCCGAAAGTGGACTTCAGCAAGTTTGGTGAAATCGAAGAAGTGGAACTGGGCCGCATCCAGAAAATCTCGGGTGCTAACCTGAGCCGTAACTGGGTGATGATTCCGCACGTTACGCACTTCGACAAAACCGATATCACCGATCTGGAAGCGTTCCGTAAGCAGCAGAATGCCGAAGCTGAGAAGCGCAAACTGGATGTGAAATTCACCCCGGTTGTGTTCATCATGAAAGCGGTTGCCGCGGCTCTGGAACAGATGCCTCGCTTCAACAGCTCTCTGTCCGAAGATGGCCAGAAACTGACGCTTAAGAAATACATCAACATTGGTGTGGCGGTAGATACCCCGAACGGCCTGGTGGTTCCGGTCTTTAAAGACGTGAACAAGAAGAGCATCACCGAGCTGTCTCGCGAACTGACCACCATCTCCAAAAAAGCGCGTGATGGTAAGCTGACGGCTGGCGAAATGCAGGGCGGTTGCTTCACTATCTCCAGCATCGGCGGCCTGGGTACGACCCACTTCGCACCGATTGTTAACGCGCCGGAAGTGGCTATCCTCGGTGTCTCCAAATCGGCGATGGAGCCGGTATGGAACGGGAAAGAGTTTGTACCGCGTCTGATGATGCCTATCTCTCTCTCCTTCGACCACCGCGTGATCGACGGTGCTGATGGTGCACGCTTTATCACCATCATCAACAACACACTGTCTGACATTCGTCGCCTGGTGATGTAATCGAAAAAGCCGGCCTGACGGCCGGCTTTTTTCTGATAATCTCTTCGTAGTTTTGGGGTTATTAGCAACAAAGGACAAAATCGTTTGCCGTTTGTTGTTTCAAAATTGTTAACAATTTTGTAATATAAACGCGGATAGAACGTCCCGGTGGATATGGGCGACAAGAGTACCCAGGACCGCCGGAAATAATTAAGAGGTCATGATGAGTACTGAAATTAAAACTCAGGTCGTGGTACTTGGGGCGGGCCCGGCAGGCTACTCTGCTGCTTTCCGTTGCGCGGATTTAGGTCTGGAGACCGTCATCGTAGAACGTTACAGCACCCTTGGTGGTGTTTGTCTGAACGTCGGCTGTATCCCTTCTAAAGCACTGCTGCACGTAGCAAAAGTTATCGAAGAAGCCAAAGCACTGGCTGACCACGGTATCGTCTTCGGCGAGCCGAAAACCGATATCGACAAGATTCGTACCTGGAAAGAAAAAGTTATCACCCAACTGACCGGCGGTCTGGCCGGTATGGCCAAAGGCCGTAAAGTGAAAGTGGTTAACGGTCTGGGTAAATTTACCGGGGCTAACACCCTGGAAGTTGAAGGCGAAAACGGCAAAACCGTGATTAACTTCGACAATGCGATCATCGCGGCGGGTTCCCGTCCGATCGAACTGCCGTTTATTCCTCATGAAGATCCGCGCGTGTGGGATTCCACCGATGCGCTGGAACTGAAAGAAGTACCGAAACGTCTGCTGGTTATGGGCGGCGGTATCATCGGTCTGGAAATGGGTACCGTATACCATGCGCTGGGTTCACAGATTGACGTGGTTGAAATGTTCGACCAGGTTATCCCGGCTGCCGACAAAGACGTGGTGAAAGTCTTCACCAAACGCATCAGCAAGAAATTCAATCTGATGCTGGAAACCAAAGTGACTGCCGTTGAAGCGAAAGAAGACGGTATTTACGTTTCCATGGAAGGCAAAAAAGCGCCTTCTGAAGCACAGCGTTACGATGCCGTGCTGGTGGCTATCGGCCGTGTACCGAACGGTAAAAACCTCGACGCAGGCAAAGCAGGCGTGGAAGTGGACGACCGTGGCTTCATCCGCGTTGACAAACAGCTGCGCACTAACGTGCCGCACATCTTTGCTATCGGCGATATCGTCGGTCAGCCGATGCTGGCACACAAAGGTGTTCACGAAGGTCACGTTGCCGCTGAAGTTATCGCCGGCAAGAAACACTACTTCGACCCGAAAGTTATCCCATCCATTGCCTACACTGAACCAGAAGTGGCATGGGTTGGCCTGACTGAGAAAGAAGCGAAAGAGAAAGGCATCAGCTACGAAACCGCCACCTTCCCGTGGGCTGCTTCTGGCCGTGCGATCGCTTCTGACTGCGCAGACGGTATGACCAAACTGATTTTCGACAAAGAATCTCACCGTGTTATCGGTGGTGCGATTGTCGGTACCAACGGCGGCGAGCTGCTGGGCGAAATCGGTCTGGCAATCGAAATGGGTTGTGACGCGGAAGACATCGCGCTGACCATCCATGCTCACCCGACGCTGCACGAATCTGTTGGCCTGGCCGCAGAAGTGTATGAAGGTAGCATCACCGACCTGCCAAACCCGAAAGCGAAGAAGAAGTAAGTTTCTGCGCGACGATGCCTGATGGCGCTTCGCTTATCAGGCCTACAGTCAGGTAGGCCGGATAAGGCATCAGCCGCCATCCGGCAAATAAAAAGCGGCTAACCAGCCGCTTTTTTTACGCCTGTTACTCCTCCGGTTGCCACGGCGCTACCGCATCGAAGCGGGTTATTGCCGCGACTTTCTCCGCCGTTTCCTCTCCGAAGTCTGCCTGATAGACCCGATCATCCTGGCTGACCATAAAGCTCATCACGCCTGTTTCACCATACTCCACAGGCCAGGCTATCAGGGCAAAGCCGTCGGATTGGTTACTGGCGATAATGCGAAAACGGTAGCCGTGATAACCTTCACCCGGCGTCACCGGGCTGAACGCTGGCCCCAACGGGCTTGGCGCTTCGCCGGGCTGTATAGGCCAGTAAAGCCCATCCTGTTGGCCTTCGCTGCTGATAAGCTTGCTGGCGTAACGCTGTTTTCTCAGGTGGTAATCTTCCTGCGCATCAACGTAGGCGTGCATCGCCCCAATAGCCGAAAGTTCGTTGCGCCCGATGGTGCGGGTAATGATCTCATCCTGCGCCGCCTGCATATCAAAATGCCAGCCCGCCTCGGTTTTGACGATAGGCAAAGGGAGTTGCCAGCTATCTGAACCGACATTGATATGGGCAGTATCGCCTTGTTGATCGATACGGTGGCTGATTTTCCAGTCTCGTTCAAAGCGGGCGACCGCTTCCGGGTCAGCGCCTTCTGGGGGAAGAAATCGCCGCCAGTCATCGCCCAGCAGGGCGTTAAGCTGCGGTTCATTGCGGGTGGTCACCGCGTCGGCAAAAGCCGTTGCGGCGTCGAGTGGGTTAGCAAACTGCTGCTGGGCAAAACTCACCAGGGGAAGCGAGAACAGCAGCGTGCTGAGAAGGATCTTTTTCATGGTGTGCGCTCTCATCGACGGTGAAACTCGCGGTGCTCAGAGGCCCGTTCGCGGACGGCTTCGCGGTTATTGTTACGCAAAACGTTGCGGCTCTTCTGCCCGCGTTGCGCCTGCTGCTGCCAGGAGGGCCCACGGCTTTCGTTGCCGCTAAAGACATTTGCGTTTGATGAATTGACTCGCTGGCGAACATTTTCCTGCCGCTGTTGGCGCTGTTCCGGCGTGATGGTGCTGCGATGTTGCTGCACCGCTTCCTGACGCTGCTGGCGCTGTTCCGGCGAGCGCTGCTGAACCTTCTCTTTGCGCCGCTCCGGCGTGCTGTTATTCAGCCGCTGCTGCATCTGCGATTTTGATGCTTCACGCTGGGCGGATGTGCGAGGTGTGTCGTAACCACGGTAATTATCACGTTGGGCTATTTGCTGTAGCTGTTTTGAGGCGGCCTGACGCTGCGCATCTTTTGGCGCGGCGGCAATTGGCTGTGACGGCGTTTTAATGCCGCCCTGCGACAGTTTGTCCATTGCCGCCTGGCGTTGGCTGTCGCGGGTGACTGGCGTCTGGGTTGCGCTCAGGCCACCCGCTACGTTGGTCTGGTGGAACTGATTTGCAATGGTGTTATTGGGATACGGCACGTGATTGCGGTATGCCGGGTTGTGCTGCCAGCGTGCGTTTTCGCCGCGCAGGTTCTGTCCGGTGATATGGTTAAAGTTATCGACATTAATATTGATGTTGTTATCGCCGTTGTGGCTGTAGCCCCCGCCGCCGTAGTAATCATCGTCATGGTGATGATGATCGTCATCATCGTCCCAATCGATATTGCTGAACAGTGCGTAGGTGGTGGCGACGCCTAAACTGTAGCCAAAGCCTTTCACCAGGCTGCTGGTAAACTCCTCGCCGGGTGACGGCGGAATATAAACCGGCGGATAGGAGGGTGTCGGCCAGGTGCCGTACACCGTTGAGGGGTTGTAGCTCGGTACGTACACTACCTGCGGGTCGGCGGGTTCGATTTTAATCACCGTCGATGGCGCCGGGGCGGCTTTTACGGTGGTCGTTTGCGTGGTCGACGATGAGGTAGCGGCTGCCGGGGCAACCGCCGTTTTCGGCACGCTGGTGACGGTTTGTTGCGGCGTCGATTTCAGTGAGCCGGTTTGCTGTGCCAGCGCACGCAGTTGCTGCACTGCGTTCATGACATCCTGCGGCTGCGCCAGGAAAGCATTACCCAGATTTTCAACCCACACCGGGTCCTGGCCCATCATATTCATCAGCGACGGAAAGGCGACCAGCGATTTCACGCTGGCATCCCACGGTTGGTCAGACACGCCCTGAATGGCGGCATCACCTTGCAAGGAGGGATGATCCTTCGACCACTGCACCGCCTGAACCACGTTCGCCGGGTAGGTGGAGGCCATCAAAACCTGTGACAACAGTGCATCAGGGTAGAGCGCAATCGGCGCGACCCACTGGTTAATTTGCGCCGGAGTATAGGTGGTTTTCACCTCAGGCGTTACTGCGGGAGCAGGAGCAGGTGTTGCAACGGCGACGGCGGGCGCAGGTGCAGGTTCTTCTGGCGTACGGCTTTTGACGTACAGCGTACCGGCAGCGGCAAGCAATCCCGCGCTGCATATCAGCGCGAGCACATGAGGCTTAAAGGGCAGGTTCATATTCATACTCCCGATTTCCGAGGAAATCGTCAGGTCGAAACGCCTGCATTCGGCAGGTACGATGAAGCGTGAGTATAAAGAGACGATAGTTTAATTTTTGACTAATCTTGGGATAAATTGCACAGATGAATAATCAAGGCAGGGAATTATGTGAGCAAACATTGCAGCTAAAAATTCCCTGTTTAAGGGAAGGGTACTGTTTATAGACCATCCTTAACGATTCAGCCAATATTTTATGTTGCTTTTTTGTAAACAGATTAACACCTCTCTAAAATCCTGCTATTCTGCCCATTGCGGTATCCGGCGTACCCCCTACAAACTGCTGTCTCACAGGAGCGTGAAGAAGAGCCGACCGCATATGACAATGAGAGCGAGGAGATACCGTCGTGCTAAAAGAATACCGTGAGCACGTAGCTGAGCGTGCCGCCGAAGGGATTGTTGCCAAACCCTTAGATGCAACCCAGATGGCCGCACTGGTTGAGCTGCTGAAGAACCCGCCTGCTGGCGAAGAAGAATTCCTGTTAGACCTGTTGATTAATCGTGTACCGCCGGGCGTTGATGAAGCTGCTTACGTCAAAGCCGGATTCCTTGCTGCTGTCGCCAAAGGCGAAGCGACTTCCCCGCTGATCACTCCTGAAAAAGCCATTGAACTGCTGGGCACCATGCAGGGCGGCTACAACATTCATCCGCTGATCGACGCGCTGGACGATGCGAAACTGGCACCGATTGCTGCCAAAGCGCTCTCCCACACCCTGCTGATGTTCGACAACTTCTACGATGTAGAAGAAAAAGCGAAAGCGGGCAACGCTTACGCGAAGCAGGTAATCCAGTCCTGGGCTGACGCTGAATGGTTCCTGAGCCGTCCGCCGCTGGCTGAAAAAATTACCGTTACCGTCTTCAAAGTGACCGGCGAAACCAACACCGATGACCTCTCTCCGGCACCGGATGCGTGGTCGCGCCCGGATATCCCGCTGCACGCGCTGGCGATGCTGAAAAACGCCCGTGAAGGGATCGAACCCGATCAACCGGGCGTCGTTGGCCCGATTAAACAGATCGAAGCGCTGCAACAGAAAGGTTACCCGCTGGCTTACGTGGGTGATGTTGTCGGTACCGGCTCTTCGCGTAAATCGGCGACCAACTCCGTGCTGTGGTTCATGGGCGATGATATCCCGCATGTGCCGAACAAGCGTGGCGGCGGCCTGTGCCTGGGCGGCAAAATTGCGCCTATCTTCTTCAACACCATGGAAGATGCGGGTGCACTGCCAATTGAAGTGGACGTTAACGACCTGAACATGGGCGACGTGATTGACGTTTACCCGTTCAAAGGCGAAGTACGTAACCACGAAACCGGCGACCTGCTGGCAAGCTTTGAACTGAAAACTGACGTGCTGATTGATGAAGTGCGTGCCGGTGGTCGTATCCCGTTGATTATCGGTCGCGGCCTGACCACCAAAGCGCGTGAATCACTTGGTCTGCCGCACAGTGATGTGTTCCGTCAGGCAAAAGACGTGGCGGAAAGCGACCGTGGCTACTCGCTGGCACAGAAAATGGTTGGTCGCGCCTGTGGCGTGAAAGGTATTCGTCCGGGCGCGTACTGCGAACCGAAGATGACCTCTGTCGGTTCTCAGGACACCACCGGCCCAATGACCCGTGATGAACTGAAAGATCTGGCGTGCCTGGGCTTCTCTTCTGACCTGGTGATGCAGTCCTTCTGTCACACCGCGGCGTATCCGAAGCCGGTTGACGTCACCACGCACCACACTCTGCCAGATTTCATCATGAACCGTGGCGGCGTGTCGCTGCGTCCGGGCGATGGCGTAATCCACTCCTGGCTGAACCGTATGCTGCTGCCGGATACTGTGGGTACCGGTGGTGACTCCCACACCCGTTTCCCGATTGGTATCTCCTTCCCGGCGGGCTCCGGTCTGGTGGCGTTTGCTGCCGCAACCGGCGTGATGCCGCTGGATATGCCGGAATCCGTTCTGGTGCGCTTCAAAGGCAAGATGCAACCGGGCATTACCCTGCGCGACCTGGTACACGCGATTCCGCTGTACGCTATCAAACAAGGTCTGCTGACCGTTGAGAAGAAAGGGAAGAAAAACATCTTCTCTGGCCGCATCCTCGAAATCGAAGGTCTGCCGGATCTGAAAGTCGAGCAGGCGTTCGAACTGACCGATGCGTCCGCAGAACGTTCTGCTGCCGGTTGTACCATTAAGCTGAACAAAGAGCCGATTGTAGAGTATCTGAGCTCCAACATCGTTCTGCTGAAGTGGATGATTGCCGAAGGCTATGGCGACCGTCGTACGCTGGAACGTCGTGTGCAGGGCATGGAAAAATGGCTGGCGAACCCTGAGCTGCTGGAAGGTGATGCAGATGCAGAGTATGCAGCGGTGATCGACATCGATCTGGCCGATATCAAAGAGCCGATTCTGTGCGCGCCGAACGATCCGGATGATGCGCGTCTGCTCTCTGACGTTCAGGGCGAGAAGATCGACGAAGTGTTCATCGGTTCCTGCATGACTAACATCGGTCACTTCCGTGCCGCGGGTAAACTGCTGGATGCGCACAAAGGCCAGTTGCCGACGCGCCTGTGGGTGGCGCCGCCAACCCGTATGGATGCCGCGCAACTGACGGAAGAGGGCTACTACAGCGTCTTCGGTAAGAGCGGTGCGCGTATTGAGATCCCGGGTTGTTCACTGTGTATGGGTAACCAGGCGCGTGTGGCAGACGGCGCGACGGTGGTCTCCACCTCGACCCGTAACTTCCCGAACCGTCTGGGTACCGGCGCGAACGTCTTCCTGGCTTCTGCGGAACTGGCCGCCGTTGCGGCGCTGATTGGCAAACTGCCAACGCCGGACGAGTATCAAACCTACGTTGCACAGGTGGATAAAACCGCTGTCGATACTTACCGTTATCTGAACTTCGACCAGCTTTCTCAGTACACCGAGAAAGCGGATGGCGTGATTTTCCAGACTGCGGTTTAAGGTTTTAGCCTGCGGTGAAAAGCCACTTCTTTGGAAGTGGCTTTTTTTTGCCGGATGGCGGCTGCGCCTTATCTGGCCTGCGGGGACTTTTTTGTAGGCCGGATAAGCGTAGCGCCATCCGGCACCGATATGCTCAGAAGTTGACCCATCGCCTCTCTTTTCCTCACAGAGAGGCACTTTATTTCTATTCCTTCAACCCGCTCCGCTTTTATTCTTCCTGTCGACTGCGATAATTACAGCATGGGTACAATGCAGCGCTGACGCATTGCCTTTGTTGAGGAAGACGATTATGGATTACGAATTTCTGCGCGATGTTACCGGAGGGGTAAAGGTGCGTATGTCGATGGGCCACGAAGTGGTCGGTCACTGGTTTAACGAAGAAGTAAAAGAGAATCTGGCGCTGTTGGATGAAGTCGAAGAGGCGGCACGCGCGGTAAAGGGCAGCGAGCGCTCCTGGCAGCGAGCGGGCCACGAATACACGCTGTGGCTGGATGGCGAAGAGGTGATGATCCGCGCAAACCAGCTTGAGTTCACCGGCGATGAAATGGAAGAGGGGATGAACTACTACGATGAAGAGAGTTTATCCCTGTGCGGCGTCGAAGATTTTTTACAGGTGGTCGCGGCGTATCGCGATTTTCTGAAACAGAGGTAAGCATCGGGCGACTTCATCGCAGAAATGACCATTCTTGCCGATGAAGTCGTTGCTTTCTCGCAGAGGAAAACCCTTAACGGTGTGGCATCATAGCATCAGGACAAATGACTTCAGGGTATTGAATGTGAAAGCGGTAACGCTCTACGACGTGGCAACTCATGCTGGCGTTTCCTATCAAACGGTCTCCAGAGTGGTGAATCAGGCCGAACATGTTTCCGCAAAAACGCGGGCGAAAGTTGAAGCCGCCATGAAGGAGCTGAACTACATTCCTAACCATGCCGCACAGCAACTTGCGGGTAAACAGTCCCCGCTGATTGGGGTCGCAACGATTAATCTGGCGCTGCATGCGCCGTCGCAGATTGTTGCGGCGATAAAATCACGCGCCGATCAGTCTGGCGCGAGTGTGGTGATCGCGATGGTGGAGTCTGGCGGTGCGGAGGCCTGTGAAAAGGCCGTGCATAACCTGCTGGCCCGGCGCGTAACCGGCATTATCATCAATGTTCCACTTGAGAACGACGATGCGCTGAAAGTCGCCCGTGCGGCCGGAAATGTGCCGGTGCTTTTTCTGGACGTCTCAGAACACACGCCAGTTAACAGTGTTGTATTTTCACATGATGAGGGTGCGCGTCTGGGTGTGGAGCATCTAGTGGAGCATGGTCATCAACGTATTGCCTTATTCTCTGGCCCCACCTCGACCTCTGTTTCCGCGCGTCTGCGGCTGGCAAGCTGGCATGCGCATCTTGAACGTCATCATTTACAACCTGTTACCGTACTTGAGGGTGACTGGAGCGCATTATCGGGTTTTCAACAGACGCAGCAGATGCTGTTCAATGGCGTGATTCCTACGGCAATGTTAGTTGCCAACGATCAAATGGCGCTGGGCGTCATGCGAGCCATCACGGAACATGGTCTGCGCGTGGGCTCGGATATCTCGGTCATTGGTTATGATGATACTGAGGACAGTTCTTGCTACATTCCGCCCTTAACAACTATTCGCCAGGATTTTCCTGTGCTCGGGCGTGGAAGTGTCGATCGGCTTTTAAATATGTCCACCGATCAAAGCGTGTCAGGCAACCAGCTGTTGCCGGTTTCCCTCATCCAGCGCAAAACCGTACGCAGGCCCAACACTGAGGCCATTTCGGGGGAAATGCTGGCTGAGTCGTTAATGCGGTTGGCAAGGCAGGTTTCGCGTTTATAGCTCATCGCATTTCCTCCTCCGCTGGCCCAAATTTTATTTGAGCCAGCTCACTAATTTCTACGTGCCTCCTTACGTAATGGATAAATTCGCGATATATGTACAAAAAATTGTGAGCGAATAACATTAAACGTAAAGGATAACCCGATGACTTCAGAACAGGATTCACTGGCGGCCGTGCTGGCACGGCGGGACTGGGAGGCCCCAGGTGTGACACAGCGTAATAGAATGGCTGCGCACCCGCCTTTCAGCAGTTGGCGTTGTGTCGAGGATGCGCAAAAAAACGAAAACTCGGATCGTCTGGTAAGCCTTAATGGCGACTGGCAATTCCGCTGGTTCCCTTCACCTGAGTCGGTACCGGAAAGCTGGTTGCACGCAGAATTGCCCGATGCCGATACTGTTCCGGTGCCGTCAAACTGGCAAATGCTGGGCTATGACGCGCCTATCTACACTAATGTCACTTATCCGATCCCGGTCAACCCGCCTTATGTTCCTGCTGAAAATGCCACGGGATGTTACTCGCTCACATTTAGTGTGGATGATAAATGGTTATCCGAGGGGCAGACGCGTGTTATTTTTGACGGTGTGAATTCTGCTTTTCATTTGTGGTGCAATGGGCGCTGGGTCGGTTATGGCCAGGACAGCCGGTTACCGTCTGATTTTGACCTAACAGCCTATTTGCATGCGGGTGAAAATCGGCTGGCAGTTCTCGTGCTGCGCTGGAGCGACGGCACCTATCTTGAAGATCAGGATATGTGGCGAATGAGTGGCATTTTCCGCGACGTCTCGTTATTACACAAACCGTCGGTACAAATTGCGGATTTCCGCCTCAATACCCATCTTAATAGCGAATATAATCACGCTCGCCTCGATGCGGAGGTTCGCATTGGCGGTAACGTCCAGCATGATGTGCAGATTGAACTGCATTTATGGAAAGGGCAATCGCTTATCGGGCGGGTCAGCGCACGGCCTGGCAGCGCCCCCGTTGATGAGCGCGGCAGCTATGCTGAACGTGCCACGCTGTGTTTGCCGGTCGAACATCCTGCTTTATGGAGCGCGGAAACGCCTGAACTGTATCGGGCCGTGATTCAGCTACGCACTGTCGATGGCGAACTCATCGAAGCGGAAGCCTGCGATGTAGGTTTTCGCGACATTCGTATTGAAAAGGGGTTGTTGCAGCTTAATGGCAAGCCGCTGCTGATTCGCGGTACCAACCGCCATGAACATCATCCACTGAACGGGCAGGTGATGGATCGGGAAACGATGATCCAGGATATTTTGTTGATGAAGCAAAATAACTTTAACGCTGTGCGCTGTTCACACTATCCCAATCATCCATTGTGGTACACCTTGTGTGACCAGTATGGTTTGTATGTGGTGGATGAAGCTAACATCGAAACCCACGGTATGGTGCCGATGAATCGATTAACGGATGACCCGGACTGGTTGCCCGCGATGAGCCAACGTGTAACACGTATGGTTCAGCGCGATCGTAACCATCCCTGCATTATCATCTGGTCATTGGGTAATGAGTCCGGACATGGGGTGAATCATGATGCACTCTACCGTTGGCTGAAGTCGGAAGATCCCACCCGACCGGTTCAGTATGAAGGGGGCGGCGCGGATACGGCGGCGACGGATATTATTTGCCCGATGTACAGCCGTGTCGATCAGGACCAGGCCTTCGAGGTTGCGCCAAAGTGGTCTATCAAAAAATGGCTTTCTTTGCCCGGTGAGCAGCGTCCACTTATCCTCTGTGAGTATGCGCACGCGATGGGCAATAGCTTTGGCGGCTTTGCTAAATACTGGCAGGCCTTTCGCCAGTATCCGCGCCTGCAGGGAGGATTTGTTTGGGATTGGGTGGATCAGTCATTAATTAAATATGACGAAGACGGCAAGCCGTGGTCCGCCTATGGCGGCGATTTTGGCGATACGCCGAACGATCGTCAGTTCTGTATGAATGGGTTGGTTTTTGCCGATCGCACGCCTCACCCGGCCCTTTATGAAGCAAAACAGGCGCAACAGTTCTTCCAGTTCCACCTGGTGCCCGGTGATAAGCGCAGCATCGAAGTGTCGAGTGAATATCTGTTTCGCCACAGCGATAATGAAATTCTCCACTGGACGTTGATGCGCGAGGGCAATGAACTTGCTCAGGGAGAGGCCGTGCTGGATATCGCACCGCAGGGGCGTCAGGTCATTACGCTGCCAGAAGTAGCGATACCCCAGGCACCCGGGCAGTTATGGCTGACGGTGCGTGTGGAACAACCGCGGGCCACGGCATGGTCTGAGCCGGGGCATATCAGTGCGTGGCAGCAGTGGGCGCTGGAAGAGACACTGTCGGCAAACCGTCCTCCGCTCGCCGATGAAGTGCCTGTGCTTACGGCCAGTCAGAGTGAATTTGTGGTGGCCGTAGCGGGTAAGCGGTGGCAATTCTGCCGCCAGCAGGGCTGGCTGACGCAGTTATGGCAGGGAGATGAAGCACAGCTTCTCTCTCCGCTTACCGATCAGTTTACGCGCGCGCCGCTCGATAATGATATCGGGGTCAGTGAAGCGACCCGGATTGATCCCAATGCATGGGTGGAGCGCTGGAAAAAGGCCGGCCATTACTGTGCACAGCCGGTGCTGTTAACCTGTCAGGCAGACACTCTTTCAGATGCCGTCCAGATAACCACGGCTCACGCCTGGCAATATCAGGGGGCCACACTGTTTACCAGCCGCAAAACGTACCGGATTGATGGCCACGGTAAAATGCAGATGGATATCTTAGTCGACATTGCCAGTGGGACACCGTATCCCGCACGCATTGGCCTGACATGCCAGCTTTCGCAGGTTGCCGAAACCGTGAAATGGCTTGGACTGGGGCCGCATGAAAACTATCCGGATCGCTTAAGCAGTGCCTGTTTCGATAGCTGGGAACTTCCACTTGATGCAATGCATACACCGTATGTATTCCCTGGTGAAAACGGCCTGCGCTGTGGAACCCGCCGTTTGTGTTATGGCACACATCAGTGGTGTGGCGACTTCCAGTTTAATATTGGTCGCTATAGTCAGCAGCAATTGATGGAAACAACTCATCGCCATTTGTTGCAGGCGGAACCCGGAACCTGGCTTAATCTTGATGGCTACCATATGGGGGTTGGGGGTGATGACTCCTGGAGTCCTTCCGTATCGCCAGAATTTCAGCTAAGCGCGCGTCATTATTATTATCAGATTAGTTGGGAATAATAATATACAGATTCATTCAGGTTTAAGAATGAAATAAATGTGAGGCAGGTGTGAACCTGCCCACCGTCACGCAAGGAAATCTATATGTATTACCTGAAGAATACAAATTTCTGGATGTTTGGCTTTTTCTTCTTTTTCTACTTTTTTATTATGGGTGCGTACTTCCCCTTTTTCCCAATCTGGTTACATGATATCAATCACATCAGTAAAGGAGACACGGGAGTCATCTTTGCCTGTATCTCATTCTTCTCGCTTTTATTTCAACCGATATTTGGTCTGATGTCGGATAAACTTGGCTTACGAAAGCATCTGTTGTGGGTTATAACCGGGATGCTAATCATGTTTGCTCCCTTCTTTATTTATGTTTTTGGACCGTTATTACAGTTTAACATTCTGCTTGGTTCTATCGTGGGCGGCATCTATCTTGGTTTTATTTATGATGCGGGAGCACCTGCGATCGAAGCCTATATTGAAAAAGTGAGCAGACGCAGCCATTTCGAGTTTGGTCGGGCAAGGATGTTTGGCTGTGTGGGGTGGGCGCTTTGTGCGTCGATTGTTGGTGTCATGTTTACAATCAATAATGAGTTTGTTTTCTGGCTAGGGTCAGGGTGTGCAATTGTACTCGCGGTATTACTCTATTTCTCTCGTACGGATGCTTCGGCTTCAGCAACGGTCGCCGAGGCCGTAGGCGCAAACGCCTCAGCCTTTAGTCTAAAACTGGCATTCGAGTTATTTAAACAGCCAAAGCTGTGGTTTCTATCGCTGTATGTGGTCGGTGTATCTTGCACCTATGATGTGTTCGATCAGCAGTTCGCTAATTTCTTCACTTCATTTTTCGCAACCGGGGAGGAGGGCACACGCGTCTTCGGCTATGTCACAACAATGGGAGAGTTGCTCAACGCCTGTATTATGTTCTTCGCTCCGCTAATCGTAAACCGAATTGGGGGAAAGAATGCTTTGCTGGTGGCGGGAATGATCATGTCAGTTCGTATTATTGGTTCCTCTTTCGCGACCACTGCGGTAGAAGTTGTTATTCTTAAAACACTGCATATGTTTGAAATTCCTTTCCTGATTGTTGGGTGCTTTAAATATATAACCAGCCAGTTTGAAGTGCGTTTCTCTGCCACTATTTACCTGGTTTGCTTCTGCTTTTTCAAACAGTTAGCGATGATGTTTATGTCGGTACTGGCAGGAAATATGTACGAAAAAATAGGTTTCCAGGGGGCTTATTTAGTTTTAGGGCTGATTGCGCTGGTCTTTACGCTCATCTCAGTTGTAACGTTAAGCGGTACCGGGCCACAAAGCATGTTGCGATCTTCGCAGACCAAAAGTATTAGTTGATACGCAGGAGGCGGAAATGACATTCTCAATGAGACAGCGATCAAACTACATCGCGCGATAAAGAGTATTACTATCACGACTTAAAAGTTAACGCCTGAAACCGTTTTAATCGTTATAGCAGAATCGGGGCATGTTGCCCCGATCCACCGTTACACTGTCGGGATATTGCGGGCGTAATAAATCTCGCGCATTTCTTTCCATAACGCTGCGGTAATCTCTTTGCGCTCGCTCTCCGTTAAATCTTCCGGTTTGGTGTGGAACATGTAGTGTTTCAGGTCGAACTCTTTGAGCATCATCTTGGTGTGAAAGATGTTCTCCTGATACACATTCACATCCACCATGTCATACAGCGACTTCATGTCATCTGACATAAAGTTCTGAATCGAGTTAATTTCATGATCGATAAAATGCTTCATGCCGTTGATATCACGGGTAAAACCACGCACGCGATAGTCAATGGTGACGATATCGGATTCAAGCTGGTGGATAAGGTAGTTCAGCGCATTGAGCGGCGAAATCACGCCACAGGTCGAGACTTCGATATCTGCGCGGAAAGTACACAGACCGCTTTCGGGATGGCTTTCCGGATAGGTGTGTACGCAAATGTGGCTTTTATCGAGATGCGCCACCACCGCATCCGGCAGCGGGCCGGGATGTTCGGTTTTATCAATCAGTTTTGGGTCGACGGGTTCTTCACTCACCAGAATGGTGACGCTCGCGCCCTGCGGTTCGTAATCCTGACGGGCGATGTTGAGAATATTCGCGCCGATGATGGAACAGGTTTCTGACAGGATTTCGGTCAGACGATTGGCGTTGTAGAGTTCATCAATATAGGCGATGTAGCCATCACGCTCTTCTGCGGTTTTTGCGTAACAAATATCGTAAATGCAAAAACTCAGGCTTTTGGTCAGGTTGTTAAAGCCGTGCAGCTTCAGTTTTTTCAATTTTTCTCACCCCCTTAGCGTCACTGTGCAGACAGTGCGTCGTGTAGATATTGCGGCAGCGCGAACGCCGCGGTGTGAATAGCCGGGTTGTAGTAGCGACACGCAAGCTTCGCGGTGTGGAAGCGCGCCTGGATAATCTCTGTTGAGAGATGACGCAATGCCGGGTTATCGGTCGCCCAGGCGAAGGTCATAATGCCACCATAATAGGTGGGAATTGCCGCCTGATAGAAACTGACATCATCAAAGTAGTGGCTCAGTTTGCGATGGCTATCAAGCGCTTCGTCCTGCTGGAGGAAGCAAACGCCGTTTTGTGCGACGAAGACACCGCCAGGGTTCAGGCAGCGTTTGCAACCTTCGTAGAACGCCGAGGTGAACAGGCTTTCGCCGGGGCCAATGGGGTCGGTACAGTCGGAGATGATGACATCGAAAGTCTGCGACGTTTGGTTGACGAAATTCACGCCATCATCAATCACCAGTGTAAAGCGCGGATCGTCGTAGGCGCCAGCACTATGATTGGGGAGATACTGGCGACAGAACGAAACCACGCCGGCGTCAATTTCCACCATGGTGATGGTTTCAACGTTTTTATGACGGCTGACTTCACGCAGCATCGCGCCATCGCCGCCGCCAATAATGAGCACATGTTTCGCCTGGCCGTGGGCCAGCAGGGGAACGTGGGTCATCATTTCGTGATAAATAAATTCATCGCGCTCAGTGGTTTGCACCACGCCATCCAGCGCCATCACGCGGCCAAACGCGGCATTCTCGAAAATGATCAAATCCTGATGATCGGTTTTCTCATGATAAAGCACGTTATCCACGGCAAAATACTGACCAAACTGGTCATGCAGTGTTTCATGCCATAGTGTGTTATCGGTCATCGCTTGAACCCTCCATTGTTAACACCTTTGAAACAGGCGCAACATCATAGCTAACAATGACCGTGGGCGCACGGTCGTTTTTTCAGCAAGGAGGGAAGGGGACGTTACTTCACGTAGGCGAGCAGGCTCAGGGAGTCGCGAGCCAGCGATTTGCATTTTTTCGCGGTTGGGATGCCAATACCGCTGAGATCGCGATAGCTGTCTTCGCCAAGCGATTTCATGTCGAAGGTATCGTAGTTGCTGAGATCCCACTGATTTTGCTGGGCAAAGAAAACGAGGGCACGACGGATCTGGCCATTCGGTAGATTTTGGTAACCACAGTCGTTTTTCAGGAACACAAATACCGCAGTGAGATCGGCCATGTCTTCTGCTTCAGACTCGCTTAATGCATAGCTGTGGCTGGACGTGGCTAACAGACATCCAAGCAGCATTGTACGGAAAAACGTCTTCATTTCTTCTACCTTACCTCGTCGAGATTCAACGTTAGCACACTTCCAGACGGGACGCAGAGCCTTTTTCGACGCTTCTTACTTGACCTTGCCGCAAGGGTAGGGTTTAAGCTCAATTATTCACCCGCAGCCAGCAAAAGGATGTAATGATGCACCGTCGTGAATTTCTGAAATTGAGCGCCGCCGTCAGCGTGGCGAGCGCCTTACCGCTCTGGAGTCGCGCGGTTTTCGCCGCTGAACGCCCCGCACTTCCCATTCCCGCTTTGCTTGCCGCCGATGCGCGCAGCCAGGTGACACTTACCGTACAGGCCGGGAAAACGCAATTTGGCGCTAAAACTGCCACGACCTGGGGTTATAACGGTAACTTACTGGGCCCGGCACTCCAGTTGATGAAGGGGAAACCCATCACCGTCAATATTCATAACCAACTGGCGGAAGAGACCACCGTTCACTGGCACGGCCTTGAAGTACCCGGCGAGGTAGACGGCGGCCCTCAGGGCATCATTAAACCCGGGGGAAAACGTACGGTCACCTTTACGCCCGATCAGCGAGCGGCAACCTGCTGGTTCCATCCACATCAACATGGCAAAACGGGGCATCAGGTGGCGATGGGGCTGGCGGGGCTGGTCCTCATTGAAGATAACGATATTCGCCGCCTGATGTTGCCAAAGCAGTGGGGCATTGATGATGTGCCGGTCATTATTCAGGATAAAAAATTCAGCGCCGACGGTGAAATTGATTACCAGCTCGACGTGATGACGGCCGCCGTCGGTTGGTTTGGCGATACGCTGCTGACCAATGGTGCCATCTATCCGCAGCACGCTGCACCGCGCGGCTGGCTGCGTTTGCGCTTACTTAACGGTTGTAACGCGCGTTCATTGACCATCGCCGCCAGCGACAATCGCCCGTTGTATGTGGTGGCAAGCGACGGAGGCTTGCTGGCAGAACCTGTCAAAGTGACGGAATTGCCGATGCTGATGGGCGAACGTTTCGAAGTGCTGGTCGAAACCCGCGACGGTAAGCCGTTTGATATTGTCACGCTCCCGGTCAATCAGATGGGCATGACCGTTGCGCCCTTCGACAAAGCGCATCCGGTGCTGCGTGTCCAACCGGTCACTGTCAACGCATCGGGTGAATTGCCGGATGTGCTGTCATCACTGCCTGCTATGCCATCATTAGACGGTTTGACCGAACGCCGGCTCCAGCTTTCTATGGATCCGATGCTCGATATGATAGGCATGCAGGCGCTGATGAAAATGTATGGCGCCGGCGCGATGGGCAACATGCAGCACGGCGAGATGATGGGCCACGGCAATATGGGTCATGGCAATATGGGCCATATGAATCATGGTGGTGGGGGTTTTGACTTCCACAACGCTAACCGTATTAACGGCAAAGCATTCGACATGAACACGCCGATGTTTGCCGCCAGCAAAGGGCAGTATGAGCGCTGGTCAATCTCTGGCAAGGGCGACATGATGTTGCACCCGTTCCATATCCACGGTACTCAGTTCCGGATTTTATCTGAAAATGGCAAGCCGCCTGCGGCCCATCGCGCAGGATGGAAAGACACGGTTCGTGTGGAAGGCGATGTCAGTGAGGTGTTAGTGAAGTTCGACCACGATGCGCCGAAGGAGCACGCCTATATGGCGCACTGTCATCTGCTGGAGCATGAAGATACGGGGATGATGTTAGGGTTTACTGTATAAGAAAAGCCCTCACCCTAACCCTCTCCCACAGGGAGAGGGAACCGATTGTGCCCTGGTTTTCTCCCTCTCCCTATGGGAGAGGGCCGGGGTGAGGGGCGGCAAATTACTTCACATCATCCGGTAACGCATACGCGACAATATAGTCGCCCATCTTCGTACCAAATGAACCATGACCGCCCGCCGAGATGACAACATACTGCTTGCCATTCGCTTCATAGGTCATCGGCGTCGCCTGACCGCCAGCCGGTAAACGGCCCTGCCACAGTTTTTCACCGTTGCTCATGTTGTACGCGCGCAGATAGTTATCGGCGGTTGCCGCGATGAACAGAACGTTACCTGCTGTGGAGATAGGCCCGCCCAACATCGGCATACCCATGTTAAACGGTACCGGAACCGGCATTGGGAACGGCATACTGTCCTGCGGAGTACCGATACGTTTTTTCCATACCACTTCATTGGTTTTCAGATCCAGCGCGGAGATGTAACCCCAGGCGGGCTGTTTGCACGGCAAACCAAACGGCGACAGGAACGGATTGAGCGTAACGCCGAACGGCACGCCATACTGTGGCTGAATACCGGATTCGGTCCCGCTGCCTTTCGCGTCTTTCGGCGGCTCCATTGGGTTGCCAGGGCCACGCGGGATCAGTTTAGAGACAAACGGCAACGCCATCGGGTTGGCAATGGCCACCTGACGGTTCGGGTCGACGGAGATACCGCCCCACTCGAACATCCCCAGGTTACCCGGGAATACCAGCGTGCCTTGCTCGGACGGCGGGGTGAAGATACCTTCATAGCGCATCTGATGGAACATGACGCGGCACACCAGTTGGTCGAACATGGTGGCGCCCCACATATCCGCGCCGGTCAAATCTTTTTTCGGACGGAAGCTCAGGTCAGAGAATGGCTGCGTCTTAGTGACGTAATCGCCTTTTGCCGCGCCCTGCGGAACCGGTTTTTCGGGAGCCGGAACAACCAGTTCGCCGTTACGGCGATCGAGTACAAAGATGTTGCCGGTTTTCGCTGGCGCGTAAATCACCGGCACTTTCTCGCCTTTCACCGTGATATCCGCCAGCGTCGGCTGGGACGGCATATCCATATCCCACAGATCGTGGTGAACGGTCTGGTAGCTCCATACCAGTTTACCGGTGGTCGCATTCAGGGCCACGATGGAACTGGCATAGCGTTCCTGCTCCGGCGTACGGTTGCCGCCCCAGATATCCGGAGTGGTCACGCCCATCGGCAGATAGACCAGGTCCAGCTTCGCGTCATAGGCCGCAGGTGCCCAGGAGTTGGGTGAGTTAAAGGTAAAGGTGTGTTCATCCGACGGAATGGCGTTCGGATCTTTCGCGCCGGGATCAAACGCCCACAGCAGCTTACCGGTGTTCACGTCGAAGCCACGAATAACGCCGGAGGTTTCGCGGGTCGAGAAGTTATCCGTTACCGAACCGGCAATCACGATAGTTTTATCGGTGATAATCGGCGGGGAGGTCGGTTCATACAGGCCCGGCGTGGTATCCGGCATATTGGTTTGCAGGTTGAGGATACCTTTGTTGACAAAGGTTTCGCACAGCTTGCCGGTTTCTGCGTTTACCGCAAAAAGACGACCATCATTCACTGGCAGAATAATACGACGCGGGCAGTCGGCCACCACATCCGGGCTGGCCGTCTCGGCACGCGCTTCATGGTATGAAACGCCGCGGCAGGTGACGTGCTGGAAGCTCGGGTTGGAGTTGAGCTGCGGGTCGAAATGCCATTTTTCTTTCCCGGTTGCCGCATCAAGCGCGAAAAGACGCTGGTGGGCGGTACAGAGATAGAGCATGTTGCCGACTTTGATCGGCGTCACTTCGTTGGTCAGCTCGCCCGGATCGTCTTCGCGCTTCAGGTCACCCGTACGGAAAACCCAGGCTTCTTTTAACTTGTGGACGTTCTCGGCGTTGATCTGCTTGAGCGGGGAGAAACGTTGGCCTTCCTGATTACGTCCGTAGGCAGGCCAGTCTTGATCCGCCACGGTGGAAATCGGTTCGGCAGGCGTTGCCTCGGCGCTTAACGTACCGTTCACTTCCTGCGGGTCGTTGAAGCCTGCCCAGGTCAGGATGCCGCCGCTAATCAACAGCGCGACAACCAGCGCGGCGACTGCGCCGCCGGAGGGGATAATCAGGCGACGCCAGACAAACGGTAGAATCAGCCAGATACCGAAGAAGACCAGAATATCGCTGCGTGGAGTCAACGCCCAGAAGTCAAAGCCAACTTCCCAGACGCCCCAAATCATGGTCGCCAGCAGGAACGCGGCATACAGCCAAAGCGCCGCGCGTTGGCTGCGCCACAGCATCACCGCCACGGCCAGCATCACCAGGCCAGCGATAGGGTAGTACCAGGAGCCACCAATGGCGACTAACCAGCCCCCTCCGATGAGAAGATAGAGCCCACAGATAGCCGCAAAAACGGCCGTGAGCACCACGAGTAGCCGTGGTTGTTGTGAATTTGTTTCTGCCATAGAAAATACTCGCGTCAGTTTGTTAATTATTGCTTTCAATTGATTATAGGATTTAACAAGTGTGACGGGTATCACAAAATTTGCTTTCTTATCCAATTCAGCGGAGAAATCAATTTACTGGTATACTGACGCGCTTGCCGAACGGCGTCCGGGCGAAGGGTCAGGATGTCGACAGATTTACTTATAAAATCATATGGTTAGTTTTATGAAACATACTGTGGAAGTGATGATCCCGGAAGCGGAGATCAAAGCGCGTATCGCTGAATTGGGCCGTCAGATTACTGAGCACTATAAAGACAGTGGCAGTGAAATGGTGTTAGTGGGTTTGCTGCGCGGCTCATTTATGTTCATGGCTGACCTGTGCCGTGAAGTCCACGTGTCGCACGAAGTCGATTTTATGACGGCGTCCAGCTACGGTAGCGGTATGTCCACCACCCGTGACGTGAAGATCCTTAAAGACCTGGATGAAGACATTCGCGGTAAAGATGTTTTAATCGTGGAAGACATCATCGACTCCGGGAACACGCTGTCGAAAGTCCGCGAAATTCTCAGCCTGCGTGGGCCGAAATCACTGGCTATCTGTACGCTGCTGGATAAACCGTCCCGCCGCGAAGTGAACGTGCCGGTTGAGTACGTGGGCTTTGCCATTGAAGACGAATTTGTGGTGGGTTATGGCATCGATTACGCACAGCGTTATCGCCATCTGCCGTATGTCGGGAAAGTGGTCCTGCTGGACGAGTAATCAGCGTGTGGTGTCGGACGGCGCTTCGCTTATCCGACCTGCCTGTTCGAGCCGGGTGAGGCGATGCCGCCGCCCGGCTTTTTAACAGATATTACTTATGGTTGGCGTGTTTCAGCTTGAGGTTGGAAATCCCATGGCGATAGCGCTGCTCCAGGGTTTCGCGGTTGGTTGCCGTCACGTCAAGATCGCGCAGCAGGCCATCGTGAATTCCGTAGGCCCAGCCGTGAACCGTCACTTTCTGCCCACGTTTCCAGGCTGACTGCATAATGGTAGAGTGACCCAGGTTATACACCTGCTCCATCACGTTCAGTTCGCAAAGCGTGTCCAGACGGCGCTCCTGCGGCATTTCACCGAGCAGAGAGCTGTGTTTGAACCAGATATCGCGAATGTGCAGTAACCAGTTGTTGATAAGCCCCAGTTCCGGGTTTTCAACCGCTGCCTGAACACCGCCGCAGCCGTAGTGGCCGCAGATGATGATATGTTCCACTTCGAGCACATCCACTGCATACTGAACAACAGACAAGCAGTTCAGATCGGTGTGGATGACCAGGTTGGCAACATTTCGGTGAACAAATAATTCGCCCGGCTCAAGTCCGGTTAAACGTTCTGCGGGAACGCGGCTGTCGGAACATCCAATCCATAGAAAGCGCGGTTTCTGCGCTTGCGCCAGTTTCTCGAAAAATCCGGGGTCCTCTTCCACCAGCATTTTTGACCATAGTTCATTGTTGCTGATGAGTGTATCTATGTCTTTCATGGAGGTTAACGACCTGTAACCAAGTAAGTGCGTTGCGCTAATATAGGTCAACTCAACTTTTTTTAAAACCATACATTGAACGCAAGAATTCAAAAGAGACATCTAATGACCATTGCACTGGAATTAAAACAGCTTAAAAAAACCTACCCTGGGGGCATCCAGGCACTGCGCGGAATCGACCTGCAAGTGGAAGCCGGCGACTTTTACGCCCTGCTCGGGCCGAACGGCGCGGGTAAATCGACGACCATCGGTATTATCAGCTCACTGGTAAACAAATCGTCTGGCTCCGTCAGTGTATTTGGCTACGATCTGCAAAAAGATGTGGTCAATGCCAAACGCCAGCTTGGTCTGGTGCCGCAGGAGTTTAACTTCAACCCGTTTGAAACCGTGCAGCAGATTGTGGTGCATCAGGCGGGCTACTATGGCGTTGAACATAAAGATGCCATCGAACGCAGCGAAAAGTATTTAAAACAACTCGATCTGTGGGAAAAGCGCAACGAACGTGCACGTATGTTATCCGGCGGGATGAAGCGCAGATTGATGATTGCCCGCGCGCTGATGCATGAGCCCAAACTGCTAATTCTGGATGAACCGACGGCGGGCGTGGATATTGAACTTCGCCGCTCAATGTGGGGCTTTTTGAAGGATTTAAACGACAAAGGCACCACGATCATTCTCACCACACACTACCTCGAAGAGGCGGAAATGCTGTGCCGTAACATCGGCATCATTCAGCATGGTTCGCTGGTTGAAAACACCTCGATGAAAAACCTGCTTTCTAAACTGAAGTCGGAAACCTTCATTCTGGATTTAGCACCAAAGAGCCCGTTGCCGACGCTGGAAGGCTATCAGTATCGACTGGTCGACACCGCAACGTTAGAAGTAGAAGTCCTGCGCGAGCAGGGGATTAACAGCGTCTTTGCTCAGCTTAGCGCGCAGGGCATTCAGGTATTAAGTATGCGTAACAAAGCGAACCGACTGGAAGAGCTGTTTGTCTCGCTGGTCCATGAAAAACAAGGAGAGCAGGCATGATGCAGCTTTATTGGGTGGCGCTGAAAAGTATCTGGACCAAAGAGATCCACCGTTTCATGCGCATCTGGGTGCAAACGCTGGTGCCACCGGTCATCACCATGACCCTCTACTTTATTATTTTCGGTAACCTGATTGGCTCGCGTATCGGTGAAATGCATGGTTTTAGCTATATGCAGTTTATTGTGCCGGGGCTGATTATGATGTCAGTTATCACTAACGCTTATGCCAACGTCGCCTCCTCCTTCTTTAGCGCGAAGTTCCAGCGCAATATTGAAGAGTTGCTGGTTGCACCCGTACCGACACATGTGATTATCGCCGGTTATGTCGGCGGCGGCGTGGCGCGCGGGCTGTGTGTCGGTATTCTGGTGACAGCGATTTCCCTGTTCTTTGTGCCGTTCCAGGTACATTCATGGGTGTTTGTCGCGTTAACGTTGATCCTGACGGCGGTACTGTTCTCATTGGCAGGCCTGTTGAATGCGGTCTTTGCGAAAACCTTTGATGATATCAGCCTGATCCCGACCTTCGTGCTGACGCCGCTGACCTATCTTGGTGGGGTATTCTACTCTCTGACACTGCTGCCGCCGTTCTGGCAGGGATTGTCGCATCTGAACCCGATCGTCTACATGATTAGCGGTTTCCGCTACGGCTTCCTCGGCATCCACGATGTGCCTCTGGTGACGACCTTTGGCGTGCTGGTGATCTTTATCATCGCCTTCTACATGCTGTGCTGGTACTTAATACAGCGTGGGCGCGGCCTGCGTAGCTGATGCGCTATTCCCCCGGCCCTTCCGGGGGAAAAAGTCGATCGCTATCACCGACTTATCTCGCTATTACCGATACAGTACGCTTTTACCAGGGAGGTAAGCGATGTTAGGTTGGGTAATAGCCTGCCATGATGATAAAGCAGAGGAACTGCTTGAACGTCTGGAGAAAAAATTTGGCCCGCTGGTTCAGTGCCGGGCGGTAAATTACTGGCGCGGAATGAGCTCTAATATGCTCAGCCGGATGATGTGCGATGCGTTGCATCAAACAGATTCCGGCGATGGTGTCATTTTTTTGACGGATAAAACCGGGGCCGCGCCTTACCGCGTTGCGGCGTTGATGAGCCATAAACACGAGCGCTGTGAAGTGATTTCCGGCATCGATTTTCCCTTACTCGCTCAGTACTATCCTTTGCGGGAAACGCTGAGCAGTGAGAGGTTTCGGAATGCAATTGTCGATCGTGGCCCGGCAGGCGTCAGCAGTCTGTGGCACCAGCAGCAAAAGAATCCCCCCTTTGTCCTGCTGCATGATACGTATAAGTATTAACCGTAGTTATTGATGTCGCTTTTGTTACAATAGCGGCAGTTATTTTCTGCGGTTCTTATCCATGTTGATGCGCTTAGTATTCGTGCTCGCGTTGCTGTTTTCTGGCAACGCGGTTGCTGCTCTCACAGCCCCACAAGGGCTTCCTCCTCGCTATATGCAAACCACTGAAGATGCGGCTGTCTGGGCGCAGGTGGGCGATCGTGTTATTACGGTTGGCAATATTCGCGCCGGGCAAATCCTTGATGTGGTGCCCACGGCGGCAGATTACTATGAGTTTCGCTTCGGGTTTGGCACCGGATTTATCGATAAAGATCATCTTGAACTGGTGCAGGGGCGGCAGCGCGTCGAGGATGGACTGGGTGATTTACATCGGCCCTCAAGCAACCAAAATCTGATTACCTGGAAAGATACGCCAGTGTATAACGCGCCGGATGCTGGCAGCGCGCCGTTTGGTATGCTGGCTGAGAATCTGCGTTACCCGATTCTGAGCGCGCTGAAAGGGCGCTTAAACCAGACCTGGTATCAAATCCGCATTGGCAATCGGCTGGCCTATGTGAGCTCGCTTGATGCACAAATTGACAAGGGTATTCCTGTGCTTACCTATCATCACATTCTGCGTGATGAAGAGAATACGCGCTTTCGCCACACCTCAACCACCACGTCGGTACGTGCCTTCAATAATCAGATGACCTGGTTGCGCGACAGGGGCTATACCACCCTGAGCATGTACCAGCTGGAGGGTTACGTGCGAAACAAAATGAATCTTCCGGCGCGGGCAGTGGTGCTCACCTTTGATGATGGCCTGAAATCGGTCAGCCGCTATGCGTATCCGGTGCTGAAGCAATACGGCTTTAAAGCGACGGCGTTTATTATCTCGTCGCGCATCAAAGCGCATCCGCAGAAGTGGGACCCGAAATCGCTACAGTTTATGAGTATTTCTGAACTGCGCCGTATTCAGGATGTGTTTGATTTCCAGTCACATACCCATTTCCTGCATCGTGTTGACTACTCTCGCCATCCGATACTGTTGAGCCGCAGTTATCACAATATTCTGTTCGACTTTAAACGCTCACGCCGGGCGCTGGCGCAGTTTAACCCACACGTGCTCTATCTTTCTTATCCCTTTGGCGGCTATAACGCGATAGCGGTGAAAGCGGCAAACGACGCGGGGTTCCATCTGGCGGTGACGACGGTGAAAGGGAAGGTGAAGCCGGGGGATAATCCGTTCCTGTTGAAACGACTCTACATCTTAAGAACGGATTCACTGGAGACGATGTCGCGGCTGGTCAGCAACCAGCCGCAGGGGTAGGGCAATCAGGCAACCTGAACCGGGATCGCTTTCGCAGTGCGTTTCATCTCGTTGTCGCCTTCGAAATAAGCGACTTTTGGACGCCAGGTGCGGGCTTCTTCATCCGGCATGGTGACGAAGCTTGCGATGATCACAATATCGCCCACTTCGGCACAGTGCGCCGCCGCACCGTTCACAGAGATGATGCGGGAACCGCGCTCTGCCGCGATCGCGTAAGTGGAAAAGCGCTTACCATTGGTCACGTTCCAGATATCAATGGCTTCGTTTTCAAGAATACCGGCTGCGTCGAGGAAATCCTGGTCAATGGCGCAAGAGCCTTCGTAGTGCAGGTCAGCCTGGGTCACTTTGACGCGATGGAGCTTACCTTGCAGCATAGTGCGAATCATAACTTCTACCTTTCTACCATAACGATAACAAAGCTGATGTGAATACCAGCTTCAGGAAATTCCTGGCAGTATTGCCCGATTTTGGTTGGGTGTCTACTCATCTGGTGTCGTTTCTTCGCACAGTTTGCGTACAGCTGCGAGAAACCGACGGTAATGAATGTATACCGTTGATTTTTATCCCGAGCCTGCTCGAGGCGATATAAATACGTGGCTGACGCCGCGCCGTGGTTCCAGCGATACTGCGCACACAGGATGAATGGTAAAGGCCGGGATAATGGAAACAGTCGCCAATACGCCGCATGATGCGGTTTTCAAAAACTTTTTGACGCACACCGATACGGCACGTGATTTTCTGGATATTCACCTGCCGGAGGACATCAAAGCAATTTGCGACCTGAGTACGCTCACGCTGGAATCCGGGAATTTTGTCGAAGAGAGTTTACAGGAGCAGTACTCTGACGTGCTTTACTCCGTATCGATGCAGGGACATCCCGGTTATCTGCATATTCTGATAGAGCACCAGAGCACGCCGAGCAAGAAAATTGCCTTTCGCATGATGCGCTACGCCATTGCCGCGATGCACCGCCATCTCGAAGCGGGGTATCATCAGTTACCGCTGGTGGTACCTATTCTTTTCTACCAGGGAAAAACATCGCCTTACCCCTACTCCATGTGCTGGATGGATATGTTTGCCTCGCCGGAACTGGCGCGACGCCTTTACAGCGAACCTTTCACGCTGGTGGACGTTACCGTGTTACCGGACGATGAAATTATGCAGCATCGCCGCGTGGCCATACTTGAGCTACTGCAAAAGTATATTCGCCAGCGCGACTTAATGAAAATGCTGGAGGGTCTGGTCACCCTTTTAAGTGCGGAGTACACTACCGAAAGTCAATTAATCACGCTGGTAAACTATATGCTACTGCGTGGTCATACCGAACAACCGAAAATATTCTACCGGGAACTGGGAAAGCGTTTGTCAAAGGAGAAAACAATGGGAACTGTCGCCGAGTGGCTTGAAGAGCAGGGAATATTGAAGGGATTAGAGCAGGGCATGCAACAAGGTATGCAACAGGGTATGCAACAAGGCATGCGACAAGGTGAAAGCAATGCCACACATCGGGTTGCGGCCCGCATGCTGAAAAGCGGTATGTCGCCAGAATTCGTTGCGGAGATGACCGACTTAACCCGCGAAGAAATCGACAAAATCCCCGACTGGCGCTAACCGTCGTTAGCGCCAGTTTCGGTCATTCAGCCTAATTCGACAATTTTGTTGTCGATCAGGCGTGCCTGTCCGAGCCACGCAGCCATCAGGATCACCGCACGTTTGCTGTTGTCGGTCAGGTCGAGCAGGGTATCCGCATCGCGGATCTGAATGTCGTCGGCGCGGAAGCCTTTTTCATTCAGTTCCTGCTCGGCGATGGCGATGATTTCCTGCTGATCGCGCTCACCGTTTTGCAGTTTTTCTGCCATGTTACTGAGCACTTTATACAGCCCTGGCGCGATCTTACGCTGATCTGACGTCAGGTAGCCGTTACGTGAACTGAGCGCCAGGCCATCTTTGGCGCGGATAATCGGTACGCCCACGATTTCAATATCGAAGCCCAAATCGGCAACCATCTTGCGAATAAGCGCCAGCTGTTGGAAATCTTTCTCGCCGAAGCAGGCAATGTCAGGCTGGATCAGGTTAAAGAGCTTGCTGACGATGGTGGAGACACCGCGGAAGTGCCCTGGGCGGCTGGCGCCTTCGAGCATGGTGGAGAGACCCGGTACGTCGACAAAGGTATGGTTTTCGGTGCCCTGAGGATAGATTTCCTGTGCTGACGGCGCGAAAACCAGATCCACTTTACGTTTGTTTAGTTTCTCGCAGTCTTCCTGCAAAGTGCGTGGATAACGAGCCAGATCTTCCGGGCGGTCAAACTGCATCGGGTTAACGAAAATACTGACCACGACCACATCGGCCCGCGCTTTCGCTTCATCAACCAGCTTCATATGACCATCATGTAAATTGCCCATAGTAGGCACCAGCGCCACGCGCTTGCCTTCCATACGCAGACGGCGGATATGCTGACGCAGCAGCGGCAGGGTTTCGATAATTAACACAACGTGACTCCTTAATGGAAACTGTGTTCTTCGCCCGGATAAACGCCGGACTCGACTTCAGCCATATACTGACGCACCGCTGCGCGGATGTCGCCCGTTTCGGCGAGGAAATTTTTGGCAAATTTAGGGATATGGCCGCCGGTAATGCCAAACGCATCGTGCATCACCAGAATCTGCCCGTCGGTGACGTTGCCCGCCCCGATACCGATGACCGGAATCGCCAGCGCTTCGGTAATGCGTTTCGCCAGTTCAACCGGTACGCATTCCAGCACCAGCAACTGTGCACCAGCGGCTTCTAAGGCTAACGCATCGCTGAGCAGTTGATCGCTCGCTTCATCGCCACGCCCTTGTACTTTGTAGCCGCCAAATATATTAACTGACTGTGGGGTTAAACCTAAATGACCACACACCGGAACTGCGCGTTCAGTCAGCATTTGTACCGTCTCAACCAACCATGCGCCGCCTTCAATTTTGACCATATTGGCTCCGGCACGCATTACTGTGGCGGCATTTTCAAAGGCCTGTTCCGGGGTGGCGTAAGCCATAAACGGCAGGTCAGCCAGCAGCAGGCAATTTGGTGCGCCACGACGCACGGCGGCGGTGTGATAAGCGATATCTTCAACGGTTACCGGGAGTGTGGAGTCGTGCCCCTGAACAGTCATACCCAGAGAATCGCCAACCAGCATCACGTTCAGCCCTTCATCAGCAAACAGTTTGGCGAAGCTGTAGTCGTAAGCGGTAATGGTGGCGAAGCGTTTTTTTTCTTGTTTGTATTTATTCAGTAAGGAGATGGTGGTCGGTTTCATCATAACCCCTGTTAGTCATAAGTGTTATCGATAGGATTGGCGCATTGTAGGGGATGTCAGTGATGAGTGTTAGCCCTTTGTGGTCAAAACCGGCAGGGGGACCTGCCGGTAGCGGGGCTCAGGGGTAGGTGATTGAGAAGATGCCAGTCGCTTTAAAATCTCCGGCCCGGATCTGCTGATTGTCATCCTGCTTAAGAGTCGCGGTGAAATTCAGCGTTTGGTCGGCAGGAGAACCCGAAGAGTTACTGCCAATAATACCGTTTGAGTTATCCGGGTTATCGCCATACGCTTTATAGATTGAGGAGGCGTCGTTGGGCATCAGCGTCACTTCTGGATAATGTGAGTTGGGCTTACCTTTGATCTCTACACCTACACCGCTTGCCGCATTTGCTGTAAGCGAGTTGCCCAATAGCGACGCTGATAGCGCAGGAGCTCCTGTCGTCAATTTTACTTCGATGTCTGTTACCCGGTAACATCCTTTTAGTGTGATCGAAAAAGGCACACCATTCGCACCGTCAATAACTTCTTTTGGACTGTATTCGCCCAAACCTACCGTGTCACCCTGACTGACACTGCTGCCAGTGAGGACCGCCGACAAACAGGTAGGAGAGGTTAACGTGACATTTCCCATATTAAACGTCTGAAAAATTGTACGGGATTTGAGATTTCCGCCAGGGGACTGATTTTTCAGAGAGTAGTGATAGGGTGCGTCACTCAGCAGGGCAATGCTGCCGCTGGCATCGGGGTCAAAGGTAGCGTCGTTATATAAGTCGATGTCCATTTGAGAGACTAAGCCACCAAGGGTCAGATACCATCCAGAACTGCCCGGGCACGTTGATGTGCGAAGATCCAGTGGTTGTGGATTTGTATCACCGATATAAAAGTTGTCTGATGACTCTACACCATACGACCAAAGACCATACATGCGTGCGGTAAAATACAGCCCTTGAATATTGGTTTTAAAAAGTTGGTGACCATCGTAGATGTACGGACTTTTAATAAAATGGTTCTCCAGTGAAATCGGTCCGCCCGTACCGTCAGGGGAGCAGTAAATAACCCCTGTATTAGGAATGGCAGCGGTATCCAGATCTAGCTTGATTTTAACATTGCTGTATTGCAGTGCTGTGGCACGCCCAATCACGACCTGGCTGCTACCCGTAGTATAGATGGTAGTGGAATAACCATCACTAGCCGGACCATTGTTTTGAACTCGATCACCAGTGGTATCTTTACCTCCGACAACAAGTGTGTATGCGGCCTGGAGGCAGCCTGAATATAGGGGCAATAATAGCAATAAAATGTTGCCCCACGTTGTTAGCTGTAAACGGTTCATTTCATCATCCTTGAAAACGAAAAACATTACTCATAATAAACACCCACAAACACACTGGCTCGTACTAAGCCGGCTGTCGCGGCTTGCGTCAGGTCGACCTTCTGCATCCTCGCATGAAAATGATAAGTAGCATTAGCTAACTGATCGGCACTCACAGGATAAATGCTCTGCGATTGACCGTGGGTATCCAGTACATTGAAAATATTTTGCGCATCCTGAGTGGATAAGATCACGATGCCGACATTTTTAGCGCCATTAGTCGTCTGATTAGCGAAAACCTGTTGGTTTGTTGCACCGAGCGTACCAGCGACGGGCGTAAAACTCACTGTAAGACGAGCAGGGTTCTTTCCTGCAACCTGCGCACAGTCGCTGACAGAAATGTAGAACGAGTGACCACCGGTATAAACGCGATCGACGGAAGTATTATTGTTCAGGTAGTTGTAATCCACCGTTCCTAAATCAATACTCCCACTATTGTCGAACGTGACTTTACAGCTGGTGCTGACAATATTGGCGGTCATATTAATATTGGTGCTGGCGGCAATGGCATTGTATGAAAACCACAGTGCGAATATGTAGATAAATGTTTTCATCATCATCTACTCATAGGTTACAAAAAATATAGCGTTGGTGGAGAATTGACCTGCACGAACATCCGCGATGGTATTATCCGATGCAATGACAATTCGGGCACTAAGCGGCCAGTGGACAATATTCGAGCCTGTTGCCGCGGTTAAATCGACAATGCTGGTCGGTTTGGTTTTACAATTAAGCTGAATGCTGCCCTGACCTTCTGGCTGATTCGTCGTCCACACTTCAACTGCGACACCGGTTGCCGCATCATCGTCCGCCGTCGTCAGTTCATTACGATATCCGCCACCGGAACTGGAAGCGCCATCGCAGCCCGTCTGTGCAGAAAGCACAACTTTGGCCTGATCCTTTGCTAACCCTTCGCAGTTTGAAAACACCAGGCTGAAGTTCTGGTATTTCGATTTAGCGGAAAGCTCGTTGAGATAGACATCGCCAATTGCGATGGTGGTGGCTTGCTGATCCTGCGCATTGCGCAATTCCGCCGTGCAGGTACTGGCAATGACCTTAGCGCGTACCGTAACGTCCATAGAGCTACTGGCGGCGTGGCCGATGGCGATATATCCAAAGCACAGCAGCAATACAAAGGTTATATTTTGATAATTCATAAACAAACCTGCTATTCGTAGGTAAAGACGAAAGTCACTTTGGCCTGGAATTGTCCAGTGGTGATCGGATTCGCTGTGGTGGTCTGACGAAGCATGGCAGTGAGATCCAATCCATTACTTATTTCATCACTCGTCCAGGTGACTCGCTGGCTACCGTTGAGTTTAAAACGGAGATTTTCATTTGCGTTCATACGTTTAATACCAAGACCAACATAGTTGGTATGCCCCGAAACGGTCTGGTCATTAGCGATTAACGAATCTGTATAGCCGCTGACTGCGCCATTAAGCGTCATCGACATGCTGGAAATATAGTTATTACAATTGCTGGGAAGGATTTTAAAATTAGCCTCCGACATTGACGATTTATTCACAATGTCCGAAACGCCCATGTCAGGCAGATCCAGATAATAGTTATTCGCTGCGGCATCACCGCTGATATTGGCCCCATTCAATGCATTGAGCGTCATGGCACAGGTCGTCTCTTTGATTGTTGCGGTAAAGTTGACCGAAAGATCGGTTGCCAGTGCAGGGCGGAGACAAAGCGACGTCAGCAGCAGCAGGGGCGGTAGTAAAAAAGTTCTCATTTCCTCTCCTGGAACATTATTGCTGGGTGCATGGCACGCCGTTGAGTACGATAGTTTTACCGGTCATGGTGGGTGATGACGGTATCTGATAATGAATACGGCACTGCTGGCGACTATTTTTCTCATACCAGGTGACCGTCAATTCACCGCTGTCGGCAATACCACGTACAAATGCCTGACTACCCTGTCCGACGGTCCCGATAGAGGTCCCTTTTTCGTCGGTAATATCAGAAGCAAACGGCACGGGCTGATTGTTGCTGCGCAGTAAATTGAGAATGGCAGAACGCCCGGTGTCGGTGTCAAAATGGCTGAAAATGACGGAACCCTGGCGCGGAATGGCGATGCTACTGGTGTTTTTGAGCTCCACGTCGTTATCCAGATCGTTAACATCGAGCACGACAGTATTTTCCCGATACGGTGACAGTGAACTGCTCACGCCGTAGCCAAAGCGATCGATGGTGCTGTTACCAAAGTTAATGCGCGCGCCCTTTGCACCGGGGGCGTTGATCAGCGCCAACGTGTCAGAGTCGGTAAAACTGTCGTTACTGAAGGTCAGCCCGTGGCGGTGGAGTACAAAACCGCCATCGGTGCTGAGCCCATACTGACGTGAGTGATCGCTACTGGTGGAGGCTGAGCCTGAAAATGTTCCCCACGGCGATTCATAGCTGGTATAACCGCTGATACTTTTCAGGCTGTCACTGTTTTTCTGCGCGTTATAGGCAGTATTCACGCTGTAACTCCAGCGATTATCCTGGCTGTAGCCCGAGGCAATGGCGTTATATTGCGAACTCCCTTTCATATCGCTGTTAACGCTGGTGTTCAGCGTTTTGAAGCCACCCTGGCGGCTATCACGACCCAGCAGTTTATCAAGCGGAATGGTCACGCTCAGGTAAACTGAATCATCCTTCTTATTGTCTTCATCGTATGTGCGTTGCAGGCTGACGCTGTAGCTCGCCCAGTTAAAGGAATTACTGTAGCCAAAGGAAAAACTGCTCTGTGATTCGTTGGTTACCCAGTAATCTGTCCATGTGCCATTCACATAGAAAGATCCATAGTCACGTTCATCACTTTTTAACGTTTGGTTAATGCTAACGCTGAACTGATTTTTCATGCGCGCATAACTGACAATACCCGAGTAGTCCTCTTCATCAGGATGATTGGCTGAATTAATCAGCGTTAACGCGTCGTTTAGCCCCAGATAGTTTTCAGTGGAGTAGCGATAGGCGGCAATGTTGAGTGACGTTTCGGTCGGGGCGAAATATTTGTTCCATGAAATACGGTAGCTCTGCCCACTATAGGTTTTATCGTCAGGGATTTCGGCATGAGACTGAGTAACATCGAAGGAGAATGCGCCCAGCGATGTATTCATCCCCACCCCCAGTAAACCGGCCCAGTAGCCGTTATCGGTCATTTGCAGACCAGTGTAGCCGGTGAAGGTGTTGCTCAATCCGTAATAGTAGGTCCCTTGCAGCAGGTTCGGTTTATCCTGAAGTTCCTCTTTATTGACCTCACCGCCGCTGATATCCCATTTGCCTACGCCGGGACGCATCATCTGGATCACCGATGAATAGGCCTGACTAAACGTACGCTTTGAGCCGTCCGATTCGGTGATGGTCACTTCGAGGTCGGCACCGAACCCTGCCGGGGTGAGATCGTCAATCGCGAATGGCCCTGGTGGTACGGTCGTTTCATAAATTTTATAGCCGTTTTGGGTGATCGTGACTTTCGCGTTAGAGTTTGCCACGCCACGGATAACGGGCGCATACGATGCCAGCGTGGGTGGCAACATGCGGCTTTCGCTATAGAGTCGCATCCCGCGAATAGGCACCGAGTCGAAGGTTTCTCCTGTGGTATTGGTTTCACCCATCACCAGTTGAGAGCGAAGCGCGGCGATATCGCGTTGCAGGTATTTATCCTGAAATTCAAAACTGCCGCCGTCTTCTTTGTCCCACGAATAGTTACCATGTGAGCGAAAATGCCATCCCCATAAATTGATACCGCCCATTAGTCCGGCGTAGCTGGTTTCTGTGGTTTGATTGGGGGATTCACTGCGCCAGCCGTTAAGGGTGTAAGAGAGCATTGCGGCATTGATGCCTTCATCCCAGAGTGAGGCGTCGACATAGTTGGCATAGGTTCTTTGCAGCCAGATTTGCGGCATGCTGATATCAAGCCGCTGATCATTGCTGTTGTAAGCGACGCTTGATTGCGGAATAGCAACCTCTAGGTTGAGGCAATCCTGCGCAGCATTTTCGCGTTTTTGCAAAATTGCGTTATCCGTTAGCTTTTCTGGCTGGCGAATATGCAGCTGTAATAACGTGTTCGCGGAGATGCAGGGTTGAGCAGCGTGTTTAGGGTCTAATTCAATAAACTCGATTTTCAGATTGGCGCTGGCCTGGTTATTAATAAACACGCTGACGTCATAGCGTCCAGGTAATGTTGCGTTACCTTTGCTGTAACGATTGACATCAATATCCCTGGCGCCTGCGCCCATCAGGAACGTGTTATCAAACTCAACGGTCTCGTCTGCCCCCCACACATTTTGAGTACAGGGCAGCAGGCTGCACGCAATCAGGCAAGCGAGCGGCGATCGTTGAATTTTTTTGCCATCGTAGGGGAGCTTCATTGTACGATCTCAGCCGATATAATTTGTGGGCATCAAAGTTTGACTTGGCCGTCAATGCCACCGCCAAAATCATTAATGGCGGAGTAATCAACTGTTGCACCAGACACAGAACGGGGAGCGCCTTTTACCACCATTTCCGCACTGCTCATGGGTGCGACCATACTGGTCTCCACGGTATATTTATTACCGCCTGAGCCAAGGGTAATGCTGCTGAATGAGACGTGATAAGGCGTAGGGTTTGTCGCCTGCAGCACCACTTTTCCAGCTGAAGACTGGAGACGCCAGGTTAACTGTTTTGGTGCATCAGCCGGGTTACCCGCCAGACCGGTTGGGCGATAGAACAGCTTGATACGGGTGCGGAAAGCCAGTTGCAGAATGTTTTTTCCTTTGGCATCGGCATCGCTCATCTTGGGGGGGACTTCCAGCGCATTGAACCAATAAATGCTTTCGCGATCGGCTGGAAGGGTCTGGCTGGCGTTCCACGCAATTTTAACCGTTTGGCCTTTTTTACCATCAACGCGGGAAACCGGCGGCGTCACGGTAAAAGGCACTTTCAATGTGCTGGGGTCGGCATTCTCGCTGCCGGTATCAATCCAGGTCTGGACTAATAATGGGCGGGCGCCTTTGTTTTCCATGCGCAAAGTAACGTCTTTCTGGTCTGCATTGTAAATAATGCGCGTACCGGAAAGCACGATATCTGCTTGCGCGGTGAGGCTGAAAACGGCTGTCGATGCGATGAAAACAGCGGAAACAACAAACTGACACATCCTGGTCATAACACTATCCTTATTGAGTTACCCGACAGCAGTGGGCTGTCGGGTGATGCAGAGATTTACTGATAAGTCACTGTATAAGCGGCGTTGGTTTTGACATAACCTGACGTTGCGTCAACTGTTGCTGCCTGTTTAACATACGACGCTTTAAAGTTGTAAACCGCTTTGCCGTTGGTAAAAACAAGGTTTTTAACATCGGTGCTGTCGTTAACTTTCACCTGTTGGTAGGTGGTGGCATTGGTAAGGTAGTGAATGGCAATTGCGACCCCGGTTGCCGCCTGGCTGATGGAGAGATCGTTGTTCAGAGTGCCCTGGCTGTTACTGAAGAACACAGAACCCATGCTCAGACTGGCGTTATTTTTTGGATCGCCCGAGCAATCTATCGCAATAGAGAAGGCTTCCGGTTTTGCGCCAACGTCGGCAATCTTTACGACACCTGCGCCATTAACTTCAGCGGTTGTAGCGGTTTGCAGAGTAATTTGACCGTCCTGCGCGCCACCGTTGACGTGCAGGGCGCAGGTGTTGTCACTGACCAAACCTGAGAAATCTAATTGACCGCCATCCAGCGCGAAGGCTGAACTGGTGAACATGACTAATGCCGCAGCAATAGCACTTTTCTTTAACATAGAAATATCCTTATTTAAATTAAGAGAGATGAAACTCGTCATCCTGAGTAATCATAAATTACGGCGATGCTAAAGAAAAATAGTCACCATGAATGATATTTTATTAATTCATTAAAGAATTAAACTGGTGAATATATTTGGCGCAATTACATCAGTTGCACGGCACGATTCTGTGCCGTGCAACTTATCATGACATATTATGGATACGTTACCGTGTATGCAGCATTGGTTTTGACAAAACCTGCCGTCACGGGGACGGAACTATCTTGTTGAACGTAAGACGCTTTGAAATCGTAAATTGCTTTACCTGAGGTGAAAGGTTTGACTTTTTTATCGGTGCTGTCGTTGATTTTAACCTGTTCATAGGTTGATGATGTTGGTTGGTAATGAACAGCAATCGCCACACCTGTTGCCGCCTGGTTAATGCTGAGATCGTTATTCAGGGTTCCCTGGCTATTACTGAAGAAGACAGAACCCATGCTCAAGCTTGCATTGGCGTTAGACGGTACTGCGCTGCAGTCAATGGTAATAGAGAAGGCTTCTGGCTTTGCACCGGGAGTAGTTGCATTCACTACGCTGGCAGTCTCTACTTCAGCGGTAGAAGCGGTTTGCAGTGAAATCTGGCCATCCTGAACGCCGCCATTAACGTGTAAAAGACAGGTGTTGTCGCTTACCAGCCCGGAAAAATCAAGTTGACCGCCATCCAGCGCCAGAGCTGGCAGTGAAGCGAAAGACAGTGCAATACCCAGAAGAATTTTGTTCTTCGACATGAAAATATCCTTATGAAAATAAAATAAAAAGCACCAATGAAATTTTTCGTGGGATTTATACCGAAAGTGCTTTTCTTTGTAAAATTCATATTGGGAATATTTTTTTGTTTAAATTTCGCATATCTATAATATTTGATGTATTTCTACATTTTAATTTTTATATGATTTAGATTTCATGTTTCTCATCGACAGGGGAGGGCGTGTTTTTTTTCTGCTATCTGGTGAGTTCACTGGGGTGGAACGCGTTTTTTTGCCCGTGCCAGCCCTGGTTTTTATGTATTTATCCTGGCTATTAATGATGTTGTGTTGATTTTTTGAGTTTATATTATGATTGCGACGTATTTTTATGAGAGATTAATTAATTATAATTAAATCAGATTTAAGAATATTTAACGCCATAAGGTGAGTTAAATATATTAAAATGTAAATGTAATGTCGCAAATATGAATATAATATTTCTTAATATGCTTTTATTTACACTGTGCAAACGGTAGCGGGATTACCACAATGCGGGGCAAGAAGCGTTGAGTTGGGTAAGGCGGGAATGTAGCGTTTCTCCGTCTGGAAACACCCATGTTGGCGCAATCTCAAACAGCGGCCAAAGCATGAAGCCACGATTCTTCATGTCATAGTGTGGAACGGTCAGGCGCTCCGTGTTGATGACCTGATTGCCAAACAGCATGATGTCTAAATCCAGCGTGCGTGGTCCCCAACGCTCAGCCTTACGGACACGCCCTTGCTGCAACTCAATACGTTGCGTGTGATTGAGCAACGCTTCCGGCGCGAGAGATGTTTCCAGGGCCACGGCGGCGTTCAGGTAATCAGGTTGATCCTGCGGGCCCAGCGGCGGGGTACGATAAAACGAAGAAACGGTAATAATATGGCTTTCAGGAATGTCGTCTAACGCTTTCAGGGCAGCATTGACCTGCTCCAGTGGGGAGGCCAGATTGCTGCCGATAGCGATATACGCAAGGGTCATGCGTTGTTGCTCTCGCGACGCGGCGCGCGTTTGCGCGGGCGACGATGGCGACGGCGGGTATCCGGCTCGTCATCCAGGTTGGTGAGCATATCTTTCTGCGCAGGCGGTGCAGCCACCTGGAATTCGCCCCACCATTGAGTCAGGCGTTGCAGCTCCGTATTACGTTCTGCTTCAGCGCGCAGCGCCAGCAAATCATAGGCAGCACGGAATTTCGGGTGCTCCATCAGTTTCCACGCACGTTTACCCTGACGACGAGACATACGCAATTGCAGCATCCAGATATCACGGACCAGCGAGGTAATGCGTTTTGGAATGGCCAGTGAACGGCAGGCTTCGTCCAGCACATCGTTCATTGCCAGCGCGAAAGCATCGTGATACGTCAGGCCACTTTCCTGGGTGATTTTCTGCGCCATCTCAAGCAGTGGATACCAGAACATGGCCGCAAACAGGAACGCCGGATTAACACGCATATCGTTACGAATGCGGTTATCGGTATTTTTGAAGACCTGGTTGATTATCCGTTCCATCGCGCTGTCGCCTTCTTCAGTGAAGTAGCGGGTGATGGTGGGGAAAAGCGGCTGGAACAGATTGTATTCACGCAGCAGTTTGTAGGTATCGTAACCGTAACCTGCCTGCAGCAATTTCAGAGACTCTTCAAACAGACGCGCAGGTGGCACATCGTTGATTAATGTCGCCAGACGCGGGATGGGCTCGGCGGTCTCTTCGCTAATGCGCATACTCAGTTTGGCGGCGAAACGCACGGCGCGCAGCATGCGCACCGGATCTTCGCGATAACGCGTTTCCGGATCGCCGATGAGGCGTATCACGCCTTCTTCCAGGTCCTGCATACCGCCGACGTAATCACGCACGGTGAAATCGGCGACGCTGTAATAAAGGCTGTTAATGGTGAAATCGCGGCGCTGGGCATCTTCTTCGATGGAACCGAAAATATTATCCCGCAACAGCATGCCGTTTTGCCCACGCTGAGAGGTGGTTCGGTCAGATTGTGTCTCTTCGTGATGCCCGCGGAAGGTGGCGACTTCGATGATTTCCGGGCCAAACATGACGTGGGCCAGACGGAAGCGACGACCGACCAGGCGGCAGTTGCGGAACAGTTTACGCACTTGCTCCGGTGTCGCGCTGGTGGTGACATCGAAATCTTTTGGTTTTTTGCCCAGCAGCAGGTCGCGAACACCGCCACCGACCAGATAGGCTTCGTAACCCGCCTTGTTCAGACGATAGAGAACCTTCAGGGCGTTTTCGCTGATATCTTTGCGGGAAATAGCGTGCTGCTCGCGCGGAATGACCGTCATTTGAGGACGGGCGACGGCATTAGCAGCCTCGCTTTCCTCACGGCTTAGCACCTTGCGGCAAAAATTAGCGACTCGGGTAAAAATGGTACACCTCGGTAGTGTCAGTCTTATGGACTAAAAAAATAGCGGCTAATCATAGCTCAGCATCATGCATTTGAGAATGGCGGATTTACAATCGCCCTTTCCGGCACGGTGTCAAGCGTCCAGTTATCTACAGCATTTTTCAGTAATTCGGCAAGCGTAAGATCCCGCCACTGCGCCACAACGTCCTGCCCTAAAAAGCGTAGCGCCTGGGTTAAAATGGGGCGAGGATCGCCTTGTGGTAAGGCAGGCGCATGATTTTGCTTGGAAAGTTTAGCGCCTTCAGCGTTGAGTGCCAGCGGCAGATGAATATATTCGGGCTCGGGCCAGGCAAAATGACGATAGAGCGAAATCTGGCGCACCGTCGGTTCGATTAAATCTGCGCCACGGACAATCTCCGTTACGCCCTGAAAGCGGTCGTCGACCACAACGGCAAGGTTATAAGCGAACAGTCCATCACGGCGATGAATAATAAAATCTTCCGTCGCCAGTCGCGGGTCGGCGTGAATATTACCGCGCAGGTTATCGTGGAAGGCCAGCACCGGTTCATTTTGTCGAATACGCAGCGCGGCGTTTTCCGCACTGAGGGCTAAATCGCGACAGTGCCCGTCATACATACCGCCAATACTCTGAATGCGTGCGCGGGTGCAGGTGCAGTAATAGCAGAGCCCTTGCTGATGCAACCAGGCCAGCGCCTCGCGATAAGCGTCATGACGTTGAGATTGCCAAAGCACATCGCCGTCCCACTCTAGCCCATAATGTTCCAGCTGGCGCAAAATCGTGGTTGCGGCACCGGGAACTTCACGAGGGGGATCGATATCTTCAATGCGGACCAGCCAGCGACCACGCCGGGCGCGTGCCTGGAGATAGCTGCCGAGCGCGGCAATCAGCGAACCAAAATGCAGTTCACCGGAAGGGGAGGGGGCAAATCGCCCGATGTAAGGTTGTGATGACATGCTTTTACTGATTATAAAAACGGCAAGGCGGGAATCGCTCCCGCCTTGAGAATAGTCATGGTCATTAGCGCTTGATTAGCCAGCCATCTGTTTTTCGCGAATTTCCGCCAGCGTCTTGCAGTCAATGCACAGATCGGCAGTCGGGCGCGCTTCCAGACGACGGATGCCAATTTCGACACCGCACGATTCGCAGAAGCCGAAATCTTCGTCTTCCACTTTCTTCAGCGTTTTCTCGATCTTTTTAATCAGCTTACGCTCGCGATCGCGGTTACGCAGTTCGAGGCTGAACTCTTCTTCCTGGGCTGCACGGTCCACCGGATCCGGGAAGTTCGCTGCTTCATCCTGCATGTGTGTAACGGTGCGATCGACTTCATCCCGAAGTTGATTACGCCATGCTTCCAGAATACGACGGAAGTGTGCCAGCTGGGCTTCGTTCATATACTCTTCGCCCGGCTTCTCCTGGTACGGCTCCACCCCAGCGATGGCGAGAATACTCAGGGACGATGTTTTACGGTTTTGCCCTTCTTGCATGTTGCTTCTCCTTAACACGCACTATCGATCCCCGTGTTCGGGGGAAAAATCAGGCCGCTATAAATAGCAGATGCGATTCCGTATGGCAATTATCTAAACGTAACACTTGACAATGCTGTGAGGAAAAGCGTATTTGCGACGCAGCCCGAACACTAAATATCCAGATCACACCCGTGGTAACGTGACGGGCAACGGTGATCTCAGAGTGATGTTATTGGCAGAAAGTTCCGCTTTATAAGCCAGAATCTCCACCCCCCGTTTATGTGCTTCCGCTAACAGTTGTGCGTATTGAGCATCAATATGGTGTGCAGGTGCGAAATATTCAATGGCTGAGTGTAAAACAGTGAACAATAACACCGCCCGATCGCCCGCTGCGACCACGCCCATCAGCTCGCGTAAATGCTTCTGCCCGCGCAGGGTAACTGCATCCGGGAAGTAGCCGTACTCCTTTTCCGCCAGCGTGACCGATTTCACTTCAATATAGCACCGGGGACGATCATCCGCCTGTAACATAAGGTCAATTCTGCTGCCCTCGGCACCATATTTCACTTCACTTTTCAGCAAATTATAGCCGAGCAGTTCCGGGATTGTTTCAGACAATATCGCTTCTTTGGCAAGTTGGTTCGCGCGTTGCGTGTTGACACAAATAAATGCGCCGCTTTGGGTTTGCGTAATTTCCCATGTGTGCGGATATTTGCGTTTAGTATTTTCTGATGTGGAATACCAAACCGTATCGCCAGGCGTGGCGCAACCGGTCATCGCACCGGTATTTGGGCAGTGGAGGGTGAGCGTTTCTCCCTCGGGGGTCACCACGTCTGCCAGAAAGCGTTTATAACGTTGAATCAGCGTGGCGTGCTGGAGAGCGGGCGTAAAGTGCATGAGGCATCCTTGATTATTCTGAAAGTGTCCAGCGTTGAAGCGGCGTGTAGCGCGTTCGCCCGTTCAAAAAATGCGATTCGTAGAGCATAAATTCGTTCACCGGAATTTCCCAGTGAAACCCTGGCGCCGGAATCGGCACCGCATGCGCCGTATTGCGCAGCAAAGTAAGATGCGGATGAAACGGCTGCGGGCTCTGATAACAGCCGCTGCGCGCCGCCTGAGCTCTTAACAGATTAGCCAGCTGTAACAATCCACGCGGCGGCTGACGCGTGCCCAGCCACACTACTCGCGAGCGCAGCCATTGTCCGGCGTCGTCGAGATGCAGCGTAAAGCCTGGCTGACGGATACGGCCCGCCATGGTCGCCAGCGCGGCCTGCTTCTCGGCGCTAATCTCACCCAGAAACGCCAGAGTGATGTGCATATTCGCTGCTGCAACCGGCCTTCCTGCGTCATCCGGGAAGTTGTCCGCTCGCCAGCGTACAATCTGGCGCTGGATTTTGGACGGGATCTCAATGGCGAAAAAGACTCTTTTCGACTCAGACATAGTGGGTACTCGGTAATGAATTGTGGCGATGCTACAATGTCCGCCATTCAATGTTAACCCTTTGGAGCCAAACGTGTCGCTGTTGCCAGTCGCCGCTGTTCTTCCCGATCTTCTTTCCGCACTGGCAAACGCGCCTGCGGTACTGCTTAACGCGCCGACGGGGGCGGGGAAATCGACATGGCTGCCGCTACAAATTTTGCGTGAGGGCAATATCGGCGGGCGGATTATTTTGCTCGAGCCGCGCAGGCTGGCGGCGCGTAATGTCGCGCAGCGGCTGGCTGAATTACTGAATGAAAAGCCCGGTGAAACGGTCGGTTATCGGATGCGTGCAGAAACCTGCGTCGGACCAAATACACGCCTTGAAGTGGTGACTGAGGGCATCCTGACGCGCATGATCCAGCACGATCCCGAACTGACGGACGTCGGGCTGGTGATCCTCGATGAGTTCCATGAGCGCAGTTTGCAGGCTGACCTTGCGCTGGCTTTGCTGCTGGACGTTCAGCAAGGGCTACGCGATGACCTGAAACTGCTGATTATGTCCGCCACGCTGGACAACGATAAGCTGCACGCCCTGTTACCGGATGCGCCGGTGGTCACCTCCGAAGGGCGCGCATTCCCGGTGGATCGCCGCTATCAGGCACTCCCCACCCACCAACGTTTTGATGAAGCGGTGGCTATCGCTACTGCGGAACTGCTCCGCGCAGAGCAAGGATCACTGCTGCTGTTTTTACCCGGCGTAGGTGAAATTCAGCGTGTACAGGAGCATCTGAGTTCGCGTGTATCCTCTGATGTGCTGCTTTGTCCCCTCTATGGCGCATTGCCGCTCAGCGAACAGCGTCAGGCCATTCTTCCTGCACCGGTCGGCAAGCGTAAAGTCGTACTGGCTACCAATATTGCCGAAACCAGTCTGACTATCGAAGGCATTCGCCTGGTGGTTGATTGTGCGCAGGAGCGCGTGGCACGGTTTGATGTGCGTACGGGCTTAACCCGATTGATAACGCAACGCGTCAGTCAGGCGTCGATGACCCAGCGTGCAGGCCGCGCCGGGCGACTGGAACCGGGTATCTGTTTACATCTGCTGGGTAAAGAGCAGGCGGAACGCGCAGCGGCGCAAAGCGATGCGGAAATTCTGCAAAGCGATCTCTCTTCGCTTCAGTTAGAGCTGCTGCAATGGGGCTGCTATGATCCTCAGCAGTTAAACTGGCTGGATGCGCCGCCCGCGGCCAATCTGGCTGCCGCACGTCGCTTACTCACGCAGTTACAGGCGCTGGACGGTGAGCGTCTGACCGCGCAAGGGCAGAAAATGGCGGCGCTGGGTAACGACCCGCGTCTGGCGGCGATGCTGATTACCGCGAAAAGTGATGACGAGGCTGCCACGGCGGCCCGGCTGGCGGCGATTCTTGAAGAACCGCCGCGCGGTGCGGGTAGCGATCTGGGTCAGGCGTTTTCGCGCAACCAGTCGAACTGGCAACAGCGTAGTCAGCAGTTGCTCAGGCGTTTGAATAGGCGTGGCGGCAAACCGGATAGCGACGCCATTCCCGCATTACTGGCACAAGGTTTTCCTGATCGTATCGCGCGGCGACGTGGGCTGGATGGGCGCTATCAACTGGCGAACGGTATGGGCGCAATGCTCGATAGCGATGACGCGTTAAGCCGCCATGAATGGCTGATAGTGCCGCTGCTGTTACAGGGCAATGCGTCGCCCGATGCACGTATTTTACAGGCGTATGTGCTGGATGTTGACGCACTGGCTACGCGCTGCCCTCAACTGCTTGAACAGTCCGATACCATCGAATGGGATGAGGCACAGGGAACCCTGAAAGCCCTGCGCCGGAGCCGCATTGGGCAACTGACGGTAAAAGTACAGCCGCTGGCAAAGCCCTCGGAAGACGAGCTGCATCAGGCGATGCTCAACGGCATTCGCGATAAGGGTTTAAATGTTCTGAACTGGACAGAAGACGCGCAGCAGCTACGCTTGCGTCTGCAATGTGCTACGCGCTGGCTGCCAGATGAAGCCTGGCCGGCGGTTGATGAGGCGTCGTTGCTGGCGGAACTTGAAGCCTGGCTGCTGCCGCATATGAGTGGCGTAAAATCGTTGCGGGCGTTGAAAAACGTCAATGTCAGAGAGGCATTACACGCCTGGCTTCCCTGGACATTACGACAACGTCTGGATAGTGAGCTACCAACTCATTACACTGTGCCCACCGGAAGCCGGATAGCTATTCGCTACGATGATGAAAATCCGCCCGCGCTGGCGGTGCGAATGCAGGAGATGTTTGGTGAGGCGAGCACGCCGACTATCGCCCAGGGGCGCGTGCCGCTGGTGCTGGAGTTGCTCTCCCCGGCGCAGCGTCCTTTGCAGATTACGCGCGATTTAAGCGCATTCTGGCAGGGGGCGTACCGGGAGGTGCAAAAAGAGATGAAAGGGCGTTATCCGAAACACGTCTGGCCGGACGACCCGGCGAACACCGCGCCGACGCGGCGGACGAAAAAGTATTCGTGAGGTTATATCCCCCTCTCCCTGTGGGAGAGGGCCGGGGTGAGGGTAACAGCGCGCACGTTCCCCCCTCACCCTAACCCTCTCCCTCAAGGGAGAGGGGACAGACAGCGCTTGTGGCTAAGTTCAGCACGGGTTTTCCCCCCTCTCCCTGTGGGAGAGGGCCGGGGTGAGGGC